>NZ_RQIV01000006.1:0-395545 GCF_003977705.1 Verrucosispora sp. FIM060022
CACCCCCCCCCCCACCCGCACCACCCCCCCCACCCCCACCCCCCACCCCCACCCCCCGCCCCCCGCCCCCGCGATCTTGCACTTTCCGTCGGGGCATAACAGTCATATCCGCCCCAAAGGGGAACCGGAAGTGCAAGATCGACGTGCTCTGATCGGCGCGGACGGTGCGGTCGAGCGCACTGCCGACGGCGCGGGCGGCACCGTCGGCCCTCGCCCCGCGATCTTGCACTTCTTGTCGCGGCGTAACAGTCATATCCGCCCCAAAGGGGGACCGGAAGTGCATGATCGACACAGTCTGATCGGCGTGGACAGTGCGGTCGACGTGATCGGCGATGGCGTGGGCGACGGTGCGGGTGGCGCGGTGCGGGTGGCGCGGTGCGGGTGGCGGCGTGCTGGTGTGGCGGCGTGGTGGACTGTGTGGGCGGTGTGCGTGGTGTGGTGGAGTAGGGGTGGGGAGTGGTGTGGGGGGGTGGGGCGGGTAGAAAGGTCGGCATGGTCGAGATTGCGCCTGGTGCCCAGCAGTTCATTCCGCCGCAGGCGGACACTCTCGACGAACTGCGGGCTGCGGCGGCCGGTTGTCAGGGCTGCGAGCTGTACCGCGACGCTTCACAGACCGTCTTCGGCCGGGGAGACGCCACGGCGCGGGTGGTCTTCGTCGGTGAACAGCCCGGCGACATGGAAGACCAGAAAGGTCTGCCCTTCGTCGGCCCCGCAGGTCGGCTGCTGCGCCGCGCCGTCGACGACGCCAAGCTGGACCCCGGCCACATCTACCTGACCAATGCGGTCAAGCATTTCCGGTTCGAGCTGCGCGGCAAGCGGCGGATCCACCAGACTCCGGACCGGGTGCACATCACCGCCTGCCGACCCTGGTTGGTCGCCGAGTTCACCCAGCTGAACCCGCAGGTCATCGTGGTGCTCGGCGCGACCGCCGCGAAGGCGCTGCTCGGCCCGAGCTTCCGGGTCACCCGTCAGCGCGGCGAGCTGCTGCCCTGGCCGGCCGCCGCCGAGCACCCTGAGGACTTTCAGCGGGTGCCGGTGGACAGTGCCGGGGACACCACGGACGCGCCACCGACCCAACTGCTGGCCACCATCCACCCGTCCGCCGTGCTCCGCGCGGACGACCAGGACAAGGCGTACGAAGGACTGGTCGCCGACCTGACCGTCGCCGAACGAGCCCTCACCTGACCGTTGCCCGCACCCGGCTCCGCGGCCGCACCTGGCTCCCAGTACGCACCCAACTGCCCGCCCACCTGACCCGCAGCGGAATCAGGCAGGTCAGTGACACACTTGCCGCCAGCAGGCCAGGCGGCACCAGGGGATCACGAAGGAGAGATCATCGGGCGCGGCCGGGAATCGTGACGGAAGCCGAGGACGAGCGTTGACCACCGATCTGACCACCACGGCAGCCGCGCCGCCCGACATCGTGCCGATTCAGCGGCGTACCCTGCGGCTGCTGTTCAGCACCCAGATCATCGGTGGCATCGGGGTGACCATCGGCATCGCCGTCGGCGGGCTGCTCGCTGCCGAGATCGCCGGCACCGCGGTCTCCGGCCTGGTGCTGAGCGCCTCTGTGGTCGGTGGTGCGCTGCTCGCCATCCCGGTCACCCGGATCATCACCCGGCACGGCCGTCGCCCCGGCCTGGCCTTCGCGTACGGCGTCGGGGCCGTAGGCGGGGCCCTGGTGGTGCTCGCCGCGGCGAGCGGGTCGATCCCGCTGCTCTTCCTCGGCATGCTCATGTTCGGTGGCGGCTCCGCGGCCAATCTCCAGGCCCGCTACGCCGCAGTCGATCTTGCCGCGCCGGATCGTCGGGCCCGGCAACTGTCACTGATCGTCTGGGCCACCACGGTCGGCGCAGTGGCGGCACCGAACTTCGCCGCGCTCGCCGACCGGGCCGGCGGGGGGTTGGGACTGCCACCCCTGTCCGGCCCGTTCGCCTTCAGCACGGTGGCGTTTCTGCTGGCTGCCGGCGTACTGCTGCTGTTGTTGCGACCTGACCCGCTGCTCACCGCCCGCCTGCTCGCGGCGGCGGGCGTGGACCCTGCCACCGGGCCGGGCGGCATCGAGCCGGCCGGGGCGGTGGCCGCCGGGGCCGGTGCGGCGGCGCCGGGCAAGCTGCCCGCCGCGTCGTCGGCCGGGCGCGGCGCGGGCCTGCGTGCCGGCTGGCTGGCGGTACGCGCCCAGCCCGCCGCCCGGCTCGGTGTCGCCGCCGTGGCGGTCGGCCACCTGGTGATGGTGGCGGTGATGGCGATGGCCCCGGTGCACCTGCGGGACCACTATCCCGTCGAGGATGTGCTCCCGGTGGTCGGCCTGGTGCTCAGCCTGCACATCGCCGGCATGTACGCGCTGGCGCCGGTGGTCGGCTGGCTGGCCGACCGGCTCGGTCGGCGCGGGGTCATCCTGGGCGGGGTCGGCATGCTGCTGGCCGCCTGCGCGGTCGCCGGTACCGCCGGGCACAGCACGTTCCGGCTCGCCGTCGGGCTGGTGCTGCTCGGGCTGGGTTGGTCGGCGACCATGGTGGCCGGTTCCACACTGCTGTCGGAGTCGGTGCCGGACGCGGTCCGTCCCCACGCGCAGGGCCTGTCCGACCTGCTGATGGGGCTGGCCGGCGCGCTGGCCGGGGCGGTCAGCGGGTTTGTCATGCAGTGGGCGGGCTATCCGGTGCTGAGCCTGCTCGCCGCGGTCGCGGTGGCGCCGTTGCTGGCGCTAGCGTTGCGTCCGGTGCGGACGGGCGCACCGGACGAGGAGGGTCGGGCATAGTGCGGCTGACCGATTTCTGGACGCGACTGGAGGAGGCGTTCGGGCCGGGCTACGCGGCCAGTATCGCCAGCGATCAGGTGCTGTCGCAGCTCGGTGGGCGGACCATCGAGCAGGCCTTCGCCGAGGGTGAGCAGACGCACGTGGTGTGGCGGGCGGTGGTCGCCGCCTACCCCGACCGGGTGCCGACCCGGCTACGCTGAGCAGTCGATTCGTTACTTCCGCGTGTCTCTTGCCGACTCGTACACCTGTTCGGCTATTGTCCACAGCGAGGTGCTCGTCCACAGGCCACGGCCGGTCGGCTGGTTTTCTGTCGGACCCAGCGCCTAGCGTGTGTCGCGTGACGCGAAGCTCAGGAAAGACGCCGGCGAAGGCAGGGGTGGCAACGATGGCGGCAGGGCCTGACCGGGAGAAGGCGCTCGACCTTGCTCTCGCTCAGATCGACAAGCAGTTCGGCAAGGGCTCGGTGATGCGGCTGGGGGAGCGGCCGGTCGTGCAGACCGCGATCATTCCCACCGGCTCCATCGCGCTCGACGTCGCGCTCGGCGTGGGCGGTCTGCCCCGCGGGCGGGTCATCGAGATCTACGGCCCGGAGAGCAGCGGTAAGACCACGGTCGCCCTGCACGCGGTGGCCAACGCCCAGCGCAACGGCGGCATCGCCGCCTTCATCGACGCGGAGCACGCGCTCGACCCGGAGTACGCCAAGGCCCTCGGTGTCGACACCGACGCCCTGCTGGTCTCCCAGCCGGACACCGGTGAGCAGGCGCTGGAGATCGCGGACATGCTGGTCCGCTCCGGCGCGCTGGACATCATCGTGATCGACTCGGTCGCCGCGCTGGTGCCGCGCGCCGAGATCGAGGGTGAGATGGGCGACAGCCACGTGGGTCTGCAGGCCCGGCTGATGAGCCAGGCGCTGCGGAAGATCACCGGTGTGCTCAACAACACCGGCACCACCGCGATCTTCATCAACCAGCTCCGCGAGAAGATCGGCGTGATGTTCGGGTGCATGTCGTACTCGACCAGGGTCACTCTCGCCGACGGCACGCAGGAGAAGATCGGCAAGATCGTCAACCAGCGGCTGGACGTCGAGGTCCTCTCCTACAACCCGGACACCGACCGGGTGGAGCCGAAACGGATCACCAACTGGTTCAACAACGGCCCGGCGGAACAGTTCCTCCAGTTCACCGTCGCCAAGTCGGGCGGAAACGGTCGCGCCCAGTTCGCTGCCACCGCCAACCACCTGGTGCGTACGCCGGGCGGCTGGCGGGAGGCGGGCGAGCTGATCGCCGGTGACCGGGTGATGCTCGCCGAGGCTCGGCGGCTCAGCGAGCAGCAGTGGCAGGTCGTGCTCGGCTCGCTGATGGGTGACGGTGCCCTGTCGCCGAACCGCCAGGACCGCAACGGCGTTCGATTCCGCCTCGGC
Organism: Verrucosispora sp. FIM060022; assembly: GCF_003977705.1. Classification (NCBI taxonomy): domain Bacteria; kingdom Bacillati; phylum Actinomycetota; class Actinomycetes; order Micromonosporales; family Micromonosporaceae; genus Micromonospora; species Verrucosispora sp. FIM060022. Next base: position 4,179 of record NZ_RQIV01000006.1, read on the forward strand.
CACGGCGAGCAGCAGGTCGACTACCTCGACTGGAAGGTCTCGCTGCTGGGCAACATCAGCCACTCCCGGCGCACCGACAGCCGGGGCGCTGCTTTCGTCGACTTCACGCCGCTGTCCGAGCTGGGCGAGTTGCGTCGTGCGGTCTACCTGGGCGACGGCAAGAAGCACCTGAGCTGGGATTACCTCAAGGCGCTCACTCCGTTGGCCCTCGCGGTGTGGTACATGGACGATGGCTGCTTCACGCTCCGGTCCAAGGGGGTGCAGGCGCGTACGGCTGGTGGCTCCGGCCGGATCGAGATCTGCGTCGAGGCGATGGCGGAGGGCAGTCGGGAACGCCTGGTGGAGCATCTGCGTGACGCGTACGGCATGGATGTGAAGCTGGTGTCCCGGGGCGCACGCCAGACGGCGTCGATCATCTTCACCACCGAGGCGTCAGCGAAGTTCCAGGAACTGATCGCTCCGTACGTGCCTGCCGCGATGGAGTCCAAGCTGCTGCCGCGCTTCCGGGGGCAGTGCGTCGTCGAGCCGCAGTTCGTCCCGGAAGAAATCATGCCGGTGCCGGCTCGGATCATCGATGTACGGGTCAAGCCGAAGACCCGTTCGATGAACCGGTTCGACATCGAGGTGGAGGGCAACCACAACTACTTCGTCGACGGGGTCATGGTGCACAACAGCCCCGAGACGACCACGGGTGGTCGGGCGTTGAAGTTCTACGCCTCGGTCCGGCTCGACGTGCGGCGCATCGAGAGCCTGAAGGACGGCACCGACGTGGTCGGTAACCGTACCCGGGTCAAGGTCGTGAAGAACAAGGTCGCCTCTCCGTTCAAGCAGGCCGAGTTCGACATCATGTACGGCAAGGGCATCTCCCGTGAGGGTTCGCTGATCGACGTCGGTGTCGAGCAGGCGATCATCCGGAAGTCCGGCGCCTGGTACACCTACGAGGGCGACCAGCTCGGCCAGGGCAAGGAGAAGGCCCGCGAGTTCCTCCGGGAGAACCCGGACGTGGCCGCCGAGATCGAGAAGAAGATCCTGGAGAAGCTCGGCGTCGGGGTGGGCGCGGGCGATGCCGCCGGTGGCCCGGAGTTGCCGCCGGTCGACTTCTGATCTGATCAGTGGCTGGACGACGTGCCCGTACGGGGCGGGGCTGGGATGCCAGTCCGCCCCGCACGGGCGATCCCACACTGCGTCCGCGCCGGGGCCGCCGCACGTCCGGCGACGAGTCCACACCGGGCTCCGGTGCCGTCGGGCGGGCCGACGCCGACCAGGCGGCTGACACTCCCCGGGACGAGTCCGAGGTGGCCCGGGAGATCTGTCTGCGGCAGCTTGCGGTCCGCCCTCGTACCCGGGCCGAGTTGGCCACGGTGCTGGCCCGGCGGGGCATCTCCGAGGAGACCGCCGACGCGGTTCTCGACCGTTACGACGAGGTCGGCATCATCGACGACGCCGCGTTCGCCCGGGCCTGGGTGAGCAGCCGGCACGCCGGTCGTGGGCTGGCGCGTCGGGCGTTGGCCAACGAGCTACGGCAACGCGGAGTCGACGGTGACACGGCCAGCGCGGCGCTCGACGAGCTGGACGAGAGCACCGAGGCGGAAACGGCCCGTGCGCTTGTCGAACGCAAGCTGCGTACCGCCCGTGGTGAGCCGGACGCGGTGTTCCGGCGGCTGGTCGGCATGCTGGCCCGCAAAGGTTACCCACCGGGGGTGGCGATTCGGGCCGTGAAGGACGCACTCGCGGCGCAGAGCGCCGAGGCGGCCGAGTTCGCCGAACAGATCGACGCCGACGCCCTCGCCGACACCGAGGGATGACCGCCGCCGAGGGATGACCGCCCAGGGGGTGATCGCCCGCCGAAGGGTGATCGCCGAGGGCGGGTGGGGCAGCCGCCGAGGGGTGATCGCTGACCGGTCGAGAGGAGGCGCGAGGTGTTGCTGGCCTGCCTCAACGGTGACCGTGGTCGTGACTCCCACCCTGGGGTGCCGTTGAGCCCGACCGAGTTGGCGGCCGACGCGGCTCGGTGTGTCGGGCTCGGTGTCGGTGCGGTGCACGTCCATCCGCGTACCGCCGACGGGGTCGAGTCGTTGCGTCCGGCGGACATCGCCGACGCGGTCGTGGCGATCCGTGCCGCGGTGCCGGGCCTGCCGGTGGGGGTGAGCACCGGGGCGTGGATCGAACCGGATCCGCTCGCCCGGGCGGCGTTGGTCGGTGCCTGGACGGTGCTGCCCGACTTCGCCTCGGTCAACGTGCACGAGCCGGGGGCGGAGGCGGTCGCGCGGGCGCTGCACGAGCGAGGCGTGATGGTGGAGGCCGGGCTCTGGACGGTGCCGGCGGTCGAGGCGTACCGCGGATGGCGGGTGCCGGTCGGTCGGGTGCTTGTGGAATGCATGGCGCCGTCGCCGGAGTCTGCCCTGGCCGAAGCGGCGGCTATGCTCGACGCGCTCGCGCCGTCGGGGCCACCGGTGTTGTTGCACGCCGAGGGTGCCGGCGTCTGGGTGGTATTGGCGGAGGCGGTCCGGCGGGGCCTGGACACCCGGATCGGGCTGGAGGACACGCTCCGGCTGCCCGACGGGTCGCTCGCGCGGGACAATGCCGCTCTGGTGGCCGCCGCCGTGGCGTCGGGTGCCGGTTGACCGTGCGGTAACCGGCGGTAGCTGGCTCGGCAGGCGACCGAACGTCGCGATTGTCCGCAGCCGCCCGACTCGTTATCAGCGCAGCGTCACCGCGCAACTTCTCTCCGTCCGGGTGGTTTGATCATGACTTCTTGACCGGACGCCCTCAGAGACCTAGCCTCGCCATAAAGGCTCACATTGCCCGACCAAGCGCAGGCTAAGCGCACAACATAGATCGCGTAACAGAACAGCATCACTTTGGCCAGCAGGAACGGCCACTGACGCCAGCTTCGGACAGGCCGGTCCGGGGCCGAGGCGACAACTGCACCTGGCCTGCCGACGGTTCGAGGGACACCGTCGGCGGGGAGAGCTATCCACGGCCTGCGCTCCGGTCGGGCGTCCAGAGCCGTAGGAACACGCCCACCGGCGGATTCCTACGGCGCGACGTTCAGGGGAGGCGCGCCATGGCGAGGCGACAGAGGTTCACCGGGTGGCCAGCATGAGCGAGCGTTGCGAACCGGCCGGCGCCGACTCCGGCGCGGCCGACGAGGGTGAGCAGAGCTCAGGGCACCCGGAACCGGCGTTTCGAGGGTGTGCCGAGTCGAGCCGTCGGGCGGTTCGGCGGAGCGGAGTGCCGGCATGAGGGCGCTGGACGTCGTACTTCTGATCGTCGTGTTGGTGTTGACCCTGGTGGTGCTCGCCGCGGCGGTCTTCGGGGCACGGGTGCTGCGCGGGTTGCAGACGCGGCCGGCACCGGAGGATCCGGCGTACATCGCGGAGAAGGATCGCCAGGAGCAGTCGCTGGCCGCGTTGCGGACGGCTGCCGACGAGGCGAACAGCACGATCGACGTCGCGAAGTCCGCCGCGGCTGCGGCCCGCACCGAGGCGGCGGCGGCCAAGGCGGAGGCGAAGGCGGCCCGGGCGGAGGCCCGTCGGGTCCTCGACGACGCCCGCGCCGAGGCGGACACGGTGCTCGAACGGGCGCACAAGCAGGCCGAGGCCGATGCCGAGCAGTTGCGGACCGCAGCCCGGCGCAGCGGCGAGCGGGAGGTGGCGGTGCTCGCCGCGACCACCCGGGAGCAGGCGGCCGAGGTGGAGCGGCGGGCGGCCCGGATGGACGAGCGGGAGCGGATGCACACCGAGGAGGTGGAGCGGCTGGCCGAGCGGGAACGGCAGCTGACCGCCGCCAGTGCCGCGCTCGCCGCCCGGGAGGCGGCCCTGGATGCCCGGGAGAAGGAACTGGCCGAGGCGGAGAGCCAGCGGCGTCGGGAGTTGGAGCGGGTCGCGGGGTTGACCGCCGACAGCGCGCGGGCCGAGCTGGTGGAGGCGATCGAGGGCCAGGCCAAGCGGGAGGCCGCGCTGCTGGTACGGGAGATCGAGTCGGATGCCCGGTCCACCGCGGAGCAGCGGGCCCGGCACATCGTGGTCGACGCGATCCAGCGGGTGGCAAGTGAGCAGACCGCGGAGAGCGTGGTCAGCGTGCTGCATCTGCCGGGTGACGAGATGAAGGGTCGGATCATCGGCCGGGAAGGCCGCAACATCCGCGCCTTCGAGTCGGTGACCGGGGTCAACCTGATCATCGACGACACCCCGGAGGCGGTGCTCCTCTCCTGCTTCGACCCGGTGCGCCGTGAGGTGGGTCGGCTGACGCTGGAGAAGCTGGTGCTGGACGGGCGGATCCACCCGCACCGGATCGAGGAGGTGCACGACCTGGCCCGGCAGGAGGTGGACCAGCTGTGCCAGCGGGCCGCCGAGGACGCCCTGGTCGAGGTCGGCATCACCGAGATCCACCCGGAGCTGGTCACCCTCCTGGGCCGGTTGCGCTACCGCACGTCGTACGGGCAGAACGTGCTCAAGCATCTGGTGGAGACCGCACACATCGCCGGCATCATGGCCGCCGAGTTGCGCCTCGACGTTCCGTTGATCAAGCGGTCGGCGTTCCTGCACGACATCGGCAAGGCGCTCACCCACGAGGTGGAGGGCAGCCACGCCATCATCGGCGCCGACGTGGCCCGCAAGTACGGCGAGAGCGAGGACGTGGTGCACGCCATCGAGGCGCACCACAACGAGGTCCCGCCGCAGACCGTCGAGGCGGTGCTGACCCAGGCGTCGGACGCCTGCTCCGGGGGCCGGCCGGGGGCGCGGCGGGAGAGCCTGGAGGCGTACGTCAAGCGGCTGGAGCGGATCGAGGAGATCGCGGCCGGCAAGCTCGGCGTGGAGAAGGTCTTCGCCATGCAGGCGGGCCGGGAGATCCGGGTGATGGTCAAGCCCGACGACGTCGACGACATCGGCGCGGCGGTGCTGGCCCGGGACGTGGCCAAGCAGATCGAGGAGGAGCTGACCTATCCCGGTCAGATCCGGGTGACCGTGGTCCGTGAGTCCCGAGTCACCGAGATCGCCCGCTGACGGAGGACGCCAACCGGGACGGCGGGGCGAACCGCGCCGTCCCGGTCCAGGTACCTCCACTCAGCCGCCTCAAAACGGCCGCTGACGCGCCCGCAGGTCCTTGGCCGCGCTTCGGCGACGAGCGTTGAGCAGATCGATCATCGTTCCTGGTCCTCGGTCCGGCTGGTCGGCCCACTCCTCGAAGGTGCGTGCCAACCGGTCGAGTCGCGTGTCACCCGGAGGTACGTCGATTTGAAAATGCCCTTCCGAGGGGTGGTCCCGGTCGTCTCCACCCCAGCGCACAACACCGTCGCATTCTGCGAGAATGTCGCGGATCACCAGCATTTCGCCGGTGAAGAAGTTGCCGGCGGAGCCGACCGGATAGAAGTTCGGCCGGATCGCCACAGCGGTGCCCGACAGGTAGTTCGACTCGAACGCCGCGACTACCGCCCTTGTTGTGCGATGTCCGATCAGGTCGCCGCGCCCGACTGCACCGACCTCGTAGTGAAACCGGCGTAGCACGTGGAGAAGGACGGTGGACACCGCGCCGGCTGCCAGCGTGATACGCGCGTCGCTACCCTCGACCCGGTGGCTCGCCACCTTGGCGCCATCCACCACGGGCCAACCGTTCTGACTTGTGGACCGAGCCCAGTTTCTCGGACGCGGCGGTGCTGCCTGGGCCGGCGCGGTGGCAGCAGCGCCGACGACCACCGCACCGGCTGCGGCGAAGGTGGTGGACAGAAGTTGCCGGCGAGACAGACCTGGCGCATTACTCATTGTGGCGACTCCAAGGTTGTCGGTTCGGCTGCACGGGAGCGGCGGGCGGATCGTAAAGCGAGCGCCGTGCTCACCACTGCGATGAACAGGCAGAGGAAGATGATCGGGTTGACGTAACCGGGGACCAGATCGGTGCTGGTGCCGTCGGCATAGCGGCACACGTGGCGCAGTGGCAGCCAGTCGGCGCTGGTCGCGGTGGAAGCGAGTGGCTTGGCGGTGCAGTACTCGCTGGTGGCTCGAATGTCGAGAAGGTGGCTCACCCACAGGCCGTGCACGTACGTGACAATGGCAGCAGCTGGTGCCACGACGATTCCGACGACGAACCCTGCAGCTGTCTTCATGGCTCAGATCTTGCCTTGGGCGCGCAGCGCCGCGACGCGGGCGTTCTCCTGCCCCACCCGATCCAAGAGCATGTCGGCGAAGCCTTGGCAGAACTCGTCGAGCTTGTTGCTCGGCAACAGGTGTGGCATGAGCGTGGGCACTCCACCGGTTGTCTGAATGAGATAGGCCCGGCCGGTGGAAAGAATAGGGTCGGCCGTGGTCAGCAGGATGTCCCGGCTGATCGCCTTGGCGTTGGCGGCGTTGACGAAGCGGCCCTCATAGAATCGCTTGAATCTAGAGAGGTGGCCACCCCCGGAATAATTGACGTACATGGACGCCCAGATGCTCGTCCCGTTCCGCACATCCTTGGCGATGTTGTAGGCGTCCGCGTCTTCGATCAGATCACGCAACTTGAAGGTTCCGACGCCGTCGACCTTGGCCAACTTCTCGTGGCAGTAGGTGCGCCCAGACGAGTAGCTGTCGCTGTCCCGACGCCACTCGCCGTAGAAGGTCATCCAGTCGCCGCCCCAGCCGCCGACGTCGCCTCGGTTGGTGTAGGTCCCGGCGGGCTGTGGTAGCAGGTACGCCGCGTTGCAGGACGCGCCAAGGTGGGAGACCTTGATGTCTACGCCATAGAAGGGGTCCCGGAATTCTCTGATCATGTGCATGTTGTTTGCTCTGAGTCGATCAAGCACATGGTTCTTGAATCCCTCGTCGATGCTCCCGATCAACAGCTTCCACTGCTCGCTGTTGTAGTCCTCATGGCGAAGGAACTCCATCACCAGTTGATCCGCTGGGCGGTTTCCCCCGTAACTGCGAGCCCACGAGAGCAAGGTGCTGATGTATCCCACGAACGTGTCGGCCTCTGAAATGGGGTCGTTGACCGAGGCCACCGCAGGGTCCGATCCCGGCTTGTAGATGTTCTTGTCGATCTCGATTCGCCCGTCACCGGTGCCGAGCCACAGCGTCTGGATCTGATTGAACGACCAGTTCTCCGGCAAGGGGAAGCCCATGTTGCCGGAGAATCCGGTGGACATGCCCGACACGAAGGACCACCGTGCGTACGTGTGGGCGGTCACCTGAGCGCTGACGTTGCGTGATCCGTACACGCCGTGGATGTACTTCTTCCCTCGATCGGCCAGTCCGGCGACCACGCCTCGAAAATATGGAAGAATGTGAGACTCGATCTCATCCTGAGTTGCGTCGTAGTCGACCGAAAAATATATTACGGTACCGGTGCTGAAGCCGTACCCTGTGGCGGCGATATGGGCATCCACCGCGTCCTGGAATCCCTGAGAATAGGTGAAGTAGGAGACCACTTCGCCGTAGTACTGTGAAATTGGAAAGACCTTCAGGCCGTTCGCGAAGATCGTGTCCAGCTCGCCCGGCTGGATCCTCTTGTTGAGGGTGCCCCAGGGCTTCTCGTCCAGATACCGGCCCACGAACCTGTACCCGTTGCTGTACAACGTCTTGGCGCGTGCATCGGTGATGGTGGTGATGCAGTCCACGGCGGTGCCAGGGCGGCTGGGATCCCCAGTGGATACCAGTAGCTGGCACCAGGTGGCAAAGTCGCCACGGCCGTTCGGGGGCAGCAGGGCCGAGAATGTCTGGAAATCACTGACCGCTGACGCGACGCTTGAGGTGAAACTGCTGGTGAAGTTGGCATAGGTGTTGCCGTTGGACAGACGTATGCGATTGAAGACCATCGCAGCGGTAAATATGCTGACGAAGATTCCCGACGAGCCCTGTGACAGCAGGTTGTTGCGCAAACCGGCCTGTGTTCCCGGCCCGAACACGCCGGTGGCTTCATCGTCGGTCAACCCCAGTTCGAACTGGATGGCCAGGAAGAGTGCTTTCTGCACGTCCCGGGAGAAGATTCCATCGCAGGGGATGAGGAAGAAATCACGGCGGCTGAAGTATCGGCTGTTCAGCCACTTCTGGATCGACCGGATCGTTTCGGTTCCGCCCGCGAGCACCACGTAGGCGTCCATGGTGAGCAGTGCCTTGAAGATCTTCGGCTGGACATTGGTGTCGGAGGCGTCCAAGCCGGCGTTGTACTTCAGTTCCGCGATGGCAGAGGCCGTGTCAACGCCGTAGACGCCGTCACCCGGCCCACCCCAGTAACCCTTGCAGAACAGGGCGTACTGCACGATGTTGACGATGTTGGGGTTGGTGGTGTCCGGGCCGATGGCGCCGAGCGCCGCCAGCCGAGAGAGGGTTGTCGGACCGAAGGCGTCGGACAGGCTGGTGATGCCAAGCTCGTGCTGGAGCCCTCTGGTCAGGGAGTACATGGTCGACCAGCCGGTGCGCCCGTTCTCCGGGCAGCGGTTGTAGCCGGGCACTGCGCCGTACGTGGAATTGACCCATTGCTGTGCCTCAAGGACCTTGTCGTCCACCATTGCCTCCATCGATGTCGTGGCGCACTGTTGATGGTTGGTCTCGCCTCAGGTCGTTGGACGTGTCAGCGCTGTAGTGCCTGGACCGGAGGGATGCGGGCGGCCCGCGCCGCCGGAACGAGCCCGGCCAGTAGTCCGGCGATGGTGCTGGCCGTGCAGGCGAACACGGCGGACCGGATCTCGACCGCTGGTGTCCAGCCGTTGACGACGGACACGATTGAGATGGTCAGCACGCCGAGCAGGGCACCGACCCCCCCACCCAGCCCGCCCAATACAGTGGTTTCCAGGACCAACTGACCGAAGATGTGACGTCGCCGCGCCCCGACTGCCCGTCGCAGGCCGATCTCTCCGGTGCGCTGAGCTACGCCACTGGTCGCGGCGTTACCGATCGAAATGGTGCCCATCAGCAGGGCGACACCGCTGATCAACAGAGTCGTCCTGGTGGTGCTGCCCTCGATCTCCTGGCGCAGTGTGCGCGGATCAGGCGGCGCAATGGCTCTCAGCTCGGCCGGTGCCTCCGGACGGAGGGCAAGCGGAGCCTGCCTGCCGATGAGTTGTGCCGCGCCGGGAGACGTTTCCACCAGCACGTCCCTCTTCGCGGGCTGGCTGCCACCGGATCGGTTGAGGCGCTCTGCCGCCGAGTACGGCACGATGGCCGCAGCCAAGGCCTCCGGTCTGCGCACGACGTCATCAAAGATCCCGACCACCGTATGGGCCTGGTCGGCCACGAAAACGGCGACGCCGGTCCGATGGATTCCGAGTTGGCGTGCCACCGTGGCGGAGAGCATGACCACCGGCGTGGCATGGCGTTCGTGGAACTCGCCGAAGCTGCGTCCCACGGTCACCCGGGGTGCCATCACCTGCAACGCCGACGGATCCGCTCCGATCACGGGTACGCCCGCCGAGGATTGCCGAACATCGGTCATCCGACGCATCGGACGCTCCCCGAGACTCGTCCGCCGTCCGGCGGCCACAACGCCGTTGAGCCGGGTGAGTCGACCGATGGCCGCATCATGAAGCCAGCTGTCCGTCGTCGCCTGGTCTTCCGGTTCAACCAGGACCTCGGTGGCCCGCCGCAGATCAAAAGCGGTGGAAACCTGCTGGTTGAGCGTGGAGCCGAGACCGAGACTGGCTACGAACGCCGCCGCACCGAGGATCGTGCCTACGACCGTTACGAGTGATCGGCCAGGGTTGCTGAGGACGGAGACAGAGGCCTCCCAGAACAGATCGCGGACGTTCAGCCGGGACCGACCGATCCCTAGGTGCCCGATCTCCTCGCGTTCCTTGCGCCGTCTCGTCCTCACGTCTCGTCCACGACACCGTCGGTGACACGAAGCCGGCGACGGGCCTCCGACGCGACCTGCGAGTCGTGGGTCACCACGATCAGAGTCAGCCCTTCCTCGTTGAGTTGCCGCAACACGGCGAGTACCGCAGCGGTGTTCGTCGTGTCGAGGTTGCCGGTCGGTTCGTCGCAGAAGAGGACTTGGGGGCGTGCCGCGACCGCGCGGGCAATCGCTACCCGCTGCTTCTCGCCACCGGAGAGCTGGCGGGGGTCGGCGTGCATGCGATGGGACAGGCCCATACGCTCCAACGCCTCGGAGGCCATCGACCGGCGTTGCCGCCGTGCGTGCGGTCCGTACAGCATCCCAAGCTCGACGTTCTCCAGGGCGGTGCGCCCGGGGAGCAGGTGGAATGCTTGGAAGACGAATCCGAAGAGCTGGCCACGGATGGCGCCGAGGGTGGCGGGCCCGCAGTCCGCCGTCTCCAACCCGCCGATCAGATAGGAGCCGGCCGTGGGTACATCGAGCAGGCCGACGAGGTTGAGCAGAGTCGACTTGCCCGACCCGGACGGGCCGGTGATCGAGATGTAATCGCCCTGCTCGACACGCAGGTTGGTGGCGCGTAGCGCATGAACGGGCTGACCGTCCTGATAGGTACGCGAGACGTTGCGGAGAACCAGCATGGATCAGCCCTCCGCCGTCTGCTCACCGACCAACACTGACGAACCGGCGGCGACCGGCGACGGGACCGGTTCCCTGAGTTCGACCCAGCCGCCCGCGATTTGTCCCGTCAGCACCGTGACGTCGGTTGTCGCGTCGTCCTCATCCACGACAGTGATGAACATCGAGCCGTCGGGGCGGGAGTAGATGGCCGACACCGGCACGGCCAGCACCTCCGCCGCGGCGGTGGTCCGGACATCCAGCCGTACCGACCGGTTCGTGCCCCCGCTCATCGGCGCCTCGGCGAACTTCAGCCGGATCTCGATGCCGGTCTGGCCGTCGGGGCCCGAGGTCGCCTGCTCGCTGACCTCGCTGACGCGCGCCTTCGTACGTGTCTCACCAAGCTCGTCGGTGACGTCGACCTGCTGACCGGGCCGGATGAGCGCTGCTTGATCCACAGCTGCGGTCGCGACGATGACGGGCGCTTGGCCGTCAAGTTCGACTATCGGCGTCTTGGGGTCTACCAGAGTCTGTCCGACCCGCGCATGAACCTTGCTGATACGACGGCCCGTCCGGTCGATCACGACAACGGCGGACTGCGGCATCTGCACGGCACGCGACTGCCCGGAACGTCGATCTTCCTGCGCCGAGCCCAGCCGGTAGCCGCGGTCACGGTAGAACTTCGCCAACTGCCGCAGAGTCGTGCCGTCGAGCACTCCGGTCGTCGGTGCGGAATAGCCAGTACGGCGCAGTGCCCGCTGCACCTCCACGACGTCCGGTCCCTGCGCACCGGTGGTGAGGTCGCGGTAGAGGGGGAACCGGAGTGCCAGGGCGAACAGTGGCTCTCCGGAACGCTCAAGCAGTACCTGCCCCTCCCGTATCCGATCGCCCTTACGCACAGGCACCTTCGTCACCACGCTGCTCGGGCCCATCGCGGCGGGTGGAGCGAGTAGCCGTACACTCGCCCCCGGTTGGACACGCCCCCGAAGCACGACCGGCTCGACAAGCGTGCGGCGCTCCACCACCGCCGTCACCAGCGAAGGCGAGGGCGGTGCGGCGTCGGCGGCCAGCTGGTCCGGCGACCGCAGGGTTGGACCGACCAGGACCGCGCCGGCGGTGACCAGCACAACGGCGGCCAGAAAGAGCACGACAATGCGGAGGGCGCGCCGTCGTCGAGCGACGAGGGCGTCGACGGCGATCACGGGGCGCCGATCAGTTCGGCGGCCTGCTTCGCGATGCGGGTAACCTGCGGGTTCAGCTCCATGAACGAGGACTCGTACTTGTCGACGAGTTCCCGTTGAACCTGAACTGCCGTTTCAAGTTGCAGTTTGTCGATGCCGGTCTGACGCCGGCATTCAAACCAGGCGACTGCGAGGGCGCTTTCCACCGGACCGGCCTGATACTGGGTCGCAGGCACCGCAGGCCCCACCTCAATCGTTCCAGGTATCTGCTTGGGCTGCCACCGATCCAGGCCTTCAGCGGCATCTACGCCGACGGGAACACCGAAGAGTCCCGGGTTCGGGGTCTGGAGGAACTCCTGCTCGCTCCTCGGCCGGTGACCCTTGTCGTCAAGGCAGGACAGCAGCTTTCGCCATGCCGAGTCGCCCATTCGCTCGTTGATGGTCCGCGAGAGGGGTTGGCTCAGCTTGTTTCCCAGGTCGAAGTAGCCGTAATACACATTCTTGGCGTCATCCGACAAGGCCTTCCAGGCGTCCTCGGTGCATTTGTCGTAGGCTCTGTCGTAATTCGGATCGAAGCTGACGACCGACGGTGGTGCCGACAACGAGTCTCGGCCAAAACCAATTCGCTTCGCTTCTTCGACCGAAGTGGGGCCGAAGGTGCGAGCTGTGATGATCAGGTGTCGGAACGGGTTTCGAGGCTGCCCCAGCATCACGTTCAGGTTCTGTGGGTAGCCGGCCTTGGCCAGACATTTGTTTCGCACCTTCAGTTGCGCATAGTCGATCTGGCCGATCTCTTCGCCCAGGAAGAGCGAGAATGGATTGTCCGAGCTTGCCGCCGACAGATCTGCGGGCGGGTCGGTCGCGGAACTGGAGCAAGCTGTGGCGAAGAACGAGACGGTAACGAGAGCGACCAGCCACCGGGCACTCATGCGCACGCGAAATTTCACTTGATCCCCCGAAAATTACCGCTTCCTGTGCGGGGCGGGCACGCCGTTCTGGCGTGCCCGCCGACGGACGATCAGGCGCAGCGCTTGTGAGAGTTGTTGCGAGGGCTGATGGCGGCCCGGAAGTCGCGCGGGAAGGTGGTGTACGGGGTGACGTAGTTCGCCAGGTCGTAAATGGTGACGGCGCAGGTGGTGTCCCTGTTCCAGAGGCCCTCGGCGTCGTCCTTGATCACGAACGCGGGGTACAGATCCGGGATGTTCGACCAGTAGTCGTCGCCGTGGTTCGAGTCGTTGTACCAGAAGTGTCGCTGGTACGAACTGGTGGAGAAATTGTCGTAGATCCACTGGAAGCAGATCTCGCCCTTGTTGCAGGCGGCCTTCGAATCGCCTCTGTCGGCCTGCGCCGGTGCGGCGGCAATTGCCACTGCGGCGGCACCCGTCATGGCGGCGGCGATGATTTGGCGTACTCGCATGCACTCTCCTCGATCGTCGAGGGGCTGCGCGGAATTACGGCAGGAGCGTATACGTCGCCCCTGAACCGTTGAGCCCCCGTTGGTTGCGCTCCAGAAATATGCGGAACGCCTCGAGCGTCGAGGTTGCCGAGGCATGCAAAATCCGGTGGCGCAAAATGCCAGCACGGAGCCTCAAGCAGGCTGGAAGCAACAGCAGTCGCTGTTGGCTAGAACTGTAAGAATCCCCGTGTGGTCCCAGATCGGGGGAACCTGAACCCCGTTGGGACATATGAATGATGGCCGATTTCCTGTGGCTTGGCAAGAGTCCGCCGCAGGCTCCCTTGATTCGATTCGGTCGTTTTGGCGCTTATCGGCGGAGGATCGGCGAGTCGGCAGCGACATCGAGCCACGTGAGCGTCAGGTCTCGGAGAGAAGCGACCCGCAGGTGGGCCGCGGGACACACGCCATCGGTACACGGCCACAGACGAAACAAGCGGGGCCGGCCCAACCGGACCGGCCCCGCTTCGGGTATGTCGAACTGCGCTCAGCCCTGCGGCTCGACGACGGTGGAGCCGGCAGTGCCGGCGCGCTGCCGTGGCACCCGCACCCGACGGGTGCCGGTACGCCGCTCCAGCCAACCGGCGAACCAGGTGAGCATGGAGTTGATGATGATGTAGATGACGGCGATCACCATGGCGGCGGGGATGATGTTGCCGTAGTTGGCGGCGAGGTCGTTGACGCCGCGCTGGAGCAACTCGGGGTAGGCCACGATGTAGCCGAGCGCGGTGTCCTTGAGCAGCACCACCAGCTGGCTGACGATGATCGGCAGCATGGCCCGGGCCGCCTGCGGGATCAGGATCAGCTGCATGACCTGGGTCTTGCGCATGCCGATCGCGTACGCCGCCTCGGACTGCCCGCCGGGCAGGGCCCGGATGCCGGCCCGGAACGCCTCGGCCAGCACCGACCCGTTGTAGAGGGTCAGACCGATCACCACGGACCAGAAGGCGGTCACCGGCTGCTTGATGACGTACGGCAGGCCGTAGAAGACGAAGAAGATCATCAGCAGCAGCGGTACGGCCCGGAAGAACTCCACGACCGCGCCGGCGGGGACGCTGATCCACTTGTGCTCGGAGAGCCGCCCGACGGCGAAGATGATGCCGAAGGCGAGCGAGAGCAGCATGCCGACGCCGGCCGCCTTGAGGGTGGCCCACAAGCCCGGCAGGATGAACTGCGTCCACGTCTTCGGCTCGGCGAAGGGCTTCCAGAGCCACCCTTCCCACTGGTTCGCCTGGTCGAACTTGCTGTAGATCCAGTAGACCAGCCCGAGCAGGGCGACACCGAAGATCACGCTCAGGACGGTGTTGCGAACCTTGGCGCGGGGTCCCGGGTGGTCGTAGAGGACGCTGCTGGTGCTCATCAGCGCTTCACCGCCAGACGGTTGGCCAGCCAGCCGAAGAAGTAGCCGGTGGGAATGAGGATCGCGGCGAACGTGCCGGCGAAGACCAGGAAGATCGGGATGACCGCGTCACCGTTGAAGTTGATCAGGTCCTTCATGACGCTGGAGGACTCCATCAGCCCGATCGTGCCGACGATCGTGGCGTTCTTGCAGAGCGCGATCAGGATGCTGCCGAACGGCGCGATCACCGAACGCGCGGCCTGCGGCAGCACCACGATCCGCAGGGTCTGCGCGAAGGTCAGCCCGATCGCGCGGGCCGCCTCGGCCTGCCCGGTCGGCACCGTGTTGATGCCGGAACGGACCGCCTCGCAGACGAACGCCGCGGTGTAGGTCGACAGGCCGATGACCCCGAGCCAGTAGATGTTCAGGAAGAGATCCTGCGACAGGCTCAGCCCGAGGGTGACGAACAGGCCGAAATAGCAGAAGAAGATGACCAGGGTCAGGGGGGTGTTGCGGAAGATGTTGACCCAGGCTGCGCCGAAGCCGCGCAGCACGGGTACGGGTGAGACCCGCATCGCGGCCAACAGCACGCCGAGCACCAGCGCGCCGACGGCGGACGCGCCGGTCAGCTTGAGGATCCAGAGGAAGCTCGACACGAACGCGTCGAAGTTCTTCGGATCAGAGAATACGTGCATGCTTCGGCTCCCGGGGCACGTGTTGGCGGCCGGTGACAGGCCGGAGCCGGCACCCACTCAGGATGCCGGCTCCGGAACCGGTCATGCGCCGCAGTGGGTCAGCTTGGTGGTGTCCAGCTCGGGCGCGGGGGTGCCGCTCTTGCCCAGGGTGGTGTCCCAGGCGGCCTTGTAGCTGCCGTCGGCGGCGGCGGCCTTGAGGATCTCGTTGACCTTCTCGCAGCCGGTGGTGTCGTCCTTCTTCAGGCCGATGCCGTACGGCTCGTCCGAGAAGGTGCTGCCGACGACCTTGAACTTGCCGGCGTACTGGTCCTGCGCGGCGTAGCCGGCGAGGATGATGTCGTCGGTGGTCACGGCGTCAACCTGGCCACCGTCGAGCAGCGGCAGGCACTTCGAGTACGAGTCGAACTGCTGCAGCCGGGCGTCCGGGTAGTTCTCCTGGATCCGCTTGGCCGGGGTCGAGCCGCTGACCGAGCAGACCGTCTTGCCGGCCAGCTGGTCCGGGCCGGTGATGGTCGAGTCGGACTTGACAAGCAGGTCCTGGCCGGCGATGTAGTACGGGCCAGCGAAGTTGATCTTCTGCTTGCGCTCGTCGTTGATGGTGTAGGTGGCCACCACCAGGTCGACGGTGCCCTGCTCGATGAAGGGCTCACGGTTGGCCGACACGGTGGTCTTCCACTCGATGTTGCCCGCGTCGACGCCGAGGCCCTTCGCGATGATCTTGCCGATCTCGATGTCGAAGCCCTCGTACTGGCTACCGGTCTGCAGACCCAGGCCCGGCTGGTCGGCCTTGACGCCGATGACCAGCTTCTTCTGGCTCTCGGCCTTGCCGACGATGCCGGTGGCGCCGGTGCCGCTGCCGGCCTCGTCGCTGTCGCCGCCACAGGCGGCCATGGTGACCGCAAGACCGGCAGCAGCGGCGATTGCCGCCATACGCTTCATTCGCATACTTTGTTCTCCTTCTGAAACGGGAGCCTGCCGGGCCACGGCACACTCCGCTACGGGGGGCCTTTAATGCGTGAGGATTTTGGAGAGGAAGTCCTTGGCGCGCTCGCTGCGCGGGTTGGCGAAGAACTCCGCCGGGGCCGCGTCCTCGACGAGCTTGCCGTCGGCCATGAAGATGACCCGGTTGGCGGCGTGCCGCGCGAAACCCATCTCGTGGGTGACCACGACCATGGTCATGCCGTCGCGGGCGAGCGAGGTCATGACGTCCAGCACCTCGCCGACCATTTCCGGGTCCAAGGCGCTGGTGGGCTCGTCGAAGAGCATCGCCTTGGGCTGCATGGCCAGCGCCCGGGCGATCGCGGCACGCTGCTGCTGGCCGCCGGAGAGCTGGGCCGGGAACTTGTCGGCCTGGTTGGCGATGCCCACCCGGTCGAGCAGGGCGAGACCCCGCTCGCGGGCCGCGGCCGGCTTCTCCTTGCGCACCTTGACCGGGCCCAGAGTGACGTTCTCCAGGATCGTCTTGTGCGCGAAAAGGTTGAAGGACTGGAACACCATGCCGACCTCGCTGCGCAGCTTGGCCAGTGCCTTGCCCTCCGCCGGCAGCTTCTGCCCGTCGAAGGTGATGGTGCCCGAGTTGATCGGCTCAAGTCGGTTGATCGTGCGGCACAGGGTCGACTTGCCGGAGCCGGACGGGCCGATCACCACGACCACTTCGCCACGACCCACCGACAGTGAGACGTCGTCCAGCACGTGCAGCGGCCCGAACCACTTGTTGACCGAGTCCAGCACGATGAGCGGTTCGCCCGTCGCCACGTCGTCCACCGTCCCTCGTTACTTTCGGGGTCGGTCGACCCCTGGATGACGGCCACTGTAGGCGGGGTGACGTGGCTGAACACAACTCAGATGGTCACGGAGCGGTAACACCGTGGCGGATCACGTCCCGGCGTCCGAAATTGCCCGCTCCGGGTGGCGTCCCGGGCCGGTGATGTAGATCATGTGAGGGTGGCCGAGCAGGTGCGATTGACCAGGTACGCCCGGGGTGGCGGATGCGCGTGCAAGATCCCGCCGGGCGAGTTGGAGGCGATGGTGGCCGGCCTCGGCCCCGCCGCCGGCTCGGCGGATCTGCTGGTCGGGCTGGAACACGGCGACGACGCCGCCGTGGTCCGGCTCGACGAGCGGACGGGCGTGGTGACCACTGCGGACTTCTTCACCCCGGTGGTCGACGACGCCTACGACTGGGGGCGGATCGCCGCGACCAACGCCCTGTCGGACGTGTACGCGATGGGCGGCGAGCCGCTTGTCGCACTCAACCTGCTCTGCTGGCCACGTGAGGTGCTCCCGCTGGAGTTGGCGCGGGAGGTGCTGCGTGGCGGGCTGGACGTCGCCCGCGCCGCCGGCTGCCACCTGGCCGGTGGGCACAGCGTCGACGACGACGGTCCGAAGTACGGACTGGCCGTAACCGGGCTGGTCCGCCCCGACGAACTGATCACCCTCGACAAGGGGCAGGCCGGACTGCCCCTGTCGTTGACCAAGCCGCTCGGCGTCGGCGTCCTCAACACCCGGCACAAGAACACCGGTGAGAGCTTCCCCGAGGCGGTCGCGGCCATGACCACGCTGAACCGGGAGGCGGCCCGAGCGGCGGTCGCGGCCGGGGTGCGGTGCGGGACCGATGTGACCGGATTCGGTCTGCTCGGCCACGCCTCGAAGCTGGCCCGCGCCAGCGAGCTGACGGTGGCCATCGACATCGACCGGGTGCCCTATCTGGCCGGTGCGCGGGAGGCGGCCCGGGACGGGTACGTCAGCGGTGGCTCGCGCCGCAACCTGGAGTGGGTGACGCCGTGGACCGACCTGGCCGCGGCCGGGGAGATCGACCGGTTGTTGCTGGCCGACGCGCAGACCTCGGGCGGTCTGCTGGTGGCCGGCGAGATTCCCGGCGCGCCCGTGATCGGTGAGCTCCTGCCCCGCGGCGACCACCTGGTCGTCCTGCGCTAGCCGAAATCCGGTCGCCCTGCGCCGGCAGTGGTCTGTCGCCCTGCGCCCGAGGTGCCGTCGTCGGCGCTGGCATGCGGCGAGCCGTGCGCTGGAGCGCGCACGATACCCGATAAACTGTCACCTTCCCGCTACCCACAGCGATGTGCTGCGGGGAAATTTGCCCAGAATGGTCACAGACCGGTAACTTGCCCCCGCCTGGGGGCAAATGCCCCGCACCATCGTGGGTAGGGCCCGATCCCGAGGCCCGTCGGACGAGCACAGCGAGGAGGCGGCATGACCGAGCTGTGGAACTGGAGAATCGACCAGGTACGACCGGTGGAGGTCTACCCGGCACTGGCCGATGCGCTCGGTCGGGTGGTGATGCCCCTGGCCGTCGCCGACCCGGCGCGGTTGCCCACGTACGCGGTGGTCTGCGATGTCTGGCAGGCGCCCGGGGAGTTCGCCACGATCGTGGACTGTTACGGCGTGCCCGACGGCCTGCCCGAGTTGCCCAGCATCGCGGCCCTGGCCCGGCTGCTGGACCGCAACTGCCTGGTGCGCGACGACACGCTCGACGAGACCCGGCACCTGCTGGTCGCGCCGGACGGCAGCATCCGCCCGGTGCACTTCGACGTGCAGGAGACCGACGACGGCGAGGTGCTCAGCAACCGGCGGCTGTGCACCGAGGCCGACCCGCGCTGCCGAGGCTGGTCACGCTGCCACCGGTCCCGCTGGGCCCCCGACTCGGTGAACCCCGCCCTCGCCGCCGCCTGAGCACATCACGGGGCCTGAGCGTTAACAGGGGCCCCTTGCTCTACCGCAGGCGTTAACAAGGGGCCCTTCCTTACCGGCCGCGGACGACGAGGTCGTCGAGGAGATTGCGGGTAGCGGCGGCGACGGCGGCCACTGCGGCGTCGAACGCGGCGGCGTTGTGCGCCGCCGGCGCGCGGAAACCGGAGATCTTCCGCACGTACTGCAACGCCGCGGCCTCCACGTCCGCGTCGGTGACCTCCGGGGTGTACGGCTCACGCAGGGTCTTGATGCTTCGGCACACGGCTCCTCCTCGTTCCGTCCGATCACAGGGCGCCGGATACGCTGTGCACGTCATGACTACCGCAGCGGCGGGCGGCCCGCGCACCTATCAGGTGCGCACCTACGGCTGCCAGATGAACGTCCACGACTCCGAGCGCATCTCCGGGCTGCTGGAGCAGGCCGGCTACGTCCGCGCGGGCGAGAGCGACGACTCCCCGGACGTGGTGGTGTTCAACACCTGCGCGGTCCGGGAGAACGCCGACAACCGCCTGTACGGCAACCTCGGTCATCTGCGTCCCGTCAAGGACCGGCATCCAGGGATGCAGATCGCGGTCGGTGGCTGCCTGGCCCAGAAGGACCGGGGCGACATCGTCCGCAAGGCGCCCTGGGTGGACGTCGTCTTCGGCACGCACAACATCGGTTCACTGCCGGTGCTGCTGGAGCGGGCCCGGCACAACGCCGCCGCCGAGGTGGAGATCCTCGAATCCCTCGACGTCTTCCCGAGCACCCTGCCCACCCGCCGCGAGTCGACGTACGCCGGCTGGGTGTCGATCTCGGTGGGCTGCAACAACACCTGCACGTTCTGCATCGTGCCCGCTCTGCGCGGCAAGGAGAAGGACCGCCGCCCCGGCGACATTCTCAGCGAGGCCCGCGCCCTGGTCGACGAAGGCGTGCTGGAGGTGACCCTGCTCGGGCAGAACGTCAACTCCTACGGCGTGGAGTTCGGCGACCGGTACGCCTTCGGCAAGCTGCTGCGGGCCTGCGGGGACATCGACGGGCTGGAGCGGGTGCGGTTCACCAGCCCGCATCCGAAGGACTTCACCGACGACGTGATCGCGGCGATGGCCGAGACGCCGAACGTCTGCCACTCGCTGCACATGCCGTTGCAGTCCGGCTCCGACGACGTGCTGCGCGCGATGCGCCGGTCGTACCGGGCCGAGCGCTACCTGGGCATCATCGACAAGGTCCGGGCGGCGATGCCGGACGCCGCCATCACCACCGACATCATCGTCGGGTTCCCCGGCGAGACCGAGGCGGACTTCGAGCGCACCCTGGACGTGGTCCGGGCGGCCCGGTTCTCCTCCGCCTTCACCTTCCAGTACTCGAAGCGCCCCGGCACGCCGGCCGCGACCATGGACGGGCAGCTGCCCAAACAGGTCGTACAGGAGCGCTACGAGCGGTTGATCGCCTGCGTCGAGGAGATCACCTGGGCGGAGAACAAGAAGCTGGTCGGCGAGGCGGTCGAGGTCCTGGTCGCCGTCGGGGAGGGCCGCAAGGACGAGCGCACCGGGCGGCTGTCCGGGCGGGCCCGCGACGGGCGTCTCGTGCACTTCGACGCCGGGTCGTACGCCGGGGCGATCCGTCCGGGCGACATCGTGCACACCGTGGTCACCTACGCGGCACCGCATCATCTCAACGCCGACGGGGAGCCGCTGTCGCATCGGCGTACCCGGGCCGGCGACGCGGCAGAGGCCGGGCGGTCGGCGCGTACCCCCGGGGTGTTGCTCGGTCTGCCCACCATCGGTGCGCCGGCCGCGGCGCCCGAGCCGACGACCGGCTGCGCCGTCTCGCACTGAGCCGGTCGGGGCCCGGTGAGAACCGGACCCCGACCGTCGTACGGTCAGACCGAGATCCGGCCGGCGCCCGCGCCGCCCGTCACGATCGACTTCACGCTGCTCGCGCTGTCCAGGCTGTAGCCGTACGGGATGCCCGCCACGCTGCCGCCGGACTGCCCGCTGCCCGAGTTGACGAAGTGGTTGTTGCGGGCCACCAGGGAACCCGGCCCGGAGTCGCCCTCACCCCGGTGGAACGGGTCGGGGGTGTTCTCGAAGTAGTTGCCCTCGACCAGCACACCGGCGTTCATCGTGGACGCCACGCCGTAGCCGCGCACGTTGCTGTAGAAGTTGTTGTAGACGTGCACCGGGTTGCCGAAGCGGACCCGCGGGTTGCGCTGGTTGCTGCCGTCGAACCAGTTGTGGTGGTAGGTGACCCGCAGCTTGCCGATGTCCTGGCTGCCGTTGTCGTCGCTGTGCCCGAGCAGCATCGTCTTGTCGTGGCTGAACACCCGGTTCCACGACACGGTGATGAAGTCCGACCCCCGCTTGATGTCGACCGCACCGTCATAGCCGCTGCTGAAGGTGTTGTGGTCGACCCAGATGTTGGTGGCCGACTGCTCGATGTTGATCGCGTCGTCGCCCCAGTTCCGGAAGGTCAGGTTCCGGATGATCACGTTGCGGTCGCCGTTGATGGTGAAACCGCAGCCCACGATCGTGGCACCCGCGTTGCCGAGGATGGTCTTGTTGGACCGCACCCGCAGCATCCCCGAGCAGTTGATGGTGCCGGAGACCCGGATCACCGCTGCGCTGCTGGAGTTCAACGCGCTGGTCAGCGCCGAGGCGCTGGTGACCGTGGTGGTGCCGGCGCTGCCGCCGCCGGTGGTGCCGCCGTTCTGGGTGGCCCAGCCGACCAGCCCGGTCTGCGGGGCCGGGTTGGGCGGGGGAGTGGTGCCGCCGCTGCCCAGCCGGATCAGCTGCCAGCGCTGGTTCGCACCGTCGAGATCCGCGTACTGCGAGACGACGCCGCCGTCAGCGGTGGACCACTGCCACACCTCCAGGGCCTTGCTGCTGTGCCGGTTGATGAACCGCACGTCGCCGTTGGCGGAGTCCGCGAGCCGCCAGTGCTGCTTGGTGTCGCTGCTCGCGGTGACCTGGGTGACCTGCACGCCGTCGTTGGAGTTCGGAACGGCGACGACCTTGCCGGAGTGCCGGTTGCGCAGCTGGTAGTAGCCGCCGCCTACGTCGACGAACTGGAACTGCTGGTTGTTGCCGTCGGTACGGGTGAACTGCCGGATCTCACCGCCGTCGGCAGTGGACCAGTTCCACAGGTCCATCGCCTTGCCGCTGTTGCGGTTGACGAACACGTACTGTGCGCTGGTGTCCACGGTGGCCGCCGAAGCGGGGCTCACCGCCACCGCGACGACCGCCGCGGGCAGTGCGACCGCCGTCGCGGCCATGACCGCCAGTCGCCGGGTCAGGCGACGTGTGACGCTTGCAAGCACGGTCAATCTCCTCATCCTCTGGGTACGCGGAACGGGTCGGACGACGCGCGTCAGGGCGTCACGGATGGGCTGCCGGCACCGGCGGCAGAGTCCGTGACGCGGGTGGCCGCGGCGACCATGGATGGTGGTGGAGCGCCGCGGCGTACGCCTGGATGCGTCGTCGGCGTGCGGTCGGCAGGAGTACGCCCCGACATCGGAGGCTGCCGTGCCCAGCGGCAGCGATGCCGGTGACGGACGCAGAATCTGCGCCCTGCCGTCGGATGAACTGGTCGAAAACCGGCTCCCGTGCCCACCCCGTAGGGGCAACCGCTTTCCTCAGATAATCACAGATCGACGTCGATGTAAATGTCGAACGTTAACATCGCCGTGACCAGCGGCAATAGAGACGGAAAGCCCCCGGTTCCAGCCGGAACCGGGGGCTTTCGACAGGTTCAGCTCAGCCGGCCTGCTCCGCCAGCTGGAGGAACTGACGCTTGGAGGCGAGCGCCTGCTCGGCCTCCTTGATCCGCCGGTTGTCGCCGGCGGCCTGAGCCCGGGCCAACCGCTCCTCGGCCTCGGCGACCTGGGCCCGCATCTGGGCCAGCAGCGGGTTGTCCTCACGGCTGGTCCGACGCCACGCCGAGTCCATCACCTCGCGGACCTTCTCGTCGACGGCGCGCAGCCGGCGCTCCAGCCCGGCAGCCGCCTCACGCGGTACCCGACCGGCCTCGTGCCACTGCGCCTGAATGTCGCGCAGCTTGGCCTGAGCGCCCTTGGGGTCACCGTCGATGTCGAGCGCCTCCGCCTCGGCGAGCAGCGCCTGCTTGCGTTCCAGGTTGGCGCGCTGCTCGTTGTCCCGCGCCGAGAAGACCTCGCTGCGCCGGGTGAAGAAGGCGTCCTGCGCGGCCCGGAACTTCTCCCAGAGCCGCTGCTCGGCCTCCTTGGAGGCGCGCGGCGCGGCCTTCCACTGGTTCATCAGGTCCTTCAGCTGGTTGGCAGCCGAAGCCCATTCGGTGGAGTCGGAGACCTTCTCGGCCTCGGCGACCAGCTCTTCCTTGATCGTCTGCGCCTGCTTGCGCTGCGCGTCCAGGGAGGCGAAGTGCGCCCCCCGACGACGGGTGAAGCCGTCACGGGCGGCGGCGAACCGCTTCCACAGCTCACCATCGGTCTTCTTGTCGACCCCCCGGATGGTCTTCCACTCGTCGAGGATCTCCTTGAGTCGGTCGCCCGCGGTCTTCCAGCCGGTCGACTCGGCGGCGAGCTTCTCCGCCTCCTCCACCAGAGCGGTCTTGCGGGCCAACGCCTCGCTGCGGGCCGCCTCCTTGGCGGCCTTGGCCTCGCCGGCCTTCTCCTCGGCCACCGTGGCGAGCCGGTCCAGCCGCGCGGCCAGCGCGTCGATGTCGCCGACCACGTGCGCGTCGGCCAGCGAAGCGCGAATCCGTCGTACGGTGGCCAGCGAATGGTTGGCGTCCGCGGCGCCGGAGTTGAGCCGTGCCTCAGTCAGGTTCACCTCGGTCACCAGGTCGGCGAAGCGGCGGGCGAAGTGTGCCAGCCCCTCCTCCGGTGCTCCCGCCTGCCAGGATCCGACCACCCGCTCGCCTTCGGCGGTCTTGACGTAAACGGTGCCGTCCGCGTCCACCCGTCCGAAGGCAGTCCAGTCGCTCATGTGCCCATCCTCGTTCTCCCGGTGCCCCCTCGGAGAACTCTCTCCCGGGCACCGCCACGGCGCAGCCAAGTTTCTCCGGGCATTGTCACAGGTACGCCCCGGTCCGCGTCGAGCGCCTATCGCCGACCGTGACCATACGGTGTCCTAGGCGCTCCGCGGCATCATCCGGACCGGCGAGCCGTCGCCTACCGGTGCCGCCACGCCGCCGCCACGCCGCCGAGGTCGCATCGACGTGTCGCCGAGGCCGCGTCGGGATGCCGCCGGCACCGCGTCGGGATGCCGCTGTCGCAGCTCAGCGGGCTTGGCGGCGACCTCGGGTGCACGGCTGCGGCCGCCCGACCGATACGGTTGCCGGGTGCCACTGGTCGCCGCCGCCGTCTGCCCGCACCCGCCGCTGCTGATTCCCGAGGTCGCGGGGGCCGCCGCCACAGAGTTGGACGACCTCCGTCGGGCCTGCGACACGGCGGTCACCCGACTCGTCGACTCGGGCGCCGACGAACTGCTGGTCGTGGGTGACGGCCCGGACACCCACCGCTACGATCCGCCGTTCCACGGGTCCCTCGCCGCGTACGGCCTGCCCGTCGAACCGACAGTAGGTCGGCCCGGCCCCGGAAGCCGGCCCGACCTGCCGCTGAGCCTGACCATCGGCGCCTGGCTGCTGGGGCGCTCCCGCTCGGAATCGGCGCCCGCGGTGTCGGCCATGTACGCCGTGGCGCCGCAGACCGACCCGGTGTCGTGCGCGCAGCTCGGCGCCGGCTGGGGCGGCGATCGGAACTGGGCGCTGCTGGTGCTGGGTGACGGGTCGGCCTGCCGGGGGGCGGCAGCGCCGGGCTACGCGGACCCACGCGCCGAGGCGTACGACAGCGGGGTCGCCGAGGCCCTGGCCGACGCGGACCTCGACGCCCTGCTCGACCTGGACCCGGAGCTCTCGGCGCAGCTGCGGGTCGCCGGCCGGGCGGCCTGGCAGGTGCTGGCCGGCGCGGCCCGCGCCGCCGGCGGCGACTGGCGGGGCGAGCTGAGCTACCACGCGGCGCCCTACGGAGTGGCCTACTTCGTGGCCACCTGGGAACGGTCGTGACCCCGGGCACGGTGCTCGCCGTGGTGGGACCCACCGCGGCCGGAAAGTCGGCGCTGAGCATCGCCCTGGCGCACGCCCTCGACGGCGAGGTGGTCAACGCCGACTCGATGCAGCTCTACCGGGGCCTGGACATCGGCACCGCCAAACTCACCGTCGCCGAACGGGACGGCGTGCCGCACCACCTGCTCGACATCTGGGAGGTCACCGAGCCGGCGAGCGTCGCCGAATACCAGGCGCTGGCCCGGGTGGCGGTCGACGACATCCTCGCCCGAGGGCGGGTGCCACTGCTGGTCGGCGGGTCCGGACTGTACGTGCGGGCGGTGCTGGAGCAGTTCGAGTTCCCTGGCACCGACCCGGCGCTGCGGGCGCGGCTGGAGAACGAACTCGCCACCGTCGGCCCGGCGCCGCTGTACGCGCGGCTGCGCGAGGCCGACCCGGTGGCGGCGGCCGGCATCCTGCCCGGCAACGGTCGGCGGATCGTCCGCGCGCTGGAGGTGATCGAGCTGACCGGGGCGCCGTTCACCGCCGCGCTGCCCGAGCCGACGCCTTACTATCCCGCCGTGCAGATCGGCGTCGACCTGGACACCGCCCGGCTCGATGAGCGGATCGCCGTACGGGTGGACCGGATGTGGGCCGACGGGCTGGTCGCCGAGACCCGGCGGCTGGTCGAGCGGGGCCTGCCCGAGGGGCGTACGGCCAGCCGGGCGCTCGGCTACCAGCAGGTGCTGCGCATGCTGTCCGGGGAGTTGACCGAGACCGAGGCCCGCGACGACACCGTACGGGCGACCCGCCGGTTCGTCCGCCGCCAGCGTTCCTGGTTCCGGCGCGACCCGAGGATCCACTGGCTGGACTCGGCCGAGCCGACGCTGGTCGAGGATGCCCTGCGGATCCTGCGTGACGCTGCGCGATGATGAGAGCGTGAAGTTCACCAAGGGCCACGGCACCGGCAACGACTTTGTGATCCTGCCCGACCCGGACGGCGCGCTGGACCTGACACCCGAGCTGGTGGCCGCGATCTGCGACCGACGGCGGGGCCTCGGTGGCGACGGCGTGCTGCGCGTCGTCCGGGCCGCCGAGCACCCCGACGGGGCCGCGCTGGCCGGTGACGCCGAATGGTTCATGGACTACTGGAACTCCGACGGCTCCTTCGCCGAGATGTGCGGCAACGGCGCTCGGGTCTTCGTCCGGTTCCTGCTGGACAGCGGGTTGGCCACGCCGATCGATGGTGTCCTGCCGGTGGCGACCCGCGCCGGCCTGGTGCGGGCCCGCCTCGACGGCGAGGACATTGCCGTCGAGATGCGCCGACCCCGGCTGTACGCGACCTCCACGGCCGCCCTGGGCGCACTGACCCTGCCCGGTACCGCCGTGGACGTCGGCAACCCGCACCTGGTCTGTCCGCTGCCGGCCGGGCTCGAGCTGACCGGTCTCGACCTGACCCGGGCACCCGGATTCGACCCGACGATCTTCCCGTCCGGGGTCAACGTCGAGTTCACCGCCGACGGCGAGCCACTCGACGGGGTCGACGGGCACGTGCTGATGCGGGTTTACGAACGGGGTTCCGCCGAGACGTTGTCCTGCGGCACCGGCGCCTGCGCCGTGGCCGCCGTAGCCCTGCGCGACATCGCCCGGGAGACCGGCACGATAGCCGTCGACGTCCCCGGCGGCCGCCTCACCGTCACCCTGACAGACAACTCCTGCTGGCTCTCCGGCCCCGCCCTTCTCACGGCCACCGGCACCCTGACCCTCGCCACCCCCTAACCACCCTCCGACCCCTCCCTCCCGCGCCGCCCTCGCGCCCTTGTGCGCGCCGATCTTGCACTTTCGGTCGCCATAATCACCGCATTTGCGGTGATTCATCCCGACGAAAAGTGCAAGATCGACGCACCGTCAGGCGTGGAGCTCGGACGGTGCGAGGGAGCGCCGCGAGGAGGGGGCTTAGCGGGGGTCTTGCGGGTGGGGCCTCAGGGGGTGGCGGAGGCGTTGGCGGCGATCTCGGGGAGGTCGGCGGGGCCGGGGTCGGCGGCCGGCGGGGGAGTGCTGGCGGGGTTCTGGGCGGCGGCGCGGACGGCGGCGGCGACCGCCGGGGCCACCCGGGAGTCGAAGACGCTCGGCACGATGACCGTCGCGTTGAGCTTCTCCTCGCCGACCACGTCGGCGATGGCCTGGGCGGCGGCGATCGCCATCTCCTCGGTGAACTCCTCGGCGTGCGCGTCGAGCATGCCGCGGAAGACGCCGGGGAAGGCGAGCACGTTGTTGATCTGGTTCGGCTGGTCCGAGCGGCCGGTGGCCACCACGGCGGCGTGTTTGCGTGCCTCCCGAGGGTCGACCTCCGGGTCCGGGTTGGCCAGCGCGAAGACGATCGAGTCCTTGGCCATCCGGGCGATGTCGTCGCCGGTGAGCAGGTTCGGCGCGCTCACGCCGATGAAGACGTCGGCACCCTCCAGCGCACCGGGCAGGTCACCCGAGTAGCCGTCCCGGTTGGTGTTCTCGGCCAGCCACTGCCAGGCCGAGTTGAGGTCGGGCTGGCCGCGGTGCAGGGCGCCCTGGCGGTCGTACGCGATGACGTCGCCGACGCCCTGACGCAGCAGCAGCTTCATGATCGCGGTGCCCGCCGCGCCGGCGCCCGAGACGACCACCCGGACGTCCGCGAGGCGCTTGCCCACCACCCGCAGCGCGTTGGTCAGCGCGGCCAGCACGCAGATCGCGGTGCCGTGCTGGTCGTCGTGAAAGACCGGGATGTCCAGCGCCTCACGCAGCCGTGCCTCGATCTCGAAGCAGCGCGGCGCCGCGATGTCCTCCAGGTTGATCCCGCCGTACGCGGGCGCGATCGCCTTCACGATGGCGACGATCTCGTCGGTGTCCTGGGTGTCGAGGACCACCGGCCAGGCGTCCACCCCGCCGAAGCGCTTGAACAGGGCGGCCTTGCCCTCCATCACCGGCAGCGAGGCGGCCGGGCCGAGGTTGCCCAGACCCAGCACCGCCGAGCCGTCGCTGACCACGGCCACGGTGTTGCGCTTGATGGTCAACCGGCGGGCGTCGGCCGGGTTGTCGGCGATCGCCTGGCAGACCCGGGCGACCCCCGGGGTGTACGCGCGGGACAACTCGTCCCGGGTACGCAGCGCGACCTTGGGGCTCACCTCGATCTTGCCGCCGAGGTGCAGCAGGAAGGTGCGGTCGGAGACCTTGCGCACGTCCACGCCGTCGAGCGCCCGCAGCGCGTCGACCACCTGGTCGGCGTGTCCGGCGTCGGCGGTGTCGCAGGTGAGGTCCACGATCACGTGGTTCGGGTCGGAATCGACCACGTCCAGGGCGGTGACGATCGCTCCGGCCTCTCCCACCGAGGTGGTGAGTCGGCCGATCGAGGAGGCATCGGCTGGCACGGCGATCCGGACCGTGATCGAGAATCCGGCACTGGGCAGTCGGGTGATGGCCACGCAGGTCCCTCCGTCGGCGCTGAACGGCTCGTGGCATTTCTACCCGCCCTGCCTGGGCGTCTGGCAGCCACCCCCACTTTGGGCCCTTTGTGCGCAGGGCATATTGCGGGTGCGATCGGTGTTGTCACATGACAGGATTGCTCAGTACATGCTCAGATCGGACAGGAGAGACGCTTGCGAGACCAGGAGACCCACGTTTCCAACGACGAATTCGAAACCACCCCCGGTGAGTACGAACTCTCCGAGCGGCAGGCGTTGCGACGGGTCCCCGGCCTCTCCACCGAGCTGACCGACGTCACCGAGGTCGAATACCGGCAGCTGCGGCTGGAGCGGGTGGTGCTGGTCGGGGTCTGGACCGAAGGCACCCAGGCCGACGCGGACAATTCCCTCACCGAGCTGGCCGCGCTGGCGGAGACCGCCGGGTCGCAGGTGCTCGAAGGGCTCATCCAGCGACGTACCCGGCCCGACCCGGCCACCTACATCGGTCGCGGCAAGGTCGACGACCTCAGCGCGGTGGTGCTCGCCGCCGGCGCCGACACGGTGATCTGCGACGGTGAGCTGTCCCCGTCCCAGCTGCGCAACCTGGAACAGCGCACCAAGGTCAAAGTGGTCGACCGCACCGCGCTGATCCTCGACATCTTCGCCCAGCACGCCAAGAGCAAGGAGGGCCGCGCCCAGGTCGAGCTGGCCCAGCTGGAATACCTGCTGCCCCGGCTGCGTGGTTGGGGTGAGACCCTGTCCCGGCAGACCGGTGGTTCGGGTCGCGGCGGCGGTGCCGGCGGCGGCGTGGGTGTTCGTGGCCCGGGTGAGACCAAGCTGGAGACCGACCGGCGTCGGATCCGCCACCGCATCGCCCGGCTGCGCCGGGAGATCAAGGCCATGAGCACCGTACGCGAGACCAAGCGGTCCCGCCGTACCCGAAACGCGGTTCCCGCGGTCGCCATCGCCGGCTACACCAACGCCGGCAAGTCGAGCCTGCTCAACCGGCTCACCGGAGCCGGTGTGCTGGTGGAGGACGCGTTGTTCGCCACCCTGGATCCGACCACCCGCCGCGCCACCACCTCCGAGGGGCGGGTCTACACCCTCTCCGACACGGTCGGCTTCGTCCGGCACCTGCCGCACCAGATCGTCGAGGCGTTCCGCTCGACGCTGGAGGAGATCGCCGAGGCCGATCTGGTGGTGCACGTGGTCGACGGCACCCACCCGGATCCGCAGGAGCAGGTACGCGCCGTCCGCGAGGTGCTGACCGAGGTGGGCGCCGACCGGCTGCCCGAGCTGCTCGTGGTCAACAAGACCGACGCGGCAGACGAGGAGACGTTGCTCCAGCTCAAGCGGATCTGGCCGGAGGCGGTGTTCGTCTCCGCGTACAGCGGGCGTGGCATCGACGACCTGCGCGCCACCATCGAGCAGCGGCTGCCCCGTCCGGCCGTCGACGTGCGGGTGGTGCTGCCGTACGACCG
This sequence comes from Verrucosispora sp. FIM060022, assembly GCF_003977705.1. Taxonomy (NCBI): domain Bacteria; kingdom Bacillati; phylum Actinomycetota; class Actinomycetes; order Micromonosporales; family Micromonosporaceae; genus Micromonospora; species Verrucosispora sp. FIM060022. The sequence goes on from NZ_RQIV01000006.1 coordinate 33,889, forward strand.
GGGTGACCTGGTGGCCCGACTGCACCGGCAGGGTGAGGTGCTCAGCACCGCCCACCTGCCGGAGGGGACGATGCTGCACGTACGGGTCAACGAGGCGTTGGCGGCCGAACTGGCCCCGTACCGCGACACGGCGGAGGCGGTCAGCACCGCCCGGTAACGCTGCTACGGCGTCACCCGACGGAAACTTCCGGCATGCGACACTTCTTTCATGCTCCGCACTGTTTCTTCGGTCACGGTGGCACTCGGCCTGCTCGGGGCCACCGTGGCAGTCACGGGTGTCGCCGTGGCGGCGTCGTCGCCCGTCCCCGCCGCGGCAGCCGTCGCGGTGACGGGCCAGGCGGCGGCGGGGCCCCAGACGGTGGTCCCGGCGGCGCTCGGGCCGGCCGTGCTCGGGTCGGCACCACTGACCAAGGCCGGCAAGAAGCAGTGCACCGTCACCGATCCCCGACTGCGGGAGATGTCCGGCCTGGTGGCCACCCGCAGCGGGTACATCGTGATCAACGACAGCACCGATCAGAACGACCGCAAGCAGGTCTTCTACCTGAACAAGGACTGCCAGGTCGTCCGCAACGTGGGCTACACCGGTGCCGGGCCGTTCGACACCGAGGATCTGGCCCTCTCGCCGGACCGGACGAAGCTGTGGATCGCCGACACCGGTGACAACGTCACCAGCCGGGAGCGTCGCGAGCGGGTGGCCGTCTGGAGCATGCCGGTCAACGGCAGCAAGCAGCCGGTCCTGCACCGGCTGTCGTACCCGGACGGCAAGCCCCGCGACGCCGAGGCGTTGCTGATCGGCGACGACAACCTGCCGCTGATCATCACGAAGGTCACCTCCGGCAAGGCCGAGATCTTCACCCCGGACGGCGCGTTGAAGACCGGCGACACCGAGCCGGTGCCGATGAAGAAGCTCGGCGACATCACGTTGCCGAGAACGGACACCGAGAACCCGCTGAGCACCTTCGGCCGCGTCGCGATCACCGGTGCCGCCCGGTCGCCCGACGGCTCCCGGGTGGTGCTGCGCACCTACGCCGACGCCTTCGAGTACGACGTCCAGAACGGCGACATCGTCGGTGCGCTGACCACCGGCACGCCCCGGGTCACCGCGCTGGCCGACCCGTTCGGCGAGGCGATCTCGTACTCCACCGACGGGAAGACCTTCCTGACCGTTTCCGACGCGGGTCACCTGGACGACGACGAGCCGGTCGACATCCTCAGCTACACCCCGTCCACCGAAGGCCCGAAGAACCTGGCCGAGGATCCGGACGCGGCCAAGAAGTCATCCGGCCAGTCGTTCATCGACGGGTTGACCCTCGACGACATCACGTACCTGATCGCCTCGGTGGGCGTACTCGGTGCGTTGCTCGTGGGTGCGGGCATCTACGGCATCCTGCGGGCCCGCAAGCGGCCGGGACCGGCCGGCAAGGGGCGTGGCCGTGACGACGGCCCGAAACCCACAGGCAAGGACGACGACGGCGCGGCCGGCGACCGCGCACGGTCCGGCGGTGTGTACGGCGGCGCAGCGACCGGTGGCGTCTACGGCGGCGGCTCGCCGAACGCCGAGCGACCCGGCCCGGCGCGGCCCGGACCGGTGTACGGGGGACGGGCCAGCGGCAACGGTGCCCGACCGGCCGGTGGTGGCGTCTACGGCGGTGGCGGCCGTGCCGGTGAGGGCGTGCCCGGCTCCGGTGGCCGGGCCGGCGGCGGTCGACCGGCGGGCGGCGGCGTGTACGGAGGTGGCGGACGTCCCGGTGGCGCCGGCCGCGCCGAACCACCCCGTGGCGGCGGCCGCGTCGAACCACCCCGTGGCGGTGGACGTGCCGAGCCACCCCGACGTGGCGGTGGACCAACCGAGCCGGATTACCACGGTCGGCGCTCCGGTCGTTACCGGGAGGACAATTCCGAGCCGTACGGTCAGCCGCCCGGCGGCACCTACGGCTACCGGGGCGACCGGTACTGACCCTACGGCCAGCACCGGTCGATGCCCGAGGTCAGATCCGGCGCAGCACGGCCACCACGCGCCCCATGATGGTGGCGTCGTCGCCGGGAATGGGATCGAAAGCCGGGTTCTGCGGCATCAGCCAGACGTGACCGTCGCGCCGCCGATAGGTCTTCACCGTCGCCTCGCCGTCGAGCATGGCGGCGACGATCTCCCCGGAGTCGGCGGTCGGCTGCTGGCGGACCACCACCCAGTCGCCGTCGCAGATGGCCGCGTCGAGCATCGAGTCGCCCTTGACCTGGAGCATGAAGACCTCGCCCTCGCCGACGAGCTCGCGGGGCAGCGGGAAGACGTCTTCCATCGACTGCTCGGCGAGGATCGGCCCACCGGCGGCGATGCGGCCGAGCATCGGCACGTACGCCGGGGTGGGGCGCTGCGAGCGGCTCAGCTCGTCGTCGATGTCGCCGGGGGACCGGACGTCGACCGCGCGTGGCCGATTCGGATCACGCCGCAGGAAGCCCTTCTTCTCCAGCTCCTTGAGCTGGTAGGCGACGCTGGACGGGGAGACGAGCCCGACCGCCTCGCCGATCTCCCGCACGCTCGGCGGGTAGCCGTGCCGCTCCACCCAGGTGCGGATGAAGTCCAGGATGCGACGCTGCCGGGCGGTGAGGTCGGCGGCCGCCGGGTCCGGAAAGGTGTTGGCCACCGATGTCACCGGGCGAACGGCGGGCTGCGCGGCTCGGGCGCGGGTGACGCTGCGGCGTCGGGTGGGCGGCGGCCCCGCCTCGCTGCTCTGCTGCGGGCTCTGTGGCCGGTTGGCCCGGTCCTGGGTCACGTCCGTCCTCCCTGGTCGGCGCTGGGTGCCTCGGCGGCTCGTGGTGCATGCGGTGGTCTGCCGGGCTGGTCGACCATGGTCACCTCCGGCTGCCCATGACCGTATAGGTGAGATCGGTCATTTTCAAACATCTGTACGAGGTTTCTCCGCGTGTCGACACGCGCAGGCGTGACAGTCGTACGCCTGTTCTGATAAATGATACGTCTGATCGAACGGGTGTTCGATCGAACGCCTTTTCTGAAGATCAGATCCGGTCGGCCGGTAACCGGTGTCGCCGCGCCGCGTTGGGCTCTCGGGTCGCGCTGCGGCGAGGTTGTCGGGTGACGCGCCGGACACGCCGGTCAACTTGACCGCGGTTCGCCAGCGGCATACGGTCAACCCCTAGATGTAGTAGTCACACAGGCGTAACTCGCCTACAGGTTGGGTTCGACTACGGACCGCACTCTCGTACCATCAGGTCGGCGGCCATCCTTCGATGATGGCCCGCCGCGCTGTTGCGTGCCCGGAGGCGGCCATAGGCGTGCCCGTGGTCGATCGAGGAGGTCGGGCGATGCGGTGTCCGTACTGCCGGCATGCCGACTCCCGCGTGGTCGACTCGCGGGAGGCCGACGACGGCCAGCTGATCCGTCGTCGACGCTCCTGCCCGGAGTGCGGCAAACGGTTCACCACTGTCGAAGAGGCGGTGCTCGCGGTCGTGAAGCGCAGTGGGGTGACCGAGCCGTTCAGCCGTACGAAGATCATCGGTGGGGTGCGCAAGGCCTGCCAGGGCCGACCGGTCGACGAGGACTCGATCGCGCTGCTGGCGCAGCGGGTCGAGGAGACCATCCGGGCCAAGGGCGCCGCCGAGATCCCCAGCCACGAGGTGGGGCTGGCCATCCTGGGTCCCCTGCGGGACCTGGACGAGGTCGCCTACCTGCGGTTCGCCAGCGTGTACCGGTCGTTCGACTCGCTCGCCGACTTCGAGCGGGAGATCGAGACGCTGCGGGCCGCCGCACGTGCCCGGCAGGACGCGCAGGCCGAGACGGCCGGCGCCGCCGGCCACACACAGTGAGCTTTCTTCAGTGGTAGTGACAGTCGGATCGCGCGGTGCCGCGCGGACGAGGGGGCGGATGAGATGCCGGGGGATGGCGTGACAACAAGCAGGACACGGAGCAAGGCCGGCGCGGGTCTGAAGGTCGAGCGGGTCTGGACCACCGAGGGTGTGCACCCGTACGACGAGGTCGCCTGGGAGCGCCGCGACGTCGTGATGACCAACTGGCGGGACGGCTCGATCAACTTCGAGCAGCGTGGGGTGGAGTTCCCGGAGAGCTGGAGCGTCAACGCGGCAAACATCGTGACCACCAAGTACTTCCGGGGCGCGGTGGGCACCCCGGAGCGGGAGTGGTCGCTGCGACAGCTGATCGACCGGGTGGTCACCACCTACCGCACCGCCGGTGAGGAGTACGGCTACTTCGCCAGCCCGGCCGACGCCGAGGTCTTCGCCCACGAGCTGACCTGGATGCTGCTGCACCAGGTGTTCAGCTTCAACTCGCCGGTCTGGTTCAACGTCGGCACGCCCTCACCTCAGCAGGTCAGCGCGTGTTTCATCCTGGCCGTCGACGACTCGATGGACTCCATCCTCGACTGGTACAAGGAAGAGGGGCTGATCTTCAAGGGCGGCTCCGGCTCCGGGGTCAACCTCTCCCGGATCCGCTCCTCCCGGGAGCTGCTCTCCTCCGGCGGCACCGCCTCCGGCCCGGTCAGCTTCATGCGCGGCGCGGACGCCAGCGCGGGCACCATCAAGTCCGGCGGCGCCACCCGGCGGGCGGCCAAGATGGTCATCCTCGACGTGGACCACCCCGACATCGAGGAGTTCGTGGTCACCAAGGCGCGCGAGGAGGACAAGATCCGCGCCCTGCGCGACGCCGGGTTCGACATGGACCTGGGCGGCGCCGACATCGTCAGCGTGCAGTACCAGAACGCCAACAACTCGGTACGGGTCTCCGACGAGTTCATGACCGCGGTGGAGAACGGCGGCGGCTTCGACCTGCGGGGTCGGCTCGACGGGCAGACCATCGAGACCATCGACGCGAAGAAGCTGTTCCGCACCATCTCCCAGGCTGCCTGGGAGTGCGCCGACCCCGGCCTGCAGTACGACGACACCATCAACGACTGGCACACCTGCCCGGAGACCGGTCGGATCACCGCCTCGAACCCGTGCTCGGAATACCTGCACCTGGACAACTCCTCGTGCAACCTGGCCTCGCTGAACCTGATGAAGTTCCTCCGCGCCGACGGCGGCTTCGAGGTGGAGAAGTTCGTCAAGTCGGTCGAGTTCGTCATCACCGCGATGGACATCTCGATCTGCTTCGCCGACTTCCCGACGGAGAAGATCGGCGAGACCACCCGGGCGTACCGGCAGCTCGGCATCGGCTACGCCAACCTCGGTGCCCTGCTGATGGCCTCCGGCCTGCCGTACGACTCGGACCAGGGCCGCTCGCTGGCCGCCGCGATCACCTCGCTGATGACGGGCACGGCGTACCGCCGCTCGGCCGAGCTGGCCGGCATCGTCGGCGCGTACGACGGCTACGCCCGCAACGCCGAGCCGCACAAGCGGGTGATGCGCAAGCACGCCGCCGCCAACGACGAGATCAAGCCCACCGGGACCGTGGCCACCGCGGTGGTCCGCGAGGCCACCAGGCAGTGGACCCAGGGCAACAAGATCGGTGACAAGTTCGGCTGGCGCAACTCGCAGGCCAGCGTGCTCGCGCCGACCGGCACCATCGGCCTGATGATGGACTGCGACACCACCGGCGTCGAGCCGGACCTGGCGCTTGTCAAGTTCAAGAAGCTGGTCGGCGGCGGTTCGATGCAGATCGTCAACCAGACCGTGCCGCGCGCCCTGCGCAGCCTCGGCTACCCCGAGGAGCAGGTCGAGGCGATCGTCGAGCACATCGCCGACCACGGCCACGTGGTGGACGCCCCCGGCCTCAAGCCGGAGCACTACCCGGTCTTCGACTGCGCCATGGGCGAGCGGTCCATCGCCCCGATGGGCCACGTACGGATGATGGCGGCGGTCCAGCCGTTCATCTCCGGCGCCATCTCCAAGACGGTGAACATGCCGGAGCAGGCCACCGTCGAGGACGTCGAGAAGATCTACTTCGAGGGCTGGAAGCTCGGCCTCAAGGCCCTGGCGATCTACCGGGACAACTGCAAGGTCGGCCAGCCGCTGTCGGTCGCCAAGCCCAACAAGGCCGCCGAGCCGGCCCCGACCACCGCCGTCGAGCCGGTGGTGGAGAAGGTCGTGGAGTACCGCCCGGTGCGCAAGCGGCTGCCGAAGAAGCGTCCCTCGGAGACCATCTCCTTCTCGGTCGGCGGCGCCGAGGGCTACCTCACCGCCTCGTCGTACCCGGATGACGGCCTGGGCGAGGTCTTCCTCAAGATGTCCAAGCAGGGCTCCACCCTGGCCGGAGTGATGGACGCCTTCTCGGTGGCCATCTCCATCGGCCTGCAGTACGGCGTCCCCCTGGAGACGTACGTCAGCAAGTTCACAAACATGCGCTTCGAGCCGGCCGGCATGACCGACGACCCGGACGTGCGGATGGCCGCCTCGGTGATGGACTACATCTTCCGTCGCCTCGCGCTGGACTTCCTGCCGTACGACCGCCGCGCCGAGCTGGGCATCTTCACCGCCAAGGAGCGGGCCGCGCAGCTGGCGGCCGAAGCCGAGGCGGAGGCGAACGGCACGGACCTGACCGCGATGGCCTCGTCCGCGCCGGTGGAGACCCGGCCGGAGGAGCCGAAGGCCGGGCCGATCGCCCAGCCCGCCCAGGAACTCGCCGACGTCGCCGCCGCGAAGCCGGCACCGTCGGTCGGTTCCAGCACCGAACTGCTCGAAGCCGTGATCGGCAAGGCCGCCGACGCACCGCTCTGCTTCACCTGCGGTACGAAGATGCGCCCCGCCGGCAGCTGCTACGTCTGCGAGGGCTGCGGCTCTACCAGCGGCTGCAGCTGACGTACGAGAACGCGACGAGCCCCGGGCGGATTACCGTCCGGGGCTCGTCCCGTCCAGCTTCCATCCGGCGCGACTCGTCGGGCTGAATCCTGGGACCGAGTCGCCCTTCGGTGCATCTCGCGCAAGATCACGCTCGATCCACGATCGAGTGGCCTCGCGGGCGCGCGGATGCCACTTGTTCCTGCATCGAGCACGGCCCCGCCCGTTCGGCGGTCAGCGATCCCGATCGTCAGCGCTTGAGTGTGCGGAGGAAAGCCGACCAGGACTGGCCGTCGAAGCGGAGGACCGGGCCGGCGGCGTTCTTGCTGTCGCGCACGATGACATTTCCGCGCCGGGTAGCCACCTCGACGCAGGCGCCACCGTTGTTGTCGCTGTAGCTGGACTTGCGCCAGACCAGGCGATCCGGGGTCTCCATGGCCACCCCCTCGGGTCTGTCACCGCTTCATGTCGTCCGCCATCCGCTGGATGAGCTTGCGCGACTCTACCGGCCCGAGAGCGGCTGCCCGGAGTCGGTCCCACAGCCGAGTGTAGGCCCGCACAGCATCCGGGCGGTCGAGGTAATCCGCGTCCGTGAACGTCTCGACGTAGACCACGTCCGTGGTCGCGTCCTCGCCGAAACGCAGGATGATGAAGCTGTACGAGGCTGTCGCATACGTCTGTGCGTCGAACGGGAAGATCTGCAACTCGACGTTGGGTCGGCTGCTCACCTCGACCAGATGAAGGAGTTGCTCTCGCATGACTTCGTGGTCACCGATGGTCCGCCGCAGCGCTGATTCACTGAGCACGAAGCTGACCTGCGGACCTTCCGGGTTACGCAAGATCGCCTGCCGTTCCAGCCGTACCTCGACCTGGCGGTCGACGTCCTCGTCCGTGAGGTGTGGATGGGCGGTGGCATTCAGCGCCCGGATGTACGACTCGACCTGAAGAACCCCAGGCACGATCTCGGGTTGGTACCAGCGGATCTCCGTGGCATCGGCTTCGAGATCGAGGTACTGGCGGAACCAGTCCGGGACGACGTTGCGGTACGTGCTCCACCTGCCTCGCTGGCGTCCGGCGCGGGCCAACTCGCGCATGGACTCGGCCTCGTCGCCGCTCACGCCGTAGAAGGCGAGCAGCAGGTTCAGGTCAGTCAGCTTGATTCCGGACTGGCCGAGTTCGAGGCGACTGATCTTGCTGGCTGCCGCGTCGATGACGACCGCTGACTCGTCCTGCGTCTTCCCCGCGCTCTCGCGGGCGCGCCCGGCTGGCTCCGTACCCCTGCTATCAGGCCGAGTGGGCGTTCCGCTGTCACGCCCGTGCGGTGACCCTGCGCTTCCTCGGCGGGTTGCCGTGACCACGCATGATCCTGTGCTGCCCGTATGGAGCTGTGGTGGCTGCGGCGGACCGTGGCCTTGCCGCACCCGGCGCACCGAGTTGCGGGCCGAGTTCGAGAGTGCGCCGGTGTCGCTGGCCATCTACATGGGGTCTTACCTGGTCTGGGCCGCCGAGGATCTCACCTGGGTGCCGGCCGGGCTGCTGCATCGGCGCTTCGTGGGCTGGATCCGATGAGCGAACAGGAGTCAGCTCGTTCGGCTGGCTGCTTCCGGTTCCGGCTCGGGCTGGCGGATGGTGCGGGCGCGCAGCAGGTCCCGCAGCGACCACCCGCCGGTCAGGCACCACAGTGCGATGACCGGGTCGCAGATCGCGCAGCCGAACGACGAGCCGGGCAGGAACGGGATGATCGGGTTGCCGTACAGGTGGTGGACGACGTCCCAGCCGGTGTGCAGGAGCCAGCCGACGCCGATCCACCGCCACGACTCCAGCCCTCGGTACGCCACGTAGACCAGCACCGCCACGAACGGGAACTCCCAGCCCGCCAGTCCGCCGCCGCTGAGGTACGCCGCACCGGCCCCGGCGACCATGATCGCGTTGAACCGGCGGCGGTGTGGTTCCCGGATCAGCGAGTTGAGGCAGACGTACAGGGCACCGACGAGCAGCGGCATGAGGATGGTCATGGCCGGTGAATCTAGGTGCGGTCGCCGGTGGCGAGCAGGGGCCGGCGAGCCATCGATCGACGGGTTCTCGCCAGAATGGGCATATGCACCGGGTGGTGGTCGTCGCGAACGACGACGTGGTCCCGTTCGACCTGTCCGTGCCGATCGAGGTGTTCGGCCGCGCGCGGCTGGCCGACGGCCGCCCGGCCTATCAGGTGCGGGTCTGCGCGGTCACCGAGGAGGTGCGGGCGGGCGCGGTCGGGGTGCGGATACCGCACGATCTGTCCGTGCTGGCCGAGGCCGACACGGTGGTCGTACCGGGGGTCGCCGACCTGGACGCCCCGCTGCCCGCCGCGACCCGGGAGGCGTTGGCCACCTGCACGGCCCGGCTCGTGTCGATCTGTACCGGCGCCTTCGTGCTCGCCGCAGCCGGCCGGCTCGACGGGCGGCGGGCCACCACCCACTGGGCCGCCGCGGCCGAGCTGGCCCGCCGGTATCCCGCCGTCACCGTCGACCCGGACGTGCTGTTCGTCGACGACGATCCGGTGCTGACGTCGGCCGGTGCCGCCGCCGGGCTCGACCTGTGCCTGTACGTCGTCCGGCGGGACTACGGCGCAGCGGTCGCCGCCGACACCGCGCGTCGCTGCGTGATGCCGCTGGAACGGGCCGGGGGACAGGCGCAGTTCATCGCGTACGAGCCACCCGTGCCGGCGGGACACGGCATCCAGCCACTGCTGGCCTGGATGGCCGACAACCTTCACCGTCCGCTCACCCTGGCCGAGATCGCCGCGTACGCCTCGATGAGCACCCGGTCGCTGAGCCGGCACTTCCGCGACCAGACCGGCACCACGCCGATGCGTTGGCTCAGCCGGCACCGGGTCCGGCGGGCCCAGCAGCTGCTGGAACAGACCGACCAACCGGTCGAACGCGTGGGCGCGCTCGTCGGGTTCGCCTCGCCGACCGCCTTCCGGGAGTGCTTCCGGCACGTTGTCGGCGTCAGCCCGCGCGACTACCGGGCGGCCTTCCCACCGCCCGCCGTGGGCTAGCCTGTCGATCATGCACTTTCCGTCGGGGCAAAAGCCGCGAAAGGGTCATCTCGGCGACCAGAAGTGCAAGATCGGCGGAGTGCCGGGGCAGGGGTTAGGTGAGTTCTGTCAGGCGGGTGGTGAGGAAGTCGCGTTCGGGGTCGTTGTCGACCTGGGCCAGCGCGGCTCGGTACGCCTGTGCCGCCTCGCTGCGGCGGTCGAGTTGGCGCAGCAGGTCGGCACGGATCGCCGGTAGGTAGTGGTAGCCGGCCAGGCGGGGATCTGCGGCGAGGGCGTCGACCTCGGCGAGCGCTGCGGCCGGTCCGTCCACCATGGACACTGCTACGGCTCGGCTGAGGGCGACCACCGGCGACGGCCAGTGGGCCAGCAGCGCGTCGTAGAGCCGGACGATCTGCGGCCAGTCGGTCGCGGCGTAGCTGGGCGCGTGGGCGTGCAGCGAGGCGATGGCCGCCTGTAGCGCGTACCGGCCGGCTCGTCCGGTGCGGAGGGCTTCGACCACCAGCCGATGGCCCTCGCCGATGGCGGTCCGGTCCCAGCAGGAACGATCCTGGTCCTCCAGCCGCAGCAGCCGGCCCTGCTCGTCGGTGCGGGTGGCGCGGCGGGCGTCGGTGAGCAGCAGCAGGGCGAGCAGTCCGCTCACCTCGGGCTCGTCGGGCATCAGCTCGTGCAGCATCCGGGCCAGGTGCACAGCCCGGTCCACCAGGTCGGCGCGGACCAGGTCAACGCCGGTCGGCGCGGTGTGCCCGGTGGTGAAGAGCAGGTGTACGACGCTGAGCACCGCGTCCAGCCGTTCGGGCAGTTCGGCGGTGTCCGGTACCCGGTACGGGATCCGTGCCGCCGAGATCTTCTTCTTGGCCCGGGTGACCCGCGCCGCCATTGTCGACTCGGCGACCAGGAATGCCCGGGCGATGTCGGCGGTGCTGACTCCGCAGACCAGGCGCAGGGTGAGCGCCACCTGCGCCTCCCGGGCGAGCGCGGGATGGCAGCAGGTGAAGACCAGACGGAGCCGATCATCGGGTACGGCGACCTCGTCGGACTCATCCGCTTCGACCGCTTCCGGCTCCACGAGCAGCGGAAGCTTCGTGCGGAGCACCTGCCGGCGGCGCAGCACGTCGAGGGCTCTGCGGCGGGCGATGGCGGTGAGCCAGGCGCCGGGCTTGTCCGGTACGCCGTCCCTGGTCCAGGCCCCCAGCGCCGCGACGTACGCCTCCTGGACGCATTCCTCGGCGAGGTCGAGGTCACCGGCGGCGCGCGCGGTCGCGGCGAGCACGAAGGCCCACTCCCGGCGGTGCGCGTCAACCAGCGCCCGCTCCGCCGGGTTCGTCCGCTCCGCCGGGTCGGGCTGGGCGAACCGGACGCCGACAGCCCTCGGCGGCTCGGCGCCCTCGAACGGAGCGGGCTGCTCGCCGTCGTTCACTCGGTCGGCGCGACGAACAGTGGCCGGACCTCCACGGCGCCGTGGATGGTGGCCGGGTTCAGCTTGGCGATCTCCAGTGCCACGTCGCGGTCGGGTGCCTCCAGCACGAAGAACCCGGCGACGACCTCCTTGGCCTCGATGAACGGGCCGTCGGTGACGAGGTCGCCGCGTATCGCGGCGGCGGTGGTGCTCGGTTGCAGCGCAAAGCCGGTGACGATCCGCCCGCCCAGTTCGGTGACCTTCGCCGGATACTGTTCGAGCAGCGCGACGTAGTCGGGCGTGAGCTCCATCGGGTCGGCCGGCGCGGGCGAGTAGATCAGCACTGCGTACTGGGGCATGGGGTCCTCCTCGAATCGCTGTTCATCCTCGGCGCAACCGGCGCGGGAGGCCAGCACGAATCGGCCCGGGTGGGGAGATTTCTCCACCGAGGCGCCCACCCGCACAGCACGACAGGGCGGCCACCGCACCGGTCAGCGCGTCCGGTGCCGGTACGACTGCCTAGACTGCCGCGATGAGCGGAACGCGACGGCCGTTGGCGAAGCGGCCGCTGACCGAACCGCATCCGTCCCGACTGCCACTGGAGCATCCGGAGCGGGAGCGGATCCTGGCCGCCCACGCGGCGGCGCTGGCCGCCGGGGACGCCGGCTACCGGGACCCGGTCACCGGACTGTTCGTGCTCACCGCCGGCTTTCTCGCCCGTCGCGGCACCTGCTGTGACCAGGGCTGCCGGCACTGCCCGTACGTGACCTGAGGCTCGGCCTCAGGCCGCGGCGACGAACACCCGGGAGGCCACCTCACGGGGCAGGCGGATGCTCTCCCCGGAACGGTCGATCGACACACCGTCGCGTTCCTGGGCGACGGTGACCATGGCACCGGGGTCGACGCCGGCGGCGTGCAACTGGCGGAGCACCTCGGCGTCGGTCTGCACGCTCTCGCAGATGCGCCGGACGATCACCTTGCCGGTCAAACCCGGGAAGGCCAGGTTGCGCTCGCCCTCGACCGGCTCCGGCTCGGTCTCGCCGGGGGAGCCGAGATCCTCCAGACCGGGGATGGGGTTGCCGTACGGCGACCGGGTCGGCCGGTTGAGCAGGTCGTAGACCCGCTTCTCGACCGCGTCGCTCATCACGTGCTCCCAGCGGCAGGCCTCCTCGTGGGCCTCCTCGTAGGGCATCCCGATCACGTTGACCAGCAGCAACTCGGCGAGCCGGTGCTTGCGCATCACGGACACGGCGGTGCTGCGGCCGAGCGGCGTGAGGCTGAGGTGGCGGTCACCCTCGACGGTGAGCAGGCCGTCGCGCTCCATTCGGGCGACGGTCTGGCTGACGGTGGGGCCGCTCTGGCGCAACCGTTCGGCGATCCGGGCGCGCAGCGGCGGCACACCCTCTTCCTCGAGTTCGAGGATCGTGCGCAGGTACATTTCGGTCGTATCGACCAGGTCGTGAGACTTCATGGTGTCAGCGGCCCTCCAATGATCGATGGTACCCTGCCGCACCTGTCATGACCGCCGCCGAACCGCGGCGAGGTTCACCGAGGGTGTTGACTGAACGACATGTCCGCTACCGACGGTCTTCTGGTGGAGGCGGCGCAGCTCGCCGCCGAGCTCGACACGGCCGACCCGCCCACCCTGCTCGACGTCCGCTGGCGGCTGGCCGGCCCACCCGGGCGGATCGACTACGCGGCGGGACACCTGCCGACCGCGGTCTTCGTCGATCTGGACACCGCGCTGTGCGGTCCGCCCGGCCCGGCCGGTCGCCACCCGCTGCCCGACCCCGCCGCACTGCAGGCTGCGTTGCGGGCCGCCGGGGTGCGCGCGGGTCACCCCGTGGTGGTGTACGACGGCGGCGACGGCATGGCCGCCGCTCGCGCCTGGTGGACGCTGCGCTGGGCCGGACACCGCCCGGTACGCGTACTGCACGGTGGTTTTCCGGCCTGGTTGGCCGCCGACCTGCCGGTCAGCACCGACGAGCCGCACCCGGTGCCCGGCGACGTGACAGTCACGCCGGGCGGGCTGCCGGTGCTCGACGCGGCGGCTGCCGCCCGGCTGGCCGCCGCCGACGCCGGTGTCCTGCTCGATGTTCGCGCGGCACCCCGTTACCGGGGCGAGCACGAGCCGGTCGACCCGGTGGCCGGGCACGTTCCCGGCGCGGTCAACCTGCCGGCACCCGAGTATGTCGCCGACGGCCGGTTCCCGTCCGGGGCGGCCCTGCGCGACCGGTTCGCCGCCGCCGGGGTGAGTGCCGAGGCGCCGGTCGGTGCGTACTGCGGCTCCGGGGTGACCGCCGCGCAGGCCGTGCTGGCGCTGCACCTGGCCGGCCGGACGGACGCCGCGCTCTACGTCGGTTCCTGGAGCAACTGGGTCGCCGACCCGGACCGACCGGTCGCGGTCGCCCCGCCGCCGGACGCCTGAGGGCCCGGTAGCCGGCACCTGCCGCCCGGCCGGTCGCGTGCGACCATGGACAGATGTCCGAAGACACGGTGGTGGTGTGGGACGAGTCGCTGCTCGCCTACGACCTCGGTGACCACCCGCTCGACCCGGTACGGGTGGAGTTGACCATCGCACTGGCCCGGGAACTGGGCGTGCTGCAACGGCCCGGGGTACGCCTGATCCGGCCGTGGCCCGCCGACGATGCGCTGCTCACCCGGGTGCACGACCAGCGTTACCTGGACGCGGTCCGGATGGCCCCCCGCGAACCCTTCTTCTCCGGCTTCGGCCTGGGCACCTCGGACAATCCCGTCTTCGACCGGATGCACGAGTCCAGCGCGTTGATCGCGGGTGCGACGGTGGCCGCCGCCGAGGCGGTGTGGTGGGGGCAGGCCCGGCGCGCGGTGAACGTGGCCGGCGGCCTGCACCACGCCATGTCCGACCGGGCGGCCGGGTTCTGCATCTACAACGACCCGGCGGTGGCCATCGCCCGGCTGCTCGACCTCGGCGCGGAGCGGATCGCGTACGTCGACGTCGACGTGCACCACGGCGACGGGGTGCAGCAGATCTTCTGGGACGACCCACGGGTGCTGACCGTCAGCCTGCACGAGACCCCCCTCGCGCTGTTCCCCGGCACCGGCTTCCCCGACGAGACCGGTGGCCCGGGTGCTGAGGGCAGCGCGGTAAACGTCGCGCTGCCGCCCGCGGTCTCCGACGCCGGCTGGCAACGCGCCTTCCACGCGATCGTGCCGTCGGTGCTGCGCGCGTTCCGTCCGCAGGTGCTGTTCACCCAGTGCGGCGCGGACGCGCACCGCAGTGATCCCCTCGCCGACCTGCATCTGTCCGTCGACGGTCAGCGGGCCACCTACCTGGCGTTGCGGGCCCTCGCCGACGAGTTGTGCGAGGGGCGTTGGGTGGCCACCGGTGGTGGCGGGTACGCCCTGGTCGAGGTGGTGCCCCGGGCCTGGACGCACCTGCTGGCGACGGCCACCGGCGCGCCGCTGGATCCGGCCACGCTGACCCCGCCGGCGTGGCGGGCGTTGGCCGCCGCCCGTCGACCCGGCTCCGACGTGCCGTTGCGGATGACCGACGGCATCGATCCGGGGTACGAGCCGTGGCAGCCCACCGGCGAGCCGAACCCGGTGGACCGGGCGATCGCGGCGACCCGCAAGGCGGTCTTCCCGCTGCTCGGTCTCGACCCGCACGATCCGCGCGACTGAGTTGGCCGGGCCCGAGGTGACCACCGCCGACAACGCCATCGACGTGCTGCTCAGCGATGGCCGCACGGTCCAGTTGCGACCGATCCGGCCGTCGGACGCGCCAGCGATCGTCGCCATGCACTCCCGCTTCTCCGAGCGCACCCGCTACCTGCGCTACTTCTCGCCGTACCCGCGCATCCCCGAACGGGATCTGCAACGGTTCGTCAACGTCGACCACGTCGACCGGGAGGCGTTCGTGGTGCTGGCCGGCGAGCGGATCGTCGCCGTCGGCCGGTACGAGCGGCTCGGCCCGGCCGCACCCGATGCCGAGGTCGCCTTCGTGGTGGAGGACGCCTACCAGGGGCGGGGCATCGGCTCGGTGTTGCTGGAGCATCTGGCCGACGCCGCCCGGCGGGCCGGCATCGTCAACTTCGTCGCCGAGGTGCTGCCGGCCAACGGGGCCATGTTGCGGGTCTTCGCCGACTTCGGCTACCAGCTGCAACGGCAGTTCGCCGACGGCGTGGTGCACCTGACCTTCCCGATCGCTCCCACCGAGGCGACCCTGGAGGTGCAGCGCGGCAGGGAGCAGCGGACCGAGGCCCGATCCATCGCCCGGCTGCTCGCCCCACGCGGCGTCGTCGTCTACGGGGCCAGCGCCACCGGCCAGGGTGTCGGCGCGGCGGTGCTCGGGCACCTGCGCGACGGCGGTTTCACCGGTTCCGTGGTGCCGGTGCATCCGACCGCCGTCCGGGTCGCCGGGCTGCCCGCGTACCCGTCGGCGGCCGACGCGGGGCTGCCGGTCGACCTGGCGGTGGTGGCGGTGCCACCGGAGTCCGCGCCCGAGGTGGTCGCGGACGCGGCAAAGGCGGGTGTGCACGGCCTGGTGGTCATCTCCGCCGGCTTCGCCGAGTCCGGTGTCGAGGGCGCCGCCGCGCAGCGCGCCCTGGTCCGCGCGGCCCACGCCGCGGGCATGCGGGTGATCGGCCCGAACTGCCTGGGGGTGGCGAACACCGACCCGACCGTACGCCTCAACGCCACGCTCGCCCCGCGCCTGCCGGTGCCCGGCCGGGTCGGCATCTTCAGCCAGTCCGGCGCGTTCGGGGTGGCCCTGCTGGCCGAGGCGGATCGGCGTGGCCTGGGCCTGTCCAGCTTCGTGTCGGCCGGTAACCGGGCCGACGTCTCCGGCAACGACCTGCTGCAGTACTGGCAGGACGACCCGGCCACCGACGTGATCATGTTGTATCTGGAGACCTTCGGTAACCCGCGCAAGTTCGCCCGGCTGGCCCGGCGGATCGGTCGGGACAAGCCGGTGGTGGCGTTGGCCTCCCCGGCGCGTCCGCCCGGCGTGGGTGACTCCGTCGGCCCGGACGAGGCGGCGGTGAGCGCGTTGTTCGCGCAGTCCGGGGTGATCCGGGTCGACACCGTCGCCGAGCTGCTCGACGTCGGGGTGTTGCTGGCCAACCAGCCGCTGCCGGCCGGTGACCGGGTCGGCATCGTCGGCAACTCCTCGGCGTTGACCGGGCTGGCGGCGACCGCCTGTGCGGCCGCCGGGTTGACCGTCGCGGCGGGATATCCCCGGGACGTCGGCCCGCAGGCCGGCGCGATCGAGTTCGCCGAGGCGCTGACCGCCGCCGCTGCGGACGAGAACGTCGACGCCCTGGTGGCACTCTTCGCGCCCCCGCTGCCCGGTCAGATCATCGGCACCGAGGCGGATTTCGCAGCCACCCTCCCTGCGGCGTTCACCGCCGACAAGCCTGCGGTGGCGACCTTCCTGGTCGGTCGGGCACCAGCCGGAGTGCCCTCGTACCCGAGCGTGGAGGAGGCGGTCCGCGCGCTCGCCCGGGTCACCGCGTACGCCGACTGGCTGCGTCGACCGCCCGGGGCGCTGCCCGAACTGTCCGATGTCGATCCGATCGCGGCGCAGGCGGCGTTGCGCGGCGACGGGGTCGACAGCGATGCGCTGCTCGCCGCCTACGGCATCGAGGTGGTCCAGTCGGTGTCGGTCGGCTCGGCGGACGAAGCCGTCGAGGCGGCGACCCGGCTCGGTTTTCCGGTGGCGTTGAAGGTCGCCGCCAGCGGGCTGCGGCACCGGCTCGACCTCGGTGCGGTCCGGCTCGACCTGGCCGACGAGGCCGCCGTACGCCGCACGTACGCGGAACTGGCGGCGGCGTTCGGCGCGGACGTCCTGGTGCAGCCGATGGTCCCGCCCGGGGTGGCCTGCGTGGTCGAGTTGGTGGAGGATCCGGCGTTCGGTCCGGTCGTCGGCTTCGGGCTCGGTGGCGTCGCCACCGAACTGCTCGGCGACCGCGCCTGGCGGGCCGTGCCGCTTACCGACCGCGATGCCGCCGAGTTGGTGGACGCACCGCGCGCGGCACCGCTGCTGCACGGGCACCGGGGGGCCGAACCGGTGGACCGGGCGGCCCTGGCCGACCTGCTGATGCGGGTCGGGCGGTTGGCCGACGAACAGCCTCGGGTGCGTTCCCTGACCCTGAACCCGGTGTTGGCCCGCCCGGACGGCTTGTCGGTGCTGCACGCCAGTGTCGGGGTGGGCTCCGCTGCCGCCCGCCCCGACACTGGCCCCCGTCGTCTGTAAAGCGTTGACGCGGCGGTACCGAGCCGCCGCAGGTGTCGGATCGATCAGGCCCGGCTGGAGATCTGTTGCACCGCCCAGGCGTTGCCGTCCGGGTCCGCGAAGTGGATGAAGCCGACATTGTCCAGCGGGTCCGGTACCGGCCGAGGGTTCTCGCCCATCACCTGGATCTCGCTGACCTCGACACCGCGTTCGAGCAGTTGGGTTCGCGCCTTGTGCAGGTCCGGTACGACGAGCTGGAGCCCCTTCAGCGACCCCGGCGGCATCTGCGGCACCGCGCCCTTGCCGATCACGATCGAGCAGCCGGAGCCGGGTGGGGTCAACTGCACGAGTCGGATGTCGTCGTTGACCACGGTGTCGTGGTCGACTGTGAAACCGAGTCGCTCGGCGTAGAACGCCTTGGCCCGGTCGAGGTCCGAGACCGGTACGACCACCACTTCCAGTGTCCAGTTCACAGCTCTGCTCCTGGTGTCGTCGCCAGCAGTCCGGCGAGTCGGATGTAGCTCTCGGTGACGCCGCGAGCCATCGGGTAGCGCAGGGCGGTGTCCCGCCCGCCGGGGGTGGCGAAGCGCAGCGTGGTGGTCACCGTGGTGCGCCCGGCCAGCTCGGTGAATTCCTGGTCGACCACGGTCTCGCCGGGGTACGACTGATCGTCGAACAGTTCGGTGTAGACCAGCCGGTGGGGCGGCTCGATCTGCCGGTAGTGCCCACTCTGGCCCATCAGTTGCCCGTCGGGCCCCTGGGAGACGAATCGCCAGGGCCCGCCGACCCGCAGGTCCACCTGGCACTCCACCAGCCGCCAGCCGCGCGCGCCGTACCAGCGGACCAGCAACTCGGGGCGGGTGAAGGCGGCGAACACCAGCCGCGCGGGGGCGTCGAACATCCGGCTGAGCACGATCTCCCGATCGCCGGGGGTGTCGACCACGAGGTGATCGTCGATCATGCCCGGTCGCCGCCCTCCGCCTCGGCCGGCTCGCCGGCAGCGGTCTCCTCGGTCGCGCGTAGCTCGTCGAGCAGGTTGTCGAGGCGTTGGTAGGACTCCGCCCAGTGGTCGCGGTACGCCGCGAGCCAGGCGGTGGCCTCCTGGAGCGGGCCCGCGTTCAGTCGGCACGGGCGTCGCTGGGCCGATCGACTCCGGCTGATCAGGCCGGCCCGTTCCAGTACCCGGAGGTGTTTGGAGATCGCCGGTTGACTCATCGCGAAGGGCGCGGCGAGTTCGGTGACTGTCGCTTCGCCGGTTGCCAGGCGCGTGAGGATGGCGCGTCGGGTCGGGTCTGCCAGGGCCGCGAAGGTGGCGTCCAGGTCGGTGTGCACGCTGTATAACCTCTCGGTTTCATAACCAAGAGGTTTGTATCCGACCCGGTCAGGCCGCGTCAAGCCGACACGACGAATGTCGGCCCCGGCGAACCGCCGGGGCCGACATCGCAGCTCACCTCACCGGTGTCAGCAGGCGTACGCCTCCAGTCGCTGCGCCCGCTCCGGCGCCCGCAGCTTGAGCAGCGTCACCTTCTCGATCTGCCGGATCCGCTCGCGGGACAGACCGAACTCGCGGCCGACCTCGTCCAGGGTGCGCTGCCGACCGTCGTCGAGACCGAACCGCAGGCGGATCACCGCCTGCTCCCGCTGCGACAGGGTGGCCAGCACGATGCTCACCTCGTTGCGCAACTCGCCTCGGTCGGCGTCGTCCACCATGCTGGACGGGTCGACGGCGGCGACGAAGTCACCGAGGGCGCTCTCGCCGTCCTCGCCGACCGTCTGGTCCAGGCTCACCGGCTCCCGGTCGTACGAGATCAGCTCGATCACCTGGAACTCGGGCACGTCGAGTGCGCGGGCGATCTCGGCGACGGAGGGTTCGCGACCCAGCGACACCGACAGCTCACGGCGGGCCCGGACCATCCGGTTGACCTGCTCGACCATGTGCACCGGGATGCGGATGGTGCGGGCCTGGTCGGCCATGGCGCGGGTGATGGCCTGGCGGATCCACCAGGTGGCGTAGGTGGAGAACTTGTAGCCCTTGGTGTAGTCGAACTTCTCGACGGCGCGGATGAGGCCGAGGTTGCCTTCCTGGATGAGGTCGAGGAAGGCCATGCCACGACCCGTGTAGCGCTTCGCGATGCTCACCACGAGTCGGAGGTTCGCCTCCAGCAGGTGGTTCTTCGCCGCCTGGCCCTCCTGGGCGATCACCGTCAGGTCGGCGAGCAGTTCGGCGGAGACCGGCGTGCAGGTGGTCAGCTTCTCCTCGGCGAACAGCCCGGCCTCGATCCGCTTGGCGAGCTCGACCTCCTGGGCGGCGGTCAGCAGCTTCGTGCGGCCGATGCCGTTGAGGTAGGCGCGGACCAGGTCCGTGGAGACGCCGCGCTCGTCGGTGGCGTCCAGGTCGGTGAGGGTGTCGATGCCGGGCTCGGCTTCGATGCCGACGCTCGTCCGGTGCTCCATCATCTGCAGGCCCATCTCCGTCTCCCCGTTTCGTCCGTGCGGTGTTGCGTGGCCAGTTCTGCCGGTGACACACAGCTTGGCGGTCGGGGCGTAAAACGGGAGTGAGGCGATCACGAACCTGACAGCCCGGAGTCCGTCGGGTTGGTCGATTCACCCGGTTCGGGTTGCCGGCTCCGGTTACCGTGCCTGCGGCCGGTCGACAGGCGGTCTGCCGGCAACGGACACGACGGTCAAGCGACGGAGGCAACAGTGGTCTTCAAGCGGCTCATGCAGGCGATGGGAGTCGGTGGCCCGTCGGTGGAGACGGTGCTGGCGAACCCGAACTGTCGGCCGGGAGGCCAGCTGGAGGGCACCATCACGGTCACTGGCGGCGACCACTCGGTGGATATCTCGTACGTGGCGCTGGGGTTGATGACCCGCGTCGAGGTGGAGAGCGGCGACAACGAGTACTCGACCAACCAGGAGTTCCACCGGCAGCACGTCACCGGGGCGTTCCGGCTCGAAGGCGGGCAACGTCACGACATCCCGTTCCGCTTCGACGTGCCCTGGGAAACCCCGGTGACCGAGCTGTACGGACGACACCTGGCCGGGATGACCATGGGACTGCGTACGGAGCTGGAGGTGGCTCGGGCGGTCGACTCCAGCGACCTGGACGCGGTGGCGGTGCACCCGCTGCCGGCCCAGGAACGGCTGCTGGAGGCGCTGCTGCGGCTGGGCTTCCGGTTCGCCCGCGCCGACGTGGAACGGGGACACATCTACGGCGTCCACCAGACGCTGCCGTTCTACCAGGAGATCGAGTTCTATCCGGCACCGCAGTACGCCGGCGCGATGAAGCAACTGGAGGTCACCTTCATCGCCGATCCCCGGCAGCTGCAGGTGGTGTTGGAGCTGGACAAGCGCGGCGGGCTGTTCACCGAGGGCCGGGACGTCTTCGGCCGGTTCACCATGGACTACGCGACCCTGGACCAGACCGACTGGGCCGCCCAACTCGACGGTTGGCTGCGCCAATCCCTGCAACGCCGGGGCCTGTTCGGCTGACCTCCCGGGCCGCCCCCACCGCACGGATGGGGGCGGCCCGGTCGTCAGAGGTCGAGCAGGATGGTGCGGGGACCCACGTTGACGCTTTCCACAAGCATGTGCGCCCGGAAGCGGCCGGTCTGGACCGGTGCGCCGCGTTGCCGCAACGCCTCGACCACCGCGTCGACAAGCGGCTCGGCCACCTCGGCCGGCGCCGCCGCCGTCCAGGAGGGGCGGCGACCCTTGCGGGCGTCGCCGTACAGGGTGAACTGGCTGACCACCAGGATCGGTGCGGCGACCTCGGCGGCGGAGCGCTCGTCGTCGAGGATCCGCAGCTCGTGCACCTTGCGCGCCATCGTCCGGGCGGTCTCGACGGTGTCGGTGTGGGTCACCCCGATCAGCACCAGCAGCCCGTCGGTGATCGCACCGACCACCTCGCCGTCGACCGTGACGCTGGCCCGGCCGACGGTCTGCACCACCGCGCGCACTACGCCTCCACCGGCTCGATGAAGCCCCGCTCCACCAGGTGCGCCACGATCGGGCCGGCTGCCTCGGCCAACTCGTCGACGGTGACGTCGTGCGCGACGGCGAGCAGCGCGAGTTGGTCCCGCAGCGGCAGCCGCCCGTCGGCCCCGCCGACCAGTGCCAGCACCAGCGGGTCGATCTCCTCGTTCCAGCGCAGCCCGTGCGGCATCTCCAGGACCTGGCGATCCACCCCCCAGCCGTCGTCGCCCATGGTGGCCTCCTGGTGCAGTCGCAGCCCGTCGGCGGCGCGGTAGCGGGCGGCCAGCACGCCGTCGGTGCCCTGCTCGCGGAGCCAGTCCTGCCGGTCGAACCAGGTGGCGATGCGGTCGCCCATCGGTGCCTGCACCCGCTGGCGCAGATCCTCGACCCGCAGTACCGGGTCGTCGTGGCCACTACGGCGCAGCGAGACGATGCCGAAGCCGATCGCCTCCACCTTGTGCGCGTCGAACCAGTCGAGCCAGTCGGCCATCCGCTGCGGGTCGGCGACGTCACCGACGTCGGTGAGCCACAGGTTGACGTACGCCATCGGGTCGGCGACCTCGCGTTGGATGACCCAGGCGTCCAGCCCGGTACCGGCGAACCACCCGGTCACCCGTTCGGCCCAGTCCTCGCCGCTCACGTGCACCCAGTTGGCCAGGTACTGCATGGTGCCGCCCTCGGTGAGCAGGGCCGGCGCGGCGGCGGCCAGTTCGGCGCCGATCGCGTCGCCGACCCGGCCGGAGTCGCGGTACACGTGGGTGGTGGTGCCCGGTCCGACCACGAAGGGCGGATTGCTCACCACCAGGTCGAAGCGGCGGCCCGCCACCGGCGCGACCATGTCGCCGCGCAGCAGTTCCCAGTCCTGACCGTTGAGGGCGGCGGTGGTGGCGGCGAAGCGCAGCGCCCGCCGCGAGACGTCGGTGGCGGTGACCTGCCGCGCGTGGGTGCTCAGGTGCAGCGCCTGCACCCCGGACCCGGTGCCCAGGTCGAGCGCGGTCTCCACCGGCCGGCGGACGGCAGCGCCGATCATTGTCTGGGTGGCTCCACCGATGCCCAGCACGTGCTCGGCGTGCAGCGGTCGGCCGGGTCGGGCGCTGGCCGGTACGTCCGCCAGGACCCACCAGTCGTCGGCGTACGGTTCCAGGTCCAGGCCCATCCGCAGTCCGTCGCCGTGCCGCTCGACGAGCCCGGCCTCCAGCGCCTCGGTGATCGTCAGGGGTGCGAGCGCCGCCGCCACGGCCGTCTCCGGCTCGGTCTGCTCGCAGATGAACACCCGGATCAGGGTGGCGAGCGGATCCCGGTCGGTGGTGGCGCGCAGCGCGGCCCGGAAGTCGTTGCGGGCCACCCCGCTGGTCGCTGCCGATCCGAGCCGGCCGGCGATGCCGTTGGCGGTGAAGTCGGCGTTTGTCAACGCGGTCCGCAGCGCGTCGACGCCGGCTGGGGAGAGCAGCATGTCGTGTCCGTCCACGCTGTCATCCTGCCTGGTCGCACCGGGCTCGACCGCTAGCACCCGTGACATGGGAAGTCAATCGATGCACATCTCTGTTATATCCATCGATATGACGCTAGCATCTCCTGCAACTCAATCCACGGGCGCACCGTCCGGCCAGAAGCCCGGTCGGCTGCCCAGGTAAGGGAGGCAAGACGATGTCCTCAGGGTCCCCCGCGCGGCGCCGCCTCATCCGGGCGTTCGCCGTCGTCGCCACCGCGGCGGCCGTCTCTGCGGCCAGCACCACCGCAGCGGTCGCCGCACCCACCGGTGAGATCCGCGGTGCCGGCGCGTCGAACGCGATCAGCGGAAGCTACCTTGTCGTTCTTCGTTCCGACGCGGTCGGCACCGCCGGATCGTCGGCCGCCCGCGCCGCCGTCCCGGACCGGGCCAGCACCCTGGTCAAGCGGTACGGGGGCAGTGTCTCCGACGTGTTCAGCGCCGCGCTGACCGGCTTCTCCGCCAAGATGACCGCCGCCCAGGCCGCCCGGCTCGCCGCCAACCCCGCGGTGGAGTACGTGGAGCAGGACCAGAAGATCACGCTCGCGGCCACCCAGAGCAACCCGACCTGGGGCCTGGACCGTATCGACCAGCGCAACCTGCCGCTGAGCAGGAGCTTCACCTACCCGAACACGGCCACCAACGTGCGGGCGTACATCATCGACACCGGCATCCGGACCACGCACAACGACTTCGGCGGCCGGGCCACCTGGGGCACCAACACGGTCGACAGCAACAACACCGACTGCAACGGCCACGGCACCCACGTCGCCGGCACGGTCGGCGGCTCGACCTACGGTGTCGCCAAGGGCGTCCGTCTGATCGCGGTCAAGGTGCTCAACTGCTCCGGCAGCGGCTCCACCACCGGCGTGGTCAACGGCGTGAACTGGGTGACCGCCAACGCGGTGAAGCCGGCCGTGGCCAACATGAGCCTCGGCGGTGGGGCCAGCACGACCATCGACAACGCGGTGGCCAACTCGATCCGCGCCGGCATCAGCTACGCCGTGGCGGCGGGCAACTCCAGCGCCAACGCCTGCAACTACTCGCCGGCGCGCGTCTCGACCGCCATCACCGTCGGCTCGACGACCAACACCGACGCCCGGTCCTCGTTCTCCAACTTCGGCTCCTGCGTGCACATCTTCGCGCCGGGCACGAGCATCACGTCGGACTGGCACACCAGCAACACCGCGACCAACACGATCAGCGGCACCTCGATGGCCTCGCCGCACGTGGCCGGCGCCGCCGCCCTCGTCCTGTCGGCCAACCCGTCCTGGACCCCGGCCCAGGTCAAGACCTACCTGGTCAACAACGCCACCACCGGCGTGGTCACCAGCCCGGGCAGCGGCTCCCCGAACCGCCTGCTGTTCGTGGTCAACTGACCCTGACCTGAAACCGGCCCGGCGGATCACCGATCCGCCGGGCCGCTTCACGCCGCCAGGTCGACAAGCACCGAGGTGGTCGAAGCAGTCTGAGCCGGGAAGGCCCGCGCCGGGCCGTCGACGTGCACCGTCACCTGGCCGCCCACCGGCCAGTCGGCGCCGCCGTCGAGGATCCGCGCGGTGATCCGGGTGCCGTCGGCCAACCGGAGCCCGATCAACGCGTCATGCCCGTGGAAGTCGTGTCGCAGGACGCTGGCGGTGACCCCGGCCGATCCGGCGGCGACGCGCACCTGCTCCGGGCGGACCAGCACGGTGACCTGGCCGTCGGTCACCGGTCCGGTCACCGGCAGCAGGCCGAGCGCGGTCCGGGCGCTGCCCTGTTCGACGACCGCGGGCAGCAGCACCGCGTCGCCGACGAACCCGGCCACCCACACGTCGATCGGCTCGCGGTAGATGGTGGTCGGCGCGTCGGCCTGGATCACCCGTCCGTCGCGGAGCACCACCACCTTGTCGGCCACCGACAGCGCCTCGCCCTGGTCGTGGGTCACCAACACGCCGGTCGCGCCGTCGGCGCGCAACGCCTCGCGTACGTCGTGCCGCAGTCCCGCCCGCAGGCCCGCGTCGAGAGCGCTGAACGGCTCGTCCAGCAGCACCACCGACGGCCGGGGGGCCAGCGCCCGGGCCACTGCCACCCGCTGCTGCTGCCCGCCGGAGAGCTGATGCGGCATCCGGCCGCCATATCCGGCGAGCCCGACAAGCGTCAGCACCTCCTCGACCCGGTCGGATCGCCGGGCGGCGCGGTCCAGGCCGTAGCCGACGTTGTCCGCCACGCTCAGATGCGGGAAGAGCGCGCCCTCCTGGGGCACCACCGCGATGTTGCGGCGGTGCGCCGGCAGGTGCCGCCCACCGCCTGCCACCCGGCTGCCGTCGATCAGGATCTCCCCGGCGTCGATCCGCTCGAAGCCGGCCAGGCAGCGCAGCAGCGTGGTCTTGCCGCAGCCCGAGGGCCCGAGCACGGCGGTCAGTTTGCCGGAAGGCACCCTGACGTCCACCCCGGCCAGGGCGGTGACCTGCCCGTACCGCTTGACCACCCCGCTGAGCACGACCTCGCTCATGCCGGCCCTCCACTGAATTGATGATGTGTTCTGCTCATGCCCGCTCCTCCTTGTCGAGCAGGCCGCTACGGGCGACCAGCAGCCAGGTGGGCAGGGCGGAGATCGCCACCAGCAGCGCAGCGTAGGGTGCCGCGGCGGCGTAGGCGCCGACGGCGGTGCTGGTCCACAGCTCGGTGGCCAGGGTGTCCATCCCGGTGGGCCGCAGCAGCAGGGTGGCGGGCAGTTCCTTCATGCCGGTGAGGAAGACCAGCGCGGCGCCGGCGCCGATGCCGGGCAGGATCAGCGGCAGGGTCACCGTCCGCAGCACGGTCCACGGTCCACGGCCGAGTGACCGGGCCACCTCCTCCAGACCGGCGGGGGACTGGGCGGCCGCGCCGGCCACCGCGCCGACCGCCAACGGCAGGAACAGGGTGGCGTACGCGAGGGCGAGCAGCCACCAGGTCTGGTAGAGCGGGTACGCCACGTTGATGCCGAAGAAGATCAGCGAGAGCCCGATCACCACGCCGGGAAGGGCGTGGGCCAGATAGGCCAGCCGGTCCAGCAGGCTGGTCAGCGGGCCGGGCGCCCGTGCCGTGAGCAACCCCAGGGGCAGCGCCAGCAGCATGGTCAACGCTGCGCCGGCCAGTGAGACGGTAAGCGAGTTCCCGGCTGCGGCGAGCACCTCGGGCAGCGCGCCGGGGCGGGACACGCCGGCGGCCAGCCGCCGCCCGAGACTGACCGCCGGCACGCCGAGCGCCAGCCCGGCGACCCCGACGAGAACGGCGATGACCGGCCAGCGGGCCGGGCCGAGCGGCAGCCGGGACACCGGCCGACGGGCACCGCCGAGCCGGGAGTACCGGGCGCCCCGACGACGGGTGGCGGTCTCGCCGGTCAGCAGCAGCACCGTCAGCGCCACCAGCACGCAGGAGAGCACCAGCGCTCCGGTCCGGTCGAAGCCCATGTCGAAGGCGACGAAGATGGCCCGGGTGAAGGTGTCGGCGCGCAGGATGGACACGGCACCGAAGTCGGAGAGTACGTAGAGCGCGACCAGCAGGGCCCCGGCCGCGGTGGCCGGGCGGATCTGCCGCAGGGTCACCGCGGTGAAGGTCTGCCAGCCGCTGCGCCCCAGCGACCGGGACACCTCCTCCTGGGCCGGGTCGGCCCCGCGCAGCGCGGCGGCGACCGGCAGCAGCACGTACGGGTAGGAGCAGAGGGTCAGCACCAGCGCGGCCGGCCAGAACCCCTCCCACTGGGGCACCGTGGAGACCCAGGCGAAGGCCGCGATGTAGGTCGGTACGGCCAGCGGCAGGGCCGCCAGCACGGCGAAGAGCCGACGACCGGGCAGGTCGGTGCGGGTGACCAGGAAGGCGGTACCCACGCCGAGCAGCACACAGGCCGTGGTGACCACCGCCGCCAGGCCGATGCTGCGCAGCGCGAGCAGGCCCACCCGCTCGGTCCACAACTCCGCGGCGATCCGGTCCCAGCCCGCCTCGGCGGTGCGTACCGCGAGGTAGGCCAGCGGGATCAGGGCGACGGCCACCGCGGCGGTCGAGGCCGCGAGCAACGCCGGCCGGGGAGCCAGCCGCCGCACCTGCCCGGGTACGCCGAACAGGGCCGACCCGGTGCGGGACGGCCCTGTGACGGTCGGCGGAGCGGTCAGGGGACCAACCCCGAGTTCTTGATCATGGTGACGGTGGCGTCGAGCGTGTCCAGGTCGTTCAGGTCGATCTGCGGCACCGCCAGGTCGGCCAGGGCCGGCACGAACGCCGGGGCGGGCGCGCCGTCGATCACCGGGTACTCGTAGGTCTGCTCGGCGAAGTAGGTCTGGGCCTCGGTGCCGAGCAGGAAGTCCACGAACGTCTGCACGTCCGGGTTGTCGGCCGCGCGCTTGAGCACGCCCACGCCCGCCACGTTGACCAGCCCACCGGTGTCACCGCCGGGGAAGAAGTGCAGCTTGGCCTTGAGCGCGTCCGGCGTGGTGCCCTGCTCCTTGGCGACCTCGCCCAGGTAGTAGTGGTTGATCAGGCCGGCCGGGATCGCGCCGCTGATCACGTCCTCCAGGATCTTGCCGTTGCCGTCGCGGATCTGCGGGTCGTTGGCCTTGAGCCCGCGCAGGAACTCCTCGGCCTTGGCGTCGTCGTGCTGCACCCGGATGGCCGTGATGAACGCCTGGAACGACGCGTTGGTCGGTGCGACGCCGACCTTGCCCTTCCAGGCCGGCCCGGTGAGGTCGAACACCGAGGCTGGCAGCTGGTCGGCCGGTACCAGGTCTGGGTTGTAGGCCAGCACCCGGGCGCGGGCGCTCACGCCGACCCACTGGCCGTTGCCGGCGCGGTAGGTGGCCGGCACCTTCGCCGTGGTGGCCTCCGGAAGGGTGCTGAACATGCCCTGCTTGGCAACGGTGCCGAGAGCTCCGGCGTCCTGGGCGAGGAACACGTCGGCCGGGGACTTGTCGCCCTCCTCGACCAGTTGGGCCGCGAGCTGTGCGGTGTTCGCGTAGCGGGCGTTGACGGCGATGCCGGTCTGCTCGGTGAACTTGTCCAGCAGCGGCTTGATCAGCTGCTCGTTGCGCCCGCTGTAAACGGTGATCTGCTTGTCGGCGGACTGATCGGAGCCGGTTGCCTTGTCCTCCTCGCCCGATCCACAGGCAGCCAGGCCGACGGTGAGCAGACTGGCGGCGAGCAACGCACGCGCGATGCGGCGGGTGGCAGGCACGGTGAACCCCTTCTCCGGTTGATCCGGCAGCCCGGTACTGGTCAGGCGACCGACGCGCCGAAGTTAGCACAGGCTAACCTCAGTTCGGAATTCGGTAGGGTGCTGCACCGGTTCGGGTGAGGCAGGTCATTGACTGTCCGGATCTTCCGGCCAGTTGGCCGTGAAGATCCAGTCGAGGCCGTCCTCACCTTCCGTGTCCAGCTGCGGCGCCCGCCGTAGACCGGCGCGTACGGCCACTGTCGACGACGCGGTGTTGTCGGGTCGAACTCGGGCGATGACCGGATGCGCGGTCAGGTGTCCGGCTGCCCAGTCGACCACGGCGGTGGCGGCCTCCGTGGCGAACCCGTTGCCCCAGACCGGCGGGTCGAGACGGTAGAAGAGGTTCGACACGGTACGACCGTGCAGCGTCATCAGCTTGATGCCGCAGAAGCCGAGCGGCTGGTGGTCCCGCAGGTGGAGGTGGACGGTCCAGTAGCCGAAACCGTGTCGCTCCCAGTGCTCGTTCCAGCGCAGGTAGCGCTCCTCGGCTTCGGCCCGGGTGTCGAGGGCGTCGGCCGGATTGTGAGCGTACGCCCGGGGGTCGCGGTGGAGGCGATGGATGGTGTCGATGTCGGCGGGGGTCGGGCGGCGCAGTGAGAGCCGAGGAGTCCGCAACTCCTCGTGGTCGATCAGGTCGGCATGGCCCATGTCTGATTCTCCCTCTGCTGGCATGGGACCGAGGTCGGCCTGCTGATGGGATTCGACACGCCTCGGTCGTCCGACGTCGGTTGCCCGGGCCGGTAGGGGAACATGGCTGCCATGACGCTCGCACTGCCCATCGACCCGCAAGCGAACCAGCTGCTGGTTTCTGACCCGTTGGCCCTGCTCGTCGGCATGGTTCTTGATCAGCAGGTGTCGATGGAGAAGGCGTTCTCTTCTCCGTACGTGCTGACTCAGCGACTCGGTCACGACCTGGACGCCCGCGAGATCGCCGGGTACGACCCGGAGGCCCTGGTGGCGCTCTTCGCCCAGCCGCCGGCCCTGCACCGGTTCCCGAAGGCGATGGCGGCCCGGGTGCAGGAGGTGTGCCGGGCGCTGGTCGCGCACTACGACGGCGATGCGGCCCGGCTCTGGGCCGATGCGGCGGACGGCCGTGAGTTGCTCGCCCGCATCGCCGCCCTGCCCGGGTTCGGTCGGCAGAAGGCGCAGATCTTCCTCGCCCTGCTCGGCAAGCGGTTCGGGGTGCAGCCGCCCGGCTGGCAGGAGGCGGCGGGCGACTACGGCGACCCGGACGCGCACCGCTCCGTCGCCGACGTCACCGACGCCGAGTCACTGCGCCTGGTCCGGGAGTACAAGCAGCAGATGAAGGCGGCGGCGAAGGCGAAAGCCACCGGCGCCTGACCGCTGGCAGGGTTTCCGCCCTCGGCCGGGCCGGGTCGATCGTCAGGCGGCGCTGGGCTGGGCCAGCGAGGCGATGGCCCGCCGGACGTCGGCCAGCGAGACGGTGGCCGAGTCGTCCAGGTCGGCGAGACCGGCCTCGATCCACTGCCGCATCAGGGTGGTCACACCGATGCCTCGGGCGTCGGCCGCTGCCCGGACCCGTTCGTAGGTCTCCAGCGGCAGCCGCACCGAGCGGCTGACCATCGGGGTGTCGGTGTCGGGGACGGGAAGCTCCACGGCTCGGCTCTCGTCGATCAACTCGGCGAGCCGCTCACCGCCGCTGTGGAACTGCTTGGTCGCGTCGTGACGGTCCATCGTCACCGCCTCCTGCTCTCCGGAGATTTTCGTACCGCCTCGTCGTAGCGCTTGGCCTCGACGTCACTCAACTCGCGGGCGGACAGGACGTCCCAGTCGTTGTCGGCCCCGTCGGCCTCGGCCAGCAGCACCGCGATCCGCCGCCCCCGGGCGGTGGTGGCGTACACCACCATCACGTCGTCACCGAGGTGGCGGATGACGCGTCGGCTGCTGTGCAGCGCCGCCCAGACTTCCCCGGGTGTGACGTCGTAGACCCGCAGGTTGGCCAACGCCTCGTCGGTGAAGCTGAACCGGCTGCCCACAGCGAGAGCGTACCACGCACGTAACACGAACCGTGGGCCGACGAACCTCGCCGCCCGGGCCGCGGTGGTGACAGGATGGGTGGGATCCCCGAGGAGGTACACGGTGAAGCGTCAGGCGTACCGACCGATCCTCATCACCGACGCCTCGCGAAGCCAGGACGACCAGCTGACCACCCGGCAGCGGCGGTACGTCATGATGATGTGCGTCCGGGCGGCCTGCGTGGTCGTCGGCGCGATCCTGGTCGGCGCCAAGGCGCCCCTGCTCTGGCTCTGGCTACCCCTGGTGGCGCTGGGCATGCTGATCGTCCCCTGGCTGGCGGTGCTGCTGGCCAACGACCGTCCCCCGAAGGACGAGCACCGATTCGCCAACCGCTTCCGGCGCGGCCAGCCGACGGAGGCCCCGGCGAGAAGTCTCACCGCCGAGGAACGCCCGCACAAGGTCATCGACGCCGAGCCCTGACCGCCGGCGCAGCTCGCGCGGGGGCCGGAGGAATCCCGGTCAACCCCGCGCGAGGCCGTGCTGTCGTCGTGGTCCGCGTTACCCGGTCAGCCGGACGGGCGGGCACCGACCTGGGACACCGCCGCCGCGCCGAGGCGGGTGGCCCGCTCCAGGGCGGCGTGCGGCGCGGCGCCGGCCAGCCATCCGGTCAGCAGTCCGGCGGCGAAGGCGTCACCGGCTCCGGTCACGTCGACCACCGCCACCCGGCGGGCCGGGATGGTGACGATTGTCGGCTTCCGGTCCACCCAGGTCGCGCCGGCCGCGCCCTGCTTGACCACCACCCGCCGGGCCGAGGCGACAAGCGCGCGTGCCTGGGCCACCGGGTCGAGGCCACCGGCCAGCACCGCCGCCTCGTCGGTGTTCACCAGCAGCAGGTCGACCTCGCGTATCCAGGACAGGAAGGCTGCCGCACCGACCGCTCGCAGCGGTGCGGCCGAGGCCGCGTCGACGCTTGTCGTCATGCCGCGCTGGCGGGCGACCTTCAGCGCGTGCAGCCCGGCCGGCCGGGAGCCGGCGTCCAGCAGGGCGTAGCCGGACAGATGCAGATGGGTCGCGTCCTCGGCGGCGGCCAGCGCCATGTCGACGTGCTCGGGCGTCAACCGGACGTTCGCCCCGCGTTCGGTCACCATGGTGCGTTCATCGCCCACGGCCAGCACGATCACCGTTCCGGTGGCACAGCCGGGTACCCGGGCCACCACGCAGTCGACCCCCGCGGTGGTCAGCTCCGCCACCCGGTCCCGTCCCGCGGTGTCGTCGCCGACCGCGGCGACAAGCGTCACCGGCACACCCTGCGCGGCGAGCCAGGAGGCCGTGTTGGCGGCCTGGCCGCCCCCGGTGAACTGGATCGCCGCCGCCGTGTCCGAGCCGGTCGCGAGCGGGCCGGTCAGCACCGCCACCACGTCCGTGATCACGTCACCGACAACGATGATCCGACCGGTACGGCTGGCCGCGTCCGGTGTGCCGACGGCACCGGTGTCCCGCCCGGCGGTCCGCTCGCTCACGGCTCCGCCAGGGTTCGTGGCTGCGCGGCTCGCAGGGCCGGCGCGCTGTTCGCGGTCACGCCGCAGGGTCCGCGCGGCGGGCGGCGGCGACCGCGATCCGGGCGGCGAGGTCGGCGTTGCGCAGGATGATCCGGACGTTGACCGCCAGGCTCGCGCCCTGCGTGGCCGAGTGGAAGTGCGCCAGCAGGTACGGCGTCACGGCCTTGCCGCTGATCCCGTCGCGCTCCAGCCGGGCCAGCCCTTCGGCGAGCGTACGGTCGTGCAGTTGCGGATCCAGCTGCTCGTCGGTGGGCAGCGGGTTCGCGACGACCAGACCGCCGTGCTGGACCCCGTGCTGCTCCCGAGCGGCCAGGATGTCGGCGATCAACTCCGGGGAGTCGGCGGACCAGTCCAGGTCGAAGCCGCTGTCGGTGATGAAGAAGCCCGGGAACCGGCGGGTGCGGTAGCCGACGACGGTCACCCCGAGGGTTTCCAGGCGTTCCAGCGTCGCGCCCACGTCGAGGATCGACTTGACCCCGGCACACACCACGGCGATCGGCGTCGAGGCCAGCGCGACCAGGTCGGCCGACTCGTCGAAGGTCTGTGCCGCCTCACGGTGCACCCCGCCGAGGCCACCCGTGGCGAACACCCTGATCCCCGCGGCGGCGGCGAGCGCACTGGTCGCGGCCACCGTGGTGGCGCCGTCCGCGCCGGTCGCCGCAGCCACGGCGAGATCGCGTACGGAAAGCTTGGTCACGCCGTCGGCGGTGGCCAACCGGGTCAACTCGGCGTCGTCGAGGCCCACCACCAGCTCACCGGCGACCATGCCGATGGTGGCCGGCACCGCCCCCGCGTCCCGGACGGCCTGTTCGATCTGGCGGGCCACCGTCAGATTGTCCGGTCGGGGCAGGCCGTGCGAGACGATTGTGCTTTCCAGCGCGACCACTGGACGGTGTTGGCGCAGCGCCTCGGCCACCTCGGTGCCGTAGCGCAGATGAAAGTTGGTCACAGTCGCCCACCGTACTGCCGGCACGCCGCGTACCTCAGGTGGACCGGGGTCAGGTGACCTGCCAGACTTGTGGGTTGGAGGTGTAGACGTGAGTGCACAGGTTCTCGAGCGTCCGGAACTGAAGGACGCCGACACTGGTCCGGAGATGTTCCACTACGTCCGGAAGGAAAAGATCGCCGAGAGCGCCGTCATGGGCACGTTCGTCGTGGCGCTGTGTGGGGAGAAGTTTCCGGTGACGAAAACCCCCAAACCGGGCTCGCCGGTCTGCCCGAAGTGCAAGGAGATCTACGACTCGTACACCGAGTGAGCCCGCGTCGGCCGCGTAACCTGCGGCGGTGACCACCTCCACCGCCCTTCTCCTGGCCGACCTGGCCGGGGTCGCGGTCTTTGCCGCCTCGGGTGCTTCCGCTGCGGTGGCCAAACGGCTCGACCTGTTCGGTGTCGTCTTCGTCGGCTTCGTCGCCGCCCTCGGTGGCGGGATCGTCCGTGATCTGGTGATCGACGAGGTTCCGCCGCTGGCCTTCGCCGACTGGCGGTACGCGACCACCGCCGCAGTGACCGCCGGGGCGATCTTCTGGCTGCACCCGCAGTTCGCCCGGCTCCGTACCACCGTGCTGGTGCTGGACGCGGCCGGGCTCGGCCTGTTCACCGTCGCCGGTACCCTCAAGGCCCTCGACGCCCAGGTGCCGCCGGTGGGCGCCTGCCTGATCGGCATGATCACCGCGATCGGCGGCGGACTCTGTCGCGACCTGCTGACCGGCGAGATCCCGGTCGTACTGCGGCGGGAGATCTACGCTGTGGCGGCGCTCGCCGGTTCGATCGTGGTGGTTCTCCTCGACGGCCTGGGATACGCCGGGCCGATCCCGCTCGTCGCGGCGGTGCTGCTGGTCTTCGGCGTACGCCTGGTGGCCTTGCGGCGCCGCTGGTCGGCGCCGGTGGCGGCGCTCCGGCCACCACCCCGCACCGGCGGCATTACCGGCCCACCCGACTAGGGTCTGCCGGTTGCAGTGGTGCACGGCACCCAGCGCCGGTGTGGCGTCGAGTGGGGCTCGGGGCCGCTGCTGGTTATGCTGAGTCGGCCTTCGCGGCCATCGGTGCGCGGAGGCGTTTTCATGGGGCGGCTGACGTGCCCCTCGGCCCGGTTCGTAGGCCTGCGGTCGGGCCATCGTGCGCATCGGAGAGGAGCTAACGCGTGGCACCCCGGACGCCGGCGCTCGAGTCGTTCCCGCCCCTGCGGGCCTGGCAGCGCAAGGCATTGGTGGAGTACCTGCGCCGGCGCAGCGAGGATTTCACCGCGGTCGCCACGCCTGGCGCGGGTAAGACCACCTTCGCCCTGCGGATCGCCGCCGAACTGCTGGCCGACGGCACCGTCGAGGCGGTCACCGTGGTCGCCCCGACCGAGCATCTGAAGACCCAGTGGGCGGAGTCCGCGGCCCGGGTCGGCATCCAACTCGACGCCGCGTTCCGTAACGCCGATCTGCACTCCTCGGCCGACTTCCACGGCGCGGTGGTCACCTACGCGCAGGTCGGGATGGCCCCCCACGTGCACCGGCGGCGCACCATGACCCGGCGGACCCTTGTCATCCTGGACGAGATCCACCACGCGGGCGATTCCCGTACCTGGGGCGACGGGGTGAAGGCCGCCTTCGAGCCCGCGGTACGCCGGCTGATGCTGACCGGTACCCCGTTCCGCTCGGACGACAATCCGATCCCCTTCGTCAGCTACGAACGCGGCGAGGACGGTCTGCTGCGCTCCCGGGCCGACTCGGTCTACGGCTACTCCGACGCGCTCCGCGAGGGCGTGGTGCGGCCAGTGCTGTTCCTGGCGTACTCGGGGGAGACCCGGTGGCGCACCAACGCCGGTGAGGAGTTGGCGGCGCGGCTGGGGGAGCCGATGACGCAGGATCTCGTCGCCCAGGCGTGGCGTACCGCCCTGGACCCGGCCGGTGACTGGATGCCGCAGGTGCTGCGGGCCGCCGACGCCCGGCTGAGCGTGCTGCGGGAGGCCGGCATGCCGGACGCCGGTGGGCTGGTCATCGCCACCGACCAGCAGGCCGCCCGGTCGTACGCCAAGCTCATCGAGCAGGTGACCGGGGAGAAGGCCGCGGTGGTGCTCTCCGACGACGTGGGTGCTTCGGCCCGGATCGCGACGTTCGCGGCCTCTGAGCAGCGCTGGTTGGTCGCGGTGCGGATGGTCTCCGAGGGGGTGGACATCCCCCGGCTGGCCGTCGGGGTCTACGCCACCAGCGCCAGCACCCCGCTGTACTTCGCCCAGGCCATCGGGCGGTTCGTCCGGGCCCGCCGACCGGGGGAGACCGCGTCGGTCTTCCTGCCCAGCGTGCCGCACCTGCTCGGGCTGGCCAGCGAGATGGAGACCGAGCGGGACCACGTACTCGGCAAGCCGAAGGACCGGGAGGGCTTCGACGACGACCTGCTGGAGCGGGCCCAGCGGGACGAGCAGGCCAGCGGCGAGTTGGAGAAGCGCTTCGCCGCCCTGTCGGCCACCGCCGAACTGGACCAGGTGATCTTCGACGGCGCCTCGTTCGGTACGGCCGCCCAGGCGGGCACCCCGGAGGAGGAGGAGTACCTGGGGCTGCCGGGTCTGCTGACCGCGGACCAGGTCGCCGCGCTGCTGTCCAAGCGGCAGGCCGAGCAGTTGGCCGCCCAACGTCGCCGCGCCGCCGAACGGCAGTCCGAGACGTCGGCCCCGGTGGCGGCCCCACCGGCCCCGATGAGCGCCGCCCAGCGCCGGGTGGCGCTGCGCCGACAACTCAACGCCCTGGTCGCCGCCCGCCACCACCGCACCGGTCAACCTCACGGCAAGATCCACGCCGAACTCCGCCGCCTCTGCGGCGGCCCCCCCAGCGCCCAAGCCACCATCGAACAACTGGAAGAACGCATAGCCACCGTCCAAACCCTCTGACCGAGGGTCGGCCCGCCCGCAAACCTCTTGATCAACAAGTGCGAGGGTGAGTTGGGCAGAAAGCGGCCGGAGGCATCCTTTGGATGCCTCCGGCCGCTTATGTCGGGTTATGGATCTCAGTTGGAGATCAGGTCGGCACCACGCCAGGAGAACTCCGGGTCCGTCGCGTACCGCACGGTGATCTTCACGAGATCCTCGGCGTACTTGTTGGCGTGGTGTCCACAGAACACCAACTCACTGCCACCCGCGAGGGTGATCCGAAGCTTGCCAGCGGCATTGCAGCGGTCGCACCGTTCATCGGCGGCCGGGGGGCTCACCGTCTCGGGCGGCGGCGTGAGGGTCGGGGTCATCGCCTTCCTCCTCTGGTCGTCACCGATGAACACTCTCTTCGGTCTTGGTCACCTATCGTGCAACACCCATGTCGGGCCTCGCCTTCCCTGTGTGCCCCCGGGGGACCGAGGTCACACCTGGCACCGACAGTGTGCCGTGCACCCAGGGTGCCACGTCAACGATCACATTCGTGCAACCACCTGATCACCATCCGGCGTTGACGCCAGGTGATCAAAACGACACGATCGGTTGACGATTGCTGATCAGTCGAGGTAGTCGCGGAGTACCTGGGAACGGGACGGGTGGCGCAGCTTGGACATGGTCTTGGATTCGATCTGTCGGATGCGCTCGCGGGTCACGCCGTAGACCTGCCCGATCTCGTCCAGCGTGCGCGGTTGCCCGTCGGTCAGACCGAACCGCAGGCGTACCACACCCGCCTCACGCTCGGACAACGTCTGGAGCACCTGCTGGAGCTGATCCTGCAGCAGCGAGAAGGAAACCGCGTCGACCGCCACCACAGCTTCGGAATCCTCGATGAAGTCACCGAGCTGGCTGTCGCCCTCGTCGCCGATGGTCTGGTCGAGCGAGATGGGCTCCCGGGCGTACTGCTGGATCTCCAGCACCTTCTCCGGTGTGATGTCCATCTCCTTGGCCAGCTCCTCCGGGGTGGGCTCGCGGCCCAGATCCTGGAGCAGCTCGCGCTGGATCCGACCCAGCTTGTTGATCACCTCGACCATGTGCACCGGGATGCGGATGGTGCGGGCCTGGTCGGCCATGGCGCGGGTGATGGCCTGGCGGATCCACCAGGTGGCGTAGGTGGAGAACTTGTAGCCCTTGGTGTAGTCGAACTTCTCGACGGCGCGGATGAGGCCGAGGTTGCCTTCCTGGATGAGGTCGAGGAAGGCCATGCCACGACCCGTGTAGCGCTTCGCGAGCGAGACGACCAGCCGGAGGTTGGCCTCCAGCAGATGGTTCTTCGCCCGCTCGCCGTCGCGGGAGATCCAGAGCAGGTCACGCTGCATGTCGCGGGCGAGCTTCTCCTCGCCCTCCTCGGCGGCCCGCAGACGCTCGGCGGCGTAGAGGCCGGCCTCGATCCGCTTGGCCAGCTCCACCTCCTGCTCCGCGTTGAGCAGCGGAACCTTGCCGATCTGCTTGAGGTACGCCCGGACCGAGTCGGCCGAGGCGGTCAGCTCGGCGTCCCGGCGGGCCTGCTTGAGGGCCTCGGACTCCTCGTCGTCCCACTCGAAGTCGTTGTCGCTGGCGGAGCTCGCCGCGTCGGCCTCGGCAGCCTGGGCCAGCTCGGCCGGCTCCTCGACCACCACGTCCTCGATCTCGGCGGCGAGTTCCTCGGGGTCGACGTCGCCCTCGGCGCCCTCGCCCTTGGCCTTGCCGGCCGCCTTGGTGGGCTTCGCCGCGCTCGCGGCGGCCACCGTCGCCTTGGTGGCCCGGGTGGACTTCTTGGCCGGTACGGCGGCCTTGGCGGCCACCTCGGCCGTGGTGCCGGTGGTCTTGCGCGAGGTCGCCTTACGGGGCGCCGGCGCGGTGGCCTCCTCGGCCGCGGGCGCCTGCTTCGGGGCAGGCGGTGCCGCCTTCTTGGTGGTCTTGGCGGTGGTGGCGCGGGAGGCCGGGGTCGCGGAGCGAGCGGCGGCGACCCGACGGCGGGTGCTGGCCGAGCCGTCGACCACCACGGTCACTCCAGCCTCGGAGAGCGCCCGCAGGATCTTCTTGGCCTGGGCCGGAGTCACCTCGGCGGACTCGACGGTGCGCGCGAGCTGGGCCGACGTGAGCTGGCCGCCGGCGCTCTGCGCGTGGGCGATCAGGGTGTCGGTGAGCGAGCGAACGTCGGCGCCGGTCTGGCGGGGTTCTGTCACGAATGACCTTCCGGAGGCGAAGAGCGAGCACGGCCGGATCGTCCGGCGCGCAGTGGTGCACCGTGCCGGGCGATGTGGTTGAGGAACCCCCGTGTCCCCGGCCGACCGGTCGTTCGGTCGTCCGTGGCGCGTGGGCAGGGGTGAATTGTAACGCCGTCTGCGGCGATCATCCTGCGCCGCACGGCTGATCGGCGACCGGGGCCGCCGATTCGGTGTGCTTGTGGACTTTGTAAGGATGATACCCGCGTGCGACCCGGATACCCGGCCGTGCGGGAAGGGGACGGATGATGGATCGCTCGTCGGCACCGGAACTGTTGGAAATCGCGGTCGACGTGGCCCGGGACGCCGCCGCCACGGCGTACCGGATGCGGGCCGAGGGTGTCTCGGTCACGGCGACCAAGAGCACCGTCACCGACGTGGTGACCGCCGCCGACCGGGCCGTCGAGCGCCAGATCAGCGACGCGCTGCGGCGGCTGCGGCCGGACGACGCCATGTTGGGCGAGGAGTACGGCGCGGCGGGACCGGGCAGCGACGCCTCGACCCGGGTGCGCTGGATCGTGGATCCCATCGACGGCACGGTCAACTACCTGTACGGGCTGGCGCACTCCGCGGTCTCCATCGCCGCGGAGGTCGACGGCGAGGTCGTGGCGGGGGTGGTGCGCAACATCCACACCGGCGAGGAGTGGACCGCCACGCTCGGCGGCGGCGCCTGGCGGGACGGCCGACAGCTGCGCTGCTCCACCGAGACCGACCTCGGACAGACGCTGGTGATCACGGGATTCGGCTACGACCCGGCCCGCCGAGCACACCAGGCCCGGGTGGTGGCCGAGTTGATCCCGCACGTGCGGGACATCCGTCGGCTCGGCGCCGCCGCCATCGACCTCTGCCTGGTCGCCGAGGGCCGAGCCGACGCCTACTACGAGAAGGGGCTGGCGGCCTGGGACCAGGCGGCCGGAGCGCTGGTCGCCGCCGAGGCCGGTCTGCGGGTCGGTGGCCTCGGCGGGCGCGCACCGGGCCCGGACATGGTCATCGCCGCACCGCCGGCGATCTTCGCCCCGCTGCACGATCGCCTGGTCGACCTGGACGCCGACGGCGGACCCTGACACCGTTCGGCGGTCATCGTCGAGCCGGTCGGCTCGCGTCGACCCGCCGGTGCCGGCCGGCCGGTTGAGCAGCGATTCGACCGGGCGGCCGGTGAGATCGGTCCGTCCGGTCGAGGGCGCTGTCCACGTCACGGGATTCGAGTGGCCGGGTGGCCTGAGTCAGTTGCCGACCGGCATCGGGCAGGAACCCGGCGGTGCGACCGGCGCGCCGAGGTCACCGATGGACTGGTTGACCTCGGTGGTGGTGGCCAACTGCTGGAAGCCGTTGCCGAGGACGACGTCGACGACGTCGTCCGGACGCTCGACGTCGTACTCCAGTGCGGCGTTGCCCAGGAAGTACGCGCGCAGCAGGTGGGCCGACCCGACGCCCTTCGGGCCGTAGCGCAGCACCGCTACGTCGTCGATCTGCTTCTTCTCGTTTGCTTCCTTCTCCACCTGGAAGTCGCGGTTACGGAAGTCGTCGCCGACGCTGGCGGCCAGACCGGGACGGTCGGTGCCGTTGTACACGCGGATCTTGACGTCCTTGTGGTCGCGAAGGGTCACATCGGCGCGGGGCCAGTCCTCGGGGCACCCTTCGGCGGTACCGGCGTTACTCTGGGTGTCCCGGACGACGGCGATCACGACGAAGACCAGGGCGACCACCGCCAGCGTGCCGACGATGACGAGTGCTCGCACTCGCGCAAAGCTCATCAGGGGGCTCCCGGGCAGTGTTGGGTGGCGGCGACCGTCGACGGTCGGGCCGGCGGCCGTCTGGTACGCCGCTGAGGTTAACCGTTGTCCGACCGTCGCGTGGAAACAGTCCGACATGCCGGCGCGCCATCCGAGAAGCGGGTAGTACTACCCCTATCTTCGTGTCGCCTGAGTCACATTGGGAACAAGTTCCCGCGCAGGGGCGTACATCTCAGCCACGAGGGCGGTATACATGCCTCGCCCAAAGGGGGGGTAGGGTTCCGCGCTCGCCGGGAGATTCTCTTGGCGGACTGGCCCGAGCGGTCGTCGGGTCGGGTGGCCGACACTAGCGGTGGCCGGCCAGCGGAACCGAAACAGCGTCGTCCGGCGTTACAACCGGAAGCGACAACATCGAAATGGGAGAGTGAAACCGATGGCCACCGACTACGACGCCCCGCGCCGCGACGAGGTCGACCTCGGCGAGGACAGCCTGGAAGAGCTGAAGGCCCGGCGTGTCGACTCGCAGTCGGGCGCCGTGGACGTCGACGAGGCCGAAGTGGCTGAGAGCTTCGAGTTGCCTGGTGCTGACCTGGCCGACGAGGAGCTGACGGTCAAGGTGCTGCCGATGCAGCAGGACGAGTTCCGCTGTGCTCGCTGCTTCCTCGTGCACCACCGCAGCCAACTGGCGGTCGAGCGCAACGGCGAGCTGATCTGCCGAGAGTGCGTCTGACCGAACGTACGACACCACCGCACAGCGGCGGCTTCCCTGGGGAGCCGCCGCTGCCCGGCTCGGCGAGCGCCG
Organism: Verrucosispora sp. FIM060022; assembly: GCF_003977705.1. NCBI lineage: Bacteria > Bacillati > Actinomycetota > Actinomycetes > Micromonosporales > Micromonosporaceae > Micromonospora > Verrucosispora sp. FIM060022. The sequence continues at coordinate 74,157 of NZ_RQIV01000006.1, forward strand.
CGCCGATCGACCTGCTTCACTCGTAATGGGGTGGCCGCCGTGCCGGCGGTCGTCCAGCCGGGGAGGTCGGGGCAGTGAACGAACGAACCATCGGCGTGCGGCGGTGGCGTCACCGGGTGGCGCGCGACGGAGCGCCGGCATGAGCGAGTGGAGCGCGGGCATCGACGACGGCGGTGCCGACGAACTGGGTACGACCGTCGCCGCGCTGACCGCCGACGAGATCGAGCCCGCCAAGCGGCGTCAGCTGCTGGGGCGACTGGTCCGGCAGGCCCGGGCCCGTGGCGTGGGCGGCCTGTTCAAGCCGAAGACGGCGCTGCGCTGGATGACCGACACGGTGGCCGAGATCGCCCCGCACGTGCCGATCCGTGACCTGGCCACCCTGCGCCGGCACTTTCCCGACCTGGACGACGAGGCGCTGGCCGATCGGCTGGTACGCAACGCCGCCCGGGCGACCGCGGGCATCGGTGCGGCCGGCGGGGGTGCCTCGGCCGTCCAGTGGACGGTCACGCCGACCCTGCTGTCCGCGCCGGTCCTGCTCGCCGCCGAGACGGTCGCCGTGGTGGCCATCGAGCTGAAGCTGACCGGGGAACTGCACGAGATCTACGGCGCGCCGCTGCCGGCCAGTGGTGCCCAACGCGCCGTCGCGCTGATGCAGGCCTGGGCCAACCAACGCGGGGTCAATCCGATGGTGCCCGGGGTGGGCATCGGTGCGGTGCTCGGCACGGCCGCCCGCCGCGAGCTGCGGGACACGCTGCTCAAGCGCTTCGGCCGGAACCTGACCACGCTGGGGCCCTTCCTCACCGGTGCCGCGGTGGCGAGCTACCTGAACCGGCGGGCCACCCGTACCCTGGCCGACCAGCTCCGCACCGACCTGCGTCGACAGCGGCGCAGCCTGCCCGGCTCCCCACCGACCGTGCCCGGCCCTCCACCCGCACTACCCGGCTCCTGACCGGTTCCGGGGTGGGCTGTCAGCGGGTCGCGTCGCGGGCGGCCAGCAGGGCCTCGGCCAGCTCCACCGGGTGGCGGGTACTGACCACCCAGAACGGGGTGGGGTCGTCCGGATCGTCGAGGACCACCTGGACGGCGCCGGAGATCCAGGGCCGTTGGACGACGAAGGCCAGCGGATCGGCTCCGACGCCGAGCACCTCACGGCGCCCCTCGGCGTCCAGAGCGACGACGTCGGCGACGAACCGCACCGGCAGCCGGGCGTCGTCGACCCGGAACTCGCCGTCGGCCACCGCGATCCGGATCCGACCCAGCCAGGCCAGACCGGCGGCAGCGGCCGGCAGCAGCACCACGAACGGCAACCAGGCCCGTACGCCGGTCGCGCCCATCCACAACTCCACCGCGAGCAGGGCGGCGGTGGCCAGCCCGGCCAGCCACAGCCACCAGGGCAGCCGAAGCCGCTCGGCGTACGCCGGGACGGATGGTGCGGTGTGGGAGGGTGACACGCTCACTCATACCAGGGTACGGCGCGCGACCGCCGGGGTACCGGGCAGGATGGCAGGGTCACCCCGGCGCAGAAGACGAAAGAGGGAACCGTGACCGACGTGGTACCCGTGCTGGTCCGGCAGCTCGATCCCGAGCTTCCGCTGCCCGCGTACGCCCATCCCGGTGACGCCGGTGCCGACCTGGTGGCGGCCGGCGACGTCGAGCTGCCGCCCGGCGGCTGGGCGCTGGTGCCGACCGGCGTGGCGATCGCGCTGCCCGAGGGGTACGTGGGCCTGGTCCACCCCCGATCGGGGCTAGCGGCCAGACTCGGCGTGACGGTGCTCAACGCGCCCGGTACGGTCGACGCCGGCTACCGGGGTGAGATCCTGGTCAACCTGATCAACCATGATCGGGCTGTGCCAGTGAAGATCTCCCGGGGCGACCGGATCGCACAACTCGTTGTGCAACGGGTGGAACGGGCGGCCTTCCAGCCGGTGGCCGAGCTGCCCGCGTCCGGACGCGGTAGCGGTGGGCACGGCTCCACCGGTGGACACGCCGGTCTGGTGCCGCCGCGGGCGACCGACGGCGCGGACGGAAACGATGGCACGGTGAGTGTGAACAGCGGAGGATGGACCCAGTGATCTTCTCCCGGAAGCGAGCCACGGGACGGCACGCCAGTGACGAGCGGGCCGTCGAGGCCCCGGACACCGTCGAGGCGGCTCCGGCCGAGCCCGCGCGCGGCCCGTACGACGTCAGCGAGGCACCCGCCGGGGTGCAGCGGCTCGACCTGGGCAGCCTCCAGATTCCGGCGGTGCCCGACGTCGAGGTGCGGGTGCAGGCCGACCCGCAGGGCGTGATCCAGCAGGTCGTCCTGGTGCACGGGCAGAGCGCCCTGCAGCTCGGTGTCTTCGCCGCCCCGCGCAGCGAGGGGATCTGGGACGAGGTGCGCGAGGAGATCCGCCAGTCGCTGTTCAACGACGGCGCCGCCGCGCAGGAGGTGACCGGCGAGTACGGCACCGAGCTGCGGGCCCGGGTCCGTACCGAGGATGGTCTGACCGACCTGCGGTTCGTCGGAATCGACGGGCCGCGCTGGATGGTCCGCGCGGTCTACCAGGGTGAGGCGGCGACCAATCCGGCGGCGGCCGGAGCGTTGGCCCGGTGCATGGAAGGGCTGGTCGTGGATCGCGGGATGGAGGCCAAGCCGGTACGCGAGCCGCTGCCGCTGCGGCTGCCGCGTGAGGCGGGCGAGCAGGCCGCCGCGGCGGACGCGGCCCCCGGCGCGAGCTGAGGGACGTCTGCCGTTGCGCACCGTCCGGGCGTACATCGTCGGCATCGGGACGGCCTCGCGTCGGCGTACGCTGGCGCGAGTCGTCCCGGTCCCGCCGGGGCGGCCGGGTGCCGGCACGGGTCGGCCGGTGTGGAGAGGGTGACGCGGAGGTCATGACCACCGACGAGGGTCAGGGTTCGCTGCGGCGGATGCTGCGCCGGTTCACCGCCAGCGAGGCCGAGATCGAGGCCCAGCAGTTGCAGCAGGAGAGCGCCCGCTGCGGCGGGGTGCCGGTGACCCAGTGCATGCGAGGTCAGGTGGTCTCCGTCACCGGACGGTTGCGTACCGTCGTCTACACGCCCCGGACCAACCAGCCGGCGCTGGAGGCGGATCTCTACGACGGCAGTGACGTCGTCACCCTGGTCTGGCTCGGCCGGCGACACATCACCGGGATCGAGCCGGGACGACACCTGACCGCGCGGGGGCGGGTCGCGCTGCGGGACGACCGTAAGGTGATCTACAACCCGTACTACGAGTTGGAACCGTCGACGTGACGCCTGCGGCCCGGCGGATGAGAGACTGGCCGGACATCCCGGCACGACAGCACCGACTGCCTCGGAAAGGCGGGCGATGACCACCGGACAGCAACCGGCCACCCAACCGGACACCGGCCCCGGCGACGAGGAGCGGCTGCCCACCGTCGCCGAGCAGATGGCCGACCAGCTCGGCGGTTGGCGGGGGCTGGTCGAGTCCAGCATCCCGGTCGTGGTCTTCGTGGTCGTCAACATCGTCGGCGCGCTGCGCCCCGCGGTGATCGCCTCGGTCGGCGTGGCGGTGCTCATCGGTGGGCTGCGGCTGGCCCAGCGCAAGCCGGTGCGGCACGCCGTCAACGGGCTGTTCGGCATCGGCATCGGTGCCGCCATCGCCTGGCGCACCGGCGAGGCCCGGGACTTCTACCTTCCCGGCATCCTCTACGGCATCGGGTACGGGCTGGCCCTGCTGGCCTCCGCAGCGATCCGTCAGCCGCTGGTCGGCTGGCTCTGGTCGGTGCTGGTGGCCAAGGGCAGCTCCGCCTGGCGGGACGACCCGAAGCTGGTGCGCACCTTCACCGGGCTGACCGTGCTCTGGGGAGTGGTCTGGCTGGCCAAGGTCGGTGTGCAGGCCGCGCTCTACCTGGCCGAGCAGGACACCGCGCTCGGCGTGGCCCGCCTGGCGTTGGGTTACCCGCCGTACGTCATGCTGCTGTTGATCACGGTCTGGACGGTGCGCCGGGTCACCCGCAACAACGAGCCGACGCCGCTGCCCGGCAGCTGACCGGCGCAGCCGCGCCGGTCAGCGCGACTCGCGGGTCCGCTCGACGCTGTCCGGGCCGAGCACCACCGCGCGGACCGCGTCCTCCACCTCGGTGGTGCAGACGAAGATCAACTCGTCGCCGGCCTCGATCGGATCGTCCGGGCTGGGCACCAGCACCCGCTTGCCGCGCAGGATCGCCACCAGCGCGGCGTCGCGGGGCAGCGGCACCGCCCGCAGCGGCTGACCGACGTACGGCGCGGTGGGCGGCAACGTGATCTCGACCAGGTTCGCCTCGCCCTGCCGGAACGTCATCAGCCGTACCAGGTCGCCGACGGTCACCGCCTCCTCGACCAGGGCGGCCATCACGCGCGGCTTGCTGACCGCGACGTCCACGCCCCACTGCTCGGTGAACAGCCACTCGTTCTCGGCCCGGTTGATCCGGGCGACCACCCGAGGCACCGCGAACTCCGTCTTGGCCAGCAGCGAGACCACCAGGTTGGCCTTGTCGTCCCCGGTGGCCGCGACCACCACGTCGCAGCCGGCCAGGTCGGCCTCCTCCAGGCTGGTCAGCTCGCAGGCGTCGGCGAGCACCCAACGGGCGTCCGGCACCCGCTCGGGCCGCAGCATCCGGGGCTGCCGCTCGATCAGCATCACCTGGTGGCCGTTCTCAATCAGTTCCTGGGCGATGGAGCGGCCCACGTTGCCTGCGCCGGCGATGGCGATCCGCATGATCACTGCCCCCCGTCCGGTGCCGCGGCGATCTCGGTGACCGTCGCCACCATGTCGTCGGTCACCAGCATGAAGATCTGGTCACCCTCCTGCACCACGCTGGAGGCGGTGGGCAGGGTGCCGATGCCGAAGCGCAGCAGGTAGGCCACCCGGGCCCCGGTGGCCTGTTCCAGCCGCTGCACCCGATGCCCGATCCACTCCCGGTGCACGGGCACCTCGATGATCGACACAGTGCTGGTCGGGTCGCGGAAGATCTCCACGTTGCCCTCCGGCAGCAGGTGTCGCAGCATCCGGTCGGCGGTCCAGCGCACCGTCGCCACGGTGGGGATGCCGAGGCGCTCGTAGACCTGCGCCCGCCGCTGGTCGTAGATGCGCGCGGCCACCCGGGACACCCCGAACGTCTCCCGCGCCAACCGCGCCGAGATGATGTTGGAGTTGTCGCCGCTGGAGACGGCGGCGAAGGCGTCGGCCCGCTCGATGCCGGCCTGACGGAGCACGTCGCCGTCGAATCCCGCCCCGGTGACGGTGGTGCCGGCGAACTCGGGGCCCAGCCGGCGGAACGCGTCGGCGTCCTGGTCGATCACCGCCACCGAGTGACCTCGGGACTCCAGGTTGTGCGCCAGGATCGAGCCGACCCGGCCACAGCCCATGATCACGATATGCACGCCGCCCTCCCAAGGTGCGCCCGTCACCGCGAGCCTGCCACGTCCTGACGCCAGGCGGGGACCGACGGTACTCCGCTCACGTTCGACACCCGCACCGACCTCAGCCCGGTCCAGGACGACGGGAGTGGCGACGTCAGCCGTACGCTTGGCGACCGTGGCCCGAACCCTGCTGAAGCGGCTGCTCGTCGGTCGACCGTTCCGGTCCGACCGGCTCAAGCACACCCTCCTGCCGAAGCGCATCGCCCTGCCCGTATTCGCCTCGGACGCGTTGTCCAGCGTCGCGTACGCGCCGGACGAGATCCTGCTGATGCTCTCCATCGCGGGCGCCTCGGCCTTCGTCTTCTCGCCGTGGGTGGCCCTCGGGGTCGTCGTGGTGATGCTGACCGTGGTGGCCAGCTACCGGCAGAACGTGCACGCCTACCCCTCCGGCGGTGGCGACTACGAGGTGGCCACCGTCAACCTGGGCCCCCGCGCCGGGGTCGGGGTGGCCAGCGCGCTGCTTGTCGACTACGTGCTGACCGTCGCCGTGTCGGTCTCCTCCGGGGTGGCAAACCTCGGCTCGGTCATCCCGTTCGTCGCCACCCACAAGGTGCTCATCGCGGTCAGCGCCGTGATCCTGCTGACCGCGGTCAACCTGCGCGGGCTCAAGGAGGCGGGCAGCGCCTTCGCCATCCCCACCTACGGGTTCATGATCGTGATCGTCGGCATGATCCTGACCGGGCTGGTCCGCATCGTGGTGCTCGGTGAGGACCTGCGGGCGCCCAGCGCCGACCTGGTCATCGCCGCCGAATGGCACGACACCACCGGCTGGGCCATGGCGTTCCTGCTGCTGCGCAGCTTCTCCTCCGGCTGCGCCGCGCTCACCGGAGTGGAGGCGATCTCCAACGGCGTACCGGCGTTCAAGGCGCCCAAGAGCCGCAACGCCGCCACCACCCTGCTGATGCTCGGCCTGGTCTCGGTCACCATGCTGGTCGGCATCATCTGGCTGGCCCGGCTCACCGGGCTGCAGTTCGTCGAGGACCCGAGCCAGCAGATCGTCGCCGGTCCCGAGGGGTACGTGCAGAAGACGGTCACCGCCCAGCTCGGCGAGACGATCTTCGGCTCCGGCTCGGTGCTGCTGTTCCTGGTCGTCGGGGTGACCGCCACGATCCTGTTCGTGGCCGCCAACACCGCTTTCACCGGCTTCCCGGTCCTCGGCTCGATCCTCGCCCAGGACCGCTACCTGCCCCGCCAACTGCACACCCGAGGCGACCGGCTGGCCTTCTCCAACGGCATCCTCTTCCTGGCCGCCTTCGCGATCGTGCTGATCGTCGGGTTCCAGGCCGAGGTGACCAAGCTGATCCAGCTCTACATCGTGGGGGTCTTCGTCTCGTTCACCCTCTCCCAGGCCGGCATGATCCGGCACTGGAACCGGCGCCTGCGTACCGAGCGGGATCCGCAGGTGCGTCGCCGGATGCTCCGGTCCCGGGCGATCAACACCTTCGGCATGGCGATGACCGGCGCGGTGCTGGTCATCGTGCTGATCACCAAGTTCCTGCTGGGCGCCTGGATCGCCATCGTCGCGATGGGCGTGATCTACCTGCTGATGCTGGCCATCCGCCGGCACTACGACCGGGTCGCCGTCGAGCTGGCACCGGACGACGGGCGACCGGTGCTGCCGGCCCGCAACCACGCCATCGTGCTGGTCAGCAAGCTGCACCAGCCGACCCTGCGGGCCGTGGCGTACGCCCAGGCCACCCGGCCGGACACGCTGACCGCGGTGACCGTCAACGTGGACGACGTCGACACCCGGCAGTTGCAGACCGAGTGGGAACGTCGGGACGTGCCGATCCCACTGACGGTGATCGACTCGCCGTACCGGGAGATCACCCGACCGATCCTGAACTACGTGGCCGGGGTCCGCCGGGACTCGCCGCGCGACGTGGTCACGGTCTTCATCCCCGAGTACGTCGTCGGGCGCTGGTGGGAGAACCTGCTGCACAACCAGAGCGCACTGCGGCTCAAGGGTCGGCTGCTGTTCGAGCCGGGGGTGATGGTCACCAGCGTGCCGTGGCAGCTCGCCTCGACCGCCGGCAAGGACCTCGACCGGATGGACGCCACCCTGGGGCGGGGGCCGGTGCGGGGTCCCCGGGCGGTGCCCCGCAGCACCCTTCCGCCGAGCATCGCGCCGGTGGACCCCACGCCGATGGACCCCGTGCCGGTGGACCCCGCGCCGTCCGGGCCGGGCCAGCAGTCGTCGAACGGAGAGACGCGGTGAACGAGGTGACCCTCCCGGTGCAGCAGTCCGAGGCGGCCGATGGTCGCGGTGGGTTGACCGAGGCCGAGCAGGTCGAGTTGACCGTGGCGGCGGTCGCCCCCGGCGGGCACTGCGTGGCCCGGGTGGACGGGCAGGTGGTCTTCGTCCGGCACGCGCTGCCCGGCGAGCGGGTGGTGGCCGAGGTCACCGAGGTGCATCGCGGCTTCGTCCGAGCCGACGCGGTACGGGTGCTGGAGCCCTCGCCGGACCGGGTCGAGCCACCCTGCCCGTACGCCCGGCCGGGGCGCTGTGGTGGCTGCGACCTGCAACATGTCGCGGTGCCCGCCCAGCTGCGCTGGAAGACCGACGTGGTGCGGGAGCAACTGATCCGCCTCGGCGGCCTCGACGAGGCCGGGTGCGACGCGCTGAACGTACGGGTCGAGACGCTGCCCGGCGGTCCGCTCGGCTGGCGGTCCCGGGTCCGCTACGCCGTCGACGCGGCGGGCCGGGCGGGTCTGCTCAAGCACCGCTCGCACGAGGTGGTGCCGGTCGACCGGTGCCTGATCGCCCACCCGGCCATCCAGGACCAGCCGGTGCTCACCTCCAGCGGCACCCGGTGGCCCGCCGACGACGCGGTGGAGGTGGTCGCCTCCACCGGCGGCGACGTGACGGTGACGGCCTCGACGGCGGGGCGTACCCGGCGGGTCAGCGGACCGGAGCGGGTCCGGGAGTTGGCTGCGGACCGGGAGTGGCACCTGCCCGCCTCGTCGTTCTGGCAGGTCCATCCCGCGGCTGCGGACACCCTGGTCGCCGCCGTGCTGGAGCTGACCGGGCCGGAGCCGGGGGAGCGGGCCTGGGACCTCTACGGCGGGGCCGGGCTGTTCGCCGCGGCGCTGGCCGAGCGGGTCGGCGAGAGCGGCCGGGTCACCCTGGTCGAGGCGGCCGGCGACGGTGTGGCCGCCGCCCGGGAGAACCTGCGCGACCTGGCCCAGGTGGAGGTGGTGGCGGCCCGGGTGGAGACGGCGTTGGCCCGCCGCCGGATCACCGGACCGGTCGACGTGGTGGTGCTCGACCCGCCGCGTTCGGGTGCCGGAGCGCGGGTGGTGCGCGACGTGGTCGCCGCCGGGCCCCGGGCGGTGGCGTACGTGGCCTGCGACCCGGCCGCCTTCGCCCGCGACCTGCGGGTCTTCACCGATCTCGGGTGGCGGCTGGCCGCCTTGCGTGGGTACGACCTGTTTCCGATGACCCAGCACGTGGAGCTGGTCGGGTTGCTGTTGCCGGCGTGAACACCGCCTGTTCCCGGGTGTGGCGCTGACCTCGTGCTCAGCCTCCCCGGTCCGGTGACCGGGCTGCGAGGTGGGCGAAGGCCGATAGACTCTGCGGTCATGAGTGCTGAAGAGGACACGGCCAACCACGGCCGGCTGCTGGCCAGGGTGCACGGTCCGCAGGACGTCCGGCGGATGTCGGGCACCGAGCTGGACAACCTCGCCGCCGAGATCCGTGACTTCCTGGTCGCCAAGGTGTCGCGCACCGGCGGGCACATCGGCCCCAATCTGGGAGTGGTGGAACTCACCCTGGCCCTGCACCGGGTCTTCGACTCTCCCCGTGACCGGCTGCTGTTCGACACCGGCCACCAGGCGTACGTCCACAAGATCATTACTGGTCGGCAGGACGGCTTCGACCAGTTGCGCCAGCGCGGCGGGCTCTCCGGCTACCCGAGCCGGGCCGAGAGCGAGCACGACATCATCGAGAATTCGCACGCCTCCACCGCCCTGTCGTACGCCGACGGGCTGGCCAAGGCGTACGCGCTGCGCGGTGAGGCCCGCAGCGTGGTGGCCGTGGTCGGCGACGGGGCGCTGACCGGCGGCATGTGCTGGGAGGCGCTGAACAACATCGCCGCCGCCGGCAACCCCCTGGTCATCGTGGTCAACGACAACGGCCGCTCGTACGCGCCGACCATCGGCGGCCTCGCCGACCACCTGTCGACCCTGCGGCTGAACCCCGGCTACGAGAAGGTCCTCGACGCGGTCAAGGACGCACTCGGCTCGACCCCGCTGGTCGGCAAGCCGATGTACGAGGTGCTGCACGCGGTCAAGCGGGGCATCAAGGACGCGGTCGCCCCGCAGGCGATGTTCGAGGACCTCGGCATCAAGTACGTCGGCCCGGTCGACGGGCACGACGTGGCCGCGGTCGAGACGGCGCTGCGCGCCGCGAAGAACTTCGGCGGCCCGGTGATCGTGCACGCGGTGACCCGCAAGGGCTACGGCTACCGCCCCGCCGAGGAGGACGAGGCGGACTGCTTCCACGGCCCCGGCGCCTTCGACATCGCCACCGGCAAGGCCACCGCCGCGCCGACGGTGAAGTGGACGAACGTCTTCGCCGACGAGCTGGTCAAGATCGCCGACGAGCGGCCCGACGTGGTGGGCATCACCGCCGCGATGGCCGAGCCCACCGGCATCGCGAAGCTGGCCCGCAAGTACCCGGAGCGCACCTACGACGTGGGCATCGCCGAGCAGCACGCGGCCACCTCCGCGGCCGGTCTGGCGCTCGGTGGGCTGCACCCGGTGGTGGCGGTCTACGCGACCTTCCTCAACCGGGCCTTCGACCAGGTCCTGCTGGACGTGGCGATGCACAAGCTGCCGGTCACCTTCGTGCTGGACCGGGCCGGCATCACCGGTCCCGACGGGCCCAGCCACTACGGCATCTGGGACATGTCGGTCTTCGGGGTGGTGCCCGGCCTGCGGATGGCTGCCCCCCGTGACGCCGCCACCCTGCGCGAGGAGTTGCGCGAGGCGGTCGCCGTCGACGACGGCCCGACCGTGGTGCGTTACCCCACCGGCGCGGTCGCCGCCGACCTGCCCGCCGTGCGCCGGGTCGGCACCGTGGACGTGTTGACCGAGTTGGAGCGGGCGGACGTGCTGCTGGTCGCCGTCGGCTCCTTCGGGCAGCTGGGCATGGAGGTCGCCACCCGGCTCGCCGAGCAGGGCTACGGGGTCACCGTGGTCGACCCGCGCTGGGTCCGCCCCGTCCCGGCCGAGCTCGTCGAGTTGGCCGCCGGGCACCGGCTGGTCGTCACCGTCGAGGACGGCGTACGCATCGGCGGCGTCGGTGACGCCCTCGCCCAGGCCATGCGTGACGCCGACGTCCAGGTGCCGCTGCGCGACCTGGGCGTGCCGGCCGACTGGCACCCGCACGGCTCGCGTGCTCAGATCCTCGCCGACCTCGGCCTGACCGCCCAGGACGTCGCCCGCGACGTCACCGGCTGGATCTCCCGCCTGGACACCCAGACCGTGGAGCCCCTCCCGGTGCCCACCAACAACACCCCCACCCACAACTGATCCACTCGCCGATCGACCAAGCTGCCCAGCTCGATCGACTCGTCGCGTAGGTGGACCGGCCCCGGTGACCTCCCCGGGGCCGGTCCACCCGTAAATCTCCAGGCCCGTTCTCCGCGCCCGTTCTCCGCGTCTGGGAGCGGTGGTCAAGGTCAGTCACTGGCAGTGACTTCCGGCGGGGATTGGCCGGCGTCGGTCGGGTGGCCGGAGCGGCGGGTCAGCGGCAGGAACGCCGTCCTGGTGCGGTCTCCGTCGTGCGACGGTGCGGTCAGCGGCGGGCGGGGCCTGCGGTGCGGTAGTGGGTCTTGTCGTCGGCGGCGAGGCTGAAGGTCTGGCGGCGCTCGGGCAGCGGTGCCACGACCAGGCCGGGGCGGTCGACCAGGCGGGTCGTGCCGGGTGGGACCGACAGGGTGGTGTCCTTGGTGGACCGCCAGCTGAGCACGACCAGTGGTTGCCCGGGCACCGGCAGTTCGTAGACCTGCAACGGACTGGTCCGGTCGGCGGGTGAGTAGACCAGCGGGGTGTCGTCGGCCGGTCGGTAGACCACGGCGCTCATCGTGCCGTCGGCGGTCTCCCAGGTCAGTTGCTCCAGCTCGGCCGGTTCGCCTCCGTCGAGGGCCACCTCGCCGAGGGTACGGACGGCCACCTTGGCCATGGGCCAGGAGGCCGGTACCGAGTCGGGGGTGTCTCGGTCCCCCACGCGTCGGGTGACGCTGCCGAAGGGACCGTCCTTGTCGGCCAATTGGCAGGTGTCGAGGCCGGTCAGCGCCCGCCGGCCCGAGCCGCTCTCGTCGCGGACCAGGGGGTACCGCGGTGCGGCGATGCCGGTGCCGAGGTCGAGCAGCCGGTCGGCGGCGCGGCCCCGAGGCAGCGACGTGGTGGAGCGCAGGGTGGCGGTCACCGTCACGGCACGGCATTCCGGCACGTCGACCGGGTCGGTGAGACCGTCGGTGGCGGACAGGATCCGGCCGTTCGGCCCGACCAGGCGGCGGACCCGTTCCGAGGTGAAGTAGCGCCGGCCGTCGGCCGCCTGCACCGGCAGCACGTCGGAGTAGACCAGGTAGCCGGGGTCGGTGTACTCGGTGGCGTGGGTGACCCGGTATCCGTCGCCGTCACCTGTCAGTTGCAGCAGCCAGGAGGCGGCCTGGCCGGGCACCGAGGCGGCGACCAGGGCCAGCGGCGTACCGTCGACCTGGCCGGAGTAGAGGATGCCGGACGACGGTACGTGCACCCGATCGTCGATCGGGGAGCGCCAGTCTCGTACGGCCCGGGTTGCTGCGGCCGTCGCGGCCGGATCCTCGGCCAGGGAGCCGCGCGGGGGCCAGACGGTCAGCGAACCGTCCAGGCTGTCGTAGCCGACCCGCAGGTCCTGCGGGCGGCGCTCGGCCACCGGGCCGCAGGCGGCGACGGCGACCAGCAGTGCCGACAGGCTGGTGGCCGTCAAGCCGCGCCAGCGGACTGGACCCACCTGTTACGCCCCCGATCGCGTCGGTCGTCGTTTCGGAGGGCAATAGTACGAGATGTCACGCCCATGCTCTTCTCCGCCTCACGCTGCGTCGCATCGGCATGCATCGACCACAGGGGAGGGCCCGTCAACTTGGGCGCTATTTCCCTACTCGGGTAGACTCCGCCGACTGTGACGCCTGCCGAGACCCGCGCCGCAATCCCGCCGAAAACCGACGTCACTTCAGACTTGCCAGCCGAGCCCATCACTGAGCGTGAAGATGGGCAAGGTTCCGTTGTGTCCGACTCTACTGTGGACAGTGAGGTGGCCGGCGGCGGGTCGGACCAGGCGTACGCCACCCCGAAGCGGCGGTTCCGATGGACCCCCCGTCGGGTGGATCTCGCCGTCTTCGGCGGGTTCCTGCTCGTCGCGGTCTGGGTGACCAGTCAGATCTGGGCGGACCCGGCCGGCCGGGTCGCGTCGCTCTACAGCAGTGACCCGGCGCAGGTGCAGTTCTTCCTCGCCCACTCGGTGCGGGTGGTGCTGCACGGGGAGTTCCCGTTCTTCACGGAGCAGTTCAACTATCCGGACGGGGTCAACCTGATGGCCAACACGGCCATCCTCGCGCTGGGCATCCCGATGGTGCCGGTGACGCTGCTGTTCGGGCCGGCGGTCACGTTCGTGGTGCTTGTCACCCTCGCCCTCGCCGGCACCGCCTCGGCCTGGTACCACGTGCTGTCCCGGCACGTGGTGAGCAACCGGCTGGCGGCCGTGGTGGGCGGCTGGTTCTGCGGCTTCTCACCGGCGATGCTCTCCCACGCCAGCTGGCATCCGAACATCATCAGCCAGTTCCTGCTGCCGTTCATCGTCTGGCGGGTCATGGTGATCACCCGGTCGACCCGGCCGTACCGGGACGGGGCGCTGCTGGCGCTGCTGGTCACCGCGCAGGCGTTCATCAACGAGGAGATCCTGCTGTTCACCGCGATGGGCTGCGGGATCTTCCTGATCGCGGTGGTCGTCCAGCGTCCCGCGCTCTGGTCGGCGGCCTGGCGGCCGCTGGGCAAGGCGGTGGCCACCTGCACGGTGATCGCCGGTGCGCTGCTGGCGTACCCGCTGTACATCCAGTTCGCCGGGCCGATGGCGTACCACGGGCTCAGCGACGCGGTGCGTGACTACGGCAACGACATCGCCGCCTACCTCGCCCCCGGGTCGCCGACCATCGGCGGCAACCAGCGGGCCAACGTCAACCTCGCGCCGAACTACTCCGAGGAGAATGCCTTCTTCGGCTGGAGCCTGGCGCTGATCGCCGTGGGCATCGTGCTGTGGCTGCGGCGGGAGGTGCTGGTCCGGGCGTTGGCGGCCACCGCCGGGTTCTACGCCGTACTCTCCCTCGGCGAACGCATCACCTGGTGGGACCGGGAACTGATGGTCGGACCGTGGGAGTGGCTGGTCCGACTGCCGCTGCTGGACGCCGTCGTACCGACCCGGTTCGGCATGATCACCAGCGTGGTGGTGGCGATCCTGCTGGCCCTGGCCATCGAACGCAGCCGGACGCTGCCGCTGGACCCGCGCACCCTGCGTACGCTCACCGCCGGTGGGCTGGTCCTCGCCCTGCTGCCGATCGCGCCCATGCCGCTGCCGATGACCACCCGGCCACCCGTGCCGGATTTCATCACCTCCGACCGCTGGCGCGCCTACGTCGGGCCGGATCAGACGCTGGTGCCGATCCCGGTGCCGAACATGGGCAACACCCACGGCATGCGCTGGGCCGCCGCCACCAACCTCGACTTCAAGATGCCGGGCGGGTACTTCCTCGCCCCGCGCAACGGCAACACCGGCGACCCGGGTCGGTTCGGCGGTCGACCCAGCGGCATCGGCCGGCTGCTGGAGGAGGTCGCGACGACCGGGCGTACGCCTGAACTGAACGACCGCCAGCGGCGCCGCTCCCTCGACGAGTTGCGGCACTGGCGGGCGGCGGTCCTGGTGCTGCCGGTGAGTCAGCCGCACTCGGAGCCGCTGCGGCAGACCGTCGAGCAACTCGTCGGCCCGGCCCGCCAGGAACTGGACGTCTGGGTGTGGGACGTACGGGCGTTGACCGACCGGACGGCCTGATGCCGGTCGGCACAGCCGAACTTCCCGTCCAGGCCACCACCCGCCGCCGGTTGCGGGTTCCCCGTACCCCGGATGTTGCGGTGGTGGCCGGATACCTGGCGGTGGCGGCGTGGCTGACCAGCCGCCAGTGGGGCCGCCCGGACCGGCTGTTCCACCAGGCCGGGGACCAGATCCTCTTCGAGTGGATGCTGGCCCGCGCCGCCCGGGCCGTGACGGGAGTCGAGAATCCGCTGTGGAGCGACGCGCTCAACGCTCCCGGCGGGGTCAACCTGATGGCCAACACCTCCGTGCTCGGGCTGGGTGTGCCGCTGACCCCGGTCACCCTGCTGTTCGGCTCGCAGACGGCCTTCGTGGTGGCGGTGGTCGGCTGCCTCGCCGGCACCGCCACCGCCTGGTACGTGCTGCTGCGCCGGCGGCTGGTCCGCTCCCGGGTGGCTGCCGCGATCGGTGGGCTGATCTGCGGGTTCGCCCCCGGAATGGTCGCCCAGGCCGGGGCGCACCTGCACATGGCCGCCCAGTTCCTGGTGCCGGTGATCCTGGCGTTGGTGTTCCGTGCCGAACCCGCCGGCCGGGTGTGGCGGTACGGGCTGCTGCTCGGGCTGGCCGTCACCTACCAGGTCTTCCTCGGTGAGGAACTGCTGCTCTTCGTGGCGCTGGCGGCCGGGGTGTTCGCGCTCGGGTACGCGCTCGCCGACCGGGCGGCGGCCCGCCGACTCGCCCCCGGGCTCGCCGCCCGGATCGGGATCGGCGCGGTGGTGGCAGCAGTGCTGCTGGCGTACCCGCTGTGGTTCCAGTTCTTCGGCCCCGGCCACTACCGGGGGATGCCGTTCTACGCGCACGCCTACCAGCTCGACGTGGCGTCCTTTCCGGCCCTGGCCCGGCAGACCGTGCTCGGGGACGGCCGGTCGAGCGCCCTGCTGGCACCCAACCCCACCGAGGAGAACTCCTTCTTCGGGCCGGGACTGCTGGTGCTGGCCGTGCTCGCCACCGCCTGGCTCTGGCGTCGGCCACTGGTGCGGGCGCTGGCCGGGTGCGGGGTGGTCTTCGCCCTGCTCTCCCTCGGCACCCCGGTACGCCTCGACGCGGAGGTCACCGAGCTGGCCGGGCCGTACCGGCTGATCTCGGGGTTGCCGTTGCTCGACCACGTGGTGCCGGCCCGGTTCGCGCTGGTCTGCGTACCGGTGCTGGGGATGCTGGTGGCGCTGGCCGCGGACCGGGTCGCCCGGCAGTGGGCCGCCACCCGGTCGGCGGTGCGGCTGCTCTGGGCCGGTGCGCTCGCCGCCGCCCTGCTGCCGTTGACGCCGACTCCGATCCGGACCGTGTCGGTCTGGCCGGTGCCGGCGTTCGTCGCCGACGGCACCTGGCGGGCGTACGTGCCGGCCGGGCGGACGCTGGTGGCGGTGCCGCCGGTCACCAACCACGGCCGCAGCCCGGCGATGCTCTGGTCGGCCCGGACCGGGCTGGCGTTCACCGCACCGGGTGGCTTCTTCATCGGCCCGAAGGCCGCGGACGATCCGACGGCCCGCTGGGGTGCCCCGGACCGCCCCACCTCGGCGCTGCTGCGCCGGGTGGCCGACACCGGTGAGCTGCCGTCGATCACCGATGCGGACCGTCGGCAGGCGGTGGCGGACCTGCGGCACTGGCGGGCGGCGGTGGTGGTGCAGGGCGAACTGCGTCACGGCGACGCGGTACGTCGTACCGTCGAGGCGTTGCTCGGGCCGCCCCGCCCGATCGACGGCGCACTCGTCTGGGACGTCCGCCCGCTGGTCGGCTGACCGCTACACCCGGTCGCGGACGTCCCAGAGCCAGACGTCGTCGACGCGCTGCGGCTCGCCGAGCAGGGCGGTCATCAGCTCCCGCAGCACGGCCTGCTTGGGGTGGGCGCCGAGGACCACCACCGAGGCCCGCCAGAAGCGCAGATCCTCGACCGCCCGTTGGCGGTCCTCGTCGGTCAGTTCGGGCAGTTCGCCGGTGTCCATGCTGCGGTAGATCAGCGTGCTGGTGTGCCGGTTCGGTGCGCCGAAGACACCCTCGCCGTCGAGGTTCGGGCCGATGAAGTAGCCGGCCGGGATCGGGAACTGGTGCTGGGTCAGCGCGCTCCAGCGCAGCGTGGACAGCCCGTGCACGTTGCTGGGGATGGGCACCGGCACCAGGGTCCGACCGTCCGGCACGTACGGCCGCCAGGCGCCGGAGGTGATGAAGGTCGGTGGCGGATCGACTCGCTCGGCCGGCAGCGGGGTGGGGATCAGCGGCAGTACGGCAAGCGTGATCGCCGCGTACCCGACGGCCTGCTGCCAACGCGGTCGCCGCCCCAGGCCCGCCGACTCCGAGCTGCTCGCCGGCTCCGAGACGCCCGCCGAGCCCTCCGCGGGATGCGGGGCGCGTGGGGCCGGTACCGGCGGTCGGCCGTGCCCCGCCACCGCGTCCCAGGCCAGCGCGAGCAGGACACCGAGCGCGGCCGTGGTCACCAGGGTCAGCCGGGTCGGCATCATCATCTCGACCAGCGGCAGGTCCTCCGGGATGTACGACCACGGTCCGCCGATGCCGGTCAGCTCGCCGTTGAACCGGATCTCCGGGCCGAGCGCCGCCACGGAGAAGAACACCACAAGCACCGCCAGGATGCGGGCCACCATGCAGCGGCGGACCAGCAACACCAGCGCCACCACGCAGACCAGCACCAGCGGCCAACCGAACCAGGTGTTCTGCTCGGTCATGCCGATGGTCTTCTCCACCGCCTCGGTGCCGGCGATGGTGTCGCGGGGGAAGGTGACGAAGGCGACAATGTCCTCGCCCCAGCTGTGAAACACCCCGCCCTGCAAGCCCCGGTAGGACTGCGGGCCGTTGAACTGGAACCAGATCGGATACGCCGTCAGCAGCAGGGCCAGCCCGCCGCCGACACCCAGCCCGGCGGCGAACGTGCCAGCCCGCTGCCGCGCCGCCCGAGGCCGCATGATCGCGTACGCGATCACGACGACCAGGCAGGCCAGCGCGGTGAGCAGCAGCATCTCCTCGTTGATGAAGATCTGGTATGCCACCAGCAGCCCCAGCACCAGCCCGTTGCGCCGCCACCGACCCGGCTCGGTCAGCCGGAACACCCGCACCACGATCAGCGGGAGCAGGAAGTTGGAGACGAAGTTGGGCTGGCCGTTGGCGTGGTGCACGATGCCCGGGGCGAAGCCGAGGAACCCGCCACCGATGAAGGCCGCCGCCCGCGAGCGCACCAGGTGCCGCGACAGCATCCAGTACGCGGTGCCGGCCGTGGCGGCCAGCGCACCGCCCAGGTAGAGCGCGTACACCACCTGGGGGCCGAGCAGCCAGGTCAACGGGGCCAACGGCAGGGTCACCCCGAGCAGCGAGGTGTTGGCCATCATGTTCACCCCGTCGGGGGCGTTCTGCTGTGTGCTGAACAGCGGGTTCTCCAGGTTGCGCAGCGAGTACGCGCCGTGCGAGAACAGCCACTCGAACCAACTGTGGTCGGTGGGCAGGTGCGAGGAGACCCGGTTATTGACGTCCACCCAGTAGTTGAGGCAGACGACGACACCGAGCAGCACGTAGGCTCCGATGGCCAGCACGTCGGCACGGGCCGGCCGGCGCCGAGGTCGCCCTGTGGATTGCGTCTCGACGGTCGGGGAGACGGGATTCAGCGAGGGATTTACCACCGGCACAGCCACGACGGGCCATCGTACAGGCGGGCTCTTGGGGCTTTTGGCACCCATAGGGTGCGTACCGGATGTGTTGCGGGGGAGGGGCGAGCGTGACGGTGATCGACCTCGGCGACCGAACCGAGCCGACCGAGCCACGGCGTCGCCGCCGCCGGCCCCCACCTTCCCGCTCGTTCCTGGTGCCGGTGGCGCTGGTCGTGCTGCTGGTCCTGACCGGTGCGGCACCCCCGGCTCCCCGGCTGCAGGCGATCCTGCCGTCGTCGCTGTCCGCCCAGGTGTTCCTCACCGGCGGCGGCCAGATCGTCGCCGTGAAACCGGTGACCGGCGTCGCCGACGGTAGCCAGGAACTGCTCGCCTATCGGCAGCCGGAGCGGGCCACCGGTGCACCGCAGCAGCTCACCGCTCTGTGGCGGACACCCGTCGGGTCCGCTCAGCCCATGGTGGTCGAACGCGTGGACGACTCCGCGTTGGTGTTCTCCCTGACCGGTACGGATGCCGGCATGCAGACCATGCTGCTGGACAGCCGTACCGGTCAGCTCCGCTGGCGGCAGAACGGGGTCGCGGTGTTCGTCGCCTCGCACCTGATTCTGCTGCAGACCTACGAGAGGCAGGACCTGGACCGGGTCGCCGCGGTCGACGTGGCAAGTGGCCGCGAGCTGTGGTCGGTGTCGTCGAAGGCGTTCTGGCCCTCCTATCACCAGGACCCAGCGGAGATCGATGTCGTGGTGGTCACCACGGTGGACGGCGATGTCGAGGTGCTGGACGCGCGGAGCGGCACGCGGCGAGGCCGTCTCCCCGCCGATGCGGACGATCCGGGCGACCAGCGGTACGCCTCGGTCATCGGTGACCTCGTGGTGGTTCGCAGCCCCGGCGCAGTGGCCGCGTACCAGCTCGACGGTCTGGCCCGGCGATGGCGGACCGACGTGCAGTCGGTCGAGCGGATCTACAGGTGTGGAGCCCTGATCTGTGCGCCGAGTGCCGGATCCGGTGTGCATCTGCTCGACCCGGCGACCGGAGCACTCCGGTGGACCGTCGGCGAGGGCTTCGACGTTCTGCATGCCGGGGACCGACGTGCTCTGGTGGTCGACCACCGGCAGCGCCCGCCAACGGTCGCGACCATCGAGGCGGGAACAGGACGGCCTCGGACCGTCGACGACAGCTGGGATCTGGTGCAAGACTTCGGTGTCGCCTCACATCCGCTCGGGACGCGGTCCATCCCCGACGTGGGCGCGGTGCTGGCCCGGCTCGATCCGGCAGACGGGCAGCCACGCCGCATCGACCTGCTACCTGGTGCGGTCGGCAACTGCCGTCACCGGGACGGCCTGATCGTGTGCCGCCGTCGGGACGGCAATTTCGGGCTGTGGCAGCTGCGTGACTGACCGCAACGCGGCTGGAGTGGCTCGCTTGCCTGCGGCGTTAAGCTCCGGCGACCAGCGAGGTGCGTGGCGGAGAGGGACGAGTGTGACGCTGATCGACCTCGGTGAGCTGACCGAGCCGACTGACCCGCAACCGCCACGCCCGCGGCGTCGCCCCAGCGGTCGGGGGCGACAGTGGCCCCTCGCGCTGGTGGCGTTGGCGGCACTGGTGGGGCTTACCAGCGCCGCACCTCCACCCGTGCGGGTGCACGCGACGGTGCCGGGCGGCCTGGCGACCGACCTGTTCCTCACCGCGCAGCGCATCTTCACCGTCACCCCGGTCCGCGGGGTGACCGACGGCTCGCGGGAACTCACCGCCTATGCCCGGCCCCGGCGAGCCACCGTCACCCCGCAGCGCCTCGTACCGCTGTGGCGGATGCCGGTGGCACCAGGAATCCGGTTCTTCCGGGTGGAGGACACCGCCGCCGGCGTGCTGTTGTCGCTGGTCCCGTCGCAGGACCTGGGCCGGTCGAGCGAGACCATGCTGCTGGACGCCGCCACCGGGCAGCAGCGCTGGCGCAGCGCCGGGTTCGGCACCCGCGACGCGTCGGGTCGGGTGCTGCTTCAGACGTGGGCCGTTCAGCAGTCGACAACGCTGCGTTCGGTCGAGGTGGCCACCGGCCGTGAGCTGTGGTCCAGGACGTTGCCGCCGTCCTGGGTGGAACACCACCAGCGTGACGGTGTGATCGACGCCATCGTGGTGTCCACCGCCGCCGGTGACGTCGAGGTGCTCGACGCCCGGACCGGACAGCTCCGCGACCGGCTGCCCGCCGCCGACAGCACCGGCTACCAGCAGTCGTCGGTGGTCGATGACCTGCTGCTGGTGGTCCGTAACTCGCGGACCATCACCGCCTACGACCTGGCCGGTCTGGTGCCGCGCTGGCAGGCCACCGTGCCGCTGGCGGACCACGTGACCCGCTGCGGCGCGCTGCTCTGCGCCAGGGCCAACAGAGGCGGCACGCATGTCATCGACCCGGTGGCCGGAGACGTGCGGTGGAGCACCAGCGAGGATGGTGACCTGCTGCGGGTGACACCGACGAGGGCTCTCGCGCAGTTGGGCGAATCAGGGCTTGTCACGCTCGACGCGGAGACCGGGAGGGTGTTGACCGGGTACGGCTCCTGGGAGACGGTCGCCAGCTACGAGCAGGAGCTCCGGCTGCTCGGCATCCACCTGTTGCCCGAGGTGGGCGCGGTGCTGGCCCGGCTCGACCCGGCGGAGGCACAGCCACGGCGCCTCGACGTGCTTCCCGGTGTCGTCGGCGACTGTCAGAGCCGGTACGACCTGATCGCCTGCCGCCGCCAGAGCGGCGACTTCGGCGTGTGGCAGCTGCCCGACTGAGCGGGCAGGGGCACCTCGACCGCCAGTGCCGACTCGGAAGGATCTCGGCACCACCGACGTGGGGGGTTGGGGTCGGTTTGGCCAGCAGCGTTAGGTTGTCGAGTTGTCGTCGCCGGGAAGGGGCTGGACATGCGGGTACTGGTGGTCGAGGACGAACGCCACCTCGCCGACGCGATCGCGCGTGGCCTGCGCAAGCGCGGAATGGCGGTGGACGTCGCGTACGACGGCGACAGCGGTCACGAGATGGCCTTCGTCACCCGCTACGACGTGGTGGTGCTCGACCGTGACCTGCCCGGGATGCACGGTGACCAGATCTGCGCGGAGCTGGCCAGCTCGGGCGCGCTGACCCGGGTGCTGATGCTCACCGCCAGCGGCACCGTCGCCGACCGGGTCGAAGGACTGCAACTCGGCGCGGACGACTACCTGCCCAAGCCGTTCGCCTTCGACGAACTGGTCGCCCGGGTGCAGGCGCTGGGCCGCCGGGCCACCCCGGCGGCACCGCCGGTGCTGGAACTGGCCGACCTGGTCGTCGACCCGGCCCGCCGGACCGCCACCCGTGGCGGGGCACCGGTGGAGCTGACCAACAAGGAGTTCGGCGTCCTCTGCGAACTGCTCAAGGCCCGCGGTGCGGTGGTGTCCAGCGAGGAACTGCTGGAGCGGGTCTGGGACGCCAACACCGACCCGTTCACCACAATCGTCCGGGTCACCGTGATGACCCTGCGTCGCAAGCTCGGCGATCCGCCGCTGATCGAGACCGTGGTGGGGGCCGGCTACCGTACCGCCGAGGTGCCGGCGTGACGGGCACCCCGCGGCGGCACCCGCGTCTGCGGCCCACCCTGCGGCTGCGGCTGACCCTGCTCAACGGCGTGCTGCTGGTGGGCGCGGGCGCGATCCTGGTGCTGCTGTCCTGGCTGCTGGTCCGCGACGCGCTGCGGCCCACCGACGAACTGCTGCCCGGCACGACGGTGCTGCTGGCCGACGGGCGTTCCATGGACGCCGCTGCCTGGCAGCGGCAACTTGTCGACTCGGCCTCCGGGGAACTGCTGGCCAAGGGACTGGCCGCGTTGCTGGCCATCGGGACGGTCGGGGTGGTCGGGGCGTACGCGGTGGCCGGTCGGGCGCTGCGACCGCTGCACCAGGTCACCGCGACCGCGCGGCGGCTCGGTGAGACCACACTGGATCAGCGGATCAGCTACTCCGGGGCCAACGACGAGGTGGCCGAGTTGGCCGACACCTTCGACGAGATGCTGGACCGCATCGCCGCCGCCTTCGAGGCCCAGAAACGGTTCGTCGCCAACGCCTCGCACGAACTGCGTACGCCGCTGGCCGTGATGCGTACCGAAATCGACGTGACGCTCAGCGACGACGAAGCGGACGCGGCCGAGTACCGCCGGATGGCCACCGTGGTGCGCGACGCCTCGGAGCGGGCCAACAGCCTGGTCGACGCGCTGCTGGTGCTGGCGCGCAGCGAGGCCCAGACCGGCCGTCGACTGGGCCGGCGTACCGAGTGTGACCTCGCCGCCGGCACCCTCAACGCGTTGTCGGCGGTCCGCCGTGAGGTGGAGCGGATAAAGCTCGACGTGCACACCTCGCTGGAACCGGCACCTGTGGTCGGTGATCCTGGTCTGCTGGACCGCCTGGCCGGCAACCTGATCGAGAACGCGGTCCGCTACAACCACCTGCACGGCCGACTCTGGGTACGCACCGGCTCCGACGGGCAGCGGTCCTGGCTGGTGGTCGGCAACACCGGTTTCGAGGTGGACCAGGCGGACGTACCGGGACTGTTCGAGCCGTTCCGGCGGGGCGGCCGGGAGCGGACCGGGGCGCGCGGGTCGGGGCTCGGCCTGTCCATCGTCCGGGCGGTCTGCGACGCGCACGGCGGCACGGTGACCGCGGTGGCGCAGTCCGGCGGTGGCCTGGAGGTGACGGTCAACCTGCCCGCCGCCGACGCCGCGTCGACGGGGGAGAACCCCGCCCGGTGACCCGGCGCGGGCCGGGTGACCCGCTGCGGCCCGGTGATCCGGCGGCGTAATTCGCTTGATCACGGTGAGAGATTGGGCCCATGACTTCGAGGGTGCGATGGATCGACTTTGACTGTGCCGACCCGTTCGCCATGGCGACCTTCTGGGCCGAGGCGACAGGCATGCGGCACGACCCGGACAACAAGCCGGGCGAGCCGGAATGTGCCCTGCTGTCCGGGGCGGAGATCGCCGAGGGCGGGATGCTGTTCCAGCGGGTACCGGAGGGCAAGACGGCGAAGAACCGGGTACACCTGGATCTGCAGCCGACCGACCGGACCCGCGACGAGGAGGTCGACCGGCTGCTCGGCCTGGGCGCCGTACTGATCGACGACCAGCGCCGACCCGACGGCACCGGTTGGGCGGTCCTCGCCGACCCGGAGGGCAACGAGTTCTGCGTGGAGCGCAGCGCGGCCGAGCACTCGGCATAACGGGCCTGGCTCACCGCCAGCCCTGGGTGAGGCGGGTGTTGGCCTGGAGGAGTTGCTGGGCGAGGAGGTCGGCGCGCCGTTCGTCGACCCGGTGTGCGGGGGCGGAGATGGTGAGTGCGGCCACGGCGCCCCGGGTGGGGTGGACGACGGCCACGCCGACGGCGTACACACCATCGACGCACTCCTCAAGGTTGGAGGCGTAGCCGCGGGCGCGTACGGCGTCGAGTTCTTTGATCAGTTGGTCGGTCGTGGTGATCGTGGCGGAGGTCAGCGCGGCCAAGATGCGCGGATGCAGCGCCCGGATGTCCTTCGGGCGCATCTGGGCGAGCAGCGCCTTGCCGCCGGCGGTGGTGTACGCGGGTAGCCGGTCGCCGGTGCGGACCCCGACCCGGACGGTCTGGGTGCTCTCCACGCCGTCGAGGAAGACGATGCTGGCGCCCTGCAGGCCGATCAGGTTGACCGTCTCGCGGGTGGTCGCGGCCAGGTCTTCCATGTGTGGGCGGACGGCGGCGACGACGTCCCAGGGGGCCTGTCGGGTGGCGACCTCGTGTGCCGCCGGGCCGAGCCGGTAGCGACGGGAGTCGTCCTGGCGGGCGAAGTCGAACTCCTTGAGCGTGGACAGCAGCCGGTGCGCGGTGGACGGGGCGACCTGCAGGTGCCGGCCGAGGTCCGCCACGCTTACCGACTCCTGGGCGCCGAGATACCGCAGGGCGCGTAGCGCGTTGCCCACCGACTCCATGGCCTGCCTCCCACTGCTCGCCACCGACCAGAGCAGTATTCCGCACAGAGGAACCCTTCTCCCAGACCCTTCTGCATGACGGAAGATCCAGGTCTACTGGTCGCGGTCGAGGGAGAGGAGTTGTGCGGTGGCGAGCGTGCGGGACGTGACCTTCGAGCTGCTGCGGGCCCACGGCCTGACCACCATCTTCGGCAACCCCGGCTCCAACGAGCTGCCGTTCCTGGCCGGCCTGCCGGACGACTTCCGGTACCTCCTCGGCCTGCACGAGGGCGTGGTGCTGGCCATGGCCGACGGGTACGCCCAGGCCCGCCGAGGCCCGGCGCTTGTCAACCTGCACGCGGCAGCCGGCACCGGCAACGCGATGGGCCAGCTGACCAACTCGGTCTACTCGCACAGCCCGCTGGTGGTCACCGCCGGGCAGCAGGTCCGCTCGACCGTCGGCCAGGAGGTGATGCTCGCCAACGTGGACGCCGCCGCGCTGCCCCGGCCGCTGGTGAAGTGGAGCAGCGAGCCGGCCTCCGCCGAGGACGTGCCCCGGACCATCAGCCAGGCGATCCACACCGCCACCCTGGCACCCCAGGGACCGGTGTACGTGTCGGTGCCGTACGACGACTGGCGGGCGGAGTCCTCCGTCGAGGCACGGCACCTGCTGTCCCGTACCACCGTGACCGCCGCGGCGCTGACCACCCCGCAGCTCACCGAGCTTGCCGCGATGCTGGACCGGGCCGAACGGCCGGTGCTGATCCTCGGCCCCGACGTCGACGCGGTCGCCGCGAACGATCATGCCGTGGCGCTCGCCGAAGCCCTGGCCGCCCCGGCCTGGATCGCCCCCTCGGCGTCGCGCTGCCCGTTCCCCACCCGCCACCCCGCCTTCCGTGGCGTGCTGCCGGCCGGGGTCAAGGCGATCAGCGACCTGCTGGCCGGACACGACCTCGTCCTGGTCGTCGGCGCGCCGGTGTTCCGCTACCACCAGTACGACCCGGGCCGGTATCTGTCCGAGGGCACCCGACTGGTGCACCTGACCGTGGACCCGGGCGAAGCCGCCCGCGCGCCGATGGGTGACGCGATCGTCTGCGATCTCGCCGACACCCTCGCCCGGCTGACCGCCGCCGTCACCCCCGGGCGGCGGGCCGCCCTCGTACCGTTGCCGCCCATCCCGGCACCGCGATCCGGCTCGGCGGGCCGGTTGCATCCGGAGGAGGTGTTCGCCGTGCTACGGGACACCGCTCCGGCCGACACCGTCTGGGTCACCGAATCCACCTCGACCACCGGTGCCTTCTGGGCACAGGCGGACCTGCGCGAACCCGGCAGCTACTACTTCCCCGCCTCCGGCGGCCTCGGCTTCGGGCTGCCCGCGGCCGTCGGGGTGCAGCTGGCCGACCCCGACCGGCAGGTCGTCGCCCTGGTCGGTGACGGGTCGGCCAATTACGGCATCACCGCACTGTGGACCGCCGCCCGCTACCGCATCCCGGTCATCTTCGTCATCCTGCGCAACGGCACCTACGGCGCGCTGCGCTGGTTCGCCCAGGTGCTGGCGGCCGGGGAGACACCGGGCCTGGACATTCCCGACATCGACTTCACCGCGCTGGCCGCCGGGTACGGCGTCACCGGCGTGACGGTCGCCAGCCGTACGGCACTCGTCGAGGCGGTCACCGACGCCCTCGCTGCCGGGGAACCCCGGCTCATCCAGGTCGACACCGACCTCACCACCCCCTGAACCGCTGAAAGGCAAGCCCATGTCCGCACCCCAGCCGTCCGCCCCGGTGTTCGGCCGTTTCCCCGACTTCCCGCACGAGCAGGTGACCTTCTGCCAGGACCCGGAGACCGGCCTGCGGGCCATCATCGCCATCCATGACAGCACCCTCGGCCCGGCCGTCGGGGGCACCCGGTTCCATCCGTACGCCAGCGAAGCCGAGGCGTTGACCGACGTGCTGCGGCTGTCGCGGGGGATGACCTACAAGAACGCCGTCGCCGGCCTGCCCTGCGGCGGTGCCAAGGCGGTCATCATCGGCGACCCCGACACGATCAAGTCCGAGGCGTTGCTGGAGACCTACGGACGTTTCGTGCAGAGCCTCGGTGGCCGTTACGTCACCGCCGGCGACGTCGGGATCAGCGCCGCCGACCTCGATGTGATCGGCCGGGGCACCGACCACGTCCTCGGGCGCACCACCACCGCCGGCGGGTACGGCGACAGTGGCCCGATGACCGCGTACGGTGCCTTCCACGCCCTGCGTGCCGCCGCTGCCGTCCGATGGGGGACCGCCGACCTGGCCGGCCGTACCGTCGGGGTCGAAGGGCTCGGCAAGGTCGGCTACGAACTCGTCCGGCTCCTCGTCGAGGCAGGGGCCACGGTCACCGCCGCCGACATCTCGGCGCCCGCCCGCGAACGCGTCCGACGGGAACTGCCCGCGGTGCTCCTCGCCGAGCGGGTCATCGACGCGCCTGTCGACATCTATGCCCCGTGTGCGCTCGGCGCCACCCTCACCAGCGACTCGGTCCCGACGATCCACGCGGCAGTGGTCTGCGGCGCTGCCAACAACCAACTCGCCACCCCCGAGGTCGAGCAGCAGCTCGTCGAGCGCGACATCCTCTGGGTGCCCGACTTCGTCGCCAGCGCCGGTGGGGTCACCACCGGATCGGCCGAGTACCGGCGGATTCCCCTGGAGGAGGTGCCCGCCCAGGTTGCGAAGATCTTCGACACCGTGACCGAGGTGCTCGACCTGGCCCGCAGGCAGGGCATCCTGCCCGGCGCGGCAGCCGAAGACCTCGCCCACACCCGCATCCAGCAGGCCCGAACCGGCCTCAAACCCGGCTACCTGCCCAGCTGACGGACTGTCGCTGTCGGCCCTGGCTGATCGACTCCGTTACGGCGTAATGGCGGTATCCGGCCGGGCGGGTCACCGCCATTACGGCGTAACGTCGAGGCCGTCAGCCGTGCCCGACGGCGAGGCCGTCAGGCCTCCCGCGGGTGGGGCAGTTGACCATGGGAGGTCCGATGATCCCGGCGCTGATCGTGTTCGGCCTGCTGTGCGGGCGCTGGTGGCGCTCGGCACTCATCCTCGCCGCGCTGGGATGGCCGGTTCTGCTGGTGGCGAGCGGTGTGGAGGAAGTCGGACCGGGCCTGCTCGCCGCGGCCGGGCTGGCCGTGCTCAACACCGCCGTCGGCGTGCTGATCCATCAGGGTGTCCTGCTGGTGGTCCGGAGACGACGAACCTTCTGACCGTCACCGAGCGGACCACGGGTTGCCGCCGCACCCGGCACCCGCACGAACACCATTCGGCGCGGCGGCGGCAGCTGACCCCCGGACACCGGGCCGCGGGCGGCCACCAAACGAGGTCGCGGTGGCCGCCCCCGGAGGGGCGACCACCGCGATCCGGTGTGCTCGGGTGGGGGTCAGCCGGCCAGGCTGGCCACCCCGCGCGGCAGGAACCGCTGGCCGGTCACCCGCTCGCTGGTGCCGGTCCGGTCCAGGTACGGCGTGACGCCGCCCAGGTGGAACGGCCAACCGGCGCCGAGGATCATGCACAGGTCGATGTCCTGCGCCTGCGCCACGACACCCTCGTCGAGCATCAGCCGGATCTCCTGTGCCAGCGCGTCCAGCGCGTTCTGCCGCACCTGCTCCTCGGTGAGCGGCTGGTCGCCGACCACCAGCAGCTTCGCCACCTCGGCGTTGATCTCGTCGTCGACGACGATCGGCTGGCCGGAGTCGGCGATCCGCTTGAGGTTCTCGCTGATGCCGAAGCGCTCCGGGAAGGCGGCGTGCAGGGTGCCGCCCACGTGGTACGCCACGGCCGGGCCGACCAACTGGAGCAGGGCCAGCGGACGCATCGGCAGGCCCAGCGGGTCCACCGCGCGGTTCGCCACCTCCAGCGGGGTGCCCGCGTCCACTGCGGCGAAGATCGCCCCGAGGAAGCGGGTGAGCAGTCGGTTCACCACGAAGGCCGGGGCGTCGGCGACCAGCACCGACGACTTCTTCAGCTGCTTGCCGACCGCGAAGGCGGTGGCCAGCGTGGCGTCGTCGGTGCGCTCGCCCCGGACGATCTCCAGCAGCGGCAGTACGGCCACCGGGTTGAAGAAGTGGAAGCCGACCACCCGCTCCGGGTGCTCCAGTTCCGCCGCCATCGCCGTGATCGACAGCGAGGAGGTGTTCGTCGCCAGCACCGCCTCCGGCTTGACGATCTTCTCCAGCTCGGCCCAGACCTGCTTCTTGACGTTCAGGTCCTCGAAGACCGCCTCGATGACGAAGTCACAGTCAGCAAAAGCCGACTTGTCCACCGAGCCGCTGACCAGGCCGTACAGCTTGGCGGCCGTACCCTTGTCCATTCGGCCCCTGCTGACCTGCTTCTCGATCTGGGTGTGCACGTAGCCCACACCCTTGTCGACCCGCGCCTGGTCCAGGTCGGTCATCACGACCGGCACCTGGAGGCGACGGGCGAACAGCAAGGCCAGCTGGCTGGCCATCAGGCCGGCGCCGACGATGCCCACCTTGGTCACCGGGCGGGCCAGGCCCTTGTCCGGTGCCCCGGCCGGCCGCTTGGCCCGCCGCTGCACCAGGTCGAAGGCGTACAGGCCGCTGCGCAACTCCTCGGAGAAGATCAGGTCGGCCAGGGCCTCGTCCTCGGCGGCGGTGCCGGCGGCGAAGTCGGCGTCCTTCGCCGTCTCCAGCAGATCCAGCGCCTTGTACGCGGACGGGACCGCGCCGTGCAGCCGCTGGTCGAGGGTCTGCCGGGCGAAGTAGAGCACCCCGGCCCACATGTCCTTGTCGACCTCGGGCCGGGTCACCGTGACCTCGCCCCGGACCACGCCAGCGGCCCACTCCAGGGACCGCTCCAGGAAGTCGGCCGGCTCCAGCAGCACGTCGGCGATGCCCAGCTCAGCGGCCTGCTTGGGCTTGAGCATCTTGTTCTGCATGAGCGGGTTCTGAATGATCACCTGGGTGGCCGCCGGGATGCCGATCAGGTTCGGCAGCAGCTGGGTGCCGCCCCAGCCCGGGATCAGACCCAGGGAGACCTCCGGCAGCGCCAGGGCGGCGGCACCGGCGGACAGGGTCCGGTAGTGGCAGTGCAGGGCCAGCTCCAGGCCGCCACCCATCGCCGCGCCGTTGACGAAGGCGAAGGTCGGGATCTGGCTGTCCTTGAGCCGGGCGAAGACCCGGTGGCCCAACTGGCCGATGGCCAGCGCCTGCTCCCGGTCGGCCAGCAGCGGCAGGCTGGTGATGTCCGCGCCGACACAGAAGATGTACGGCTTGCCGGTGACCGCGATGAACGCCGGCTCGGCGGCCAGGGCGGCGCTGATCGCCTCGTCCAGGCTGGCCAGGCCACCGGGGCCGAAGGTGTTCGGCTTGGTGTGGTCGAATCCGTTGTCGAGAGTGATCAGGGCGGCCGGACGGTCCAGCCCCGGCACGTTCACCTGGCGCAGCAGGGCCCGGGTGACCACCTCGTTCGGTGCGGTGAGCGCGCTCACTTGTCTCCACCCTCCCAGTGCGGGTTCTCCCAGATCACGGTGCCGCCCATGCCGATGCCGATGCACATGGCGGTGAGGCCGTAGCGGACCTCGGGGTGCTCGGCGAACTGCCGGGCGAGCTGGGTCATCAGCCGTACGCCCGAGGAAGCCAGCGGGTGACCGATGGCGATCGCGCCGCCCCACTGGTTGACCCGCGGGTCGTCGTCGGCGATGCCGAAGTGGTCGAGGAAGGCGAGCACCTGTACGGCGAACGCCTCGTTCAGCTCGAACAGGCCGATGTCGTCGATGGTCAGCCCGGCGATGCGCAGGGCCTTCTCCGTCGACGGGATCGGGCCGACGCCCATCACCTCGGGCTCGACGCCGACGAAGCCGTACGACACCAGGCGCATGGCGGCCGGCAGGCCCAGCTCGCGGGCGACGTCCTCGGCGACCAGCAGGCTGGCGGTGGCGCCGTCGTTCAGACCGGCGGCGTTGCCCGCGGTCACCTTGCCGTGCGGGCGGAACGGGGTCTTGAGGCTGCCCAGCTTCTCCAGCGAGGTGTCGCGGGGGGCCTCGTCGGCCGTGGCCAGGCCCCAGCCGCCCTCCTCGTCCCGGATGGCCACCGGCACCAGGTCGTCCTGGAGCTTGCCGTTGGCGTACGCCTTGGCGGTCTTCTGCTGGGAGGCGAGCGCGAAGGCGTCGGTGCGCTCCTTGGTGATGTGCGGCAGCCGGTCGTGCAGGTTCTCCGCGGTGGCGCCCATGACCAGCGCGGACGGGTCGACCAGCTTCTCGGCGACGATGCGCGGGTTGGGGTCGACGCCCTCGCCCATCGGGTGGCGGCCCATGTGCTCGACGCCGCCGGCGATCGCCACGTCGTACGCGCCCACGGCGATGGCGCTGGCGACGCTTGTCACGGCGGTCATCGCTCCGGCGCACATCCGGTCGATGGCGAAGCCGGGGACGCTCTTGGGCAGACCCGCCAGCAGAGCGGCGGTACGGCCGATGGTCAGACCCTGGTCACCGATCTGGGTGGTGGCGGCGATGGCCACCTCCTCGACCCGCTCCGGGGGCAGCTGCGGGTTACGGCGTAGCAGTTCGCGAATGCATCGGATCACCAGGTCGTCGGCGCGGGTGTTGGCGTACATGCCACCCGCCTTGCCGAACGGGGTACGGACGCCGTCGACGAAGACGACATCCCGAACTTCACGGGGCACTGGAGCCTCCTAGCCGGCACTGGCATTTCCCCGAATGCTACCCGCCAGTAACAATCCCCGCTCCACCCCACCCTGTGGCCCAGCCCACACCCCACCCTTCCCTCATGCCACCCGAAAGGGGCTGTCAGGTGGGGAGGAGGGCTTGGGCCAGGGCGGGGAGGAGGAGGGTGATCTGCCATTCGCGGGCGTGGAGGGTGCGTAGGGCGTCGGCGACGGTGGCTTCGGTGATCTCCTCGGGGGGCTGCCAGGCGAGCCGGCGGACCGTGTCTGGGGAGATCAGGTTCTCCGGCGGCAGATTGTGCTCGCCGGCCAGCCGCAGCACCACCTCGCGGGAGCGGGCCAGCCGGGCGGCGGCGGCCGGATCCCGTTCGGCCCAGCGGTGCGGTGGGGGCGGGCCCTCCACCGTCGGCGTCACCGGCAGATCCTCGTCCGGCAACTGCCGCGCGTCGTCCAGCGCCGCCAGCCAGGTCCGGGCCAGCCGGCGTACCGACCGGCCGCCGAAACCGGGCAGGGTGAGCAGCGTCTTCTCGTCCTTCGGGTCCAGTTCCGCCGCCGCCACGATGGCCGAGTCGGGCAGCACCCGGCCCGGTGCCGAGTCCCGGCGGGCGGCGATCTGGTCGCGGGCGTACCACAGGGACCGCACCCGGGCCTGCGCCCGTGCGCCACGGACCCGGTGGATGCCGGAGGTACGGCGCCAGGGCTCGGCGCGTACCCGGGGCGGGCGGGTGCCGGCCTGCACCAGGGCGGCGAACTCCTCCGCCGCCCACTGCGACTTGCCCTGCCGGGTCAGCTCCGCGTCCAGGGCGTCGCGCAGGTCGGTCAGCAGTTCCACGTCCAACGCCGCGTACGTCAGCCAGGACTCCGGCAACGGCCGGCTGGACCAGTCCGCCGCCGAGTGGTGCTTCTCCAGGCTGTAGCCGAGCAGTTGCTCGGTGAGCGCGGCCAGGCCCACCCGCTCGAATCCGGCGAGCCGGGCGGCCAACTCGGTGTCGAACAGCCGTCGCGGACGCAGTCCCAACTCGGCGAGGCAGGGCAGATCCTGGTTGGCCGCGTGCAACACCCACTCGGTGTCCGCGATCACGGCGTCGAGCGCGCTGAGATCGGGCAGCGGCAACGGGTCGATCAGCGCGGTACCGGCGCCGCTGCGCCGCAACTGCACGAGGTACGCCCGCTGGCTGTAGCGGTAGCCCGAGGCGCGCTCGGCGTCCAGGGCCACCGGGCCGCTGCCGGCCGCGAAGCGGGCCACCACCTCGGCAAGTTGTTCCGGGACGGTCACCGGCTCAGGGGTGCCCTCGCGGGGGGCGGTCAGCGGCACGGACTCGCCGCCGGTGGATTCGGTCCCCGCGTCCGACGGCTCCGGCCGCGCCGACGGCGGGGTCTCGATGTCGTTTCCCGTACGGCTTGCGGCGGTCCGACGGCGCAGGGGTGGTTCGTCGGTCACCTGACAACCCTAGTGCGGAAGCGGAACACACCGCGCGCACCCGCCCCCGCCGCGTGTCGACCCAGCCGACTCAGCCGGTGGCGGCGGCTCGGCGGTCGGTCAGGGCGGTGACGCCGGGCGGCGGCAGGCCGGCGGTGGAGGCGAGCAGGGTGCACCAGGCGTACAGGTGCGAGGTGAGGTCGCCGTCGGTCGGCGTCCACGAGGCGCGGATCTCGATGTCGGCGGTCGCGGGCGGGCCGGCGAGATCCCCGAACCGGTTCGACATCGTCTGGGTGACCGTCCCGCCGATGGCCCGGTAACCCGCCTCCTGGGCGTCGAGGGCATCGGTGAGCCAGGTCCAGGCGACCCCCGGCAGCAGCGGGTCGGCGGCCAGGTCGCTCTCCAACTCGGCGGTGACGTAGGTGACCAGCCGCAGGGTGCCCTGCCAGGCCTCGTGTCCGACCGGGTCGTGCAACAGGATCAGCCGGCCGGTGGTCACCTCGTCGCCGTCGCGCAGCACCGAGGCGGAGAGCGCGAAGGCGTACGGCGCGAGTCGCTGCGGGGCACCGATCTCCTCCAGGCCGATCTCCGGCCGGGGCGTCGCCGACCGGAGCCCGGCGACCGCGCGGGCGAAGGTGTCCGGAAGCGCGATCGGGGGGGCCATGTCCGCAGCCTAAGCCGCCACCCGCCGCCTCGCCGTGACGGCACGCCGAGGATCACCAGCTGGTGATCATCCGCCGGCTGCCGACGAACCCGCCCAGCGGCGGTGTCGACAGCGGTCCGCGGCTCTACCGCCTGCCCCTTGCTTCCTCGAAGGGCTGCCACGTCACAAAGTGGGCGGTGGGGGAGGGAGCGGGATGGGGCGCGTGGCACGATTGCCGCGATGACCACCGACACCACGGGCGCCGCTGCCCGAGACGACGCCTCCCGCCCCGGCGGGCCCGCCGACTCGCCCTTCGTGCGGGCGTGTCGTCGCCGGCCCGTCCCGCACACCCCGGTCTGGTTCATGCGCCAGGCCGGCCGGTCGCTGCCGGAGTACCGCGAGATCCGGGCCAACGTGGCGATGCTGGAGTCCTGCCGCCGCCCCGACCTGGTCACCGAGATCACCCTCCAGCCGGTACGCCGGCACAAGGTGGACGCGGCCATCCTGTTCAGCGACATCGTGGTGCCGGTCGCCGCCGCCGGGGTCGACCTGGACATCGTGCCCGGCACCGGGCCGGTGGTGGCCGAGCCGGTGCGTACCGCCGCCGACGTGCAGCGGATCCGCCCGATCGGTCGCGACGACGTCCCGTACGTGGACGAGGCGGTCCGGATGCTTGTCAAGGAGCTGGGTGACACCCCGCTGATCGGCTTCGCCGGTGCGCCGTTCACCCTGGCCAGCTACCTGGTCGAGGGCGGGCCGTCGCGCAACCACGTCAAGACCAAGGCCCTGATGTACGGCGACCCCGAGCTGTGGCACGCCCTGGCCGCCCGGCTCGCCGAGGTGACCCTGGCGTTCCTGCGGGTGCAGATCGCCGCCGGCGTCAGCGCGGTGCAGCTCTTCGACTCCTGGGCGGGCGCGCTCTCCGAGGCCGACTACCGCCGGTTCGTGCTGCCGCACTCGACGACCGTGCTGTCCGGCCTGGCCGACGCGGGGATCCCGCGGATCCACTTCGGGGTGGGCACCGCCGAGCTGCTCGGCGCGATGGGTGAGGCCGGTGCCGACGTGGTCGGCGTGGACTGGCGTACCCCGCTGGACGTCGCGACCCGGCGGATCGGGCCCGACAAGGCCGTGCAGGGCAACCTGGACCCGTGCCTGCTGTTCGCCCCGTGGCCGGTCATCGAGGCCGAGGTGCGCCGCATCCTCGACCAGGGCCGCGCCGCCCCCGGGCACGTGTTCAACCTGGGCCACGGGGTGCTGCCGGAGACCGACCCGGAGGTGCTCACCCGAGTGGTCGCCCTGGTGCACGAACTGTCCGCCCGCCCCGCCGAGGGGGCCTGACCGCCATGGCGTCGCGGTGGCGGGTGGCGGTCGTCGGCGGCGGCATCGCCGGCCTGGCCGCCGCGGTCCGGTTGCGCGACCGCGCGCCGGAAGACACCGAGATCATCGTGTACGAGCAGTCCGGCGCGCTCGGCGGCAAGCTGCGTACCGGTGAGCTGCTCGGCGGGCCGGTGGAGTTCGGTGCCGAGTCGTTCCTGATGCGGGATCCGGCCGGCGGCGACTCGGCGGTGGTGACCCTGATCCGCCGCCTCGGACTGGCCGAACGCATCGTGCACCCCACCGTCGGGCAGGCGGCGCTCGCCGTCGACGGCCAGTTGCGGCCGATTCCCGGCGGCACGCTGATGGGCGTACCCGGGGATCTGGAGAAGGTGGCGACGGTGGCCCGGCCGACCCCGGAGGCCGACCACGACGGCGGCGCGCCGCTGCTCGGTGCCACCGACGACGTCTCCGTCGGCGCGCTGGTCCGCGCCCGGTTCGGCGACGAGGTGGTCGACCGGCTGGTCGACCCGATGCTCGGCGGCGTGTACGCGGGCCGGGCCGACGACCTGTCCCTGGCCACCACCATGCCCGCCCTGGCCCGCGCCGCCCGCACCCGGCACACGCTGCTCGACGCGGTCCGGACCGCGCAGGCCGCCGCCCCCCGCTACACCGGCCAACCGATCTTCGGCACCCTCGACGGCGGGCTGAGCACCCTGGTCGAGGCCGCCGCCACGGCCAGCGGGGCGACCATCCGCACCAACGCCGCGGTCCGTGAACTCACCCCGACCGGCACCGGCTGGCGGCTGACCGTCGGCCCGACCCGCGACCCGGAGCACGTCGACGTCGACGCGGTGGTGCTGGCGGTGCCGGCCCGGCCGGCGGCCCGGCTGCTCACCGACGTGGCCGACGCGGTGGCGGCCGAGATCGGCGGGCTGGACTACGCAAGCGTCGCGCTTGTCACCCTGGCCCTGCCCGAGCCGGCGCTGCCGCAGCTGTCCGGCTTCCTGGTGCCCGGCACCGAAGGGCTGCTGATCAAGGCGTCCACGTTCTTCACCACCAAGTGGGGGCACCTGCGTCGGTCGGACGGGGTGGCCCTGGTGCGCGCCTCGGTGGGCCGCTACGGCGACGAGGCCCAGCTCCAGCGCTCCGACGAGGACCTGGCCGCGACCGTGCACCGGGAGTTGTCGGCGGTGCTCGGCACGCCGCTGCCCGCCCCGATCGCCGGGCACGTGCAGCGCTGGGGTGGGGCGTTGCCGCAGTACACCCCCGGCCACCTCGATCGGATCGCCGCCGCGCGGGCCGTCCTGCGGGCGGCGCATCCGACGCTGACGTTGGCCGGTGCCGGCTACGACGGCGTGGGCATCCCGGTCTGCGTCCGCTCCGGCGAGGCGGCAGCCGAGGAGATCATCACAGCATTGGGAGGATCGGCGAGATGACCGAGCAGAGCAACGCGGCCCGGCTGAAGGAACTCAACTCCACCATCCGCTACACCATGTGGTCGGTGTTCCGGGTCAGCGCCCCGCTGCCGTCGCTGCGCGACAACGTCACCGGCGAGGTCGAGTCCCTGATCGAGGAGTTGGCCGGCAAGGACGTGGTGGTCCGGGGCACGTACGACGTGGCCGGGCTGCGCGCCGACGCCGACCTGATGATCTGGTGGCACTCCTCGTCCAGCGACGCCCTCCAGGACGCCTACCTGCGGTTCCGGCGCACCACGCTGGGGCGGGCGATGACCCCGGTCTGGTCGCAGATGGCGCTGCACCGGCCGGCCGAGTTCAACAAGAGCCACATCCCGGCCTTCCTCGCCGGTGAGGAGGCCCGCGCCTACCTGTGCGTCTACCCGTTCGTCCGCTCGTACGACTGGTACCTGCTGCCCGACGCGGAGCGGCGGGAACTGCTCGCCGAGCACGGCCAGATGGCCCGGGGCTACCCGGACGTACGCGCCAACACGGTGGCCTCGTTCGCGCTCGGCGACTACGAGTGGATGCTCGCCTTCGAGGCCGACGAGCTGCACCGGATCGTGGACCTGATGCGGGACCTGCGCGCCTCGCGGGCCCGGCTGCACGTCCGCGAGGAGGTGCCGTTCTACACCGGCCGCCGCCGCTCGATCGCCGACATCGTCACCGCCCTGCCGTGAAAGGAAGGGCACCTTGTTAACGCCTCGTGCATAGCAAGGGCCCCCTGTTAACACTCACCGGCGCCGACGGGCCGACGCGTCAGCGTCGGCCCGTCGGCCAGCCGGGCGGGGCCGCGCCCGAGGGAGAAGGGCGCGACCCCGCTCGGGATCAGGTGGTGGCCGTACAGGTCAGCGTGGGTGCGCTGGCACTGGAGCCGGAGGCCAGGAAGCCGAACGTGGTGCTGGCTCCGGAGCCGAGGCTGCCGTTGTAGCTGACGTTGGTGGCGGTCACCGTCGAGCCGCTGGAGCTGAGCGTGGCGTTCCACGCCTGGCTGACCTGCTGACCGTTGGCGTACGTCCAGGTCACCCGCCAGCTGCGGATGGCCGCGCTGCCCGCAGTCACC
This sequence comes from Verrucosispora sp. FIM060022, assembly GCF_003977705.1. Lineage (NCBI taxonomy): Bacteria > Bacillati > Actinomycetota > Actinomycetes > Micromonosporales > Micromonosporaceae > Micromonospora > Verrucosispora sp. FIM060022. The sequence continues at coordinate 110,826 of NZ_RQIV01000006.1, forward strand.
TTCACCTCACCCTGGAAGCCACCGGACCAGCTGTTGGTCACCTGGTACGTCGCCGAGCAGGCACCCGCCGGCGGCGGGTTGCTGGGCGGCGGAGTGGACGGCGGGGGAGTGGTGGGCGGCGGGGTCGTGGGCGGGGGAGTGGTCGGCGGCGGCGTGGTGGGCGGCGGGTTGGTGCTGCCACCGAACTGCACGTCGCTGCAGTGGTAGTACGACTGGTCGAAGTGGCTGGCCTGCCAGATCGTGTAGATGATGTGCCGGCCGCTGCGGCCCGGCGCGTTCACCGGGATCTCGATGGAGACGCCGTCGACCTCACGCTGCCACTGGGAGGCCGGCGTGTTGCCGATCTGCCCGACGAGCTCCAGGTCCGACCAGGCCAGCGGCTTGGTCAGCGCGTCGAAGCCCTGCTTGGTGGCGTACACCCGGATGTAGTCGGCCCCGTGGCTGGCCTGGTCGAAGAACTTCAACCGGAAGCTGTTGGAGACCTGGGTGGTCCGCCAGGCGCCGATGGTGTCCAGGGCGTTGTAGCGTCCACCCTCGGCGCGGCCGCCCGAGCAGAGCTGGCCGTCCGGGATGGCGGCCTGGTGGTTGCCGCCGACGCCCTCACGGAACTGACCGTTCCAGTTCCACATGGCTTGCGGGTTGGCCTGCCAGGCCTGCCAACACATCGGGTCCTCGGTGGCCATCCGAGGGTTCATGTGGTCGCCACCCCAGCGCTCCCAGCAGCTGTAGGCGCGGGCGCCGGGGTTGACGACCGAGCCGTGTGCGGAGGCGGAGTTGACCAGGGCGGTGGAGACGAGCAGGGTGGCGGCTGCCGCGGTGGCGAGCAGGCCGGCCAGCCTGGCGGGTTTGAGCATTTTGGACATGGATGGAGCCCCCAGGGGGATCGTCGGATCGCGACCTCGCCCGAACGCCCGGGAGTTGCCTCTCCCGCGCCGGTCCGCGTGGCACTGCGGTTATTGGCTCCGTGCGGAAGAATGGCACAAAACATCGCCATCAGTCAATCGCTGCGATCGGATCAGGGATCGCGGCGCATGGGGGTGTGCGGGATGCCGTCCTCGACGTACTCCTGGCCGCTGACCGTGAACCCGTGCCGGGCGTAGAAGTCGACCAGATGCGACTGCGCCTCCAGCACACACGGCCGGTCGCCGATCTCGGCCAGCGCCGCGACTACCAGCCGTCCGGCATGCCCGGCGCCGCGCGCCGACGGCGCCACCACCACCCGACCGATCCTGGCCACGCCGTCGGGGTCGGCCAGGATTCGCAGGTACGCCAGGACAGCGCCGTCGCGCGCCAGCCAGAGGTGTCGGGTGCCGGGTTCGACGTCGCGGCCGTCGAGTTCCGGGTACGCGCACTCCTGCTCGACCACGAACACGTCGACGCGCAGCCGTACCAGGTCGTGAAAGGTGCGGGCGTCCAGGTCGGCGAAACCGGCGACCCGCAGCTGCGTGCTCGGCATCGGCCCAGGCTAGGGCGTCACCGACCGGCCGCCGGTCGCGGGTGGCTGTCAGGCGGGGCGGGGTGCGTGCCTGGTTGGGCGGAGCGGGGTGCGTGCCTGGTTGGGCGGAGCGAGGCCGCACCTGGTCAGGCGGGGCGGGTGCGCGCCTGGTCGGGGCGTGCGCGGTCAGCCGTGGTGAGGTGCTCGGTCAGGCGGGGCGGGCACCGACGGTGTCGCGGATCTGGGCGCCCTGCTCGGCCTCCACCGCGCGGGCGCAGTGACCGCAGCAGAAGAAGCGCCCGGAAACCTCCACCCCGTGCCCGATGATCTTCACCTGGCAGTGTTCACAGATCGGGGCCAGCTTGTGTGCGGCGCACTCGAAGCTGTCGAAGGTGTGCACGTCGCCGCTGACCGTGCGTACCTCGAAGGCCAGCCAGTAGTCGTTTCCGCAGACCTCGCACGTCGCCACGACGCATCCCCTCGATAGCCGGTTGTTGTCCTCAGCGTGTGGCACGCGATCGGCCGGGGTGGCCGGAATCGGCGCGGATCGCCCGGACGGGGCGGCGTGTCGCTCGCCGCAGGTCGGCCGTTGTACCGGGTGACCTGGCCGGCGGCGGCCCGGCCGCCGCCTTTCGGTGGAGTACGCGAACCGGGAGGAATGATGATCAAGCGGAACCGGCTCTTCGGCAGCCAGACTCGGGTCACCTTCTGCCTTCCCCGAGACACCCCACCGGGAACGGTCAGCGTGGTCGGGTCCTTCAACGGTTGGCAGCCCGGTGAACACGTGCTGGTGGCCCGCCGCGACGGCACTCGGACGGTGACCGTACGGCTGGGGCCGGGGCAGCACCGCTTCCGTTACCTGGCCACCGGTGGGCTGTGGTTCGACGACGAGTCCGCCGACCGGGTGGACGACCAAGGCGGCCTGCTGCTGCTCTGATCGCCGCCACTTTTATTGATAGCGGTCTTTACTGTTAACATTGTTTAAATTATGTTGGTGGCACCTCACCAGGCAACATGCCGCGAAGGAGCCGCCGCCATGCGTCGAAGAATCACTCTCCCGCTGGTCGCGACGGGTGCCATGGTCGCCACCCTGGCCGTCGCCGCCCCCGCCCAGGCCCACGGCTACGTCTCGTCACCGCCCAGCCGGCAGGCGCTCTGCGCCCAGAACCGGGTCCCCGACTGCGGGCAGATCCGCTGGGAACCGCAGAGCGTGGAAGGCCCCAAGGGGCTGCGCACCTGCCACGCCAACATCTCCCACTTCGCCGTCCTCAACGACGACAACCGGGGCTGGCCCGCCACCTCGGTCGGCACCACTGTCACCTTCACCTGGGTCAACACCGCGATGCACGCCACCCGCGACTGGGAGTACTACATCGGCAACACCCGGGTCGCCGTGTTCAGCGGCGGCGGACGCCAGCCGGGCCCCACCGTCTCGCACAGCGTCAACCTGTCCGGCTACTCCGGCCGCCAGAAGCTGCTGGCCGTCTGGAACATCGCCGACACCGCCAACGCCTTCTACTCCTGCGTCGACCTGCAGATCGGCGGTGGCGGCAACCCGCCGCCGAGCCCGAGCCCGACCACCCCGCCGGCACCGTCGCCCACCCCGACCGTCGCGCCGACCAGCAACCCGCCGGCCGGTGGCACCTGGACCGCGGGGCGCGCGTACGCCGTCGGCGACCAGGTCACCTACGGCGGTCGGACGTACCGCTGCCGGCAGGCGCACACCGCGATCGCCGGTTGGGAGCCACCGAACGTACCAGCGCTGTGGAGCCTGGTCTGAGCAGCGGGAGGTGCGGTTGGTCCCGGCCGCACCTCCCGCCGGCCCGCCTCCGGGCGGTGCTGGCCCTGACCGCCGTGCTGTTCGCCACCGGTTGCGGCGGGCAGCACGGCGGTGGCGGCGCGCCGGCACCGCCGGCCGCGACCGCATCGGCGACCGGCGGCCCGACGGCGTCACCCGCTCTCGACGCACCGCGACCCGCCGGATCCGGTACGCCGGCAGCCACCGGGATGGCCGGCATCGACCTGCTGTTTCTGTCGATGATGGCCGGGCACACCGAGCAGACCCTGCAGATCGCCCGGCTGGTCCACGACCGGCTCGCCGACCCCGAGCTGCGGACCCTGATCGCCGCCATCGAGGTGACCGAGGCCGACGAACTGGCCACCGCACGCGGCTGGTTGGCGCAGGCCGGGCGCAGCGCCCGCGCCGACGAGCACGCCGGCCACGGCACCGGCCCGGACCAGTTGGCCCGGCTGCGCGACGCCCCGGCCGGCGAGGTCGACCGGGTGCTGGTCGAGGTGCTCGGCGCCCACCAGAAGGGCGCCGCCGACCTGGCCCGCGCGCACCTGGCAGCCGGCACCGACGAGCGGGTACGCGACCTCGCCCGACGCATCGAGCAGTCCCGTACCGCCCAGGTCGCGATGCTGGCCGCCCACCCGGCAGCGGCCTGACCGGCTCAGGGGGTGCTGGGGTCCAGGCGGATGGAAAGAGAGTTCACGCAGTGCCGGGTGTCCTTCGGGGTGAAGCCCTCACCGCGGAAGACGTGCCCCAGGTGGCTGTCGCAGCGGGCGCAGCGGATCTCGGTGCGCCGCATGCCGAGGGAGTTGTCCTCGATCTCCTTGATCGCACCCGGGATGGCGTCGTCGAAGCTCGGCCACCCGCAGTGCGAGTCGAACTTGGTGTCACTCGGATACAGCTCCGCACCGCAGGCGCGGCAGCGGTACATGCCGGGGGTCTTGGTGTCGACGTACTCGCCGGTCCACGCCGGCTCCGTGCCGTGCTCGCGCAGCACCCGGAACTCCTCGGGGCTGAGCCGGACCCGCCACTCGTCCTCGGTGCGGGGCAGTTCGCTGTCGGGAAGACTCACCCGTCAACGGTACGTCGAACGTCGGACCCATCGCATATGGTCGCGAAATGGCAGGCACGAAGGCGGCGGCCGAGGAGATCGAGGTCGCGGGGCACACCGTACGGCTGTCCAGCCCGGACCGGGTGATCTTCCCGAAGCGCGGCTTCACCAAGGCCGACGTCTTCGGCTACTACCTGGGCGTCGGCGACGGCATCATGCGCGCCCTGCGCGAACGGCCGACCACCCTGCAACGCTTCCCCGACGGCATCGAGGGGGAGATGTTCTTCCAGAAACGGGTGCCGACCCGGGGCGTACCGCCCTGGGTGCGCACCACCGAGATCACCTTCCCCAGCGGGCGCACCGCCGCGGAGCTCTGCCCGGCGGACCTGGCCCACGTGGCCTGGGCGGCGCAGATGGGCACCGTCGTGTTCCACCCGTGGCCGGTGCGCGCTGACGAGCCCGACCGCCCCGACGAGCTGCGCGTCGACCTCGACCCGCAGCCCGGCACCGACTTCGCCCACGCGGCCACCGCCGCCGGCGAGCTGCGCGCCATCCTCGACGAGCTGGGCGTCCCCGGCTGGCCGAAGACCTCCGGCGGCCGAGGCGTGCACGTCTACCTGCGCATCCAGCCACGCTGGAGCTTCGTCGAGGTGCGCCGGGCCACCATCGCGCTGGCCCGGGAGTTGGCCCGCCGCCGTCCCGACCTGGTCACCACCGCCTGGTGGAAGGAGGAACGCGGCGAGAGGGTCTTCGTCGACTACAACCAGATGGCCCGGGACCGCACCATCGCCTGCGCGTACTCGCTGCGGGCCAACGCCCGGGCGACCGTCTCCACCCCGGTCACCTGGGACGAGCTACCCGACGTCGACCCGGACGACTTCGACCTGCGTACCGTCCCGCAGCGGCTGGCCGAGCAGGGTGACCCGCACGCCGGCATCGACGACGCCGGGTGGGACATCACTCCGCTGCTGGAGTGGGCCGAGCGGGACGCCGCAGCCGGCGAGGGCGACCTGCCCTACCCACCGGACCATCCGAAGATGCCCGGCGAACCCAAGCGGGTCCAGCCCTCCCGCGACCGCGACCGCCCCCGCTGACCCACCCCGCCGCGTTGCTTCGGGCCCGCACGCCGCCGCGTTGGTCCGCGCCTGCACGGTGCTTGCTGCCGGGCGGGGCATGCTCTGCACGGTCACGCTCGATCCTGGATCGAGTGGCTTCCCGTTCGCGGCGAGGCCACTCGATCCCAGATCGAGCGTGACCTTGCGGGGTGCGGCTCGACTGCGAGGTCGGGCGTCCCCAGCTGGCCGACCCGCCGACAGGCGTCAGAGGCTGAGCTTCATGCCCTCGTGGCTGGCCACGAAGCCGAGGCCCAGATAGAAGCGGTGGGCGTCGTGGCGGCTCTTGTCGGTGGTGAGCTGCACCAGGCCGCAGCCACGCTGCCGTGCCTGATCGATCGCCCAGGTCATCATGAGTCGGCCGAGGCCATGACCGCGCCGGTCCGAGCGGACCCGTACCGACTCGATCAGTTGCCGTTCGGCACCGTGCCGACCGAGCCCGGGGATGTAGGTGAGCTGCATGCAGCCGACCACCTCGCCGCCGGCCTCGGCGACGACGAGGTGGTTGCGCGGGTCGGCGGTGATGTCCGCGAACGCCTTCTCGTAGGTGGCGTCGACCTCGCCGACGTCCCTGGTGCGCCCCAACATGTCGTCGGCGAGCAGGTCGAGTACGGCGGGCAGGTCGGCCCGGATCGCCGCACGGAAGATCACGTCGCTCATCCCGCGAGAATCGCACACCCGCGGCTGCCGGTCTGTGGCAGACCAAAGGGCCGACCCCGCCCGGGGGTCGGCCCTTTGCGTGTTCAGCTGGCGGATCGTCAGGAGGCTGCGGAGTAACCGCGGGTGGCGATCCAGTTGGCCAGTGTTTTGATGTCCATCTGGTACGAGGCCTGGGCGGGGTTGGCGGAGTCCGCGATGGTCACGGTCTTGCCCTCGTCGTCGTAACCGGTGACGCTGACGTAGTGCCCGCCTTCGAAGCTGTGGGCGACGCCGTCGGTGTCGGTGGCGGTGCCGGCGATGTTGGCGACCACGGCACGGCCGTCGTCGACGGTGCGCTTGATGTCCTCGCGCAGCTTGTCGGTCTGCTTCTCGGCGGCCTTGGCGTCACGGATCTCCACCGACTTGTAGACGTCCTTGCCGGTCTCCTTGTTCAGCACCGGCGTGATGTCGTTGATGGAGTCGGTACCGGCCTCGGTGGTGCCCATCCGCTCGGCCATGTCGTACACGTCGATGTTCTTGCCCTGCACGCTCAGGGCGTTGCGGGCGGCGGCGGGGCCGCAGAAGTAGAAGTTGGGCTGGGCTTCGTAGCGCACGTCGAGCTGGCGCTCGTCGCTGGGCTTGCGGTCGGCCTGCACGCCAGCGGGGGCGGCGTGGGCGGCGACGGCGGGGCCGGCGATGCCACCGGCGGTGGCGGCGGCAGCGGCGAAGGTCAGGGCGGTCTTACGCAGGAGGGTGGTACGCATGATTGAGTCACACCTTCCGTTCGGGGGTACGCAGCAGGAATCAGCCGGTTCGGGCGTGCCGTGCTGCGGGGGGAAAGAGGAACGCCCGGCGAGGTGCTCGGGCGTCCGAGGGATGTAACGATCCCGGGCGGCCCCACATTCCACGGGGTTCCGGGAGACCGCGTGGCGGGGGGAGGCCCTCGCGGTATGCCATGTACAACGACCCGTGGCCGGGCGTCATTCCGCCGTCGACCGATCGGTGCGCCCCGCAAACGGCCACATACCGGACGGCAGGTCGGTGTCGGGCATGAACCTTCGGGCCCCGCTCCGGAGCGGCGGCTTGTCGAAGGGGATCACAATGCCCGGATGACTGTTATCCGCCAGGCTGCGTCGATTGCGCTTGCACTGCTGGTGCTGACCACGGCCACGAGCTGCACCCAAGCGGAACAGGACGATCTGCCCGTCCGAGTGACGCAGGTGCCGGCCGAGGTGCGTGGGCTCGGTCCGGCGCTGCTTGCGGTTCCCCTGACCGACGAGGCGACAGGGCTGCTCGCGCTGGAACGGTTCGGCGATGACCTCGCCGGCCTGACGCCCGCCCGGCGACACACCCAGGTCGCTCTCGGCGGTGATCCCCGTTTCCCGACCGTCGCCCGAGGGCTGGGTGAGGATCGCCGTGACGCCGTACTCGTCGACGGCCGCCTGCGCGACGTCACGCTGCCCGATTTTGGGTACGCCGATCGGGCCTTCAGTGTCGAATCCAACCTGTCGATCACGGAATCCCGTTGTCTCACCGTGACGGGCGACGGCAGGGTCGGGCTGCCGGCGGTCGAGGCATTCTGCAAGATCGCTGACCGGGGCGGGGTGATCTGGGAGCAGGGGCAGAGCGGCCGGTACGGCGGGATCGACCTGGCGTCCGGGGCGGCGAGCCCGGCCGTCGAGCTGCCGTCGAAGCCGATCGCCGCCACACCCGACGGCCGCTACCTCGCCGCGCTCACCAGCCAGAACCCTCGGCAACTCGTCATCGCGGACACCAGGACCGGCCAGTCCCGGCCCACGGTGACGGTCAACGGGGCGGCCAGCGGGGCGGAGTTCCCCGGGGTCTTCACCAGCGATGGGTTCGCCGTGCTGCGTCGGCCCGTTCCCGGCACCCGCCGGATCAGCCTGGTCACCCCGAAGGGGGAGGTACGTGACCTGCTCACCCCGGTCGGCGAGGTCGCCTTCGCCCCTGACGGGCGGCGCGCCATCGTGGTGGACACCCGTTCCGGCAAGGGCCGACTCTCCGTACTCGACCTGAAGTCGGGCGCGGTCACCCCGGTGGTCGGCGACGGCACCGAGCGCAGCGGCGAACAGCCCGCCCGGCCGGCGGCACTGCCGCCGATGACCGGCACTGTCACCGCGACGGTTTCCGGCGACCACGCCCTGGTCGTCGAGCTGGAGGCCCGTCAGGACCCCCGCCAACGGGTGCCCCGGCCCAGCCGCGCCTGGTCGGTACGACTCTCCACCGCGACCGCGACCTCCCACCCGAACACCCCGGAGGCGTCGGAGGTGACGGTGTGGCGGCACGAATCCCCGCCGACCGGCGCAGCCGCGTTGTCGGCGCTGTGGTTCGCGCCAGGCAAGCAGACCCTCACCCTCAGCCCCGACGGTACGGTCACCAGCGCCCCGCCAGGAACCTTTCCCCGAGAGACCCTCGGTGACGGCGCGGTGCTGCACACCCTGCTCGCCGAGAGCGGACGCGAGCGGGTGGATCGGCTGCTGGTGACCGACAGTTCCGGCGGCCGGGTCGAGGTTCCCACCGGCGCCGGCCCCGACCAGCGGGTCGCCAACGTAATCCTCACACCGGACCAGCAGCACCTGCTGATCTCGCTGCGTCCGCTCAACAGCCGGACAGCGCCAGGAGATCTCGACCTCGTCATGATCGCTCGCCGGGACGGCACCGGCAAACCAGTCGTCGTCTACCAAGGGGCCTGGTTGGTCAGCCTCGGCATCGTTCCCACAAGCACCAGTTGACCTGATGGCGACCGGAAAGGTCGGAGGCTACGAGTACGACCTACGCGCTCTTGCCGACGCTACCGAACAACGCGATCGCCGCCACATCGTTGCATTCGGGCGGGACCAACGGATACAGGTCGGAGGGCTGTGCGACGGTCGGCAGTTCCTCGTATCCGCCGCCAGCGGAAATCCGGTCGCCCGCCGTCAACGCGCCAACCTTGGGCACCCGTACGCCGATTCTGCCGTCGGTGAGCAGCGTGACGCCCGGGGGCCAGACCACCACGTACGATTGCATCTCGGCGTCGCGCAGGACCAGGCATCCGCCGCTGCCGACCCTAAGTTCACCGCGCAACGCGGCGAGGAAATGCACTTCGGTGGCCGCGACCAGCGTCTGGAAGCCTTCCCCTGTCAGGAGGCTGCCTCCCGCACTGGTAGGGCTGGCGGGCCCTCGGACAGTCGACGTCTCGGTGGTCAGCGGACGCGAATGGTCCCCGGCGCAACCGGCCAGGGCCAGCAGCAGCGCGCAAGTGCACACGGCGATCCGAACCATGCGGCCAGTAGAACGGGCACAAACCTGGTCAGGCAAGCTGCCGTGCCGTTCGTTTCCGCTGGTTGCCCTGGCAGCCCGGCCTGGTCGGCGTAGTCGTCAGTGGCAGTGGGATGCGCCGGCGGGTGTGACCGGCGTGACCTGCGGGCGGGTCCACTGCGCGGTCGGCCGGCCGTCCCTGCGCCAGAAGCTGTACGGCGGACGCTGCGGCCAGCCCTCGGGCGAGTCCTCCCACTCCTCCTGGCGGCCGTAGACGGTCATGTCGAGCAGCTTGAGTGAGCCCATGATCGCCTCGACGCCCCGGCTGGTCGTCTCGTAGGTGAGGAAGACCCGGTCGTCCTGACGGAGGTAGCAGGCGATGGCACCGTTGTCGGCGAAGGCCGGCTCGTCGAGACCGTACGTCGAATACCACGGGTGGGTGTAGCCCATGAACTCCCGGAACGGCGCGATCTCCTCGTACGGCCCTTCGCAGAAGACGGCGAAGGTGATGCCGCACTCCTCGAGGTAGACCGCGTTCTGGAAGTCCCAGATGCTGAGGGTGCAGCCCTCGCACTGCCCCTCGAACGGCTTGCCGAGGTGCCACATGTGCTTGTAGACGACGAGTTGGTCGCGGCCCTCGAAGATGTCGGGCAGCGAGGTCAGGCCCCGCTCGCCGATGAGTTCGACGGGCTGGATCTCGGTCATCGGCAGGCGGCGCCGAGCAGCGGCGATCACATCACCCTCGCGGGTATGGGCCTTCTCGCGGGGCAGGAGAGCATCCCGCTCCCGCAGCCAGGTCTCCCGGTCGACGATGGGAGGAAGCGGACTGCTGTCGATATTCTCCATGCCGGTACCTTAAACATAGTCGGTGCGGGTGTGGAGCCATCCCGGCACTGTGTCTCCGGGCAGAAGGGACGGCTGATCTGGTTGCCTATCAAGCGGACCTACGCCGAACTCGGTGACGCCTGCCGGGCGGCGAACGCGCTCGACCTGGTGGGCGACCGATGGACGCTTATCGTCGTACGCGAACTGATTCTCGGACCGAAACGTTTCTCGGACCTGGCGGAGGCGGCTCGCGGCATCACCCCGGCCGTCCTCAGCGACCGACTTCGGTCGCTGCAGCAGGCCGGCATCGTCGAGCAGGTCACGCTCACCGATCAACCCCACACCCAGGCGTACGCCGCCACCACGTGGGGCCAGGGCCTGGAGACGGTCCTCGCGGCGCTGGGACAGTGGTACGCGACCGGCCCGGCCCCGGACACCTGCGGTGGCATGACTCCCGACGCGACGGTCCTCGCCATGCGCACCATGGCGCCGCCCATGCTCGCCGCCCTGCCGCCGATCGCCCTTCACCTGTACGACGCCCGCCGGCCCGACCCACCGGTACACCGGTACCACCTGACCGCCGTGGACCGGACTCTCACGATCCAGGTCGGGTTCGCCGAGGAGCCGGTGGCGACGGTGACCGCCGACTCGACAGTGTGGGGCGGCATCCTGTTCGAGGGCCTGCCGCTCGCCGACGCCGAACGCGCCGGTGACGTGCACGTCACCGGCGACCGCGACGCGGTCGTGCGCGTGGTCGGGCTCTACCGCACCGGGCAGCGCCCGACGAACGGGCATGGCAATCTCGGCATCCCGGTGACGACAGGATGAGCTGATGAGCGAAGGGGAGTACACCCCGGCTGGGGGCTCAGGCAACCACCTAGCTTGAGACTTACTCGTCTAGGGCTCGAGCGTGGCGGGCATGCCGAAGGCGGCGACGTGACGGGCACCGATGAAGGCGTTGCTCTCTACGATCTTCCCGTTCTCGATCCGGAGTACGTCGACGACCAACGCCTCGTAGTGCGGGCTGCCGGGCCGGCGGAGATAGTTGATCAGCGCAGGGCGCCCGTTGGCCGAGGTGGGGAACGTACGCCAGTCGAGCGGTCGGCCGAGGAACTCCGCGGCCGCGTCGATCCCGACGACCGGCGGCTCGGGCGGCATCGTGATCCGTACGTCCTCGGCGAGCAGTGCCCGGATCGTCTCCGGGTCCTTCGCGTTGGCGTAGCGGCGCAGGATCTCTTCGTCCTCACTGGTGAGCTGCGGGCGGCGCCAGTCCTTCGGGTCCGACGGAGCGTGCCGCCGAAGAGTGTGGCGGGCCCGCTGGAGGAGGCTGTTGACGGCCGCTACGGCGGTGTCGAGCGCGGCGGCGATCTCCTGCGGCGTCCAGCCGTAGACGTCGCGCAGCACGAAGGCCGCCCGCTGCCGCGGCGGCAGGTACCTGAGCGCTGCGATCACGGCCAGCTCGACGGTCTCCCGGGCGGCGAGACCGGTCTGCGGATCGTCGGCCAGCAGGGCGTCGGGATAGGGGCCGAGCTCGGTGGACCACTCCAGCGGATCACCGTACGGTACCGTCCGGTGACCGGCCGCCTTGCGGCTGTCGAGGAAGACGTTCGTGGCGATCCGGTACAACCAGGTGCGCGCCGACGCCCGACCCTCGAAGCGGTCGCGAGCCCGCCAGGCCCGCAGGAAGGTCTCCTGCACCAGGTCGTCCGCGTCGGTGACGTTCCCGGCGAGGCGGTAGCAGTGGACGTGTAGCTCACGCCGGTGCTCGTCGAAGGCGCGCTGAAGCCAGACCGCCGGCTCATCAGGCGATTCGGACATGTGACTTTCCCGGGGCTGAGTGGTCCTCACCACCGTACTGACGACTGAGGACCCATCCGTCATCGGTCACCGATGACGACCGTCGACTCGGTCGTCTGTACCTGTGACCGATCCCCACTGCACGAAGGAGACAGCCATGACGGCAACCCCCGCGTCCAGCGCCGCCGCGCCCCCGGTCGTCGACCGGGAGACCTGGCTGCGCGAGCGCGACGAACTGCTGGTCCGGGAGAAGGCCCATACCCGCGAAGGAGACGCGATCGCAGCCGCCCGTCGCCAGCTGCCGATGACCTTGATGCCGACGGTGACGGTGCGGGGCCCTGGCGGGGACACCCCGCTGGTGGAGGTGTTCGAGGGCCGCCGGATGCTCATCGCCTACTTCCACATGTGGCACGACGGCAAGCCGTACGAGCAGCAGTGTGAGGGGTGCACCTTCTCGACCTGTCACATGCAGATGCTGGACTACCTGCACGCTCGGGACGTCACCTACGCCGTGTTCTGCGAGGGTCCCTACGACGAAAGTGCCCCGTTCGCGGATTTCATGGGCTACAGGTTCCCCTGGTATTCGGCGAGAGACTCCGACCCAGCTCTGGCCGACGGTCGCGGCTCCGGGTTCATCGCGTGCTACCTGCGCGACGGCGACAAGGTCTATGAGACCTACTGGACCACCGGGCGGGGCGTGGAGGCGTTGACGACCACCTACCACGCCCTGGACCTCACGGTGTACGGCCGGCAGGAGAACTGGGAAAACTCGCCTGAAGGCTGGCCACGGGTCACCGGGCACCCGTGGCGTCTCAACGGCCGCCCCACCGCGCAATGGTCACGCCCCGGCGTCGCACCGCGATGACGTCCTGATGATCGAGGTGATCATGCTCGGGTCGGCCGCGGTGCCAGCCTGCTGCCACGTCGTGCCGCGGGCGGGCGCTTCCCGCAGAGCCCGAATGCCTGCGGGTGCCGGCAGGGGAAGTGAGGCCGGAAGTCAGCGGGCGGGGCAGCGTTTCCCTTCGGCGGGGACGGTGAGGTCGATCAGGTACGCGTCGACGGCAGCCGTGATGCAGGCGGTCTGCGGGTACGCGGTGTGACCCTCACCTTCCCAGGTGAGCACCCGGCCGACGCCGAGCATCTCGGCCAGCGCCGGGGTCTGCTCGTACGGCGTTGCCGGGTCGCCGGTGGTGCCGACGATCAGGATGGGCGGGGCGCCGTCGGCGCGGCCGGTGGGGTAGGGGTCGCTGCCGCCGGGCCATTCGGTGCAGGAGATCAGGCCGGTGGCCAGCGCCGGGCCGAACAGCGGGTACTGCGTGCGCCACTGGGACTGCAGTTGGCGGATGCGGTCGAGGTTGGGCCGTTCCTCCTCGTCGGCGCAGTTGATCGCCGTGTTGGCGTCGAAGAGGTTGGTGTAGTGGCCCTTGTCGTCGCGGTCGGCGTAGCTGTCGGCGAGGCGGAACACGCCCTGCGGGTTGCCGCCCTCCAGTTGGTCGATGGCGCGGGCCAGCTCCTGCCAGCCGCTCTCGGTGTAGAGCGAGGAGATGACGGCGTAGAAGACCCAGCCGGCGGTGGCTTCCCGGCCGTCGGCGGAACGGGCCGGTGACACCCGGGCCTTGTCGATGGCGGAGATGACGGCGGCGCGGGCGTCGGGCGCGATCGGGCAGCGGGCGGCGTTGGCCGCGCACCACCGGTGGAAGTTGTCGAAGGCCCGCTCGAAGCCCTTGGCCTGGCTCTCCGATCCCTCGATCAGGCCCTGTCGGGGGTCGATCGCGCCGTCGAGCACCAGCGCCCGCACCCGGGAGGGGAACAGCTGGGCGTACGTGGCACCGAGCAGCGTGCCGTAGGAGTAGCCGAGGTAGGTGAGTTTGTCGTCGCCGACCGCCGCGCGGATCGCGTCCATGTCCCGGGCGGCCTGCTCGGTGCCGTACAGCGGGAGTTGGTCGCCGTACTTGTCGCCGCAGCCCCGGCCGATGCGGTTGGCCAGCGCCACGAGGTCGTCGAAGGACTGCTGGTTCTGCGGGTCGGGGTCGGAGCCGAAGACGGCGTCGAGGTCGGCGTCGGAGATGCACTCCACCGGGCTGGACCGGGCCACCCCGCGTGGGTCGAAGCCGACGATGTCGAAGCGTTCCATGATGCGGTCGGGCAGGCCGCCGTACTGCTCGCCGAAGGAGAGGTAGACGGCGGTGTCCACGCCCGAGCCGCCGGGACCACCGGGGTTGACCAGCAGCGAGCCGATGCGGTCGCGTTGCTTGTCGGAGCGGGCCCGGATCAGGGCGATCTCGAAGGTCTCGCCGGCACCGGGGCCGGTCGTGGCGGCACTGCCGCCGGCCCAGTCGCGGGGGACCTGGATGCGGGTGCATTCGTACCGGATGCCGGGCGCGCCCCGCCCGACCACCTCGTCGGCCACCTCCGGGCAGGCCTGCCAGGTCGGTGTCGTGCCCGGTGGGGCGGCCTCGCCCTCGACGTCGCTGCGCGGCGCGAGTGCCGGCAGGGTGCATCCGGCGGCGACCACCGCAGCGGACACCAGGCCGGCGATGGTCAGCCGTCGGCGGCGGCGGATCGGGTCGGTAGTACGGGTCACGAGCGAGCCTCCGTGATCGGTGCGATCGTCAGGCTACGCGGAGCCGGTGCCGGACCCGACCGTCACCGTCGGATCGCCGCGCAGGACCTGGTCCACGTCGAACCGGACCGGCCGGTCCAACTGGTCGTACCGGCAGGAGAGCGGGTCGCGGTCGGGCCGCCAGCGGACGAACCGGGCGGTGTGCCGGAACCGGTCACCCTCCATCGCGTCGTAGGCCACCTCGACCACCAGCTCCGGGCGCAGCGGCTCCCATTCCAGGTTCTTGGTGCCGGTCCACCGGCTGACCCCGCCCGGGATGCGTTGGCCGCGCTCGTGGTCGCCGTGCACCCACGGGTGTTCGGCTCCGACCTCGCGGTAGGGGGCCAGCTCCTCCAGCAACTCGGCCCGGCGGGCCATGGTGAACGAGGCGCTGACCCCGATGTGGTGCAGCACCTGCGCGTCGTCGTAGAGGCCGAGCAGCAGTGAGCCGACCACCGGGCCGGACTTGTGCCAGCGGAACCCGGCGACCACCACGTCCGCGGTGCGGGCGTGCTTGACTTTGAACATGAGCCGCTTGCCCGGCTCGTAGGGCAGGTCGGCGGGTTTGGCGATCAGCCCGTCCAGCCCGGCGCCCTCGAACACGTCGAACCAGCGACGGGCGGTGTCGGCGTCGGTGGTGATCTGGGTGACGTGCACCGGCGGGCGCACCTTGGCCAGGGCCTGCTCCAGGCGCGCGCGTCGGGTCGGGTAGGGCACGTCGAGCAGGCTCTCGCCGTCGAGGGCGAGCAGGTCGAAGGCGACGAAGTCGGCGGGCGTGGTCTCGGCGAGCAGCTTCACCCGGGAGGCGGCCGGGTGGATGCGTTGGGCCAGCAGCTCGAAGTCGAGCCGGGGCGCGGCCTTCGGGCCGTCGCGGCGGATCACGATCAGCTCGCCGTCGACCGCGCAGCGCGCCGGCAGCTGCCGGCGGGCCTGCTCGACCACCTCGGGGAAGTAGCGGGTCATCAGCTTGCCGCCCCGGCTGGCCAGCTCCACCTCGTCGCCGTCGCGGAAGATGATGCAGCGGAAACCGTCCCACTTGGGCTCGTAGGTCATGCCCGGCCCGGTGGGGATCGACGCGACGCTGCGGGCGAGCATCGGCTCCACCGGCGGGTTGATCGGCAGGTCCACGGCGACAGTCAATCAGACCCCACCGACAACGGTGAGGCAGATCACGGCTGGTCGGTGGGTGGCGTGTCCGCCGGTGGGTCGTCACCACTCGCCTGGGAGATTCGCATAACCGCAGGTCAGAGCTACTTTCGCGGGGTGTCGGAGTGGGTGTGCGGGTGCTGCGGACGGTGGCGGGTCAGCGTCGAGCTGATCCGGGGCCGGCACGTCTACCGGCTGGTCCACCGCTATCCCCGCCGCTTCGGCGGCGGCGACAACGTGCTCGGCGAGGTGGCCACGGTGGCCGAGTTGGCGGCGCTGTTGCGCCGGTGGAGCCCGGTGGATCTTGCCGACCTGCACGAGGCCGCGTGACACCCTGTCGGGCGGCCGCTCGGCAGTGCCCGAAGGTCAGCAGGACCGCAGGTCAGTAGCGGGCGAAGGAGCGGATCGGCATCCGCGGGCCGAATCGCGGCGCATGGATGCCGGCGGCTTCCAGCAGCCGACAGACCCGGCCCCGATGCCCCCGGAACGGTTCCAGCAACTCCAGCATCCGGGCGTCGTCGGCGCGTGCCTCGCCGGCCAGGGCCCAGGCCACCGTGTTCGGTACGTGGTAGTCGCCGACGCTTACCGCGTCCGCGTCCCCGTACGCCACCCGGACGACCTCGGCGGCTGTCCACGGGCCGATCCCGTTGATCGACAACAGGGCACGGGTGGCCGTTGACGAGTCCGCGCTGCGTTCGAGGCGGTCCGCGACGGCGGCGGCGCGGCGCAGCGTCTCGGCGCGGCGCTGCTCCACACCGAACGGATGGAAGACCCAGTAGGGGGCGGCTGCCACGGCTGCCGGCTCGGGGGGCAGGAGCAGCGACACAGGTCCCGGCGCCGGCTCGGCGAAGTGGCGGACGGTGGCCGCGTACGCCCGGTATGCCTCCTTGCCGGTGACCTTCTGTTCGAAGACGGCCCGGAGCACCCGGGGGAAGACCAGCCCGGTGGCGGGCAGCCGCAAGCCGGCGTGCTGGGCCGCGAGTCGGGCCACCACGGGGTGCGACCGGGCGAGGTCGGCGAAGCCGGTGAGGTCGTCGTGCAGCCCGGCGATCGCGTCGGCGTGCTCGACCATCCAGCCGGCGCCGGGCCCGTACCCGTCGGCACGCAGCTCCCCGCCGGTGCTCTGCAGGGCCAGGGTGGCGGGCCCGATCGGGGTACGAGCGGCCCACCAGAGGGTGTCGCCGGTGATTCGTGCGCAGGGATCGTACGGGCTGAAGGTGATTGGCCGGATCGATGCGACCAGCCGGTAGTCGGGTGGCGGGCGCAGCGTCCGGCTCGCGGTGGGCGCGGTCCCGGTCACGACCCCACTGTGCCACCTCGGCGGACGCCTGATCAGCGCGGGGCCTGGCACGTTTCGGGTCCCCGGACGGTGCCAATGAACCGTACGTTCACCTCCTGGCCACCTGAATGGCCAGGATTCTTCGGTCAAATACCCGCAAATACAGATGTAGCTGGCGCCACAATCCGACACGACGGTAATGGCAAGGTTTGATCACTATCTCGTTAGTCAACTGCGCTGTTATGGTCCGACCTGCGCGGTATCCGTCCGGCCTGCAACGACGCCGGTGCATGGCCCGGTGGCGGACGCCGGTCAACCGACAGGGCCGGGACCGCGCACCACGGGGACTTGTGCAGGAGGTAACGGAATGACTGCCGTAGCGGTTGTTCAACCAGGACGGCCCACGGCCGTCGTTCCGCCGCACGGGCCTCAGCACTGACGTGGTCACCGAAGGGTGACCCGTCGGACCTCGACGATCTGATGATTGCGCTGCGCGTCTACCGCCTTCTTCCGCCTGCTGTCCGGCGCCACCTGCTCCGGCTGCTCCCCGAGCATCAGCGGCTCGCCATGGTGCGTACCCTCACCCGCCCTCGCGGCGGGGAGACGGCGCACCCGGTCGGCGCCCGGGTGACCGTTTCCGACGACGGGGTCCGCACCGAGGCCGAGGTCGTCGCGGCGGCCACGCCGCTGCAGATGTGGCACCGCAACCTGACCGCCGTCACCTCCGCGCTGGAGTCCGCCGGGATCCAATACCACTGCGTACGCAACGACGACTACCTGCGCAGCACGGTGGCGGTCCTGGACGACAAGCGCGACGCGCTACGGCAGCTGGTCCGCACCGCGCCCGAGCTGTCGGGCGCACACGTCCGGATCGTCGAGGTACGGCCCGAGCGCCACCAGCCGGACCGGGCGCCGACCGAGGTCATCCAGGTGTGGTTCCCGGTGACGGACGCCCGGGCGGGCCTGGTGCTCGGCGCGCAGTTCGCCTGCGAGATCGAGCTGTGGACCCGGGTCGGCGACGTGGTCCGGGCACCCCGGCACAACGCGGTGATCGACGAGGCCCCGGCCCGCGCCGAACCGGTACGGGTCGCTGCCGCGCTGCTCAGCCACTTCGTGCCCGAGGCCGACGACCACACCTACGGCACCCGTCGCGACCTGGCCGTACGCGCACCGGACCGGGTCGGCTTCCCGATCGACGCGGTCTACACCTGGGTCGACGGCTCGGACCCGGAATGGCGCGAGCGCAAGCAGGCGGCGATGGGGACGCCCGGCGGTCCGCTGCACGCGATCGCCGCCAACACCTCCCGCTACCACAACCGGGACGAGCTGCGGTACTCGATGCGTTCGCTGCACAGCTTCGCACCCTGGTTGAGGAAGATCTTCGTGGTCACCGACAGCCAGTTGCCGAGCTGGCTCGACCCGACCCACCCGATGATCACCGTCGTCTCGCACGCCGAACTGTTCGCCGACATCGGTGGCCTGTCGTCGTTCAACTCGCACGCCATCGAGTCCCGGCTGCACCGCATCGAGGGTCTGGCCGAGCACTTCCTCTACCTCAACGACGACGTCTTCCTGGGCCGGCCACTGCTGCCGACGCACTTCTTCCACGCCAACGGGATCGCGAAGTTCTTCCTCTCCCCGGCACAGTTCGGGCTCGGCGAGGCGAAACCCAGCGACCCGCCGGTCAACGCCGCCGGGAAGAACAACCGCCGGCACATCCAGCGTCAGTTCGGCGTGACCATCACGCAGAAGATGAAGCACACCCCGTTCGCCCTGCGGCGCAGCATCATGCACCAGATCGAGGCGATGCTGCCGGCGGACGTGCTCGCCACGGCCCAGCACCGGTTCCGCCACCACGAAGACCTGTCGATCCCGTCGTCGTTGCACCAGTACTGGGCATATCTGACCGCTCAGGCCGTCCCAGGGCACATCGAGTACGAGTACACCGACCTCGGCCACCCGTCGACGCCCGCGCGCCTGGCCGAGCTGCTGGCCCACCGCAACCGCGACGTGTTCTGCCTCAACGACACCGACTCGGACCCGCGCGCGTTCGAGGAGCAGGAGCGGATGCTTGCCGACTTCCTGCCCCGCTACCTGCCGTTCCCCGCACCGTTCGAGCTGCCCGACGACGAGGTGGCCGAGCGCCGCGACCTCGGTGCCAGCGCCCTGTGGCGCGACGCGCAGCGGCCCGTCCCGGGTACGCGTCGGACTCCACAGGTCGACGCACCGACCCTGCCCAACAGCAGACGCAGCTCGTTGGGCGATTTCCAGGTTTCCTGACCAGATCGGCCAGTTGCCCCGGGCGGAAGGCCCGGGGCAACTGGCCGATCTGTCGGTACGGCCCCGCTACGCGTACCGGTGCGCGCGGTTGCGCCTACTGCCTCGCTCGAACTGGCTGGCCACCGGGAAGTAGCTCTCCAGGAAACCGGCGACGATGCGATTCTGCTCCGCCTCGTCGAGTTGACCGTGGTGGGTGTCGTTGAGGCAGAACGCGTCATAGCCTCTAGTGATGAGGATCTGGGTCAGCTGCGGGTGCTCGCTCGGATCGCCCGTGTTGACGTAGCTGACCCGGATGCCGCCCTGCACCGAACGTCCGGTGAGATACCCGTAGTAGTGGTGCAACGAGGAGGCGACCGAGACGTCGGCGTGGTCACGTAGCCGGCTCGCCGCAGTCCGGTCGATCTCGCCGGCGAAGGCCTTGTCCAGGTCGTACGCCACACTCCGACGCATCGCGTACGGCGCGTGCAGGAGGCCGTGGGTGAGGGTGGCGTCGAACGCCTGCCGGATGAGCCGTCGGTTGTTCTTCGCCGCGCTGAAGTTGAAGTCGTCGTCCGCGCTGACCTCCAGCATGGGAATGGAGGTCGGGGAGAGGAAGAACTGCGACAGGCCGTTGCTGCGGAAGAACAGTGTCGGCCCGACCGGGCGGCCCAGGAAGAAGTCGTCGTTGAAGTAGAGGAAGTGTTCCGCCAGGCCGTCGATGTGGTGCAGTTGCGATTCGATGGCGTGCGAATTGAACGTCGGCAGCGCGCCTCGGGAGCCGAAGAGATCCCGGTGGTCCACCACGGTGATCCGCGGATGGTCGGTGTCCAGCCAGGACGGGCTCTGCCCCGCGGTGACCAGGTAGATGTTGCGTACCCAGGGCGCGTACATGTCGATGGACCGCAACGAGTAGCGAAGCTCCTCGCGGTCGCGGAACCGGGCGGTGCTCCCCGCCGCCTCGACCGGTGCCCGCCCCAGGCTCGCCAGGAGGCTGTTCTTGTCGGCCACCCAGGTCGGATCCGACCCGTCGACCCAGGTGTAGACCACGTCGACGGGGAAGTCCACCTCGGAGACGAGTCGCTGGGTGAAGGGCTCGATGGTGGGGTGCTGCCGATCCCGGACGGTGAGGACTGCCGGTGCCATCGCCGCCACCGGCACGGAGTTGCCGAGCAGGGTGCGGCGGGTCGCGATCAGTGCGTCGCCCTCCGGTGAAGGCACCCAGAACTCCACGTCACAGCCGAGTGCGGGACCGTAACGCAAGGTCCGCGACGTGGAGACGATCGGTCGGAACACCCGCAGTCCCCGCGCGTCGGCTGCGCGCGGCTCGGTGGCCAGGCACGCTGCCAGCGTCACCCCGGTCACCTTGGCATCGGTCGTCAGGGTCTCGACGTAGTACGGGGCCTTGGCGAAGGCGGCGGCCAACGCCGACAGCGTCGCCTCCTGCTGCTCCAGCGCGACGACAACCCGGTGCCGTACGCCCGGATCGCGGGCGACCCAGTACGGGATGCCGGACCGCTCCAGCACGTCGACCACGGCGGTGAAGTTGGCGTACGCGGCATCGGCGGGCGTCAGGTCATCGGCCACGACACTGAGCCGTCCACCGCTGCGCACCAGTCCGGGTACTGCCTCGTCGACCTGCTGCTCCAGCGACTCCAGGTCGGGGCCGGTGGCGACATGGGAGGGCCGGGGGGCAGCGGGCGCGAAGCCGGACCCGCCCGCCCGTGCCAGCCAGGTCGCGAGCCGGTCGGCGCGAAGCTGTTCGGTGCCGGCGTGCTCGGCGACGAGTTCGGCGAACAGGTTCTCCCACCGCTGCATGATCGGCCCGATGCGGTACCGCTCGGCAGCGACGAGAGCGTTCGCGCCGAAGCTACGCCGCAATTCGTCGTCGGCGACGAGCCGGATCAGCGCCTGGGCGAGCTGGTCCTCGTCGCCGGAGCTGACCAGCAGACCGTCCACGCCGTGCGTGATGATCTCGGCCGGGCCGGTCTGGATGTCGTAGCTCACCGCGGGTACACCTGCGGCGAACGCCTCCAGCAACACCAGCGGCAGCGCTTCGCCGTCCCGCGAGGAGAGCAGGGCGACGCTCGCCTTCGACCACTCCTCGGTCATCCGGTCGGTCGCGCCGAGGACCTGCACGTTGTCGTGCAGACCGAGGTCAGAGGCGAGGCGACGCATCTCCGGCAGCAGCGGGCCGTCGCCGTAGACCCGCAAGGTCCAGTCCGGATGGGCGGCGGCCACCTTGCCGAAGGCGCGGATGGCATGGTCGATCCGCTTCTCCGGCACCATCCGCCCGGCGATGGCCACGACCGGGTTGCGCAGGTCGGAGCGGGGTCGGTAGCCGTCCGGAATGCTGTTGGGGATGACTTCCAGCCGCGGGCAGGACGTGCCGAAGGTGTCGACGAACCAGTCCCGTGTCCGGTCGGTCAGCACGACGAGGGCGTCCAACCGGGGGGACATCTGGAACAGCGGCTGGCCCGTCCCGCCACGTAGCTGCGAGGGCCGGTGTTCCTGGTGCACGGTCACCACCCCCGGGGGCGCCAGCGTGGTCGCCAGCGACATCAGGGCGGGTGACGACGAGACCAGCACGTCGGTGTCGAGCGAGCGCAGCGCCCGCTCGACCTCCAGGTCGGCCAGTCGGTTGAACTGCCTCTCCCAGGGCTTCGGGATCAGTCGGCTGGCGCTGTTCGCCAACGCCACGTAGCTGGCGTCGTCGACCGAGGTGGCCCGGTGAGGGCGGGGAGTGGGCCCGGTCAGGTCGACCAGGTAACGGCGGCGTACCCGCTCGTCGATGGCGAAGAAGCTGGTGTCGCTGGTGCGGAAGACGCTTATCACTTCGACGTCGTGTCGTCGTGCCAGGTAGTCGGCCTGGGTCAGGATGGCCCGTTCGGTTCCGCCAAGGGCGTCGGCTGTGTTGAGCAGGAAGGTGATCTTCATGTCGGTGCCCCCGTGAAGTGCAGACAGGCAACGGCAAGATTGCCGGCCTTGGTGTAGTACGGCCGGTATCCCACGAAGTGCCGGTCGCCGACCACCACGGTGGACCGGCTGACCCGCAGGACCGTGCGCGGATCACGCAGGTCGTGGAGGAACCGGCCGAGACGGATCATGCGCGTGGGGGAGGTGCGTACCCATGCCTCCCAGATCACCTCGGTGCCCGGCGGACCGGAGGCCAGCTCGGCCAGGGGCACGACGAACTCGAACCGGCCGTCGACCGGGTCGATCGGGATGACCAGGTCTGCGCCACCGGCGCGCGGGGTGAAGACCACGACCGGGTCCTCCAGCGAGCGGACGCCGAGCAGGCGAGCCTGGATTCGCGCCTCGGTGCGTCCCGTTGCCAGCTGGATCACCTCGGCACGGGCCTTGGCCCCCGCGACCGTGAGTTGGGCCAGCCCGTGCGGGCCGAGGCCGGGTTCGTACCGCCAGCCGGAGATCGGGTGCGGCGGTGCCGGCACCGTCGGTCCGTCGTGCTCCGGCGACTCGCCGGCGCGCAACGCGAACTGCTGCTCACCGGCCTCGCCGGACACCGCGAGCGCCAGCGACCAGACACCCTTGGCGAGCGAGATGTCGTCGTTGCCCGTCCCGAAGGCGGCCTGCACCCGTACCCCGAAGGCGTCGCCTTCCGCCTCGACCGTTGCCGGGCACTCCACGACCTGCGCACCCTGGAGGAAGATCAGGGTGGCCCGGCTCGGAGCGGGTACCGCGGCACTGGGCAGCAGCGCGTGCAGGTGCAGCGTACGTCCGTCGAGTACCGCGAAGAAGTCGCAGTCGACCTCGGGCAGATCGGCGACGGGATCCCGGCGCAGCTGGTTGGTGCGGCGGGCGAGACGATCCGCGACCAGACCGGCTCGCCGTCGGGCGCCGTACACCACCTGGAGCAGTCGCAGTGGAGGCTGTGCCGGCCGGCGACGTTCGCTCGGGCTCATCCGACCGGCTCACGGTCGTCGATCGCGCCGTCGACCTGGCCGTCGCGAGACGGCCGGGCGGCGGCGGGCGTGGCGTGGCCAGGCAGGCTCGCCGAGGCGAGCGCCGTCGCGGTGTGTCGTGCCCGCTCCGCTTCGACGTCGGCGGGCAGCTCGAACGGGGCGCGGAACGGGAAGTACGCCGTGAGGAACTCGGTGAGCATCGCGTGCTGTTCGGGAATGGAGACCTCGGCCGACTCGGTGTCGTTCAGGCAGAAGGCGTCCCGATCACGCCGGGCGAGGAGCCGTGCCAACTGCACAGGCGTGGCGGGATGGGCCAGGTCGGCGTAGGTGTAGGCGATGGTCGCGGGAGTTGCCTTGCCGGAGAAGTACGACCAGTAGTGCTGCAGGGACGACGGGATCGACAGGTCGGCCGGGTGCCGGAACTGATGGTCGGCGGTACTCAGCACCTCGTCGGTGAGCTGTCGCTCGATGTCTTCCAGCACGCTCTTGCGCAGGGCGTACGGCACATGGCGCATCTTCTGCGTGATCGTGCGTCCGAACCGATCCTGGATGTGCCGCCGATTGTTCTTCCCGGCGGCGGTGACCGGAGCGTCGTAGATCGTCGCCGGGCCGACGTCGAGTTGAGCCGGCGAGGGGAAGAACTTGGCGATCCCGTTGGCGTGGAAGAACTTGGTCGGCAACAGCGGCCGCCCGAAGAACATGTCGTCGTTGACGTAGATGAAGTGCTCGCTGAGACCCTCGATGCGGTGCAACCGGGACTCGATGGCGTGTGAATTGAAGGTGGGCAACTGGCCGGTGTCCCGGAAGATGTCGCGGTGCCGGACCACCTTGATCATGGGATGGTCGACGTCCAGCCACGGTGGAATCTGATCGTCCGTGACGAGATAGATCATCCGGATCCAGGGCAGGAAGCCCACCAGGGAGCGCAACGAGTAGCGCAGTTCATCCCGGCTGACGTATCGGGACGGGTCGAGGGCGACCTCGTTGATCTCGGCTCCCGCCTGTTGCCGCAGCGCCCGGTTCTTGCGCTCCAGCCAGTCGGTGTCGTTGCCGTCGACCCAGGTGTAGACGGCATCGATCGGGAAGGTGACGTGCTCGTGGCCCAGACCTGCGAATTCCGCCCGGCTGCGGTATCGGCCCGGCTCGCCACGTTCGGGGGCGAAGCGGGTCAGTCGGGAGGCCGGTACGGTGACCGGCTCGCCCTGCGCGGGCAGGGATGCGGCCACCTGGTTGCCGCGCGGTGCGACGATCTCCGCGGTCGGCCGGTCGCTCGGCGTCACGAGCTGCCAGAACTCGACCTCGGAGGCGAAGCGACTGCCGATGATCGTGGTGCTGCCCGGGTCCGACACGCAGTGGAAGACCTGCACGATGGCGCCCTGCTCGCTCGCGCTGACCTGCTTACCCTGTGCGTTGACCACGCTCACCGTGACCTGCGGCTGCCCGGCCAGCTCCTGCAGCACCCGGAGCGTCTCGCCCTTGCGCGCAAGGGGTACGGCGACCGCGCTGCGCAGGTCGTCGGCGTGACGGACGCAGAAGTAGTCGATCCCCGCCTTGTCCAGGGTCTGGGTCACGAGGTCGAGGTTGCGCTGCCAGAGTGCGAGCGGCGTGGCCTGCTCGACCACCTCGGCTGCTACTCGACGACCGCCGTCGCGGACCTGGTGCACTCGACCGACGGGGGTGTGGGTCTGACGTGGCGCCAGCCGGGTCAGCCGGCGTACGAGCCAGAGCTGCCGTTGCGGCGGAAGGGCTTGGACGATCCGGAGTCGATAACGCTTCGGTACTACCCGGTGGATGCGTAATGCCATCGTCATCGCCTCGCTTCGACGGTGGCCGAACTACGCGGAACGCGATGCCAGAGAAGGTCAGCAGACAAGCCGAGATCCCATGTGTCGTCGCCCCGGGCCAGGCCGGGAGCCCCCGATAAGTTGTCGACTCACCGCGATGGGCGTCAGGCTCGGCGCACCGTGGCCGGACGCCCCGGCGCGCGACGTGTGGCAATGTACCAGTCAGCCGGTTCGTGTGGATACTTGCCGTTCGGTCACCGGCCATCAACTGTTCGTCTTCTTTCGCATAACCGTGCCCGGTCGATTCGGCTCACCGACAGACGACGATGGCCGGCCGCGCCCCGACGGGCTGCGGCCGGCCATCCGACTGACAGGATCAGTAGTCGTAGTCCGAGTCGGAACTGTCGGACTTGGTCTTCGATGGCGGCTCGACCGCCTTCGGGGTGCCCTTGGGCAGGCACTCCAGGTTCTTGCTGCCGTCGGGGTTGACCACGAACCAGGTGCCACCGACGCCCTGGCCCTTCCACTGGCCCGGCTTCTTGTCACCGATGTAGGTGTAGAGCGGCCAGCCGTCCAGGGTGATCTGGCGGGTGCCGTCGGGGCGGGTGATGGTGCCGACCGCGTCGTCGGAGACGCCCTTGAGCTTCGGGTTGCCGTCGGTCAGCGCCGGCGGCCACACCTCGGCGCACTGGTCCTCGCAGTTGGTGGCGGGCGGGTCGTTGCTGTCGCGGTCGAAGCGGTACAGCAGGAAGCCGTCCTGGTTGACGACCGCGCTGCCCATCCGGGGGAACTTCTTGCCGGTCAGGCTCTCGGTCAACTCGACACCGTCGGGCAGCGGGGCGTCGGCTTCAGGCTCCGCTCCCGGCGACGCCGAGGCGCCCGGTTCGGCGCTGGCCTCGGGATCCGCGCTGCTCTCCGGGTCCGGGGTGGCCGTGGAGTCGGCCGCGGCGACAGCGACCGGTTCCGCCACGCCGGGGTCTGCTCCGTTGTAGCCCGCGGGCGCGCAGGCCGTAAGTGCGACCATGGCGCTCGCGACAACGACGGTGCGCTTCATCTTTGCCACGTGCCCTCCTCATACTTGACAAGTCACCGGGAAGTACGGGAAACGAGGCTGTCAAGGTTGAAAGCAGAAGGGTGGCTCATTTCACACCCGGATGATTGAACCGGAATCGACAGCTGTCCGTGTGTGGGCGTACCTCCGCCGGCGCAGACGAGCAAGGGCCCGCCTCGACCGAGGCGGGCCCTGCTGCGTGGTGGTGAGTCAGTTGGCGGGCACCGTCACCAGTGGCTTGCCCGCACCCTTGCCGTCGACCTCCTGCACCTGGAAGTGCTTCACCGCGTCCAACTTGGACGAGGTGGCGGCGGCCAGGCTCAGCTGCTGCGGGTTGCTGTTGGTGCCGTAGCCGCCCTGCGGCACCGACCAGGTGGAGATGACCTCGGTGCTGGCATCCTCGCGCACCACCACCAGCCGGCACTCCCGGGGACCGGGCAGCCGACCCAGCGTGAAGGCGATGTTGGTGCCGAAATCCTTCGAGGCGAGGAAGAAGGTCGCCGTGACCCCGGTGGTCGGGTCGGTGACGTTGACCTTCCTGCCCTCCTGCGCGTTACCGCCGACCCCCGGATCACCCGGGTCACCCGAGCCGGTGTTCGGCACCTGCACCGGGCCGCTGGTCGGCCCGGCGATCTGCGGCGCGGTGCCGCTGTCGGCCAGGTTGCTGAACACCACCCCGGTGATCCCGCCGAAGACCACCACCGCGGCGGCGGTCGCGAGGATCTGCCGGAACCGTGCCCGGCGGCGGTGCGTACGCATCGCCACCAGCGTCCGGTCCAGCAGGACCGGATTCGTGTGGGTCTGCTCCAGCGCCGTCACCGACTCCGCGTCGATGTCGGAGAGCAGCCCGACCACCGGCACCATCGACTCCAGCTCGGCCGCGCACGCCCAGCAGGTTGCGAGGTGTTCCTCGAACCGTTCCATGTCCTGTTCGTCCAGCACGCCGAGCGCGTACGCGGCGACGTCCATGTGGTCAACCCGGCTCATTCCGTCACCCCCCTTTCCTGCAAGGCTGTGCGCAGCGCGCGCAGCGCGTAGTAGACCCGTGACTTGGCGGTGCCCAGCGGCAGCCCAAGTTCCTCGGCCGCCTCTGGCACCGTACGTCCTCGGAAGTAGGTCGCGACCAGGATCTCCCGGTGCGACTGGCTCAACGTTCGTAGTGCATCGGCCACCGTCATCGAACGCAGCACCCGGTCGGTGTTGTCCGACTCGGCGAACGCGGTCAGATCCCGGTCGTACGTCTCGGCCGGCCGGGCCTGTTCACTGCGGTGCTCGTCGATGGCGATGCGCCGGGCCACCGTCACCAGCCAGGGGCGCAGCGACCCCTGCCCCTGCGTGCCCAGCCGGTGGGCGTTGCGCCAGGCACGCAGCAGCGTCTCCTGGACGATGTCCTCCGCCCGCTGCCGGTCACCGCCGGTCAGCCGCATCACGAACATCAGCAACGGACCGGCGTGTTCCGCGTACAGGGTGCGGATCAACTGGTCGGAGTGGGCGGCCTCGGTGGTCGTCGCCTGGTGGCGGCCAGGGGCGGGTCGCGGCGTCACCGGGCTATTCTGGCGAGACACCGCACGCGAGTCGACCCCGTTGGTGGTCGTGGTCGGCCGCGACTGGGACCGGGCCGACATCCAGTCCACCCGCACCCGCTCGCCGCGCCAACCGGCCGCCAGTGTGTGCATGCAGACCTCCGTTGTCCATGGACAGAAAGCCGTCCCCCCACGGGCATGGCTGCCGATGGATACGCACGGCCCTGCCGAACAGATCAACGTCGGACGGAAAAAATTCCCGACGGCGGTGGCGTGGAGTCGGTGGCCTGCTCGTCGTGGACCACGGCAGCACCCCCGACGAAGTGGTCGAGGTCGGCTCCGGCGAGGACCCGGCCGGGAAACCAGTCACCGGCGGCCCGCCGGGTCAACTCCGCCACCGGTGGCTCCTGTCGACCGGCGACCAGCACCAGATTGCCGTAACGGCGGCCGCGCAGCACCGCGGCGTCGGCGACCAGACAACCCCGAGGCAGCACGGTACGGACGGTGGCGACCTGCCCCCGGGCGTAGCGCAGCGGCGGGCCGTCGGCGAGATTGGCCAGGTACCAGCCGCCCGGGCGCAGCACCCGGGCCACCTCGGCGGCGTACTGGACCGAGGTCAGTCGGGCCGGGGTGCGGGCACCGGCGAACACGTCGGCGACCACCACGTCGTAACTGTCGTCCCGGGTGCCGGTCAACGCCGCGCGGGCATCGTCGACCCGCACCCTCAAACGGGCATCGGCCCGCCATGGCAGGGCCCGCCGGACCAGGTCGACCAGGGCGGCGTCCACTTCGACCACCCGCTGGGCGGAGCCGGGCCGGGTGGCGGCGACGTAGCGGGGCAGCGTCAACGCCCCGCCGCCCAGGTGCAGCACCCGCAACGGGGCACCGGCGGGTGCGATCAGGTCGAACGCGGCGGCCAGCCGCCGGACGTACTCGAACTCCAGGTGGGTCGGGTCGTTCAGATCCACATGCGACTGTGGTGCGCCGTCCAGCAGGAGCGTCCACGAGCCGGGGCGGTCCGGATCCGGGGTCAGTTCGGCGAGCCCGGTGTCGACCTGTTCGGTGACCCGCTCGGTGTCGCGGCGGCGGCCCATCAGCGGTTGGTCCGGGCGGCGGCGGTCAGCGCACGGTGCAGCAGCCGGGCATCACCCAACCGGGACCGCAGCAGCCGCTCCAGGCCGGCGATCGGCACCAGATTCTGTGGGGCCCGGGGATCCTTGTACGGACTGGAGGCGAACCGGGGCAACGTGACAAGCGACAGATCCGCCAGCCGTACCGCCTCGGTGATCTCCAGGTCGGCGGAGCATTCCATCCGGACGATGCCGGCCCAGGGCGCCCCGGCGGACACCGGCAGCCGCAGGTACCACGACCAGCCACCCCAGGCGGTGCCGAGCCGGAACACCGGCGACCGGTGTCCCGGCGCCAGCCCGGTGACGACGGCGGTGAGCCGGGCGTCGAGATACTGGCTGTGCTGGGTCTTGATGTAGCCGAGGGTGCGCGGCAACTGCCGCCGGTTGCGCAACGGCCCGTCCACCACCAGCAGGTCGTCATCGGTACGCGCGGCGTCGGAGACCTCCACCTCCAGCGCGGTCAGCGGCCCCTGCACCGCGGCCGGCAACTTCGCCAACTCGCCGGTGCCACTGACCCGGTGCACCGGGTAGCGGACGGTGCCGGCCACCACGTCGCCCGCCGACGGGCTGGCGGTGAACAGTCCCCGGCCAACCTTTGCCCCGGCCAGGTGGGCCGCCCCACGCTCCAGATCGCACCGCACCACCCCGGCGGCGTACGAGGCGGCCAGGCCGGGGAAGGAGGTGCCGTCCTCCTCGGCCGTCCAGACGCTGGCGTCGATCCGGCGTACCCCGTCGACAAGCAGCACCACGTCCGGGGCCCGCACCCCCGGGCGGGGGCCGATGGCCCGCCAGTCCAGCGCGGGCAACTCGGCGTCGGCGTCGACCTGGGCGCTGCTCGGCGCGGCCGGCCCCGCCGCCGACGCCTCGAACGAGGCCCCGTAGGCGGGATCCCAACTGTCGACGAAGAACCGCGTCATGAGAGCCTCACCGGCCGGTGCGTTCGACGCGGGCCGAGCGGGCGTCCTTGCGTACCTCGAAGCGGACCGGGATCCGCTCGGCCAGCGCCGGCACGTGGGTGACCACCCCGACCATCCGGTCCCCCCGGGCGGCCAGGTTCTCCAGGGTGGCCGCGACGGTGTCGAGGGTGGCCGCGTCGAGAGTGCCGAAGCCCTCGTCGAGCACGATCGACTCCAGGCTGGCCGCCGTGGTGGAGAGCCCGGCCAACTGCTCGGACAACGCCAGCGCCAACGCCAGCGACGCCTGGAACGTCTCACCGCCCGACAACGTCCGCACCCCGCGACGCAGACCGGCGTCGTGGTGGTCGACGACGAAGAACTCGCCCTTGTCGTGGATCAGGTCGTACTGACCGCCGGAAAGCTCCCGCAGGATCCCCGACGCCCCGTCGACAAGCAGGTCCAGGGCTTCGGCCAGCAGCCACCGCTCGAAGTTGTTGGCCCGCAGGTGCCCGGCCAACGCCCGGGCGACCTGGGCCTGCCGCTCGTGCTCGGCGCGCTGCTCACGCAGCTCGGCGGCCTGCTCACGGCGCTCGACCAGCCGGCGTAGCTCGGCCTCGGCCCGCTCCACGGCGACCGTGGCGGCGCGCACCGGATCGTCGGGGGCCGGCAACCCGGCGTCGGCGAAGATGCCGTCGATGCGGGCGGCCACCGCGCGGGTCGCCGCCTCCGCGTCGGCCACCGACGTCGCCAGGCCGTCGCGCTGCGACCGGCGCTGTCGTGCCTGCTCCTGCGCCCACTCGGCCAGGGTGGCCCAGGCGGCGGCCAGGTCGTCCCGGTCGGCGGCCGGCGGACCGAAGCGGGCCAACCCGTCGCGGGTGCCGTCGAAGTGCCGCCACGCCGTACGCAGCCGTTCCTGCGCGGCATCCACCGTGCCCCGCGCCCGGCGCGCGGCGTCCCGACCGGCCCGTACCGCCGTGGCCGCCTCGTCCAGCGCCGCCCGCAGTCGGGTGTGTTCGTCGAGTCGCTCGCGCAGTGTCTGCGCACTCGCCGCGTCGGCGAGCAGTTCGTCCAATGCGGACAGTCGGGCCTGTATCCCGTCGTGTTCGGCGCGGGTGCGCACCAGCACCCGATCCAGGTCCCGCGCGGCCGCGTCGCGTTCGACCACCAGTCGTTTCGCGGCCTCGCTGGCCGCCCGCGCCGACTTGCCGGCGGCCACCGCGCGGGCCACCGCCGACCCGGCCGGCACCGCCGGTACCCGGGCCACCACCTGCTCGCACACCGGGCAGGCGTCCCCGTCGCTCAGGTGCGCCCGCAGCGCCGCCGCCTGGTCGGCGGTCTTGGCCTCCTCGTGGGCCTGGAACGCCGCCGCCAGCTCCGCCTCGGCCCGCTCGGCCGCCGCGGTCGCCTGCGCCAGCGCCGCCACGGCCGCGTCGTGTTCGGCGCCGGCGGCCTGCACCGCCGCGCGCAGCGCGTCGGCCTGACCGGCCAACTGCTCCCGCTCGGCGTAGGAGCGCAGCTGCAGTCGCAGGGTGCTCTCGTCGCCGAGGGCGGTCAACTCGCCGCGCAGCTTCTCCTCGCGCTCCTCGGCCAGCGACACCGCGTCGACCGCGGCGTCGGCCGCCGCACGGGCGGCGGCCACCGCCTGCGTCAGTTCGGCCGTGCCGTCCGGCGCCCGGACCGCGTCCAGCACGGACAACTCGGCGTCGAGGGCGGCCAGCGCCTGCATCACCTCGCGCGCCGTCGCCCGCGCCGTCTCCAGCTCCGGTACGGCGGCAGTGACCGCGGTGGCCAGCTCGGTCATCCGCTCGACCTGCTCGGTGGCCCGTTCCAGGGTGGCGTCGTCGGTGTCGGCGAGCCCGGCGAGCAACTGGTCGACGGCCTCCAGCTTCGCCTCGGCCTGCGCGGCACGCCCGGTGGCCCGCTGCTGCACCTGCTCGTAGACGCCGAGGCCGAGCAGGTTGACCAGGATCTGCTGCCGGGTGGCCGGCCGGGCGTGCAGGAAGTCGGCGAACTTCCCCTGCGGCAGCACCACGCAACTGGTGAACTGCTCGTACGGCAGGCCGACCGCCGCCAGCACCGCCTCGTCCATCTCGCCCGGGGTGCCGGCGACCACCTCGCCGAGATCCTCCGGGCTCAGCCCGGTGTCCAGCTTGGTGACGTCGAAGCCGTCCGGCATCAACTGCAACCCGGCGTTGGCGGTCTTCACGTTGCCGCGGCCGTCCCGGCGCACCACCCGGGTCGCCACGTACCGGGCCCCGGCCGACTCGAAGACCAGTCGCACCCGGGCCTCCGTCGCCGACGGGGCCAGCGCGTTACCCAGCCCGCGCGTGCCACCCCAGCGGGGCACCGTGCCGTAGAGGGCGAAGCAGATCGCGTCGAGCACCGTCGACTTGCCGGAACCGGTCGGCCCGACCAGGGCGAAGAAGTCCGCGTCGGTGAAGTCGATGGTGGTCTCGTCGCGGAACACGGTGAAACCGGCCAGGTCCAGTCGCATCGGCCGCATCAGTGCTCGACCTCCTCGAGCAGCTCGTCGAAGAGGTCCCGGACGCCGTCGTCGGCGTGCCCCCGACTGTCCAGGTAGTCGGCGAACAGCTGT
Organism: Verrucosispora sp. FIM060022; assembly: GCF_003977705.1. Taxonomy (NCBI): domain Bacteria; kingdom Bacillati; phylum Actinomycetota; class Actinomycetes; order Micromonosporales; family Micromonosporaceae; genus Micromonospora; species Verrucosispora sp. FIM060022. The sequence goes on from NZ_RQIV01000006.1 coordinate 142,924, forward strand.
CGGGGAGAACGCCCGGAACGCTGGGCGACCCGGGTGCCGCTGCCCGGCGCCGGCACCAGCTCCGGGTCGATGCGGATCTCCAGCGCGCGGGGGAACAACTCCTGCACCTCCTCGCGCAGCCCGGCGCGGGGCTGCTCGCGCACGTACACCCGCAGCCAACCCTCCGGTGCGGTGATCCCGGCGAGCTGCGCCAGCGTGCCGCGTACGGTGTGCAGCGCCGTGGCCGCCGTCACCGGCACCTCCCGCACCTGCGCCGCGGTGGTCGTGCTGACCTCGACCAGGGTCACCGACGGGACGTTCTCCTGCTCGCCGAAGTCCACTGCAAGGGGTGCCCCGCTGTAGCGGATCGGGCACGGTCCCTGCACCCGCTGGGCGCGGTGCAGATGCCCGAGCGCGACGTAGTGCGCGGTGCCGGGGAAGACCGTGGCGGGCACCGCGTACCCCATCACCGTGTGCGCGTCACGTTCACCGCCGCCGGTGGCCGCCCCGACCACGGTCAGGTGCGCGGTGACCAGGTGGACGCGGTCCGGCTCGGTGAAGCCCTCGGTCAGCCGGGCCAGGATGCGGCCCAGGTGGTCGGCGTAGGTCTGGGTGGTCTCCGCGGCGGTCAGCTCGTACATCTCCACCGCGCGGATCGCGTACCGCTGGGACAGGAACGGCAGGGCGGCCAGCTGCCAGCGTTCCCCGCCGGCGGTGGTGCCGTCGATGACGTGCTCGGCCGGATCCTCGCGGACCGCGCCGCGCAGGGTGATGCCGGCGGCCTCGGCCCAGGGACGCAGCGCGTCCAGCGCCGGGCCGTTGTCGTGGTTGCCGCCGATGGCCACCACGTCCGCGCCGGTACGCCGCAGCGCGGTCAACGCCCGGGTGACCAGCCGGGTCGCCTCCGCCGTCGGCGCGGCGGTGTCGTAGAGGTCACCGGCGATGACGACCAGGTCCGGCCGTTCCTGCCGGGCGATGTCGATGACCCCGGCCAGCACGTTCTTGTGCTCCTCGGCCCGCGACTGCCCCTTGAGGACCTTGCCCACGTGCCAGTCGGAGGTGTGCAGGATCTTCACTGGGTCCGCCTTCCCTGTGCCTAGAACGGGATGTCGTCGTCGACGCTGCCGCCGCCGGAGCCGACCACGGCGAACGGGTCGGCGGACTGGGTGATCGAGCGCAGCGTCTGCGACGGCGCGGCCCCGGCCTCGGAGACCCGGGTCGCCCAGGCCGGGAAGGGGAACTCCAGGCAGAGCGGGACCGGGATGTCCGGCTGGTTGACGAACATCGTGCCCGGCTTGGCCAGCAACGCGCGTTGCCGCTGGGCCGGCGGGAGGAAGCCGTACTCGGGACGGGACGCCTCGGCCGGGTCGAGCCGGCCCACCACCCGGATCGCCGAGTTGGTGACGATGCGGCGTTCCACCTCGCTGGCGGTCTGCTGGGCACCGATGAGGATCACCCCGAGCGAGCGGCCCCGCTCGGCGATGTCGAGCAGCACCTCCTTGATCGGGGAGGAGCCCTCCCGGGGGGCGTACTTGTTCAGCTCGTCGAGCACCACGAACAGCAGTGGCTTGGCGGTGCCGGCCTTCTCCTTGCGCTCGAACTCGCTCTTGAGCGTCACACCCACCACGAACCGTTGCGCGCGGTCGGGCAGGTTGTGCAGGTCGACCACGGTGACCTGGGCGCTCTCCGCGGTGTTGATCGAGTGCGGGCGGCGGGTGGCCAGGTCACCCCGGATCAGCCGGGACAGGTCCTTCTTGCTGCCGATCAACCGCCGGGCGAAGGCGTTGACCGTGCCCAGGCCGACCGCGCTGCCGGCCCACTCGCCGCGGGTCTCGTCGTCGCTGAGCTGCTCGACGATGTGGTCGACCAGGTCGCCGTAGCTGCCCAGGCGCACCCCGTCGAGGCTCACCCCACCGTCGGCCGGCTGGGCATAGCGGGCCAGGTGGGCGGCGACCGAGTGGACCACCATCGTGTACTGCTGGCGTTCGTCGTCGGCGTCGGCGAAGACGTACGGCAGGAGCCGGTCGGCGCAGAACTCCGACAGCGTCCAGTAGAAGCTGTCGACCCCGGTGAGCCGGCTGCTCACGTCGGGTGTGCCGGAGGAGTCGCCGACCCTCGGCGGGGCGTACACCCGTACGTCACCGAAGGCGTCGGCGACCAGGCCGAGCCGGGCGTACGCGGCCCGGGTGGCGTCGTCGAGCCGATTGTTCGGGTGGTCGAGGAAGAGCAGGTCCTCGCCCTTCACGTTGAAGATCAGCGCCTTGGCGTTTACCGCGTCACCGCCCAACTGCCCGGAGCGGAACACCGAGTAGAGCAGGAAGGTGGCGAAGCTGGTCTTGGTGGCCACCCCGGAGATGCCGGAGATCGACACGTGGGCGCCCCGGGTGCCGTCCAGGAAGTCGGCGTTGAGGTAGACCGGCACCCCGTCGCGGCCGGTGCCCATCGGGATGCGGCGCTCCATCCGGTCGAAGTGCAGCGCCCGCGCCCGGGCGTCGCCCTCGGCCCGGTGCACCACCGCGCCGGGCTGCGGCGGCACGTAGAACTCCGGGTCGACCCGGGTGGTGGTGATCTCGGCGGCCTCCTGCACCTGGGCGGGCAGGGTGCCGTCGGCGATGGCGAACACGTCGGAGTCGAACTGGGCGCCCTCGTGCCGCGCCCGGACTTGGGTGACCACCCCGGCGATGGTCACCGGCTCCCGGTCGGGCAACTCCCGGCGGGTCACCACCACGTCGTCGAGCTGCAGATAGCTGCCGGGGGCGACGGCCGTCCAGAACTGCAGGGGAGTGGCGTCGGCGGTGCCGAGCACCCGGCCGACACCTTCACCCGCGCCCTCGCCCGTGACGTCGAACCCCGGGTCAGTCATCGGGTGGCTCCTCCTCGGCGGTTATCGCGTACCGGGCGGTCATCGCGGTCGGCACGCACGCCCTGCATCCTGCCGGAGGAGTACGACACACCGCCACGCGACGCGGCGGAGGCCACGTCGAGACTCCGGCCTCGACCGCGCAGCGCGACGGCACCCCCACTGCTCGTGTCGATCGGCCGGGTTTGCTACCGGTCCCGGCTCAGGTGGAGCAGGTCCGGGTCGAGTCGCCCGGCCAACTCCCGCACGGCAGCCTCGTACTGCGGATTGGTGTGGTACGGCCAATGCTGGTCGATGCGGGGCGGCACGGTGTCGTCCGGCGGCACGGTGACCTCGACCGGGTCCCGCAACCGGCGGTCGACGGTGCCGGCCGGCGGCGGCACCCGGGGTGGCTGCCCGGGCCAGTGCGCGGAGAAGACGGGACCGCCGATCGGGTCGGTGTCGCGCCACAGGTTGACCCATCGCCAGCCGATCCGGTCGCCGATTTCGTACAGCACGTCGTCACCGAGGAAGGCCGGACAGAGCCGGGAGTAGAGCCGGTGCAACGGGCTGCCGTGGGTCAGCAACGCCACCCGGGGCAGCACCTCCGGCGGCAACTGGAGCAGGGTGGCGGCGGCGAGCACCGAACCGTGGGAGTGCCCGGAGAGGATCACGCCTCCTTTGCGGGCCAGTGCGCTGACCCGCTTGGCGAGTTCCGGCACGGCTCGTTCGGCGTAGCAGGGTGGCGCGAACGGATGCACCGTACGTGGCCAGAACGTGCCCAGGTCCCAGATCACCGCGACCGAGCGGCGGGTGCCCTCCGAGCGGTAGGAGGCCAGCCCGAGCACGACGATTCCGGCCGCAACCAGCCCGATCACGTAGATCCCGACATCGGTCACGAGCGACAGGTTTGTGGTCGCCTGGCCGTCGGTTCTGGCCAGGTACCGCGACAGCTCCGACGGCCCGACGCCGATCAGGTCCAGGGCGACGATCGCCACGCCGAGCAGGGACAGGACCAGGAAGACGATGAAGATGGGCCCGAGTTGTTCGGTGAACGCCGCCCGGGCGACGACCTCCCGGACGGCGGCGCGCTGGGGCAGCGCCTCCGGCGGGGGATCGGGGAAGTCGCGCCGGACGATCTGCTCGGCCATCCGGCGTCGCCGTCGCCTTGTCGCGACGATCCGCCAGAGTGCGGCGATCGCGACGACCATGATCGCCGCCAGCCCGGCCAGGGCCGCCCAACGGTAGGAGACCGGTGGCTCCAGCGGTGGTGCGCCGGGGCGATCCGGCCGTGCCGGGTTGGGGATGTCGCTGCGGTCCAGAAAGTCGGCCACCCGGTACACCAGCGCGGCGGCGAATCCGTAGGCGGCGGCGACCGCCGCGGTGGCGAGCAGCGGGCCGGCCAGTCCACCGAGCCACAACGGGGTTCCCGCGCGGCTGCGCCGGCGCTGGTGCCAGGTGGTGACGGTCAGCGCGATCAGCAGGCCGGCCTGGACCGCGATCAACGCGGCCACCGCGCCCTCGTATCCGGGGAGTTGCCCGTGCGGTGGCTCCGGTTCCAACGGCACCACGGTGTAGGCGAGCGCCAGCAGGGTGACCACCGTCGTGGCCTGGCGCAGCCGCCGTACGCCCCGCATGTCGACAGGTCCCCGGCCCGGCCCCTCGTCGACGGCGCGGGCCGGTCGGCAGAGCAGGACGGCGGCGACGGCGAGCAGGCACCAGGCCGTACCGAAGAGCACGTACACCACGGGCGTGGGACGGAGATGGATCTGCGCGCCGAGCAGGATCGTGTCGAGAATGCCGAGCCCGACCGCGACGTGCAGGGTCAGCAGTCGACGCACCACGATCGCGTCGTTCCAGAAGCCGGGTTCGTCGATGCGGTCCTCGCCGAGCGCGTCGCGTGCCTGCCCGGGCCTGGCCGGAAACGCCTCGAAGGCCCGGGACGAACGTGCGCCGAGCCACCACAGCAGCCGCAGCGCGGCGATGGGCACCAGCGCGAGGATCGCCAGGCGTGGCCCGAGAGGGAGGCTGCCGAGCCAGGCCAGGTAGCCGCGGCCCGCCCGGCAGGGCTGGTAGCCGACGCACTGCCAGCCGACCAGGTCGATGCTCACCCCCACGACGGACAACACGAACGCCGCGGTCAGGGTGGCGGCGAGCAGCCGGCACAGCGGGCCGATCAACCCGCCGGCCCCGCCGGTCGCCGGCCGGGCCCAGACGGCGAGGTTGACAAGCATGAACGGCAACAGGAACAGCAGGGAGAGGGTACGCACGGCGGCTCCGGCGGTGAGCGCCCCCCAGCGGTACGCTTCGACCTTCAGCCCGCTCGGCCGGTCGCTGATGCCGAACCCGGGCCGGGGGCGGTAGAAGCCGGCGTTGTCGTCACCGGCGACCCGGATCACCACAGGGTGGTCCAGCAGCGTCTCGGCGGAGGTCCCCGAGACGCCGTGCACCCGTAGTTCGACCACCTCGTGCGTCAACGTCCCGTCCTCCGGCAGCTGCCGATCCCGGTTCACGGTATTGAGCTGACCTCGTCGCCGGTGGCGGTTCGGCCATTTCCGCCGACAGTCGTGCAGGTGGTCAGTGGCGGGCGTGGCGCAGCAGCAGGGTGCCGTCGCCGGCGAGCAGCACGTGGCGCAGCGGCAGCTGCCGGGCCGGGCTCGGCGTACCGGCGGTGATCCGGCCGGCGCCGGCGCCGGCGAGCAGCGGAGCCACCGACAGGCAGACCTCGTCGACCAGGTCGGCGGCGGTGAGCGCGCCGAACAGGTGCGGGCCACCTTCGCAGAGCACCTGGTCGAAGCCACGCCGCCGCAGTTCGGCCAGGCCGACGGCCAGGTCGACCTCGTCGGTGCCGCAGTGCACCAGATCGGCCACGGCGGCCAGGCCCGGTGCCGCGGGCGCGCCGTCGCGGGTGAGCACCATCGGGCGTACCGGCGCGTCGGCGAAGGCGGCCTGGGTCGGATCGAGGTCGAGGCTGTTGGAGACCACCACGAGCGTCGGGTACTCGGCCAGCCCGTGCCGGCGGCGCCAGGCGCGGCGCTGCTCGTCGAGCCGCAGCGCCCGGTAACCCTCGTGGCGCAGCGTGCCGGCGGCCACCAGCAGCGCGTCGCAGACCATGCGCAGCAGCCGGAAGACCCGCTTGTCGGGCTCGCCGGACAACCCGGCCGAGTAGCCGTCGAGGCTCACCGCGCCGTCGACACTTGTCACGAAGTTCATCCGCAGCTGCGGCGTGTCGGCCCGGCGATAGAGCGCGGTCAGCGCATCGTCGTCCAGCGGAGCGGGTGACGGATCCGGCCAGAGGGCGGAAATCGGCGCGTCGGCGGTCATTCGCTGGCCGGACCGGTGACGACAGGGGTGGGTCGAGGGGTACGGTGCTGGCAGTCGCACCAGTTCCGGCCCGGGCAGTCGTCGTGCCGCCGCGCCCGGCACGCTCGGCAGATCATGTCCGCAGCCTATGCCGAGGAAGGATGGGACACGCATGCCGCGTCATATCTTCCAGCTGAGGATTTCGCTGTCCGGGGTTCGTCCCACGATCTGGCGCCGGGTGCTCGTGCCCGGTGGCTACACGTTGGATCGCCTGCACCGGGTGGTGCAGCACGCGATGGGTTGGCGCGACTGTCATCTGCACTCGTTCGAGATCGACGGCGTGCAGTACGGCGAGCCGGACCCGGACGGCGACCTGGCGCTCGACGACGAGTTGACCCTGCACGACGAGTTGGACGTGCGGCTGGACGCGGTGGCGGGCAAGGGCAGCCGGTTGCAGTACACGTACGACTTCGGTGACTGGTGGGAGCACGACCTGCTGGTGGAGGACGTGGTCACCGCCGATGCCGACGAGCGCTACCCGAGGTGTGTCGACGGCGAGCGGGCCGCTCCGCCGGAGAACGTCGGCGGCGCGCAGGGTTACCTGCTGCTGCTCGCCGCGGTCGCCGATCCGGGACACCCGGAGCACGCGGCGATGCGGGCGTGGGTCGGTGACGGCTTCGACCCGGAGGCCTTCGACGCCGGCCGGGTGACCACACTGCTGCGGCGCTTCTGCTGATCAAGGACGTTCCGGCACCTTGACCGGACAGTCGTCGAGGCTGGCGCGAAGCGGGATCAAACCGGTCCGGTGGTAACGATCTGGGAACGCTCCCAATGGCCTATTGACACTCCTGATACCTCCCGGCAATCTCATGGGAGCGTTCCCAAGGGGCGTAGATCACATCTCAGCGCGCCCGGGGCGTCGACGCCCGGCTGACCAGCCGGCGGCCGGCAGACGCTGCGGCACCCCCCCACCACATAAACCAGCCTCACCACTGAAAGAGGGGTCAGGATGAACCTCACCAAGCGGCGTGCCCGCCTGGCGGCGGCCACCTTGGCGGCGGTCACCGCCGTCGGTGGCCTCGCGGCCTGCGGCAACGACGACGACAACACGTCGGCAGAGGGCGGCAAGCCCGCCAAGCTGGTCGTCGACACCTTCGGCGAGATGGGCTACGACGAGCTCGTCAAGCAGTACGAGCAGCAGACCGGCATCAAGGTCGAGCTGCGCAAGACCGCGCAGCTGCGCGAGTACCGCCCCAAGCTGGTCCGTTACCTGGCCACCGGCAAGGGCGCGGCCGACGTGACCGCCCTGGAAGAGGGCATCCTCAACGAGTTCAAGGCCAACCCGCGCAACTGGGCCGACCTCGCTCCGCTGATCGACGACCACTCCAAGGAGTACCTGCCCTGGAAGTGGGAGCTGGGCAAGGCGCCGGACGGGCGGCTGATCGGTCTGCCCACCGACGTCGGCAGCCTCGCCGTCTGCTACCGCAAGGACCTGTTCCAGGCGGCTGGCCTGCCCACCGAGCGGGACCAGGTCTCGGCCCTGTGGCCGGACTGGAACGGCTTCCACCAGACCGGCCAGAAGTACAAGCAGGCCACTGGCAAGGGCTTCATCGACTCGATCACCGCGGTCTCGAACGGCGTGCTGTTCCAGCAGGGCAGCGACCTGTTCTACGACAAGGAAAACAACGTCATCGCCAAGGACAGCCCTGCGGTGAAGGCTGCCTGGGACACCGCCACCTCGATGGTGGACATCTCCGCCAAGGCCGAGACCTGGTCGCCGGCGTGGAACGCGGGCTTCAAGCAGGGCACCTTCGCGGCGACCTTCTGCCCGTCCTGGATGCTCGGCATCGTCGAGGAGAACTCCGGCGAGGGCAACAAGGGCAAGTGGGACGTGGCTGCCGTTCCGGGTGGCGGCGGTAACTGGGGCGGCTCCTGGCTGGCCGTGCCGGAGCAGAGCCAGCACCAGAAGGAGGCGGCCAAGCTGGCCGAGTTCCTGACCAACGCCACCAGCCAGGTCGCGGCCTTCAAGGCCACCGGCCCGCTGCCGACCAACCTTGAGGCGTTGAAGAACGAGGAGTTCCTCAACTACACCAACGAGTACTTCAGCGGTGCGCCGACGGGCAAGATCTTCGGTGAGAGCGTCGCCAAGATCGAGCCGGTCCACCTGGGCCCGAAGCACCAGGCTGTCAAGGAGAACGCGTTCGAGCCGGCCATGCGGGCCTTCGAGAACGGGCGGGCCAGCAAGGATCAGGCCTGGGAGCAGTTCACCAAGGACGCTGAGACTCAGGGCGCCTTCTGAGTGATTCCCATCCGGTGGCGTTCGGGATTCCTGCCCGGACGCCACCGGTCGGTCCCCCCTTGCGCGTGGCACCGCGTGCGGGCCCCGGGGCGTCGCCCGGAAAGGAAACCTGATGAGTCTGTCGGCCACGACGGCACCGCCGTCGTCAGCACCACCGCCTCCGAACGCCGAGCCCCGGCGCCGGCGTGGGCATCTGCTCAACCGCCTGGATCTCAAGTACTCCCCGTACCTCTACATCGCACCGTTCTTCCTGATCTTCGGGGTCTTCGGGTTCTACCCGATGCTGCGGACCGCCTGGATGTCCCTGCACGACTGGGACATGATCGGCGAGAACTCGTTCATCGGGTTCGACAACTACACCCGGTTGATCTCCGACGAGTACTTCTGGAACGCGCTGGTCAACACGTTCGGCATCTTCGCGCTGTCGACCATCCCGCAGTTGCTGCTGGCGCTCTTCCTGGCCAACCTGCTCAACCGCACCCTGCTGCGGGCCAAGACCTTCTTCCGGATGGCCATCTTCATCCCGAACGTGGTCTCGGTGGCCGCGGTCGCCATCGTCTTCGGCATGCTGTACCAGCGTGACTTCGGTCTGTTCAACTGGCTGCTCAGCTTCGCCGGTGTCGAGGCCATCGACTGGAACGGCGAGAAGTGGAGCTCCTGGACGGCGCTCGCCACCATGGTCAACTGGCGGTGGACCGGCTACAACACCCTGATCCTGCTCGCCGGCATGCAGGCCATCCCGAAGGATCTCTACGAGGCGGCCGCGATCGACGGGGCCGGTCAGTGGCGGCAGTTCTGGCAGATCACCCTGCCGATGCTCAAGCCGACCTTCATCTTCGTGGTCATCCTCTCCACGATCGGCGGCATGCAGCTGTTCACCGAGCCGCTGCTCTTCGCCAACGGCAACATCATCGGTGGTGACCAGCGGCAGTTCCAGACCCTGGCCATGTACATGTACGAGATGGGCATCGTCAACCTGAACACCGCCGGCTACGGAGCCGCGGTCGCCTGGGCGATCTTCATGATCATCGTGCTGGTGTCGCTGATCAACTTCGTACTCGTCCGCCGTACGGCGAAGTAAGGAGAGACCAGTGAAATCGGCTTCTCGCCTCTGGCGTACCAGCCCGCTGACCTACCTGGCGCTCGTCATGGCGGCCCTGCTCTCGATCTACCCGTTCTACTACATGATCGTGATCGGCACCCGCAGCCTGGATGCGATCAACGACGTGCCGCCACCGTTCACCCCGGCCGGCTCCTTCGGGGACAACTTCGGCCGGGTGCTCGACAACGACGCGGCCAACTTCGTCACCGGTCTGGTCAACTCGGTCATCGTTTCCTCGGTGGTCACCGTGTCGGTGGTGCTCACCGGCTCGCTGGCCGGTTTCGCCTTCGCGAAGCTGCGCTTCCGGGGCCGTAACATCCTGCTGCTGTCGATCATCGTCACCATGATGATCCCGACCCAGATGGGCCTGATCCCGCTCTGGGGCATGATGCAGTCGTTCGGCTGGTACGACAGCCTGCTCGCGGTCACCGTGCCGTTCCTGGTCAGCGCCTTCGGCGTGTTCATGATGCGGCAGTACGCCAGCCAGGCGATCTCGGACGAGCTGATCGAGGCTGGCCGGGTCGACGGGGCGAGCACCTTCCGGATCTACTGGAACATCGTGCTGCCGGCGCTGCGGCCGGCCGCGGCCGTGCTCGGCCTGCTGACCTTCATGGAAACCTGGAACTCGTTCCTCTGGCCGTACGCGATCCTCAGCCCGGAGAACCCGACCCTGCAGGTGTCGCTCTCCTTCCTCTCGTACGCCTACTACACGGACTACTCCCAGGTCTTCGCCGCCACGGCGGTCGGCACCCTGCCACTGGTCCTGGTCTTCATCGTGTTCGGCCGCCAGATCATCGGCGGGATCATGGAAGGTGCAGTCAAGTCGTGAGCAACCCCGCCACCCCACCCGCAGTCGGCGTCCTCGACGAACGTGCGCCGCTGACCTTCCCGCCGGGCTTCCTCTGGGGAGCGGCCACCGCCGCGTACCAGATCGAGGGGGCCGCGGCCGAGGGTGGACGTACCCCGTCGATCTGGGACACCTTCAGCCACACCGAGGGACGCACGGTCGCCGGGCACACCGGTGACGTGGCCTGCGACCACTACCACCGGGTCGGCGACGACGTACGACTGATGGCCGAGCTGGGGCTCAAGTCGTACCGGTTCTCGGTCTCCTGGCCCCGGGTGCAGCCCGGCGGGTCCGGTCCCGTCAACGCCGAAGGGCTCGACTTCTACCAGCGGCTGGTCGACGACCTGCTGGCCAACGGGATCGAGCCCTGGCTGACCCTCTACCACTGGGACCTGCCCCAGGAGCTGGAGGACGCCGGGGGCTGGCCGGCCCGCGACACCGCCGCCCGGTTCGCCGAGTACGCGCAGCTGATGGCGAACGCCCTCGGCGACCGGGTGAAGTACTGGACCACGCTGAACGAGCCATGGTGCTCGGCCTTCCTCGGCTACGGCTCCGGGGTGCACGCCCCGGGCCGTACCGACGGGGCGGCTTCGGTCCAGGCCGGGCACCACCTGATGCTCGGGCACGGGCTCGCCGTGCAGGCGCTGCGCGCGACGCTGCCCCAGGCGCAACTCGGCGTCACCGTGAACCTCTACCCGGTCACCCCGGCCAGCGACGCGCCCGGCGACGTCGACGCCGCCCGACGCATCGACGGGTTGGCCAACCGGTTCTTCCTCGACCCGATGCTGCGTGGCCAGTACCCCGACGATCTGGTCGCCGACCTGGCGAAGGTGACCGACTTCGGGCACGTCCGCGACGGGGACCTGGCCGTCATCTCCACGCCGATGGACCTGGTCGGGGTGAACTACTACAGCCGGCACGTGGTCGCCGCGCCGGTCCCCGGTGAGCAGCCCGAGCGGTACTGGCGGGCACCGACCAACTGGCCGGGCAGCGAGGACGTCCGGTTCGTCACCCGGGGCGTGCCGGTCACCGACATGGACTGGGAGATCGACGCCCCCGGGCTGGTGGAGACGCTGCGTCGGGTGCACGAGGAGTACACCGATCTTCCGCTCTACGTGACGGAGAACGGTTCCGCGTTCGTCGACGCGGTGATCGACGGCCAGGTCGACGATGTCGAACGCCTGGCGTACTTCGACGCGCACCTGCGCGCCGCGCACGAGGCGATCAGCGCCGGTGTCCCCCTGCAGGGATACTTCGCATGGTCACTGTTGGATAATTTTGAGTGGGCCTGGGGCTACACCAAGCGGTTCGGCATGATCTACGTCGACTACGACAGCCAGACTCGCATCCCCAAGTCCAGCGCCAGGTGGTACGCAGAGGTGATCCGACGCAACGGTCTGGCCGCACAATAAGGCGACGGCCAGCCAGTAACGGGCGGCCCGGCACCGACGCTCAACCAGGTGCCGGTGCCGCCTGACGTCGGAGGAGCAGACGATGACAACGCAGCGCACCCGGTCACTCGGGCGCCCGACCCTGGACGCGGTCGCGGCGCGTGCGGGTGTTGGCCGTGGGACTGTCTCCCGCGTGGTCAACGGCTCTCCCCAGGTGAGCCCGGAGGCCCGTGCCGCCGTGCAACAGGCCATCGCCGAACTGGGGTACGTGCCGAATCGGGCCGCCCGGGCGCTGGTCACCCAGCGGACCGACTCGGTGGCGCTGGTGGTCAGCGAGTCCGGTGAGCGGATCTTCGCCGAACCGTTCTTTGCCGGCATCGTGCGGGGGATCAGCTCGACCCTGCTGGAGACCCCGCTTCAGCTCTGGCTGGCCATGGCGCAGTCCCCGCTGGAGCGGGAGCGGGTCGAGCACCACCTGACCAACCAGCACGTCGACGGCGTATTGCTGCTGTCGTTGCACGACGACGACCCGTTACCCACGCTGCTGGAGGAGCGCGGCCTGCCGACGGTGCTCGGTGGTCGGCCCGCGCGGATGCTGCACCCGGAGGCCCAACCCGCCTCCTTCGTCGACGTGGACAACGTCGGCGGGGCACGCCAGGCCGTGGAATACCTGGCCGGCCGCGGTCGGCGGCGCATCGCCACCATCGCCGGCCCGCAGGACATGGGCGCCGGCCTGGCCCGCCTCTCCGGCTACCGGGACGCGGTCCGCAGTGCCGGGTTCGGCATCAACCCCGACCTGATCGGGTACGGCGACTTCAGCGAGGAGAGCGGCGCGACCGCCATGCGGCACCTGTTGGAGCGCTGCCCCGACCTGGATGCGGTCTTCGTCGCGGCCGACCTGATGGCGTTCGGCGCGATGCGGACGCTGCGCGAGTCCGGCCGCCGGATACCCGAGGACGTGGCGGTGATCGGCTTCGACGACGCGCCCATCGCCCGGCAGGCCGTCCCTCCGTTGACCTCGGTCTTCCAGCCGGTGGAGGAGATGGGACGGCAGATGGCCCGGCTGCTGGTGGCCCGGATCCGCGGTGACGAGATTCCCGCCCCGCACATCGTGCTCCAGACGCAGCTGGTGGAGCGCGCCTCCACCTGACCCCGAGCCGATGATCGACTGCGTTACGCCGTCGTGGCGGTTCCGTCCGCGCCTACCCCGCCGTTTCGGCGAAACGGCGCCCAGCAGGCGGGCTCAGTCAGTCCAGCGGCGTAGTTCGCGTCTGGCGAGGCTGGCCCGGTGCACCTCGTCGGGGCCGTCGGCGAGCCGCAGCGTGCGGGCCTGGGCCCAGAGCGCGGCCAGCGGGGTGTCCTGACTGACCCCGGCGGCGCCATGCGCCTGGACGGCCTTGTCGATCACCCACTCGGCCATCGCCGGGGTGGCGATCTTGATTGCCTGGATCTCGGTGTGTGCGCCCTTGTTGCCGACCGTGTCCATCAGCCAGGCGGTCTTGAGCACCAGCAACCGGGCCTGTTCGATGCGGACCCGGGACTCGGCGATCCACTCGCGTACCACACCCTGTTCGGCGAGCGGTCGGCCGAACGCGATTCGCTCGGTGACCCGCCGGCAGAGCAGTTCCAGGGCCCGTTCGGCCATCCCGACCAGCCGCATGCAGTGGTGGATCCGGCCGGGGCCGAGGCGGGCCTGGGCGATGGCGAAACCGGTGCCCTCGGTGCCGATCAGGTTCTCCACCGGCACCCGTACGCCGGTGAAGTCGATCTCGGCGTGCCCGCCGTGCGGGCCGTCGCTGTAGCCGTACACCGTCATGCCCCGGCGGACCATGACGCCCGGGGTGTCCCGGGGGACCAGGACCATGCTCTGCTGCCGGTGCCGCTCGGCGCCCGGATCGGTCTTGCCCATCACGATGAACAGCTCGCAGGCCGGATCCATCGCCCCGGACGACCACCACTTGCGTCCGTCGATCACGTAGTGGTCGCCGTCGCGGCGGATCGAGGTGGCGATGTTCGTGGCGTCGGAGGAGGCCACCTCCGGCTCGGTCATGCAGAACGCGGACCGGATCTCGCCGGCCAACAGCGGGTTCAGCCAGCGTTCGCGCTGGGCGGGGGAGCCGAACTCGGCGAGCAGTTCCATGTTGCCGGTGTCCGGTGCCGCGCAGTTGAGCGCCTCCGGGGCGAGATGCGGGCTGCGGCCGGTCAGCTCGGCCAGCGGGGCGTACTGGAGGTTGGTCAGCCCGGCACCGTAGCGCGGGTCGGGCAGGAAGAGGTTCCACAGGCCGCGCCGACGGGCCTCGGCCTTCAACTCGGCAAGCACCGGCGGACGGGCCCACGGGTCACCGGTGGCGGCCACCTGCGTCGCGTGCACCGTCTCGGCCGGGTAGACGTGCTGGTCGAGGAAGTCCGTCAGCTCCGCGCGCAACTGCTCGGTGCGGGCGTCGTACCCGAAGTCCATCAGCTCTCCCTCACCGCGTTCAGTCCGTGCGTGACCAGCGGCGCCACCATGTCCCCGATGGTGTCGAAGCCCTCGCCGAGGGTCTGCCCGAGGGTGTACCGGTAGTGGATGCCCTCGCAGATCACCGCGAGCTTGAAGCAACCGAGGGCGATGTGCCAGTGCAGCGGGCCGACGTCGACGGCGCTGCGGTCGACGTACCGGTCGATCAGTTCGGTGCCGGTGGGGAAGCCGGCCCGTGGGCCGAGGCCGTCGGCGACCGGGTTGCCGTCGGCGATGTCGCTGCCGCCGAGCACCTCCCAGTACGTCAACAGCAGCCCGAGGTCGGCCAGTGGGTCGCCGAGGGTGGCCATCTCCCAGTCCAGCACGCCCGCCACGGTCACCGGATCGACCGTCGCGAGCAGGTTGTCCAGGCGGTAGTCGCCGTGCACGATGCGGCCGGCGTTGCGGCCCTCGGGTGCGGTGGCGGCGAGCAGGTCGCGCAGCTCGTCGATGCCGGGCATCGGCCGGCTGCGGGAGCGGTCCAGCTGCCCGGCCCAGCGGCGTACCTGCCGGGCGAGGTAGCCGTCGGGGCGGCCGAAGTCGGCCAGGCCGACCGCCTCCGGTTCGACCGTGTGCAGTGCCGCGAGGGTGTCCATCATCGCCATGGCCAGCCCGTGTCGCTGCTCGGCGGTGAGCCCGTCGGTCTGCTGTCGGCTGCGGAACACCTCGCCGGGCACCCGTCGCATCAGGTAGAAGGGCGCGCCGAGCACGTCCGGGGCCGAGCAGAGCAACACCGCGTCCGGCACCGGCACGTCGGTCGGGGCGAGCGCCGAGATCACCCGGAACTCCCGGGCCATGTCGTGCGCGGTGGCCAGCACGTGCCCGAGCGGCGGACGGCGCAGCACCAGCTCCTGGCCGCCGGCCCGGAGCAGGTAGGTCAGGTTGGACCGGCCGCCGGTGATCAGCTCGGCCCGCAGCGGGGCGGTGGCCAGGTCGGGTCGGTGTTCGGCCAGGTAGTGGCTGAGTCGACCCAGGTCCAGACCGGCGGGGGAGTCGCCGCCGGTGCCCCGGTGCCGCTCCGGCGTCGGGTGGCGGGTGGCCGGATCGGTCATCCGGACAGTCCAGGGCAGCTCGGACCGCTTGTCAAGGTCAGGTTTGACCCTCGGGTCATGCCGCCGCAACAGGGACGAAATGGTCACCTGGCAGCCTGATGATCAGCCTGCCGGCCCTCGTGCTGGCCCGCCGAGCGGAGGGGTTCGAGATGTTGTTGCGCGTACGGGTCACCCTGCCGGACCGCCCGGGCACACTCGGCCAGGTGGCCCGCACCCTCGGGGTGTCGGGCGCGGACATCGTCCAGGTGGTCGTGCTGGAACGGCTCGGCGGGCGCGCGGTCGACGACTTCACCGTGGTGTGGCCCGGCGCCGCTCGGGTCGAACGGCTGCTCGCCGGCCTGGCGGCGATCCCCGGCGTCCGGGTGGACGGGGTGTGGCGGGCGATCGGCGCGCCCACCACCACCGGTCAGGACGCCGAACTGTTGGCACAGGTGGCCGCCAACCCGACCGACGGGCTGGCCACCCTTGTCGACGCGGTGCCCGGACTGCTCGCCGCCGACTGGGCGGTCGCCGCGGTGGTGCCCGTCGACTGGGCCAGTCGGACCGGCGGCGGTGGGGCCACGGTCGCGCACGCCAGTTGGCGTACGCCCGAGCCGCCCCGCCTGCCAGAGGTGACCCCGCTGCGGGCCCGGTCGATGACCATGCGCGACGGCGGGCACTTCGCGGTCGCGCCCTTCGGTCGGGCCGGGCTGGTCATGGTCGTCTGCCGCGAACACAGCGAGTCGCTGACCCCGGCCACGTTCCACTCCACCGAGGTGGACCGGCTGGCGCAGCTGGTCCGGGCCAGCGCGGTGATCCTCGGCGACCGGCTGGACCTGGTCGACGTCCCGCCGATCAGCGCCACGCCGTGACCGCCCCTGGCCAGCTGTGACGTACGCCGCAGGGCCGGACGCGGCTCGACACGGCGGGGCAATCGTCCGGCAACAGGCGGGCGCGAGGGTGGTACGCGAAGGGAGGCACCAATGACCCTCTGGCGAATCCGGGCCACCGTCGACGACCGACCGGGCTATCTGTCGGTGCTCACGGCGAGCCTCGCGTTGCGCGGCGTCAACATCCTCACCGTGCAGGTGCACACCACCGAGCACGGTGCCGTCGACGATTTCCTGGTCGACGCGCCGGACACCCTCGACGAGGCGGACCTCGTCGCCGCTGTCGAGCGGGGTCGGGGGCGGGACTGTTGGGTGGCGCGCAGCGAGGCGCGTGGCCTGGTCGACCAGCCGACCCGGGTGCTCGCTCTGGCGACCCGGTTGGTGCGTGACCCGGACGCGACCGGGGAGGTGTTGCGGGCCCTGCTCGGTGCCGACGAGGTGACCTGGCGCCCGGCGTCCGAGGCGGCCCGGTGCGGGATCGACGGCCTGACGATGCTGCTGGCCGACCCCAACGGGGGCGCGTACCACCTGCGCCGGGTCGCGCCGAGCTTCACCCCGGCGGAGTACGCACGAGCGCAGGCGTTGCTGGAGTTGGGCGCGACCGCGGCGGGTCGGGGCGCTGACCAGATCACCGTCGTCCTGCCCGACGGGGCGGAGTTGACCGTACGACCGGCGGTCGCCGAGGACCTGACCGCGGTGGCCGAGCTGCACGAGGCCTGCTCGGCCCGTACCCGCCAACGGCGCTACCTGGGTGGGGCGGCGTTGCCGACACCGGCGCGGCTGCGGCGGCTGCTGGAGCCGACCCGTGGACTGACCCTCGTCGCGGTCACCAACGACGCCGATCCGTCGACGGAGTCGGTGGTGGCGATGGCGAACCTGCTCGCCGAGGGCGACGAGGCCGAGTTGGCGCTGCTGGTACGTGACGACTGGCAGCGGCGCGGGCTGGGTTCGATGCTGTTGCGGCGGCTGGTCCGGCAGGCCGAGTCGAGTGGGTACGCGGCCACGGTGCTGCACACCCAGGCCGACAACACGCCGATGCTGCGGACGCTGCGCCGGCTGCACCGACCGACCACGATCGAGCAGGACGGTGGCCTGCTGACCGTGACGATGCCCCTGGTCGCCGAGGTGCCGGTGGAGAGCGCGGGCTGACCGGGGGAATCAGACGACCGACCTCCGATGCGGAGGACGGTGAGAAGGGCAGGACTTCCGGTGCGGAGGCCCTGCCCTTCGCCTGTGGCACCAGAAAACGGCCGCCGGAGGGACACCGGCGGCCGTTTTCTGGTGGTTGGTTCGCAGCGAGCTTTCCCGACCTGGTCGGGGGATGACACAAGTGTGCCTGCCCACCACCTGTGTTGATCTCAGGTGAACGGTCTGACCTGGGCGGACGGGAGGATCTCCTGTCGGTACGACGGAGACGATTCGAGGGCTGAAGACGGCGTGTCGACGTAACACACCAGGCTCTTTCGGCGCTGCTCGCGGCTCCGCGTCGGCCTTCCCAAAGTGGTCGGTGCCAGATTACATTGCTACCTATCCATGGGAGCGCTCCCGGTCCTGCTGGATCCCATCCTCCGCCACTTTTGCCGGCAGCCGTCCATCCCGACGCGGCACGCGTCGGCGCTGCCTGCCCCGCACCGACAGGAGCAGCCGCATGCACCACACCAGACGGCCGCGTCGCGCCCGCGGCGACGAGCCCGGTCACCACCAGCCCTGGTCCCGCCGGCTCCGCACCGCCGGCACCGCCCTCGCCACCGGGCTCGCGCTCGTGCTCGGCGTACCGGCGGCCGGTGTCGCCGCGCCGACCTCCGGCGACGCCTCGACCAGCGCCGCCGCGCCCGCCTTCAACTACGCCGAGGCGCTCCAGAAGTCCCTGCTGTTCTACGAGGCGCAGCAGTCCGGCAAACTGCCGGACTGGAACCGGGTCTCCTGGCGCGGCGACTCCGGCCTGCGCGACGGCTCCGACGTCGGGATCGACCTGACCGGTGGCTGGTACGACGCCGGTGACCACGTCAAGTTCGGCTTCCCGATGGCGTTCACCACCACCATGCTCGCCTGGGGTGCGGTCGAGTACCGCTCCGGCTACGCCGCCTCCGGTCAGCTCACCCACCTGCTGAACAACCTGCGGTTCGTCAACGACTACTTCGTCAAGGCGCACCCGTCGCCGAACGTGCTCTACGGGCAGGTGGGCAAGGGCGACGACGACCACAAGTGGTGGGGCCCGGCCGAGGTGATGCCGATGGCGCGGCCCGCGTACAAGATCGATGCCAGTTGTGGCGGCGCGGACCTGGCCGGGGAGACGGCGGCGGCGATGGCCGCGTCGTCGATGGTGTTCCGACCCACCGACGCCGCGTACGCCGACAAGCTGCTCACCCACGCCCGGCAGCTCTACACCTTCGCCGACACGGTGCGGAAGAACTACCACGAGTGCATCACCGACGCGACAAGCTTCTACCGCTCCTGGAGCGGCTACCAGGACGAGCTGGTGTGGGGCGCGATCTGGCTGTACCGGGCCACCGGCGACGCCGCCTACCTGGCCAAGGCCGAGAGCGAGTACGACAAGCTCGGCACCGAGCCGCAGACCACCACCCGCTCCTACAAGTGGACCGTGGCCTGGGACAACAAGCAGTTCGGGGCGTACGTGCTGCTGGCCAACCTGACCGGCAAGCAGAAGTACATCGACGACGCCAACCGCTGGCTGGACTTCTGGACCGTCGGCGTCAACGGGGAGCGGATCCGTTACTCGCCCGGCGGGATGGCGGTGCTCGACTCCTGGGGGGCCCTGCGCTACGCGGCCAACACCGCGTTCGCCGCACTGGTCTACAGCGACAAGACCACCGACGCCACCCGCAAGGCCCGCTACAAGGACTTCGCCGTCCGGCAGATCAACTACGCGCTCGGCGACAACCCGCGCAACTCCAGCTACATGATCGGCTTCGGCGCCAACTCCCCGAAGAACCCGCACCACCGCACCGCGCACGGCTCCTGGTGGGACAGCATGACCGTACCCACCGAGACCCGGCACACCCTCTACGGCGCCCTGGTCGGCGGCCCGTCCTCGCCGAACGACGCGTACACCGACAACCGGTCGGACTACGTGATGAACGAGGTCGCCACCGACTACAACGCCGGCTTCACCTCCGCCCTGGCCCGGCTGACCCAGGAGTACGGCGGCACCCCGCTGGCCAACTTCCCGGTCGCCGAGCAGCCGGACATCGACGAGTTGACCGTGGAGACCACGGTCTTGCAGAACGAGACCCGGGCCACCGGCCTCAAGGTGATGATCTACAACAAGTCGGCCTTCCCGGCACGGGCCCTGACGGATGCGAAGTTCCGCTACTACTTCCGCCCCGACGGCACCGGCCCGGTGACCGTCACCCCCGGATACACCCAGGGCTGCCCGGCGCCGTCGACCGCCCGGCAGGCCGCTGGTGACCTCTGGTACGTCGAGGTCGACTGCACCGGGCACACCATCGCCCCGGCCGGCCAGTCGCAGCACCGGATGGAGGTCCAGTTCAAGGTCGGGGTGCCCGAGGGCGGCACCTGGAACACCGCCAACGACCCGTCGTTCCAGGCCACCGCGGGGCCCAACCGCAACGTGCCGCTCTACGCCGGTGGCGCCCGGGTCTGGGGACAGGAACCGACGACCGCTGCGGACACCACCCCGCCCACCACCCCCGGCACCCCGGTCGCCACCGCGGTCACCTCCCGCTCGGTGAGCCTGACCTGGCCGGCGTCCACCGACACCGAGAGCGGAATCGAGGACTACAGCGTCAGCATCCGGCAGGTCGGCAGCGACGCGATCCTGCTGCGCACCAGCGCCACGAACTCGGTGACGATCGACAGCCTGACCCCCGCCCGAACCTACGTGTTCAGCGTGCAGGCCCGGGACCGGGCCGGTAATCGGTCCGCCACCTCGCCGAGCCTGACCGTGACGACCCCCGCCGTCGACGAGGGCGACACCACCCCGCCGACCGCGCCGGGCAGCTTGACGGTATCCGGGATCACCGCCAACGGAGCGACCCTGACCTGGACCCCGTCGACCGACAACGTGGGCGTCACCGGTTACCGGATCTACCGTACGCACCTCGGCGCGGAACTGGTTGCCACGGTCACCGGGACCACGTACCAGGTGACCGGGCTGAACCCGCAGACCACGTACTACTTCTACGTGGTCGGGATCGACGCGGCCGGCAACGCCTCGCCGCCGTCGGAGCTGGTGACGGTGACCACCTCGGCGCCGCTGCCCACGTCGCCCTGCCGGATCACCTACGGCACCAACGACTGGGGCACCGGCTTCACCGCGAACATCACCATCGCCAACACCGGCACCACGGCGATCAACGGCTGGACGCTGGCGTTCACCTTCCCGCACAGCGGCCAGCGGGTCGGCCAGAGCTGGTCGGCCACCTTCCAGCAGACCGGCACCTCGGTGACCGCCACCAACCCGTCCTACAACGGCACCATCGCGCCGGGCGCCTCGACAAGCATCGGCTTCAACGGCACCCACACGGGCAGCAACCCGAGGCCGACCAGCTTCACCCTCAACGGCAACACCTGCACCATCGGCTGACGGACGCATTGTGGGGCGGGGCGGCTCACCGACCGGTGAGCCGTCCCGCCCTCGTCCACATCTGCCGGCTGGACCCCGGGCGTATGGTGCCTGCATGCCGATCAGCGATGAGGAGCTGGTCGTTGCCGCCGCGGAAGCCGGGGCGGCGGTCGTCCGCTCGCACTACGGGTCAGCGCTGACGCACTTCTCGAAGTCCGCGGGTGACTTCGCCACCACCGCCGACGTCGAGGCGGAGGCGGCGATCCTCGATGTCCTGCGCAGCGCGCGCCCGAATGATCTTTTCGTGGGCGAGGAGAGCGGACGCACAGGTACCGGCGTCAGCGGTCGCGTGTGGTTTGTCGATCCGTTGTGCGGAACCCTGAACTTCGCGGTCAGGAACATGCTGGCCGCGGTGAACGTGGCTCTGCGGGTCGGGGAGCAGGTCACCGTGGCCGCCTCTGCCGATCCGTTCAGCCATGAGGTGTTCTGGACCGACGGTGCCGGTGCGTACCTGCGTCACCGTGGTGTGGACCAGCGACTCGACCCGTCATCGGAGTCGAGGCTGGTCGACGTCAATCTCGACCCGCCCTTTCCCAACATCGACGTCTTCTCGGCTGCCCGGTTGCTCGCCGACCAGAGCTTCATCGACACCTTCCGCCCGCGGGTGGTCTCCACCACCCTGGCCGTTGCCTGGGTCGCCGCCGGCCGCCGAGCCGCCTACGTCACCGACGGCCAACTGCGCGACAATGTGCATTTCGCGGCCGGCATCGCGGTGTGCCAGGCGGCCGGCTGCGTGGTCACCGGCATCGACGGTAGGCCGCTCCACACCGGCCTCGGCGGTCTTGTCGTAGCCGCCGACGAGCCGACCCACGCCGCCCTGCTCACTCTCGTCCGAGACCAATGCGCAAGATCACGCTCGATCTGAGATCGAGTGGCCTCCGAGCGGCACGGTAACCACTCGATCCGACATCGAGTGTGACCTTGAGGCCCCGCGACAGTGGGGCGCGTGCCCGTTCAGGCGACGTCAGTCGGCCAGTTCGTCGGCGAGCAGGTCCATCAGCAGGCCGTCGTGCCAGCGGCCGTCGGCACCGCGCTCGTAGCGGCGCAGCACCCCGACCGGGCGGAAACCGACCTTGGCGTACGCCCGGATCGCGGGGGTGTTCGCCGCGGCCGGATCGATGGTGAACCGGTGATGGCCGTGCTCGTCGATCAGGTGCCGGACCAGGGTGCGGATGGCGTCGCCGCCGAGCCCGGCACCGCGTACCGCCGGGTCGAGGAAGATGTCCAGGCTGGCGTGCCGGTAGTCGCGGTCGTCCTCGGCGTACCACTGGATCGCGCCGACCACCCGGCCGCCGTGCTCGATGGCGTACACGGTCAGGTCGTGGTCGGCGAGATCGGCGGCGACGGCGGCGGCCAGGTCGTCGTCACCGCGCCACCAGCGGCGCACCTCCGGCTCGGCGCGGATCGCCGCGAGAGCCGGTACGTCCGCTGCGGTCACCGGTCGCAGCACCACCGATCGTCCCCGCAGCAGCATGCTCAGCCTCGCAACTCGCCGTGTTCGACACAGACCGCCGACCAGCCGACCGGCAGCACCTGCACCTTCATCCGGCGCCGGCAGTGCGCACAGTAGCGCGGCGGCTCCAGCGCGCGGGCCGCCGCACAACCCGGGTGGGTGCCGGTCGTCGCGGCCTCGCCGCACCTGTCACACCACATCCCGACCGCCTCGTCCATCGGGGTCACAGCGTCGCCGACAACGCCTTGACCGGCATCTTCAGGTCGTCGAGCAGCTTCAGGTCGTCGGTGGCGGATCGACCCAGGGTGGTCAGGTAGTTGCCGACGATCACCGCGTTGATGCCACCGAGCAGCCCGTCGCGAGTGCCCAGGTCTCCCAGGGTGATCTCCCGGCCACCCGCGTACCGCAGGATGGTGCGCGGCATGGCGAGCCGGAACGCGGCGATGGCCCGCAGCGCGTCCTTGCCCTCGACCACCGGCCGGTCGCCGAGCGGCGTGCCGGGGCGGGGGTTGAGGAAGTTCAACGGCACCTCGTGCGGGTCCAGCTCGGCCAGCTGGGCGGCGAACTCGGCCCGCTGCTCCACCGTCTCGCCGAGGCCGAGGATGCCACCGCAGCAGACCTCCATGCCGGATTCGCGGACCATCCGCAGGGTCTCCCAGCGCTCCTCCCAGGAGTGCGTGGTGACCACGTTCGGGAAGTAGGAGCGGCAGGTCTCCAGGTTGTGGTTGTAGCGGTGCACACCCATGTCGACCAGTTCGTCGACCTGCTCCTGGGTGAGCATGCCCAGCGAGGCGGCGACCTGGATGTCGACCTCGGCCTTGATCGCTGCCACGCCCTCGCGCATCTGCTTCATCAGCCGGGCGTCCGGGCCGCGTACGGCGGCCACGATGCAGAACTCGGTCGCCCCGGTCGCCGCGGTCTGCTTGGCCGCCTTGACCAGCGACGGGATGTCCAGCCACACGGAGCGCACCGGTGAGGTGAACAGGCCGGACTGGGAGCAGAAGTGGCAGTCCTCCGGGCAGCCGCCGGTCTTCAGCGAGACGATGCCCTCGACCTCCACCTCCGGGCCGCACCAGCGCATCCGCACCTCGTGGGCGAGTTGAAGCGTGGCGGTCAGGTGCTCGTCGGGCAGGTTGAGCACCGCGAGGACGCCGGCCTGGTCGAGGCCGACGCCACCCTCCAGCACCTGGTTACGGGCCTGGTCGAGGATCTCTGGCATGGCACGTACCCTACAAGGCCGCCAGACGGGCGGAAACGGGCGCGGCGAGCCAGCACGAACGGACGGCCGGCGCCTGCCCGGCGAGCCGTACTGCGCCACGCCGGGGCCGACCGTACGGGTGGTAATTTCGCCCGGCGGGAACCCGGGGGAGGGACGTGGCGGTGGCGGACTGGCTGGCGGCGCTGACCCGCCGCGCCGACTTGCGGGCGAAGGCCGGACTGACCCGCCGGCTGCATCCGCGCGCCGCCGCCGACGCCGTGGTCGACCTCGCCGGCAACGACTACCTGGGCCTGTCCACGCACCCTCAGGTGATCGCCGCCGCGGCGCAGGCGCTGTCCCGGTACGGGCTGGGGGCGACCGGCTCCCGCCTGGTCCGTGGCTCCACCGAGGCGCACCACGCGTTGGAGGACACCCTCGCCGGTTGGCTCGGCACCGAGCGGGCACTTGTCTTCTCCTCCGGATACCTGGCCAACGTCGGCGCCGTCCGGGCACTGGTGCGTCCCCGTACGCTGCTGGTCTCCGACGCGCACAACCACGCCAGCCTGATCGACGGGTGCCGCATCTCCGGTGCTCAGACCGTGGTCACCCCGCACGCCGACGTGGCGGCCGTCGTGGCGGCGCTGGCCGCGGCACCCGGACGGCCGGCGGTGGTGGTCACCGAGTCGGTCTTCTCCGTCGACGGTGACCTGGCCCCGCTGGTGGACCTGCACCGGGTCGCCCGCGAACACGGGGCGTTGCTGCTGGTCGACGACGCGCACGGGCTCGGCGTGACCGGTCCGGCCGGTGCCGGTGCGGTGGCCGCCGCCGGGCTGGCCGGCGAGCCGGACGTGGTGGTCACCGCCACCCTGTCCAAGGCGCTCGGCGGCGCGGGCGGCGTGGTGGCCGGCCCGGCCGAGTTCGTCCGGCACCTGGTGGAGACCGCCCGCACCTTCATCTACGACACCGCCCTGCCGCCGGCCGTCGCCGCCGGAGTGCACGCCGCCGTCGAGGTGGCCCGCACCGGCGACGACAGGCGTGCCGTCCTGACCGAGCGGGCCGCGACGGCGGTGCGTCGGCTGCGCGCCGCCGGCCTGGACGTCTCCACCCCCGACGCCGCCGTCGTCTCGGTCACCGCCCCCAGCCCGCAGGCGGCCACCGAGTGGGCCGCCGCCTGCCGGGACCGGGGCGTCGCGGTCGGCTGTTTCCGTCCGCCCTCCACCCCGGACAGCCGGTCCCGGCTGCGGTTGACGATCGGTGCCGGGGTGCCGCGGGCGGACTTCGAGCATGCCCTGGAGGCCATCGTGGAATGTGCGCCATGACGGATCAGTGGCGGGGACCGGTGCTGGTCACCGGGACCGACACCGAGGTCGGCAAGACCGTGGTGACGGCGGCCATCACCGCCGCCGCGCAGGCGGCCGGGCTGCGAGTCGCGGTGGTCAAACCAGGTCAGACCGGTACGGCCACCGGCGAGCCCGGTGACGTCGAGGCGGTCACCCGGTTGGCCGCCCCGATGACCGGCCGTACCCTGGCCAGCTTCCCCGACCCGCTCGCCCCGCTGGTCGCCGCCCGGGTCGCCGAACTGCCGCCCCTGGAGCTGTACAACGCGGTCGACGCGATCCGCGACGAGGCCGACAAACACGACCTCGTGCTGGTCGAGGGGGCCGGTGGGCTGCTCGTACCGATGGGGGTGCGACCCTCCGGCGAGCCGTGGACGGTGGCCGACCTGGCCGTGTCGCTGGGCGCGCCCGCGGTGGTGGTGGCCCGCGCCGGGCTCGGCACCCTCAACCACACCGCGCTCACCTTGGAGGCGCTCGACCGGCGGGCCGTGCCGGCCGGGGTGGTGATCGGCGCCTGGCCGGCCGATCCGGAGCTGGTGCACTGGGCCAACCTGAGCGACCTGCTGCCGAACCTGCTCGGCGCCCTGCCCGCTGGTGCCGGCGCGATGGACCCGGGAGTGTTCCGTCGGTCCGCTCCGGGCTGGCTCACCCCGGCGTTGTACGGCGTCCTCGACGACTGGCGTGCCTGGGCCGACGAGATCAACTGAACGGCCCCCGGTCAGCGGGCCACCAGGAAGGTGTCCGGCATCCGGAAGGTGAGGTTGTCCGGGTACCAGGGTGCGCGCAGCACGCGGACCTCGGCCAGCAGCGGGGCCGCCTCCGCCACCACCGTCGCGGCTTCCATCCGGGCCAACTGGTCGCCGACGCAGCGGTGTACGCCCGCCCCGAAGGCCAGATGCCGGCGCGACCCGCGCTGGCCGGGCCGGAACTCGTCGGGTGACTCCACCACCGCCGGGTCCCGTCCGGCCCCGGCCAGCCACAACACCACACTGGTACCCGCCGAAACCGCCGTCCCGCCCAGCGTGGTGTCCACGGCGGCGACCCGACGCCAGGTAACGATCGGTGGTTCCAGCCGCAACCCTTCCTCGACCACGTCGGCGACCGCGACCGAGCCGTCCCGCACCCCGGCGAGCACCCCCGGCTCACCGACGAGTCGGTGCATCAGCAGGGTGAGGAACTGGGACGTGGTCTCCTGACCGGCGACCAGCAGGAAGAACAGCGCGCCGACCACCACGTCGGGTGGGTGCCCGGCGGCCCGCAGTGCCCCGGCGAGCCCGCCGCCGGTGGCCGCGAACTCCCGCAGCACCAGGTGGAAGCGACCCACCTCGGCGGCGAGCTGCTGCTGCCGGGCGGCGTCCAGCGGGGCCCAGAACAGTTCCAGGGCCGCGCGGGCGAAGCTCTTCACCGCCGTGACCGGGGCGTCGGGCAGCTCGACCAGCCGGGCCAGGACCAGCAACGGCAGGTCGGCGGCGAGTCCGGCGTACAGGTCGACCGGTCGGCCCGCGTCCAGCTCGGCGGTCAGCCCGGCCACCCGTCGGCGCACCAGCGCGGTCAGCCAGTCCTGCTGCTCGGCCACCCGCAACGGGTGCAGGGCGTCGGCGACCAGGGCCCGGATGCCCGGATGGCTGGCGTCGCCGTTGTTGGCAAGCGTCGGCGGCAGCCGGAACCGGTGTGCGGCGAGGATCCGCAGCGCGGACACCGGCATCGGGGTCACCGCGTCCAGGGCGTTGTCGGGCCGGTACGTGTGCGGGTCGGTGAGCACCTGCCGGACCAGCGCGTGCCGGGTCACCAGCAGATGCTCGACGCCCACGTGATCGGCGACGCGGGCCACGCCGCTGCCGGCCCAGGCGTCGTCGTGCGCCGCCGGGGCCTGCTCCCAGCTGCGGAACAGCACGCGCGCCACGCTAGCCGGTCGCCTCCGGTCGTCCCGCGCGGAGCTGCCACACGGTGGTGCGCTTCACCCGTACGCTCTCCAGCGCCTCGCTGACCGGCACGTCGTAGCTGGCGAGTTCATCGAAACGGTCCCGGGGCAGGAAGGCCCGGCCGGGGTCACCGACGAGCACCTGTGCTCCGCCGCGCGCGGCGCGCAGCAGGAAGCGCAGCACCCGGTTGGTCATGGCCGCGCTGTAGAAGACGTCCCCGGCGAAGATCACCTCGGCGTCGCCGGCCTCGCCGTCGAGGATGTCGGCGAGTTCGGCGTCGACGCGTACCCCGTTGGCTTCGGCGTTGAGGGTGATCGCCGCGACCGCCAGGGGGTCGACCTCCACCGCGCGTACGGCGGCGGCACCGGCCCTGGCGGCGGCGATGGCGACCAGCCCGGAGCCGGACGCCAGGTCGAGCACCCGGCGGCCGGCGGACAGCTGCGGATGGTCGGTGACGTACCGGGCCAGGCCCTGCCCGCCGGCCCAGGCGAAGGCCCAGAACGGTGGCGGCTGGTCGCTGCGGAACTCGCCCTCGGTCAACTCCCACAACCCGATCGGCTCGTCGGCCTGATGCAGCCGCACCTCGGGTACGAAGGCGACGGGTGCGAGCCGGGCGTGCAGCCGGACGAAGGCGGTGGAGAGCGCGGACATCCGGTGATTGTCCACCGGTGCGTTTCCCGGCGTGTCGCGGGTCGGCGGTGAGCGGTTCAATACCGTACGTGAAAACGGGCATCTTGCTTCACCATCCGTGCGAACACACCCGTCTACCGGGTGGCCTCCGGCGCTCCTAGCGTTGCCGATGGAGACGACCAACGGGAGGGCGGATCGTGAAGAGGCTGTGGCGCAGCACGCTACGGATCGGGGTGGTGCTGGCCTGTCTCACCGGGGTGGACGTCGCCATGGCCGCGCCCGCGCACGCGGCGTTCGCCACCGAGCTCAGCGGTCTGCCGGAGCGGTTCACGGCGGGCGGGCAGGCGGCGACGGTGTCCGCCGTGGTGTCCCGCGACGATCCCGGCGGCTGTCTGAAGGTCCGCTGGTCGTTGGTGCTCGCGGTGCAGGGGCTGCGCCTCGATCAGGTCCGGGTGGACCGGATCGAGGAGACCGGCTCGTTCCCGGTGCAGGTGCGCATCGACGGTGACGTGGCCCGGTTGACCGACCGGCAACTGGACCCGGGCACGCTCTGCCCGGGGCGTACGGTGACCGCTCAGTACCGGATCGGGTTCGCCGCGGATGCGGCGCAGGGCCGGGTGAGCCTGGCCGCCGAGGCGTACGACCGCAACCTGCGGCTGTTGTCGCGCCAGACGGCGACGCGCGAGGTGATCGGCCGGGCTGCGGTGGCGCCACCCACCACGGCGGCGCCGACACCGAGTTCGGTGCCGACGGTGGACCCGACCGACGAGCCGACCGAGGTGCCGACGGTGGATCCGGTCGACGAGGAGTTCGACGCCACCGACGAGGCGGACGCGGGCGCTGCGGCCGAGCCGCCGGCGGCCGGCGCGGCCGGCAACCAGGTCTCGCAGTCCGGCACCGGGATCGGCCTGACCGAGGCCGCCTTCCTGCTCGGTGGACTCTTGCTCTTCCTCGGCGTCGGTCTGCTCATGCGGCTACGGCAGTTGACCCGCGATCCGGAGGTGACCGAGCCCGCGACCGTCACGGTCGGCCCGGGACGGGTCGGGGAGTGGGAACGGCCGCCCGGGGAGTGGGAGCAGCCGCCGGACCGACGGCGATGGCGGACGGTGCCCCGCTGAGCGGGTGTCCGGTGGTGTCGGTGGCCGATGGGGCCGTCACGGGGCCCAGTCGGGGTCACGGCCGAAGGCGGCGATGAGCCGGTCCTGTTCGTCAGCTTCGGTGGGAACATCCACCTCGGCACGGACCAGACCGTTGCTCCGGTAGGCGTCGACCTCCCCGGCGAACCAGCGGGCGCACTCGGCGACGGCCTCGGCGTCCAGCTTCGGATCGGCGCCGATCGCCACGGCGAGGTCCCAGCCGTGTACGAGGTGTTCGGCGATCAGCTGGCGCAGGTACTCCTCGGCCGGGGTGTCGCCGGCCGACAGGTGCACGGTGGCGTCCCGCGCCCCGGGGCGGGTGGCGGCCAGCTCGGCCTGCGCCGCCGCGTCGCGGGCGGCCTCGACCGGGTCCGCGCCGAGTTGGTCACCGTCGTACCGGTCGCCGACTTCGGCGATGGTCCGCCCGGCGAGCAGGGCGACGCTCCAGCGGTCCTCGCCGACCACGTGGTTGACCAGCGTTCGGACGTCCCAGTCGGCGCACGGTGTGGGCGCCGACCATTGTCCGGGGGCGACAAGCGGCACCCGGTCGGCGAACTCGGCCACGCTGCGCCGGTACGTTTCCAGCAGGTCCATGGCGTCATTGTGGCGGCCAGGAGCGCCGCCGGTGACCGGTTCCCGGGCTCAGTCCAGTTGTGTCGGGTCGAGCCCGAGTTCCCGAGCGGCCACCAGGCGTACCCATTCGGCGAACTGCCGGCGGGAGATCACCCGCTCGTGCACCGCGAGTTGCACCGCCAGGCCGTCCATCACCGCGCTGATCCGCCACGCCGCGCCGGCCGGGTCCGCGCACTCGAAGACCCCCTCGCGTACGCCGTCGGAGATGACCGCGGCGAGGTCCTGCCGCCAGCGCAGGTCCAGGCGGCGGGACAACTTCTCCAGTTCGGGGGTACGCAGTGACTCCGACCAGCCGTCGATCCACATCGACCAGGAGGTGGGCCGCCCGGTGGGGGTGTAGAGCCGCAGGATGCGCCGCAGTTTGGTCAGCGGCGGGGCGTTGGACCGGGTGATCGCGTCCAGCCGGGCCAGGTCCTGCTCGACGGCGTAGGCGAACGCCTGCGCGAGCAGGCGTTCCTTGGTGGCGAAGTGGTAGAAGACAAGTGCCTGACTCACCCCGGCGGCCTGCGCCACGTCCGCCGTGCGGGTGTTCGCCAATCCGCGCTGCGCAATCACGTCACACGCGGTGCGTAGCAGGGCATCCAGGCGGATTTCAGCCGCACGTCTCGTCACGTCCGTCACCGTAGCCCATCGAAGCGGATACGGCCTGTCACCAAAGCCCGGTAGATCCATCTTGCGACAGTCGGACACCAGACAATTGTTCGTGGGGAATTTTCTCGTTCGGCATTCACCTTCCCGGCCTGCGCGGCAAGCCCA
Source organism: Verrucosispora sp. FIM060022 (assembly GCF_003977705.1). Taxonomy (NCBI): domain Bacteria; kingdom Bacillati; phylum Actinomycetota; class Actinomycetes; order Micromonosporales; family Micromonosporaceae; genus Micromonospora; species Verrucosispora sp. FIM060022. The sequence continues at coordinate 172,773 of NZ_RQIV01000006.1, forward strand.
CCTACCCATCCTCCTAGGAAGCCCGGCGGTGGAGGTTTCCGACGAGGGCGGAGCGTTTCTGACTCGCCGGAGGGTGGTACCCGATTTGGCAACCGTTCCATGGCTCGGCTAAAGTTCTCATCCGTCACCGGAGAACGCGCCGGGGGCACGCGGACGTAGCGCAGCTGGTAGCGCATCACCTTGCCAAGGTGAGGGTCGCGGGTTCGAATCCCGTCGTCCGCTCGGAGCTGCCGCCACGCTTGACGGGGGCAACCTCGGTGGGGTGGCCGAGAGGCGAGGCAACGGCCTGCAAAGCCGTGTACGCGGGTTCAAATCCCGTCCCCACCTCGGACAACAGCAAGGGCGATTGGCGCAGTGGGAGCGCGCTTCCTTGACACGGAAGAGGTCACTGGTTCAAACCCAGTATCGCCCACCAGATGAATTTGACGACGAAGCCCGTCACCGGATCGCGGTGACGGGCTTCGTCGTTTCGCGCTGCCAGCTCCTTACTCCGCTCATCGTTGACGGGCCTTTAGTCAGTCCTGCATAGTCAGTACTGACTAAGGAGGTGGCGTGGAGCGCCGACGCAAGGTTCCCAACCCGCTGGCCCTGGCCGTGCTCGCCTGGCTGCTCTGGGAGCCCATGCATCCGTACGAGTTGGGGCGGCGGCTCAAGCAGGCCGGCCAGGACCGGCAGATCCGCTACACCCGCAGCTCGCTGTACATGGTGATGGAGCAGCTCACCCGGGCGGGCTTCGTCGCACCACAGGAAACCGTCCGAGACAGCGCCCGACCCGAGCGGACCGTGTACGCGATCACCGACGAGGGCCGGCACGAGGTGCACGACTGGCTGCGTACGCTGCTCGCCCAGCCACGCCAGGAGTACCCGCACTTCGCCGTCGCGCTGTCCCTGTTGAGCCTGTTGCCGCCCGACGAGGCAGTCGAGGTGCTGCGCCGCCGCTCGGCGGCGCTGGCCGGGCAGATCGAGGAGACCCGGACCACCGTGGCCGAGGCCCGCGCCGACGGTCTCGCCTGGATCTACCTGGTCGAGGAGGAGTACAGCCTCGCCCTGCTGGAGGCGGAACGGCGGTTCGTCGCCGACCTCATCGAGTCGCTCAAGCAGCCGGACTACGCCAGGTCCTGGCAGGAAACCATGGGGGATCGAACATGACAGCTGTCCGTACCGCCCTGGTCGTCGGCGGTGGCATCGCCGGGCCGGTGACCGCGATGGCCCTGCGCCGCGCCGGGATCGAAGCCACGGTGTACGAGGGCCACCCGTCGGCCGCCGACGGTGCCGGCGTCACCCTGACCCTGGCCCCCAACGGGCTCGCCGCGCTGCGCGCCGTCGACGCCGAGCAGGCCGTCCGGGAGGTCGGCCTGCCGATGCGCCGAACGGTGATCACCGACGGTCGCGGCGGGCTGATCGGCACCCTTCCGCACGTCGCGGTGGAGCCGGTCACCGTCGGTCTGTGGCGCGACGACCTGGCACGGGCCCTGCGTGAGCGGGCCGAGGCGCAGGGCGTGCCCATCGTGTACGGCAAGCGCCTCGTCGACGCCGAGTCGACCACCGACGGGGTGCTGGCCCGGTTCGGCGACGGCTCGACCGCCACCGCCGACCTGCTGATCGGTGCCGACGGCATCCGCTCCCGGGTGCGTACCCTGATCGATCCGGCCGCCCCCGACCCGCAGGTGCTGCCGCTGCTCAACCTCGGCGGCGCCGCCCGGTACGCGGTGCCCGACGCCGATCCGGAGGCGATGTACCTGGTCTTCGGCTCCCGGGGGTTCTTCGGCTACTGGGTCGAGCCGGACGGCCGGACGGCCTGGTTCGCCAACGTGCCCGACCCGCGACCGACCACCTGGGCCGAGGCCAACCAGACCCCGCCGGACCAGTGGCTGCACCGGCTGCGCGAGGTGTACGCCGACGACGTGCCGGCCCACCAGGTGCTCGCGCACACCGAAGCCGCCGACGTGGTGGCGATCGGGTCGATCGAGAGCATGCCGTCGGTGCCGCACTGGTACCGCGATCGGATGGTCCTGGTAGGCGACGCGGTGCACGCCCCGTCACCCAGTTCCGGCCAGGGCGCGTCACTGGCCGTGGAGAGCGCCGTGCAGCTGGCGCGCTGCCTGCGCGACCACCCTGACCTGCCGGCGGCGTTGACCGCCTACGAACGGTTGCGTCGCCCGCGGGTGGAGAAGGTGGTCCGCCGTGGCCGGCAGACCACCTCCACCAAGACGGCCGGACCGGTCGCGAAGCGGATGATGCGGATCATGATGCCGCTGGCGCTGCGTACCTTCCTCAACCCGGAACGGTCCCTCGGCGCCGAACAGCGTTACCGCATCGACTGGGACGCCCCGGTCAGCGCGGAGCTGGCGCAACACTGACCGGCGGCGCTGCGATCCGCGCCCGGACACGACGGTGGCGGCCACCGACTTCGGTAGCCGCCACCGTCGTTTTGACCGCTCAGTTTGCTCGACCGCTGGTCACAGCGGCGGTGCGACGTCCCGACGCTCCTCGACGCGGCGGTACTCCACCGGCTCCTCGGTCGTGGCGACCACCTCACGCCGGCGTCCCCAGACGAGCGTGGTCATGATCAGGCCGACCACACCGGCTGCCATCAGAATCCAGCCGACGACGTCCAGGTCCAGACCGCCGATGCTGGCGTTGAGCGCGAAGGTGAGGATGGCGCCCACCGCGAGCAGAAAAATACTGGTGCCGATACCCATGACAGCCTCCTTTTTCCGGGGATGCGGTGTGCTGTCGAAGGGCTCTGTACCCCGGCGGTGACCGGCGCAATCACCCGCACTGTGGGGTGCCCACTCGGGCGATCTTGTCATCGGGTACAGTTGGCGCGTCCCCGGCGGTGCCGGGGCAGGCGGACGTAGCGCAGCTGGTAGCGCATCACCTTGCCAAGGTGAGGGTCGCGGGTTCGAATCCCGTCGTCCGCTCGCGATTCGCCCACACCCGATCGGGTGTGGCGGTCACCACGGGCGATTGGCGCAGTGGGAGCGCGCTTCCTTGACACGGAAGAGGTCACTGGTTCAAACCCAGTATCGCCCACTCGAAATGCGTACCAAGCGCGGCCTGCCACAGCGATGAACTCGCTGATCAGGCCGCTTTTTTAGTGGTTCGCACAGGGTGCCGGGTGCGGTCGGGGCGAGGACCGTGTCCTCATCCTCGGAACGTGCGACGGTAGGTGTCCGGCGGTACGCCGACGGTGCGGTGGAAGTGGCGGCGCAGGGTCGTCGCAGTGCCCATGCCCGCAGTCGAGGCGATGGTGTCGATGCTGTCGTCCGTGGTCTCCAGCAGTTCCTGTGCGCGGCGGATCCGCTGCGTCAGCAGCCACTGCAATGGGGTGGTGCCGGTTACCGCGTGGAAGTGGCGGGCCAGGTGGCGCGAGCTCATGTTCGCCTGGCGGGCCAGGTCCTCCACGGTCAGCGGCTGGTCCAGCCGCCGCATCACCCAGGGGAGCAACGTGGCGAGGGGATGGTCGTCGTGGGCGGGTACCGGTGTGGTGACGAACTGGGCCTGGCCACCGTCTCGGTGCGGCGGCACGACCAGGCGGCGGGCGACGACGTTGGCGATCGCCGAGCCGTGGTCGCGGCGGACGAGATGGAGGCACAGGTCCATCGCCGCAGCCTTGCCCGCGGACGTGAGCACGCTGCCGTTGTCGACATAGAGCACATCCGGGTCGACCTTCACCAGGGGGTAGCGCGTGGCCAGTTGCTCGGTGTGGGCCCAGTGCGTGGTCGCGCACAACCCGTCCAGCAGGCCGGCGGCGGCGAGCACGAACACGCCCGTACACAGGGAGACCACCCGCGCGCCTGACGCGTGGGCCGCACGCACCGCCTCGACCAGGTCGGCCGGTGGCTCCTCGTCGACATCGGCCAGGGCGGGGACGATCACGGTGCCGGCATCTGCCAGCCGGTCGAGCCCGCAGTCCGGCTCCAGCAGGAACCGGCCGACCCGGACGGTGGCCGTGCCACACACCCGGACGTCGTACCAGGGGCCTGGCACGACGTCCGGCTTGGAGCCGAAGACTTCGTAGGCCAGGCCCAGCTCGAAGTGCAGCATCCCGTGGGTAGCGGCGACCGCAACGGAGCGCCGCGCAGGACTCATGTCGGGAATTGTACGAGGCGTGTCGTTTCAGACACTGGTCCGGGTTGGTCGACAGGGAAAGGATTGTCCGCAGTGGATCACTTCGAGTACCTGGGAGCAGGCGTGGGATCAGGTCAGACCGTGGCGGTGTTCGGCGCGTACGGGCACACTGGGCGCTTCGTGGTCGCGGAGTTACGCGAGCGCCGATACGTCCCGCTGCTCCTCGGCCGCGACCAGGACAAGTTGCGGGCGCTTGTGCAGACCCATCCGGGGCTCGGGGTGCGTCAGGCCTCGGTCGACGATCCGGCCTCGATCGACCGTGCGCTGGAGGGCGTAGCCGCCGTGATCAACTGCGCTGGGCCCTTCGCCGCCACGGTGGCCCCGATGGTCGAGGCGGCGCTACGCGCCGGCATCGCGTACGTCGACGTGGCGGCCGAGATCGAGGCGAACCTCGACACGTTCGCGCACTTCGCGGAGCGCGCCAACGCCGCGGGCACCGTGGTGGTGCCAGCGATGGCTTTCTACGGTGGCCTCGGTGACCTGCTGGTCACCACCGCGATGGGCGACTGGACGACGGCCGACGAGGTGCACGTCGCCTACGGCCTGAGCAGTTGGCGCCCCACCGGCGGAACGGTCGCTTCGGGTGTGGTGTCGCAGCAGCGACGCGGTGGCCGGCGGGTCCGCTACACCGGCGGACACGTGGAGTACCACGACGATGCCCTGCCGACCGTGCAGTGGCACTTCCCTGCTCCGCTCGGCCCGCAGAGCGTCATCGCAGAGTTCACCATGGCCGACATCGTCACCATTGCCAGCCACCTGACCGTCCCGGAGATTCGCACCTACATGACCGCCAAGGCGGCCGCGGAGCTCTCCGCTCCGTACGCTTCGGCGCCGGACGCCGTCGATGAGCGCGGCCGTTCCGCGCAGACCTTCGTCGTCGACGTCCTCGTTCGCTCCGGCGGAACGGAACGCCGCCTGGCCGCCGCCGGCCAGGACATCTACGCCGTCAGCGCACCCCTCGCGGTGGAGGCCGTCGACCGCATCCTCACGGGCCGGACCAGGGGCACCGGCGTGGCCTCCGCGGGCGCGATCTTCGACGCCCCGGATTTCCTCCGCGCCATCTCCTCGCACCTCTCACTGCATCTCTCACCTGGCATACGCGGCTGACCAGCGATCGAGACCGCGGCCAGTAGTGTGCTCAATGAGCAGGCGGTGATCCGCGTTCTGCCGGGCGCTAAGCCTGGGCCGCAATGATCGATCGGGCTGCCAGACTTCCCGCATGGGCACCCCGGCGTTCGTTCGTTCGTCACCCTACTGGCCGGTGGTCCGGCACCGGATCCTGCGGCGGCTGCTGCCGGGCTTCGCGCTGTCGTACCTCGGGGAGGGGATGGCGCTGCTGGCGGTCAGCTGGCTGGCCATCCAGCTGGCGCCCCGGGCGAACGCCGGTGTCTGGGTGGCCGCCGCGGTCGCCGCGTACACGCTGCCGGGTGCCCTCGGCACCGTGCTGTTCGCCCGGGCGCTCAGTGGGCGCAGCGGGGCTCAGCTGGCCGCCTGGGACGCTGTCCTCCGAGCGGTGATGCTCGGGGCGATCCCCGTCGTCCACCTCGCCGGAGCCCTCGACATCAGGTGGTTCACGCTGCTGCTCGGATGCTCCGCACTGCTGCGCTCGTGGGGGTCGGCCGGCCGGTTCACCCTCATCGCGGAGCTGCTGCCGGTCGAGCACCGGCTGGCGGGCAACGCGCTCATCGGACTGTTCAGCGAGGCGTCGACCCTGATCGGGCCGGCCCTGGCGGCGCTGCTCATCGCGGCCGCCGGGCCGGTGCTCGTCATCGCCGTCGCCGCCGGCACGTACGCCGTCCTCGCGGTCAGCTACCTGATCGCCGTGCCGAGGGCGGCTCGGGCCCCCATCGAGCAGCGGCAGGCATCGAGCCTCGCCGGCTTCGCCGCGATCTGGCGCGATCGCCCGTTGCTCGGACTGTCCACGCTGACCTTCGGGTTCTTCTTCCTCTACGGGCCTGTGCAGGTGGCGTTGCCGATCCACGTCGCCGAGTCGCTCGGCAACTCCGCCGGCACCCTTGCCGCGTTCTGGACGGCGTTCGGCGCCGGGGCGCTGATCGGCGGATTCGCCGCCGGCTACCTGCGCCGTTGGCGGCTGTGGCCGACCATCATCGCCATCGTCGTCGGCTGGGGTGCGGCACTGCTACCCCTCGGGCTCGGCGCACCGACAGGCGTGGCCCTGGTCGCCATCGCGATCGGTGGCCTGATCTGGGCGCCGTACCCGGCCGCCACGATGGCGTTGCTGCAACGCAGCACCGACGGTGCCGGCAGAGCACCGGTCCTCGCCGCGTACGCCGCGATCGCGACGCTGTCCGTGCCGCTGGGCACCATCACCGCCGGGCCGTTGATCACCGGCGTCGGTGCCGAGTTCACCATCCTGGCCGCAGCGGTGCTGACGGTGGCCTTCGGCGTCATCGCCGCGGCGATCGCGATCTGGCGGGCGGTGAAGGGCAGAACGGTCGGCCCGGTTTCGTCCGATGTCAGCCAGGGCGAGCAGACCCTGATCAAGGCTCACCAGTAACGTGTCGGTTCACCTGCCGGTGGAGGCTCCGGTTGGTGCGGGCAGGGCGAACCGCCAGCCGTCGGCCAGTAGTGGTGGGATGACAAGGTCGACTGCGTCGACGGTCTGGCTGCGGTCGCCGCCGCCGTCGTGCAGCAGCACCACCGCGCCGGGGGTGACGCCCTCGGTGAGGCGGCGGGCCAACTCGTCGGTGCCGGGAGGCACCCAGTCGGTCACGGCCAACTGCCAACCCATCGGCCGCATCCCCAACGCGGTCGCCACGGTCGGGCTCTGACCCCAGGCGCCGTACGGGGCCCGGAAGTAGGGCAGTGGCGCCTGCGGCACGGCCCGGCGGATGACCGCGTTGGTTTCCAGCAGGTCTGAGGCGATCCGGCCGGGGGTCCAGTCGCTCATGTCGTCGTGATGCATGCTGTGGTTGCCCAGCGCGTGCCCGGCGGCGACGATCCGACGGACCAGGTCCGGGTGGCTGGCGGCCTGGTCGCCCTGCAGGAAGAAGACCGCCGGCACATCGTGGGCGGCGAGCACGTCGAGCAGGCGTGGGGTGTGCACCGGATGCGGTCCGTCGTCGAAGGTGAGACAGAGGACGCGGTCGGTGCCGATCGTCGCTTCGGGGCAGGCCGGGACGCCCGGCATGGAACTGCTGTGCCGCGCGGTCATCGGGGGTGCGGGGTGCGGGGACATCGGTCAGCCCTTTTGGTGGTAGGTGGCGTGGTCGAAGTCGGCGTAGTGGCCGTCGCCGCCGATGTCCTGCACCCAGAGGCCGAGTAGGGCGCCGGTGAAGCCCCAGGCGGCGGGTTCCCCGTCGACGATCTGGGCTGCGTGCTCGTCGGAGAGGATGGTGGCGTCGAGAGTGACGGGCAGTTCTCGCCAGCCGTCGCCGAGGTCGTACGCGAAGTGCAACGCCGGGCCGTCGAATCTCACCCGTAGCCCGACCCGGCGGGCACCGCCGGTGTCGACAGTGAGTTCGGGGTACGCGGTGCGTCGTCCGCTGTCGCAGCTGAGCAGCTCCAGCACGGTCCGCCCGTCGTCGGCCCGGGTCAGATACAGATAGTGCCAGTTCTGGGTGTTGTAGTAGCCGGTGATGCCAGCCAGGTGACGGTGGTTGCCGGGGTCGAACTCGACGACCGTCTCCAGCGAGCAGCGTGGTGCACCGACCCGCCGTGCCACCAGGCTCGGCGTCTGCTTCCCGACCGGCGACTGACCTCCGTAGACGCGCAGATGCGAGGGGCGCGACCGCAGGTCGATCCAGTCGTCGGTGGCGGGCCGGCGCAGGGTGGACCACCAGCTGGCCAGTTCCGGCGTGTCGAAGTGGTCGGTGGCCGGTTCGGCTGGCCACGGATGGGCCGGCAGGTCGGGGGCGGCGATCTCGTCGGCCGGAATGCCGCCGGGGATCCGCGGCCAGCCGCCGGGGGACCATTCGACCTTCTGCAGGGCGGTTTCCCGGCCGAGGACGCAGTTGCCCAGCGGGGTGTAGGGGCGGCCGACCAGGTGGGCGAGGTACCACTCGCCGTGCTGGGTGCGGACCAGGCTGCCGTGGCCGGCCTTCTGCAGGGTGAGATCCGGTCGGCCCACCGAGGTGAGCAGCGGCCCGGCCGGGTCGACCTCGTACGGCCCGAACAGCTCACGCGAGCGCGCGACCGTGACCTGGTGTTCCCAGCTGGTCCCGCCCTCGGCGGTGACCAGCCAGTACCACCCGTCGTGGCGGTAGATGTGCGGTGCCTCGGTCAGGCCGACCTCGGTGCCGGTGAAGATGAGTCGGGTCGGGCCGACCAGTTGCCGGCGGTCGGGATCGTACTGCTGGATCTCGATGCCGCCGAAGCGGTTGCGGCCGGGACGCCAGTCGGCGCTCATGGCCAGCAGCCACACCGTGCCGTCGTCGTCGTGGAACAGTGAGGCGTCGAAGCCGTGCGAGTGCAGCCGGACCGGATCCGACCAGGGGCCGGTGATGGCCGGTGCGGTGGTGAGGAAGTTCTGGGCGTCCCAGTAGCCGCTGGCGAAGCTGGCCACGTCGCTGTAGACGAGGTGGAACAGCCCGTCGTGCCAGGTGAGGTCGGGAGCCCAGATGCCGTTGGAGTCGCCGCAGCCGCGCAGGTCGAGCAGCCGGCGTTCGGTGACGATGCCGCCCAGCGCCCGCCAGTGGACGAGGTCTCTGGAGTGGTGTACGCGTACCCCCGGGTACCACTCGAAGGTCGAGGTGGCCAGGTAGTAGTCGTCGCCGACCCGCAGAATGGACGGGTCCGGATGGAAGCCGGGGAGCACGGGATTGCGGATCGACCGGGTGGTCGTCACGTCTGCGGTCTCGGTCGACATGTTCGACTCCTTCAGGCTCTGATCCCGGACTACTTCCGGAAAATTCGCCGTTGGACACGCCAGGATTGCCCTCACGGTATCGGCTGGCGTCTCCTTGCGACACCCCTCTTGACCGCGTGTGTCAACGCGTCGTAACGTGCCGGCCATCACCTCGAAAATACCGGCATCAGGCTGAAAACTTTCGGGCTGCCGACTGGCCTCTCGCCGTTTGTGGTGTTGCGCGCGCACGTCACATGGTTGAAAGGGATGAGGCATGACAACGCACGTTTCCCGCAGATCGCTGCTCGGCCTGGCTGGTGCGGGTGTCGGCGCGGTTCTGCTCGGCGGCTGTGCGGACGACGAGCCCAGCGGCCCGACCAGTCCACAACAGATCGACTGGTGGCACATCCAGAACACCGATCCCATGCTGCCGGTGTGGGCCGAGATGGCGCGGTTGTACACCACCCGGCATGACAAGATCACCATCGAGGTCAATCCGCTGGAGAACGAGGTCTTCAAGGCGGAACTGGCCAAGGTCACCAAGGCGGGCTCGCCGCCGGACCTGTTCCAGTCCTGGGGTGGTGGCCTGCTGCGCGAACAGGCCGAGGCGGGGCTGGTCAAGGACATCACCTCGGAGGTGTCGCCGTGGATCGGCCAACTGCTGCCGGCCGCGTTGCAGCCGTACACCATCGACGGCCGGATCTACGGCATCCCGTTCGACATCGGCATGATCGGTTTCTGGTACAACCGTGACCTCTTCGCCGAGGCCGGGATCACCTCGCCACCGACCACCTGGGCCCAGTTGCTGACCACGGTTCAGAAGCTCAAGTCCGCGGGCATCGTGCCCATCGCGTTGGCCGGCAAGGACAAGTGGCCCGGGCACTACTACTGGGCGTACCTGGCGATGCGGATCGGTGGCCTGGGTGCGTTGCGACAGGCGGCTGAGGACGGCAACTTCAACACTCCGGACTTCGTGGCGGCCGGCGAACACTTCCGCCAGCTGATCGACCTGCAACCGTTCCAGCCGGGCTTCCGGCGCGCCGAGTACGGGTCGTCGAACGGGCAGGCCGCGGCGATGGGCAACGGCGAGGCGGCCATGGAGTTGATGGGCCAGTGGGCCCCCTCCATCCAGGCGTCGTCGTCGACCAGCAAGCTCGGCATCGGCGGGCAACTCGGCTTCTTCACCTTCCCGACGGTGGAGGGTGGCAAGGGCGAGGCCACCGACGCCTTCGGCGGTGGCAACGGCTTCGCGGTCGGCCGTAACGCGCCACCGGCCACAGTGGATTTCCTGCGGTCGCTGCTGCGGTCGGAGAACCAGCGTTGGGCGGCGGAGACCGGCGCGGTGCTGCCCACCAACCTGGCGGCCGTCGGTCGGATCAAGGACCCGAACAACCAGGTGGTCGCGGCGCATCTGGCTGTCGCCAGCGGGTTCCAGCTCTATCTCGACCAGGCTTTCCCGCCGGCTGTCGGCGAGCAGATCAACAAGAGCGTCGCCGATCTGATCGTCGGTTCCAAGAAGCCGGAGCAGATCGTCAAGGACATCACCCGAGTTGCGCAGAAGCAGTAGTGATGTCCGTCGGCCGACGGCCGGCAAGGAAAAGTGAGCAAGAGGGAGGGCCGCGTGGGTGCCAACGACAACCGCACGGTGACCATCGCGGCGATCGCCCGTCTGGCCGGGGTGTCGGTGCCGACGGTGTCGCGGGTGATCAATGGTCGTTCGGATGTGGCTCCGCAGACGCGTCAGCGGGTGGAGGAGTTGCTGTCGCGGCATGGTTATCGGCGTCGGCCGCCGAGTATGCGGGCGAGTTCGGGGTTGGTGGATCTGGTTTTCAACGACCTGGACAGTCCGTGGGCGGTGGAGATCATCCGCGGGGTCGAGGACGTGGCGCACGCCGCGGGGGTGGGCACGGTGGTCTCCGCCATCCACCGCCGTACATCGTCGGCCAAGCAGTGGCTCGACAACATTCGGACCCGGTCCACCGAGGGGGTCATCTTCGTGACCTCCACCCTTGAGCCACCGCAGCAGGCCGAGTTGCGCCGGCTCAACATTCCCGTGGTGATCGTCGACCCGGCCGGTGTCCCCTCCCAGGACGCGCCGACCATCGGCGCCACCAACTGGGCGGGCAGCCTGCGCGCCACCGAGTACCTGATCGGCCTGGGCCATCGGCGGATCGGGTTCATCGCCGGACTGCCGCAGCTGATGTGCAGTCGGGCCCGGATGGACGGCTACCGGGCCGCCCTGGAAGCCGCCGGACTGCCGATCGACGACCGGCTGATCCAGCCCGGCAACTTCTACCACGAGGCCGGGTTCGCGGGCGGGGCGCGGTTGCTGGCGCTGGCGGACCCGCCGACGGCGATCTTCGCGTCGAGCGACCAGATGGCGTTGGGTGTCTACGAGGCGGTACGGCAACGCGGGCTGCGGATGCCCGGCGACATCAGCGTGGTCGGCTTCGACGACCTGCCCGAGGTGCGCTGGTGCTCGCCGCCGCTGACCACGGTGCGTCAACCGTTGGCCCAGATGGGGATGCTGGCCGCGCGTACGGTGCTGCGGCTGGCCAAGGGGGAGAAGGTGGAGAGCCCCCGGGTGGAGTTGGCCACCGAACTCGTGATTCGGGACAGTGCGGCACCGCCCAAGGTCTGACCTGGCCGGGGCAGCACGGCAGCAGCCCGACCGCTGCCGTGCGTTGGCCGTTGGCCCGATGTGAATTGCACCAATTACCGGTAGGCGGCTGGAATTTCTCGGCACTAGGGTAGGGGAGGCAGCCGGCAGCCCGTCCCGGCCGCTCCTCGTCGCCGCGCGGGCTGTCGCCGTACCGGTTGGGAGTGCTGTGGCTGCCAGAGAGACCCGCAAAGTCACCATCTCCGTGATCGCCGACCTGGCCGGGGTGTCGGTGCCGACGGTGTCGCGGGTGATCAATGGTCGTTCGGATGTGGCTCCGCAGACGCGTCAGCGGGTGGAGGAGCTGCTGTCGCGGCATGGTTATCGGCGTCGGCCGCCGAGTATGCGGGCGAGTTCGGGGTTGGTGGATCTGGTTTTCAACGACCTGGACAGTCCGTGGGCGGTGGAGATCATCCGCGGGGTCGAGGACGTGGCGCACGGCGCCGGGGTGGGCACGGTGGTCTCCGCCATCCACCGCCAGAACACCTCCGCGGAACAGTGGCTCGACGGCATGCGGCGGCGCGGCACCGAGGGCGTGATCTTCGTGACCTCTATGGTCGAAGCGCCGCTGCAGGCCGAGTTGCGTCGGCTCGACGTGCCCGTGGTGATCGTCGACGCGGACGGACTGCCGGCCCAGGAGGCGCCGACGATCGGTGCCGCCAACTGGGCCGGTGGACTGCGCGCCACCGAGTACCTGATCGGCCTGGGGCACCGGCGGATCGGGTTCATCGCCGGGCCGCCGCAGCTGATGTGCAGTCGGGCCCGGATGGACGGCTACCGGGCCGCCCTGGAGGCCGCCGGGATCGCCTTCGACGAGGCACTTGTCTGCCCCGGCGACTTCTACCACGAGGCCGGCTTCGTCGGTGGCGGGCGACTGCTGGGGCTGGCGGATCCGCCGACGGCGATCTTCGCGTCGAGCGACCAGATGGCGTTGGGCGTCTACGAGGCCGTACGACGGCGTGGGCTGCGCATTCCGGACGACATCAGCGTGGTCGGCTTCGACGACCTGCCTGAGGTGCGCTGGTGCTCGCCGCCGCTGACCACCGTACGTCAACCGCTGAGCGAGATGGGGATGCTGGCCGCGCGTACGGTGCTGCGGCTGGCCAAGGGGGAGCGGGTGGAGAGCCCCCGGGTGGAGTTGGCCACCGAACTCGTGATCCGGGACAGTGCGGCCCCGGCCGCATAGCAATCTACCGATAATTTTCCGGAAGTTGTTGACCGACGTATCGGCCGCCGCCGACGATGGAGTCGGTCACCCGTTCTCGTAACGACGTGATCAGGTGGTCGCCCGCCGTGCCCGCGGCACCGCCGAACCTGGCCCGCGTCGACCGGACAACTGATCGTCCGGCCGGCGCGGGCACCCTCGTTCTGCCGTCGGCAGATCCGCTGACGGCGAACCGGACTCCCGTCCGTCCGCAAGCGACGGCAGGGTGGCGGTATGCGACTGCTGATGCTGGGTGGGACGGGATTCGTCGGCGGGGCGACGGTCCGGGAAGCGTTGACTCGTGGCTGGTCGGTGACGGTGTTCAACCGGGGGCGGCACGGGGCTGCGCCGGCCGGCGTACGACGGCTGGTGGGTGACCGCCTCGCCCCCGACGGGCTGGCCGCTCTCGCCGACGGCGAGTGGGACCTGGTCGTCGACACCTGGGACGGCGCACCCAGGGCGGCGCGGACGGTGGCGCGGCTGCTGGACGGTCGGATCGGCCACTACGTCTACGTCTCCAGCGGCTCCGTCTACGCTCCGCCGGTGCCGGTCGGGGTGACCGAGCAGAGCCCGGTGGTGGACGCCGACCCGGACGCCACCGAGGGCGACTACCCGCAGGTGAAGGCCGGCGCCGAACGGGCCCTGCGCGAGGTGTTCGGCGAGCGCGTGTTGCTGGCCCGGGCCGGGCTGATCCTCGGTCCCGGCGAGGACATCGGTCGGCTGCCGTGGTGGCTGAGTCGCATCGCGCGCGGCGGCGACGTGCTGGCACCGGGACCCGCGGACCTGCCGGTGCAGTACATCGACGTCCGGGACCTGGCCGCCTTCCTGCTGGACGCCGGCAGCGCACGCCGTGGCGGGCCGGTCAACGTGGTCGGTCGGCCCGGGTCGGCCACCTTCGGCGAACTGCTCGACGCCTGTCGTACCGTCACGGGTGCCGACGCCCGGCTGCGCTGGGTCGAGCCGGAGCGCATCCTCGCCGCCGGGGTGGTGCCGTGGAACGACCTGCCGATCTGGATTCCGCCGGGCCACGAATGGCGGTGGATGCAGGAGAAGGACGTCACCCGCGCGTACGCCGACGGACTGCGCTGTCGGCCACTGGCCGACACGGTGGCCGACACCTGGTCGTGGTTGCGCCGGGTCGGCGAACTGCCGTCCCGGGCCGGTCGACCGGCCCGGCCGCCGGTCGGTCTCGACCCGCAGCGGGAGGCCGCCCTGCTCGCCACGCCCACCGCGGACCGGACCGGGTAGCCGCCGCTACACCTGGTGCACCGGCAGGTCCAGCACCTCGTCGACGTCCCGACGCGGGGTGGGCCAGCCGGGTTGGCCGTACCCGATGCGCATCACCATCTGGGGGGCGCCGAAGCGTCCCAGCGACACGCGCAACTGCTCCCGCGCCGAGGGCACCTCCACCGGTTGGGACAGCATCGACACCGACAATCCGCAGTCGGTGGCGGTGAGCAGCACCCGCTGCAACGCCTGACCGGCGACGACCTGGTCGACGGCGGTGTTGCCGGTCGAGCCGAGCACCGCGACCAGCGGTTCGGGTTCGAAGTCGCGGCCGGGCGGGCGGCACCGGTCGCCGAAGCCCCGCGCCGGCAGCAGGTCCTGTGGCTCGGCACGAGGGCCGCCGGCAGCGGTGGGTACGCCGTCGAGGGCGTGCTCACGGCGGATCCAGGCCTGCCGTTCCGCCCGGTAGGCCGGGTCGCGTTCCAGGACTCGGTTCGCGCCGTTGGCGATTTCGGCGAACGCGTTGACCGCGCTGACCCCGATCAGCAGTTCCAGCCAGCAGTGCTCGGCGCGCGCCGCGTCGCTGAGCCGCCAGCGGGCGTCGGCGGGTACGGGATCCGGCCAGAACGGGGCACGGTTGCTGAACCGGCGGGGAATGGCCGCGTACAGGCTCTGTTCGGTCGGGGTGGGGCGACGTGGCACGTCCGGCATCAGCCGGGCCACCACGTCCGGTTCCGCCGGGTACGGTCGCAGCCGGACCGTCGCCGGGTGGCCGGCCACCGCGAGGGCCAGCCGCAGGTTGAACAGTGCCGCGCCGGCGGCGACACGGGCACCCCAGCCGCTGGGGTCGGTGGCGGGTAGCCGGCGGGCCGGGTCGACGAGGATCTCGATGCCGCCGTCGCGCAGCCGGAACCGCCACGGCTGGACGTTGTGCAGGGACGGCGCGCGTACCGCATCGGTGGCCGCAACCCGCAACTGTTCGACGCTGTAGCCGATGTCCATGGTCGGACCCCCTCACACTCTCCCGTTACCCCTTCCACGGTGCCTTCCCACCACCCCCCGACAGCAGGGCCACTGGTCCCAACCCCCCAGGACCCCCGGCCACCCCCCCTTCGCCCGTGTTGATCAAGAGCTATCGGTCTGGATCCGGCGCGATGACGACGCAAACGTCTTGATCAACAGGGGTGGAGGCGGGGGAGAGGGGGTGGTTGGGACCTTTGGCCCGTGCGGGGGGTGGGGTGGAGGGGGTAGAAACGGGGGATGATCCGGGTGTTCTTGCTCGACGACCATGAGGTCGTCCGTCGTGGTCTCGCCGATCTGCTGCACGCCAGCGGCGACATAGAGGTGGTCGGTGAGTCCGGTTCCGCGCAGGAGGCGGCCCGGCGGATCCCCGCACTGCGTCCGGACGTGGCGATCCTCGATGCTCGGCTGCCCGACGGCAACGGCATCGACGTCTGCCGGGACATCCGGGCGGTGGACTCCTCGATCAAGGGATTGATCCTGACCTCGTACGAGGACGACGAGGCGCTGTTCGCCGCGATCATGGCCGGTGCCTCCGGCTACGTGCTCAAGCAGATCCGCGGCACCGACCTGGTCGACGCGGTGCGCCGGGTGGCGGCCGGTCAGTCGCTGCTCGACCCGGCGATCACCACCCGGGTGCTGGATCGCATCCGCAGCGGCGTGGAGCAGCCGCGCGAGTTGCAGTCCCTCACCGAGCAGGAACGGCGCATCCTGGAGTACGTGGCCGAAGGGCTGACCAACCGGGAGATCGCCGGCAAGATGTTCCTGGCCGAGAAGACCGTCAAGAACTACGTGTCAAGCGTGCTGGCCAAGCTGGGGCTGGAGCGGCGCACCCAGGCCGCCGTCCTCGCCACCCGGCTGCTCGGCAAGGGCCACTGACCAACGGCGGCCAGGCCCACCGGGGCCTGGCCGCGCCACGGTACGCCGAGACGACCGGCCCGCAGGGGAACGGCGTCGCTGGTCAGTCCCGCAGCGGGATCGACCAGTGCAGCTGGGTGCCGCGCGGCTCGGTCGGGTGCACCTCGAAGACCCCGCCGTGGCGTTCGGCGCGCTCGCGCAGGTTGATCAGCCCGCCCCGGGCGGCGGCCGGGTCGCACCCCACCCCGTTGTCGGTGACGACGACGCTGACCCGGGTGGCTTCGACGCTGACGGTCACCGACACCGCCGATGCCTCGGCGTGGCGTACGGCGTTGGAGAGGGCCTCGCGAAGCACGGCGGTGAGGTCGGGGCGGACCGGGTCGGGCACGGCGCTGTCGATCGGCCCGATCAGCTCCAGTCGGGGCCGGAACCCCAGCGACTCGGCGGCCACCTCGATCGCCTCCCGGATCTCGGTGCGCAACGCCGCGCTCACCGGGCTGCGCAGCTCGAAGATGGTGCGCCGGATGTCCTTGATGGTGGCGTCCAGGTCGTCGACCGCAGCGTTGATCCGCTTCGCCAACTCCGGACGACCGGCCAGCGGCACCGCGCTCTGCAGTTGCAGACCGGTGGCGAACAACCGCTGGATGACCACGTCGTGCAGGTCCCGGGCGATGCGTTCGCGGTCCTCCAGGACCACCAACTGCTCCCGTTCCTCCTGCCCCCGGGCCCGCTCCATGGCCAGCGCGGCCTGCCCGGCGAAGCTGCCCAGCAGCACCACGTCGTCGTCGGTGGCACCGTCGTGGTCGGCGCGGTGGGCGATCACCAGGACACCGTGCAGCGTGTCGGCGGTGGCCAGCGGTGAGATCACCGCCGGCCCGGTGTGCAGCACCGCCGGCCAGGGCGCGGCGTGCGCGAGGTCGTCCACCGAAGCGTGCCGGCCCTCGGCGACCGCAGCGGCGAAACTCGTGTCGTCGGCCGGCAGCACCGTGCCGACCAGCGCGCGGGCCTGTGTGCCGGAACCGTCGACGACCTCGACGGTGAAATGGTCGGCCATGTCGTCGTAGAGCAGCACCAGGGCCAACTCGGCCTCGGCGACCTCGCGGGCGCGGCGCGCCACCAGGGTCAGCGCGTCGGTGCGGCGTACCTCACCGAGCAGCAGCGAGGTGATCTCGGCGGTGGCGGCGAGCCAGCGTTCCCGCCGGCTGGCCAGCGCGTACAGCCGGGCGTTCTCGATCGCCACGCCGGCCGCCGCGGCGAGCGCCACGACGATCTCCTCGTCGTCGTCGGTGAACTGCGCGCCGCCCTGCTTCTCCGCCAGGTAGAGGTTGCCGAAGACCTGGTCCCGGATCCGGATCGGCACCCCGAGGAAGGTGTGCATCGGCGGGTGGTTCGGCGGGAAGCCGTACGAGTGGGGGTGCTGGGTGATGTCCGGCATCCGCAGCGGCTTCGGATCATCGATCAGCAGACCGAGCACGCCCCGCCCGTGCGGCAGGTCACCGATCTTGGCGTGCAGCTCCGGCGAGATGCCGTGCGTGATGAAGTCGTGCAGGGTCCGGTCGGTGCCGATCACACCCAGCGCGCCGTACCGGGCGCCGGCCAACTCGCAGGCCGACTGCACGATCCGTAGCAGGGTGCTGTGCAGATCCAGGTCGGTGCCGATGCCGACGACCGCGTCGAGCAGCGCACGCAGCCGTTCCCGGCTGGTCACCACCTCGCCGACCCGGTCCAGCATCTCCTGGAGCAGTTCGTCGAGGTGGACCCGGGACAACGGACTGAGCCCGAGCGAGGGGGGCTCGTGGCGGGGGTTCGATGCGCCGTCAGTCACCCGGCGATGCTATCCGGCGCACCGGCGGGACAGAACGCCGCGCGATCGGTCAGTGGTCCACGGCCGTGGTGTCCACCACCTGTTCGCGCGGCAGCCGCGGGGTGTGCGGCGGACCGGCGTGTTCCGGGTCGGCGATCCCCAGCCGCAGGACGAGGTACGGGTGACCGAATCCGGCCAGCACCTGACGCAGGATCTGGCGGGTGCCACCGACCTCCACCACCCCGCTCAACGGGACCACTGACACACCCAGCCGGGTGGCGAACAGCCAGGCGGCGGAGAGCGCCTCTCCGGCGCGCAGCCAGGCGCGCGGGTCGTCCTCGTCGCCGTAGAGCACCCCGTACGAGGCCGCCCGGTCGTGCCCCGGACCGCCGGGCAGGGTGCCGGGACGGCCGAAGTCACGGCCCGGCACGGTGGTCTGCGCGGGCTGCTGCAGCAGCACCTCCGGCGGAAGCCCACTGCCACCGGCGCGGCTGGTCCAGTAGTCGAGCTCGGCACGCAGTTGGGAATCCTCCGACTCGACCTCGGCGGCGTGCGAGGCCGCGGCGGCCAGTTGCAGCACCTGGTCGCGGTCGAGGATCTCCAGGTGGGCGCCTTCCCCGGCGGCGGCCGACGCGATCGCGGTCAGGTGCTCCTCGCTGACCGGTTCCTCGCTGACCGGCCGTCGGTCGGTGTGTCGCACCTGCATGCACTGCACCATGCGCATCGCGTCCGGGTCCACGCCGGAGGCCTTCGGGTCGGTCAACCGGGCGAGCAGTTCCGGCTCGCCCGGATCGGGCATCCGGTGCACCGTCGCCGTCCAGCCTTCGGCGGCCAGCGCCAGGCGCGCGTGGTGCAGGGCGGCACCGCAGCTGAGCATGACCAACTGGCCCGTCGGGTCGGTGGCCGTCGGCTGGCGGTCGGAGACCAGCCGCAGCTCCAACGCTTCGGGAAGCACCCGCCAACGCCAGGGCTGGGTGTTGTGCACCGACGGCGCGTGACCGGCCATCGCGGCGGCCTCCGCGAGGGCGGTGGTCAACGGGCGGCGGGTAGCGGGCGTCTGGTGGCTCATCGTCACGACCTTTCCGTATGTCCCCATCGTGCCGTACCTCGGTACGGCTGTGGGGCGGGTCCCGTTCATCCTGGGGCAGACGGCGGCCGTCCGCACGGACCGCTGGGCCCGCCGGCGGGGGCACTCCGGCCCGGATCCGGGCGTACGTCGGCGTACGCAACCGGCCGACCTCGCCCGGGTCGTGTGCCGGAAGTGGTGACGTCGGGGCTCGCGGGTTGGGACGATCCGCTGGTGGGGGAGCAGTCGGGGGCCAGCGGGCCGGGGCAGGGCGGCAACGAGTGCCTGCCGGAGCATCCGGCGCAGCACGGCCGGTCCGGCGGTCCGCTGCGCCGGCGGTGGGCGTTGTGGGCGCCGCTGACCGGGCTGACCGTGCTGGTGCTGGTCGGCGCGGCGCTGCGGTGGGCCGGGCGTCCTGGCGCGGCCGACCTGGTGTGGGCGGCGGTCACCCTGGTCGCGCTGGCGCCCGCCGCCCTCTCCGTGCTGCGTGATCTGTGGCGGCGCCGCTTCGGCGTGGACGTGATCGCGGTCCTGGCGCTGGTCGGTGCGCTCGTCGTCCGGGAGTACCTGGCCGGTGCGGTGATCGCGGTGATGCTGGCCACCGGTCGGACGCTGGAGGCGTACGCGCAGCGGCGGGCGACCCGGGACCTGCGGGCCCTGCTGGAGCGGGCACCACGAACCGCGCGACGGCGCACCGCCGACGGCGGCATCGAGGTGGTGCCGGTGGACCAGGTGGCGGTCGGCGACCGGCTGCTGGTCGGCCCGGGTGACGTGGTCGCCGTCGACGGGGTCACCGAGGATCCGGCGACGCTTGACGAGTCGGTGGTCACCGGGGAGTCCCAACTCGTCGAGAAGGCCGTCGGTGCGGCAGTGGCCAGCGGCGTGGTCAACGCCGGCGCCGGGTTCGGGCTGCGGGCCACCGAGAGCGCCGCCCGCAGCACGTACGCGGGAATCGTGCGGCTGGCCGAGGAGGCGACCGCCCGCAAGGCACCGACGGTACGGCTGGCCGACCGGTACGCCGCCGCCTTCGTACCGTTCACCCTGGTGCTGGCCGGGCTGGGCTGGCTGTTGTCCGGCGACATCGTCCGCGCGGTGGCGGTGCTGGTGGTGGCGACCCCGTGTCCGCTGCTGCTGGCCACCCCGATCGCGATCGTCTCCGGGCTGTCGCGGGTGGCCCGCCGGGGCGTGCTGGTACGCGACGGCGGCTCGCTGGAGGCGCTGGGCCGGGTCCGTACCCTGCTGGTGGACAAGACCGGCACGCTGACGGCGGGCCGCCCGCGGGTCGCCGACACCGTCGTCGCGGCCGGCGGTGACCCCGACGAGGTGTTGCGGTGGGCCGCGTCGGTGGAGCAGTTGTCTCCGCACGTGATGGCGGCGGCGCTTGTCGAGCACGCCCGCGACCGGGGGTTGCGGCTGACCATGCCGACCGAGGTGACCGAGGAGCCGGGCCGGGGGGTGCGCGGGCGGGTCGACGGGCGGCGGATCCGGGTCGGGCAACTCGACGGTGACCCGCCGTCCTGGGCCCGGCCCCGGATCGAGGAACCGGGACACTCGGTGGTCTGGGTGGCCGACGACACCGGGCCGATCGGGGCGATCCTGCTGGAGGATCCGGTACGCCCCGACGCCCGCCGAGCCGTCGACCGGCTGCGCGCGGCCGGCCTGAGCCGGATCGTGATGGTCACCGGCGACCGGCCGGACGCTGCCCGGCGGGTCGCCGAGGCGGTGGGTGTCGACGACGTGATTGCCCGGTGCGCGCCGCAGGAGAAGGTGGCGCGGGTACGGGCCGAGGCCGACCGGGCCGTCACGGTGATGGTCGGCGACGGGGTGAACGACGCCCCGGCGCTGGCCGAGGCGCACGTGGGGGTGGCGATGGGGGCCACCGGGGCGACCGCCTCCGCCGACGTGGCCGACGCGGTGCTCACCGTCGACCGGCTCGATCCGCTCGCCGACGCGGTCGAGATCGCCCGGTACGCCCGCCGGATCGCCGTGCAGAGCGCCACCATCGGAATGGGGCTGGCCGTGTGCGCGATGGGGTTCGCGGCGGCCGGCCTGCTTCCACCGGTGGCCGGTGCCTTCCTCCAGGAGGGCATCGACGTGCTGGTGATCCTCAACGCGCTACGCGCCCTGTACGGCGGTCTACACGCCACCGGTTCCCCGTCGGCCTGAACGACCGAGGGGGAACCGGTGGCGTGACGCTCAGCGCTCCCGGACCACCGCCACCGGGCAGTGGGCGTGCTGGATGAGTTGCTGGCTGACCGAGCCGAGCAGCATGCCGCGCAGCCCGCCGCGTCCCCGGGTGCCGACCACGATCAGCTGTGCGTTGCGGCTGGCGTCGATCAGCAGCCCGGCGGGTGCGGCGGCGGCCGTCTCGACGCTCACCTCGACGTCGGGGAAGGTCGCCTGCCAGCGGCGCAGCGGTTCGTCCAGCTCGGTGCGCTGGGCGGCGAGCGCCGCCTCCCGGGCCTGCTCGCCGGTCAGGTTCCACTGGTCCCGGCCGGGCTGCCAGGCCCGCAGCACGTGCAGCGGCACCCGGCGCAACGCCGCCTGCTCGATGGCGAACCCGAGCGCCAGCAGGGACTGCTCCGAGCCGTCCACGCCGACCGCGACGTGTCCGGCCCGGGCGGTGCTGGCCGTGTCCCGGCGGACGACCACCACCGGGCAGTGCGCGTGTGCGGTGACGCTGACGGCGGTGGAGCCGGCGAGCAGGCCGGTGAAGCCGCCGTGCCCACGGCTGCCCAGCACCACCAGGCCGGCCTCGGTGGAGCACTCCTCCAGCACCAGGGCGGGTGGCCCGTCGAGCACCTCGCCGCTGACCGTCAGGTCGGGGTGCGCGGCGGCGGCGTCCGCCGCCGCCTTGCGCACCAACTCCTCGACCTGCTGCCGGGCCTGTTCGTCCGGCCACATCCCGGGCGTCATGCCGGGCCCGACCCAGCCGGCCACGGTGAGCCATTCGAAGATGTACGCCAGCCGTACCGGCCGACCGTCCCGTCCGGCCTGCGCCAGTGCCCATTCCAGGGCCGCCGCCGCGTCCGGCGAGCCGTCGTAACCCACCAGGATCTGCTCGTCGCTCACGATGTCACCTCGCTACGGGTTGGTCTGGTCGGTTTCGCGGACCCAACGCCACTCGGCGACCCGGGGGTCGTCCTCGCCGTACTGCCGGGTGTAGTCGCGGCAGGACTGCCGGGCGTCGGTCATCTCCTGGCGCAGGTGTGCGGCGCGGGCCGCCAACCCGGGCACCCGGTCGATCACGTCGATGACCAGGTGGAAGCGGTCCAGGTCGTTGAGCATCACCATGTCGAACGGAGTGGTGGTGGTGCCCTCCTCCTTGTACCCACGCACGTGCAGGTTGTCGTGGTTGGTACGCCGGTAGGTGAGCCGGTGGATCAGCCACGGGTAGCCGTGGTACGCGAAGATGATCGGCTTGTCCCGGGTGAACAGCGTGTCGAACTCGTTGTCCGGCAGCCCGTGCGGGTGTTCGCTCGGCGGTTGCAGCCGCATCAGGTCCACCACGTTGATCACCCGCACCTTGAGCTCGGGCAGGTGCTGGCGCAGCAGGTCAGCCGCGGCCAGGGTCTCCAGCGTCGGTACGTCGCCGGCACAGGCGAGCACCACGTCCGGTTCGCTGTCGCCGTCGGTGCTGGCCCAGTCCCAGATCCCCAGGCCGCGCCGGCAGTGCTGGACAGCCTCGGTCATGGTCAGCCAGTTCGGCGCGGACTGCTTACCGGCCACCACCACGTTGATGTAGTGCCGGCTGCGCAGGCAGTGATCCATGGTGGACAGCAGGGTGTTGGCGTCCGGCGGCAGGTAGACCCGGACCACCTCGGCCTTCTTGTTCATCACGTGGTCGATGAAGCCCGGGTCCTGGTGCGAGAAGCCGTTGTGGTCCTGCCGCCAGACGTGGCTGGAGAGCAGGTAGTTCAGCGACGCGACGGGCAGCCGCCAGGGGATGTCGCGGGTCACCTTCAACCACTTGGCGTGCTGGTTGACCATCGAGTCGACGATGTGGATGAATGCCTCGTAGCTGGTGAAGATGCCGTGCCGGCCGGTGAGCAGGTAACCCTCCAGCCAGCCCTGGCACAGGTGCTCGGAGAGGACCTCCATCACCCGGCCGTCGGGGGAGAGGTGGTCGTCGCCGGGGACGATGCCGGCCATCCAGGCGCGGTCGGTGACCTCGAAGGCCGCCTGGAGCCGGTTGGAGGCCACCTCGTCCGGGCCGAACAGCCGGAACGTCTGCGGGTTGGCGACGATCACGTCGCGGATCCACTTGCCCAGCTCACCGGTGGCTCCGGCGACCGTCGCACCAGGTCGGGGCACCTCGACCGCGTAGTCGCGGAAGTCCGGCAGGGTCAGGTCGCGCAGCACCTGCCCGCCGTTGGTGACCGGGTTGGCGCTCATCCGCCGGTCACCGGTGGGCGGCAGCGCGGCCAGCTCGGCGACCGGTGCGCCGGTGGCGTCGAACAGCTCCTCCGGCCGGTAGCTGCGCAGCCAGCGCTCCAGCTCGGCCCGGTGCGCCGGGTTCGTGCGTACCTGCGACAGCGGAACCTGGTGGGCCCGGTACGTCCCCTCGACCTGCTTGCCGTCGACCTCGCTCGGCCCGGTCCAGCCCTTCGGCGTACGCAGCACGATCATCGGCCAGCGCGGCCGGGTGACGGTTCCCCCGGAGCGGGCCTGCCGCTGGATCTCCGCGATCTCGTCGAGCGCCCGGTCGAACGTGGCGGCCAGCAACTCGTGCACGGCGGCGGGCTCGTCACCGGCCACCACGTACGGCTGGTAGCCGTAGCCGCGCATCATGTCGAGCAGGTCGGACTCGGGGATCCGGTCCAGCACGGTCGGGTTGGCGATCTTGTAGCCGTTGAGGTGCAGGATGGGCAGCACCGCGCCGTCGCGGGCCGGGTTGAGGAACACGTTGGACAGCCAGCTGCCCGACAACGGGCCGGTCTCGGCCTCGCCGTCACCGATCACGCAGGCGACAAGCAGATCCGGGTTGTCGAAGGCCGCGCCGTAGGCGTGGCTCAGCGCGTACCCCAGCTCGCCGCCCTCGTGGATCGAACCCGGCACCTCCGCTGCCACGTGGCTGGGGATGCCGCCGGGGAAGGAGAACTGGCGGAACAGCCGGGCCATCCCGGCCTCGTCGCGGTCGATGCCGTGGTACCGCTCGCTCCAGGTGCCTTCCAACCAGCTGTTCGCGACCAGGGCCGGACCACCGTGCCCGGGGCCGGTGATGTAGATCGCGGACAGGTCCCGCGCCACGATCACCCGGTTCAGGTGAGCGTAGATCAGGTTCAGGCCGGGGGAGGTTCCCCAGTGGCCGAGCAGCCGGGGCTTGACGTGTTCGGGGGCCAGTGGCTCGCGCAGCAGGGGATTGTCGAGCAGGTAGATCTGGCCGACGGTCAGGTAGTTCGCCGCCCGCCAGTACGCGTCCAGCCGGCGCAGCTCCTCATCGGTCAGGGTGCTCTTCGGATTCAGGGCGGTGTCCATACTGGGTGAGCCTCTCCCTGTTCGGCGGATTTCGCATCCGCAACACGTGGGTTCCTCCTTGAGTCTGGCGACATCGGCGGCCATGAATCAGGGCCATTGGTCCCGCCCGCCCGGGTGTCACGACCCGTCGGCATCCGGTCCGCCGGTCACCCCACGCACCACGATCACCGGTGACGGGGCGTGGTAGAGCACCGCCTGACTGACCGCGCCGAGCATGCCGCGCCACGGCTCGTCGCCGCGGGCGGCAACCACCGTCAGCTGCGCCGACCGGGACTGGTCGACAAGCACCGAGCCGGGTTCACCGCGTACGACGTGGCATTCGACGGCCGTCTCGTCGGCGCTCACCCGGGCCACCAGGTCGCCGAGCCGCTGGGTGGCCGCCTCGATGGCGTCGTCGGTGTCGACCACCCACACGGCCATCAGTCGGGCCTGCAGTTCCTCGGCGGCGGCGACGGCCCAGGCCAGCGCGGCCTCCGCGGAGGCCGACCCGTCGACGCCCACCAGCACCGGCCCCTGCGGCGGTGGTTCCCGCCGGACGACCAGCACCGGGCAGTCGGCGCGGGCGGCCACCTGGACCGCGGGGCTGTCCGCCGGGATGCACCTGTCGCAGTGGGCCATCCCGCCGTCGCCGACGGCCACCAGGAAGGCCGACTCGGACTTGCGTACCAGGTTCGCCACCGCCGGACCCTCGACGATCTCGGTGGTGATCGGGACCTTCGGCTGACTGAGCCGGACCGCCTCGCTGGCCTCGGCGATCAGCCGCTCGGCGTCGGCCCGCGAACCGGAGACCGCCGGTGCCGCCATCGCCGCCCAGTTGAAGGCGTGCAGCAGGTGTACGCCGCAGCCGTGCCCGGCGGCCACCCGCGCGGCCACCCGGGCCACCGGCAGGGCGTCGCTCGGACCGATGCCGGCCAGCACCGGCGCGTCGTTGGTTGAGGCCACCCCGACCTCACCCCCTGTCCCCGCCTGACCTGCGTACGAGGCTAGTCGTGGCGGTGCTGCTCAGGGGCGCGATCGGAAGACTGGGTGTCAACATTGGTTGACGACGGGGTGTTGTCAATGTAAGTTGACAGCATGAGTCAGGCTACCGAACTCGCCGCTGCGGCCGGCAGCACCGATCCCCGGGTCGGCCTACGCGCGGTCCGTGCACTGCGTCGGCTGCTCGAACGACTGGAGGTGGTCCAGGTGGACAACGCCCGACGACAGGGCTGGTCCTGGCAGGAGATCGCCGACGCGCTCGAGGTCAGCCGGCAGGCGGTCCACAAGAAGCACGCCGGGCGTCCGGCGGTCGAATCCTCCTGGGAGGCGTGATGTTCGAACGGTTCACCGACCGGGCACGCACCCTGGTGCGCCAGGCCCGCGACGAGGCCCGAGCCGAGGGGCAACGACCCGTCGGCACCGAGCACCTGCTGCTCGCCCTGCTCGCCGACGGCGACAGCCTCGCCGTCCGGGTGCTGCGCGACGCCGGCGTCACCGCCGAGGACCTTCGCGCGCGCATCCGCCGACACACCGAGACCGGCAGCACCGGGCTGGCCGAGGCCGACGCCGCCGCGCTGCGCGAGATCGGCATCGACCTGGCCGCCATCGTGGCCCGGATCGAGGAGTCCTTCGGCCCCGACGCGCTGCGCGAGGCCGTACCGCCGCCACGACGCCGGTGGGGCCGCCGCCAGCGGCCGGGCGGCCCGTTCTCGCACCGGGCGAAGAAGGTGCTGGAGTTGTCGTTGCGCGAGGCGATCCGGCTGCGTCACCGGCACATCGGCACCGAACACATCCTGCTCGGCCTGCTGCGCGAGGGCAGCGGACTGGGCGCGCTGGTCCTCGCCGAGGCCGGCGTCGACCTGGCCGACACCCGTCGCCGGGTGGAAGCCGCCCTGCGTACCGCCGCCTGAGTTCTTCGGCGCGATCCAAACGCGTCGGCCGGGTGAACCTGCCCACTCGCCGCCAGGTCGCCGAACCCCGCACCATGGCGCACACTGACGCCGTGGAAGCTGGACGGCAGACGCGGTCGCTGCGCAGCGCGGTGGTGGTCAACCCGGTCAAGGTGGACGACCTCGACGCGCTGCGCCACACCGTGGCGGACACCCTCGCCACCGCCGGCTGGCCGGCACCCCTGTGGTACGAGACCACCATCGACGACCCCGGTCGGGGCCAGACCGCGCAGGCTGTCGCCGCCGGCGTCGACGTCGTCTTCGCCTGCGGCGGCGACGGCACCGTACGGGCCTGTGTCAGCGCGCTGGTCGGCACCGAGGTGGCGCTCGCCGTGCTGCCGCAGGGCACCGGCAACCTGCTCGCCGCCAACCTCGGACTCTCCACCGACCTGGCCGCCGGGCTGGCGGTCGCCGTGGAACGCGGTCGCCGGCTGCTCGATGTCGGCGAGGTGGACGGCCAGCACTTCGCGGTGATGGCGGGCATGGGCTTCGACGCGCAGATGCTCGCCGCCACCAGCGAGACCACCAAACGACGGATCGGCTGGCCGGCGTACGTGGTGGGAGCCGTGCGACACCTGCGGGACCGGCCGATGCGGGTGTCGATCCGGCTGGACGACCAGCCGCCGCTGACCCGTCGGGCCCGTTCGGTGCTGGTCGCCAACGTCGGCCGGCTCCAAGGTGGGGTCACCCTGCTCACCGAGGCCGCGCCCGACGACGGCTACTTCGACATCGCCGTGCTCAGCCCGCGTACGCTGCGGCACTGGCTCGCCCTCGGCTGGGGGGTGCTGCGCCGCCGCGACCGGGTGCCCCGGATGGAGGAGTTCCGGGCCCGGCGGGTCGAGATCACCAGCAACCGGGCCCAACCCCGCGAACTCGACGGTGACCTGATCGAGCCGGGGACCACCCTGCAGGCGCAGATCCACCGCCGCGCGTTGTGGCTGTGCGTACCCCGGCCCGAGCAGGCCCCCGACCTCACCGACGACGCTGAAGCCGCTGCCGAGCGAGGTGAACAGCTCGTCGAGAGAAGTCATACCGGTGAGCGCGAGGAGTGAGCTTGCGAGCCCCGCAGTCGCGAACGAAAGGCGGCTCCGGTGAGCGCGAGGAGTGAGCTTGCGAGCCCCGCAGTCGCGAACGAAAGGCGGCTCCGGTGAGTAGTACCAAGTTGGTGCCGGAGACGCGGCTGATGTCCGACGAGCAGCTCTGCGCCGACCACGCCTGGCAGACGCTGCGCCGGGAGGGCGGCTGGCACCTGCTGCGGGACGCCTTCACCCGGTTCCGCTACGGCGACGGGTTCAGCCACTCCCGGGCCTTCGCGTTCCAGCTCTGCCTGGCCGTGGTGCCGTTCCTGATCGCGTTGACCGGGCTGATCGCCGAGCTCGGTGCGGCCGAGGGCGGCGAGGTGGTCGCCGACACCGTTCTGGCGTTGACGCCGGGTGCCAGTGAGCAGGTGGTCGCCGAGCTGCTCGGCGACGGCGAGGGGGCCGGTGCCGAACGGGCCGAGGACATCGGCGAGGTGGCCCTGACCCTGGGTCTGATGACCGGGCTGGTGGCGTTGACCAGCACCATGGCGCAGATCGAACGCGGCGCCAACCGGATCTACGGCGTCGAACGGGACCGACCGGCGTTGCGCAAGTACCTGCGGGCCGCCGTGCTCGCCGTGACCGCCGGTCTGCCGGCGCTGGCCGGCTTCCTGATCCTGGTCGGCGGTGGGCCGATGGGTGACTCGGTGCAGCGGCACTACGCCTGGGGCGACGTGGCCGCCACCGGCTGGGACGTCATCCGCTGGCCGCTGAGTCTCGGGCTGACCGTGCTCGCCGTCGCGGTGTTGTTCCGGCACGCGCCCCGACGCCACCAACCCGGCCTGTCCTGGCTGTTCTTCGGCGCCGGCATCGCCACCGTGCTGTGGTGGCTGGCCAGCCTGCTGCTCGCCGGGTACGTCCGGTTCAGTGCGGACTTCGGGCAGACCTACGGTGCGCTCACCGGGATCATGGCGCTGCTGCTCTGGGCCAACCTCACCGGCATGGCGCTGTTCGGCGGTCTCGCGTTCGCGGCCCAGTTGGAGGCGGTACGCATCGGCGTACCGGAGCCCGCCCAGCCGGATCTGTGGCAGCCCGAGGCACAACGCGACGACCTGCTCGACACCGGCGAGATGACCGCCCTGTAGCCCGAACGAGCCGACCCGCCGACGCGCCGGGTGTACACGACACGCGACGGGTGTACGCGACACATCGACCGGGTACAGCGGCACGCCAGAGGCGAAGGAGGCTGCCGTGGGCGCGGTCAAGGACGTACTGCGTCGACCCCTGGGACACTTCACCGAACGTACGCTCGCCGGCCTGGCGCTCGTACTCGGTGCCGGGGTCGGTTTCGGGTTGGTGTTGGTGCTGGTCCGCGTGCAGTGGTCGCCGCTGTACGACGTCGACCACGGTGTGGCGCAGTGGCTCAACGCTCGGGTCTCGCCGATCGGCCCGCTGGTCACGGTGCTCAACGCGATCACCGATCTGGGTGGTCGAGCGGTCATCGTCTGGCTGGTCACCGTCGCCGTGGTGGGGTTGCTGATCCGGCGGCAGGGCCGGCTCGCCGTCTTCGTGATCGTCACCGGTGCCGGCGCGCTGATCCTCGACCCGGCCCTCAAGACCCTGGTGGACCGGTTGCGGCCCGAGGTGGCCACGCCGATCGGGTCGTACGCCGGCCAGAGCTTCCCCAGCGGCCACGCGCTCGGGTCGATGGTGGCCTACGGTGCGTTGCTGCTGGTCTTCCTGCCGGCGATGGCGCCGCGCTGGCGGAAGCCGGCGATGGTCGCGGTCGGTGTGGTGGTCTTCCTGATCGGCTTCACCCGGATCGCACTCGGCGTGCACTTCCTCTCCGACGTGATCGGCGCCTGGCTGCTCGGCGCGGCCTGGCTCGGCGTCACCGCGTACGCCTTCCGCATGTGGCGGGTGGAGCGGGGACGCCCGGCCGCGCCGCTGACCGAGGGACTGGAACCGGAGGCGGCACACGAGGTGGCGCCCGCGCCGGACGAGGAGAAGCTGCTGCCGCACGCCCGAGGCGGCATCGCCGAGATCATCGTCGGTTGGGTGCTGGTCTTCGGCGCGCTGTACACCTTCGGCACGTTCGTCGGCTACCACGCCAAGGGCACCTTCCTCGCCACCTGGGACGAGGTGGTGCCGACCTGGTTCGCCGCCCGGCAGACCCCGGCGCTGAACGATCTGAGCTGGTGGTGGAGCAAGTTCGGCGACACCCACGCCATCCTGCTCGTCTCGATGATCTTCTGCCCGCTGGTGCTGGCCATCTGGCGGCGCTGGCGGCCGGTGCTGTTCGTGGCGCTGACCATGTTCGGCGAGCTGACCCTCTTCCTCGCCTCCGCCGCCGCGGTGGACCGCCCGCGCCCGCCGGTGGAGAACCTGGACGGCCCGATGCCGACCTCATCCTTCCCGTCCGGCCACATCGCGGCCACCCTGTGCCTGTGGGTCGCCATCGCGGTCATCGTCTTTCCGCGTACCGACCGGTGGTGGCGGTGGCTGTTCGTGGTGTCGGCGGTGGTGATGCCGGTCGGCGTGGCGGTCTCCCGGATGTACCGGGGCATGCACCACCCGACCGACTTCATGGGCGCCATCATGCTCACCGGCCTGTGGATCGGGCTGCTGTACTGGGTGCTGCGACCCAACGAGGACGTCTACGAAGGCAACCAGCCGACAATCGAGTCCGAGGATGTCGACACCCTCGACGACGAGTTGGCCAAGGCCGGTCGGGCGGACTGATCCGCCGTGCTGCGGGTGCTCACCTGGAACGTCCGCAACGGCGGCCGGGACTCCGGTGGCCCGGATCGACGCGACGCGCTGCTGCGGGTGATCGCGCAGACCCGCCCCGACGTGCTCGCTCTGCAGGAGCTGCGAGGACTGGACGTGACCGCCTTCGCCGCCCGGCTGGGCCTGCGGCCCTATGTGGCGGGCAGCTGGTTCGGGCAGCCGGTCGCGGTGCTGGTCCGGCCCACCTGGCCGGTGCTGGCCGCCGCGCCGGTCCGCCGCCCGTTCCACCACGGCGCCCAACGGGTCACGATCGGCACCGACGCCGGCCCGCTGACCGTGCTGAGCACCCACTTCTATCCGTACTCCGGTCGACGCCGCCTGATCGAAGCCGGCTGGGCGGCCGCCGCGCTGCGCCGGGCCCGCGGCGGCCTGGCGCTGCTCGCCGGTGACCTCAACACCCTCGACCCGTACGCCGAACACGCCGAACAGATCGCCCGGCTGCCCGAGACGTACCGTCGCCGTCACCTGCGCCGGGACGGTCGTACCCCGGACACCCGTGCGGTGGCCCGACTGCTCGCCGCCGGCCTGGTCGACCTGGGCGCGGCCGCCGGTCCCACCGTGCCCACCGGCTACGCCGGCGCCGAGTTCGCCGACATGCGCCTGGACTACCTCCTCGCCACCCCCGCCCTGGCCACCCACCTGCTGACGGTCGACGTCCTCCGCACCCCCCAGACCCACCAGGCCTCCGACCACCACCCCCTCCTGACCACCCTCTCCCTAACCCCCACCTGACCCCGCGCCCTGCCCTTGTCGATCACGAGGTTCTGGTCTACCGACCCGGCCTGTCATGACCAGAACCTCTTGACCAACAAGGCTGGGGCTGGGGTGGGCTGGGGCGAGAGGGCAGGGGAGGGTGAGGGTTGTGGGTGAGGGCTAGGGTGGCCGGCTGTGATGGATTCATCGTCGCCGGTTCGGCGTAGCGACAACGGCGACGATGACCCGTCGGTGGTGGGGGTCCTCGCGCGCGGCGTGGTGCTGGTGATGGTGCTGCCGTTCCGGCTGGCCTGGGAGCTGCTGGCGGCCGTCGGCAAAGGACTGTACCGCTGGGTACTGGCCCCGACGGGCCGGTTCCTGGACCGGTGGCTGCTGCGTCCACTCGGGTGGTTGTTGCAGCATCTGATCTGGATTCCGCTGCTCTGGCTGGGCCGCGCCGCAGGGTGGCTGTGGCAGACCCTGGTCTGGTTGCCGCTGACCTGGCTGTGGCAGGGCCTGGTCTGGTTGTGGCACCACGTCCTGTGGCCCCCGCTGCGCTGGTGCGCGCGGGGGTTGGCCTGGCTGTTCCACACCCTGGTGTGGGTGCCGTTGTACTACCTGGTCTGGGTGCCGGTGACCTGGCTGGTACGGGTGCTCACCCCGGCCTGGCAGCAGGTGGGCCGGTGGCTGGTGGTCGTGGGCGGGCACCTGGGCGCGGCGCTGTCCTGGGCCTGGTGGGCGTCCGGCCGGATCCTGTGGTGGTGCTGGGCGCTGACCCTGCGTCCACTCTGGCTGGCCACCCGCTGGCTGTGGCGGAACATGGTGGTGCCGGTGGGCCGGGCGATCCGCGCCGTCTGGCGATTCACCGTCGTAGCGCCGGCCCGCTGGCTGCGGACCAGCGTCCTGGAGCCGGTCGGGCGGGAGATCCGCGAGA
Organism: Verrucosispora sp. FIM060022; assembly: GCF_003977705.1. Taxonomy (NCBI): domain Bacteria; kingdom Bacillati; phylum Actinomycetota; class Actinomycetes; order Micromonosporales; family Micromonosporaceae; genus Micromonospora; species Verrucosispora sp. FIM060022. The sequence continues at coordinate 204,394 of NZ_RQIV01000006.1, forward strand.
CCCTGTTCGCCCTCGGCCTGCTCCGCTGACCGGCGGCCCGACCGGAACGCGCAGGACGGTCAGAGGACCAGGTTGAGCAGGACGGTCAGCACGATCGAGGCGACGATCGAAACGAGGATCATCAGAAGGCAGCCGAGGCCGCCACCAGCGGGTCGGATCTCCGTGTTGCCGATACGCATGGGTTCACCTGTTCGTCAGCGTGTCGAGTCGGTCGAGGACGCGGTCGTCGAGCAGAGCCCGGACGGCGTCGGCGACCTGGCGAGGGGCGGTGCTGGCGACATTGTGTGCCGCGCCCGGCACCGAGACGGTACGGACCTGGGGCACCAGGGCAGCTGCCCGGTCCCGCCAGGCCGGCGGTGCGATCGGATCCCGGGCACCGGTCAGCAGCAGGGTGGAGACGGTGAGTCGGGTCAGGTCGTCCTCGATCCGGTTGCGGACCGAGTGCGAGAGGGTGGCCCACACCCGCCGTGGGCGGGCGTCGGCGATGTCGCGTACCAGGACCGGGGCCTGCCACAGCGCCTCCCGGGGCAGGTCGAGCAGCAGGCGGCGGAGCTGGCCGCTCCGGGACCGGGCCCGCGGATCGCTTGTCGGTCCGGCGAGCACCAGGGCGCGTACCGCGTGTCGATGGCGTACGGCGAGGGCGGCGGCGACCTCCGCGCCGAACGAGTGCCCGAACACGCACACCGGCGGCAGCCGGTACGCGGCCAGCAGCGCGGCCAGGTGGTCGGCGTGCCGAGGTACGTCGTACGCCTCGGCGGGGTGGGCGCTGAGCCCGAAGCCGGGCAGGTCCGGCGCGTACACCGGGTGGTGGTCGGCCAGCGCCACGGCTAGCGGGGTGAGGTAGCGGTGCGACACGGCCAGCCCGTGCACCAGCAGGACCGGTGTCCCGGGCGGTGCGTCGACGCTGCGTCGGACGTGGGTGCGGAGCCCGTCGACGTGTCGCCACTGACTGGTCAGCCCGGCCGTGTCGGCCGGTGCGGCGAGCGCGAGGCGCAGCGGGGCTCGGCTCGCCGTGCCCCGACCCGGTGCCCCGGTGCTCACAGGTCGCGCAGGCGGGGCAGCAGTTGCTCCTGCGCCCAGTCGAGGAACATCGGCTGACTGTCGCCGCCGACCTGGACCAGCGCCACGTGCGTGAACCCGGCGTCGACGAACTTCTTGAACGCCTCGACGTGCTTGTCCACGTCCGGCCCGCAGGAGATGCCGGCTGCCACGTCCTCCTCGCGGACGCTGCGGGTGGCGGCCTCGAAGGCGTCGTTGTCGGGCAGGTCGGTGTTGACCTTCCAGCCCAGCCCGAACCAGCGGAACTGGTCGTGGGCGATCTTGCGGCACTCCGCCTCGTCCGGGCCGTAGCAGATGGCCACCTGCCCGTAGCGGGGTCGTCCGGCACCGCCGGCCTGCTCGTACATCTCGACCAGGCGCGCCTCCGGGTCGGTGGCGACCATGGCGTCGCCGTACTCGGCGGCGAGGGTGGCCGACTGTCGGCCGGAGGCGGCCACCGCCATCGGCACCGGAGCGTCGGGCCGGTCCCAGATGTAGGCGTCCGGCACGTCGTAGTGGTTGCCGGAGAAGGTCAACGTCTCACCGCCCAGCAGCGGCCGGATGATCTGCAACGCCTCCTCGAACATCTCGTGCCGCTGCTGCACGTGCGGCCAGGCGCCGACGATGTGCTCGTTGAGGTTCTCCCCGGCGCCCAGGCCGAGGGTGAACCGTCCGTCGGAGAGCACCCCGATGGTGGCGGCCTTCTGCGCCACGACAGCCGGGTGGTAGCGGCGGATCGGGCAGGTCACGAAGGACATCAGCTCCGCGCGGGAGGTGGCGTGGGCGACCGCGCCGAGCACCGACCAGGCGTACGGGGAGTGGCCCTGTGACTCCAGCCAGGGGTAGTAGTGGTCGGAGGTGACGATGTGGTCGAAACCGGCCGCCTCGGCCCGTACCGCGTAGTCGACCAGTTCCTTCGGGCCTGCCTGTTCACACATCAGGGTGTAGCCGATGTTGACCATGGTGTCTCCTTCCGGGCCGGGTGGCCCGTTCCGGATACCCCGGTCCGCACGTGTCAACCCTCGCCGATGCTTGACGCCCACCGGCCCCCTGCCTACCGTTGACCTGAACCGGTTCAGGTGCTGACCTGCCGCGTGCCCTGTGGTGGGGATGGCCGCCCCCGTGACAGCTCGGTCCTGTACGCAGTCACGGGGGCGGTGCGGTTCGCTAGGTGTACTGAACCGGTTGCTTTCCATCGATTCATCGGCCTACGCTGATGTCCGCCTCGCCGGGCCCTGCTTCCGCGGCTGTCGGGCTGCAGCCGCCACCCGTCACTCATCACCCCCTGGGCACGGGGGAGAAACCTCATGCGAGGAAGACCATGAGAAAGCTATTCGCGGGCGTCGGCGCCATCCTGTTGGCGACCGTCGCCGCAGTGTTCGCCTTCGGCCCGTCGGCGCAGGCAGCCTCCGGCTTCACGGTCAGCGGCGGCAAACTCTACGACGCCAACGGCAACGAGTTCATCATGCGCGGGGTCAACCACGCGCACACCTGGTACACCCACCAGACCAGTTCCTTCGCCAACATCAAGGCGCTCGGCGCGAACACCGTACGAGTCGTGCTCTCCAGCGGCGACCGGTGGACCCGCAACAGCGCCGACGACGTGCGCAACGTGATCGAGCTCTGCAAGGCCAACCGGCTGATCTGCGTGCTGGAGGTGCACGACACCACCGGCTACGGCGAGCAGAGCGGCGCGGTCAGCCTCGATCGCGCGGTCGACTACTGGCTCAGCATCGCCAGCGCGCTCAACGGCCAGGAACGGTTCGTCATCGTCAACATCGGCAACGAGCCGTACGGCAACCAGAACTACTCGTCCTGGGCCACCGACACGAGCAACGCGATCAGGCGGCTGCGCAACGCGGGCCTGACCCACACCATCATGGTGGACGGCCCGAACTGGGGTCAGGACTGGTCCTTCACCATGCGCGACAACGCGCCGACGGTGTTCAACGCCGACCCGGCCCGCAACATCGTCTTCTCCATCCACATGTACGGCGTCTTCGACACCGCCGCCGAGATCAGCGACTACCTGGGTCGGTTCCGCAGTCGACAGCTGCCGATCGTGGTCGGCGAATTCGGCCACTACCACTCCGACGGCGACCCCGACGAGGACGCCATCCTGTCGTACACCCAGGCCAACGGGATCGGTTGGCTGGGCTGGTCGTGGAGCGGCAACGGTGGCGGCGTCGAATACCTGGACATGGCCACGAACTTCAACCCGAACCAGCTGACCAGCTGGGGACAGCGGTTGTTCAACGGCACCAACGGCATCCGGCAGACCTCGCGGCAGGCAAGCGTCTACGACTCGCTCCCGCCGCCGACCTCGCCCCCGCCCACGACCACTCCGCCGCCGACCTCACCGCCCCCCACCTCGCCGCCCCCGAGCAGCCCGCCGCCGAGCGCCGGCTGCACCGCCACGTACGCGATCAGCAACCAGTGGCAGGGCGGCTTCCAGGGCGACGTACGGGTGACCGCCGGAGCCAGCGCCATCAACGGCTGGACGGTGCGGTGGACGTACGCCAACGGCCAGTCGGTGACCCAGTCGTGGAACGCGACGGTCAGCACCAGCGGCTCGACGGTGACCGCCCGTAACGTCGACTACAACGGCCGGCTCGGTGCCGGTGCCAGCACCAGTTTCGGCTTCATCGGCGGCTGGGCCGGTACCAACTCCGTACCCACGGTGACCTGCACCGCGAGCTGACGACCCCGGTGGCCGGGTCCACCCGGACCCGGCCACCGGAGGGGTTGCTCCCGACACCGCAACACCGCCGACCGCCGCGCCCGGTGGGGCTGTACCGACCGCTTTTGCTGTGTGTCGTGTCGGTTTTCAGCGACCTCACAGCGGCAGTCGATAGGGTGCCAGCGTCAGCGTCCGCTCCTCAAGGGAGACCGGGCACCAGACCCCAGCGGGAGTACCGATGGTCTTCAAGAAGATGTTGAGCGCGCTCGGGGTGGGCGGTCCCAGTGTGGACACCGTCCTGGCCAATCCGCATACCCGGCCAGGGCAGACCCTCGACGGCCAGGTCAACCTGATCGGCGGAGACGCCCCGGCGAACATCGAGCACCTTGCCGTCGGGCTGGTCACCCGGGTCGAGATCGAGAGCGGCGACAGCGAGTACGCCGGGGTCATGGAGTTCCACCGGCACCCGATCAGCGGCGCGTTCCAGCTCGCCCCCAAGCAGCAGCTCTCCATCCCGTTCCAGCTGGTGGTGCCCTGGGAAACCCCCATCACCGACGTGTACGGCCAGCGTCTGCGCGGCATGACGATGGGGCTGCGCACCGAGCTGTCCATCGCGCGAGCGGTCGACAAGGGCGACCTCGACCAGGTCAGCGTGCACCCGCTGCCGGTGCACGAGCGCATCCTGGAGGCGTTCCTCCAGCTCGGCTTCCGGTTCAAGGCGGCCGACCTGGAGCGTGGACGCATCCACGGTGTACAGCAGACGTTGCCGTTCTACCAGGAGATCGAGTTCTTCGCCGCGCCGCAGTACGCGCAGACCATCAACGAGCTGGAGCTGACCTTCGTCACCAACCCGCACGGCGTGGACGTGGTGCTGGAGTGCGACAAGCGCGGCGGCTTCCTCAACCCGGGTCACGACGTCTTCGGCCGGTACCAGGTCTCGCACGCCGAGGCCGACCGGCCGGACTGGGTGCAGGTCGTCGACGGCTGGCTGGGTGAGACGGTCGGACGGTACGGCAGCATGCGCGGCCAGCACTTCGCTGCGCCCGGGTACGGCGCACCGCAGGGTTACGGTCCGCAGCCGGGCTACGGCGGCGCGCCCGGCTACCCGCCGCAGGGCGTGCCACCGCAGGGTTACCCGCCGCAGGGCTACCCGGCGCCGCACGCCGCCCAGGGCTACCCGCCGCAGGGCTACCCGGCGCCGCACGCCGCCCAGGGCTACCCGCAGCAGGGCTACCCGCAGCAGGGTTACGGTGCTCCGCCCGGATACGGCCCGCCCAACAAGTACGGCCACCCGCAGCAGCACCACCGCAGCGGCCCCGGCATGGGCGGGATCGTCGCGGGCGCGGCGCTCGGCGCCATGGGCGGCATGGTCGCCGGTCACATGATCGGCAACGCCCTGGAAGGTGGCGAGGAGCAGATCGCCGAGGCCGCCGGTGACTTCGGTGGCGAGGACTTCGGCGGCGACTTCGGCGGCTTCGAGGAGTTCTAGGAGCCGATGGCCTCCCGGTCGAACCGGGGTGCAGGTCAGCCGACAGCAGACGGTGGCCCTCCGGGATCGTTCCCGGAGGGCCACCGTGCGTCATGCTCGGGGCTCAACGCCCGCTGGGGCTGTCTGACACGCCCGCTGGGGCTTCCCGATCAACGCCCCCGCTTACGCTCCTCGCCCGAACGCTTGGGGCTACCGGCCTTGGCCAGGCCACGGCTACCCAGGTAACCCAGGGTCAGCAGGGTGATGAAGAACCACGCCTGACCCGGGTTGTTCAGGTTCAGGCCGTTCGCGGTCGTGCCTCGCCAGAACGCTGCGATCACCACAGCAGCCACGGCCGCCGCGTAGATCCAGAATTCCGTCGTCAGGAACGACTGCTTGGTCTCCGTACCGGGCGCCTGCGCCGGCTCCCGATGACCGTCGTACGCCGGCATCTGCCGGGTGGGCATGTCCTGCATGGCCTGACGATGCTGAACGTCCTGCGCCGGACGGTTCATCGGCCTGGTGGATGCAGCCTGCGTGCTCATCTGTCCTCCTCAGGATGCGATGAGTCCTGCGATCCCTCGCCCCGCTACCGCGTTTCGGCCACGGCACGGTTCGCGTACTGGCGGGGGCACGACGGGTCTACCCGGTGGCTCGACAGCAGTAACCCCGGATCCGCCGGCCAGACCCGTCCCGCGTCCACCTATGGCCCACACTGCGCCGGCTCGGCCGAATGTCCGGTCCCACCTCGCGTCCCCTGTTCCCACCGTCCGATTCGCTCCTCTGCTCGATATGGGATCGAGTGGCTTCGGGGCTGCCTGGACACCACTCAATCCCGGATCGAGCGCGATCATCCGCCTGGGCCCGGGTGGGGACGCTGTGCGGCCAGCGGGGGCGGGGTTTGTTTGGGCGGTCACCGGGCACGCTTCAGGGATCGACACGTGAGCGAGGTGATGGATCATGCGTGAGGACGACCTGCGACAGGACGCTGCCCGTCGGGCCGAGGAGCGGCTCACCGCCGGCGTGTACGGCGAGGGGGCGCTGGACGAGGTGACGGTGCCGCCCACCGATGTGAACAGTGCCATCCAGCGCGATGACCCGGACGATCCGGCGAAGGTGCCGATCGACCCCAACGTGCTGCGTGACGGCGGTCCGACCCGCGGACAGGGCGCGATCACCACCACCGGAGGCACGGCCGGTCCGGCGAGCGTACGGCGGGTGGCCCGCCAGCCGGAGCGTCACCGGGGCAAGGTGGCACCGACCACCACGGGTGACGCCACCACCGGCGGCCTGAGCACGCCACGCGGCGGCTCCACAAGCGACCAGTCGACCCCCGCCACCCACGTCGGCAACTTCGACTGACCCACCCACCCCACCCACCCCGCCCCACGGCACTGATCATGAGGCGGCGACGTGGAGATCGCGCCACCTCATGATCGACCGAGGGCGGGGTGGGTCAGGGGGTAGGGGTGAGGGTGGTCAGGTGCTGGGTGGCTCGGGTGAGGGCCACGTACAGGTCGCTGCGGCCCCGGGGGGACTCGGCGACGATCTGGTCGGGGTCGACCACGATGACCGAGTCGAATTCGAGGCCCTTGGCTTCGGCGACGGTCAGGATGACCACCCGGCTCTCCAGGTCGGGTTGTTCGCCGACGGTGGCCTCGGGAAGCGCCGTGGTCACCGTCGCGCCGAGGTCGTCGACGCGGCCGGCCGGCACGATCACGCCGAGGCGTCCGTCGGTGAGTGCGGCGGCTTCCGCCGTGACGATCTCGACCAGCTCCGTCGCCAGCCTCTCGGCCGGGGCGCGGCGAGCGGCAGGCGTACGGCCGCTGGAGCGTACGGCGCGGGGTGGTTGCAGGGTCGGGTCGATCTCGGCCAGCACCTCCGCCGCGACCGCCATGATCTCGGCAGGGGTGCGGTAGCTGACGGTCAGCTCCGTCAGCCGCCACCGGTCGGCCACGTAGGGCGCCAACGCCTGCGCCCACGACGGGGTGCCGGCCAGCGCGCCGGTCTGCGCCACGTCACCGACGATGGTCATCGACCGGCTCGGGCAGCGGCGCATCAGCAGCCGCCAGGCCATCGGGCTGAGTTCCTGCGCCTCGTCGATGATCACATGGCCGAACGCCCAGGACCGGTCGGCCGCCGCCCGCTGCGCGGTGGTCAGCCGGTCGGCTTCCTCCTGACGTTCGAGCAGTTGGTCGGCGTCGAGCAGGTCGGTCACGCCGAGGATCTCGCCGCCGTCGGCCTCGTCCTCCACGTCGATCGACCGGGAGCCCCGGGCGATCTCCAGCACACCCTCGGCGTACTCGCGCTGCAGGGCGCGCAGGCGTTCCCGGCGGGCGGCGGCGGCCCGGTCGTCCTCGCCGAGCAGCTCCGCCGCCTCGTCCAGCAGCGGCACGTCGGCCGGGGTCCAGCCGCCCGGTTCGCGGTGCAACGCGGCCCGCTCGTCCGCGGTGAGCATCGGCGCGGCGGTGGCGATCCGGTCGGTGTCGGCGTACAGGTCGGCGAGCAGGCGTTGCGGGGTGAGCACCGGCCACAGTTCGTCGAGGGTGGCGCGTACCTCGGGCTCCTCGCGCAGCTCCCGGCGGATCTCGGCGAGGTCTGCTTCCTCGAGCAGGTTCTCCCCGCCGAGCGGGTCGGCGCCGATGCGTTCGGCGACCTGGTCGGCCAGCGCGTGGATGATCTCGATGTCGAACACGGCGCGGGCCAGGTTGTGCGGCCGACCGCTGCGGCGGGCCCGGTCGCGGGCTGCCTGCACGGTCGCCGGATCGAGCACGAGGATCTCCCGCTGCGGCAGTTCGATCTCCAGCGGCTCGTCGGGGACCCGCTGCCGGTCGCGTACCGCGTTCGTCAGGACCTCGACCATCACCGGCCGACCCTTGACCGCCGCGGTGGTGGCCGGCTCCGCGCGTCGCGCGTTCACCCCCGGGAACAGATCGGCCTGGGTACGCAGCAGCACGCCCGTCTCGGCCAGCGCGGGCAGCACCTGGGAGATGTAGTGCAGGAAGGTGAGGTTCGGGCCGACCAGCAGGACGCCCCGGGTCGACAGTTCCCGCCGGTACGTGTAGAGCAGGTACGCCGCCCGGTGCAGCGCCACCGCCGTCTTGCCGGTGCCGGGGCCACCCTGCACGACCAGCACCCCCGGCAGGTCGGCACGGATGATGCGGTCCTGCTCGGCCTGGATGGTCTCGACGATGTCGCGCATCCGCCCGGTACGACCGGCGTTCAACGCGGCAAGCAGCGACGCCTCGCCGGTCAACTCCTCATGGGCGGTGGGGGAGGCGGTGTTCAGGTCGAGCACCTCGTCGTTGAGGCCGATCACCTTGCGTTGCCGGGTCCGCAGGTGCCGCCGCCGCCGGATGCCCTGCGGGTTGGCGGCGGTGGCGAGGTAAAAGGCGCGGGCGGCCGGGGCGCGCCAGTCCATCAACAGCGGATCGTAGTCACCGTCGGTGTCGAAAATGCCGATCCGGCCGATGTAGTGGCGCGCGCCGTCGTCGGTGTCCAGCCGGCCGAAACACAGACCGTTCTCCACCGCCGAGAACTGCTCGACCTGGTCGGCGTACATCCGTACCGCGCTGTCGCGTTGGGAACGGGCCTGCAATGTGCCACCGGTCACCCGCAGTTCCTCGGTCAGCCGCTGCGACGCCTGCTCCCGCAGGCCGTCCAGGCGCTGGTAGAGCATCGAGACGTACTCCTGCTCGCGGCCGATCTCGTCGTCGGACGGCGAACCGTCGGAGTGCCTTGACAATCCGTCTCCCAATTGGCTAGTCTCCGAGATAGGAACGGCTTTTATCGCCGTTCTTTTTTGTTGCCTGAACGGATAAAGATACCGCGCCGGGCACCCATGAAACCAGTCAGCGGGTGGCCGTCACATCAACGCGTGCGCGGCCACGGCGGTGACCGTCAGCTACGGTCGGTGCAGACCTGCTCCGAGCGGGCCACCACGTCGGTGGACCAGGCGACCGCCACCGTGAAGCAGTAGTCGAGGCGGCGGTTCAACCCGTACACCACGAAGCTGTCGGTGCCGGCGGGCAGATCGGCGAACGGGCTGGGTGGCTGCCCCGCCCGGCCACCGGAGACGATCACCGGCCCCTCACTGCCGGCCGGGTACTCCCAGCTCAACGTCACGCTGTCCCGGTTGTCGCGCAACGCGAGCCCGGTGGGCGGGGCGCCGGGGGAGACGGACGCCTGCGGTGCCGTGGTGACCGGCGTGCTGCCCGGGGCGCCGCTGGTGGCGGGCGCACCAGGGTCGGCGCCGCTGTCGAGCCGGGACATGCCGGCGATGACCGCGGCGGTACCGAGCAGCACCACGGCCACCCCGGCGGCCACGATCGGCACCATCCGGTTGGGCTGGCGCGGGGGCGGGGCGGCGCGGCGTACCGGCACCGGGAGCAGCCGCGACGGTGGCCCGGACTGCGGCGGCTCGTCGACCCGACGCAGCCGGTAGACCCCGGGCGCCTGCGGCGCGGGCCCGGTCAGTCCCACCACGCTCGGCGGGACCGAGGTGCTCCGATCGGCGTACGGGTCGGCCGGCCCCGCCGTCCGCCCGCTCTTGTCGGCATACGGATCCGGCGCGCCATACGCGTCCCGGTCGGTGCGGTACGGGTCCGGCGCGGCATACGGATCCCGGTCGCTGTACGGATCCGGGGCGGTGTCCGAGTAGGGGGCGGTGTCCGAGTACGGGTCGCGGGCGGTGTCCGCGTACGTATCGGCGTACGCGTCCCGGTCGGTGTCCGGGTATCGGTCCCGGTCGGGGTGCTGGTCGGTGGCCGGTGGCGTCCACCAGTCGTCCGGTGGCCCGGCCGGGCCCTCGGCGGGCTGGCGTGGGGTGGGGACCGGCGAGGCTGCGCCGGCAGGTGGTGGGCTCCCCGGGTGGTACCCGTGGCTGGGGTGGTAGCCCTCGACCGGGTGCTGTTCCTCGGCGGAAGGATGTGCCGTCGCCGGATCCTGCTCCGCCGGCCACCCCGACTCCCCGCTGGGCCAGGCCGGACCGTCAGTGGGCCAGGCCGGACTGTCGGCGGGCGAGACGGTGGCGGCCGGGCCGTCGGCAGGCGGGGCGGTGGTGGGCGGGACGGTGGCGCTCTCCGGTGGGTCGATCGGCCACTGTGGTGCCGGTGGGGTGTCGCCCGGCGGTGGGGTGCGGGCGGCCGGCACGACCGGGTCCTCGTTGCTGACCGGCGGGTTGTCGGCGCAGACGTGATCCGGGTTGGCCGCGGCGCGGGCCAGGGCCGCCACCTGTGCGGTCAGCGGGTCGTCCGGGGCCAGGTGCTGGCGGCTCAGCTCGCGGGCGAGGGCGAGGTTGTCGTGTGCCTCGCTGAACTGCCCGCAGTCGCGTTGCATGGAGCCGAGCCGGGCCAGCATCTTGATCCCGCTCGGGTGGCCGTCGCCGTACACCTCGCGGTGCAGCTCCCAGGCGTCCTGCAGGCGGTCGCGGGCGACCTGGCACTGGCCGCGGGCGTACTCCACGGTGGCCAGGTCGGCGTGCGCGGCCAGTACCCGCAGGGATTCGGGGCCGTCGGTGGCGGTGAGCTCGATGATGACTTCCTGGTAGAGCCGGGCGGCCCGGGACCAGCTGCCGACCCGGTGCAGCACCGCGGCGAGGGTCGCGGCGGCGGCGACCGTACGCGGGTCGGAGCGGCCGTGCAGACCGGTGGTGGCGGCGTACGCGAAGGCGGCCCAGCCCCGGGCCGAGTGCGGTTCGCCGAGCGCGACCAGGACGCGGGCATGCAGGCTCGCCGCCTCGGCCAGCTCGGGTGTCGCGTGGGCCGGGCGCGGGTCAGCGCCGGTCAACGCGTCGGCGAGCAGCCGTTGGGCGCCGGCGAGGTCGCCGGCGGAGACCAGGTCGTGAGCCTGATCAGTCAGTTCACCGAAGCCGGAAGGCACGCCCCATCGTGCTCATCCGACGACGTTATGTACAAGTCCCGCGCCGTAGCGGTTCGGTCAGGATCCGGTCATGGCTGGTTCAGGTGATCGGTCAGCGCCTCGCTGATGCGCCGCAGTTGGTCCACCTGAGCTGGGCTGAGTGCGTCGAACAGGTGTCGGCGTACGCCTTCGACGTGGCCGGGCGCGGCGGCGGCCAGGGTGGCGAAACCGTCGTCGGTGAGCCGGGCGATCTGCCCACGTCGGTCGGTCGGGCAGTCCTCGCGGCGCACCCAGCCGGCCGCTTCGAGTCGGGTCACCGCGTGGGACAGCCGGCTGCGGGAGGAGCCGGTGGCGTCGGCCAGTTCGCTCATCCGCAGCCGACGCTCGGGCGCTTCGGAGAGCCGGACCAGGATCTCGTAGTAGGCGTGCGGCATCCCGGCGTCGCGTTGCAGCTCACGGTCGAGGGTGTCCATCAACGCGCGGGAGGCGGCCAGGAACGCTCGCCAGGTGCGCTGCTCGTCCGGATCAAGCCAGCGGGTCATGACCGCCATCATAGTCTCGATAGTTGAACGCTCAACCAAATCGCGCTACCGTCGTGACATGGGAATTCACCGCCTCAACCACGCCGTGCTCTACGTGAGCGATCTTGACCGCAGCGTCGCGTTCTACCGCGACGTGCTGGGCTTCCGACTGGTCCCGATGACCCCGAAGGGCTCCCACGGCGCTGCCTTCCTCCAGGCACCCGGCTCCACCAACGACCACGACCTCGGCCTGTTCGCCCTCGGCGCGCAGGCCCGCCCCTCGACCGCCGGCCGCACCACCGTCGGGCTGTACCACCTGGCCTGGGAGGTGGACACCCTCGACGAACTGGCCGAGACCGCCCGCCGGTTGACCGCAGCGGACGCCCTCGTCGGCGCCTCCGACCACGGCACCACCAAGAGCCTCTACGGTCGCGACCCCGACGGGCTGGAGTTCGAGGTGGTCTGGCTGGTGCCGGCGGACCGGCTCGACGACGCGGCGCTCGCCGCCCGCACCCGCATCGGCCGGCTCGACCTGCCCGCCGAGATCGCCCGCTACGGCGGCGCCACCCGCGGCGGCGTCGGCATCTCGGTCCCCGCCTGACCGCGTCACCTCGTCGGTGGCCCTGACCGGCCGCGGCCGGGGTCGGTGGGGTAGAACGGGAGGGTGGCGGGTCTGTGGGTCTGGGAGCGGTATCTGGGTGGGTGGTTGACCGGGGCGTGCCAGCGGGCCCGGCGAGCCACCCTCGCCATCGTGTACGCCGGTGACGACGCCCGCCCGGCCGAGATCGCGCTGCGGGTGATCGGCGAGCACGGCGACCGGCTGCGTGGCTGCCGGCTCTCAGTGCTGGTGCTGGCCGACGGCACCGAAGACCTGCCGGCCCGCCTCGGTGCCGTCGAGGCCCAGCTGCCGCCGCAGGTGGCGGTGCACCTGATGCCGGGCGCACCCGGTGCTCCCGGTCGACTGTCGGTGGCGCTGCGGGCGGCCGGTGCCGCCGGTGCCCCGGTCCTGTCCTACCTGGGCACCGGGGGAGCGCTGGACCCGGCGACGCTCGCCGCTGCTGCGACCGGCCGGCCCGCCGAGGTGCTGGTCCTCTCCGGCGCGGGCACGTCGCTGCGACCGGCCCTGGCCGACGCCGGGTTCCCGCTGGTGACCGAGGTGGAATTGGCCGACCCCGCTGGGCGGATCGGGTTCGGCACCGGCTCGGATCGCAACCTGGAGGCGCTCAAGGAGGCGGTGTGGGCGACCGGGGCGGCGCTGCGCGACCCGGACGGCGTGCCGCTGCGGGCCGACCTGCCGGTGGACGTCGCGCCGCTGGCCGGTGTGCTGCTGGCCGAACTGGTCCGGCACGGCCCGCGTACGGTGACCGAACTGCGCCGGCACGCGGTCACCGACACCGCCTACCGGGCGACGGACGCGGTCCGGGCGTTGACCGGACTGCTCGACGCGGGGCAGGTGAGCCGCGATCCGGAGCAGGGCCGCCTCGGTGGCGACGTGCTGGTCACGGCCGTCCGGTCAACTGCCTGACCACCAGGGACACCCCGGTGGCGATCACCCCGATGCTGAACAGCATTTGCACGATGACCAGCCCTCGGGCCAGTTGACCCTCGGCGTGCACGTCGCCGTAGCCGACGGTGGTCAACGTGGTCAGCGCGAAGTAGAGCGCGTCGATCCGGGTTTCCAGGTCGACGAACTGTGCCGGGGCGGCCCGGGCCACGACGAAGTCGGCGAGGGCGAAGGCGAGCAGCCCGGCGACCAGGGCTATCGCCAGGTGCGCCAGCGACCGGGCCTCCCGGGCCGGCCCGGCGACGAGTTGGCGACGTACCTGGCTGGTCACCAGCCAGGCCACCGCACCCACCATCGACAGGGTGAGGCCGAGGCGTACGCCGATCCGCGCGGTGTTGGAGTCGGGCTCCACCGGTATGACGAAGTAGGTCACCAGCAGCAGGGCACAGGCCAGCCCGGCACGCCGAAACTCCTGCGGATGGTCCGGTTTCTGCCTCATCTCTCCATTGTCTGATTTGGCCGGTCGCGCATCGGGTCGATCGGTCATTTCCCTGCCGGGACACGGAGACCCGACAGGAAAGCGGGGCACCGGACCGGTGCCCCGCTCGACCTCGAAACCTCACGCCTGAGACTTGTCCTGTTTCCAGGACAGCGGGCCGGGTAGGTCAACCCTGTGCGCCTTGGCCCGCGAGTTCCAGGACCATCGTCCGAGCTTGATGCTCCAGGACGAGAAGCCGTTCTGGGTGAAGTTCAGGATCAGCGGCCCGAACTTCTTGCGCTTGCGGAACATCAGACCCATTGCGGGCCTCCCTTCGTCGCGTCCCCTGCGCGCTCGAAGATGCCCGTAACGCCCACGCCGCAAACTCCGCTGGTCTCCAGTGGAGGCCGTCGCCTCACCGCAACCCGAATATCCCATTTATCAGATGGGTTTTGCCGAGCAGTAGATGCTGCTTGGATCGATGTTGTGGGGAGCTGGCGGCATCTGTCTCAGATTTTGATGGTGCCGGGAGCTCGCTCGATCTCGCGCACCGGAGAGGACCCCTCATGCAACACCCCGCACCTCTGCGCGCCAGCAACACCATCCTGCCGCGGCGCGACACCGACACCGGCGTGACCACCGCCGGGCGGGACCGCGTCGACCAGTTGCGACCGGTGGACGGTGACCTGTTCGACCGGCTGCGGCAGCAGCAGGTCGGCACGGTCACCGTGGTCACCGCGGTGGCCCGGAACAACCGGTCCGCCTGCCTGGGCGGCCTCGGCGCGACACCACGAGCCGGCTTCACCACGACCAGCTTCACCACCGTGTCGCTGGACCCGCCACGGGTGTCGTTCAGCCACGACACCGCCGCGCCCACCGCGCCGGTGCTGGACCGGGCCGAGCACGTCGCCGTACATCTGCTCGCCGCCAACCAGACCGAAGCGGCGACCGTCTTCGCCACCCCCGGCGTCGACCCGTTCGCCGCATACCCCTACTGGGAGGCCGGTCCGTTCGGGCTGCCGCTGCTGACCGGCGTGCTGGGCCGACTGCTCTGCCGGGTGGTGCACCGGATTCCCGTCGGCGACCACACGCTCGTCGTCGCCGAGCCGCTGGCGCTCTCCGTCGGCGTCGACGGAGACCCGCTGCTGCATCAGCCCGGCGGCTACGCCACGGCGACGCCGGCTGTCAGATGACAGTGGTGCGGATCAGCGAGGCTCCCAGGCATCGGGTTGGGTGGTCAGCCGTCGCACGTGGGCGGGCAACCGCCCACTGAGCACGTCGGCCAGGCTCACCTCGTCGACCACCCGCCGCAGCGAGGCGCGGACCGCCACCCAGAAGCCGGGCAGGTGCTGCGCCACACCCTCGTAGCTGGTCTCCTCGGGACGCAGACCCCGTACGCCGGCCAGTGGCCCCTCCACCGCCCGCAGCACCGCACCGACGGTCACCTCCCGGGGCGGCCGGGCCAGGGCGTAGCCGCCCTCCGCCCCGCGCTGGGCGCGAACGACACCGGCCCGACGCAGGTCGGCCAGCACCGCCTCCAGGAACTTGCGCGGCATGTCCTGCTCCGCGGAGATGGTCTGGGTGGACAGCAGTGCCGGGTACGCGGCCGCCAGGCTCAGCGCCGCCCGTACCGCATAGTCGCCACGCGCGGAGATCTGCACCCTGCCATCATGCCCAATCCGTCCCGCCGGCAGCGCCGCCGGGCCGGTCGAATTCGTTCGTCACCCCTGGTGACTGTCGGTCCGGGCGTCGACCGGGGTACGCGGACGGACCATCGGACCCGGCCCGCGTTGGTCGCGGGCGGCGCGGAACGAGCCCGGACTGACCCCGACCTCACGGGTGAAGAACCGACCGAAGTTGGTCGGCTCGGTGAAGCCGAGCTGTCGACCGATCTGCGCGATCGGCTCGTCGGTGGCGGCGAGCAGCCGACCGGCCTGGAGCGCCACCCGCTCGTCGAGCACCTGTTTCGCGCTGCGCCCGGTCACCGCCAGGCAGGCCCGGGTGAGCGTACGCACCGAGCAGCCGAGCCGGTCGGCGTAATCCTCGACCCGACGGCTGTGCGAGAACCCGATCTCGACCTCACGCCGGAAGCGGTGGTAGGTGACCTCCTCCGGACGCGAGGGCCGCCAGTCGGCGTTCGGCAGCATGCTCAACCGCAGCAGCAGCACGCTCAGCTGATGGCGCAGCAGGCTCCGACCGGCCGGAGTGTCCCGGTGCCGGCGGGCGTCCACGGTCAACTGGCTCACCTCGTTGATGACCGCGTCTTCGTCCTCCCCGGCGAGCTGGAACCAGGCCGGCCCGTCGTCGGCGGCGACGTCCAGCCCGTGCAGCGCCTCCGGGTGCCAGCGGATGACCGTGGCGTCCAGGTCGGGCAGGGCACAGCGCAGCACCTGGCCGGGCCGTACCCGCAACAGCGTGCCGGGCCGACACGGCAGTGGGCGGAAATCGACCTCGGCGTACCCGTGACCGCTGGTGGCCAGCACGATCAGCTCCCGGTCGAGCAGCATCGGCCGGCGCCACCGTGGGTCGGGCGCGAGGCTGCAGAGCGTGACCGTTTCGATCTCGCCAGTGGGATCGAGCCGGGCGGGGGAGAGGTGACCGGAAGCGACCATCACCAGCGACGTTAGCCCGACAGCCACCGGTATGCATCTTCTCCGGCCCGCGCGTCCGCGTCCCCGTACCGGCTTGTCGTGGCCGGACACGACGACTAGGTTCCGATCGATAGCGCCCCGGCCGCGGTGCTGCTCGCGCGGGCACGGGTCGCCGATCCCGGCCGGCAGGCCGGCCTGCGAGAGGATGGGCATGACCGATCTGTTCTCGGTCCACGGCAAGACGGTCCTGGTCACCGGCGGGACGCGGGGGATCGGGCTGATGATCGCCCGAGGCTTCGTCGAGGCCGGCGCACACGTGATCATTTCGTCCCGCAAGGCGGAGGCCTGCGCGGCGGTGGCCGAGGAACTGTCCGCGTACGGCAGTTGCGAGGCGATCCCCGCCGACCTGAGCAGCGACGAGGCCGCGCAGGCGCTCGCCCAGGCGGTACGCGAGCGGGTCGACACCCTCGACGTGCTTGTCAACAACGCCGGCGCGACCTGGGGCGCACCGCTGGAGGAGTACCCGGAGAGCGCGTTCGACAAGCTCTGGGCGATCAACGTCAAGGCCGTCTTCCGGCTGACCACCGCACTGCTGCCGGCGCTGCGGGCCGCCGCCACCGACGACGACCCGGCCCGCGTGATCAACATCGGCTCGGTCGACGGCCTACGGGTGCCCTTGATGGAGGTGTACGCCTACTCGGCGACCAAGGCGGCGGTGCACATGCTGACCCGCAGCCTGGCCCACCAGCTGGCCGGCGAGCGGATCACCGTCAACGCGATCGCGCCCGGCCCGTTCGAGAGCAGGATGATGGCGTTCGCGCTTGACGACCCCGGGTCACGGGCCGCCATCGAGTCGCAGGTGCCACTGGGACGAATCGGTCGACCCGAGGACATGGCGGGCACCGCGATCTACCTGGCGTCCCGGGCCGGCGCCTACCTGACCGGTGCGGTGATCCCGGTCGACGGAGGCATCACCACGCACGGCTGAGCCGGCGACGGGGCGGGGGGATCCGGGTCGCGTGGCCGATGGCGGGAGGCTGCCCGCGTACCGTCGGACATGCTGGGGCCGCGCGGACCCCGAAGGTCTGCGCGGCCCTGGCGTGGGTCGTTGGTCAGCGCCCGGCGAGCAGCCGGTTGACCGCGGTGTCGACGTCCAGGTGCTCGGCCTCGCGACCGCGCGGGACGACGACGTAGGTGCGCCGCAGGAACCGCACCAGCACGCTGCGCGGCACCTCGAACAGGGCGTTGCCGTCCGGCGACGACAGCGCCAGCGCGACGAAGTCGCCGCGCGGAGTGGCCCATGGCCAGACCCGGACGTCGCCGATGCCGGCCGGTTCGTCGAGCCCGGTGACCAACAGCTCGCGGGCGAACGACCAACTCACCGCCTCGCCGCCGGCCGATTCGGCATGGAACAGGACATGGACCGCATACGGGTCAGCAGGGTCGTAGCGCAGGCTGGCACGCACCGGCAAGGCGGTGGCGTCAGGCGCGACTAGCCTTAGCGACGTCTCGACCTCAACGGTCGTCGGTCGGATGACACTCATGGACGTTCTCCCCCCGGCACCGCGTGCGGAACGCGCGTGTCCCGCTTTTCCCATACTCAGCCGCTACTCCTGGCTACGCTCCGCCATACGCTGACTTCACCCAGTGGTGGGAAGGGGGTCGGAAAGGCCACGAGAATGTGAAAATTCATCTAGGATTTCCGGTTCTGCCCAGTGCGTAGATCCCGCCCGGCATCGGGTGGTTCAGTCGTCGACTTACTCCGGTAACGTCCAGTCGGCCGTTACAGTGACGGGCCCGCGCCACACTAGGTGGTGAAATGGCCGCTGAGTGATCCTGAGTGGATCCCACGGCATGGCGGATCCGTCGATCGTCGCGGTCCGCGAGACGAACAGCGGGGGTACGGGGTGCCGAAAAAGCAGGAGGGCCAGCGCGGCCGGTCAACAGCCGAACGCCGACCGACAGGCGGCGACCGCAGCCGCCGCAATTCACGCCGCCCTGCCAACGGGCAACCTCCCGCCCGACGGGGTAACCACCCCCTCATGCAGGATGAGCGAGTGCAGGCGGGCCAGGCCACACGGCGCGAGAGGAGGGGTGTCACCATGCCGGAACGACGTGACCGACCCCGCTGGCGTCGTCGGGTGTCCACCACCCTCGCACTGATCCGATCCAACCCCACCGGCCGGCTCGCCCTGCGGGTCATCATCGGGGTGCTCGGCGCCCTCGTCGTCGCCGTCGGCATCCTGCTCATCCCGCTACCCGGCCCCGGCTGGCTGATCGTGATCGCCGGCCTCGGCATCTGGGCCGTCGAGTTCCACTGGGCCAAACGACTGCTCACCTTCACCCGCCGCCACGTCCACGGCTGGGCCAACTGGGTGAAGCGACAATCACTGGCCGTACGCTTCGTGCTCGGCGCGGTCGGCATCGTCTTCGTCGGCGCGGTGGCCCTGATCTCGATCAAACTCAGCCTCGACATCGACGTGATCGCCCAGGTCCTGCACTACTTCGCGACGCACTGACCCCGGGTTCGCGGTCCGGTCGCACGATCGGGTAGAGTCATCCGCGCTGAGGGCGATTAGCTCAGCGGGAGAGCGCTTCGTTCACACCGAAGAGGTCACTGGTTCGATCCCAGTATCGCCCACGCAAAAAGAGGCCCGGATCACATTGATGATCGGGGCCTCTTGTCATTCTTGAAAAGTGCGGCTACGCCACGGGCTGGCCGTCAACCTGTCGGCGGGCGTACCGGCCCAGGGGTGTGAGGAGCCGAGTCGTGGTGCGGAGGTACGAACCGCTGACGGTGGCGCGGTTGGGTGCTCTGCTCGCCGACGCTGATGAGACGCGACGCTGGCGGCTGGTGGCAGAGTTTCTTGAGGAGTACCGCTGGGAGCCATCGGAGAGGCGTGCCGCCCTGTTGCAGCAGGAGCCATCCACCACTGGCGACGAACACTGGGACGTGTTCTTGGCGGCGTTGACGGAACACCTGGCGGCCAAGGATGGGCGTGGGGCACCGTCATGGGTCGAGACACGCTCACTGCGGCGATTCTGGTTTCCCTTCAACACTCGCGCTGCTCGGGTTGACGCGGTGGTCCATGCCCCAGCGGCGTTCCGCCGTCGTGGCGTGTTCGTGTCAGCGCAGGAGCTCAACGTCGCATGAGCGCTGAAGACCCACTGCTGGACCGCGCGGCGATCGAGAATGCCTTCCGTCGACTCGGAGAACGGTTACACCGCCGTGGCGTGGTGTCGGATGTTGCGTGACACCCCCGGCTAGGTTTGGTGGTTCGTGTCCTCGATCATGGAGTCATGCGTCACGTCCTGGACGATCCTTCGGGGTTGTCGCCGAGAGTCAGTCGCTTTCTAAGGCATGCTGCGGAGCGAACTTCGTTCGACGTGTCGAATGGGCCGGCGACGGACGAGCTCCGGTCTTTGTTGAGCCAGATGCCAGGCGTGGACGTCCAGGCAACGCTGACCCTGTTTCGGCGAGCAGCGGCCCGGTACGGGGGTCTGCGGTACCGCAGCGTCGCTTGGTCGTTTGAAGAGACCGTCACGTTCGTGCCGATCCCATGGGCAGCAGACGACTACGGCATCGAGGACCAGGACGCGATGGCCGACCTGATCGCGCACGACGTCGCGCACCCGTACGCGGTTTGGCTGCGTGGCGACGGCGCTGTCGTCTACTGCTTCACAGGCCCGCACTCAGCGCCAGTGGTGCCCGTCTTTCCTGGCATCGACGCGATGCTCGAAGCCGAGGCGCTCTACCAGGAGTGCGCCACCTGGATCCCGGTATCGCTCGACGACGCGCCAGGCATGGCGGCGGTCGAGGCACACGCCGCGCACCTCACCCCGATACCGGAGGCGTGCGGGTACACCGAGCGCTGGTGGGAGCAAGACGGCTTCCGGCTGCACATCTGGAAGACGTTCGCCACCGTGTTCCCAGGCTCTGGCGCCGCCCAGTGGGCGATGTGGGCCCGTAACCGTTCCGGCGAGATGGCCGCCCGATCCTTCCTAACGCAGGCAAGGACGTAGCTACTCCTGCTTGACCTTGTATCCCATCAACCGGATTACAACAACCAGCTACCGGCCAATGTGGGAGAACTTCTGTACGGCTATGTACGGCTATCAAGGCGGCCCTGAACGGGCCGCACGCGCCGCCGCCAGGGCGCGCGTCCGTCGCTCCGCTGGCGCTCCGACTCCGGCCACGCAACACGCCCGGCGGCTGGTGCGGAAGCGGGGAGCCCAAGGGGCCGCCGCAGAACGACAGGGGCGTCGACCGGCGTGTGGTGGGGCCGGCAGCCGGCCGGGCCGCGCGGCCCGCGAGCCCGCGCGGCGTAGGGCGGCGGACGCCGGCTGCGTTGGCGAGCTGGCGGGGGTCGCGGGGTTGCGGTTACTGCTGCCTCCGGCGGGGGCACTCCGGCTCCAGGATGGCCGAGGCTCCGTCGGCGGGTCACGGTCCATGGGTGGTTCCGGTAGGCCATCCCGTCTGCCCTCGACCTGGGCAAGCCGAGCAGACCGCCGCCCGACCCCGCCAGCGTCCGAACGTGCGTCAAGGTCCGCTTGACATGGCGGGCCGGGCGGCGGCCCGCTCCCGCAAAGGGCGGGTCGAGGGCAGACGGGGCCGATGAGCCCATCCGGGCCGCCATCGCAGCGGTGGTGGCGGCCCTGCCCGAGGTGGTCGACGGCGTGCAGAGCACGAAGGCCACGGTCGAGGGGCGGGCACTCGACACGCTCGATACCGTGCTGCAGTGGGAGCTGGACAACGCTCGGCTGTCCAAGCTGGGCTCGGTCTTCGGCCCCCGCTGATGACCGCCGGCCAGGTCGCCGCAGGTCACGATCAAGCCCGATCTACGTTCCGTTTCAACGTCTGAACGCCTTAGCATGCGGCGTGGCAGATGATCCGGTGTTCGCGGCAGTGCTCGATAGTCTGCTCGACTGTCTGGCGTTCTTCGAGCTGTGTGACGACGAGACGCTCCACCCGGACATCGCCGTTCGGCAGCTTGAGGACGTGGCTGGCCGCCTTAGCGGTTTGGATCCGTCTGGTCGGGCACGTCTGGCCGCAGCCATCGCCGCCAGAGCAGAGAACATCCGGCCCCAGTACCGGCAGTTTGTGGAGGAGGCACCGGAGGCGTTTGGCCTCCTTGACGAGGATGACTGATCCGATCGGTGCACCAGGAGTTCGCGCGTCAGCTCGGCTTTCTCTAGATCATCGCCCGAACGATGGGCAGCGGCGAGGGAGACCTTGGAAGAAGCAGCGGCAGCTGCTCGTCGGCCGGTGTGGCGGTGAAGCGGGCTGTCTACCGTCGTGGTGGGGCGCGTCGAGACGGTGGGCGGGAGTACCGTCGACTGTGGTGGTCTGCCGGGTAGTGGCTGGTGGTCCGCTGCCCAGACCGCTACCTGGGAGACGATGATGAGCGATTCCGCGACCTTCGGTGCGCGCCTTCGGATGTATCGCGAGCGTGCGGGGAAGACCCGACCGGTTCTCGGCGGGCTGGTGGGGCGTAGCGCGGAGTGGGTCAAGGCGTTGGAGAATGGTCGGCTACTGCCGCCCCGTCTGCCCATGTTGCTGCGGCTGGCCGAGGTGCTCGACATCTCGGATCTTGCGGATCTGACTGGCGATCAGTCGTTGCCGGTGGCGTCGGTGACCAGGGCGGGGCATTCCGAGGCCGGCAAGGTGGCGGCGGTGATGCAGCGGGCGTCGGTGCCGGGGGGCGCGGTGACACCGGTTGTCGTGATGCGCGATCTGGTGGATCAGGCGTGGGCGTTGTGGCATCGGTCGACGACTGAGCGTACGGCGGTGGCGGCGGTGCTTCCGGGGTTGCTGACGGATGCGCAGCGGAGCGCTCGGATGCTCGATGGCGGGGACCGTCGGCTGGCGTTGGCGGAGCTGTCGCGGGTGTATCACCTGGTGCAGTTGTACCTGGCGCACCAGCCGTATCCGGAACTGGTGTGGCTCGCCGCCGACCGGGCGATGTCGGCCGCCCAGGACGCCGATGACCCGGCGGCGATGGCGGTGGCTGCCTGGTACTACGCGCACGTCTATCGCGGCGCGAACCAGGTCGACGCCGCCGAGCAGGTGCTGGCCGAGGCTGCGGATCTGGTCGACCCGGCCGCGGGTGGTGAGCAGTTGGCGCGATGGGGTCAGGTGCAACTCGGTATCGCGCTGGGCCACAGCAAGGCTGGCCGGGCCGGTCGGGCGTGGCGGGCGTGGGATGCCGCCGACTCGGCCGCGAGCCGACTCGGCGGTGGGTACGTCCATCCGTGGCTGATGTTCGGATCGGCGGCATGTGCTGCGTACGCGGTCACCATCGAGACGGACCTGTGCCGCACGGGTGAGGCGGTGCGGCGGGCCGACGCCACCGACTATCGGGCGTTGCCCTCGCAGACCCGCCGGGCTGCGGCGCTGATCGATGCCGCTCGGGCGCACATGTTGGACCGTGGGGAGGTCGCTGCGGTGCACCTGCTCGGCCGGGCACTGCGGGAGAGCGTCGACACGGTGCGACACAACCCGTACGCCCGCACTGTCGCCCTGGAACTGTCGAACCGGCCGGGCACGGTCGGTGAGGACGCCCGGGAGTTGGCCCTCGCCATCGGCATGATCGGGTAACCCTCCCTCAGGTACAAACTCTCCCTGCCGCAGCCGGTGACCACTCGTAGCGTTCCCGTCACTGGCGGCGGCGAGCCTGTGCCTGCGTGACACCCGATAGAGCCGGACGGAGTCTCGTCGCCGCCTCCTGTTGCTCGATCAAGGGGGCGAGTGCGGTGATCTGGTCTGAGCTGTGCGCGTTGGTGCGGTGGCTGTTTCGGCGGCCTCAACCGCCGCCACCGCCCGGGACCGGGCAGCGGTACCAGGACGTTGAGCGGGCGGCGGCGCAACAGCGGCTGCTCGACCACGCGAGGCAACTGCGGCGGTGCCAGGGCCACCACGATTCGGCAGCTCGGCTCAGCCCACGCCGATCGGAGGGACTCCGGTGACCCGACGCGTGGCCAGCTCGTCCGGGCGGTCATCTCTGAGCGGCCGGCGCGTCTCCTACGACGAGTACCTGTCGGCTACTGCGTTGACCTTTGCCCGTCGGCATCGGCCGGTTTGGTGTTGGCGGCGGTGGCGGTGGACCTGTCGATGTGGGTCCGATCTGCCCTGCCGTGCCCGGCACCGAATTCCGATCAATCGTGGGCACTGGCCGCAGGAGAGTGAGCAGTGACCGGCGGGCCGGAACGGACGATCCTCGCCGTACACGTTCGTGGGCTGGACGGCTTGTGCGTCGGTTGTCGGGTGTGGTGGGCGCGGTTGGTGCCGTACCCGTGTTGGCAGGTGGAGTGGGCGACCAGTCGGCAGGCTCGCGCGAGCGTGGCCCGGTTTCTGGGTGGTGTGCGGTGACCATGCACGGCCCGGTCATGCCGATCTGGAGTTGCGGTGGCTGTGACCTGCCCTGGCCGTGTCCGACGCGGCGGCGGGAACTGCGCGCGGAGTACGCGGGCGCGCCGGTGTCGCTGGCTCTCTATCCCGGTGTCTGTCTCGTCCAGGCCGCCGAGGACATGCCCTGCGCACCGGCCGGTGCGCTGCACCGGCGCTTCATCGGCTGGGCGAGGCAGCCGTCGGAAGTACAGCAGCGAAGTACAGCAACCGTGCCAGCCGAACCCGACCGGCAGGAGCGCCACCAGGCCGGATGACCTCGTATGGCACCCGATCCGACCGGCCTGCCGTGAGTTACAAGCGAGGGTCAACGTGCTTCAGGTGATCGGCTCGATGGTAGGTCTGTGCCTGGTGCTTGCGGTTATGCCGGTGGTGGGGGAGGGGTGAGCCAGGCGAGGGGTTGTCCGGTGAGGGCGGCGTCGGCGAGGCGGTGGGCGCTGGTGGTCTTGAGTGCCGCGCGTGAGCTGTCTATCCAGCGTTGCACGTTGTCTATGCCCTGGTGGCGGTACTCGACTGCTTGGACGAGGCATTCCAGCTTGTCGGCGTCGCGGGCGACGATGGCCTCTGGTGTCTCGCCTGCTTCGTACTCGGCGACGGCGGCGTTGATGAGGTCAGCGACGGCGGGTGGGCAGGCGGCGACCTGGTCGGCGGTGATGGTGGTGTTGGGCGGGGCGGTGAGGTAGCGCTTGGCGATGTGGGGGATGTCGGTGATCCGGGTTTCCTGGGTGTCGTGCAGAACGCACAGCATCGATACCCGGGCCGGGTCGGCACCTTCCATGGCGGCGAGCATCATCCCGATGAGCGCGGTGCGGAACGAGTGTTCGGCGATGGATTCGGGGTGCTTGATGCCGGCGAACCACCAGCCGGTGCGGGCGGCGCGTTTGAGTACGCCGGCCTCGAAGATGAAGCGCATGGCTCCGGCGGCGTCGTGGTCGTCGTTCATGTGCCCGTCCCTGTGCCGGTGACTCCGTCTGCTCGCAGGCTGTAGACGATAGAGGTTAGTTCCTGCCGGGATTGTGGAGAGATGTGGTCGCTGTCCAGGATCCGGGTACTGTGTCTGAGGAGCGCGCGGCTCTCGGCGGGGTTGTCGAGGGTGAGCCTGCGGCGTACGGCGAGCAGAGCCCAGATGTTGTGGACGTTGAGGTCGACGAAGGGGTGCGTGGGGTCGAGGCGCTGGACCAGGTGCCGGAAGAGAACCGAGCCGTGCCAGTCTGCGAGCGGGGCCGGCATGAATGAGTCGTCGTGCTGGCGGTACGGGATCTCGCCGACCCAGTAGGCCGAGTAGTTGAGGGCTGCTCGCTCGCAGGCGTCGTCCGGATGCGCGCGGGCGAGGAAGTCTCGTAAGGGTTCCGGGTCGCCCTGGTTCGCAAGGGATGTGACTACGGAGCGGGCGTCAGGCCACAGCGGTGACCAGGTTCGGAACGTGACCGCCCTGCGGGTGCGGGTGGTGGTCTGGGAGAGCCATCCTGCGGCTGTCCCGGTGGGATCCATGCCCGCAAGGAAGCAGGCTTGTCGATGCAGCAGAACGCTCGGGTCACGTCCGGCGGCTGCCCGTTCGGCGAGTACGTGCAGCCGGGTGAAGAACGCGCGTTGCTCGTCGGCGGGCAGGGCCGGCCCGGACGCCACCGGACCTCGCCGGGCATGGGCGACGGGTATGTCTCTGGCGAAGGTCGGTGTCTGCCCGAGAACAGCCCAGAGGATCAGGTCGGTCAGACGGTGGGTGAGTACGCACCAGCCGAGCGGCTGTTCGGCGATGTCGCACCGATTCACCTGGCCGTCCAGGACTGCGGCGAGGATGAAGTCTGCCTCGGCGGCGTCGTCGAGTGCGGCGAGCAGGGTCACGTTCGCTCCGAGCCGACCGAGCCTGCGTCGGACGGCGAACGCCTGCCCGAGCGGTACCGCCGTGAAGGGCCGACGCCCGGACTCCCAGCTCTGCACGGTCACGCGGTCGACGCCCAGGTCGGCGGCGAGTTGCTCCTGCGTCAGCGGAATGGACTCCCGGATCAGCTTGAGCAGGTAGCCGGTCACCTCGCCCCGCTGTGGTGCTGATCGTCCGCGACCTGCCATGCGTCATCCCTACGTTGACCGGTGGTCGACGTTTCCGCCCCGAAACAACCGCTGCGGCCGACATGTGGGCTGCTCACTCCGTACTGCGGGTGAGTCCCACCGCCGTCGTGGTGATCGTAGCGTCGCAGTTACCGAACGTTCTAGAACCGGTCCCGTGGCTGGGGGTCGGCCATGGGGCGCTGCCCGGCGGAGGGGGCCAGTAATGCGGGACAGGACGCCACCGGAGCGACGAGTGTCCTACGACCAGTACCTGATCGCCGTAGCGATGACTTTGGCGCGGCGACACCGACCGGCATGGTCGTGGCGCAAGTGGAGGTGGCTGTGCCGGTGCGGGGCCGACCTGCCCTGCCGGAACCGACACCGCATCTCAATCAACCGCGGGCACTGGCCGACGGAGGAGGAGCAATGACCAGCGGCGCGGAGCAAGCCATCCTCGCGGTGCACGTCCGAGGGCTCGACGGCTTGTGCGTCGGTTGTCGGGTGTGGTGGTCGCGGCTGGTGCCGTACCCGTGTTGGCAGGTGGAGTGGGCGACCAGTCGGCAGGCTCGCGCGAGCGTGGCCCGGTTTCTTGGCGGTGTGCGGTGACCACCCACGGCCCGGTGATGCCGATCTGGAGTTGCGGTGGCTGCGACCTGCCCTGGCCGTGTCCGACGCGGCGGCGGGAACTGCGCGCGGAGTACGCGGACGCGCCGGTGTCGCTGGCTCTCTATCTCGGCGTCTGTCTCGTCCAGGCCGCCGAGGACATGCCCTGGGCGCCAGCCGGTGCGCTGCACCGGCGCTTCATCGGCTGGGCGAGGCAGCCACCGGAAGTACAGCAGCGAAGTACAGCAACCGTGCCAGCCGAACCCGACCGGCAGGAGCGCCACCAGGCCGGATGACCTCGTACGACACCCGATCCGCCCGGCCTGCCGGCTCTGACTGAACGCGGTCAGAGCCTTGTCATTTCGCCTCTCGTGGCGGATGGCTGCTGGTGTGCCGAGCGGGCGGGCCCGACGTGAGGTCGAGCCCGCCCGGGTTCGGTCCGGTTCTCCGGTGTTGGCCTAGCCCGCCAGGCTGTCGTCCTGGTCGCCGGCGAACAGTGGATCAGCGATGGTCATCGTGCGACGAGGCTGAATCGCTGGTTGGTGCCGCCGTGGCAGTCGTAGAGCTGGATCTGTGCTCCGTTGGCGGTGCTCCAGGTGTCCAGGCAGCGTCCGGACTGGACGTTGCTGATGGTGCCGTTGGAGTTGACGTTCCATTGCTGGTTGCTTTGGCCGTGGCAGGCATAGATCTGGACGGCGGCGCCGTTGCCGGAGCCTGCTGCGTCGAGGCACATGTTGCCGTACACCCGAAGTTGTTTGTCTGAGGTGTAGGTCCAGGCTTGGTTGGTCTGTCCGTGGCAGTCGTAGAGCTGTACCCGGGTGCCGTTGTTCTGGGAGGCGTTGGGTACGTCGATGCATCGACCAGACTGGGTGCCGACGATCTGGCTGGCGGAGCCGGAGGGCGGAGGCGTGGTCGGCGGCGGGTTGGTCGGCGGGGGAGTGGTGGGGGGCGGAGTGTCGTCCGGCGCCACCGCTCGGCCGGTGCTCGGTGAGATCATGCCCGTACAGAGGTTACGGCTGCTCAGGTTTGCCATGATCTGCGGAATCGCGTTGCGGGTGTTCTGAATGCCGTCGTGCATCAGGATCACCTGGCCGGCCTGGAGACGGCTGGCGTTGGAGACGATCTGGCTGACGCTGGCGCCGTTCCAGTCCTGGGAGTCGACGTCCCAGATCACCTGGCGCAGGCCGAGCGACGAGGCGACCGACTGGAGAGTCGAGTTGGTCTCCCCGTAGGGCGGGCGGAACAACTGCGGCCGGACGCCGGTCGCCGCCTGGATCGCCGAGTTGGTCTGGGAGAGGTCCGACTGCATCTGGCTCTGGTTCATCGAGGTCATGTGCGCGTGGTTCCAACTGTGGTTGGCCACCCACATGCCCGCGTCGACCTGGGCCCGCGCGGCGGACGGGTTGCTCTGCACGTTCTGCCCGACGTTGAACATGGTCGCCCGTGCGCCGTTCGCGCGAAGCACGGACAGCAGTGCGCTGGTACTGCTGTTCGGGCCGTCATCGAAGGTGAGGGCGACGTACCCGTTGCAGACGGCGGCGCTGGAGGGAGTGGCGGCGACCGCGAGACCGACGGCACTCAGCGCCACGGTGGAGGCGAGCGCGGCCACCCGGACGGTGAGACGCGATTTTCGGGGGGTGGACGGGCGGCGGGAGCCGCCGATAGTGGCGTACATGTGCAGGTCCTCCTTGGGACGGATGGCACCTGACGACGCATGGTTGTAATCGACAGGGTTTGATGCCATCGCGTTCGGAGTATTGCAACGGCGTTTCGAACACGTCAATGACTTCCGGAAGTTTTCCGGAAGTTCCGGAATGGTCGGCTGGTCTGTCGCGACCGACCAGGCTGGCGCGCTCGTGCCGGCTGTGGGTAGCGGGAGTGGAGAGCGGCAGTGAGATGCGTCAGCGTGGAGCGGACCCACAACGGCATTGCTCTGGATCCCGACGCCTGCCTGCGGCAGCTGCCGTCGCTTGCCGACTCGTTGCCCGACCTTGATGATCTTCTGAGTCGCTCATGCCGGTCTTGCTGCCACCACCAACGGCGCTTCTGCCCCAGGCCTCACAAGTCGGACACCGTCACGAATTTGCCGGGGCCCTGAATCGACGCTGAAAGCTCAAGATTTCCTCAAATGCTGCGCTTGGCTGCATTTAAATTCACTGACGCCTTTAGCTTTTTCGCATCCGATTGGCGCGGCTGCTCCTGCCGGAAAAACGATTCCAGTTCATTACTTCTACAACTGTAGGAGGTCATGATGAAACGACGCCTATTGGTGTCGACAGCCGTCGCATCTTTGTGTGCGGTCACGCTTTTCGCGCCGTCCTCGTCGGCTGAGAACGGAAACGCCGACTGCAGGAACCTTCCCGGCGAGCGGGCCACCTCCGGCTGGACCAACTACGAGGAACTCGGCAAGCGACTCGCCCAGATCGAGGCGACCAGCCACGGCCGCGTCAGCGTGGACGTCATCGGAAAGTCGCATCGGGGTCGGGACATCTACGCGGCGCGGGTCGGCACCGGTGACCGTGTCCTGCTGATCACGAGCGAGATTCACGGCAACGAGAAGACCGGCCCCGAGGCCGTGCTGCAGATGCTCAAGACCCTCGGATCCAGCGGCAGTGCACAGGCCAAGGCGATCCGCGACAACTTGACCATCGTCGCCGTCCCGAAGTTCAACCCCGACGGTGCGGAGCTGAACCGTCGGCAGAACGACTTCCCGTGGAGCGAGGTGGTCGAGAAGTTCCCGCAGCTGGCCGGAACGAACCCGCCGTACTACTACAGCAACGGCGCACAGGGCTTCGACATCAACCGGGACTTCAGCGCGGACCTTACCGCCGAGCCGTCCCCCGGGACCCGGCCGACGAACGAAACCCTCCCCGGCATGTACCTGACCAACGAGTCCCGGGCGCTGCGTGACCTGTACGTCAACCTCCGGGACGAGTTCGGCAAGGTCCACGCCTACGTCGACCTGCACCACATGGGCCCGTGCAACCAGAACAACGACACCGAGCAGTACGTGACGGTGTCGCTGGACTTCCCGCCGCTCGGCTCGGAGGTCGACGGCAACCCGCGGTACGCCGACTGGCCGTTGCTCGACCAGGATGCCTCTCGCCGTCACGCGCTGGCTGCCGCCCTCGGCATGATCGACCACGGGGGTAACGGATCGGGAACCAACTCGCCCTTCGTCGGCGGGGTGAGCCGTTACGTCCACTACCAGGTCGCCGATGGCTACAGCTTCGACCGGGACTACGCCGGCCAGGCCAGGTCGGCCTTCGCCCTCAACGGCACCGCCTCGGTGCTGTTCGAGGTACGTGGCCAGTCGCACGCGTGGGGCCAGAAGCAGAACGGCATGCTGACCCAGGTCGTGCAGGCCGGCCTCTTCGGAATCGCGGACCGGATGGCGGACAGGTCCGTCGACAATCTGAACGGCAACCACTTCTACGATCTGCCCAAGTACTGGTGAGCCGCAGAGTCGATGCAGTAATCAAGAACCACGGCAATGAGCTAGACCCTGGCGCCACCACATGAATCAACGGCCACCGCCCGGCATGGGCGGTGGCCGTTGAGCGCGCCCGGTCCGTACCCGATGTTGGGGGCAAGATGGGTCAACAGCGGCGGCGGTCTGAAGCCGTGTGTGCCCGCCGAGTGCTGGACCGACGCTTCGTGGTCACCCGGCGTGTAGATCAACACGATTCCCAAGCTGAACTGATCCCGGCGCCTTTGCGAAAGCCGTGGGGCAGCCAGCGACTGGTGACGGGGTTTGACCTCCGATCACCTGACGGCGTCAGTCGAACAGCCGGTCGAGTGCTTCCTGTTCGAGGTCGCGCCAGCGTTGGGCGTCCTTCAGCGCCTTGGCGATCTCCTTCTCGTCGAGGTGGTGGGCGCCCTCCTCACGGATGCACGCGATGCTGAACGGCCTGCCGACCGACGGTGAGGTCCGCTCCAGGGCCTCCAGCACCCGTGCCACGCCCACCACGCCGTACTCGACGGTGCGTGTGGTCATCCGGAAGTGGGACAGCAGCGCGCCGGCCTGCTGGGCCATGGGTGCGCCGGAGCCGATGGCGTGGAAGCCCACGTCCTCGTAGCGGCCGATGAGCCCGTTGGGGTTGATCTCCACGATCCACGGTCCGCCCTGGCTGTAGCCGGCCGCGAGCAGGTACGCCGACACCCCGCCGCCGCTGTCCTCGCCGGGCACGTCCGGGATGTAGTTCTGGTAGTGCTTCTTGAAGACTGGCAGGACACGCTCCTGCAACTCGTCGCCGATCTCGGGTGCTTCGAGGATGGCGGTGGCCGACTCCTCAAGGAGGGGGCGCAGGTCGTT
This sequence comes from Verrucosispora sp. FIM060022, assembly GCF_003977705.1. Lineage (NCBI taxonomy): Bacteria > Bacillati > Actinomycetota > Actinomycetes > Micromonosporales > Micromonosporaceae > Micromonospora > Verrucosispora sp. FIM060022. Next base: position 234,902 of record NZ_RQIV01000006.1, read on the forward strand.
GAGGACTCCCCGCGCGCCGCTGCCGCCCCAGGCGGCGCAGGTGCCCAGCGGGTGCAGCTTCTGGGCGGGGAAGCTCAGACCGCGGTCGCTCTCGGTGATCTGGGAGTCCGCGCCGATCACCACCCCGTCGCTGCAGACAACGGCGAGTACGACGGTCATGGGTCCTCCTGGCAGGGGTGAGGGTTGGTCGCGAGGTACCCGGCCGTCCGTCTGCCTACACCCCGAACTGCACCCAGACGCGGACGCGCTCGGTGACCCTGTCGCGCCCGCCGAGGGCGTCGCGGAGCTCGTCGGTGAACCTGACTCGGCCCTGTGCGGAGGGCAGCCGTTCTGCCGACATGGCGGTGAAGACGCCGCCGACCATGTCGTCGATGGTGAGCACTGCGTCGTACTGCACCAACGATTCCGCGTATCGGTAGCCGGCGCGGACGAGGGCGTTCTGGTGGTGCAGGCGGCCGGCCTCGTCGGTCTGGCACGTTGCGGTGACGGGGTGCCCGAGCAGCCGTTGCAGGCATTCGCGCAGTGCCCCGGACCATTCGGTGTCCTGCATCCACAGCGGTGCACCGTTGGTGATCACGGCGATGCCGCCGCCGGGACGCAGCAGCGGTCGGACGGTCCTGAACAGCGCGTCGCGGTCCATGAAGTGGATGGCGACGGCCACGGTCAGCGCACCGATCGTCCGGTCGCCGAGCAGCCGGCCCAGTGTGGGTAGGTCGCTGTCATCGCCGAGCAGCCACATCGCGTTGGGTCGTGCGGCGTTGAGGGCAGCATGGCGGGCCAGGGCCAGCATGTCCGGCTCCGGGTCGACGCCGATGACGGTCCCGACCCGGGCGGCGAGCGGGAGGCTCAACTGGCCGGTGCCGCAGCCCAGGTCGACAGCTGTGTCGTCGGGACCGAGGTCGAACGCCTCGACGAGGGCGTCGAGCACCTCGGGCGGGTAACCGCGTCGGTGCCGGGCGTAGTACGTCGCCACCTCACCGCTGAAGCTTGCCTTCATGTCGACAGCCTGCGGCGACACAGGTCGGGAAGCGAGCGATTCTGCTGAGGGCATCGTCATTCACTCGTGGTGATCCCCGTCACTGGCGGCGCGGATTGTGGCTGCTTGGCGCTCCTCCAGGTAGCGGCGAGCAAGCCGTCTGATGATGGCCTCGCCGTCGGCGGCGGGCAGGTAGCTGGCTTCCTGATGTGACTCGCTGTCTTCCCACTCGGGGATGTCGGCTGGGTCGTCGCCTCCGATGCCCAACGACACGTCACTGTGTCGGGCGCGGAAGTAGAACCGCTCGCCGTTCGGCAGGAAGCCTTCCGCCTGTACGGGAGCTGCTGAGCAGGTCACCTGCGCTGCCCAGCCCTCGGCACGCAGGTTGGCGGCGAGTTGAAGCCAGGACGTTCGATGGTGCTGGTGCCACCGCCGTCGAGCTTCCTCATCCACTAGGTCATAGTGTGGATCTTCCCGGACCTCCAGCTTGGGCCGACCGGGCGGCGAAGTAGATCATCTGTAACCGACGGAGGTCAGCGATGGCTCGCGTTATGAGGTCAGCTGCCGTCAGTCGGCCGCATCGTCGTGCCACTGCTGAACTGTGACGCTGTGGGCAGGGTGATGGGAACCGTTGACAGGCCTTGGACCGCTATGGAGTAGTACGTGTCGAAAAGGTCGAATACCTCGTTGGCCTGGTCAAGGGTGAGGTCATCGGCACCGGTGCCGGCTGGCCAGTCGTGTGATGAGACGTGATACTCGGAGTCCATGGACATTAGTTGAACTGCTCCGCTCTGTCTACGTGCGAGGCTCGCAACATTGAATACGTGCAGCGGGTTGTCATCGTTCATCCCAGGTTCCAACAACATCATTTCTGGATAGAGCCGAGTGTAACAAGACTTCTCCTCAGTGAAGGTGCTCCTTCGGGCCGCCGAAGCCGTCGGTTCTACCCGATAGGTGCATGAATTCCCAAGTCCTCGCAAGATAGGCGTAGCCGGTCGTGGTCGCGTTCAACACCGCTAACAGCATCAGCACGCTCCAAGCTGCCGACGTGATACCTAAGATCTGCATGTCGGCCGGGACCTTCCACTGCAGGAAGGGAAGACCTGCCTTGTAGACCATGAACAGACCGCTGGCGGCGATCGAACACAGCACAGTGCCCAGCAGGGAGATTCGTGCGGCGAGTGTCCCCTCCAGTAGCCGTTTCGGTTGGCCGTCGAAGCCGAGCCAGGCTGCGGCAACAGCGGGAAACACCAGGAGGAATGCTGGGACATCGGTTCCCGGGTCGGGCTCGCGGGACGCAACGAAGCCGATCAGCCATATGAGGAGCGCTGCTGCGGTAGCGGCGATGAGCGCGCGGAAGACCGAACCTGGCGGTACCTCATAAAAACGGAAACGCACTTCCGGGATTCGATCACCGTCGGGCAGTTTCTCCCTTGGTTCTGGAAAGAAGCGTGTGTAGAAATGGGCGTAGCGTTGGCCGGCGCGCCGGCGGAAACGGTAGTAGGGAGGCGGTGTGGTCAGATGATCTAGGGGAAGCGCTGTCTTTTCCAGAGCGAAGCTCTGCTCTAGCCTCGATTGCCGATCATTCCAGTGGGCGTCCAGGTATCCCACCAGATCCTGCGCTTCCTGGACGCCGACGAAAACCCCTTCCTGGCAGTCGATCATTAGGTGATAGCTCTGCGTGGTCCAAGCGTTGTCCAGCGAGATGGAAAAGTCGACCGGACGGGAGCCGAGTAGCAGGCGTGCGCGCGCCTTCAACCAGCTGAGGATTCCTTCGGACCAAGGGGCTAGAGCCAGGGTGGGCGTCATCATTCGCTCGTACGAAACCACAAATCGGCCGTCGACGGGACAAGGCACTGCCGCGACCACCGCGTAGTGGGATGAGAGCTTTTTGACGAGCTGTGCCGCTAGCCGCAACGCGGCTGGGTTCACGAGCTTTGGCCGGCCGCCTGCAGCTGCGCGGTACAGTGCGTTGCTGCCCTCGTGATCGTCCCCAGCTTTTTCTTTTTCAGCTGTTGCCCGGCGCATTACCGCCTGCAGGGCGGTCCGTTCCGCTTCGAGAGCGTCCGCATGTCTACCGTTGGAGATGTCCTCGCCATAGGCAATGTCGAGTAGGGTTCGGAGCACTTTGGCCACGAGTTGGAGGTATTGCCGGTAGGAGAGCACCGGTACCGCGCTGCCGTCGGCGGCTAGGACGCGCAGGTTGTCCACCATCTCGCCCTTGCGAGGTACGAGCACGGGGAACAATATAACGGCTGGATGCTGCCTGGAGGTGTCGGCGCACTCTGCTTGTAAGGGGTTGCTTGCGGAGAGTTCGTCGGCCGTGTTCTTTCGTTGGTTGGGGATCTCTGAAATGTGGACCATCGCGCTATCCGCGGATTCCAGCAGCCTTTGGACGTCCCGTGACGGCAACTGGGCATCGATCGTGACATGTTGGTTCAGGGTTCGTTGACCCGGGTCATACCGTTCCGTAAGCCGCTGACGAAAATGGGCGGGATAGATGATGGCAGAGCCAAAGATGCGTGCCTGCGCGGGGCCTGCGTTGTCCGCAGTGTTGCTGATCTGGGCTTGGCCAGCGCTGCGCTGCAAGACACTGACCTGGTATTCGGGCAGCCCCCAGACGACTGTGGATCGGTGTGATGTCCGCTGCGGCAAGGTGTAACGGCGTCGGGTATGTACGACCAGCAGGAGACCGAGTATCACAACTCCCAATGCTCGTAGCGTCCATTTCAGGTCAACCCCCCACCGGTCCGGGGTGCCGACGATGACGAAAGTGAACAGGAGTGACATTCCGGCGCTGGTGACAAACACTGAGAATGCCGACGGCGGCGGTACAACACGTTGCTGGCCGCTTGCTCGGGTAGAGGAGGTTTCGTCCGGAGGCGCAGCCTTCTGTGTGGCTGATTTCTGATCGAGCGACGAAACCACATCCACCCCCGATGGCCGGTTGGATTCAATGGGACTCATGTTTGGCTTCGGAGCATCTCGGTTGGCTATAAGGGGAAGAAGGTTTGTGTCAGCCACGCGACAGTAGCGTCGGTCGGGCGGTCAACGTTGCGTGCAGCAACGGACCGCCCGCAGTGGATGATCAGGCGGGCTGGCCGTCCATCGACCGGCTGAATCGGACCGATGGCTTGTGGGCTGGAGCCACTCGGCTGAATGGACAGAAGATGGTGGCACGACCGTTCCTCGGTCATTGATCAATTGGCGCGGACGCGCCTACGAGGTGCGCCTACGTGTGACCGGCTAGCGCAGGTTCCCGCTGATCCTTCTGGGTCTCTCGGAGCAGCTGATGTTCGGCTTCGCTCGAAGCTCATCGGAGTCGGCCAGATGTCGGGCGTCAGTCACCGGCGAAGCAGGCTTCGTCGACGAGGCCGGCCACGAAGGTTTCGAAGTCGGGGGCGAGGACCGTGATCCGGTAGTTCCACTCCTGGTCGACGTGTACGACGGCCGGCTCGCCGACCGAACGGTAGTCGAGGGCGATCATGTCGTGGCCCGCCGACGGGCAGTCGGCGATGTAGACGCCGATGTCGGGGTAGCCCCATTCCGCGACCCAGAACGCGCTGCCGAACTCGCCGCACAAGCTGAAACGAGCAGTTCGACCGATCGCGGCGAGCATGTCCACGCCGACGTGGTCTTCCGCCCATGAGGTCCGGCTGGGCGCAGGGTGGGCGGTACGGGCGAACGAGCCGCCGTTGTGCCGACGGGCCAGATCGACGTACGCGGTGGGCAGTCGACGCCCAAGCTGCGCCTGGACCGACCGCAGGACCTCGTCGGTGAGCGGGTCTTCCAGCGGGCTGGTTCCGTCGAAGACGGCTGCGGGATCGAGCACCGGTCGACGGTAGCCGGTGGAGACAGCGCGTCTATGCATGAGTCGCGATAGCCGAGTTTGATACATGTCGGAGGCGGTTGTTTCACGACACCGAAACATTGACGCCGCTGATTGTGATCCCGTCGTTACCGCTCGCACACTCCTGTGCGTCATGTTCCGGTCGAACGGAGGAACACATGCGTCTCCGATCATTTGTCAGCACAGCGCTGGCTGCGGTCCTGGCCGCCGCCGGCGCACTCATGCCGATGGCACCTGCCGCAGCGGCCACCGCTGACCGTTGGGGGTTCGCCTACGTCAAGGACCCCACCGTGCCGGCCTGGACCGTGCTCGACACCACCCGGCAGTGGGGCAGCTGGAAGACGGCATTCCCGACCGCCTGGGCCCAGGGCGCCAAGCTTGCACCTGGCCTGTTCCAGGTCCGCTTTCCGCAGGTAGGTGCCGGTCCGCGGGGCGTGCCGCACGTGACCCCGGTGAACCGGAGCGGGCATTACTGCGAGGTGGTTCGCTGGGGCCAGTCCGGTGCCGACCAGATCGTTGAGGTGCAGTGCCACCGGCCCGGCGGCGCACGCGAGGACACCCCGTTCACCGTGCTCTGGACCACCAGCTCGGGCGTGTTGCCAGCCGGCAACTCCTACGCGTACGTGCAGTGGGCCGGCGGCGCGTTGACGCAGTCGTACAACTCCACGGGCATGGCGAACGCGGCCGGGGCGTTCGGCGTCGGGCAGTACGCGGTGCGGCTGCCCGGGGTGGGGCTGCCCGACCTGCTCGCCGGCAACGTCCAGGTCACCGCCGTGCAACCGAACGCCCTTCCCCGCCGATGCAAGGTCAACTCCTGGGGCCCGGTCAGCACCTACGTGCAGGTGGAGGTCTTCTGCTACGACCAGGCCGGCGCGTTCACCAACACCGACTTCGTCCTCTCGTACCACCGCCGGCGGTCGGTGATCGGCTCCTTCGGCCCGCCGAACTACATCGGATACCTGGGTACCGCCGTCGGCGGACCGACCAACGACAACTCGATGGTCGGTGTCGGTGCCAACACGGTGGTGCCGGTGGCGCCCACCGGCCGCTTCCTGGCGACCTTCCCGCAGCTCGGCGTCAGGGAGACGCACGCGCAGGTCGTGGCGCAGGGGCCGGGCAGCAACTACTGCCACCTCACCCAACCCTGGTCGTACACCACTGACGCCGAGGTCGACGTGATCTGCTTCGACAACGCCGGCGTGATCACCCCGCACCGTTTCCTGGCCACCTTCACCTCCCGGGTCTGACGCCGGGAAGCGTCGACGGTGGCCCTGGGGCAGGCCACCGTCGACGCTGCGGCGGCCGATTCCGCACAGTGGTTAACCTCGCCGAGGTGTCTGCGCGGAGGCGCGGCCGAGCAGACCATCGTCACGTTCGGGCCGACCCTCTACCGTGCCCCGGTTCTGGTGAAGCAGGGTGACCAGGCCGTGGCCGTCGTCGATGCGGGCGTCGGGTCGCAACTGGGGGTGCGGTGGTTCGTGGTCGGTGCGAGGTGAGCGCATGAGGATCGCGGCACCGGCACCGGCTCGTCGGGCGCAGGCAACGTCGCGGTGCACAGTGTCGCCGATGAACCAGCACTCTCCGATCGGTACGCCGATGGCGTCGGCGGCCGACCAGGCCAGCCGCGGGTTGGGTTTACGGAGTCCGGCTTCGTCGCTGTAGAACTCGGCGGCGAACAGGTCGGACAATCCGGCGGTCGCGAGGAAATCGCGATGTGCGGCCCCGCAGAGCGCGTTGCTGACCACGGCCATCGGCAGACCCGCAGCCGCCGCGGCGTGCAGCGCCTCCGGGATCCCGGGTCGGACCTGCCAATCCGGTCGCCAGGCCCAGGCGTACGCCAGCGGGGTCGCCGCGTCCTCGACCGCCGTGCGGGCCGGCGCGGGCCAGGAGTGGGTGACGAAGTCCGCCCACACCCGGGCGTGGGGCAGCTCGATCGGATCGTCGAGGTGGCCGCTGTCGTCGCGCCACCGGGCGTACGCCCTGCCGCCCTCGGTCAGGTCGGTGGTGATCTGCTCGACCGACACGGTGTCGCCGACCAGGTCGGACAGCCGCCGGACCAGGTCCGATGGAGCCGGTGACTGTCGCGGAGCGTCGGCCAGGACGCCACCGAAGTCCAGCAGAAGCGCACGAGGCGATCGCAGCATGCCACCATCCTGGCGTACGCAGGACAATTGACATCGTTGTTACAGGGACGGGTCCCAGGCGATGAGCTGATCGCGGCCCTCGGTGGCGTGGTAATCGACGACGGCGGGCTGGTGTGGCCAGGCGATCGTCGTTGCGCAGAGGGTGAACTGGCAGTCGTCGAATCGGAGCGGCGCGGTGGCGCGGAGGTTGCTGCGACCTTGAGTCGCTCATGGCGGGAGAGTGCTCGGGTGGCAGCAGGTGTTGAGAGCAACATGCGACCGGGGGAGCGGGTGACCGCCCGGCGGGCGTACGCGCAACCGGTCGCCGACTCCGGAGAACACGTCCGCAGCAGTGTCCAGTTCGGACTGTAACGCGCCGATATTGACGAGCGCGACCATTCAGCGCGTTACCTGCTGTTCTGTGCTCGGTTGTTGGCAAGGGGAACTGATGTGCCCTTGACGGACTGAGAAAAGAACTCGTGCTGCGTGTGTCGATCGTGAAGGCATGCGCGTACGCTGATTCACTATCACGCGGTCCCTAATTCTAGGAGGTGATCACGGTGAAGGGTGACGTTCGTGGAGTGGCCAACGCGGTCTGACGGTCAGTGAACCGGTGTCAGCGACAAGGAATTGCTCTTGTTGCTGACGCACCGAGCAGTCCTAGCCGGCAGCATCATGCTCTGGAGCTGCTGATACTCGCTGCCGGCTAGGCGCCTCGATCTGCTTGCAGGGCTCGTGGAATTCGATCTCCGCGGTCTGCCGAATGGCCGTGAGGCTTATCGGCAAGTGGCATTTAATCCGAAAAGATGACTGGTTCCGGCGTTCATCATTCCCTGCCACGGGAATGTCATTCTCGCCGCGCCCGATCAGCTGTCGGCTGTGCGTTCTTCCAGCTTTCGGGCGATCCGTTCGATGGCACTGAGGTCTTCCGGGTCGAGTCGGTCGATGAAATGACGTCGTACCGACTCGACGTGGGTCGGTGCGGCGTCTTCGAGTGCGGTCAGACCCTGCGCGGTGAGGGTGAGGAGGCAGCCGCGACCGTCGTTCGGGTCGGGGGTACGCCGCAGCAGACCGCGAGCTTCCATCCGGGTGGCGTGCCGGGAGAGTCGGCTGCGCGACCAGCCCATCTTGTCGGCCTGCTCACCCAGGCCACTGGTGTGGTCGGGGCGCTCCGAGAGGGTGCTCAGCACCTCGTAGTCGGGTTCGGAGAGCCCGATCGCCGCGAGATCGCGGCTCGTGCCGGTCGAGACGGCGACCATCACCCGCCGGTACGCCCGCCACGCCCGCTCCTCGTCCGGCTTCAGCCAGCGGGGCCTCGCTGCCGGTTTCGTTGACATGTAATCAATCTAGCACCTACGATTCGTTTCCATGTCAACGAGACCGATTCGTGTTCTTGCCCTGGTGTGCAGCACCCGCCCCGGTGCCCTCGGCCCGGTTGTCGGGCAGTGGCTGATCGAAACGCTCACCCCACGGGCTGCGGAGCTCGGCGTCGAGCTCGTACCGGTCGCCATCGGCGACCTGAACCTGCCGTTCCTGGACGAGGAGGGGCATCCGTCGTCGGGCGACTACCGGCACGAGCACACCCGCCGCTGGAGCGAGACCGTCGACGCGGCGGACGCCTTCATCGCGATCACCCCGGAGTACAACTACGGGATGCCGGCGACCCTGAAGAACGCGCTGGACTACCTCAGTCGCGAGTGGGCCTGGAAGCCGATCGGGTTCGTCAGCTACGGCCACACCTCGGCCGGCACCCGGGCGGTCCAGCACGCCAAGCAGGTGGTCACCACGTTGCGTCTGGTCCCGCTGGGTGCCACCGTCGCGATCCGCATCGGTGCGGCCATGCAGGACGGCCGGCTGCGGCCCGACGCCGCCCACCATGCGGCGGGTGTCGGCCTGCTGGAGGAACTGGTCCGGGTCGCCCACGCGCTGCGGCCGATGCGGGAACGCGCGCACGTCGGATCCTGCGCCGGTCCGCTGCCTGGCTCCTACGCGAGGCGACTGACGGCCGACGACGTGGGCCAGGTGACGGTGCTCCAGCGGTGCTGCTGGGTGGACGAGGCCCTCGCCAACGACACCATGGACATACCGGCCCTGCACGAGTCGCCGGAGCAGGTGCGCGAGTGGCTGACCAGCTGGCACGCCACCGGCCTCTGGCGGGACGGCCGGCTACTGGGCATGGTGCGATCCCGCCGCGTCGACACCGACTGGCACGTGGGCCGGCTCGCTGTCGCTCCTGACCTGCGCGGCCAGGGGCTGGGCCGGTGGCTGCTGCGGACCGCCGAAGCCGCCGCCGATCCCGACTGCCGCCGCATCGTGCTGTTCACCGGGGCCAGGAGCCAGCGCAACATCGACCTCTACCACAGCGAGGGGTACCGGCCGGTGTCGCTCGCCAGCCCGGACGGCACCACCTGCCTGACCAAGCCGGCAGCCTGATGAATCGCCGCGGCGCGCGCAACCAGTCGGCGATCGATCCTTGACCTCACGTGTGGTTGAGGTTTGAGACTGGCCCCGGCGGCGACGGATCACGGGGAGGCTACGCATGCAGGCAGTGGTGTTCAGGCAGGTCGGCGGGCCAGAGGTGCTGGAATGGGCTGAGGTCGAGACGCCGGAGGCGGGCCCCGGCCAGGTCCGGGTGAGCGTGCGGGCGGCCGGCGTGCAGCCCATCGACTGCGCGGTACGCGCCGGACGTACGCCCGACTGGGCGCGGGCCCCACTGCCCGCGGTGCCGGGCAACGAGTTCACCGGAGTGGTCGATCAGGTTGGTGACGGGGTCGACGGCGTGGCCGTCGGTGACGAGGTGCTGGGCTTCGGCTTCATGAACGCCGCGGCCGAGTTCATCGTGGTACCCGCCGACCAGGTGACCGCCAAGCCGGCCGCCATGCCCTGGGAGGTCGCCGGAGGGTTCAGCGGCGCGGCCCAGACCGCGCACATCGCCCTCGAACAGATCCGGCCCGCGTACGGCGAAACCCTGCTCGTGCACGGCGCGGCCGGTGCCGTCGGCGCGGTGGCGGTGCAACTCGCGCTGCGGGCCGGAGCCCGTGTGGTGGGCACGGCCAGCACCGCCAACCAGGACTATCTGCGTACCCTCGGCGCGATGCCGGTGGTCTACGGCCCTGACCTGGTCGACCGTCTCCGCGGCCTGTTGCCGGGCGGCGCCGATCTGGTGCTCGACGGTGCCGGGGGCGAGGCGCTCACCGCGTCCCTGGCCCTGTGCCCCGACCGTTCCCGGATCCTCACCCTGACCGAGCATGCCCGCGCTGCCGACCTCGGCATCCGGACCACCCCGAACCTGCGTTCCGCTGCCCGCCTCGCCGCTCTTGCTGCCCTCTATGCCACAGGTGACCTGCGCTTCCTTGTCCGTCGGACCTATCCGATGGCGAAGGCCGCCGACGCCCATCGGGAGGTGGAGACCGGCCACGGCCGGGGCAAGGTGGTCCTGGTCCGATGAAGGTCGGCGTGATCCTGCCCTCGCTGACGATCCAACGGCGAGACTCCCTCGACCTTGCTGCCGCCGCCCGCCACGCGGAGGACGCTGGTCTGGACAGCGTGTGGCACGGCGATCATCTCGCCGTCGGGATGCCCACCGTGGACTGCACGATCGCCCTGGCCGTCGCCGCTACCGCCACCGCCCGCATCCGGATCGGCGCGAGTGTCTTCATTCCCGCGATCCGCCCGCTGGTGTGGGCCGCGAAGCAGGTGGCGAGCCTGCAACTGGTCTCCGGCAACCGCCTCCTGCTCGGTGTCGGCTCCGGTGGTGGCACCGCCCAGTGGGCGGCGGCGGGTGTCGCCTTCCGCGAGCGCGGCCCGCGTACCGACACCGCGCTGCGGCTGCTACCCGGACTGTTGGCGGGCGAGTCGGTGACCACGCCGGACGGAAGCGTGGTCACGCTCTCGCCCGGCGTCGAGGTTCCGCCACTGTGGGTGGGCAATGCCTCGACCGTGGCGATCGACCGGGCGGCCCGGCTGGGTGACGGCTGGTTCCCGTCACTGATCACTCCCACGGCACTGGCCCAGGGTCGGGCCCGGCTCGATGGGGTGGCTGTCGCCGCCGGCCGACCGGTGCCGACGGTGACCATCGGTGCCACCGGTGCGCTGGGCGATGCCCCGGGCACGCCCTCCCGCGCGGAGTTGGCGGCAGGGCTGGCCGGCGCGTACCGGCACACCGCCCGCGACGCCGAGGAACTTCCCATCACCGGCGGGCCGGACGAGGCCGCCGAACGCCTCGCGGAGTACGCCGCCCACGGCGCGAACCATGTGGTCATCGGATTGTCCGGCCCGGACTGGCGGGCACAGGTCGATCTCCTCGCCGAGGTTCGCCGCCGGTTACCAGGACCGGGTGACGAGTGATTCGCGGATTTTGTCCGCCAGCTTAGGATCAAGAGCATGAATTCCGATCTCGACACTTTGCCGAAGATCAGTGCGCCGGCGACACGGGCGCTGCACAACGCCGGCTACGCGACGCTGCGCGATCTCGTCGGGGTGTCGCGTGCCGAGTTGGCCGAGCTGCACGGCATGGGACCGAAGGCACTCGGGATCATCCAGAGCGCACTGGAGGAGCACAACCTGACTCTCGGTAGGTGACGCGCGGGCAGGCGTGCGCGGGTACGTGCGGACGAGCCTGCGGAGCAGGCGGTGGGACCCGGTCCCACCGCCTGCTCCCGGTCACCTGGCGGGGGTGTGTCGTTGGTTACCGCTGATCTGCCCCAGGGGAGCGCGGCCGCCGCCGCGTCCGTCCCGGTCGCGCCGGTCGCGTCGGTCGTGTCGGTTGTTGCCCGACGACGACAGTGAGGCCGCCGCCGCAACTCGGGGATCCTGCATGCTGTACCGACCCGACTGGTACGCGACTATCTGCGTCAGCCGGCGACTCTCGATGAAATTGACGAGATTCGCCTCGTAGGTGTTGTAGGCGTTACGCGCCCTCTGCCCGGCGCGGTTCACCGCGTCCTGGAGCGGCTGTCGTACGTCCGCCGTCTGGGCGTATACGATCCGGGCCTGTTCGGCGGTGTATCCCTGTTCGGTGATGTGCCGCTGAACATCACCATCGAATGCCGCCAGTTCTTCCTGACGCTGTTCGAGGCGATTGTTTGCTCTTTCGATGTCGGTCCACGGGTTCGCGTTGTCAAAGGCTTGTTGCTGCGCTTCGGGCAGGAACTCCCGGGCCTCCTCGATGCCCAACTGGTCGACCAGTTCACGAGCAGTCCGTGGAGGTGGCGGGTCGGTGTAGAAGTCGTTGTTGGCGCCGCCGGGGTCTGGATAGGTCATCGAAGTCCCTTCGTGGGTCGGGAAGCTTCTGGCATGACGTGCCGGCGGGCTCACCGGTTCAACGGGGTTTCAGGACGCCTGACGGGTCGGCATGTCGGCCAGCCAGACGTCCGCCAGCTCGTTGAGGGGGACGTCGAGGGCCTGGCTGAGGCAGACCACCGTGCCGAACGCCGGTGCGGGCAGGCGACCGGCCTCGATCTTGCGCAGGGTCTCGGGGGAGATGCCGGCTGCCAGGGCCACCTCGACGAGGCTGCGGCCGGCGCGTGCGGCCCGCAGCGCCGTTCCGAGGCGCTGGCCCGCCGCGATCTGTTCGGCGGTGAGTGGTTGGCGAACCATGCCAGCAGGATAGTCCGCCGGCACCCCGACGGGCCGTGGTATAAAAATACCGCTTCATCGAGGGGGGTAGTCGTGATCGAGTTGAAGTCCGTCGAGGAGATCGGCCGGATGGCGGTGACCGGCCAGTTCGTCGGCGAACTGCTCGCCGAGTTGCGCACTGTCGCCGCAGTCGGTGTCAACCTGATGGACCTCGAACACCACGCCCGTCGCCGCATCGCCGAACGCGGCGCCGAATCCTGCTACTGGGACTACGCTCCCTCGTTCGGTCGGGGGCCGTTCCGCAACGTGCTGTGCCTGTCGGTCAACGACGCGGTGCTGCACGGCCTGCCCCACGACTACGTGCTGCGCGACGGCGACCTGCTCAGCATCGACATGGCGGTCGGCATCGACGGTTGGGTCGCCGACTCGGCGCTCTCCTTCGTCGTCGGCACCCCCGACCCGGCCGACCTGAGGCTGATCGAGGCCACCGAGGTCGCACTGGAGGCCGCCATCGCCGCCGCCCAGCCCGGCGGTCGCCTCGGTGACATCTCCGCCGCCATCGGCGAGGTCGCCGAGGCGTACGGCTACGGGGTCAACGCCGAGTTCGGCGGACATGGCATCGGCCGCACCATGCACGAGGCCCCGCACGTGGCCAACGACGGCCGTCCCCGCCGCGGGCTGAAGCTCGACCCCGGCCTGACCCTGGCCATCGAGCCCTGGTTCTGCCGCTCCACCGACAAGATCAGGTACGACAGCGACGGCTGGACGATCCGCTCCGCCGACGGCTCCCGCACCGCCCACTCCGAACACACGGTCGCCATCACCGCGGCCGGCCCGCAGGTGCTGACCCGGCGGCCCGCGCCCGGCCACTGACAGGGACTTTTCCGTCCAGATCCGTAAACCTCTCATTCTTGCTACAAAAGGGATGAGGTGGTGGTTCCGGGCGGAAGAGGTGACCGTGACAGCGGGTGACAGCGCGGCCGGTCGAACCAAGCCCCCCAGACGCAATCTCGTGGCGATCATCGCGATCGTCGTGCTCTCCGGCGCCTTCTTCGGCTACAACCAGGGCGTCATCAGCGGAACCCTGAGCGACATCCGTCAGGCCTTCCACGCGGACACCTTCGCCGTCGAGGCAGCGGCGAGCTGGGTGACGATCGGCGCGTTGGTCGGTGCGCTGGTCGGTGGTCATCTCGCGGACCGGGTAGGTCGGCGGGGCGCCCTGTGGGTCGCCGCCGCCACGTACATCGTCGGCACGATCGTCCAGGCTGCCGCGCCGAGCATCGCCGTACTGTCCGGTGCGCGGCTGGTGCTCGGCGTGGGTATCGGGGTGGCGTCGGTCGCCGGGCCGATGTTCGCGGCCGAGGCCGCCCCCGAGCGGATCCGGGGCGGGCTGGTGGCGGTCTACCAGCTCTCGATCACCGCCGCGATCTTCATCGGCTACCTCGCCGACGAGTTGTTCACCCGATCCGGGTCGTGGCGCTATCTGCTGGGCGTCGCGGTGCTGCTGGGCGTGGCCCTGATCCTGATCACCGTCGTGATACCGGACTCCGCGATCTGGTACCTGCGCCGGGGCGACCGGGATCGGGCGCAGCGTTCGTTGGCGCGTACGGTGCCTCGGGCGAAGGTGCAGTCCAGGCTCCAGGACATGGAGAAGAGCCTGCGGGGCAGGCGGGCGAGCTGGCGGGAGCTGCTGTCTGCGCAGTGGCGGCGGCCGTTGGCACTGGGCATCGGGCTGGCGCTGTTCCAGCAGACGACAGGCATCAACGGCATCATCTACTACGCGGACTCGATCTTCGCGGCGGCCGGCTTCCGGACGGCCGAGGCGCAACTGTCCGCCACGACGTGGGCGATCGGCGCCGTCAACACCGTCTTCGCCGTGGTGGCCGTGGGTCTGCTGGACCGGGTCGGCCGACGTCCGCTGCTGCTGGTGGGGCTGCTGGGTATGGCTGCCGCGCTGGTCATGGTGAGTGTGAGCTTCCTGAAGCTCGGCTCCGGTCGGTCGGGAACCGAGACACCGGGGCTGCCCGACGCAGGTGTCTTCCTGCTCTCCGGGGTGATCCTGTTCATCGCCTTCTACGCCATGACGATCGGCCCGGCGACCTGGACCATCATCAACGAGATCTATCCCGGCCCGATCCGGGGGCGGTGCGTCGCCATCGCCTCGGCGACCCACTGGGGTGCCGAGTACGTGATCACCCAGTTCTTCCTGAGCCTGCTCGACGCGCTCGGCCGGGCCGGCGTGTTCGCGCTCTTCGCCGGGCTGTGCGCGCTCGGGTTCTTGTTCGTCTGGCGCTACCTGCCCGAGACCAGGGGCAAGACGCTGGAACAGATCCAGGACATGTGGGCCGCCGGCGGCAGGACGCACGGTCACCGAAAGCCTTAAATCCTGCCTCTCGGATCAAACTACCGCAAACCGGTCTAACTAGTCCTACAGTCGGACTTGGCATTCGGTAGGTCGATGAGCGGGAACGCCAGACGCGGCAGCAGGGTGGCTCGGCGCGAACCCGTACCGACAGGTCCGCCCAACCGGCCGGCGACGCCATCCGGCGACTGCTGAGAAGGATCAGGAAATGCATCTCACTCCGAGAGAGTTCGACAAGCTCACCATCCTCTCGTTGGCAATGGTGGCCAATGCCCGACGGGCGAAGGGTCTGAAGCTCAACCATCCCGAGTCGGTGGCGGTGATCTGCGCCGCGGCCCTGGAAGGCGCCCGCGAGGGAAAGACCGTCGAAGAGGTCATGAACGACGCGCGCACCGTGCTCAAGGCCGACGACGTGATGCCCGGCGTGGGGGACATGATCCCGATGCTCCAGGTCGAGGCGGTGTTCACCGACGGATCCCGGCTGATCACCATCCACTCGCCCATTCAATGAGGCGCTCCCTTTCGTGACAGAGCGAGGCAGAAATGGCGAAACAACATCCGGGACCGAACTCCAAACATCTCCGTCCGATCGGTGGATACAAGCTCAGCGACCAGCCGTTGGAGCTCAACGCCGGCCGCCCGGTGATCGAAGTCGTCGTGCACAACACCGGTGACCGGCCCATCCAGGTGGGCTCCCACTTCCACTTCTTCGAGGCGAACCGGTACCTCGAATTCGATCGACCGGCCGCCTTCGGCAAACGACTCAACATCCCGGCGACCACGTCGATCCGGTTCGAACCGGGTGACCGCAAGACCGTGCAACTGATCCCGTTCGGAGGTCTGCAACGCGTGTACGGGTTCAACGGCCTGGTCCAGGGCTGGACCGGCGACGACCCGACGCCGCCGGACTACCGACCGGATCGCGCCGAGTCGCTGCACAACGCCAGGACACGCGGCTTCAAGTTCAGCGCGCAGGACCAGGGCGACAACAAGAAGCAGTAGGCGCCGACGAGCGCGTACGGAACCTGGAGCGGAAGAGAATGAGTCAGATTTCGCGGCAAGAATATGCCGGGATGTACGGCCCCACCACGGGCGACCAGATCCGGTTGGCCGACACCGACCTCTACATCGAGATCGAGAAGGACCTGCGGGTCCTGGGCGACGAGGTCATGTACGGCGGCGGCAAGACCCTGCGCGACGGCATGGGCAGCAGCAGTCAGGCCACCAGCGCCGAAGGGGTGCTGGACCTGGTGATCACCAATGTCACCGTCCTCGACGCGCTGCTCGGCGTGATCAAAGCCGATGTCGGCATCAAGGACGGCAGGATCGCCGGGATCGGCAAGGCCGGCAACCCGAACATCATGGACGGGGTCACTCCCGCTCTGGTGACCGGACCGGGAACCGACGCGATCTCCGGTGAACACCTGATCCTGACCGCGGGCGGCATCGACGCCCACGTCCACCTGGTCACGCCGTTCCAGGTGCAGACGGCGCTCAGCAACGGGGTGACCACCCTCTGGGGTGGCGGCACCGGCCCCACCGACAGCACAAACGGCGTCACCATCACGCCGGGCCCGTGGAACATCCACAACATGATGCGTGCCTTCGAGACCCTGCCGATCAACATCGGCCTGCTGGGCAAGGGCAACAGCAGTGGGCGCGCGCCGCTGGTGGAGCAGATCATGGCCGGGGTGCCGAGCTTCAAGATCCACGAGGATTGGGGTGCGCCGCCTGCGGTGATCCGCTCGTGCCTGGCGGTCGCCGACGAGTACGACGTGCAGGTCAGCATCCACACCGACACCCTCAACGAGAGCGGCTACATCGAGGACTCGATCGCCGCCTTCGAGGGCCGGACCATCCACACCTTCCACACCGAGGGCGCCGGTGGCGGCCACGCGCCGGACATCATCAAGGTGGCCGGTCAGATGAACGTGCTGCCCGGCTCGACCACGCCCACCGTGCCGTACGGCATCAACAGCCAGTCCGAGCTGTACGACATGATCATGGTCTGCCACAACTTCAACCCGAAGGTCCCCTCCGACGTGGCCTTCGTGGAGAGCCGCATCCGTACCGAGACCATCGCGGCCGAGGACGTGCTGCTCGACGAGGGCGTCATCTCGATGATGCAGAGCGACTCGCAGGCCATGGGCCGGGTGGGGGAGACCTGGCTGCGCACCATCCAGCTCGCCGGCCAGATGAAGAACGTCCGCGGCAAGCTCGCCGAGGACTCGTCAAGCAACGACAACTTCCGGGTGCTGCGCTACGTCGCCAAGATGACCATCAACCCGGCCATCACCCAGGGCGTCTCGCACGTCATCGGATCGGTGACCCCGGGCAAGCTGGCCGACCTGGTGCTCTGGGAACCCGCCTTCTTCGGCGTGAAGCCCAAGATGGTGCTCAAGGGCGGCATGATCGCCTGGTCGATCATGGGCGACCCGAACGCCTCGCTGCCCACACCACAGCCGGTCTACTACCGGCCCTCGTTCGGCGCGACCGGCACCCAGGTCGCCAAGAACTGCGTCACCTTCGTCTCCAAGGCCGCCCACGAGAACGGCATCGGCGAACAGCTGGGCCTGCAACGGCAGGTCATGCCGGTCTACCAGTGCCGCAACCTGACCAAGCGGGACATGGTGCGCAACGACCGGACCCCGAAGCTCGAGGTCGACCCCGAGACCTTCGCGGTGAAGATGGACGGCGTCCACGCGACCGTGCCGGCGGCCAAGAACCTCCCGATGAGCCAGCTCTACTTCTTCAGCTGACGCGTACGCGGCACCGCCCGGGCGCGGATCGCGTGAAAGGACGACACATGATCGTGGAAGCGGTACTCGGCAACGTGGCCGAGCCGGACTGGACCGAGCGGCTGAGCAACGCCAAGGTCGACGACCTGGTCCTCGACCAGTGGGAGGCCCAGAAGAGCCGGCTGCGCAAGGCGACAAGCCTCGGCACCGAACTCGCGCTGACCCTGTCCCGGGGCGTACGCCTGCGCGACGGCGACATCCTCGCCTGGGACGAACTCACCGCGACGGCGGTGGTGGCCCGCATCGCGCTCGGCGAGGTGATGGTCGTGCACCTGGACAAGCTGCACGGCGAATCCCTGGACATGGTGATCCGCTCGGCAGTGGAACTCGGCCACGCCATCGGCAACCAGCACTGGCCGGCCGTGGTGAAGGGCACCAAGATGTACGTGCCGCTGACCGTGGACCGCAAGGTCATGGACTCGGTGATGCGGACCCACTCGTTCACCGGCATCTCGCACGAGTTCATCGCCGGTACGGAGGTCATCGCCTACCTCGCCCCGCACGAGTCGCGGCGGTTGTTCGGCGGAGCGGACTCCACCCCGCACTCGCACCTGCCCGCCGAGCTCAACTGAAGGAGCCTCTTGTGCCCAGCATGGCCGAGGCGCTGCGGCTGCTCCAGTTCGGCGACTCGGTGTTTCCCGTCGGCGCCTTCTCCTTCTCCAACGGTCTGGAGATGGCCGTCCAGCACGGGACCGTGCACGACCGGAGCAGCCTGCAGGAGTACGTCCGGACGATCACCCGGCTCGCCGCGACGGGCGACGGGGTCGGCGTACTCGTCGGGCACCGTGGCGCGGCCCTCGGCGACCTCGACCAGATCCGGCGGGCGGACGAGGCCGTCCATCTTCGCAAGATCAACGAAGAGATGCGCACCATGTCGGTACGCATGGGTCGCAAGCTCGCCGAGGCGGCCAACCGGGTCATCGGTGAGTCCCTGCTCAAGAAGCGGGCCGGCGAGAGCGACAGCCTCGTCCCGGTGACCTATCCGGTGGCACTCGGCGTGCTCTTCGCCGAACTCGGCGTCGACGAGCAGGGCGCCTTCGCCGCCCACCAGTACGGTGCGGCGTCGATGGTGTTGAGCGCGGCGATCCGGCTGCTGCGGGTGGACCACCTCGACGCGCAGTCGATCCTGTTCGCGGTCAACGAGCGGGTCGACGACGACTACCAGGACATCCGCGGCGCCACCCTCGACGACATGCAGGGCTTCGCCCCGCATCTGGACATCCTCGCCGCCGCACACCAACACGCGCACGTCCGCATGTTCATGAGCTGAACCGCGACTTACTTCGAGAAGGGTCGAGCAGAGATGAAGTCAGCAAGCCGTATCGGCGTGGGTGGCCCGGTGGGCAGCGGCAAGACCGCCATCATCGAGACCGTCGTGCCCCGCCTGGTGGAGCAGGGACTACGCGTCCTGGTCATCACCAACGACGTGGTCACCACGGAGGACGCCAAGCACGTCCGGCGCGCGTTGACCGGGGTGCTGGTCGAGGAGCGCATCGTCGGCGTGGAGACCGGTGCCTGCCCGCACACCGCCGTCCGCGAGGACCCGAGCATGAACCTGGCGGCGGTGGAGGACATGGAGGCGAAGTTCCCCGACAGCGACGTGGTGCTGATCGAGAGCGGCGGCGACAACCTCACCCTGACCTTCAGCCCCGCGCTCGTCGACTACTTCATCTACGTGATCGACGTCGCGGCCGGCGACAAGATCCCGCGCAAGAACGGTCCGGGGATCTCCAAGTCCGACATCCTCGTGATCAACAAGACCGACCTGGCGCCGTACGTCGACGCCGACCTGGACGTGATGGCCCGCGACGCGGAGCTGATGCGCAACGGCAAGCCGTTCGTCTTCACCAACTGCAAGACCGGTGCGGGCATTGACGAACTGGTCGATCTGGTGCGTCGCAACGTGCTGTTCGACGCCGAAGTGCTGGCATGACGACATCCCTGGATCTGGTCCGGGAACTCGCGCCGTACCAGGATCAGCCGGCTCAGCTGCCCGCCGCCGCAAACGGCAAGGTCGGGATGCTGCGGCTCGGCTTCGAACGGCGCGGCGACCGGACCATCCTGCGCGACCTCTACCGACAGTCGCCGCTGCTGGTGCAGCGGGCACTGTACTGGGACGAGGAGATGCCGGGGCTGCCGTGCGTGATGATCCTGACCACCTCCGGCGGGGTGCTCCAGGGTGACCGGCTGTCCATGGACGTCGACCTGGGCCCCGAGGCGCAGGCGCACCTGGTCACCCAGTCCGCCACCAAGATCCAGGAGATGGACGCCAACTACGGCACCCAGCAGCAGAACATCACCCTCGCCGACGACGCCTACCTGGAGTTCCTGCCGGAGCCGGTGATCCCGTTCCGGCGCAGCCGGTTCGTCTCGCACACCCGGGTACGGCTGCCGGCCAGCGCCACCCTGCTCTACGCCGAGGTGCTCCAACCCGGCCGCAAGTACTACCGCGACGGGGAAATCTTCGCCTACGACCTGTTCTCCTCCCAGCTGCGGGCGGAGCGGCCCGACGGGCGAGGGCTGTTCGTGGAGAAGTTCGTCATCTCGCCCGGCCAGTTCCCGGTCGACCGGATCGCGATGATGGACCGCTTCCACGTCTTCGGCAACGTCATGCTGCTGACCGACACCGACCGGGCCGCACGCGTCTACGAACGGACCGCCGCCCCCGTCTGGGACGAGCAGACCCCGCTGGCCAGCGCGGTCAGCCGACTGCCCAACGACGCAGGTCTCGTCTTCAAGGTCCTCGGCCAGGAAACCGAGCCCGTCCGGGCGGCGGTCCGGGCGTTCTGCGCCGCCGCCCGCGAAGAGGTGGTCGGCTGCACCTTCCCACCCGCCTTCAGTTGGCGCTGATCGGACAGGAGACCGACGTGACGGCGATCGCGCGGCGCTGGGACGGGTTGGCCGACCACAACCCGCTCGTCCAGTTCATCGACGCCTGCCTTCGCGGACCGGCGCAGGTGGTGTTCCAGAACAACCCACTGACCGGCGTGGTCATCCTCCTCGCGGTCGCCTGGGGGGCGTTCGACAGCGGGCACCCCCGGATCTTCGGTGGTGGCGTGCTCGGGCTGGTCGTCGGCACCGCGACCGCGCTGGCACTCCAGGTCGACCGGGCCTCCTGGCGCAAGGGGCTGTTCGGCTTCAGCCCCTTCCTGACCGGCATCGCCGTACCGACGTTCCTGGACCAACGGCCCCTGATGTGGCTCTACCTGGTGCTCGGTGCCGCGGGAACCACGGTGGTGACGCTCGCCCTCAACGCCGTGTTCAAACGGTGGGGTCTGACCGCGTTCACCTTTCCGTTCGTGCTCACCACCTGGGTGCTGCTGCTGGCCGCGTACCAGTTCGAGAGATTCACCGTGCTGACCCAGCTGACGCCGAAGTTCCCCGGCGAGGGGACGCTGACCGGCGGGCACTTCAACTGGGACCTGGTGCCGATCTTCCTGCGCGGAATCTCCCAGGTCTTCCTGATCAACAGTTGGGTCAGCGGCCTGCTGATCATCATCGCGCTGCTGATCAACTCCCGTTGGTCGGCGGTCTTCGCCATCGTCGGCGCGGTCGGCGCGACACTGCTCGCGCTCTGGTTCGGCGCCGACGGCACGAGCCTCGACAAGGGACTGTTCGGCTTCAACGCCGTGCTGACCGCGATCGCGGTGGGTGCGGTGCTGCATCGGCCGGGCCTGTTGGTGACCGGATACACCCTGTTCGGGATCGCGTTGACGCTGTTCATCCAGATGGCGATGGCCTCCGTGCTGACCCCGCTGGGCATCCCGGTGCTGACCGGCCCGTTCAACGTCGCCACCTGGCTGCTGTTGCTGCCCGACCGGCATTTCGCGCCGGTGCCCAATCACGAGCGGGTCAAAGAGACCGTCGTGTCGTCCGTCCGGCGTTCGGTCTGACCGACCGTACGCAGAAAGGGGCAGGTCGTGTCCGCTGATGTCGCCGTGAATCCGGGCGACACCGCCTGGGTGCTGGTCTGCACCGGGCTGGTGTTGTTCATGACGCCCGGCCTGGCCGTCTTCTACGGCGGAATGGTGCGCAGCCGCAACGTCCTGGCCATGCTCCAGCAGAACATGATCGCCCTCGGCGTGGTCAGCCTGACCTGGGTGTTCGTCGGCTACACCATCGCTTTCGGCGACGACGCCGGCAGCGGCCTGTTCGGCAACCTCGAACTGTTCGGACTGACCGACCTGAAGGTGCCACCCGCACCCCACCTGCACGTGGTCGACGCCCGGATCACCATTCCGGCGCTGGCCTTCGTCGCGTACCAGATGATGTTCGCGGTGATCACGCCCGCGCTGGTCACCGGGGCCACCGCGGGCCGGTTGAAGTTCGCCGGCTGGGTGCTGTTCCTGGCGATCTGGTCCATCGTGGTCTACGCGCCGATCGCGCACTGGCTCTGGCATCCCGGTGGCTGGTTGGCGAAGCTCGGTACCCAGGACTGGGCCGGCGGGATGGTCGTGCACGCCAGTGCCGGCGCGGCGGTCGTCGCCGTACTGCTGGTCGTCGGTCGACGCAGGAACTGGCCGCACGCGGCGGCACCGCCCAACTCGATCCCGCTGACCATCCTCGGCGCCGGGATCCTCTGGTTCGGCTGGTTCGGCTTCAACGGCGGCGACGGGCTCCAGGCCAACGGGGTTGCCGCCCAGGCGGTGCTCAACACCCACCTCGCCGCCGCCGCCGGGATGCTCGTCTGGCTGCTGGTGGAAAGGTTCTCCGACGGCCACAGCACGGTGGTCGGCGGGGTGTCGGGGGCGGTCGCGGGGCTCGCGACGGTCACCCCGACCGCCGGGTACGTCAACACGCTCTCCGCCGTCGCGATCGGTGCGATCGCCGGCCTGGTCTGCCATTTCGCGCTGCGACTGAAGTACCTGCTGCGGCTCGACGACGCGCTGGACGTGCTCGCGGTGCACTTCGTCGGCGGCATGCTCGGCTCGCTGCTGCTCGGCCTGTTCGGCGACAACGGCATCAACCCGCTCGGCCGCGACGGTCTCTTCCTCGGCGGTGGCGGGGGCCTGCTGTGGGACCAACTCGTCGGGGTGGTCAGCGTGGTGGCCTTCTCGTTCGTGCTGACCTGGTTGATCGCCGCCGGGATCCAGGCGGTGATCGGCCTGCGGGTGCCCGACAAGGACCAGGACCGGCTCGACCAGGCGCAGCAGGGCACCGACGCCTACCACCTGGGTGGCGTGACGAGCCTGGCCGCGCCGGGCGGACCACAGCGACGGCCCAGGCCGGGCGGTGCCGGTGCGGCCCCGGTGCCGGCCGGGCATCCGGTCAAGCTGGTCAGCGCGTTGCTCGACCCGTCCCGGGTGTCCGACAGCGGGATGCTGCGCGAGGAACTGCTCGGTGCCGGTGCGATCTCGCTTACCGTCTCCGACACCACGGCGGCGACCGAGGGGACGGTGCGCCAGGTGCTGCCGCGCGGCTACTGGCAGGAGCAGCCACTGCTGGCGCGCCTACGGCTCGACGTGCTGGTGCCCGCGGAAGCCGAGCAGGCCGTCGTCGACCTGCTCTCCCGCTACGAGCCGCGCCTGGTCTGGGCGTCCGACGTGGCACCGGTGGTGGTCAGGTAGCCGCCACGGACGGCCCTGGTCGCCCCGGCGACGGTGCATCGCTGGCATCATGAAGCGATGTCCGGGGCGGTGGAGATCGTCGACTACCAGCCCGCCTGGGGCGTGGACTTCACCGAGTTGGGCCGTGCGCTGCGCATCGCCCTCGGCGACGCTGCGCAGCGGATCGACCACATCGGTTCCACCGCCGTACCGGGCCTGGCGGCGAAGCCAGTCATCGACATCCAGATCTCCGTACTCACGTTGGAGCCGGTCGACGGTTTCCGACTGCCGCTGGAGCGGCTGGGTTACGTCTACCGAGCCGACAATCCGGAGCGCACGAAACGCTACTTCCGGGAACCGCCGGGTCGTCGCCGCACGCATGTGCACGTACGGCAGCTCGGTAGTTTCTCGCAGCAGCTGCCACTGCTGTTTCGCGACTATCTGCGAGCCCACCCAGCTGCGGCCGCCGAATACGCCACGGTGAAGCGCCGATACGCCCAACAGTTCCGGCACGATCGGCAGGCGTATGTCCAGGCCAAGGATCCGTTCGTCTGGCAGATCGTTCGGCGTGCCGACGGGTGGGCGCAGCGGATCGGTTGGACGCCCGGACCGAGCGACGCCTGACCGGTCAGCCGTCGACCCAGCCGTGGGCGCGGCTGAACTCGGCGAACCGTTCCCGTACCGCGATGATCTGGGCGCCGGTCAACGACGGTGAGCAGCGCAGCAGCACCTCCGTCACCGCGGTGGTGAACTCGGTGGGGGACAGGACGTCGCACAGCTCTTCGTCGCCCTCGACGCGCGGGCGCAGCCGCCGTTCGCCGCCGACGGCCATCGGCTCCGACTCGACGATCCGCACCGACGCGGCCTTCAGGCCACGATCGCTGTCCACGGCCTCGAACTCGACAGGTAGGCCGACCCGCACCAGGTGGCGGTGCTCGCCGAAGTCGTTGGCGTGGACGAAGACGTCCTCCCCGCCGGCGGACGGCGCGATGAACCCGTAGCCGCGAACCTCGTCAAACCGGATTATCTTGCCCACTGCAGCCACAACTACCCACCCCATACTCAACGCACACTCACCAGGTCCCGCTCTCGGCAGGCTATCCGGTCCGGGGGCGGCGGGGGAATCCCGCAGGTCGAGGAGGCGTTCCCCCAGGCATTCGAACCGAGGAGGGACACCATGAAGGTACGCAGCTCCCTGCGCTCGCTGAAGCAGAAGCCGGGTTCGGTGGTGGTACGCCGCCGGGGCCGGGTGGTCGTGCTGAACCGCGCCAACCCGCAGTGGAAGAGTCGCCAGGGCTGATCGCGCCCGGCGGCTCTCGGCGATGCCCGGCAAATCGGACGGCCGGACATTGACAGCCGGAACTAGTCTCGCGACATGTCAGCTTCGGGGCGCGAACCGCAGCCGGCGACCAATCTCGTCTGGGCCCCCGACGACGTGCGCGCCGGCATCGAGCAACAGGTCCAGCCGCAGCAGAGCCTGCCGGGACGGGCCGCGCGGGCAGCGACGACGGCGTTCATCTTCGTCGCGCTGCCCGCTTTTGTCGTCTTCACGGCCACGACCCTCGTCGCACCGTCGGTGACCGACGACGCCGGCGTCGGCCGGGTCGCCCTCTGGGCCGGGCAGGTGGCCGTGCTGATCGCGATCGGCGCGGCGGTCGGTGCGTTGCGTACCCCTGCCGACCAGCCGGAACCGCCCACCACCTGGTCGATCGTGCGACGCCTCGGATGGCACCTGCTGTCCACCGGCGCCTGCACCGCCCTGGTGCTGGTGCTGCACGGGCTTGCTGTCGGCCAGATCCTCACGTTGGCGCTGCTGCTCGTCGGCGTGCTGCATCTGGTGCCGCTGATCGTGGCGCGGCTGCTGAGCAGGGCGGCCGGTCGGGGCCGGGCGGCGTAGCGACCCGGCCCCGAACCGACCACATCCTCAGCGCGCGGCGGCGTGCAGCGACTGCCAGGCGGCGTACCCGCCGAGCAGATCGGAGACGTCGACCCGGCCGGCGCTGCGCAGCAGGCTGGCCGCGACCGAGGAGCGGTAGCCGCCGGCGCAGTGCACGACGATCGGCCGCTCGGTCGGCACCTCGTCGAGGCGGCGGGTCAACTCGGCCAGGGGGATGTGCAGCGAGCCCTCGACCGCACCCTGCTCCCGTTCGCCCGCGTTGCGTACGTCGAGCACCACGGGCGGCTCGGGGCGTTCCTGCGCCTCGCGCAGCTCGGTGGCGGTGACCCGGCTGGCCCGGGTCATCTCGGCGATCATCTCCAGGAAGGCGGCCTCCGGCTCGCGGAGGTAGCCGAGCACCTGGTCGAATCCGATCCGGGCGAGGCGTACGACGATCTCCTCCTCGCGGTCCTGCGGCGCCACCACCAGCACCCGGTGCTCCGGGGAGAGGACGCTGCCGGCGGTCTCGGCGAACCGTCCGTCGGCCGGGATGTTGATCGCACCCCGCAGGTGGCCGGTGGCGAACTCCTGCGGGTCACGGGTGTCGACGACCACCGCGCCCTCGGCGTGGGCCTGGGCGAACTCCGCCGCGGTGAGCGGTCGGGCGGCCCGGTGCGGGTCGAACAGCTCGCGGGCCTTGCGGTTGAGCACGGCGTCGAAGGCGAAGTAGCCGGGCGCGGCCGGCTGCCCGCCGGTGACCAGGGCGACGAACTGCTCCTCGCTCATCGGGGCGCAGGCGTAGTTGGTGCGGCGCTGCTCACCGATGGTGGACTGCCGTTCGGTGGACAGGTTCTTGCCGCAGGCGGAACCGGCGCCGTGGGCCGGGAAGACGCGCACCTCGTCGGGCAGGCCCATCAGCTTGCGCTGGACGCTGTCGTAGAGCATCCGGCCCAGCTCGTCGGCGGTCACGCCGAGCGAGGCGAGCAGGTCGGGGCGGCCGACGTCACCGATGAACAGTGCGTCGCCGGTCAGCACCCCGTACGGCACCGGGTCGTCGGCGCGCTCGTGGACCAGGATGCTGATCGACTCCGGGGTGTGGCCCGGGGTTTCCATGATCTCCAGGGTCACCTCGCCGAGGCTGATCCGCTCCCCGTCGCGCAGCTTGCGGATCGGGTACTCGGTCTCGGCCCGGTGGCCGTAGCCGATCCAGGCTCCGGTGGCCGCCGCCACCTCCAGGTGGCCGGCGAGGAAGTCGGCGTGGAAGTGGGTGTTGATCACCCCGTCGATGGTCAGGCCGCGGGCCCGGGCGTCGGCGAGGTATTCCTCGATGTCCCGGCGCGGGTCGACAAGCACGGCACGCTTGGTGCTCTCGTCGGCGATCAGGTACGACGCCTGGGACAGGCAGTCCAGGTAGTACTGGGTGAACAGCATTTCTGCCAACTCCTCAACAGTGACGGCGGCGGATGTACCGCCTCCTAATGTATACCCCCGGGGGTATCTGGACGACAGTCGTGACCAACGCAACTTTCGCGCCACCCGTACGGTGTCTCGCGCTACACCGGTGGCCGGGGCGCGGGCGAGACCTCCGCGACGAGTTCGGGATCCCAGCAGCGCTCCCCGCACTGGCCGGCGTGCACCGCGAGGATCCGGGTGTCGGGCAACCGTCGCGCGAGTCGGGCCACGCTCCGACGGAGCTGGTCGCGATGCTCCTCGGCGGACACCGGATTGCCCGCGCAGTCGGCGTGCCCGGCGATGACAAGCGTGCCGCTGCCATGAGCCTGCTGCGACACCGCCACCTTCTCCAGTACGGCGATCAGCCGCTGCTCGCCGGTCGCGGCCAACACCGCCTCAGGTCCCGGCTCCGTGATCGTGTCGAGGTAGTCGACGTCGAGGTGTTGTCGTACCCACTCGTCGAGCGGACGCTGGATGCGCCCGTCGATGCAGGTGACCATCGTGGCGAAGCGCTGCGACTCTGTCACCGCACCTCCCGGTCCGCGCCGCCACCGACCACCGCGAGGGTCGTTCTGTCCCCAACGGGAGTGCCTTCGGCCGCCGCCAGGGCGGTGGGGATGTCGGGGTGCACGTGGCCCGCGTCGCGGACGTACCGCCACACGCCGGCGCGATCGAGCAGATCGCGGACCGGTCCCCGGACGGTGGCCAGGTGCAGCACCACGTCGTGCCCGGCGAGTCGTTCGCGCAGCTCCGCCAGGGCGGTCGCGCCGTCGGTGTCGATGTCGGTGATCGCACTGGCGTCCAACACGATGGCCGCCAGTCCGGTCCGTTGTCCGGCCATGGTGAGCAACTGGTCGGACAGCCGTTGGGCGTTGGCGAAGTAGAGCGGGCCGTCGACCCGGACCACCGCGAACCGTGGGTCGGTGAGCAGGCCGGGGAACCGCTGCACGTTGCGGTACCGGTCGGTGTCCGGCACCCGGCCGAGTTCGGCGGTGTGCGGCCGGGCGGAGCGCCACACGAAGACCCCGAGGCTGAACGCCACGCCTGCGGCGAGCCCTGGCTCGACCCCGACGAGCAGGGTGACCAGGAAGGTCAGGGCCAGTGCCAGGCCGTCGGTACGGCGTACCCGCCAGGTGGTGGCCGCACCCTTGCGGTCCACCAGGCCGAGCACGGCGACCACCACGATCGCGGCGAGCACCGCCCGGGGCAGGTGGTGGAAGGCAGGTGTCAGCAGCAGCGCGGTGACCGCCACCATCGCCGCGGTCACCAGCGTCGCCACCGGCGTACGAGCGCCGGCGGAGAAGTTGACCGCGCTGCGGGACAGCCCGCCGGCCACCGGGAACGCCTGGAACAGCCCGGCCGACAGGTTGGCCGCGCCCACCGCCACCAGTTCTCGGTCCGGGCCGACCTGCTGGCGGGACTTCGCGGCGAGCGTCTTGGCCACCGCGATGCCCTCCAGGTACGCCACCAGCGCGATGGCGATCGCCGCCGGCAGGAGCGCCTGGACGTCCTGGCCGGACAGGGTCGGCAGCGCGGGTACCGGCAGGCCCGCCGGCACGTTCGAGAGGATCTTGACGCCTCGGTCGCCGAACGAGAACGCGGCGCTGACCGCGGTGACGCCGGCGACCACGAGCAGCGCGCCGGGCAGCCGTGGTGCGTACCGGCGCAGCAGCACCAGCGCGGCGACGCTGACCAGCGACACGATGATGGTCAGGCCGTGTGCGGTGGTGACCGCGCCCCACAGCGCCGCGACGATCTCGGGGAAGGTCTCGGCGCGGCCCATGTTCAGCCCGAACAGGTCCTTGACCTGGCTGGCGGCGATGACGATCGCGGCCGCCGAGGTGAACCCGGACAGCACCGGATGCGACATGAAGTTGACAAGCACCCCGAGCCGCAACACCCCGAGCAGCACCTGGATGCCGCCGACCAGCAGGGCGAGCAGGGCGGCAAGCGCGGCGTACCGGGCCGGGTCACCGTCGGCCCGACCGGCCAGTGCCGCGCTTGTCATCAGTGCGGTGATGGCCACCGGGCCGACGGCGAGGGAGCCGGAGGTGCCGAGCAGGGCGTAGACCACCAGCGGCACGATCGAGGCGTACAGGCCGGTCACCGGTGGCATTCCGGCCAGGGTGGCGTACGCCATGCTCTGCGGCACCAACATGACGGTCACGGTCAGACCGGCTACCAGGTCGTGCCGGAGGATCTTCCGGTCATAGTGGCGCAACCACCCCACCAACGGCACCACTCGGGCCAGGCCCGAGCGGTCCTGGGTCGGATAGGTCGAGCTCATGCCCGCAGCCCCGGTGCGCGCAGCCGGGCGAGGGAGGCGTCGACGTCGCAGGCGGCACCCCTGTTGTACGGCAGCTTGGTCAGCATCATGCCCATGGCGCAGGTGTTGGTCAGCGCGGCGAAGGTCAGGCCGGCCCCGATGAACCCGGCCACGAACCGCGCCGCCGGCACCCAGATGCTGATCACGATCGACAGCAGGACGATGGCACCGGCCACCAGGCGCACCTGGCGCTCCAGGCTCCACCGCTCACGGCCCCGCTCGACCGGGCCGCCTGCGGTGATCCAGGCGTTCATTCCGCCGGTGACCACGGTGGCCGCGGGCAGCCCGGCGTTGACCAGCTTGGTGCACGCCTGAGTGGCCCGGGCGCCGGACTGGCAGATCAGCAGCATCCGACCGCCGGCGTCGTCGACGATCCGCCCCAGGTGCGCGTCGACCTGGTCCAGCGGCAGGTTGATCGAGCCGGGCACGTGGGCGCTGTCGTATTCCCCGGGTGTGCGCACGTCCACGATCAACGTGTCGGGGTTGTTGGCGATCAGGGCACGGGCGGTGGCGACGTCGACAGCGGGTGACGCATTCTTGGCACTCATGTGGCTGCTCCTTGGTGATCCGTGGGCATTGATACCCCCGGGGGTATCTGAATCGAGTATGGCCGAGCCGGCCGGCGACGGCAAACCGACGAAGGTCACCGATGGGCACAGGTCGGGCTTATACCCCGGGGTGTATCGTTGATTCGGGCCGATCGAGAGGGGGGAACATGCAGGTCGACGAGAATGCGGTCGATGACGTGATCAAGCGGCTGCGCCGCGCCGAGGGGCAGATCCGAGGCGTCATCGGCATGCTCGAAGACGGGCGGGACTGCGCCGAGGTGGTGACTCAGCTCGCCGCCGTGTCGCGCGCCCTGGACCGCGCCGGATTCAAAATCATCGCCAGTGGTCTCCAGCAGTGCGTCACCGCCGCACCGGGCGAGGAGCGCAAGGCCAACCTCGACCAGATGGAGAAGCTCTTCCTGTCGCTGGCCTGACCGATCCCGTCGCCGACCCAGCCGATCCGATCGCCGGCCCAGCCGCTAGTGGGGCTGATCACTGCCGCATCACCCAGATCGGCAGGGGCTCGTCGACCCGGCCAACGACCTGCCACCCGGCCCGGCGATAGAACTCGACGTTGGCCGGATTGCTGGTCTCCAGGATCGCGGGCAGGCCGTCCGCGGCGGCCCGACGCAGTCCGGCCGCCATGACCGCCCGCCCCAGCCCGCGCCCGGCGCTGTCCGGGCGGGTCCCCAGCACACCGAGGTACCAGAACGGCTCGGCCGGCAGGGCGGCGTGCACCGCGTGGTCGTAGGCGCGGGTGCGGGCCAGCGCGTCGGCGGGCAGGTGGGTTTCGAGCAGGTCGGTCGAGGTCGGATCACCGCCGGAGGGCGGCTGCCAGACCGCGGTCGAGGCACCCGGCCCGATCGTCCAGACCGTGCCCAGCCCGACCCGCTTGTCGAAGAGATGGCCGAAGAACACGGCGGCCAACCGCGGGTAGTCCTGCGGGTCGGGGAAGAGATGACGCAGCACCGGGTCGTCCGCGAAGGCGGCGACGAGAGCGCTTACCACCTGCGGACGATCCGCCGCAGTGGCGGTCAGGACCTCGGTCGACGACACAGGGTCGCACTGTAGCCGCCCCCACCGACATCGGTGGGGGCGGCTGTCGTCCACCCTGGCAGGGCCGGCGCGAGAACCGTCCCTGCCACGAGCGACCTACCGCAGGTGCGCCTCGATGGCCTCGATGATGCGGGGGCGCAACTCGGCCGCGCGGATGACGGCGTCGACGGAACCGACCTCGACCGCACGGTGAATGTTGTGCACCCGGTCGAACTCGGCGGCCACCTCACCGAGCTTCTCCGCCCGCACCGACGAACGCAGCTCGTCGAGTTCCGCGGTCAACGTGGCACGGTCGGTGCCGGCGGCGGCGGCGACCCGGGCCTGCATGTCCCGTACCCGGGCATCGGCGGCGGTACGGGCGTCGACGTCGCGGGAGAACACCACGGCGGCAGCCGGGGCGCCGCCCAGCACCGAGGCGAAGGAGCCCTCCAGTGCCAGCACCGTCATGTTCGGGTTCAACGCCTTGGAGAAGACCACGAACGCGCCACCGTGGTACCGCGAGATCACGCAGAACACGATGGGGCCACGGAAGTTGACGATCGCCCGGCCGATCTCCGCGCCGTACTCCAGTTGCAGCTTGCGCATCGACTCCGGTGAGCCGTCGAAGCCGGACAGGTTGGCCAGCACCACCAGCGGCCGGTTGCCGCTGGCCGCGTTGATCGCCCGCGCGGCCTTCTTCGACGACCGGGGGAACAGGGTGCCCGCCGTGTAGGTGTCCGGGCCGTCGGTGGGCGGG
The DNA here is from genome assembly GCF_003977705.1 of Verrucosispora sp. FIM060022. NCBI lineage: Bacteria > Bacillati > Actinomycetota > Actinomycetes > Micromonosporales > Micromonosporaceae > Micromonospora > Verrucosispora sp. FIM060022. Next base: position 266,128 of record NZ_RQIV01000006.1, read on the forward strand.
AAGCCGTGCCGGGGCACCGACCGCGACTCGATGCCGAGCAGACACACCGGGATGCCGCCGAGGTGGACGTCCTGCACCACTGCGGTCTCCGCGTCGGCCATCCCCGCCCACCGCTCCAGGACCGGGTGGTCCTGGTCGGACAGGGCCCGCATCACCGTACGGATGTCGAACGGCTTCTTGCGGTCCGGGTTGGCCTCGGCGGAGAAGATCTCGCCGACCGTGCTGAAGTCGCTGCCGGCCACCGAGTGCGGGTAGCCGGAGATGTCCCGGTCCACCGGGTCGGTGGTGTCCGTACGCCGAGGGGCCGACTCGCCCGGCACGACGTACGTGTGGTCGTAGTGCGCCATCAGCACGTCCCGCGCGGCGGGCAGGTTCGGCGCCCAGTACTGCGCCTGCCCGTTCGGGCCCATCACCCGGTCGTAGCCGCCGATGCCGAAGTTGTCCTCCGCGGAGACGCCACCGGAGAAGTCCAGCGACTGCTTGCCGGTGAGCACCATCGCCGAATCCGGCGTCATCACCAGCACACCCTTGGTGTGCATGAGCATCGTGGCCTCGGCGTTCCAGTACGGCTGCGCGCCGACGTTGATGCCGGCCACCACGATGTTGATCTCGCCGCCGTCCTGGGTGAACTCGACGATCCGCTTGAGCGCCGCCGCCACCCAGTCCATGTTCTCGGTGCCCGAGGTCATCGAGATCCGGGCACCGGCGGACAGCGCGTACCACTCCAGCGGCACCTGCATCCGCTCGGCCAGATCCAGCGCGGCGATCACCCGGCGGCACTCCGGCTCCGACAACGCGCCGAGCGCCTTCGTCGGGTCGCCGAGCAGGATCACCCGGCTGATGCCCTGCGGGTGTCGGGCGGTCTTCGTGCTGACCACACCCGCGACGATCGCCGCGCTGTTGCGGCCCTTCGGCCGGTCCACCGGCACGAGCGTGTGGGTGTCGTCGAGGTCGTACTCGACGAAGTCGCCGAGCAGCCGGGTCAGCTCGTACGGGTAGACGGTGTTGCGGCTGCTGGCCCGCAGCACCTTCAGCCGGTAGTCGTCCAGCGGCTCGATCGGCTCGATCGGCGGCTCACCGACGGTCAGCTCGGCACCGCCGGTGGCGTCGAAGGTGATCCGGATCCCGACCTTGGTCAACTGGCCGGTGGCGCGGTCGCGCTGCCGCGCGATGAACAGGATCTCCTCCAGCCCGGCGCCCGCCGTCGTCGGGCGTACCCGACCGGCGATCATCTCCATCTCGGCGCGGGTCAGGCCGCTCGGCGGCCACACGTAGATCACGATGCGGTTGGTGTTGAAGCGGGTCTTCGACGGTTGCAGGGCCCGGGCCCGGCGGATCGAGTCGAGACAGGCCGCCACCGCGTCCTCGGTGGTCGGCAGCGCGACCAGTCGACCGTCGTGGTCGCGCAGCTCGGTCAGGTCGCGTACCTGCGCGAACGCGACGAGCCGGTCGTCGGACGGGTTCTCCCGGGCCACGCACTGGAACAGGTAGACCTCCTCGTCCGCCGACGGCAGCCGGGTCAGGTCGAACTTGCGCAGCCGCTCCAACTGCATCCGCTGCGCGATGTACGGGTGCAGCCCGCGGATCAACCGCTCCTCGGCCATCCCGGTGCTCGCCGGACGGAACGTGAAGTGGTGGTGCATGACCGCCCCGCCGCTGCCCGCGACGGTGGCGGTGAGCCGGCGTACCTGCGGTGGCAACGGCTGCGCGTTGATCACCGCGAGCAGCGCCGCCGCCATCGCGTCGAAGTCCTCCGGCTGGTTCTCCCAGGCCAGGTAGATGTCGGCGTTGACGGCCTCCTCGTCGGCGGCCAACTCGGCGAGCCCGCGCAGCGCGTCGCCGAGCGCGTCGAAGCCGACCGCGGCGGAGACCAGCGACGAGTCGGCCCGCTCGGCGACCACGAAGGTGCAGCCACCCACCTCGTGGGCGCGTACGCCGATGAGCTGCTTGTTGCCGTAGTACCGGCGGGTCAGCACCTCCAGCATCACCGTGTTGTCGAGGTGGTCACGCAGCAGTCGCTGGCCGAGCAGCCGGACCAGCGGCTCGGTGCTGCGTACCATCGCGGCGATCCGGTCGGCCCGGTCCGGCGCGTCCGGGTGGGCGTCCAGGTGCCGCAGGTGCTTGCGGACCTCCGCGTAGACGCGGGCCCGGTTGCGACGCAGCAGCGGTTGGGCGAACCAGGCGAATACCACTCCCCGGGCGAGGTCGGCGATCACCGGGAAGCGGACCTGCGTGGCGGCCAGCAGCCGCTCCAGGGCCAGACCGATCGGCTCGCGCAGCGACTCCTCCGGCGGCGGCTCCTGAAGCCACGCCCGCAGCAACGCCGTGACGACGGCGGCGTCGGCGGAGGCCCGCTGCTGGGCGAGGAAGATCCGGAAGACGGCGGCTTCGAGGTCGCCGCAGCGGTCCAGTTCGGTCACGCCGTAGTGCCCGAGGGCCCGGGCCAGCTTGGCCTGGAAGGTGGCCGGCAGGCCGGCCCGCTCGACGTCGAGGCTCTGCAGGTAGGTGTGGAAGAACTCCCGGTCGCTGTGCACGTGGGCGCTGCCGCCGTCCTCGCCGGTGGGCCGGTTGCGGCTCAGCTCGGCGAGGTCGGCGAAGACGTTGAGCAGGTCCAGTTCCTCGGCCAGCGGCCGGTGACCGTCCTCGGTGGCCTCCTGCCGGGCGACCAGGTAGTCGTCGAGCACCCGCCGGTCGTTGTGCGGGTCGACGTCGAAGCCGAGCAGCAGACCGCGCAGATCCTCCTGGCCGCGCCGGGCGCGCGCCAGCGCCGGGACCTGCCCGGGGGCGGTCGGCAGATCCAGTTCGACGGTGGGACCGGCCGGGTCGGCGCCGGGCTCGGCGTCGTCGTCGGCGATCGGGTCCAGCCGCAGCAGCGGCGCGCCCGCCTCCACCTGACTGCCCACCGAGACCGCGCACTCCTTGAGCCGCGCCCGGAACGGCGCCCGCAGCACCGTCTCCATCTTCATGGCTTCCAGCACCAGCACCGGCGCGCCCGCCTCGACCTCCGCGCCCACCGCCAACGGCGTGGCGACGACAAGCGCGGGCATGGGTGCCCGGAGCACGCCGCCCTCGTCCCGGCTGACCCGGTGCGTCACCCCGTCCACCTCGACCAGGTGGATCGGCCCGTGCGTGGCGGTGAGCAGGCGGTGCTGAGCGCCGTTGACGACGATCTGCCCGGTGTGCCTGTCGAAACGGTCGAGTTCGACGTCCGCGGTACGAACCTCGCCGCCGGCCTCGATCCCGACCCGGAACCGGTGCGCGCCGGTACGCGCCACCCGCATGCGGTAGCCGACGCCGCGCAGCTTGAGGTCCAACGGTCGGCCGCCGACGTGCTGCACCTGTGGGCGTCCACCGGCCGCCGTGGCCAGCAGCCGGTGCCGCTCGCCGCGCTCCTCTTCCTCGTACGCCTCGATGGCGGCGGCGGCCAGCGCGACGGCGGAGTGCCGGTGCCCGACGAGCCCGCCGGCGCCACGGACCCGGTCGATCCAGCCGGTGTCCGCGCTGGCGTCGATCACCTCGGGCTGGTCGAGCAGGTCGAGAACGAAGCTCTTGTTGGTCGCGCCACCCTCGATGATCACCGTGGTCTCGGCCATCGCCCGACGGAGTCGACCGAGCGCCTCGTCGCGGTCCCGACCGTAGGCGATGATCTTCGCGATCATCGAGTCGAAGTCGGCCGGGATGGTGTCACCCTCGCTGATCCCGGTGTCCACCCGGATGCCCGGCCCGGCGGGCAGGTCCAGCCGGGCCACCCGGCCGGGGGAGGGGGCGAAATCGCGGTCGGGATCCTCGGCGTTGAGCCGGGCCTCGATGGCGTGCCCCCGCTCGACCGGCGCCTCGCCTTCCAACCGTCGACCCGCCGCCACCCACAGCTGCGCCTTCACCAGGTCGAACCCGGTGGTGGACTCGGTGATCGGGTGCTCGACCTGCAGCCGGGTGTTGACCTCCAGGAAGGCGAACAGCCGGTCACCGGGGTGGTAGAGGAACTCGACGGTCGCCGCTCCGCGGTAGCCGACGGCCAGCGCCAACCGCTCGGCCGACGCCTTGAGCTCGGCGGCCTGCTCCGCGCTGAGGACCGGCGAGGCCGACTCCTCGATGATCTTCTGGTTGCGCCGCTGCACCGAGCAGTCGCGTACGCCCAGCGCCCAGGCGGTGCCCTGACCGTCGGCGATCACCTGGACCTCGACGTGCCGGGCGCCGGTGACCAGGCGCTCCAGGAAGACCACCCCGCTGCCGAACGCCCGCGCCGCCTCCTGGCTGGTGCGCTCGTACGCGTCGGCCAGCTCGGCCTCGCTCGTGATCACCCGGATGCCGCGCCCACCACCGCCGGCGGTCGCCTTGAGCATCAGCGGGTAGCCGATCTCGGCAGCCGCCGCCCGCGCGGCGTTGAGGTTCTCGACCGCGCCCCGGCTCCACGGCGCGACCGGCACACCTACCTGCTCGGCGAGCAGCTTCGCACCGATCTTGTCGCCGAGTTGGCGCATCGCCTCCGGGCTCGGCCCGATGAATGTGACACCGATCTTCTCGCACAGCTCCGCGAAGGCCGGATCCTCGGCGACGAAGCCCCAACCGACCCACGCCGCGTCGGCCCCGGTCGCCACCAGGGCGCGCTCCAGGGTCGCCAGGTTGAGGTACGGCCGCGCGGAGGCGGGGCCGAGCTCGTAGGCCAGGTCCGCCTCGCGTACGAAGGTGGCGGTGCGGTCCACGTCGGTATAGAGGGCGACGGTCTCGATCCGTGTCCCGGTCTGCGCAGCCAGTTCTCGGGCCGCGTGAATGAGCCGCATGGCGGCCTCACCCCGGTTGACGATGGCGATACGGCTGAACACCCGACCGACCCCTCCGGTAGACCTGTGACGTACGGTGCGCCGAGGACGGCAGCCCCGGCAGTGAACACTGTTCTGCCTGGAGACGGGTAGCGCCATGCCGTAACCGCCGAAGCCTGCGCGGCCGGGTTGTAGGAACCACACAAAACCTTTTGGTGTCTTCGCCTTAACTGCGCGATCCGGTCCTTGACCCGTCGCCCCCGGTCGGCACGAAGACGACACGGCGGGGTCGTCGCCGGAAGTGGGCAACTGTCGGTGCGTCATGGCACGATTTCGCGGGTGACCAGCAGAGCCTCGGCCGAGCAACTGCGGGACCTGGCGCGGCTGCGTCGGGTCCGGGACCGGATCGACCGTGAGTACGCTCAGCCGCTGGACGTCGAGGCGCTCGCCCGTGGGGTGAACATGTCGGCCGGTCACCTCAGCCGCCAGTTCCGGCTCGCCTACGGCGAGTCGCCGTACGCCTATCTGATGACCCGGCGCATCGAGCGGGCGATGGCGCTGCTGCGTCGTGGCGACCTGAGCGTCACCGACGTCTGTTTCGCGGTCGGTTGTGGCTCGTTGGGCACGTTCAGCACCAGGTTCACCGAATTGGTCGGCCTGCCGCCGAGCACCTACCGGCGTCAGGCGCTCACCGGCGCCGCAGAGCTGCCCGCGTGCGTGTCGAAGCAGGTGACCCGGCCGATCAGGATTCGAGAAGCGTCGGTGGGCCGGCCGCAGCTAGCGTGACCGGCGCACACGAACGTTCACGGGGATGGAGAGATCGATGAGCAGGACCACGAGCGCGGGCGCCCCGTCGTCGCACGTCGCCGACAGCCACGACCTGATCCGGGTGCACGGCGCACGGGAGAACAACCTCAAGGACGTCAGCATCGAGATTCCCAAGCGCCGGCTGACGGTGTTCACCGGGGTCTCCGGCTCGGGCAAGAGTTCGCTGGTGTTCGGCACGATCGCCGCCGAGTCGCAGCGGCTGATCAACGAGACGTACAGCGCCTTCGTCCAGGGCTTCATGCCGACCCTGGCGCGTCCCGAGGTCGACGTGCTCGACGGGCTGACCACCGCGATCATCGTCGACCAGGAACGGCTGGGCGCGAACGTCCGCTCGACGGTCGGCACGGTCACCGACGCCAACGCCATGCTGCGGATCCTGTTCAGCCGGCTCGGTCAGCCGCACATCGGCTCGCCGCAGGCGTTCTCCTTCAACGTGGCGTCGATCAGCGGCGCGGGCGCGGTCACCATCGAGCGCGGCGGCGCCACGACGAAGGAGCGCCGCAGCTTCACCGTCACCGGCGGCATGTGTCCCCGCTGCGAGGGGATGGGCCGGATCAGCGACTTCGACCTGTCCGCGCTCTACGACGACAGCAAGTCGCTCAACGAGGGCGCCCTGACCATCCCGGGCTACAGCGTCGACGGCTGGTACGGCCGCATCTTCAGCGGCAGCGGCTTCCTCGACCCGGACAAGCCGATCCGCAAGTTCACCAAGCGCGAGCTGAACGACCTGCTCTACAAGGAACCGACCAAGATCAAGGTCGACAACATCAACGTGACGTACGAGGGCCTGATCCCGCGGATCCAGAAGTCCTTCCTGTCCAAGGACCGCGAGGCGATGCAGCCGCACATCCGTGCCTTCGTCGACCGGGCGATCACCTTCGGCACCTGCCCCGACTGCGGTGGCACCCGGCTCAGCGAGCTGGCCCGGTCCTCGAAGATCGACGGGCGCAACATCGCCGACCTCTGCGCGATGCAGATCAGCGACCTGGCCGAATGGGTCCGGTCGCTGGACGCGCCGTCGGTGGCGCCGCTGCTGACCTCGCTCGGGCACACCCTCGACTCGTTCGTGGAGATCGGTCTCGGTTACCTCTCCCTCGACCGGCCGTCGGGCACCCTCTCCGGTGGCGAGGCGCAACGCACCAAGATGATCCGGCATCTCGGGTCGTCGCTTACCGATGTCACCTACGTCTTCGACGAGCCGACCGTCGGGCTGCACCCGCACGACATCGCCCGGATGAACGACCTGCTGCTGCGGCTGCGGGACAAGGGCAACACGGTGCTCGTGGTCGAGCACAAGCCGGAGACCATCGCGATCGCCGACCACGTCGTCGACCTCGGCCCCGGCGCGGGTACGGCCGGTGGCTCGGTCTGCTTCGAGGGCACCGTCGAGGGTCTGCGGGGCAGCGGCACCCTCACCGGTCGGCACCTCGACGACCGGGCCAGCCTCAAGGAGAGCGTACGGACCGCCACCGGCGCGTTGGAGGTCCGTGGCGCGGCGACGCACAACCTGCGCGACGTCGACGTGGACATCCCGCTCGGCGTGCTGGTCGTCGTCACCGGGGTGGCCGGCTCGGGCAAGAGTTCCCTGATCCACGGGTCGGTGTCCGGGCGCGACGGCGTGGTGGCGGTCGACCAGACTCCGATCCGCGGCTCGCGGCGCAGCAACCCGGCCACGTACACCGGACTGCTCGAACCGATCCGCAAGGCGTTCGCCAAGGCCAACGGGGTGAAACCGGCGTTGTTCAGCGCCAACTCCGAGGGTGCCTGCCCGACCTGCAACGGCGCCGGCGTCATCTACACCGACCTGGCCATGATGGCCGGGGTCGCCACCACCTGTGAGGACTGCGAGGGCAAGCGGTTCCAGCCCGCGGTGCTGGAATACCACCTCGGCGGGCGGAACATCAGCGAGGTGCTGGCCATGTCCGTCACCGAGGCCGAGGCGTTCTTCGGCACCGGCGAGGCCCGTGTTCCGGCCGCGCACGCCATCCTGGCCCGGCTGGTCGACGTCGGGCTCGGCTACCTCAGCCTCGGCCAGCCCCTCACCACCCTCTCCGGTGGCGAACGGCAGCGGCTCAAGCTGGCCACCCACATGGCCGAGAAGGGTGGCGTCTACGTGCTCGACGAGCCGACCAGCGGCCTGCACCTGGCCGACGTCGAGCACCTGCTCGGGCTGCTCGACCGGCTCGTCGACGCCGGCAAGTCGGTGATCGTCATCGAGCACCACCAGGCGGTCATGGCGCACGCCGACTGGATCATCGACCTCGGCCCCGGCGCCGGCCACGACGGTGGCCGGGTCGTCTTCGAGGGCACCCCCGCCGATCTCGTCGCCACCCGTTCCACCGTGACCGGTGAGCACCTGGCCGGCTATGTCGGCCGGTGAGGCAGGTGGTCAGGAATCGAGAAGCCGCACCGGTCCGGGCGCGATTAGCGTGACCAGCATGAACATCACCATCAACGCGAGTTTTCTGCCGCACACCGACCCGGAGGCGGCACTGACCTTCTACCGCGACATCCTCGGCTTCGAGGTCCGCCTCGACGTGGGGCACGGTGGGATGCGCTGGATCACCGTCGGTCCGCCCGGGCAGCCCGACACCTCCATCGTCCTCACGCCGCCGGCGGTCGACCCCGGCATCACCGCCGACGAACGCGCCACCATCGCCGAGATGATGGCCAAGGGCACCTACGCCGGCATCCTGTTGGCCACCCCGGAGCTGGACAAGACCTTCGACCGGCTCCAGGCCGCCGACGTCGAGGTGGTCCAGGAGCCGACCGACCAGCCGTACGGGCGACGCGACTGCGCCGTACGTGACCCCGCCGGCAACCTCGTCCGCATCCAACAGGTGCCCTGAACCCATCGCAGCCGTCGTTGTGGCAGTGGAGCTGGTCCGCACCCCGGGTGCCGACCAGCTCCAATGCCACCACCAGGTGGGCGGGGTGGGAATGAGGGAGTGGTTAGGCTGCGGGGGTGGGCGAGGAGGGACGGTGGCTGGCGGAGCGGGTCGACCGGCTCGTCTTCACCGATCTGAGCACTGACCAGGTCACCGCACTGTTGGTCGACACCGTGGTCGACTGGGCGCAGGGGCGCGGCTGGCGGGTCTACCGGCGGGCGCCGAGCGTGCTGCCGCTGCCGCCGCCGATGTCCGCCCAGCAGTCGGTGCTCGACGTGGCCTGTGCCCGCCCGGACGGGCCGCCGGTCGTGGTCGAGATCGACCACGGCACCCGCCGCCGCACCTGGGAGAAGCTGCTCGCCGAGGCGGAAGCCGGACGGATCCCGCTCTGGCTGCGCTGGGGCACCGGCCGCTTCGCCCCACCGCCGCCACCGATCCAGATGGTGACCTGCGAGGTGACCGCCCGGCCGGATCCGGCCGGACGAGGCCGGGTGCACAGCCGGCTGCCTCGGGCCCGGATGCAGCCGCCGGCCCACTCCGCGGTACGGCTCGGTGAGCCCGCCGCCGTCGAACTGCCGTTGCCACCGGCCCCACCACCGGAATAACCACTGTCGCGCCTGGACGGTCCTCGAGGGGCGATGTCGGTGACTCCCCGAAGTGAGGCCGTTGCCGTACCATCGGGCTGATTTCCTACCTGGCCGGTGCGGAGGCCGCATGGACGAGGTGACCCTCGGGGCGCTCCGCCTCCTTGAGGAGGCGCAGGCCGGTGGCGCGGCGCAGGTGTTGACCGCCGCGGAGTCGGCACTTCGCGAACCCACCGGGCAGATCGGCGACGGCCCGGCGGCGATGCACTTCGCCCGCGTGGTGGCCCTGACCCGCCTGGGTGACCTGCGGGCCGCGATCGACGCCGCCGATCTGATGCTGGCCGCCGCCGACCGTGAGGGCAGCGCCGGCTGGCGGTCCTGCGCGCTGTCGCTGCGGGCGACCCGGCGGCTCCGCCTCGGCGGTCAGGACCTCGCCGAGTACGACATCGAAGCGGTGCTCCGCGATCTCGTCAGCGCGGAAACCGCCCTGCTGGCCGACGAACCTAACCCGGTGATCACGGGCAACGCGCACACCGGGATCGCGATCGGCTACGCCCAGCTTCGCCTCTACGAGTTGGCCGCACCCCAGTTCGAGGCGGCCTACCAGGCGACCCGGCACGCGTCCTATCCGGACAACGGCAACCGGGCGATGTGGCTGTGCAACCTCGCCGAGCTCAACCTGATCTGGGCGTTGGAGCTGTACCAGGTCGGTCGGATCGCCGAGGCGGAACGGCACACCACCGCTGCGGAGGAGTACGCGATGCGGGCGGTCGCCGAGGCGTCCGGCCCCAAGGCGGAGGTGTGGCGGCTCTCGGCCCTGCTGTACGCGGCGTGCTCCCGCGCCGACCGGCAGGACCCGGCCGCTGCGGCGGTCGACATTCCCCGCTACACCAACCTGCTGCGCGTTCACGGCCTGCCCGAACAGCATCAGGAGATCCTGCTGTGCCGGCCCTTCCACGCCGTCGCGCTGCGCCGGTCGGGGCGACCCGAGGAGGCGCTGCGGGTCATCGAGGAGGCCGTCGCCCTGCTGTCACCCGAGACCGACTGCCTGATCTCGGCGGCGGTGCACCGTACCCACGCGGTGCTGCTGGCGGCGACCGGCTCGGCCGGTGCGCGACCCGGGCTCACCTACGGCGACACCCTCGCCGAGTTGTTGTGGCGGCAACGGCACCACTGGCTGCACACCGCGATGACGATGCAGGCGTACGACGCGCTGCGGTGGCAGCACGAGCAGGCCGAGCGGGCGGCGCAGACCGATCCGCTGACGGGTGTGGCGAACCGCCGTGGTCTCGACAGGTTCCTGCGTGCTCTGGCCCATCCCGACGCCGCCGACCACCCGGTGGCGGTGCTCGCCGTGGACATCGACCGGTTCAAGCACATAAACGATTCGCTTGGCCATTCCACCGGCGACGACGTGCTGCGGGCGGTGGCGCAGCTGCTCACGACGAGCGTGCGGCAGGGCGACTTCGTGGCGCGGTTGGGCGGGGACGAGTTCGTCGCCATCCTGCCGGGCGCGGACGCCACGCTCGCCCGGCTGGTGGCGCAGCGGACCGTGGAGGCCGTCGCCGGCCTGACCGCCTGGCCGGCGCAGGTCAGCGTCGGGGTCGCCTACGGTCCGGCGTACTGCCTGGAGCAGGCGCTCAGCCACGCCGACAGCGCGATGTACGCGGCCAAGCGCGCGGGCGGCAACCGGGCCAGCTGCCTGGCGGTCTGACCGGCCCGATCCCTGCCGGGTTGAGGGCTGATGTGGCTCAGAGGTGGTCGCGGACCCAGTCGGCGAGCAGTCGGGCGCACTGGTCCACCGACTCCTGCCAGGTACGCGCCGCCCCGTCGCCGGCTTCGTCGCTGACCTGCTTGATCAGACGGACCGGTACGCCGAACCGCTGGGCGGTCGAGGCGACCGCGTAGCCCTCCATGTCGACCAGGTGGGCGCGGGTGGCCAGGGCGGCGCGGGCGTCGTCGTCGGCGATGAACTGGTCGCCGGTGGCGAGCACCGGGCCGTCGCCGAGGGCCAGCGGCGCGCCGACGGACTGACCGGTCAGCCGGCGGAGGAAGTCGGTGTCCAGGTCGTGTTGCAGGACGCTGCCCACCTCGTGGGTGCCGGCCCAGCCGGGGTGCAGCGCGCCGGCGGTACCGAGGTTGATCACCGCCGCGGGTAGCGGTGTGCGGGCCAGGGTCGCCGCGACGGCGGACGCCGCGTTGATCTTGCCCATGCCGGTGAGCAGCACCGGCAGGCGCGCATCGAGGTGGGCGGCCTCCTCCGCGAGGGCCAGCACGAGCAGCGGGCGATCAGGGCTGATCGTTCCTCGAAGATCCATCGGGCGATGGTAGCCGGAGACCGGGGCCGGTCAGCGGTGCCGGCCGGCCCCGACCGCACCCGAGGTGTCGAGCTTGTCGCGCGGAGCCGCCTCGCTCGCCCGGCGACGGTCGGTGCGGCAGACTCAGGTGATCGCGCGGCCGGCCGGGCCGCCGTACTGCCGGTCACCCGGCGGGAGGTGGGACGTGCGCATCGCGTTGTTCGTGACCTGCCTGGCCGACACCGTCTTCCCCGAGGCGGCGAAGGCCACGGTACGGCTGCTGGAGCGGCTCGGTCACGAGGTGGTCTTCCCGACCGAGCAGACCTGCTGCGGGCAGATGCACGTCAACACCGGCTACCAACGCGAGGCGCTGCCGTTGATCCGTCGACACGTACGGACCTTCGACCCGTACGACGTGATCGTGGCGCCGTCGGGGTCGTGTGTCGGGTCGGTGCGCCACCAGCACCCGCTGGTCGCCCGACGAGCGGGCGACGACCGGTTGGCCGGCCGGGCCGAGGACGTGGCGGCGCGGACGTACGAGCTGTCGGAACTGCTCGTCGACGTGCTCGGGGTGACCGATGTGGGCGCCTACTACCCGCACCGGGTCACCTACCACCCGACCTGCCACTCGTTGCGGATGCTGCGGGTCGGGGACCGGCCGCTGCGACTGCTGCGCGCGGTACGCGGTCTGGACCTGGTCGAGCTGCCGGACGCCGAGCAGTGCTGCGGATTCGGTGGGACCTTCGCGATGAAGAACGCCGACACCTCGACGGCGATGCTTGCCGACAAGATGCGTCACGTGCTGTCCACCGGGGCGGACGTCTGCACCGCGAGCGACTCCTCGTGCCTGATGCACCTCGGCGGCGGCCTGTCCCGGCTGCGTACCGGGGTCCGGACGGTGCACCTCGCCGAGATCCTGGCCTCGACCGAGCGCAGCGCGACCGCCGGTGAGCGTGTGGCGGTGCAGCCGTGACCCACACCTTCCTCGGCATGCCGTCGACCGCGCCGCCCGGCGTGGGACACCTGCGCGGCACGGAGCCGTTCCCGAGCGCGGCCCGGCGCAGCCTCGCCGACCCGCAACTGCGGCGCAACCTCGGGCACGCCACCGCGACCATCCGGGCCAGATCGGCCGGGATGATCGCCGAGGTGCCGGACTGGCAGCAGTTACGCGAGGCCGGCCGGGCGATCAAGACAGATGTCCTGGCGCGCCTGCCCGAGCTGTTGGAGCAGCTTGAGGAGCGGGTGACCGAGGCCGGTGCAGTGGTGCACTGGGCTGCCGACGCCACCGAGGCCAACCGGCTCGTCACCGACCTGGTGCGGGCCACCGGCAGCGAGCGGGTGATCAAGGTCAAGTCGATGGTCACCCAGGAGATCGGGCTCAACGAGGCGCTGGTCGCCGCCGGGATCGCGCCGGTGGAGACCGACCTGGCCGAGCTGATCGTCCAACTCGGTGACGACCGCCCGAGCCACATCCTGGTGCCGGCCATCCACCGTAACCGGGCCGAGATCCGGGAGATCTTCCTGCGGGCCATGCCCGGTGTGGATCCCGGGTTGAGCGACGAGCCGGCCGCCCTGGCCGCCGCCGCCCGTGGTTACCTGCGGCAGACGTTCCTCACCACGAAGGTGGCCGTCTCCGGGGCCAACTTCGCCGTGGCGCAGACCGGCACACTCGCGGTGGTGGAGTCCGAGGGCAACGGACGGATGTGCCTCACCCTGCCGGAGACGCTGATCACCGTGATGGGCATCGAGAAGGTGGTGCCGACCTGGCAGGACCTGGAGGTGTTCCTGCAACTGCTGCCCCGCGCCTCGACGGGGGAGCGGATGAACCCGTACACCTCGATGTGGACCGGTGTGACGCCGGGGGACGGGCCGCAGGCGTTCCACCTGGTGCTGCTGGACAACGGCCGCAGCGCCGTACTGGCCGACCCGACCGGCCGGCGGGCGTTGCACTGCATCCGCTGCTCGGCCTGCCTGAACGTCTGCCCGGTGTACGAGCGCACCGGCGGACACGCCTACGGGTCGGTCTACCCGGGGCCGATCGGGGCGGTGCTGTCCCCGCAACTGACCGGGGTGGCCGACAACGCCTCGCTGCCGTACGCCTCGTCGCTCTGTGGCGCCTGCTACGACGCGTGCCCGGTGATGATCAACATTCCGGAGTTGCTTGTGCAGTTGCGCGACCAGGCACCGCACCCGCGCGCCGAGGCGGCGGCGATGGCGGCGGCCGCGTACACGATGGACCATCCGCGGTTGTACGAGGCGGCGCAGCGGGCGGTACGGCTGAGCCGGCTCGCCGGACGGCGTGGGCGCGCGCTGCCGCCGCCGCTGGACGGCTGGGCCGCAAGTCGTGATCTGCCCGACCCGCCGTCGCAGACGTTCCGCCAGTGGTGGGCCGGGCGATGAGCTCCCGGGACCTGGTGCTCGGTCGGCTGCGCGCCGCCCTCGCCGCCGGTGGCCCGGTCGCTTCCGTCGAGGTGCCCCGGGACTACCGGCACACCGGCCCGCTCGACCTGGACCGGTTCGTCGCGCGGCTGATCGACTACCGGGCCCGGGTGCACCGGGTGAGCGAGGACGCCGTCGCCGACACGATCGCCGCGATCCTGCCGGCGGGAGCGACGGTCGTCGTACCGCCGGGGTTGCCGTCGGCCTGGTTGCCGTCGACGGTGACCGTGCGGCCCGACCGCGACCTCGACAACGGGCGGATCGCGGCGGCGGACGCCGTGGTCACCGCCGCGGCGGTGGCGGTCGCCGAGACCGGCACGGTCGTCCTCGACGGCTCACCCGACCAGGGTCGACGGGTGCTCAGCCTGCTGCCGGACCGGCACGTCTGCGTGCTGCGGTCGGCCCAGGTGGTGGCGACCGTGCCCGAGGCGCTCGCCCGGCTCACCCCGCGGCGTCCGCTGACCTGGATCAGCGGTCCGTCGGCCACCAGCGACATCGAACTCGACCGGGTGGAGGGCGTGCACGGGCCGCGCACCCTGCACGTCGTCCTGTTGCCCTGATCCGACGACCACGCTGCCGACGCAAGGCCCGTTCGGTCGACGGCCGGCTCCGGTCGGGCCCCGGATCTTCGTCACGACAACCGTTGTATCGACGATCGTCGACTGAAAGACTCGGTGTGGATCGCGTGGGGAGTCGCGCGATTCGTTGCAGGGCAAGAGGACGCACGGGAAGAACCCCGTGCCGGGCCGTCCTCCTCCAGTTGGAACGACCGGCCGCCGCGAGCGGTGGCCGACCCGGGAGGTACGGATGAAACGCATGTTCGGCGTGGTGCTGGCCACCGCGACCCTGACCCTGGCCGCCGGGCTCGCCACACCCGCCGTCGCGCAGACCGCACCCGTGGCGACCCCGACGCCGTCGCCGACCCCGGTCTGCCCACCGGTGCTGCCGATCAACGCCATGGTGACCGGGACGACCGCGAACAGCGTGACCATCACCTACAGCGCGTTCGTCGTCCCGCCCTGCGGCTACGACCCGCCGATCACGTTCCACCTGTTCGGCAGCCACGACGACGCCATCGACTGGCAGGACCCGATCGCCCAGGGCACCTCGGGACCGGAGCGCTCCGGCACGGTCACCATCGACGGGTTGACCCCGGGCACCGAGTACTGGTTCCGGCTCAGCGACGCGCACGGGGTGCGGGACCGGTACGTCATCGGCGGGCCGGCGCGGACCGGGCTGCCGGCACCGTGCATCGCGACCGCCACCGTCGACAGTGGATGGGGAAGCGGTTTCGTCGCCACGGTCACCGTCCGTAACACCGGTGCGGACCAGCTCAACGGATGGCGCGTGCGGTGGAGCTGGCCCGGCGGCGGCAGCGTCCAATCGATCTGGAACGCGGTGGTGGAGACGACGTCGACCGAGGTGACGGCGCGGCACGCCGAGTACAACCGGGTCCTCGCACCGGGTGCGTCGACGACCTTCGGTCTGCTGGCCGCGACCAGCAGCGTGCCGGCGGGGTTCACGCTCACCTGCGAGCGGTGGTCCTGACAACTGCCACAGCATCCGGCCACACGGATGATGGTAAATGCGTTACCGGGTGGTAACGATGTTGTGTCATGGACTCCGCCCTGACCCTGATCGGACTACCCATCGCCCTCGGCGTCATCATGCTCGGTCTGGGTCTCGGCCTGACCGTCGCCGACTTTCGCCGGGTGGCCCACCATCCGAAGGCGGCCGTGATCGCGCTGGCGTGCCAGGTGCTGCTGCTACCGGCGCTCTGCTTCGGTCTGGTGCTCGCCTTCGGTCTGCCGCCGGAACTGGCCGTCGGGATGATGCTGCTCGCAGCATCGCCCGGCGGCACCACGGCCAACCTCTACAGTCACCTCTTCGGCGGGCACGTCGCGCTCAACATCACCTTGACCGCCATCAACTCGGTGCTCGCCGTGTTCACCCTGCCGATCGTGGTCAACCTCGCGGCGGCGTACTTCCTCGGCGACGCGCGCAGCATCGGTCTCCAGTTCGACAAGGTGCTCCAGGTCTTCGCCATCGTGCTCGTCCCGGTCGCCATCGGCATGCTGGTCCGTGCCTGGGTCCCCCGGGTCGCCGAGAGCCTGAACCGCCCGGTACGCATCCTGTCCGTGGTCGTGCTGGTCGCGGTGATCGCCGGTGCCGTGGTCGGCGAGCGGGACAACCTGGCCGACTACTTCGTCTCGGTCGGTCTCGCCGTGCTCGCGTTCAACCTGGTGAGCCTCGGGATCGGCTACGGCGTGCCCCGGCTGGCCGGCATCGACCGGGGTGCCGCCAAGGCGGCCGGCTTCGAGATCGGCATCCACAACAGCACGCTGGCCATCACGATCGCGCTCAGCCCGGCGTTGCTCAACAGCAGCCAGATGGCGATCCCGGCAGCCGTGTACGGCGTTGTCATGTTCTTCACCGCCGCCGCCTTCGGCTACCTGGTGAACCGCGTCGGCACCCGGACCAGCACCTCTCCGAGCGGTGCCACCACCGTGTGAGGTATGCGACTGTCGTGACGCTGACAGCCCGTGGGGCAACGGGTGATGCGCCGTGCGGGTACAACGATCGTTGAACGTTCATGCCATCCCCCGTTTCGCCGCTCTGTCGCTGCCGTGACGCCACGGCAGGCGCGCGCGGGCAGGCGCCGTCTCGTACCCCTCTTTGGAGAGCCCATGTCCCTCTCTCCGGCCCAGGTCTTCGCCACGTTGAACGCGGTGCGACCGCTCGACCAGCCGTCGCCGTCCATCGACAAGGCCGTCGTGCTCGGCGGCAGTGTCGCTGGTCTGCTGGCCGCGCGGGCGTTGGCGGAGCACGCGCAGAGCGTCGTCGTCATCGATCGGGACGACCTGCACGTCCCGGGTCGCCGGCCCGGCGTGCCGCAGGGGACGCAACTGCACGCCCTGCTGCCGGGCGGCTTCCTGCAACTCGAGCGGCTCTTCCCGGGCTTCGGCAGGCAGGCCGTGGCCCAGGGAGCGGTCGAGGCACCACCCGAGGCCCGCCGAAGCTACCTCGACGGGCGGTTGAAGGTCGTCGTGCCGGGCGACGCCGACAGCCTGGCCGGCAGCCGGCCGCTGTTGGAAGGGCTGATCCGGCAGCAGGTCCTGCGGTTGCCCAACGTCAAGACGATCACCGCCCGCGCCACCGGTCTCGTCTTCGACGGCGCCGTCACCACCGGGGTCCGCTACGAGGTCGGTGGCACTGCCGGCACCGAGAACGCGGATCTCGTGGTGGACGCCATGGGCCGGTCGAGCCGGCTCTCCGACTGGCTGGAGCAGGCGGGCTGGGAACGCCCTGAGATGCGGCGGATGAGCGTGCACCTCAACTACGCCACCGCGCTGTTCCGGCGTCGGGCGGACAAGCCGCAGCACACCGTCGTGCTGGCGCTGAACAGCCCGCGGACGTCGGCGGCGGTGGCCGGGGCGGCGTTCTTCGCCATCGAGGACGGCCGGTGGATGGCGATGATGGCCGGGTACGCGGACAATCGTCCGGGCCGTACACCTGAGGACTTCGTTCGCCGGCTGCGCGAGTTCCCACCCGAGTTCCACGAGGTCGCCGACAGCGAACTGCTCGGCGACGTGCAGACCTACCGGCACGCCGACAGCCGGCGGCGGGACTTCCACAAGCTGAGCTGCTTCCCCGCCGGGCTGGTCCCGGTCGGCGACGCTGTCGCCTCCTTCAACCCGGTGTACGGGCAGGGCATCACGGCGGCGGCCCTGCACGCCGCCTGCCTGTCGACGTACCTGCGTGCCGGGCCGGATCTGCGGCAGCCGGCCCGCGAGTTCCTGGCCCTGCAGCAGGTCGTGGTCGACGCCGCGTGGTCGATGTCGACCTCCGCCGACCTGGCCCTGCCGCACGTCGACGGCCCGTACCCGCGTGGCTACCGGTTCTCCCGCTGGGTCAGCCGGCAGATCGTCGACGCGACTGTCACCGACATCGCCACCGCCCGCCGGTTCAACGACGTGGTGTCCCTGTGCGAGCACCCGAACGCGCTGGCCAGGCCCGGGGTCATCCTGGGTGCGCTGCGCGCGAACCTGCGGGCCCGGTGACGAGGCACGCCTCTGGTGATCGCCGCGCCCGACCGGCAGAGTGATCTCCGTCGGCTCATCCGGAGTGGAACGGAGTGCATGGTGGCGTACGTCTTCCTGCTGCTCGCTATCGCCGCCGAGGTCACCGGCACCAGCCTGCTCAAGGCCACCGAGGGATTCACCCGCCTGTGGCCGACGCTCGGGCTGGCGGTGTCCTACCTGACGGCGTTCGCGCTGCTCGCCCAGGCGGTGAAGGGCATCGAGGTCGGTGTCGCGTACGCCCTGTGGTCGGGGTTGGGCACCGCGGCGATCGTGGCCATCGGCGCGACCGTGCTGGGTGAACCGCTGACCGTCACCAAGGTGGTCGGGGTCGGTCTGATCATCGCCGGCGTCGTCCTGCTCAACCTGCGCGGCGCGCACTGACGTCCCGGTGTGATCCCGCTGGTCACGCCGGGACCGGCCCCGCAGCATTTTGCGCGAACCGCGGTACCGGTCGCCCGTCAACCGCTAAAGTTGCACTTATTGCAATGCCCGCATATGTTGATCGGCGACTGCTGGGCGGGAGGACGCACGATGGGTGCCGGGCACGACCACGGGCGGCAGGTGCTGCGCGCCGGAGAGAAGCACCGTGGGCGGTTGTGGGCGGCTTTCGCCCTGCTGGCCGTCTTCATGGTGGTGGAGGCGGTCGGAGCATGGGTGACCGGCTCGCTGGCCCTGCTGTCGGACGCCGGGCACATGTTCACCGACGTGCTCGGCATCGGCATGGCCCTCGCCGCGATCACCGCGGCGAGCAAGGCGTCCCGCGACGGCCAACGCACCTTCGGGCTGTACCGGATGGAGGTGCTGGCGGCACTGGCGAACGCGGTGCTGCTGTTCGGGGTCGCCGTCTACGTGGTGGTCGAGGCGGTACGCCGGTTCGACGAACCGCCGGAGGTGCTGGTCGGCCCGATGCTGATCGTCGCCGTGGCGGGTCTGGTCGCCAACGTCGTGGCGTTCCTGCTGCTGCGCTCCGGCTCCAAGGAGAGCCTCAACGTGCGCGGGGCGTACCTGGAGGTCCTCGGTGACCTGCTCGCCTCGGTCGGCGTGATCGTCGCCGCCGTGGTGATCGCGGTGACCGACTGGTGGTACGCCGACCCGATCGTCGCGGTGGCGGTGGGCGCGTTCATCCTGCCCCGCACCTACAAGCTGGGTCGGGCCGCCCTGCGGGTGCTCGTCCAGGCCGCGCCGCCGCACGTGGACATCACCGAGGTACGGGCCGGGCTGCGCGCCCTCGACGGCGTCGCCGACGTGCACGACCTGCACGTGTGGACCCTGACCTCGGGCATGGAGGTGGCCTCGGCGCACCTGAAACTGACGGCTGGGGCGGACCTGGGCCGGGTGCTCAGCACCGCCCGGCAGGTCCTGCACGACCGCTTCGCCATCGAGCACGCCACCCTTCAGGTGGAGCCGCAGGACGCCGAGGACGTGTGCCACGGCGCGCACTGGTGACACCCGGGCGGGGCCACGACCGCCCGGTGCGGGGCCGGCAGCGCGTGCTTTCAGGAAGCTGACAGGAAACCCGGCCAGCATGGGGCGCACCCGCACCGAAAGGCTGGCTCCGGCATGACGAGGAATACGCGACTGACCCTGGCGATGATCCTGGTGGTCATTCTCGCCATGATCGTTGTGATCGCCGTGAACCGGAACACCAGCCGGCCCGTCGCCAGCGGCGCGCCGGTCGACCCGGCCGTGCTGGTCCGCGACGACAGCCACCGGCTCAGCACGGCGACCGACGGCAGGGTCACCCTGGTGGAGTTCCTCGACTTCGAGTGCGAGGCATGTGGCGCGGTCTACCCGTCGATCACCGAGATCCTGGACACCTACCAGGACCGGATCACGTTCGTGGTGCGCTACTTCCCGATCGCCAGCCACCCCAACGCCGACCTGGCCGCCCGCGCCGCGCAGGCCGCCGCCGAGCAGGGCCGGTTCCCCGAGATGTACGCCACGCTGTTCGAGAACCAGGCGCAGTGGGGACACCAGAGCGCGCCACAGACCGACAGGTTCGTCGGGTACGCCCGGGACCTGGGCCTGGACGTGGAGCGTTTCCGGCGCGACCTCGACGCCGCGGCCACCGCCCAGCGGGTGGCTGCTGACCGGGCCGACGGCGAGACCGCCGGGGTACGGGGCACCCCGACGTTCTTCCTCAACGGCCGGCAGTTGACCGAGGTCCGTACCCAGTCGGACATGGTCGCCGCCATCGACGCCGCGCTCGCCCAGTGACCGCCACCGTCGCCCGCCGTCCCGAGACGCCGCAGGCCGGATTCGTCGCCCGGGTCACCGCCTGGGTCCTGGCCGTCGGCGGCGGCATCGGACTGCTCGCCGCGGGCACCCTGACCGTCGAGAAGATCAACCTGTTGGCCGACGCCGACTACGTGCCCACCTGCAGCATCAACCCGATCCTGTCCTGCGGCTCGGTGATGACCACGCCGCAGGCCGCCGCCTTCGGCATCCCCAACCCGCTGCTCGGCATCGCCGGCTTCGCCGTGGTCACCACGCTCGGCGTCCTGCTGCTGGCCCGGGTGCGGCTGCCCGGCTGGTGCTGGTTGGGCCTGCAGGCGGGGGCCACCTTCGGCGTGGTCTTCGTGCACTGGCTCATCTACCAGAGCCTCTACGTGATCTCGGCGCTGTGTCCGTACTGCATGGTGGTCTGGGTCGTCACCATCGCGATCTTCCTTTACACCAGCCTGCGTAACCTCGGCGCGGTCGCGCCGACGTCGCCGCTGGCCCGGCTCTCCGGTCTCACCGGCTATCACAGCCTCATCCTGGTCGCCTGGTACGTGCTGATCATGCTGGCCATCCTGGTCCGCTTCTGGGACTACTGGTCCACCCTCTGGTGAGCCCGCCCGCCCCGACGGTCGGCGGTCAGTGCGCCCGCCGGCGGTGCCGCCAGAACGCCAGCAGAGCGAGCACCACGATCACGGCGAGCAGCGTGTACGTGCCGATGCCCAGTTCCCGCTCCAGATAGCGGTAGGAGGCCGAGCCGAGGTAGCCGAGCGTCGCCACCGCCACCGCCCAGAGCAGCCCGCCGGTGACGTTGGCCCAGCCGAACGTGCTGCGCCGCATGCCGCTGGCACCGGACGCCAGCGGCACCAGGACCCGCAGCACGGCCACCCACCGGCCGATCACCACCGCCATCGCTCCTCGCGCGGCGACCAGGCGTCGGGCCCGGTCCAGGTCGAGGCGACGACGGAGCACGGCCGGCGCGCGGGCCAGCACCCCGGGCCCGTACCGGCGACCCAGCAGGTAGCCGACCTGGTCGCCGAGGCAGGCCCCGACGGCCGCGGCAACGATCACCGCCCACAGCGGCAGCCCACTGAGGTGAGCCACCACGCCGCCGACAAGTACGACGGTCTCACCGGGTATGAGCAGCCCCAGCAGCGTCGAGGACTCCAGCGCGGGCAGCAGGAACACCAGAGCCAGCACGACCAACGGCGGCAGTGCGGCGATCGCAGCCAGTACCCGTTCCATCTGCTGATTCTGGCGCTTCACGACGGCCCGGCGGGCGGGCGAACCGGGAAACCGCCAACCGGCGGTGGGTCAGCCCGTAGCGTACGAATCGAGAGCAGGTCAACGAACGCCCCAGGGACGAGGACTGTGCTATCCCGGACGCATCGTCCGTCGCCGGCTCTGCTGGTCAGCCTGGCAGTCTCGACCGTCCTGCTGGTCGGGCTGGGCCTGCTGGTCCGCCAGCACCCGGTGGCGGCCTGGGAACGGGACGTGTTCACCCTGCTCAACCGTCTGCCGGCGGGGGTGACGCCGGTGCTGATCGTGGTCATGCAGCTCGGCTCGTACCTCACGGTGTTCGGCACGGCTGCGCTCGCCGCCGTGCTGCGGCGCTTCGCGGTCGCCCGTGACCTGCTGCTGGCCGGGAACCTGGCGTACTGGCTGGCGGTGGTCAACAAGGTCGCGGTGGCCCGGCAGCGGCCCGGAGCGCTGCTGGCCGACGCCGTGCTGCACGATCGGGTCACCGGCTCGCTGGGCTATCCCTCCGGGCATGTCGCGGTCGCCACCGCCCTGGCACTGGTCGCGGCGCGGGCCGGCGGCACCCGCTGGCGGCGCCTGCTCTGGCCGGCGGTTGCGGTGGTCGCCGTGGCGCGCGTGCATGTCGGCGCCCATCTGCCGGTGGACGCCATCGGCGGGCTGCTCGTCGGCTGGCTCGCGGTCTGTCTGACCCGGCTGGTCGTCGGGGAGGTCGGTCCGCAGCGGTCCACCGGCGTGCTGCGCGAGGCACTGCGACACCGTGGCTTCGACGTGGTCCGGCTCGCGCCGCTGAGCGGCGACGCCCGCGGCTCGTGGCCGTGGTTGGTGGTCACCGGCGACGGGCGGCGGTTGTTCGTCAAGGTCACCGGTGGGCAGCAGCGGGACGCCGACTGGGCCTACAAGCTGTACCGGCGGTTGCGTTACCGGCACGTCGCCGACGAGCCGCCGTACCTCAGCGCGAAGCAGCAGAGCGAGCACGAGACCTGCCTGACGCTGCTGGCCGAACGGGCGGGCGTACGGGTTCCGTCGGTCGTCACCACCGCCACCCTGCCCGGTGGGGAGGCCGTGCTGGTGCAGGAGTTCATCGACGCGGCACCGCTGGACGCCACGTACGGACCGCTGCCGACGGCGTCGATCGCCGACGTGTGCCGGCAGGTGGCGCTGCTGCACCGGGGCGGGATCGCCCATCGTGACCTGCGGGCGGCCAACATCCTGGTCGACCGCGACGGCGCGTACCTGGTCGATTTCGGGTTCGGCGTCGACGACGCCGCCGCTGACCAGCGGGCCCGGGACATCGTCGAGCTGCTGGTCGCCCTCGCCGGCCGGGTGGATCCGGGCACGGCGGTCGACGTGGCGATTGCCGAACTCGGTGTCGACGACATCGCGGGAAGCCTGCCGTACCTGCAACCGGCAGTGCTCTCCCGGGCCAGCCGTGACCTGCTGCGACATACCCCTGACCTGCTGGAGCAGCTACGCGGCCAGATCATGCGCCGCTGCCCGCAGCGGGAACAACGGCTGGCCCGGGTCGTCCGGATCACGCCCCGGGGCGTCCTGTTGCTGATCGCGCTCGGCCTGCTCGTACACCTGCTGCTGCCGCAGCTCGGCGAGGTACGCGCCGCGCTGCGCCTGATGCTGCACGCACATCCGCTGGCCCTGGCCGCCACCCTGCTCGGCTCGGCCGCGACCTACCTGCTCAGCGCCGTCGTACTGCGGCTGGCGTCGAACAACCGGGTGCCGCTCGGTGAGGCCACCGCGGTGCAGGTGGCCGCGTCGTTCGCCAACCGGCTCGCGCCCGGCAGCGTCGGCGGCGCCGCGCTGAGCCTGCGCTATCTGCACCAGAAGGGATTGCGTGCCGCCGAGTCGGCGACCGCCGTGGTCGTCTCACGGGTGGCCGGCGTGGTGTCGGTGGCGCTGCTGTTGCCGGTGCTGTTGCCTTTCGCCCGCCGACCCACCCGCGCCGCCGAGCAGGCCGTCACGGCCAGGGCGCTGCCCGTGCTGCTCGGTGTGCTGCTGGTGCTGCTCGCCGTCGCGGCGGTGCTGGCGGTACCTCAGCTGCGCCGTCGTGGCCGTGCGGTGCTGCGGGAGAGCATCGCCGCCCTGCGCGCGCTGCCCCGCCGGCATCGGCTGACCCGGCTGATCGGCGCGGCCCTGGCGCTCACCCTCGCGTACGGGTTCAGCCTCTACTTCGGGTTGCTCGCCGTCGGTGAGCCGATCGATCTCGCGTTGCTGGCACCGGTGATCCTGGTGTGCGTCGTCGGGGAGGGGGTGGCCTCGGCCGCACCCACGCCCGGCGGCCTGGGCGCCACCGAGGCGGCCCTGGTCTCCGGGCTGCTGCTCTACGGGGTACCCGTCGACACCGCCGTCGCCGGCGTGCTGCTCTACCGGCTCGCGACGTTCTGGCTGCCCGCCCCGCTCGGCTACGTGGCGCTGCGGATCCTGGCCCGGCAACGGCTGGTCTGAGGCGCGGCCCCGGATCGGCAGTCTCCGGTCGGCCACGTCCGCCGCCTCGGCGAAGCCGACCACCCCGAGTCCGGCCCCGAACGTGACCAGAGCGCCGCCGCGCAGCAGGTCCCGGCGTCGGCTGCGCGTCAGCCCGGCCATCCTCACCTCATCGGCGTCAGTACGTCGGCCACGACGCCGGCCATGTCGATGCGCGCGTCGGCACCTGGGTCGCCGCCCTCGGCTGCGGCCAGCAGCTCGGTCAGGGCCGGTCGCAGTCGCTGCGCGGAGTCGATGTAACTGGTCAGGGCCGAGCGGCTGAGCAGGTCTGCGTTGGCCCGGCCGTGCCCGGCGATGGGCCGGTAGGTGATCGTGGGGCGGCCCGAGGCGAGGGCCTCCTGGCAGGTGAGCCCGCCGGCGTTCTCCACCACGACGTCCGCCGCCCGCATCAGGGTGGGCATGTCGTCGACCCAGCCCAGCACGTGCCCGGGGAACCGCCGCAGCCGGCGGTACAACCGCTGGTTACGTCCGCACACCACGACCGGCTCGACGCAGCCGGTGGCCAGCACCTCCGTCGCGGTCCGGGCCACGTCACCCATGCCCCAGGAGCCCGCGACGATCAATGCGAGGCGACCCTGTTCGGGCAGCCCGAACTGTCGCCGTGCGGCCTGGGTGCTCAGCTGGGCAGAAGCGGCGAACCGGGCGTTGACCAGCGGGCGGACCACCCGGACCGGGGCGCTGCCGCCGGCGATGGCCTGCTGACGGGAGAGTTCGTGCACGACGCAGTACAGGTCCACGCCCGGCGCGATCCAGGTCGGGTGCACCGCGAAGTCGGTCACGTAGGTCACCAGCGGCGCGTTGACCAGCCCGGCGACCCGCATCGGCCCGAGGATCTGGTTGGCGAAGGGAAAGGTCGTCACCACGGCCCGGGTGTCCGGCGGCAGGCGGGCCAGCATGCGGCGGAACACCGGACGCAAGGCGGCCCGCAACAGCTGCACCGATGCCGGCGAGCGGCCGGTCGCGCTGAACAGCGCGTCGTAGCACCAGGGCAGCCAGCGCAACATGCCCCGGTAGCTTTCGCGCACCGTGACGTCGAGCGGTCCGGGCAGCAGGGACAGGAAGTTCAGCCGGTCAACCTGCCGGCCCTGATCGGTCAACCGGCGTTCCAGTTCGGCGGCGGCGGCGTCGTGGCCGGCCCCGATGTCCGCCGAGACCACCACGATCCGGCCGTCGGGCGCGTTCGAAGCGCCGCCGGTGCGACCCAGCGTCACTTCCGTCCAGTCGTCGACCACCGGACCTGCCCGCTGTGTCTGGCGCCTGCACTCCGTCACGCAGGCGCGGATACCCGTCGTTGCGCAGGTCACGCCCGGCCGGGCGGCGCTGTCACCGGCCGAGCACCGACGGGCTGGTGGTCGCTGAGTGTGCCGAGCGTCAGGTTCCGTTGCGTGGCCCAGTCGATCAGGGCGGGGAGCGCCGTCAACGTTGCGTGCCACGATCCGGCAGCCGCGACGTGGTCCGAGTCGTGCAGCAGGATGGTGCCGCCGGGACGCAGCGTTCGCAGGACGTCGTGGCAGATCGAGCCGGCGGTGGCATCCGCCCGCCAGTCCCGGCCCCAGGCCGTCCACAGCCGTGGTTGCAGACCCAGTCGGGCGCAGGCCAGCAGGGCCGCCGTGGTGAGCACCCCGTAGGGCGGGCGGTACCAGCGTGGCGGCTGGCCGGTCAGTTCGGCGATGCGGTCCCGGGCGCGGGCGATGTCGGCGTACGTCGCCGACGGGGTGCGGCACAGCAGGTTGTGGTGCTCCCAGCCGTGCACCGCCACCTCGTGGCCCTGCGCGGTCATCTCCCGGCCGAGTCCGGGATCGCGGTCGAGCAGGCTGCCGAGCAGGAAGAAGGTCGCGCGTACGCCCGCCCGGTCGAGCCGGTGCAGAAAGCGGGGCGTGGACCGACGGTCCGGCCCGTCGTCGAAGGTCAGCGCCACGTGCCCGGGCCGGCCGATCCCACTCAGTTCGGGCAGCAGCCGACGACGTACCGGCGCCACGGACGTCAGCGCCGGTACAGCGTGCAGCGCGAACCCGGCGGCCGTCGTGCCGGCGAGCATCCGGAGAGACGGCACACCCTCTTTATACCCAGCGGTCGGCCGTGCGGGCCGCCGATCGCGGCACCGGCTCGGCGCGGCGGCTGTGTCGGTCCGGCCTACGGCGCGGGGACGACCTCCTGGCCCAGCGGCCAGATCGCGGCCGGGACGAGCTTGAAGTTGGCCACGCCGAACGGGATGCCGATGACGGTGAGGCAGAGGCTGACGCCGGCGACGATGTGGGACAGGGCGAGCCACCACCCGGCGAGCACGACCCAGATGACGTTGGCGACGCCGGAGGCGACACCGACACCGGGCTTGGGGACCAGGGTGCGGCCGAAGGGCCACAGCGAGTACGACGCCAGCCGCAGCGAGGCCACCCCGAAGGGGATGGTGACGACGAGGACGAAGCAGATCAGAGCGGCGATGCCGTAGCCGACCGCCAGCACGAGCCCGCCGCCGAAGATGAGCCAGAGCACGTTCAGTACGAATCGGATCATGAACCAATCATGACCGGTGCGCGCCACCGGCCCCCGGGGGAGGGCCGGGCACCCCGCAGGGGGCGGCCGGGGGAGGCCGGTGGCGCGCGGCGGGTCAGCCGGTCTGGCCGGTGACGCTGCCGCCGGACTTCGTGACGCGGTAGGTCACCTGGGCACCGCTCCAGAAGTGGAAGGTGAGGGTGACCGGGCTGCCGTCGCGTACCTCGCCGAAGAAGGTGTCGGTGAGGGTGATCCGGTTGCCGGTGTAGTCGGGGGAGAAGGTGACGTCGAACTCCTTGAACGACGTCCAGTCGTGCGGTCCGGCGTTGCTGCCGTCGGCGTACCGCGCCTCCATCGTGGCGAGCTGGTCGCCGCGGAACTGGGTCGGAATGGCGAAGGAGGCGGTCGTGCCGGTGGCGTTGGACAGCACCGGCGGGTCGTAGCTGATCACGTCGATCCGCCACGGTACGCCGGCCGAGAAGCGCGCCTGGAGGGTGGCGTTGACGCCGTACGCCCGGTTGCCGACCAGTCGGGTCACGGCGCTGGCGGTCAGCGTCAGCTGATTGCCGGAGACGGTGTAGTCGGTGCCCCGGACCAGTTCGGTGCTGCCCTGGCGCAGACCGGAGAAGGTGGTGCCGTTGAGGTTGAGGGTCAGCGTCTTGGCGGTGATCGCGCCGGTACGCGGCACGTACACCTGGTCGGACGAGGCGGTGCCGGAGCGGGTCGTCCAGCTCGACTTGATCTGGTTGATCAGCTCCGCGTCCCGCCAGACGAAGGTGGTCCGGTTGAAGTGCTGGCCGTTGTCCCAGAGCTGGGTGGTCAGCTGTCGGTGCCGGGCGTAGTAGCCGAAGTACTCGAAGAACTTCAGCTTCTCGCCCTGCTGGATGGTGCCGGTGTGCCGGTCGAAGCCGAGCAGGCCGTACTCGCCGATGACCACCGGGATGCCCCGGGTGACGAAGGCGTTGTGGACCCGATCGAAGGCGTCGACGAGGTCCTGCTGGGTGGTGGCGTCGAAGCGGGTGCCGCCGGCGACGTTCACGCTGAACGGCCAGTAGCCGTAGAAGTGCACGGTGGCGATCAGGTTGCGGTCGTTGAGTTGGTTGATCGTCGTGGTCAGCTCGTTGATCCGGGCCTGCTCGGAGGAGGTGTGCAGGGTCGGCAGGACCAGCATCCGGGTGGCGTTGTTGCCGCCGGAGGCGCGCACGATCCGGTGGAAGTTGACGTTCAGCTCGTGCAGCAGTTGCGCGTTCTGGGCGTCACCGGAGCTGTTGGCGAACTGCGGCTCGTTGACGCTCTCGAAGTGCAGCTTCGGTGAGGCGTCCCGGAACGCCGCGGCGATCTGGGTCCAGAGCGCGTTGTAGCGGTTGAGCACCGTCGTCCGGTTGGTCGGCATCTCGTGGATCCACTGCCACGAGTCGTGATGCAGGTTGATCATCACGTAGAAGCCGTCGTCCAGGGCCCATCCGACGACCTCCTTGACCCGGTTCAGCCAGGCCGCGTCGATGGTGTAGGACGGCGCGGGCCCGTGGCGGTTGCTCCAGGTGACCGGGATCCGGATGCTGTTGAACCCCTGCGCCCGGATGGCGTCCAACTGGGCCTCGGTGACCCGCGGGTTGCCCCACGCGGTCTCGTCGGCGCCGACGGAGTCGAAGGTGTTGCCGAGGTTCCAGCCGGGCTGCATCGCGGCCACGTAGGCCATCGCGTCACCGGTCGGCGGCGGGGTCGTCGGGGGTGGGGTGGTCGGCGGTGGCGTGGTCGGGGGAGGGGTGGTCGGGCCGACGTTGCCGGTGCAGGTGACCCCGTTGAGGGCGAACGAGGTGGGGGCCGTGTTGCTGCCCGACCAGGAGCCGTTGAAGCCGAACGACACCGACTGGTTGGTGCCGAGCGCCGCGTTGTAGCTGACGTTTGTGGCGGTGACGTCGTTGCCGGCGGAGGTGACGGTGGCGTTCCACGCCTGCGTCACCCGCTGACCGGAGGGGAAGGTCCAGGTCAGCCGCCAACCGTTGAGCGGGTCGCCGAGGTTGGTCAGATCGACGTTCGCGGTGAAACCGCCCGGCCACTGGCTCGGCGCGGAGTAGACCACCCGGCAGCCGGCCGCCGCGTGGGCGGCGCCCGCGCTGACCAGTCCGACCCCGGCCAGCAGGGCGGCGACCCCGGCGCCGACCACGCCCAGTCGCCATCGTGTCCTTCGTAGTGTGCCGCGCAGCCCGGCCATGACGCTCCTCGTGTGGTGATGGTGTCGACGGGTGGCTGGCCGCGTGTCACCGGATCGCCGGCAACATCCGGCCGGCTCGCACAATAAGTTGGGATCATGAACTTTGTCAATCGACGCAACGCGATGTACGGGGCTTCTGTGCAGGTGGCACCGTACTTCACAATTCGGTCCGTGCCGCCTGAACGTGCGATCTGTTCGGGAACAGTCGGTGTGAATGAGCGTGGCCCGCCGGGGTAGTCGGCCGCGTGGCGGCGGGCGAGCGGAACGGGAGCTGGGCGCGTGGCGCCGCCGGCTCGGCGAGGGACCGGATCGCGGGCACGGTTGCCGCACTCAGCGTCCGGGTCGACTGGCGGGAGCGGCGACGGACCCTGGAGTTGTACGCGATCCTCGCCGTGCAGGCGGGGGTGGCCGCCGCGCTCGCCTGGTGGGTGGCGCACAACCTGCTGCACCACCCGTCACCGGTCTTCGCCCCCACCGCCGCTGTCGGCACCATCGCCGCCGCCATCGGCCGACGCACCCGGCGTACCGTCGAACTGCTGCTCGGCGTGCTGGCCGGGCTGCTGGTCGGCGACGCCCTGATCGCGGTGATCGGCACCGGCCCCTGGCAGACCGGCACCGTGGTCACCCTGGCCATCCTGCTCGCGTTGAGCCTGAGCCGGGGCGGACAGGTGGTCACCCAGGCCGGCGGCACCGCCGTGCTGATCGCCACGCTGGCGCCGGTGCAGCGCGGACTGGAGGTGCCCCGCATCGTCGACGCCGTGATCGGCGGAGTGACCGCCGTGGTGGTGGTCGCCGTCCTACCGGTCAACCCGGTACGGATCATCCAGCGGGCGGCGCGTCCGCTCTTCGCGGCCCTGATCGAGCACCTGCACGACGCCGCGCACGGCATCTCCCGCAGCGATTGCCCGGCTGTGACCCAGGCCCGGGACGCGCTGAGCGGGCTGGACCCCCAACTGAAGCTGCTCAAGGACGCGGTCTCCGGGGCCGGGGAGGCGGTGGCGATATCACCGGCGCGGTGGCACCGGCGTAAAGAGTTCGAGCACTACGAACGCGGCACCCGCTATCTCGCCCTGGCCATCCGGGGCGGCCAGGAGATGCTGCGCCGGGCGGCCACCGCGATCCGGGACGACGAGCCCGTGCCATCCGGGCTGGCCGCCGCCGTGCACTACTTCGGTGACGCCCTCGCGCTGCTCCAGGTCGCGGCGGAGAGCGGGCGCCCCACCGACCGGTCCGAACAGTTGATCCTCAAGGCGGTGGACCGGGCCGCCGAGGCGTACGCCGAGGGGGTCGGCTTCTCCGGCAGCGTGGTGGTGGCGCAGATCCGAACCGTCGCCACCGACCTGCTGCGCAGCCTCGGCTGCGACGAACAGGAGGCCAGCGACGTGATCCGGAAACGCTTCGACGCGCGGTACGAAACCACCGGGCAGCCCGACCCGACGTGACCGAAGCGGGGCGGATCAGAGTCGGCCGGCGACCGTTCGCGCCAACTCGGTCAGCCGCTCGTCGTACTTGGCCATGTCGTCGGTGCGGACCAGTCGGATGGCCACCCAGACCCCGGAGACGTTGACGAAGACCATCCCCTCCTCCAGGTACGCCTCGTCCCCGATGCCGGACAGCGTCTCGAACTCGTGCTTCAGGTCGCGGTCGATGTCCAGGATCTTCTTCGCCCCGTCGCCGACGTGCACCTCGACCTGTGCCACCGGCCCGGAGACGGGCCCGGTGAACCAGCAGGTCTCCCCGCTCGGCAGCGGGTCTTCCAGCGGCGTACCGGCCAGCTTCTCGGCATCCTCCTTCGAGACCAGCGCGCAGGCGTCGACCGGCGCCGCGGCAGAGGGCTCGGGTGCCTCGGTGGCCTCGGTCGGTGCCGCGGCTTCCGACGGCTGCGCCGGTGCCGGCGGTGCCGCCGCGGGCTCCGTACCGCCGCAGCCGGCCAGGACGGTGAGAACGGTGGCCGCCACGGCGAGTCGGGCGACGCAGGTCAGGTGCCGCACGGTGTCTCCTTCGTCGGGGCTTCAGTTCGGCAGGGCGTCGGCAAGTTTGCGCATCGCCTGGGCATATCCGTCGGGTTGGGCGCCGAGACGCTGGAAGCTGCTCAGCGTCACGGTGAAGCTGCCCGCACCGTTGATCACCACCGCTTCCGCCTCGATGTCCTTGACCGCCAGGTAGCCCTTGTCGCCGACGCCGAGGTCGGTCACCGACTGGTAGGTCTGGTCGGCCTGCTGGCGCTGGTAGTCGTAGGTCATCTCACCGGCGACCCGCGACGCGGTGGTCACGGTGAGCAGGGCGATGCCGTCGCCGAAGCTGCAGTTGCCCTTGTCGTCGAGTTGCTGGCCGACGATCCCGGTGACCTGCTCGGCGGTGAAGGGGCAGGCCGGCCGGACCGCGTCGGCACCGTCGACGGGCAGATCGAGATCGGCGTCCGACCCGGCGTCCGGACCGGCGCCCCGTGCCGCCGGTTCGCTGCCGCCGCAGCCGGTCAGTGCCAGGGCCGTCGCGAGCAGCACAGGCAGAATCAGTCGTCGCACCGGTCAGTTCCCCCTCTTCCGCCCGGGCGCAGACGCTGCGCACCAGCGCCTGCGGCAGTCGGGGTGCACTCGACGGTACGGCCGTCGCCCGGGGAAGGAATCCGGTGTTTCCCTAGCCTTTGTGGCCGCCGGTCGGCACCACGTCGGCGCTGATCCGGGCCAGTGCCGCGTTGAGTTCGGCCCGTCGGGAGATGCCCAGCTTGCGGTACACGCGGGACAGGTTCGTCTCCACCGTCTTGGGGCTGACGAACAGTTCGTCGGCGATGGCGCGGCTGGTCCGTCCGAGCGCGGCGAGCCGCGCCACCCGCTCCTCGGTGGCGGTCAACGCCGACGGTGCCGGAGGCCGGCCGCCCAGCCGGGCCGCCTCCGCCCGGGCCCGCGCGGCGAACGCCGCCGCGTCCAGGGCGTCGAATTCGGCCGCTGCCGCCGTGAGCGCCTCCCGGGCCGGCCGTTTACGGCGCAGCCGCCGGTGCACCACTCCGGCGACCAGCAGACAGCGGGCCCGGTCCAGGGGCAGCACGTGCGGCGCCACCGCCGCGCGGGCGGCGGCGAGATCGTCGAGGGCGGCCGACGGGTCCCGGCCCTCGGCGCTGTCCAGCAGGGCCCGACTGCGGGCCAGGCCCAGCAGCGTCCACGGCCGTGGCAGGCGGCGGTGCCGTTCGGTCAGCCGGTGCAGGGCGACGCGGGCGGTGGCGAGATCACCGGCGGCCACGCACGCTTCGATCCAGTCCGGCTCGAAGCGCTGCGCCAACGGCTCGGTCAGCCCCATCCGGTCCACCAAGGCGGCCAGCCGACCGTAACCGGCCGCCGCGTCGGCGGCCCGGCCGGCGCAGAGCGCGACGAACGCGCCGAGTTGCAGGTGGATCCGGCGGCACCAGTCGTCGTCGAGTTCCTCGCCCAGGCGTACGCCCGCCTGCGCCACCCGCGCCGCCGCGTCGAGCCGCCCCCGCAGGGCGTCGAGCAGCCCGGTCAGCCAGGTCTCCGCGGTCAACTCGGTGCCCAGCAGCTCACCGAGGTCACGGGCCGCCGCGATGTGCCGCTCGGCCATCGACCAACGCCCGGCGAGCAGTTCGGTCTCACCGAGATGCTTGAGCAGCTCGTACTGGGAGGGTTCGTCGCCGCGCGCCGCCGCCCGGTCCAGCAGCCGGGTCAGCCGCTCCCGGGCCCGGTCGGGATCGTCGATGCCCTTCCACCAGACCGCCGGAATGGTGCCCGCCAGCCAGGACGGTTCCGGCCCTTCCATGGCCAGTGCCCGGTCGAGCAGTTCGGTGCGGGGTGGCGCACCGGCGCGTACCTCGCTGTTGAACAGGTGCAGCAGCGCCGCGGCCAGCAGTTCCCGGTCCCCACCCGGGCCGCTGAGCAGAGCGATGGCCGACTCCGCGTGGGTACGGGCCGGGTCCGGCAGGTCGACGAAGAGGGCCAGGTGGGCGTGGATCCGACCGGCGAGCAGGGAATCGGGCTGCGTGGCGGCCAGCGCCCGACCGGCGGCCGCCAGCGCGGTGCCGCCCGGCTCGTCGGCGCTCCACGCGACCACGGCGCGCAGCAGCAGCGCCTCGGCGCGGACGTGACCGGTGAAGCTGGCGGCCACCTCCTCGGCGGCCGTCCGGGCACCCGGATGGTCGCCACAGTCGAACCGGCACCGGGCCGCCGCCAACAGCCGCTGCCCGAGGGTGGGGCGGTCGTCGGCCGGGGTGAGCCGCGCGGCTGCCTCGTAGAGGTTCGCCGCCGCGTCCGGCGCACCTCGGGCGTGTTGCCTCGCGGCGGCGGCGGCGAGGGCATCGGCCACCACCGGATCGGCGGTGGTGGTGCAGGCGGCCAGCTGGCGTACCCGTTCGTCGGGGTCGGCGACCACCCCGGCCAGCCTGCGGTGCAGCCCTCGGCGGACACCGGGCGGGATGCCGGCCCGCACCGCCGCCGCGTACACCGGATGGGTGAACTCCACCCGGGCCGGTGTCACCGCCAGCAGTCCGGCCTCCTCGGCACCGTCGAAGGCGCGCGGCCCCACGCCCGCCGCCGCGAGGTCCCGCAGCAGGGGGACGGTGAGCAGTGCCGCGAGCCGGACAGCGTCGCGACACCGGGCCGGCAGTTCGGCGAGCACGTCGGCGAGCAGCTGATGCATGGACGAGGCGACGGGCAGCTCCTGTGCCGGCTCCGGTGGCTTCGGCAGCCGCTGCACCGCGCGGGCCACCTCGATGGCGACAAGCGGATTGCCGCCGGCTTCCCGGGCGATGCGGGCCAGCAGCGGGCGGTCGAGATCGGCACCGACCCGCTCGCGCAGGACATGGTGCAGCGCGTTCACGCCCAGCGGCGTCACTGCCAGCCGGGTCAGCCGGCCGGAACCCGCGTCGAGCCCGAGCGGGGCCGCCGGCACCGCCGGGCCGCTCGCGCTGCGACTGCTGACCAGGGCGGCCGGTCCCGGGCCGACCCGGCGCAGAGCGAACCGCAGGGCGCGTTCGCTCGGCCGGTCGAGCCAGGGCGCGTCGTCCACGGCCAGCAGCACCGGCCGGCCCGAGGCGAGCGCCGCCTCCAGCAGCGACCGGGTGGCCGCCCCGATCACGCGTTCGTCGATCGTCTCGTCGCTGTCGCCGGTGACCAGGACCGTCTCGGCGGCGATGCGCTGCGGGCGCGGCAGCTCCGCCGCCAGGTCGGCAAGCGGGCGGAGCAGGTCGGCGAGGGCGGCGAAGGGGAGTTCGGCTTCGCATTCGGTCGGCGCGCAGGAGAGCACGAGCCAGCCCGACCGGGCCGCCTCGGCGGTCAGCGCCCGCAACAGCGCGGTCTTGCCGATGCCGGCGGGCCCTTCCAGCAGCACCTGCCCAGGCTCGCCCAGCGAGCGCCAGGCCTGGTCGAATATCTCGTCCCGGCCGACGAGCGCACGCCGCATGGGGCGATTCTGGCACCGTGCACCGCCGGTGACCATCGTGCGGACGCCTGACGCGCCGAGCACGTTCAGCGGTGTCAGACGCGAGAGATGCCCGGCCCCACGCTCCACAGTGGCGCACGGGGCCGGGCTCGTGATCAGTGTGTCGACGGCTGCGGCGCGCGATCGGCCGCGTCGTCCTCCTGCCCCTCGGGCTGCCCGGCGAACCAGTTGATGCCCGCCGGACCGCCGGCGAGCGCCGCCTCGGCCCGCGCCAGCGCGGCGTTCGGCATCGCGACGGTCGGTCCGAGGTGCGTCTGTCCCGCCGGTTCGCCCTCGACGGTCGGTTCGCCGCCGGGTGC
This sequence comes from Verrucosispora sp. FIM060022, assembly GCF_003977705.1. NCBI lineage: Bacteria > Bacillati > Actinomycetota > Actinomycetes > Micromonosporales > Micromonosporaceae > Micromonospora > Verrucosispora sp. FIM060022. The sequence continues at coordinate 300,434 of NZ_RQIV01000006.1, forward strand.
TTCCAGGCTCGGTGGCGTCGGGCGGGCGTCGGCAGTCGGGCTCGTCGTCGGCTGGCCGTCGGCTCCGGCACCACCGTCACCCGCGTTCGCCTCGTGGGCACCGCGCTCGGGCGTGGCGTCGCGCACGATCGGCTCGGCCTCCGCTGCCGGCGTCGGCGGGCGTTGCCCGGCGCGGGCACCGACCACCGGATACTCGGCGGTCTCGCCACCGCCGGCCGCGGCGGCCATCACTGCTGCGGCGGCGAGGTCGGCGACCCGCTTGGCCTCCCGCTGCACCCGTGCCCGGGTCTCCTTGGCGTGCCGTTCGGCGGCCTCGACTGCCCGGCGTACCTCGTCCAGTCGCTGGCTTTCCGCGGCGAGGTCCCGGACGGTCTCCTCCAGCTGTTGCCGCAGCCGGGTCAGCTCGGCCTCGGTGGTCTCCCTGCCCTGCTGCGTCTCGTCGAGCTGCCGGCGGGCGGTGTCCAGTTCCTCCCGTACCCCGGCCAACGCGTCCTGCTGCTCGCCGATCTCCAGCTGCACGGCGTGCAGTTGCTCCTCGGCGGCTGCGGCCTGCTCGTCGCTGTGCCTGCGGACCTCGGCGGCCTGCTCGTCGGCGCGCTTGCGGATCTCCGCGGAGTACTGCTGGGCGTCCGCGATCATCGAGCTGACCCGCTGCTCGGCGGCGCTGCGTTGGGCGGCCAGCTCGCGCTCGACGGCCGCGCGCTGCTCGGCCAGATCCTCCTCGGCCGCGGCGCGCCGCTCGGCCAGCTCCTCCTCGACGGCCGTCCGCCGCTGGGCCAGCTCCTGCTGGCTCTTCGACCGGGCCGCCTGGATCTCCTGGTGGATCTGGGTACGCGCGGAGGTGGTCAACGCCTCCGCCGCCGCGCGGGCCTGCTCCACCTGCTGGCGGCACTGTTCCCCGATGCGGTGGGCCTCCTGCTGGGCCCGCTCGTGTGCGGCTTCACCGTCGGCGCGCAGCTTGTCGGCCCGCTCCCGGCTCTCCGCCAGCTCGGCGTCGGCTGCCGCGCGGAGTTCCTCGTACTTCTTGTCGTGCTCGGCGCGGCGGGCGGCGAGTTCCTCTTCGAGATCGGCCAGCGCCTTGACGGTGCGTTCCCGGGCGTTGGCGAGGGTCTTCTCCGCCTCCGCCTGGAGCTTGTTGGCCCGCTGGGTGTGCGTGTCGATGATCGCCGCGGCCTGCTTCTCCGCGAGGTCCAGGATCTGGCCGACCATCGGGCCCACATCCTGGAAGGTCGCCTTGTCCAATTGCGCCGGACGCTGTCGCAGGTCGGCGACCTCGGCCTGGGCCGCCTGAAGTTTGGCGGTCAGCTCCCGAGCCCGCCCGAGGGCACGGTCCCGCTCGGCCGAGACCGTGCTGAGTTGACCGTCCAACTGCTCCACATAGCGGTCGACCTGCTTTCTCTCGTAACCGCGCAGGGTCACCTCGAAGGTCGGCCGCGAGGCCAGGTCGTCGCGGATGGCGTACGGCTCCTCGCCGATGGACATGCCTCATCCTCCGTACGATCGCGGGTCGGCGCACCGGCGACCCGGCGGCGATGACGCGCAACGCTACCGCCGCTCGTGTCGATCTGTCGTCCCACCCCGGTACGTTTTCGCGTTCCCCGGGTGCCGGTTTCGCAGGTGTGCCCAGCGAAGGTTGCCGAGTGTGTCCGGCCGGCGACCGAAGGCGGTCGGAGTCGGTCGGTGGCATCGAGGGATACCGACCAGGGCGGGGTACCGCGGAACGTGAAGGAGGCCCGCGTCTTGACACCCGATTAGGTTAGGCTAACCTAATCGCATGTCGAGCGGACTGGCGTCGAGCGACGCTGACCAGCGCCTACGCGGCGTCGACCTCTGCCTGGGATACCACGGTACGGCAGTGGTTCACGGTGCCTCGATAGGGCTCCGTGCCGGTAAGGTGACCGCCCTCGTCGGCCCGAACGGTAGCGGCAAGTCCACCCTGCTGCGCGCGCTGGCCCGGCTGCACCCGATCGACACCGGCACGGTGCTCTGCGCCGACGGCATCGCCGCGGCCAGCCTGCCGGCCAAGGAGTTCGCCCGCCGGGTCACCCTGCTCGCCCAGAGTCGACCGGTGCCCAACGGCGTCACCGTCCGCGACGTGGTCGGCTACGGCCGCCACCCCTACCGGGGCCGCTGGCGCACCGACGACGCCGAGGGCCCGACCGCGATCGCCCGCGCGATGGCGGTCACCGGGGTGGCCGCGATGGCCGACCGGCCCGTCGACGAACTCTCCGGCGGCGAACTCCAGCGGGTCTGGCTGGCCACCTGCCTTGCCCAGGACACCGCGGTGCTGCTGCTCGACGAACCCACCACCTTCCTCGACCTGCGCTACCAGGTCGAGATCCTCGACCTGATGCGCGACCTGGCCGACGAGCACGGCGTCGCGGTCGGCGTGGTGCTGCACGACCTCAACCAGGCCGCCGCGGTGGCCGACGAGGTGGTCCTGCTGCACAACGGCCGGATCCGTGCCACCGGCACCCCGGCGCAGGTCTTCACCGAGACCGACCTGACCGAGACGTACGGCATCCGCATCGAGGTCGCCACCGATCCCCTCACCGGTCTGGTGACCACCCGCCCCGTGGGACGTCACCTGACCCGAATCCCGGTCTGAACCCGGACCGGTCCTGCAACGAGAAAGAACACCATGTTCCGTACCCGTGTCACCGCCCTGGTCGCTGCTGCCGCCACCGCCCTGCTGCTGGCCGCCTGCGGCACCACCGAGAACACCGCCGAGCCCGCACCCTCCGCCTCCGCCGCCGGTGGACCGGTCACCGTGACCGACAGCCGTGGCAAGGAGATCAAGCTCGACAGCCCCGCCACCAAGGTCGTCGGCCTGGAGTGGGGTGAGGTCGAGATGCTGGTCAGCCTCGGCGTCATGCCGGTCGGTGTCGCCGACCCCAAGGGCTACGCCACCTGGGTCACCGCCGCCAAGCTCGACCCCGCCGTCAAGGACGTCGGCACCCGCGGCGAACCCAGCGTCGACTCGATCGTCGCGCTCGCCCCCGACCTGGTGGTCGTCTCCGACGGTCGCGGCGCCACCCTGCTGGACCAGCTCGAGAAGTACGTACCGGTGCTGGTGACCAAGAGCAGTGACGCCACCGACAACGTGGGCCGGATGCGCGCCGACCTCAACATGATCGCCAAAGCGGTCGGCAAGACCGCCGAGGCGGAGAAGCTGCTCGCCGACTTCGACGCCGCCCTGGCCGACGGCAAGAAGAAGATCGCCGACGCCGGTGCCGCCGGCAAGCCGTTCGCCATCGCCGACGGCTGGAAGGAAGGCAGCACCGTCAGCATCCGGATGTTCGGCCAGGGCGCGTTCGTCTCCCAGCTCGGCATCCAGCTCGGCCTCACCAACGCCTGGAACGGCAAGGTCGACGAGGTGTGGGGCCTGGGGCAGACCGACGTCGAGGGCCTGACCGCACTCAAGAGCCCGGACCTGCACTTCTTCTACAACGCCTCGGACGGCACCGACGTCTTCGCCGACGGTCTCGCCGACAACGCGATCTGGAAGTCGCTGCCCTTCGTCAAGCAGGGCAACCTGCACCGGATGCCGGACGGCATCTGGACCTTCGGCGGGCCGCTCTCCGCCAAGCAGTACATCGACCAGTTCGTCAACACCTACGCGGTGTGACCGAGCTGTCCGCGCCTCCGCGTTCGGAGCCGGCCCTCGGGCCGGCTCCGGCCGGACGCCTGTCCGGTACCCGCGTCGTCGGGGCCTTCATCGCAGCCACCGCGCTGGCGCTCGTGGTCGCCGTCGTGCACCTCACCCAGGGCACCTCCGCCGTGGGCGCGCTCGACCTGCTGCGGCTGCTCACCGGCGGCGACGACGAAACCGTACGGGTGCTCGTCGCCTCTCGGATGCCCCGGTTGCTCGCCGGGCTGGCCATCGGCGTCGCGCTCGGCTTCGCCGGTGCGGCCCTGCAGTCCATCGCCCGCAACCCGCTCGCCTCGCCGGACACCCTCGCCGTCAACGCCGGTGCCCACCTGGCCATCGTCTCGTTCGCCGCGTTCGGCATCGCGTTGCCCGCGTTGCCCGCCGGCGGGCTCGCCTTCTGTGGCGGTCTCGCGGCGGCGGGACTGGTGATGGCGATGTCCTCCGGCGGGCAGGCCGGCACCACCCGGCTGATCCTCGCCGGCTCGGCCACCGCACTGGCGCTCAGCTCGGTGACCATGCTGCTGCTCCTGCTCTTCGAACAGGCCACCATCGGCCTGTTCGCCTGGGGCAACGGCTCGCTGGTGCAGAGCGACCTGAACGCGCTCACCCAGCTCGCCCCGGTCATCGGCCTGGCCATCGTGGCACTGATGCTGCTCGGCCACCGCCTCGACATCCTCGCCCTCGGCGACGACACCGCCACCGTGCTCGGTCTCGACGTGCGGCGTACCCGGCTGATCGTCACGGTGCTGGCCGTTCTGCTCTCCGCCGCGGCGGTCACCCTCACCGGGCCGGTCGGATTCGTCGGCCTCTGCGCGCCGGTGATCGTCCGGCTGCTCGGGCCACTGGTGCCCGGCGTACACCGCCATCGGGTGCTGCTGCCGCTCTCCGGCATCGCCGGAATGATCATCGTGCTCGGCTCCGACGTGCTGCTTCGGGCCGCGATGGGTGCCCAGGCCGGTGTCGACATTCCCACCGGCGTGGTAACCACCCTGCTCGGCGCGGCCATCCTGATCTGGCTGGCCCGACGGCACCGCGACGCCGGCCCCACCCGCCGACCGCCGGGCGGTCACGCCGCCGTCCGCTCGGCCGGCTTCCACCGCACCGTCGTCATCGTGGTGGCCACGGTCGCCGGCGTCGCGGTGGTGGTCGGCATGCTGGCCGGGGACACCTGGGTGCTCCTCGGTGACCTGGTCAACTGGGTCAACGGCAACACCGGTCCGGCGTACACCTTCGTGCTGGACCAGCGGTGGCCACGCGTCGCCGCCGCGCTGCTGGCCGGCGCGGCGCTCGCGGTGGCCGGCACCACCGTGCAGGCGGTCTGCCGCAACCCCCTTGCCGAACCCGGCATCCTCGGCATCACCGCCGGTGCCGGACTGGGCGCGGTGTCGCTGATCACCTTCGTGCCGCTGGCCAGCGTCTGGGCCGTCTCCGGGGTGGCCGGGCTCGGCGCGATGCTCGCCTTCGCCCTGGTCTACGGCGTGGCCTGGCGAGGCGGGCTCAGCTCCGACCGGCTGGTGCTGATCGGGTTCGGGGCGTGGCAGGGCGGCATGGCACTGATCACCTTCCTGATCGTCGCCCACGACCCGTGGAACACCGGCAAGGCGTTGACCTGGATGTCCGGCTCCACCTACGGACGCACCGCCACCCAGGTGCTGCCGGTGGCGATCGCGCTGCTGGTCCTCACCCCGGCCGTGCTCGCCGCCCGCCGCGAGCTGGACCTGATGGCGTTGGACGACGACACCCCCCGGGTGCTCGGAGTCCGGCTGGAACGCACCCGACTGGTCGCGCTCGGCGCGGCAGCGCTGCTCACCTCCACCGCGGTCTCCGCCGTCGGCGTGATCGGGTTCGTCGGTCTGGTCGCCCCGCACGCCGCCCGCGCGCTGGTCGGCGGCCGGCACGCCCGGGTGCTTCCGGTCGCCGCACTGCTGGGCGCGGCCCTGGTCAGCGTCGCCGACACCCTCGGGCGCACCGTGATCGCCCCGGCGCAGATCCCCGCCGGTCTGGTCACCGCCCTGATCGGCACCCCGTACTTCGTCTGGCTGCTGTGGCGCTCGCGTGCCTCAGCCCCTCAGTCCCGGTAACCGGTCCGCGTGGCCCGCACCCTGGAAGGCAGCATGACCAACACCCTGCCCGTCGCACCGTGGCGGTTGTTCTCCGTCGAGATCCGCGCGGTACGCCGGCTCAGCCCCTCCTTCGTCCGGGTCACCTTCACCGGCCCGGACCTGGACCGCTTCGCCGACAACGGCTACGACCAGCGGATCAAGCTGGCCCTGCCGCTGCCCGGGCAGCGGGCGGTCTACCTGCCGCAGGGCCCCGACTGGTACGCGCAGTGGCGGGCGCTGCCGGAGCACCGGCGCAACCCGATCCGCACCTACACCGCCCGAGCGGTCCGGCCGCACCTGCACGAACTCGACGTCGACCTGGTGCTGCACGGCGACGGTGGCCCGGCGAGCCGGTGGGCCCAGCAGGTCCGCCCCGGCGACGAGATCGCCATCGCCGGCCCGGACGCCGGCTACGAGGGCGACCACGGTGGACGGGAGTTCCGGCCGCCGTCGACCGGGTGCCTGCTGCTGGCCGGGGACGAGACGGCGGTCCCGGCGATCAGCGGCATCTGCGAGCGGCTGCCGCTGGACGCCTGCGGCCGGGTGCTGCTGGAGGTTCCCGATCCGGCGGACGTGCTGCCGCTGGTCGCGCCCCCCGGTGTCGAGGTCACCTGGCTGCCCCGCAACGGCGGTCAGTACGGTGACCGCCTGATCGGCGCCGTCGCCGACGCGGCCCGGGACCTGCTCGCCGCGTCAGGCGGTGGCCAACACCAGCAGCCCACCCCACAGCCGCACGTGCCCGTGACCGGTGACGGGATGGCCGACGGTGCGCCGGTCGACGACGTGGACGTGGACACCACGATCCTCTGGGAGGTCCCCGACGTACCGCCGTCGGCCCCGCTCTACGCCTGGCTGGCCGGGGAGGCGGCCGTCATCCGGACCCTGCGCCGCCACCTGGTCTCCGACTGCGCCCTCGACCGCCGCGCCGTCGCCTTCATGGGCTACTGGCGCCAAGGCCGCCCCGACCCCACCTCCTAACTCCCACCCCTCCCTCCCCACGCGCCCCTTCCTCCCCCGTCGATCTTGCACTTTGTGTCCCCGCGAATCGGTCCTAAGTAGGGCAGATGCGCGACCAGAAGTGCAAGATCGACGGGGAGGAAAGAGGGGTGTGGGTGGGGTTAGGGGAGGGGGTGGGAGATGTTGTGGGCGTGGTCGGTCAGGGCGGCTGAGGTGATGGTGGCCTCCAGGGGGAGGACTTCCAGGCAGCGGCGGATGGCGGCGGCCATCAGGGTGTTCGGCACGCGCATCGACAGGGTGCAGTGCGGGATCCAGCGGCCCGGGTGGTAGTGCTCGTGCAGGGTGATGCCGGCGGCGGCGAGTCGGTCGTAGACCCGTCGGTGGTGTGCCAGCAGTTCCGCCGTGGGGGCCGGGCCCAGCCAGAGCACCCGGCCGACGAACTGCCCGGCGTGCTGGAACGACAGTCGCAGCGGTGCGGCCACCGTGAAACCGGCCAACGCCGCCGCCACCTGCTCGGGGTCGAACCGGGGCGCGACCGCGAGCGAGACGTGCGGGCGGTGCCGTTGCTCCAACAGCGACCGCAGGCTCTGCACCCCCTCGGCCTCCAGGGCGTCCCAGAGCACCCGGATCCGGCGGGTGGCGACCGGGTCCAGGTAGAGCTCCAGCGCGGCGACCACATGATCATCCTAGAGGGCGCGGGAACCGGCGGTCAGGGCACGATCACGGCGCGGCCTTCGAGGGTGCCGTCCTGCATCTTCCGGTACGCGCTCATCGCGTCGTCCAGGGAGAACGTGGTGGTCTTCGGCCGAAGCAGCCCACGTGCGCCCAGGTCCAGCACCTCGATCAGCTCCGGTCGGCTGCCCCAGTAGGTGGTCTGGATGCTGACCTCGTACGGCACGGAGAAGAAGCTCACCGGCAGCGACCCGCCGCCGATGCCGACGATGGTCAGGTCACCCACGGTACGCGCGGCGGCAGCGCCCATCTTCATGGTGGCGTCCGCGCCGACGAAGTCCAGCACGACGTCCGCGCCCCGCCCGCCGGTGGCCGAGCGGATCTCCTCGACGGTCCGCTCACCCGAGCGCAGCGTCTGGTCGGCGCCGCACTCCTCGGCCAGTTGCAACGCCTCGTCGCGGGTGTCCACGGCGATGATCCGGGTAGCGGTGGTGGCCTTGAGGATCTGCACCCCGATATGACCGAGCCCACCCACACCGATCACCACGGCCGTGCTGCCGGGCGGCAGCTTCGCCCAGGAGCGGCGGATCGCGTGGTACGGGGTCAGACCCGCGTCGGTCAGCGGCGCCGCGAGCACCGGGTCCAGCCCCTCGGGCAGCGGCACCACCAGCCGGGCGGCCGGCACCAGCTCGTACTCGGCCATCCCGCCGTCCAGGCCGAGACCGCCGCCGCCACCGGGGATGGGTGCGGCGGCCGGGTTCTCGCAGTAGTTCTCGGCGCCGACCCGGCAACGGGCGCAGACGCCGCAGCCCCAGGGGCCGTAGACGGCGACCGGTTGGCCGATCTCCAGTCCGGTCACACCGGCGCCGAGGGCGTGCACCCAGCCGGCGTTTTCGTGACCGAGCGTGAACGGCGGATTCCAGGGCAGGGAACCGGCTTCGAAGTCGTGCATCAGGTGCAGGTCGGAGTGGCATGCGCCGGCGCCGCCGATCTTCACCACCACCTCACCCGGGCCGGGTGTCGGCTCGTCGACCTCGACCAGTTCCGGGTCGCTCTTCCATGCAGGCAGCCGTAGCGCACGCATCCTTGCCTCCTGTCGTCCGCTGTCGCCAACCAGTGGGCTCCCCGGTGGACGCCGGCCCAAACCTCCCGGTGTCAGAGGCCGACGCCGCCAGCGGTTGCCGATCCCGGTGGGTGGCGGTGCACTTAATTACATGACTGTCATCAAGGTGGGCACGTCCTCGTGGGCCGACCGGACGCTGTTGCGTTCCGGCTGGTATCCGCGCGAGGCGAACACCCCGGCCGGCCGGCTGAGCTACTACGCGGGCCGGTTCGCTCTGGTCGAGGTGGACACGTCGTACTACGCCGTGCCCGCACCGGAGACGACCCAGGGCTGGGTGGACGCCACCGGAGACGACTTCACCTTCAATGTCAAGGCGTACCGCCTCTTCACCGGCCACCCGACCCCGGTAGCCACCCTCCCCGCCGACCTGCGCCCGGTCGGCGGGCCGGCTCAGATCCGTCGGCGTGACCTGCCGCCGACGGCGTACGACGAGTTGTGGCGGCGGTTCCGTGCGGCGCTGGACCCGATCGCGGCGGCCGACCGGCTCGGCGCGGTGCTGTTGCAGTTCCCGCCGTGGCTGGCCCGCGGCGACGCGGCCCGGCGGCGGATCGCGGAACTGGCCGACCGTTGCCGGCCGTGGCGGGTCGCCGTCGAGCTACGGCACGGGTCCTGGTTCGACGGTCGGGCGGCGCTGGAGACGCTGGCCTTCCTCCGCGACCGCGGGCTCACGTTCTGCTGCGTGGACATGCCGCAGGGCCACCGCGAGTCGGTGCCACCGATCCTGCACGCCACCGCCGAGCTGGCGATGGTGCGGATGCACGGGCACAGCACCGCCTGGGACAGCGGAGACAAGGAAGAGCGCTTCCGGTACGCCTACGGCGACCGGGAACTGCGCATCTGGTCGGACCTGCTGACCGAGCTCGCCGAGCAGGCCGACGAGCTGCACGTGCTGTTCAACAACTGCTGTGCCGGGCAGGCCCAGCGCGACGCCGAACGGCTCACCGAGCTGCTCGCCGCCCGGCGGGTACCCGCCGGACGGTCGGCGCGCCGCTGAGCGGGCCGCCCCCGAGGCCGTCTTCAGCCCCGCGGGCTCGTCCCGAGGCCGCGCTCAGCCCGTCCCCGAGGCCGCGCTCAGCTGCGCCGGGAGATCCCTTCCGGCCGCATGCCGGTCGCCTCCTCCAGCGCGTTGTCCGGCAGATCCTCCCCGGCCACCTCCTCCGGGAACGAGCGGCGCGGCGGCGCCGGATCCGGCGGCGCGCCCGGACCGGCCGCCGGCGTCCGGGTCGGCTCCACCGACCCGAATCCGTGCCGGCCGGCGGGCGGATGCTCCCGAGGGGTCTCACCCGCCCGCCGCTCACCACGCCGACCCTCCGCCACGGCGGTCGGCTCACTGCCCTCGTCCATCGGTGAGTCCTCGCCGACACCCCACGGCGGGTCGGCGTCGAAGCCGTCCGTGGTCCCCCAGGGCTCGACGCCCTCGGGGCCCCGGTCCTGCCTGTTCCTGTCCGTCATGGCCACCTCGCTGATCGGGGCCGGTTTTGCCGGCCGGCGGTCGGATGCTGCTGTCGGCCTCAGCGGCCGACATAGCCCTGCGCCGCCGGACCGCCCGCGTCGCCGCCGTTCAGTGACCGTTGCGGCTCATCGCCTTCGACATCTGCATCAGGCCGCCGCCCTTGGCCATCGTCTTCGGCGTGTGCATCAGCCCGTTGGCCCGGCCGAGCATGCCGCGCAGCACCTGCCCGGGCTTCTGCTGCTCACCCATGTACGCGGTGACCACGATCAGCGCGCCGGTGAGCGCCGGGATCGCCCACTGGAGCAGCTTGAGCTGCCGCTGACAGGCGGCCACGTTCTGCGGCGTCTGCTGGTTCGGCTCGGTGACGCCGGCCACGCTGGTGCCGCCGGCCCTGGACAGCCGATTGCCGAGCATCCGGCTGTACCCGGTCGCCGCGAGGGCGCCGACGGTCAGGGCCGTCTTCAGCGTGCTCGCCCGACCGACGCCGCGCTGGGCGGCCATCCGCGGGCTCTCGGTGACCAGTTCACCGACCGCGCCCGCGAGGTGGGCGCCGATGGCGGCGGCGTTGACCGGCGTCCACTTGGACCAGCCGGCCGAAGCCACCGGAATTCGTTGGGTCGAGTCGCCGACCCGGGCCGCGGCGCCGTTGACGCCGAACGCCCCCATCAGGGAGCCGCCGAACCAGGCCGCCAGGCCCAGGTCGTGCATGGATCGCAGGGTGGTGTGCGTGTCCGACATGATGTGTCCCCCTCAGCCGTTTCGAGCGCTGCGGCTTACCCCCGATGCGGGGCACTAATCGTGGGGTCGGGGACGGCTTGGGTCAGCGTGCGGGGAGGGTGGCGGCGAACGCGGCGACCCGCGCGGCCAGCGGCTCGGCGGCGTGCCGTACCCAGGTGAAGTGGTCCAGCGCGACGCCGTCCGGGCCACCGTGCCGCTCGCGTACGACGGGAGCCGCGGCGAGCTTGGCGCAGAGCCGGTCCAGCGTCGGATGGGGGGTGTACTGGTCGTCGTCGACGCTGACCGCCAGCACCGGGGTGCGGATCTGCCGCACCGCCGCCTCGGTGTCGACGCCGTCCAGGTGCGGGAAGCGGCCGGTCCGCGCGGTGTGCGCCCAGTCGCGGATCACCCCGCGCGCCTGCCGGCCACCGAATCCCCAGCCGGGCCAGACCCCGAGCAGCCGGGTCGTGGCGGCGATGCCCTGGGTGTACGGCAACACGCCGTACCGCCGTGGGCCGGTGAAGTCCCGCCAGTACGGGATGCCGACGGCCACCAGCACCAACCCGTCGACCTCCTGCTCGCCGTGCAGGGCCAGGTGCAGCACGGCGGCCTGCCCACCGAGGGAGTGCCCGAGCAGCAGGGTGGGCCGACCGTCGAAGCGGGCCTTGAGCGCTGTGCGTACCGCACCGATGTCGGCGGCCAGTTCGGTGTAGCCGTACCGGCAGGCCCGGCTCGGTCGGGGGGTGCTCTCGCCGGTGCCGCGCAGGTCGGCCACGACCACGGCCAGCCCGGCGGCGCGCAGGGCGGTGGCGAACGGCCGGTAGTACCGCGCCCGCACCCCCATGGCCGGCGCGACCAGCACCACCGGTGCTCCTGCCGGGCCGACCGGCTCCGGGTAGACCTGGATGCCGAGGCGGGCGCCGTCGACCTGGACGAAATCCTGCACGTATTCCACAGTCGCGCTCACCCGTACAGGTTACCCGCGAGTAGGGTGCGGTGGGGGCGGCCCCCGGCGGGGTCGCTCGACCCGCCGGGGGCGGCGCACTAGCCGCGGAGCATGCCCGGACCGAACACCTCGTAGGCGATCCGCTCCACCGGTACGCCCCGGCGCAACAGTCCACCCCGGACGATGTTCATGAACGGCAGTGGCCCGCAGAGGTGCACGTGGGCGTCGGGGGAGAGCGGGATCGACTCGGGGTCCACCCGGCCGCCGGTCACCTCGACGGCTACCCCGGGCAGTGCGACGTCGCTGGTGTCCTCGTACCACAGCCTGGTGCGCAGGTTCGGCAGCGCGGCGTGCAGGCGCGGCAGATCGCCGCGCAGCGCGTGGGCGGCGCCGGCCCGGTCGGCGTGCACCAGCACCACCGGGCGCTGCGGCGCGGTGACCGCCAGATGTTCCAGCGCGGCCATCGCCGGGGTCAGCCCGATACCGGCGCTGACCAGCAGCAGCGGGCCGTCGCCCGCGACGGCGTTGACCTCGCCGAAGGGTGGGCTGAGCCGCAGCGTCGTACCGACCGTCACGTGTTCGTGCAGGAAGGTCGAGACCTGGCCGTCCGGTGCGCCGTCGATCCCGCGCAGCCGCTTGACGGCGATCCGCCAGTGCGCGGCACCCGGGCGTCCGGCGAGGCTGTACTGGCGGATCTGCCGGCCGCGGCCGCCGCCGAGGTCGACCGCGACCGAGGTGTACTGGCCCGGCACGAAGGTGGGCACCTCGCCGGAGTCGTCGGGCGTCACGGTGAACGAGACCACGTCGGGGGTCTCCTGCCGGCGCGCCGTCACCCGCCACGGGCGCCACACCGGCTCGCCCTCGGTCAGCCCGGCGGCGGCGTAGAGCCGGGCCTCCCGGGCGACCAGTTCGACGGCGAGCAGCCAGTAGACCTCGTCCCAGGCGAGGGCGACGGACGGGGTGACCGCCTCGCCGAGCACCTCGCCGACGGCGGCGAGCAGGTGCCGGCCCACGACGGTGTACTGGGCCGGAGTGATCCCCAGGGAGGCGTGCTTGTGTGCGATGCGGTCCAGCACCGGACCCCACGGCGTGGCGCCCGCGCCGATGAGGTGCTCGGCGTACGCGACCACGGCGGCGGCCAGGGCCGCCTGTTGGCTGCCGCTGGCCTGGTTGCCCCGGTTGAACAGGTCGAGCAGCTCGGGATGCGCGGCGAACATCCGCTGGTAGAACCGGCGTGTGATGGCTTCGCCGTGCGCCCGTACGGCGGGCAGGGTCGCCGTAACCACCTCTGCTGAGGACTGGGTGAGCACGATGTTCTCCTTCGGGACGAACCTTACGGACGCGCCCACAAAAACAGGTATTGCAGGTACCTCTTTAGGGTCGAAGGTCCCGGATCACCGGTCGCGCGGATCACACCGGCGGCCGGTGCGGCCCGGGGCCACCGTAAGGTCGAAAGGTGAAGCTCAACCGGTCTACCGACATGGCGATGCGGATCGCCATGCTGACCGCCACCTCCGGCCGCAGGACCACTGTGGACGAGTTGGCGCAGCGACTGGCGCTGCCCCGCAACCACGTGGCCAAGGTGGTGCAGCGGTTGCAGCACCTCGGCGTGCTGGTGACCATCCGCGGCCGTTCCGGCGGGGTGGCGTTCGCCGCGGACGGCGCGACCTACACCGTCGGGCAGGTGGTCCGGGCGTTCGAGGGCGACGGTGAGGTGGTCGACTGCGAGGCACCGGCCTGCCCGCTGCGGGCGGCCTGCCGGTTGCGGATCGAGCTGCGCCGGGCGCAGGAGGCGTTCCTCGCCGTGCTCGACCGGGTCAGCCTGGCGGATCTCGTCGACTCACCGACCGGCCCGGTGCTGCTCGCACTCGGTGCCCCGCCTGCGCCCTGAGCGGTGACGGCGACCGGCCCGCACCTCGGGATGCGGGCCGGTCCCGGATGGTCAGGAGACGCTGATCGTGCCGTTCGAGGCCCGTACGCAGGCCACTGAGCGGGCCGTGGTGGTGGCCGCTCCGGCCAGGCACTGGCCGAGCACCTGGTGCCCGGCGGCGTTCGGGTGCCACGACTCCTGGCAGGTCTGGAAGTAGGTCACGCAGGTGTTCGCGATCCGCTGGATGGCGATCTTGTCCTTGCCGGAGAGGCTGGTGACGAAGGTGCCGTTGGGCGGGTTGTCCATCAACCGGATCGGGGTGGCCAGCGTGCCGGTCGGGCTGTTCGAGGTCTCGCAGAGCCGGGCGCCGTCGAAGGCCCGCTGGACGTTGAGGTAGACCAGGTCGGCACCGGGGTACTCGGCGGCCAGGGTGTCCCGGGTGGAGCGCACGATGGTGCCGAGCCCCTGGGAGAAGCGGTGACCGGGGGCGAGGCTGGCCCGGTGGATCGGGCAGCCGGCGGCGTACCGCTCGGCACCGAGGGCGCGGAACTTGTCCCGGGTGTCGTCCCGGCTGTCCTCGGAGTGGTACGGCGAGGCCAGGTCCAGCGGCAGCGGGTTCGTGTAGTCCTGGAGCACCACCCGGTGCTGACCGTCGGCGTCCACCTCGCGCAGGGTGGTCAGGATCTGGCGTACCGCGGCGGTGGTCTCGGCGGTCGCGGCGCTGATCTGGGCGGCGGTGGCCAGGTCCGCGTCGGTGCAGGGCTTCTGCTCCACCGGGCCGTTGAGGTACGCCCAGAACTCCCACCAGCCGGTCCAGGCGTCGGCGATGAACCGGTTGGCGCACTTCTCGGCGACCCCGCCGAAGGTGAACGAGCTGTTGTTGGAGCCCAGCCCGATCAGCACCAGGTCGATGTCATGGGTGCGGGCGACGGCCCGGAGCTGGTCGAGTTGGGCGGCCACCTGACGGCCGCTGGTGCGCGCCGAGGAAGCGGCGGCGATGTCGTGCGGCTGGCCGCCGGAGCAGGCCAGGTTGAACCGGTCCTGGATGCCGGGCAGCGACGCCTTGTGCAACGAGGCGTTGGCCGACCGGTGGCAGAAGAAGGCGTTGCTGTTCGCCGCGGTCCAGCCCGGGAAGCTGCGCGCGACCCCGGTGGAGTCGACCACCGGCTGGTACGCCCCGGCACCCTCACCGCTGATGAAGCTGTCGCCGAGGGCGACCGCGGCGGTGGGCAGCGCCGCGGCCGCGGGAGCGGCGGTGGTCACGGCTGTGGAAAGGGTCGCCGCAGCGACGGCCAGAGCCATCGCGGCGGCGGTACGACGCAACCCGGACATGGCATCCCCATCCATTCATCGAAATATGAAAGATCCTCTTGTGCGTGATGGAATCACGCAGGTGTGACGTACGTCAACAACGGGAAACAGATGTGACATCTGGGTCAGGCGGGAGTTAAATCCCAGCCCACACCGGAGGCGGCGCCGGGCATAAGGCGCGACGCCGGGGCGTTGACCGCGGCAGGTACCACCAGCGGCGGCCTCCTGCGGCGCGCCGCGCGGGTGTCCGCATCACCTGTCGGGGCGTACGGCTACGCTCGCTGCGGCCGTCCCACGCTGGGCCAACCACCGACGGTGCGGGGCAGCGCATCGCCGAGACCGGGGAGTACGACGGAGTTGACCGCAGAGCCAGAGACCCTGTACGGGGCCGACGACCTCACGCACCTTGAGGGGCTGGACGCCGTCCGCAAACGGCCCGGCATGTACATCGGCTCCACCGACAGCCGTGGCGTGGGTCACCTCGTCAACGAGATCCTCGACAACTCCACCGACGAGGGCGTCGCCGGCCACGCCACCACCATCGAGGTCACCCTGCACGCCGACGGCTCGGTGCAGGTCGACGACGACGGTCGGGGCATCCCCACCGACGTGCACGCCCGCTCCGGCATCTCCGGCGTCGAACTGGTGCTCACCCGGCTGCACGCCGGCGGCAAGTTCGGCGGCTCCGGATACAAGACCTCCGGCGGCCTGCACGGCGTCGGCGCCTCGGCGGTCAACGCGCTGTCCCGCCGCTTCGACGTCACCGTGCGCCGCAGCGGCAAGGTGCACACCATGTCGTTCCGCCACGGCGTACCGGGCATCTTCGACGGCGACGGCCCGGACGCGCCGTTCACCCCCGGCCCCGGCCTGCAGGTCGTCGGCGCGATGAAGCGTGGCCAGCGCACCGGCACCTCGATCCGCTACTGGTACGACCCCCGCTACTTCGAGACCGGCGCCACCCTCGACCACGACGCCGTGCGCGCCAAGCTGCGCCACACCGCCTTCCTGGTGCCCGGGGTCAGCTACACCCTGCGCGACCTCACCGCCGAGGAACCGACCAAGGAGCAGTTCCACTACCCCAACGGGCTCACCGACATGGTGGAGTTCCTCGCCCCGGCCGGCGACCGGCCGGTCTCCGGCACCCTGCTGGTCACCGGCGAGGGCACCTACCGGGAGAACGCCGCCGACGCCAACGGCGTCATGCAGTCCAACGTGCAGCGGCGCGCCGAGATCGAGGTGGCGTTCCGCTGGGGCACCGGCTACGAGCGCACCGTCGAGTGCTTCACCAACACCATCCGCAACGCGCACGGCGGCACCCACCGCAAGGGCTTCGAGCGGGCCCTGGCGCGTACCCTCGCCGACGCCGTACGCAACACCCGTGGCCTGCTCAAGGCCAAGGAGGACGCGCCCACCCTGGACGACGTGCTGGAGGGCATGACCGCGGTGGTGCACGTACGGGTGCCCGAGCCGCAGTTCACCTCCCAGACCAAGGACGAGCTCTCCACCGCCGGCGTCACCAAGGTGGTGCAGGGCCTGGTCGAGCAGCACCTCAAGTCCTGGCTGGACGATCGCAAGACCAAGACCGAGGCGCGTACGGTCCTGCAGAAGATCGTCGACGCCGCGCGGGTACGCCTGACCCAGAAGCAGCAGAAGGACGCCGCCCGCCGCAAGACCGCCCTCGAAGGCGCCGCCATGCCGGCCAAACTGGTCGACTGCCGCGCGACCGGTGTGGACCGTAGCGAGCTGTTCATCGTCGAGGGAGACAGCGCGCTCGGGTGCTTTACCGGTGACACCATGGTTGCCCTGGCCTCGGGCATCAGCCGCTCGTTCGCGGATCTTGCCGAGGACTGGCAGCGGGGCGTCACCCACTTCGGCTACACCACCAACAAGGCGGGTCGGGTGGTCGTCGCGCCACTGGTCGAGCCGCGCCTGACCAAGCGGGCCGCGCCGCTGGTGCGGGTGACCCTCGACAACGGCGAGTCGGTCAGATGCACCCCGGATCACCTCTTCCGCCTACGCGACGGCTCCTACCGGCGCGCCGACGCCCTCACGCCCGGCGATTCCCTCATGCCGCTCTACCGCAGCCTGTCCAGCAAGGCTGCTGGGCAGAAGCTACAGGGATACGAGCGGGTCTGGATGAATGACAAGGACGAGTGGGTCTACACCCACTACCTCGCCGACGCGTGGAATCTCAGGCACGGCCGGGACAGCGCTGCCAACGGCAACGTGCGGCACCACATCGACATCGACAAGCGCAACAACGACCCGCGCAACATTCAGCGCATGACCTGGGCCGACCACTCGGCCTTGCACGCCTCGATGATGGGCGAACATGTCCATGCCGGGTGGCGTGAGTGGTTCGCGAACGGTGGTCGTGAGTTCAAGTCGGCGATGCTGACGGCTCAGTGGCGGGACCCTGATTTCCGTGAAGCATGCCTGGCTCGGCTCTTCGCGCTCAACGAGTCACCCGCCTTCCGGGCAAAGTTCGAGCAGGGATTCCAGGATTGGTACGCCGCGCTCAGTGACGACCAACGGCGTGCCTACGCAGACCGGATGCGCCAGCGGCAGGCTGGTTACTGGTCGAATCCGGAGCACCGGGCGGCGGCTGCGGAGCGGGTCAGGCGGTACTTCGCCGACCCGGCCCGGCGTGAGCAGTGGCGGGAGCGGTCCGTGCGGCAGTGGCAGGACTCCGAGCTGCGTGCCTGGCGGTCGCAGAAGACGATCGAGCAGTTCTCGGACCCTGCGGAAAGGACCCGGCAGCGCAACGCGGTTTTGGCTTGGCACGCGGACAATCCGGAGTTCGGCGAGCATCACTCGCGCCGGATGCAGCAGCGGCTGACCGATCCGAACAACGACCATCTCGCCAAGGTGCAGGCCGGACGTGCCCGGTACGTAGCGACCGTGCCGCGTGGCGAGCGGGTGGGTCGCCAGCAGGACGGGCGTCGGCTTGCCGCGCTACGCCGACTCGCGCCGATGCTCGCCTTGGAAGACGGTGACCTCGCGGCGGCGTACGAGGCTGAGCGCCTGCGTTCGGCCCGTACCGGGCTGCGCTTCGATCGGCTCCTCAAGCTGTACGACGATGACTACGCCCGCCTTCGTGAGGCTGCTGCCCTGGTCAATCACCAGGTGGTGTCCGTCGAACCGCTCGATGAGACGGCGGACGTGTATGACCTGACAGTCGAGGGTTACCACAACTTCGCGTTGGAGGCGGGCGTCTTCGTGCACAACAGCGCTCGGGTCGCCCGTACCGCGGAATATCAGGCGCTTCTTCCGATTCGCGGCAAGATCCTCAACGTGCAGAAGGCCAACCTTCAGCAGGTGCTGGACAATGCCGAGTGCGCGGCGATCGTGCAGGTGCTCGGCGCGGGCTCCGGGCGCACCTTCGACCTGTCCGCCATGCGGTACGGCCGGGTGCTCATCATGGCCGACGCGGACGTCGACGGCGCGCATATCCGGACCCTGCTGATCACCCTGTTCGCCCGGTACATGCGGCCGCTGATCGAGGCGGGTCGGCTCTACGCCGCGATGCCGCCCCTGCACAAGATCACCACCAAGGGGCGTAACCCGGAGACCATCTTCACCTACACCCAGGCGGAGATGGAGGCGACGGTCCGCAAGCTGGAGCAGGCCGGCAAGCAGATCGTCACCCCGATCCCCCGGTTCAAGGGTCTGGGCGAGATGGACGCCGACGAGTTGTGGGAGACCACGATGAACCCGGCCACCCGCTCGGTGCGTCGGATCACCCTGGACGACGTCGACGCCGCCGAGCGCATCCTCGAACTGCTGATGGGGGAGAAGGTCGAGCCGCGCCGCAACTGGCTGATCGACTCCGCCGACCGCGTCGACCGCGACGCCATCGACGCCTGACCAACGGGTTCTTCGGAAGGAAAGCTGAACCATGGCACGCCGCAAGGAAACGAAGGTCGACCACTCCGCGTTCGACCGGGCCGGCGCGCGGGTCTTCGACAACCCGCTGGTCACCGAGGTCTCCGACTCCTACCTGGAGTACGCCTTCTCGGTCATCCACTCCCGCGCCCTGCCGGACGCCCGCGACGGCCTCAAGCCGGTGCACCGGCGCATCCTCTACGCCATGTACGAGTCGGGCTTCCGGCCCGACCGGGCGCACGTCAAGTCGGCCCGCGTGGTCGGTGACGTGATGGGCCGCTACCACCCGCACGGCGACACCGCGATCTACGACGCCATGGTTCGGATGGCGCAGGACTTCTCCCTCAACGTCCCACTCATCGACGGGCATGGAAATTTTGGGAGTCCAGACGATGGACCGGCTGCGGCGCGTTACTGCGTGACGGGCGATACTCGAATTCGCCTGGCGGACGGTTCGAGTCCTCGAATCGGCGAGCTGGTGGATCTCGCTCCCGATAGTGAGGCTGACGTCGATTTCGAGGTGCTCGACAAGGACGGCAAGGCCGTCCGGGCAAGCAAGGTTTTCAACTCGGGAGTCCATCCCACCATCCAGATCCGTACCGAAGCCGGGTTCTCACTCCGGGGCAGCGAGAATCACCTGGTCTTGTGCCTGGAAGCACCGCTCGGCGTGCCAGTGTTCCAATGGCGACGTCTCGACGAGGTGGCCCCCGACACGGTCGTCTGCATCGCGCGAAACGCCTGGTACCAGGTAACCCCTACGGCTCGGGAGTACATGCTGGGAGTACTCGGGGGTGCCTGGGTATCCGAAGGGTTCGCGAGTGAGTCGCGAGCGGGCTTCAACAATACGGATGAGCACTTCTTCGGCGAGGTTCTGCATGCATACGACCAAGTCGTAGGCGGGCAGCGCTACGTCAGCGAGCGGCATACCCGCCGCGACCGCAAACGCATCCAGGAGCTGGATGTACAGGAGTATGCCGGGGGGATGGCCGCGTTCCGTGCCAGCCCGCTAGCCGAACTCATCGGACATCAGGCGCGGGACAAGTTCGTTCCGCAGTTCGTCTGGACCGGAGGGTGGGGTGTGAAGCGTGCGTTCCTGACGGCGTTGTTTGAAGGAGACGGCGGCGTACGGGTAGCGAAGGACAGCTTCACCATTCAGTACACGAGCTTCAGTGAACGCCTTACTCGGGACGTCCAAGAGTTGTTGGCGGAGTTCGGCGTCATCGCGTGTTGGCGGCAATATACGCGTCCGAGTGGCTCGGTGGAGCATCGACTGGTCATTTCAGGGATGCGGAACATCGCGGCGTTCGCCAATCGAGTCGGGTTCCTCCGTACCAAGCAGGCTGTGCTGCACAGGGTGCTCAAGCGTTCACCGCTGCGCCCGCATCGACTCAGTAAAGACCACGCGCCCTTCGTGGCCGAGTACGTTCGTGGGGCGCTCGCCTTCGACAGGCGTGGTTCGGGCCGCAAGTGGCTGACTCGGCACAACTTCGACCGGGTAGAGCGTTGGGAGACTGAACGGCTTCGCATCGTCGATCGGATCAAGGATCCCGAGATCTTGGCGACGATCCTGCCTGTGATGGACTCGGGCTACCGATTCGAGCGGATCACCGAGGTGACCCCGTGCGAGCCGGCCGAGGTCTACTCAATCAGGGTCGACACAGAAGACCACTCATTCCTCGCTGGCGGTTTCGTCAACCACAACACTGAGGCTCGAATGTCGCGGGAGGCGATGCTGCTCGTCGGCGAGCTGGGTGAGGAGACCGTCGACGTCGAGCCCAACTACGACGGCTCGCTGACCCAGCCCACCGTGCTGCCGGCCGCCTTCCCGAACCTGCTGGTCAACGGCACTTCCGGGATCGCGGTCGGGATGGCGACCAACATGATCCCGCACAACCTGGGCGAGGTCGTGTCGGCGGCGCGCTGGCTGATCCGGCACCCGAACGCCACCCTCGACAAGCTGATGGAGTTCGTGCCCGGCCCTGACCTGCCCACCGGTGGGCTGCTGCTCGGCCTCGACGAGGTGCGCCGGGCCTACGAGACCGGCCGGGGTGTGGTGCGGATGCGCGGCAAGGTGGAGATCGGCCCGCTGGAGGGCAGTCGGGGTCGGCAGGCGATCACCGTGGTCGAGTTGCCGTACGGGGTGGGCGCGGAGAAGGTCATCGCGGCCATCACCAACGAGGTCACCAAGACCAAGCGGCTGACCGGGATCGCCGACGTCAAGGACCTGACCGACCGGGAGAACGGCACCCGCCTGGTCATCGAGTGCAAGGTCGGGGTTAACCCGCAGGCGCTGTTGGCCGACCTGTACCGCCTCACTCCGCTGGAGCAGTCCTTCGGTGTGAACAACCTGGTGCTTGTCGACGGGCAGCCGCGCACCCTGGGGCTGAAGGCGCTGCTGGAGGTGTTCCTGGCGCACCGCTACGAGGTGGTGACCCGGCGCAGCGCGTACCGCAGGCGTAAGCGTCAGGAGCGGTTGCACCTGGTCGACGGTCTGCTGATCGCACTGCTGGACATCGACAAGGTGGTCAAGCTGATTCGGGCCAGCGAGGACGCCCAGGCCGCGAAGGACGGTCTGATGCAGAAGTTCAAGCTCTCCGAGATCCAGGCCAGCTACATCCTGGACACCCCGCTGCGGCGGCTGACCAAGTACGACCGGCTGGAGTTGGAGGCCGAGCAGGAGAAGCTGCGTGCCGAGATCGCCGAGTTGTCCACCATTCTGGACGACGAGAACGTGCTGAAGAAGCTCGTCTCCGACGAGTTGGCCGCGGTGGTCAAGCAGTTCGCCGCCCCGCGTCGTACCACGCTTGTCGACGGTGACCTCAAGGAGGTGCTCGCCGCCTCCGCGCCGGCCGGGCCGCTGGAGGTGGCCGACGACCCGTGTCAGGTGATCCTGTCCGCCACCGGCCTGGTGGCGCGGACCGCGGCCGAGTCGGAGGAGGCCGCCGAGGGGCGGCGCCGGCACGGCCGGGTCAAGCATGACGCGGTACGCGCGGTGGTGCACTCCACCGCCCGGGGTCGGGTGCTGCTGGTGACCAGCGCCGGTCGCGCGTTCAAGGTGGACGTGTTGCCGTTGCCGGTGTTGCCGGAGCAGGCGGGCACGGTGTCGCTGCGGGGTGGGATGTCCGCGGCCGAGTTGGTGCCGTTGGAGCCGGGGGAGAGCGTGGTCGGTCTGGCACCGCTCGGTCCGACGGCCGAGGGTTCACCCGGCCTGGCGTTGGGCACCCGTCAGGGGGTGGTCAAGGTGTGTGCCCCGGACTGGCCGGTCCGCTCCGACGAGTTCGAGGTGATCGGGCTGCGTGACGGCGACGAGGTGGTCGGGGCGACCTGGTTGACCGACGGTGCCGAGTCCCTCGCGTTTTTGACCAGCGCGGCGTCGCTGTTGCGTTTTCCCGCTGGCACGGTTCGCCCGCAGGGGCTCAAGGGTGGCGGCATGGCCGGTGTCGCCCTGCCGGATGGGGCGCAGGTGGTGTACTTCGGTGCGGTGCGCACCGACGATCCGCAGCACGGTGAGCCGATGGTGGTCACCTCCACCGGCGCCACCGTCAAGGTGACGCCGTTTGCGGCGTACCCGGCGAAGGGGCGGGCGACCGGCGGGGTGCGCGCGCAGCGGTTCCTCAAGGGTGAGACCGACGTGGTCGTCGCCTGGATCGGTCCTCGGCCGGTGGGCTCGACGGCAAATGGTGAACCGGTCGAGCTGCCGACCGCCGATCCGCGTCGGGACGGTTCCGGTTTCGCCGTGATGCTCGGCCCCACCGTGATCGGTCATCAGATCGATCGCCAGTAGCTGGAGGTCCCGGTCTGGCCTGGACGGGTGGATCGGGCAGGTCGGAGTCATATCGATGTTCGTCATTGACGTAAGACGTATGACGACGCTACGTTGAGGCTGTCCGCAGGGGCAGCCTTGACGTGTTTGCACCACCACCCGGACGTCGGCGCCTGCGGCGACGTGCGCCTGTCCTGAGCGCGCGTGGTCCCAGTCGAAGGAGTCAGTCAATGACCGGTGAGGTTCGTCCCGCCTCTCCTAAAAGACGCCGACGGTGGCCCGCAGTGGCTGCGGCCGGTGCGGCGCTCCTGGTGGCCAGCACACTCGTCGCGGTCGACGCGACCCCCGCCGCTGCCGCGACGCCGGACACCAATGCCTGGTACGTGCTCGTCAACCGCAACAGCGGCAAGGCACTGGACGTGTACGGGCTGGCCACCAACGACGGCGCGCGGATCAGCCAGTGGTCGCGCAACGACGGGGCCAACCAGCAGTGGCAGTTCGTGGACTCCGGTGGGGGCTACTACCGGCTGAAGTCGCGCCACTCCGGCAAGGTCCTGGACGTGTCAGGGGCGTCGACCGCCGACGGTGGCGCCATCGTGCAGTGGGCGGACCACAACGGGGCGAACCAGCAGTTCCGGCTGGCCGACTCCGACTCCGGCCACGTCCGGCTGATCACCCGGCACAGCAGCAAGGCGGTGGAGGTGCAGGGCGCCTCGACCGCCGACGGGGCGAACATCGTCCAATATGCCGACCACAACGGCGCCAACCAGCAGTGGCAGTTGGTGGCGGTCGGTGGCGGACCCACACCGCCGCCCACGGGCGAACCGGGGGCCGGGTGCGGCAGGGCGCCGACGCTGAGCAGTGGCTCGCACACGATCCAGAGCGGTGGCAAGAGCCGCAGCTTCATCCTGCGGATTCCCGCCAACTACAACAACAACACCCGCTACCGGTTGATGTTCGCGTTCCACTGGTTGGGTGGCACCTCCGGTGATGTCGCCTACGGTGGCGCAGACGGGGCCGCCTGGGCCTACTACGGGCAGCAGGAGCAGTCGAACAACAGCGCGATCCTGGTCGCGCCCCAGGGCATCGGCAACGGCTGGGCCAATTCCGGCGGCGAGGACGTCACCTTCGTCGACGACATGATCCGGCGGATCGAGAGCGACCTCTGCGTGAACACGACGCAGCGCTTCGCCCTCGGTTTCAGCTACGGCGGTGCCATGAGCTACGCGCTCGCCTGCGCCCGACCGAACGTGTTCCGGGCCGTCGCGGTGTACGGCGCGCCACGTGAGCTGAGCGGGTGCAGTGGTGGCACCCAGCCGGTCGCGTACTTCGGCATCCACGGCATCTCCGACAACATCGCCAGCGGACGGGCACTGCGCGACAGGTTCGTCCGCAACAACGGCTGCAACCAGCAGAATGCGCCGGAGCCGGCGCCGGGTAGCCGGACGCACATCACCACCGTCTACTCGGGCTGCCGTGCCGGGTATCCGGTGCAGTGGGGCGCCTTCGACGGCGGTCACACCCCCGGTCACGTGGACGGTGGCGGCGACAGCGGCGCCAGGACCTGGACCAAGGGCGAGGTCTGGCGGTTCTTCTCGCAGTTCTGATCCGGATGTGTCGAAGTCCCCGGCACCGGCCGGGGACTTCGACACCCGGTCCAGCCCTGACGCCGCTGGCGGGTGGTGGATCTGCTCAGAGTTCCGGCTCGGGGCCCTGGCCGGAGGTCGGGGTGGTGTTGCGCAGGCGGGCGATCAGGCGCATGCCGTGGTAGGCGATCAGGGCGGCGGCGGTGCCCAGGGCGATGCCGTTGAAGGAGAGGTCGCCGGCGGTGAGGGTGTAGTTCGCGGCACCGATGATCACCGCGACGGCGGCGGTGAGCAGGTTCACCGGGTCCTGGAAGTCGACCCGGTTGTCCAGCCAGATGCGGGCGCCGAGGATGGCGATCAGCCCGTACAGGGCGGTGGTGGCACCGCCGAGCACCCCGGCCGGCACGGTGAGGATCAGCGCGCCGACCTTCGGGCTGAGCCCGAGCAGCACCGCGGCCAGCCCGGCCACCCAGTACGCGGCGGTCGAGTAGACCCGGGTCGCCGCCATCACGCCGATGTTCTCGGCGTACGTGGTGGTGCCGGAGCCGCCGCCGGAGCCGGCGAGCACGGTGGCCAGGCCGTCACCCATGAACGCCCTGCCCATGTCCCGGTCCATGTTCCGGCCGGTGGTGGCGGCGACCGCTTTCACGTGGCCGGCGTTCTCCGCGATCAGCACCAGCACCACCGGGATGATCAGCACCACCGCGCGCAGGCTGAAGCTGGGGGTGTGGAACTCGGGCAGCCCGATCCAGGCAGCCTCCCGTAGTCCGGTGACCGTCGCCGGGTCCAGCCCGCCGGTGAACGCGGCGAGTAGCCAACCGACGAGCACGCCGAGCAGGATCGACAGCCGGGCCAGGAAGCCCCGGAACAGCACCGTGAACAGCAGGATCGACACGAGCGTGATGACCGCGATCAGGGGTTGGGCCTTGACCCCGCCGTCGCCGCCACCGTCCCAGGCCACCGGGGCGAGGTTCAACCCGATCAGCATCACGATGGCGCCGGTGACCAGGGGCGGCATCAGCCGGGTGATCCAGCCAGCGCCGGCGACCTGCACCACCAGGCCGACCAGGGCCACCGCGACGCCGGCCACCACGATGCCGCCGAGGGCCGGGCCGATGTCACCGCCGGCCTTGGCCGCCAGCACCGGGGCGATGAAGGCGAACGACGAGCCGAGGTACGACGGCAGCCGGTTGCCGGTGATGAGCAGGAACAGCAGGGTGCCCAGCCCGGAGAAGAAGAGCGTGGTGGCCGGCGGGAAGCCGGTGATCAGCGGCACCGTGAAGGTGGCGCCGAACATCGCCACCACGTGCTGCACGCCGATGCCCAGGGTGCGGGGCCAGGAGAGCCGCTCGTCGGGCTGCACCACGTCGCCGGGGCGTACGGTGCGGCCGTCGCCGTGCAGGGACCAGGGCGACCAGCGGGAACGCGGTTCGGTGGGGGACTGGGTCATGGATGGCCCTTCGCGTCGCAGTGCTGACGGGGGCGATCGACCCTGGAGGTAATTTCTAGCACGGCCGGTCGCCGGTGGCTGCGGGTGGCTGCGGCGGGCTGCGGCGTTAAGAAGGGGCCCTTTCTCTACCCGAGGCGTTAATAAGGTGCCCTTCCTTACCGTCAGGCGACGCCGGCGGGGCGGAACTGGACGCTGACGCGGGGGCCGACCGGGCGGGTGGTCTTGGGCACGGCGTGCTCCCAGGTGCGTTGGCAGGAGCCGCCCATCACGACCAGGTCGCCGTGGCCGAGGGGGAAGCGCAGGCTGGCGCCGCCGCCGCGCGGGCGCAGCAGCAGGTGGCGGGGGGAGCCGAACGAGACGATGGCGACCAGGGTGTCGGTGTGTGCGGAGCGGCCCTGGGTGTCGCCGTGCCAGGCCACGCTGTCGCGGCCGTCGCGGTAGAGGCACATGCCGGCGGTGACGAACGCCTCGCCCAGCTCGTCGGCGTAGTGCCGGGTCAGCGTGGTGCGGGCGGCCGAGAGCACCGGGTGCGGCAGCGGCCGGCCCGCGCCGTACCAGCAGAGCAGGCGGGGGACGTCGACCTCGGCGTCGTACATGGTGCGTCGCTCGGCCCGCCACGGCACCTCCCGCAGCAGGACGTCGAGCACCTGGTCGGAGCCGTGCACCCAGCCCGGCAGGTGGTCCACCCAGGCGCCCCGACTCAACGGATGCCGGCGCAGTCGTCCCGGCAGCGACCCGAGCGTCGGCTCCGCGTCGGTGACGTCCAGCATCGACGGCTGGTAGGAGGCCTGCGACATAGGGGCACCCTAGCAGGCGATTAGCACAGGCGTTCGACTGAACTGTCGAGCGTGTCGAGTACGGCGTCGACCACCCGGGCCCGCCCCCGCCCGTCAACCGCCGACCAGGCCCGCTGCGACAGCGCCGCCCGGCGTTCCGCACTGCCCAGCAGCGAATCCAGGGTCCGCGCGGCGGCGGCCCGGGCGGACGGGTCGACGACCAGGGTCGGCAGGTCGCCGAGCCCGGCGGCCAGCCCGGCGGAAACCACCCGGTGGTACGACTCGCGCTGGTTGTCCACCACGCAGACCAGCGCCGACGGCGCACCCAGGCAGCACAGCTCCCAGGTTGACGTGCCGGCCGCGCTGACCACCAGGTCGGCTGCGGCGATCAGGGCCGGCAACCGGCCGGTCGGCGGCAGCACCGTCAGCGTCTGCCCCGGCGCCGGGGCGAGCCGGGCCAGCCGGTCGGCCAGCTCGGGACGGCCGGCGACGACGGTGAGCGCCATCGGCCGGCCGGTGGACAGCAGCATCTCGGTCAGCAGCGGTGCCGCGCCGGCCGCGTCGGTGCCGCCGAAGAAGGCAAGCACCGTCGGGCGGTCCACCGGCACCGCCGGGCGGGCCGCCGTCGGCCGGGCGGCCAGCACCTCACCCCGCAGCAGGGCGTACGCGCTGCCGGCCAGCAGCCGTCCCGCCGGCACCACCAGGTCGGTGTCGAAGTTCTGGTCGAGGTAGAGGTCGGCGTCCTGTCCCCGGGTGTCGCCGTCGACGATCGCCAGGGTCACCACCCCCGCCGCACGCACCGCGCCGGCCGCTGCCGGATCCAACTCGTACGAGTCGAGCACCAGCACGTCCACCTCGTGTCGGCGTACCGTCTCGACCAGTTCCTCGGGGGTTTCCGGGCCGGGACGCAGTGGGATGCCTCGGGCGGCGAGTTGGTCGGCCGCCCAGCCGACGCCGGCCACCGTGCCGAACATCTGGACCCGAGCACCCCGGCTCCGGAACTCCTCGCCGAGGGCGAGGCAGCGGACCAGGTGCCCGACCCCGCGCTGCGGTCCGGCGTCGCACCGCAGACCGACCCGTGGCGTGTTCAGCTCTCCTCCAACCGCTTCTGCCGGACGTCGGCGTTGAGGGCCCGCAACTGCGGCTGCCCGTCGAGCCAGTCGGCGAGCTTGGCCAACGGCACGCTGACGTCGCCGAACTGCTCCACCACCGCCCGCACCAGCTGCCAGTCCGGCTCGGTGTCCAGGGTGAGCCGCAGCGCGGAACGATCCGGGGTCAGCGTCACGCCGAGCACCCGGAACAACTCCGGATGACGGTACGCGTACGAGGTGACGTGCACCCGGTGGTGTGCGGTGGCGAGCCGGTCCACGGTCCGCAACGCGTCGGCCCGGATGATCTCGACGTCCAGCCCGCGGGGCAGCGTACGAGCGATCGACGTGCTGACGTAGTCCAGCCCCGGCGCGCCCCGGTACACCCCGGCGACCAGGGCGACGATCTCCGGGTCGAGCAGCGGGCAGTCGGCGGTGAACCGCATGACGGCGTCGGCGGGATGCGCGTCGAGCGCCCCGACGAACCGGGTCAACACGTCGTCGACGGGTCCGCGGTGCCAGGCCACCCCGAGCCGGTCACACTCGGCGACCACCGCGTCGTCGGAGCAGTCGATGCTGGTCGCCACCACCAGGTCGGCGAGCACCCCGCTGTCCTGGGCGGCCCGCACCACCCGGCCGAGCACACTGCGTCCGGCCAGCGGGCGCAGCACCTTGCCCGGTAGCCGGGACGAACCCATCCGGGCCTGGACGATGCCCACGATCCGGTCACTCACGGTTGCCGTCCTTCCGGGTGATGGCCGCACGGGCCCGTCGTTTCGCGGCCCGCGCCCCTCGGCGGGCGATGCGGGCCGGGGTGATGGCCAGCCGGGCGAGCTGGTAACTGACCGTCCCGCTGAGCAGGTCGAGCTTCGCCTCGGCCCGGCGCAGCGCCTTCTCCCGCGAGGCGAGCAGGTCCTCGGTCCACTTGAGCGCTGCGGCGAGCCGGGTGTTCTCGTCCCGCTGACGCAGCCAGGCGTCGCGCAGCTGCTGGTAGCTGTGCCGTCCGGGCGGCGGGTCGGTGGACGTGACCGTCCGCAGTCCGGCCTCGGGGCCACCGCCTCGCTCCGCGTCCCGGCTGTCCCGGTGTTCTGCCTCTCGGATGCGTCGGACGGCGGCTTCGACGTCCAGCGCGGCGTCGACCACGGCCCGGTCGAAGTCCCGTCCGGCCACGCCACCGAGGACCACGGTCAGGCCGACCGCGTCCAGTGTGGAGGTCCACGGGTGGGCGTAGCCGCCGGTGAGCAGTTCGGTGGCGAAGCGCCACAGGGCGCGGGCCAGCACCACGTCGACAGGTAACGGCTCGTCGGCCCGCCAGCTCGGGTCGAGCACCGCGAACCGGTCACCGGCGACGACCAGGTTGTCCACCCCGGCCAACGCCACCGCACCGGTGAGCCGGTCGGTCCCGGCCTGGTTGGTGAGCCAGTCGGCGTAGCCGCGTAACAGCCGGCGCAGCAGAGCTGTGTCGCGACGCAGGCAGCCGTCCAGCAGCAGGCTGTGCAGCAGCCGCCCGTCGGGCACCGGCCCGTCCGGCGCTGCCGGGTCGAGGCGGGCGATCTCCCGACTGGCGTACGGCGCAGGCGTCGCCGCAACCGCCACCGGCCCCGGTCGATGCCAGTGCCAGCCGTGCGGACCGTCGACGACCTCGACGATCCGCGCAGCGCGGTCGCCCGTCGACAGCACCGCCGCCGGCAGCGGGGTACGGGTGGCGGTGAGCCGGTCGCATTCGTCGTCGAAGGCGGGTGGACGGTGGGCGACGGCCAACCAGGAGGGGGCCAGATCACCCGCCCGGCCGGCGTACAGCGCGTCGACCGCCAGCCGGGCCGGATCGGCGAGCACCAACCGGCCGGCGTAACCGTGGGTGCAGCTCTCCTGCAGGACCGCCTCGAACAGCCCGGACGTGGTCCGCCGAGCCAACTCGTCGGTCGCCAGCAACGCGGTGGTCGACGCCGGGCGGGGATAGCCGGCGTAGCTTCCCGCCACCCGCAGCCCCACCGCGTCGAGGCGCAGCCGCAACTGGTCCAGGTTCGCCGGGCGACCCGTGTCGAGTACCCCGCCGACCGTCCACTCGGCGTCGTCACGGCCGACGTACCAGCCGGAGGTCGCCACCAGCCGGTGGACGCCGAGCGGGTTGTCCAGCCGCAGCAGCAGGACACCGCCGGGGCGTACCGCCGCAGCCAACCGGCCCAGCACCCCGTCCCAGCCGAGTCGGGGCCCCTCGACCGACTCGACGGCGTCCAGCCCGGCGGCGGCGATCACCACGTCGTACACCTCATCGGCCGGCAGGCCGGTTGCACCGGCGGCCACCACCCGGTCGACCCGGCCGGCCAGCACCGCCGCGTCCGGGTAGCCGCGCAGCAGACCGGTGACCCGGGCCCCACCCAGCGCGTCGAGCACCGCCGGATCGACCGGCCCGGCCAGCAGCACGTCGGCGCCGGGCGGCACCAGCCGGGCCACCAGCGCGGCCAACGGTGGGTTGCCGGCGTCGGCACGCTGGTCGGACCAGGTCAACATCTCGCCGCCGGGCAGCGTCACCGCCGTCTCGGTCGTCACGCGCTCTCCTCCTGCACAGCAGCCGTCCAGCCGAGCAGTTCGCGTAGCGCGGCCGGTGGGTAGCGGTGGTCGACGCCCAGTTCGGCGCGGGCGATCTCCACGGCGGTCGGCAGGTGCACCTGTTCGCCGTGCAGCTCGGGCCACTGCCGGCGGATCCGGGCGGTGCCGCCGAAGGTCGGATCCTCGCCGGCCAGCACCATCGGGTTGCCGTACACCGCCGGCTCGCAACCGGCCGCGATGCCGTAGAAGACGGCGCTGGTCAGCCGGTTGGAGGCGACCCGGGCGTGCCGGCGCAGCTCGGTGAGCTGGCGGTCCAGGAAATCCGGGTCGGTGCCGGACCACCAGTGCCCGCGATAGCCGTGGCAGATGACCCGGAAACCCGCGTTCTCGTACCGGCGGCGTACCCGGCGCATCCGGTGCTCGTGCCAGTAGAGGCAGACCGTGACCGGTCCGGGTTCGGTCTGGCGGATCTGGGCGATCAGCCGGTCGTGGTCGCCCTCGACGTGCTGGCCCTCCCAGCCGTGGAACGGGTACCAGATGGTGCCGGCCCGCTGCGGCGACGACTGCGGTTCGGGGCGCATCGCCAGCAGGTAGCCGAACGGTGCCCCGATCACGGTGACGTTGCGCCGCCCGACCGACCAGGCCCGCCGCCGGGTCTGCTCCGACCACAGCAGGCTCGGCGTGCCCTCGGCGTACGGGTGTCCGGGGGCCAGGCCGTCACCGATGTTCCAGCCGTGCTGGACGTACCCGTTGATCCGCGGTGGATGCCCGTCACCGAGTCCCGCGTAACGGGCCAGCACGTGGGCGTGGCCGTAGAAGTGGTTCGCGTGGTGCATCGGCGTCCCTCAGGCGACGGGGCGGACCGGGACGCCGCGCAGGGCCGCGGCGAGCGCGTCGACGACACGCTCCTGGTCGTTGTCGCTCAGCCCCGGAAACAGCGGCAGCGACAACTGCTGCGCGTAGAACCCCTCGGCCACCGGGCAGCTGCCCCGCCGGTAGCCGAGGTCGGCGAACGCCGGATGCCAGTGCACGGGAAGGTAGTTGACCTGCACCCCGATGCCGGCGGCGCGCATCGCGTCGTACACCTCGCGGCGTCGACCGTCGAGCACCCGGATCGGGTACAGGTGCCAGGCCGGGCTCGCCCACTCCCGTCGCCCGGGCGTCAACACGCCCGGCAGGTCGGCGAGGGCCTCGTCGTAGCGGGCCACCAGTTCGGCGCGGCGGCGCAGGAAGGCATCCAGGCGGCGCAGTTGGCTGCGGCCCAGCGCGCAGAGCACGTCCGGCAGCCGGTAGTTCAGCCCGAAGGCGTGCACCTCCTGGTGCCAGCCGCCCTCGTCGGGCCACCGCAGCTCGTCGCGTTCCCGGACCAGTCCGACGGTGCGGAAGCGGCGGGCCCGGGTGAGCAGCTCGGGGTCGCCGGTGGCGACCGCGCCGCCCTCGGCGGTGGTCAGGTTCTTGGTGGGGAAGAAGGAGAACGTGGTCAGGTCGGCTAGCGAGCCGACCGGACGGCCCCGGTAGGTGGCGCCGATGGAGTGCGCGGCGTCGGCGAGCAGCAGCGCGTCGCTGCCGGCGAGACCGGCCCGCAGGGCGTCGTAGTCGGCCGGGTGACCGGCGTAGTCCACCGCGGCGACGACAGCCGTCCGCCCGGTGGTCGCCGCCGCCACCGCCGCCGGGTCGAGGGTGAACGTCTCCTCCTCGACGTCGGCGAAGACCACCCGCGCGCCCAACGCGACCGCGCTGCTCGCGGTGGCGACGAACGTCATCGGCGGCACGATCACCTCGTCGCCGGGGCCGACCCCGGCCGCCGCGTACGCCACGTGCAGCGCCGCCGTGCCGTTGGCGACCACGGCCACCCCGGCCCCGCCGGCCCACCGGGACAGCTCCGCCTCGAAGGCGGTGACCTCGGGGCCGGTGGTGAGCCAGTCGCTGCGCAGCGCCGCGACCACTGCCGCGACGTCGTCGTCGGTCACCGACTGCCGGCCGTACGGCAGGAGTGAGGTCATGCTTCGCCACCGGGCGGCAGGCTCGCCGCCGTGATGCCGAGCATGTCGCGCAGCTGCGGCACGCTGAGCCACTCGTCGTTGGTGTCCGACTGGTACGCGAAACCGTCCGGCACCGGCTCACACTCGACCGGCGGCTGGTAGCCCCAGGTGGCGATGGTCGGCTGGACGATGAACCGGTCCTTGGCGATCAGCGTCCGGCGGCTGTCGTCCGGCGCGATCATCTCCTCGTGCAGCTTCTCGCCGGGCCGGATGCCGATCTCGTGGGTGGTGGCGTCCGGGGCGACCGCCTCGACCAGGTCGAGGATGCGCATGCTCGGGATGCGCGGCACGAACAGCTCGCCGCCCTGCATCTGGTCGAACGAGTCCATGACGAACTGCACGGCCTGGTCCAGCGTGATCCAGAAGCGGGTCATCCGCTTGTCCGTGATCGGCAGGCTCCTGCCCTCGGCGGCGAGCCGGCGGAACAGCGGCACCACCGAACCCCGGCTGCCCACCACGTTGCCGTAACGCACCACGGCGAACCGGGTCGGGTGGTGCGCGGCGTAGTGGTTGGCGGAGATGAACAGCTTGTCGCCGACCAGCTTGGTCGCGCCGTACAGGTTGATCGGGCTGGACGCCTTGTCGGTGGAGAGCGCGATGACCTTGCGTACCCCGGCCTCGATCGCCGCGTCCACGACGTGCTGGGAACCGGTGATGTTTGTGGCGATGAACTCCGACGGGTTGTACTCGGCCGTGTCGACCTGCTTGAGGGCGGCGGCGTGCACCACATGGTCGACGCCGTGCATCGCCCGGGTCAGCCGGTGCCGGTCCCGGATGTCGCCGATGAACCAGCGCAGTCGGGGGTCGTCACCGAGCTGCTGGCGCAGCTCGTACTGCTTGAGCTCGTCGCGGGAGAAGACCACCACCCGCGCCGGGTCGGCCTCGGCGAGGAGATGCCGTAGGAAGGTCCTGCCGAAGGAACCCGTACCCCCGGTGACGAGGATGGACGATCCACTCAGCTCGCTCAATGTGGTGCTCCCGTGTTCGTCGATGATCCGTGGGGCGGCGAGCCCCGTCGGCCGGGTGGGACGCTAGGGGCGTTCGGTTAACGCGGGTGCGCCCTGCGGTTAACCGGACCCACTCAACCGGTGAATGGCCCCCCGAGGGAAAACGGTTCGTGAACAGTTGATGGACGGTACGGTAAATCAGCGCCTGCGGCGAGCGGCGCGATCGAGAGAAATGGGAATGACGGTGATTTCCCGACCGTCGTGAATCTCGATCCGTCCGGTGCCTTCGACGAATCGAAACCGTCGGTTCATCTGTCGTACGGCGGTGTTGTGCGCGAGCACCTCGCCGTCGAGCCGGTCCAGATTCAGCACATCGAAGGCGTGGTCCACCGCCGCGCGCATGACGTCGATCCAGGCGGGCAGCGTCTCACCCCGCTCGGCCAGCGCGTCAGCATCCAGGTAGAAGCCCCAGGAGCCGGTACGCGGAGGGTCGAACCGCAGGTCGAAGAAGTTCACCACCCCGCAGGGAAGCCCGTCGCGCAGGTAGATCAGCACCCGTCGGGTGGGGTCGGTCCGGGCGGCGGCCCACCAGCGGGCGTGCTCGTCGGCGCTGATGACATGGTGCGTCTTGCTGGCCAGTCGGTTGATTTCCTGATTACGCCAGGACAACATCAGGTTAACGTCTTCCTCGGTGGCGTCACGCAGCATGTCCCGCTCGCTTTCTGATCCATTTCCGGGCCCCCGGGAACCCTAGTCACCAACGATCTGGCTGTACACTCCGCCGCATGACGGAATTGAGTCGTGCGCGAATTCGCGACCTCATGGGACAGGTGCTGGCCAATCAGGGCAAGGTGCTGCCCGATGACGACGGCGCGGATCTGCGGGAGATCGGCTTCCGGTCGTTGGACTTCTCCGAGTTGGCCTTGCGGGTGGAGGACGAGACCGACGAGGAGTTGAACTTCGACGCGGCGGGACTGCGCCGGATCGCCACCGTCGGCGACGTCCTGGACTTCCTCGCCGACCTGGCGCGGCCGTGAGCGTCGACACCGCGCGCCCGGCCGCACCGCCCCCGGCCGGTCTGGACAACCGGGTCGTGGTCGACGGCACCGCGTTGTCCTGGCGGGACCTGCCGGAGCTGCGCCTGCCCGCCCCGGTGGCGCTGCTCGCGCACCGTGCCCGGTACGCCCTCGCCGCCGCCCGCCACCACGCGGTGCACGGCACCGAACTGCTGATCACCACGGCCAGCCGGGCCGACAGCGTGCTGCGCACCGAACTGTCCGAGGCCGGGTTCACCGTCACCGACACCGGCGGCGCGGACCTCACGCCGTCGCGCCCGCGTGCCGGCGAAGCCGGCCGACTGTGGCTGCTGACCTCCGGCACCACCGGCCGCCCCAAGCGGGTCGGGCACACCCTGGAGTCACTGACCACCGTCCGTGGCCGCCAACCCGACCGCACCTGGCTGTGCCCGTACGCGCCGGGCAGCTACGCCTGGTGGCAGGTGGTGACGCTGTCACTGACCCAGCCGGGGCAGCACCTGGTGGTGGTGGAGCCGGAGCAGTTCGACGACTGGCCGGCGCTGGCCGCGACGCACGGGGTGGACGCGGCCTCCGGCACCCCGACCTTCTGGCGTCGGGCCCTGCACCGCGACCCCGCCGCCCTCGCCCGGGTGCCGCTGCGCCAGCTCACCCTCGGTGGTGAACCGGTCGACCAGGCGATCCTGGACCGGCTCCGCGAAGTCTTCCCCACCACCCGGATCTCCTGGATCTACGCCTCCTCCGAGGTCGGCGCGGCGATCGTGGTGCACGACGGTCGGGCCGGGTTCCCGGTCGAGTGGCTGGACCGGCCGGCGCCGGGACGCCCCACCCTCGGCGTCCGCGACGGGGAACTGGTGGTCACCTCGCCGTATCACGGCGTCGGCCTGGCCGGCCCGATCCGTACCGGCGATCGGGTGCAGGTCGTCGACGGCCGGGTCCTGATCACCGGTCGACTCGACTCCGACGAGATCAACGTGGGCGGCAGCAAGGTCTCCGCCGGCGCGGTACGGGACGTGCTGACCGCCCATCCGCAGGTGGCCTGGGCCCGGGTCGGTGCCCGGCGCGCGCCACTGCTCGGCCACCTCGTCGTCGCCGAGGTGGTACCCACCGCCACTGTCGGGCCGCCCGACGAGGCGGCGCTGGTGCGCTGGTGCGCCGACCGGCTACCGGAGTACGCCGTGCCCCGCCGGATCCGTCTGCTGCCCGAGATCCCTGTCAAGGAGACCCTGAAAAGCGATGTCTGACCCCACCATGTCCGCCCCGGCGGTCCCGCCGTCCACCGTGGTGCTCGTCTCCGGTGGTTCGCGCGGGCTCGGCCTCGCCATCGTCACCGACCTGCTCGACGCCGGTCTGCGGGTGGCCGCCTTCGCCCGTACCGTCACTCCGGAGTTGGCGAAGCTCGCCGACACCCATCCGGGTCGGACGCACGTCGGCTCGGTCGACGTCACCGACCTCGCCGCCGTGCAGGCGTTCGTCCGGGCCGCCGAGCAACACCTCGGCCCGATCGACGGCCTGGTCAACAATGCCGCCGTCGGGCAGGACTCGCTGCACGTACACACCGCCACCGCCGACCTGGCGGGGATCGTCGAGACGAACCTGACCGCGCCGCTGCAACTGACCCGCCTGGTCGTACGCCGAATGCTGGCGCAGGGCCGACGCGGCCGGATCGTCAACATCACCTCGATCTGCGGGCAGCGCGGCTTCCCCGGCCTGGTCGCGTACTCGGCCACCAAGGGCGGCATGGACGCGGCCACCCGCTCCCTGGCCCGGGAGTTGGGCGGACGGGTCCTGGTCAACGCCGTCGCGCCCGGCTTCTTCGCCTCGGAGATGTCGGCGGTGCTGGGCCGGACCCAACTGGACCAGATCGTCCGCCGCACCCCGACCGGCCACCTGACCGAGCCGGACGAGGTGCTCCCGGTGGTACGGATGCTGCTGCGCGAGCAGACCAACATCAACGGCCAGGTCCTCGTGGTCGACGGTGCTGCCTCGATCTGACCCCGCCCACCGCCACGGCCACACCGGCGGTCTCCTGCCTTCCGCCCCGCCCACCGCCGACGCAGGCTCATCCGCGCCCGCGGCTGTCACGCCGTCGGTGGGCACGCGGGCCGGGATGTCTCCGGTCTCTGCGGTGCCGTCGGTGGTATCGCTGCTCGCGGTCGCCCACCGACACCTGCGCCTCGCCACCCCGGCCGAGTCGGCCGACGCGACCACCCGCAGTTATCTGGACGACGGCCGCTGCCTCGGCTGGTACGCCCCGCCGGTGCCGCGATGGCGGGTGGCGATCGACGCCGAGCGAGTCGGCGCACCGGTGCCGACGGCGCTCGCGCGGCGCTTCGGCACCGGCGAATTCTGGGCCCGCTGGACCCGCGCCGAATGCCTGGCCAAGCTCACCGACGTCCCGATGGCCATCTGGTGGCAGCGGCACGGACTCGAGGTGCCGCCCCGCATCGACTGGCTGTGGCGCACGCTGACCCTCGCCGACCTGGTCGTCACCGTCGCCTTCGTCGCCACCGACCGGCCCCGCGACACCGCGGACGGTACCCCTACCTGACGGCGACCCCGGGTCGCGACGCCCGCGTGGCGACGCGGACCACGCAGCAGCCGCAGCCCACTACCGCAAGTAACAATCGATTTCCTCCGCCGCGATCACCGTCCGCGACAACGATCCACCACCCACCCATGTCCCCTACCCGCCCTTTGCTCTGCTTCAACCGACGCAATAGCTCGCGAGCAGGGAAGTTATGGCGGTGAGGTTGCGTGTCGTCTCGGTGGCTGTTCACCGAGTCGTGTCAGTGACGGTCAGGACCCCGTTGGCCAGCTTGAGGTCGGCGGCCCGGTGGCTCGCCTGATCGTCAGATCAGGTCCCAGCTGAGCGGGGTGCCGCGTGTGACGTCGGC
Organism: Verrucosispora sp. FIM060022; assembly: GCF_003977705.1. NCBI lineage: Bacteria > Bacillati > Actinomycetota > Actinomycetes > Micromonosporales > Micromonosporaceae > Micromonospora > Verrucosispora sp. FIM060022. The sequence goes on from NZ_RQIV01000006.1 coordinate 337,255, forward strand.
GGTGAAGTGGCGGCCCAGGACGCGGTCGATCTCCACTGGGGACAGTCCGCCGGCCGGTCGGATCGAGCGGACGTTGGCGGGGGTGACCTCGTCGCCGGCGCGGACGTCCGCGACCACGTAGAGCGAGCGGCGGAAGCGTAGCCCTTCCCGTTCGGCCGGGGTCGGGCCGATGGCGGTGCCGCCGAGTGCCGCGTGGGCCCGTTCCGCCTCGACCACCAGGGCCGACAGTTCCGCGGGGTTCAGGGAGAAGTCGGAGTCCACGCCACCGTCGGCCCGGTCCAGCGTGATGTGCTTCTCGATGAAGCAGGCGCCGAGGGCCACCGACGCGACGGGCACGCCGATGCCGGGGGTGTGGTCGGAGAGGCCGACCGGTACGCCGAACGCCTCGGCGAGCACCGGGATGCGGCGCAGGTTGCTGTCGGCGGGTGGTGCCGGGTAGGCGGCGGTGCAGGCCAGCAGCACGATCCCGCTCGCACCGGCGGACCGGGCCGTACGGACCGCCGCGTCGATCTCGGCCAGGGTGGCCATTCCGGTGGAGATGATCACGGGTTTGCCGGTGGCGGCGACGAGCCGGATCAACGGCAGGTCGACCAACTCCGAGGAGGCGATCTTGTACGCGGGCGCGTCCAACCTCTCCAGCAACTCGACAGCCGTGGCGTCGAAGGGGGAGGAGAATACCGTCAGGCCCCGCTCGCGGGCCCGCTCGAAGATCGGACCGTGCCACTCGTACGGGGTGTGGGCCCGCTCGTAGAGCCGGTACAGGTTCTGCCCGCCCCACAACTCGTGGCCGCCGGAAATGCGGAAGGCCGGGGCGTCGACGTCGATGGTGATGGTGTCCGGCCGGTACGTCTGGAGCTTCAACGCGTGCGCACCGCTGGCGGCGACGGCGTCCACGATGGCCAGTGCCCGGTCCAGGTCACCGTTGTGGTTGCCGGACATCTCCGCCACCACGAAGGGACGTTCGCCGGTGCCGACCAGATGCGGCCCGATCTTGAGCGTGGTCATCGCGTTCCGTTTCCATGTGTCCGCACCAGTGTGCGAGGTCGGGTGGGGTCGGACCCCGCGTCGTGTTCGGCGTCGGGGCTGGTCGTCGCGGGCGGTGGGGCCGACGGGCTGCGTAGCCTGCCGGCCAGCCGGTGGGCGCGGCGCAGTGCCACGTAGGCCAGGTAGTTGTTCCGGTCGACCAGCCGGTGCTTGAGCCCGGCCACCCCGCCGGGCCGGGGGTAGCCGCCGCCGGGTAGGTGCCGGCGGTAGTGCGCGGCGACCCGGCGGAAGAAGCGTCGTCGCAGGTGCGGGTGCAGCCGGTCGTCGTTGCCGACCACCACCAGGAAGTGGTTGACCATGAGGTCGAACAGTTCCGCATGCCAACGCCCGTCGGGGTGGTGCTGCCGCAGCCAGGCGAAGAGCCGGTCGTACTGGTCGAAGGCGTCGAAGTGCCGGCCGCTGCGGGTCGAGGTGATCGCACCCTGGCGGCCCTGCCGGTACAGGTAACAGATCCGGTCCAGCACCGAGATCCGATCCGCGCCGATCAGCAGTGGATGGCTGAACGGAATGTCCTCGTACCAGCCGGGGTGGAAGCGCAGCCCCAGCTCAGCCATGAACGCCCGGCGTACCACCTTGTTCCAGGCGGTGTGTTGCACCCGCAGCAGTTGCGGCCGGTCGACCAGCCGCACCACGCCGGGTGTCCCGCGCAGCAGGTGACTGCTGGCGTCGATGTCGCGACGTCCGCACTCGTGCACCCGGAGATGGTCGATCATCATCACGTCGGGCCGGTCCGTACGCAGCCGGTCGAGCATGGCCGCGATGGTGCCCGGCGGCAGCCAGTCGTCACTGTCGACGAACCAGACGTACTCGCCGGTGGCCACGTCCAGGCCCGCGTTGCGCGCCGGCCCGAGACCGCCGTTCCTCTCCAGGTGCAGCACCCGCAAGCCGGGGTGGTCGGCGGCGTACTCGCGCAGCAGTTGTCCACACCCGTCCGGCGAGGCGTCGTCGACCGCGATCAGCTCCACCGCCGCCGTCTCGTTCGCGGGCACGTCCTCGCGAATCGAGTCGAGGCACTGACGCAGGTACGCCTCGACGCCGTAGACCGGCACGACGATGCTCAGCAGCGGCGCTTGCGTCGGCTGATTGACCACGCCGACACCCTCGACCGCCCGGATGGACAGGACGGGAACCAGACATGGCCGGCAGCGGTGAAGCGATTGAACAGCGTGACAGCGTACGGTCACCGATCACCCGACGAGTGGATCGATCAGTCAGCGGGTAGGGTGCCCGACGGGCGACGCCGGATGGCCCCGGCAGCCGATCGGAACGGGCCAACCGGCCCTGGGGAGGAGAGACGCGTGCCGCCGACGCCGGAGGTGCCCGCATGACCAGCGCACCGGTGGCGGCACCGCCGGGCTCCGCGACCGACCGGGCCCTGGCCAGCCGGCTACCGTCGTTGACCGGGCTGCGGTGGATAGCCGCGCTGCTGGTCTTCGGCTTTCACGCCGGCACCATGCGGATCATCGCCGAGCCGGATTACCAGGCGGTCGTCGGCAAGGTCTTCACTCTGGGCCTGTCCGGAGTGCAGTTCTTCTTCATTCTCAGCGGCTTCGTGCTGGTCTGGTCGGCCCGACCCGGCGACTCCCGGCGGCGGTTCTGGCGGCGCCGGTTCGCCAAGATCTATCCGAACCACGTCCTGCTCTGGGCGTTGGCCATGGGGGCCGCCGTCTGGTTCGCCGATCCGATCAACCCCGTCGCGGCGCTGGAGAACCTGTTCCTGATCCAGGCCTGGGATCCCCGTCCCGGGTACTTCTACAGCGTCAACAACGTGAGCTGGTCGCTCTCCTGCGAGCTGTTCTTCTACCTGTGCCTGCCGCTGGTCCTGCCACTGGTACGCCGGGCCCGGCCCTGGCAGCTGTGGGCCGTGGTGATCGCCGTACCGCTGCTGATTCTGGCGTTGTGGCCCGCCCAGACCCTGGTGCCGGAGCAGAGCCGATGGTGGTTCACCCAGGTGTTCCCCCTGGTCCGCTCGCTGGAGTTCTGGATGGGCGTGGCCGCCGCCGAACTCATGCTGCGCGGGCGGTGGCGGGGTCCCGGCCTGCCCCTGGCGAGCCTGATCTTCGTGGGCACCTGGGTGGCCGCCGCCGAGTGGATCCGGGCCGAGTTCTGGGCGGCGCTGCTGGCGGCGGCGTACGTCCTGGTCATCGCCGCGGCGGCGGACGCCGACGTGCGGGGGCGGCGCTCCCCGCTGCGGTCGCGCCCGATGGTCTGGCTCGGCGAGGTCTCGTTCGCCTTCTACCTGGTGCACGTGTTCGTGATCATGACGATTCTCCGGATCACCGGGGACTGGGGGACCGGCCTGCCCGGCTGGTGGGGCCCGGCCGCCGTGATCGGCTTCCTGGCGCTCACGCTGGGGCTCGCCGCACTGGTGCACCGCTTCGTCGAACAACCGATGATGCGTCGCCTGGCCCCGCGCCGGTCCCCTCCCGCTGTCCATCCTGGACGGTGAGCTCACTCCGCTGACGCGCGGCGCTCCGGGTGACCCGAATCAGGTTCTTCGCTGCGACACGCCCGGCGGCAGTGCGGCCCGCGGGACCTGACGGTAGCGTGGCAGCGTGCTTCCGATCGTCCCCACTCGTCCTCCTCTGTGGTGGTTGGCGCGTCGGGTGGCACGGCTGCTGACCGGATTCGCTGTCGCCGCCGCGTTCGCCGTCGGCGCCTGGACAATGCCCGCACCCGCCGCCCATCCCGGTGATCTCGGCCCAGCGGCGGGCCCTGCCGGGCAGCCCAGCATGGTCAGCTTCGCCCCGCCGACCGAGGCGTTGGCATCCGACCGGTGCGCCGCGATCCCGCCGACAGCCGATGGACTGGCGAGTGGCGACGACGACCGCCCCGGCGCTGGCGCCGCGACGGCACCGGTGCCGTCGGCGCGGACCGACCAGGGCGTCGACCTGGCTGGCGCGGCTGCCGACGATCAGCCTCCTGCGGTGGACACCTCGGGTCTGCGGTGCGGCCGCGCCCCGCCCGGCGCCTGATTCCCGCCCATACCGTCGGTTGACCCGGACGGCCCTCTGCGATCGGGCCCCCACCGTGGGTGTCCTGCCGCGCTCCACCACCCTGACGATCCGCCGCTACCCGGCGACCCGCCACCGGCGGCACCCCGGGCCGCCACATCCGCTTCCGTGAGGTATCGACATGGAGAAGACCGTTCTCTACCAGTTCCTGATCGACGCGCCTCGGGCCGCCGCCATCTGGTCGGTGTTGCTGGTGCTCGCGCTGGGCGTGCTCACCGCGCTTGTCGCCCGGCCCGAGCCGGTCCCGCCGACCGACCGGACCCCGGACCTCCCGGACCACGACGATGTCGCGGACCAGCGTCGCTACGCCGGTGAGGTCGCCGTCGCCGCGGCGGGCGCCGCGCAGAACGCCGGCCGCCGCCGGGCCGCATGGCACCGCGCGCAGACGGAACTCGACCGCGCCTGGGCCGCGTACGACGAGGCGGAGGCCGCCGCCCGACGGCTCGCCGCCGCCACCGTCTGGCCCAGCCCCGGTACGCCCCGGACCCCCGCCGAGTACGCGGCTCGGGAGCGCTGGCTGCACCACGCCGCGATGGCCGCATACTGGCGCGGCGACCTGACCGGGCGGCAACTCGCCGACGCGCTGGCCCACCGGGCCGGCTGGGATCCCCGACGGCACCCCGCCGAGCAGGAGATCTTCCTGGCCCGGGTGGTACGTGACGGCCGCCTCGCGGCCTACCAGGCGGCCGCGCAGCAGGAACGCGACGCCTGGCGGGCCGCGGAACTCGCCGCCGACGCCGCCCGCGCGCTCTCCACCGAGGCGTACGCCGCAGCGCAGCGGCTACGGCCGAACCCGCTGCCGGTGCCGCGCCGGGTGGTCGTCGGTCGGCCCGCAGCGACCCTGCGCTGGCGGCCGGCCCGGGTGGGATGAGCCGTCGCGACCACGCCGGTTCAACAACAGGTGGGCCGAAATTCGGTGACCCCGGTCACAGTAATTGCCGAATCGGTCAACGTGGGTCAGACGTCGAAGTGGGGCGCAATGTGCGGGGACATTGTGAACGTCCGGTCCGGTTACCGCCCCGACAGGGATGTCCGCGAGCGCTGTCCCATTGAGCGACGACAGTTCCGCGATACCCGAAAATAATCGCACCGGACCAGGTTTAAGCAGGTCAGGGCAGGCTTGGCAGGAGCGATACCGACCAGTAGTGTCGCCCTGTCCGGTGCGGTAAATGATCGCAAGTGGCGACGCCGCGCCGACCCGCTCAATCGTGATCACACGAACCGGGGAACCACTGCACCACTTGGGGTGAATCCGTGAGCCACGGCTCGCGGTAGGGCGATCTTCCCGCCCGAATCCGTCAGCTAACCCGGTCGGCGGTGTCGGAAGGAGTTCCTGTCCTCGTGCAGCACAATTCGATCCCCCCGATATTCCCCCGCCTCCACGGCACCGTGGTGCCTGCGCTCGCCGGTCCGCTCTCCGCAGCCTGAGCCAGGCCCACCCGTCCACCCCTCAGCCCGTGGAGGATCTCGTGAAGCACACCCTCAAGCGTCAGCTCCGTAAGCTGGCCACCGAACGCCCCTATCAGCTTCTCGCCACGTCGGCGGCGGCCCTCGTGCTGGCCACCGGCGCCGGTGCCCTGGTCGCCCGGACCGACGACAACCTGGTCGACGCGCCCACCGCGGCCGCCGTGGCCGAGCTGCGCGACGACAGTGCGGCCTCCCGTTCCCTGGCGCGGGTCGCCACCGCCCCCAGCAGCGCCGCTCCCAGCAGTGCCGACCCGAGCAGCGCCGCCCCCAGCAGTGCCGCGCCGAGCAGCGCCGCCGCCTCGCCGTCGGCGCGGGCCGCCACGGCGGACCCGGACGTGGCCAGTAAGAAGGCCGCCCCGAAGCCGCCGGCGGAAAAGGTGCTGTCGTACGACTACCAGGCCCAGATCAACGGTTACTACTGCGGCCCGGCCGCGGTGCGCAACGCGCTGAGCGCCGCCGGCATCGAGCGCGGCCAGGAGACCCTCGCCGCCCAGCTCGGCACCACCTTCGCCGGCACCAACTCGGCGTACGACACCACTCGGGCGCTCAACGCCGCGGTCAAGGGCGAGCCGTACAAGACCACGATGATCCCCGGTGGCGCGGCGACCCCGGCCCAGATGGACCAGCTCCAGGCCGATGTCGTGGCGGCCATCTCCGACGGGCGTGGCGTCGTGGTGAACGTCGCCGGCAGCGTCGTGGACACCGCCGGTGGCTGGCACTCCTTCCCCGGCGGCCACTACGTCGCCGTGGTCGGCTACGAGGACGAGGGCCGGATGGTGAAGATCGCCGACTCGGCCGACGCGTCGTACTACTCGTACTGGTTGAGCACCATCGACCTGGCCAACTGGGCTGCCACCCGGGGCTATTCGTCCTGACTCCTGCTGTTCGTGCCGGGCGCCGACCCTTCGGGGTCGGCGCCCGGTGTCGTATCCCGGTCGCGGCTCTCGCCGACCGGCCCGGGCGGTGGCAGACTGCCCGACATGATCACGGAGTCGGGTGAGCGGGGCAGCGCGCCGGTGTTGTTGCTGCTGCACGGGATGGGTGCCACCGGCGACGTGTGGCTGCCCTGCGCACCGCTGCTGCACCAGCGGTGGCCGGGACGGTGGATGGCCCCCGATCTGGCCGGTCACGGCGCGTCACCCCCGCTGCCGGCGTACTCGTTCGCCGCCCTCGCCGATCAGGTCGCCGCGAGCCTGCACCCCGGCGACCGGGTGATCGTGCTGGGCCACTCGCTCGGCGGGGTGGTCGGGCTGGCGCTCGCCGCCGTGAGCCGGGCGGTCACCGTCGACGCGGTGGTCGGGCTCGGCATCAAGGCGGTGTGGTCCCCGGCGGAGTTGTCCCGTGCCACGGATCTGGCCGCCCGCCCGGTCACCTGGTTCGACAACCGCGACGAGGCGGCACGCCGCTACCTGCGGGTCGCCGGGCTGGCCGACCTGCTCAGCCCGGAGGATCCCGCCGTGGCGGCCGGATTACGGCAGGAAAACGGCCGGTGGCGGTTGGCGATGGACCCGAGCGCCTTCGCTGTCGGCGAGCCCAACCTGGGTGCGCTGCTGGCCACGATCGACGCGCCGGTCCTGCTGGCCCGTGGCGAGCACGACCCGATGGTCACCGACGCGCAGCTCAAGGAGTACGGCGTACCGGTGGTGACGCTGCCCGGGCTCGGCCACAACGCCCACGTGGAGGACCCGGCGGCCGTGCTGGCTCTGCTCGACGCCGTACGCTGACCGGGCTGCCGTCACGGAGGCGTCCGGTCAGGGCGCTGGCGGTGCTCAGGTGGCGGGGGACAGCGGCGAGTCGCTGGCGGTGCGGGGAGTCGGGGCGGACCAGGACGGGTCGAGCTCGCGCCGGGCCGCCGCCAGGAACGCCTCGGCGTACGTCTCGGCCGGGAAGTCGCCGAGGTATCGGCGACGGGTGGCCCACCGGACCCCGGCGAGCGGATCGGTCTGGAGCAGCTGCGTCAGCACCTCGTCGAGATTGACCATGTCCCGGCGCAACACGTAACCGGAAGCGGCCAGCGGGAACCGTTCGAGGAACCGGTCACCGTCGGCGCCGGTGTCGGTGACCGCGTACGGCTTGCCCGAGTACAACCAGTCCGACACCACCCCGGAGACGTCGGAGATCAGGGCGTCCGCGCGGTTCACCGACTCGGCCAGGGTCAGCCCGCTCGCGGCGGCACCGAAGAGGTGCTGACGGCCGGTACGTGCCCGGTCGGCGGCGAGCAGGTCGTGCAGCCGCGCCAACTGGCGGGCCGAGGTCGGATTCTGCGTGGTGTAGGGGTGCGGCCGCAGGATCACCGTGGCACCCCGGTCCAGCAGCCGCGACAACAGTCCTTCGGCCACGCCCAGCGAACAGTAGTCGGCGTCGGCGTGGTGCCCGGTCCAGGTCGGGGTGTAGAGGACCGTCGGGTTCGGCCGGGGGCCGGTCGGGCCGGTACCCACCTCGATCGCCTCGACCTGGGGGCGGCCGACCACCACGAACTTGTCGGCCGGGATGTCCACCCCGGCCCGGGCGTACCGGTCGATGGCCGCCTCGCCCGCGACGAAGATCCGGTCGAAGATCGCCGACACCGGGTTGGCGCTGGAGGCCTTGTCGCTGTCGCCGTGGTGCAACTGGATGTGGGTGAGCTGGGTGAAGCGCAGGCAGTGGCTGTTCTTGGCGCCGTGGTTGACGTAGAACGCCGCGCGCAGGCTCGGCACCAGCACCTCGTCCATGTTGCGCAGGGTGGGGCAGTAGAGCACGGGAGCGGTGGTCGCCGCCGCGATGACCGGCAGCGCGTCCGGCTCCCGCAGCATCACCACGAACGGCCGTCCGATCCGCTCCAGGTACGGCAGCCACATGGTGACCTGGTACTCGGAGCCGGGCGGGGCGGAGAAGTAGAGCAGGAACTCCGGCTGGTGCCGGCGGAGCTCCCGGGTCACCGGGGAGCCACCGGAGGCGGGACGCATCCGTCGCTGGACCAGTTTGACGGCGACCGCACCGACGGCCCCACCGGCCAGCAGGCTCGCGGCCAGGGCGACGACGGCGGGCAGCGCCGCCAGTGCGGCCAGCGCCAACACCGCGAGCAGGGCGGCCACCAGGTCACCGAGGCGGGCGGTGACCTGCGGCACCCAGGTGCGTACCGGCAGGTTGGCGGCGCGCAGTTCCAGGTGCCCCGCGTCGCGCAGCGGGCCGGTGAGCACCATCAGCCCCAGCAGGATCAGCGCGGTACCGGCCAGGGCCGGGTCGAAGCCGGCGTCGAGCTGCCGGGCGTAACCGACAAGCACCCCGGCCGCGATCAGTGTGGTTTCCGCACCGCTGTCCGCTCCGGGGCGGACGCGACGTTCCCAGACCGTGGCGGCGAGGGCGAGCACCGAGAGCGCGAGCCCCCAGGTGGTCGCGCCGGTGAGCGCGACCACGATGAACGCCAGGACTGCCGCACCGGTGGCCAGGCCCCGGGCGGCCAGCTTCCTGACCAGGTCACCACGCATCTCGGTGCTGCCTTCCGCGGTCGTCGTGCGTCGGTCAGCCGACGGGGGTGGTGCTGGTCGACCGGCTGCCCTGGGCCGGCACGACAGGGGTCGGCGCCTCGCCCGGGGAGCGGCGCACGTCGATCACCTGGCCGGTGAGCTCCGAGACGAGCACGTCCAACGAGGCCTGGGCGACGATCTCGGCGGCGAGCAGCGTGTGCTCGGGCTCGGTGCCGAACGCCTTGGTCCGCATCGGGGTGGCGGTCCGCTCGGGGTTGATGACGTTGACGCGTACGCCCAGCTCGGCCCATTCGTCCGAGAGCGCCTGGGTGAGGTTGACCAGGGCGGCCTTGGTCGCCGAGTAGAGCGCGTAGTCCGCCCGACCCCGGGTGTACGAGCTGGAGGTGTACAGCAGCAGCTGACCCTTGGTGTGCTGCAGGTAGGGCAGCGACTGCCGGGCGACCGTGACCGGGCCGACGAAGTTGACCTGGAGCACCCGGTCGATGGTCTCCTGATCCATCTCGGCCAGCGCGCCCTTCTCCAGGATGCCGGCGGTGACCACCACGTAGTCGATCCGCCCGGTGGCCTCGAAGGCCGTCTTCAGCGCGGCCTCGACGTCGGCGGGGCGCTCGACGTGGGTGCCGGTGCTGGAGCGGCTGAACGGGAAGACCTGGGCGCCGTAGCGGCGGGCCAGCTCGGTCAGGTCGTGGCCGATGCCGTAGCTGCCGCCGAACACGACGATCGTGCGGCCCGCGACCTCGTCACTGTAGGTGCGCTGGTCGGCCAGGCGGGGCACCTTGGCGGCGGCCAACTGGAAGAGCTTGTCCGCCAGGTGCACGTCGACCGGGTGGGTGACCTTGATGTTCTCGTCCGAGCCGTCGATCACCTTGATCGGCACCTCGGGCAGGTAGCGCAGCACCACACCGCAGTCGTCGGTGGCGGCGAAGTTCGGGTCACCGGCGGCCCGCCGGTACGCCTCCCGGATCGTGCTGGACCGGAACGCCTGCGGGGTCTGCCCCCGGCGCAGCGTGGAGCGCACCGGGATGTCGGTGATGCACTCGTTCTCGTCGACCTGGATGATCGTGTCGGCCGACGGAATGGCCACGTCGACCGCCGAGTACGTCCAGAGGGCGTTCACACACTCCCGCACGATCCGGCCGCTGAGCAGGGGCCGTACCGCGTCGTGGAAGAGGATGTTGCAGTCCTGCTCGCCGACCGCGTCCAGGGCGATGCGGGTGGTGGCGTTGCGGGTGTCGCCACCCTCGATGACCTTGGTGACCTTGCGGAAGCCGGCCTTGGTCACGATCTGCTGCGCCTCGGCGACGTGACCGCTGGCCATCAGCACGATGATCTCGTCGATCTCCGGTGCGGCCTCGAAGACGGCCAGGGTGTGCTCGATGATCGGCTTACCGGCGATCTTCAGCAGCTGCTTGGGGATGCCGAGGCCGAGCCGGGTACCGGTGCCGCCGGCCAGCACCACGGCCACCGTCCGTGAGGGTCGCCACGGCGCCGTGTTCTGCGGCGTGGTGCCCGAATCGGTGGTCTGGTCCTGCGTCATTGCCGGTCCTCACTCTCGGTACATGGCGGTGGGGGGTTGTGTGAACGGAAGGTGTTGTCGACGGGACGACGGGATGAACGATAACGCGGGTGGGCATCGTTCGGACGCGGCGCTGTCGCCCGAACGATGCCGGACATTCACCGAAACTCTACTTCCCGCTGGTGAACGCCTCGTATGCCTTCAATACCTCATCGGTCGGGCCATCCATCTTGATTACTCCGGATTCCAGCCAGATTGTCCGCTCACACGTGTCGCGTACCGAGGAGAGCTGGTGGCTGACCAGGAACACCGTTCCGGCGTTCTCCCGCAGCTGCCGCACCCGGGCCTCGCTGCGCTTGCGGAACCGCTTGTCGCCGGTGGCCAGGGCCTCGTCGATCAGCAGCACGTCGTGCTGCTTGGCGGCGGCGATGGAGAACCGCAGCCGGGCCGACATGCCGGAGGAGTAGGTGCGCATCGGCAGCGAGGCGAAGTCACCCCGCTGGTTGATCCCGGAGAACTCGATGATCTCCGGGAGTTGGCGCTGCACCTCGGCCGGGGACATGCCCATGGCCAGGCAGCCGAGTGTGACGTTGCGCTCGCCGGACAGGTCGTTGAGCAGCGCGGCGTTCACCCCGAGCAGGGACGGCTGGCCCTCGGTGTAGACCGCGCCCCGCTCCACCGGCAGCAACCCGGCGATGGCCCGCAGCAGGGTCGACTTGCCGGAGCCGTTGGTGCCGATCAGCCCGATCGCCTCGCCCCGGTACGCGGTGAAGGTGACACCCCGCACCGCGTGCACCTCCCGCACGTTCGGTGTCGAGGTGCGGGTCACCAGCCGCCGCAGCGCGGCCACCGGACTGTGGCTGCCGGCGGCACCCTTGTGCACCCGGTAGACGACGTGCGCGTCGTCCACCACCACCGTCGGGATCCGATCCTGGATCCGGGGCAGGGTCACCGTCACGTCGTTGGACATCGCGAGGTGATCAACCACGGCCGTACTCCTGTTCGCCGCGCCAGAAGTAAAGGTAGCCCCCGAGGCCCATCACGAGCGACCAGCCGATCGCGACCAGCCAGGTCAGCGGCAGGGAGTCGTTGAGCAGGGGAGTGTTCTCCAGCAGCGCCACGCGGGCCAGCTCGATGTAGACGAGCATCGGGTTGAACTGCACGATGGCGGTGGCCCAACCCGGCAGGTTCTCGGCGAACAGCTCGACGCTGTAGAGCACGCCGGAGCCGTACATCCAGGTCCGCAGGATGAAGGGCATCACCTGCTTGAGGTCGGTGGCCTTGGCACCCAGCCGTGCCACCGTCATGGTCAGCCCGGCGTTGAACACCGTCTGGAGCAGCACCGCCGGCACCAGCATCAGCCACATCAGGGTGATCGGCTCACCGGTGACCAGCACGATGGCGATCAGCACCACCATCGAGCCGAGCAGCTGCTGGAACTGGGTGATGGTGATGGCCAGCGGCAGGCTGGCCCGGGGGAAGTGCAGGGCGCGGATCAGCCCCAGGTTGCCGCTGATCGCCTGGGTGCCCTGCTGCACGCTGGTCTGGGTGAAGTTGAAGATGAACAGCCCGGCGGTCAGGTAGGCGATGAAGTTGTCCATCCCCCGGCTCTGCTGGAGCACCAGACCGAAGATCAGGTAGTAGACCGCCGCGTTGCTCAGCGGAGTGAGCACCTGCCAGAGCTGCCCGAGGCGGGCGTTGCTGAACGAAGCCGCCAGCTTCGCATTGGCGTACGCGGTGATGAAGTGCCGGTAGCGCCAGAGCTGACGGCTGTAGGTGCCCAGGGAGGGGCGTTGACCGGCCATGCGCAGCCCGTGCCGGGCGGCCAGCTGCGCAGGGGGAAGGCCGGAGTCGGGATCGGCCAGCGTGCTGTTGGCCATAGGGATGGGCGCTCCGATCTTGTCGAGCCGGCGGGTGCGTTCGCGACGATGGAATCTAGCGTGTTCGTACCCGGAGCGCCGCCTCGCCGCTGCGTGGACATTAGTCCGAAATACGTCGGGACGCAACCGTACCGTCGTTGCGGTACATTGTCCTGCGTGACAGCCGAGAAGAGTCCCAGGTGACGACCGGGAAGAGGCGGGCGCCGGCCGGTGCGGCGGTGCTTCGTGGAGAAATCACCACGGCCATCCGCCGCGCCCTGATGCAGGAACTCGCCGCGGTCGGCTACGGCCGACTCTCCATCGAGGCGGTGGCCCGCCGCGCCGGAGTCAGCAAGACGGCAATCTATCGCCGCTGGAACTCGAAGCTCGACCTGGTCCTGGAGGTGGTCACCGCCGCCGCCGGCGCGCGACTGCCCGCCCTGGACACCGGCAGCCTGCGCGGCGACCTTGCCCTGCTGTTCCAGGTGGTGGCGCACGCGCTCGGGCACCCGCTGGCCGCGCAGATCATCCCGGACCTGCTCGCCGAGGCCGCCCGCAACCCGACCATCGACGAGACGCTCCAGCAGGTGCTGCGGGCCCGGCAGCAGGAGGTCGCCGGTCGGCTGATCACCCGTGCCGTGGACCGGGGCGAGTTGCCGGCCACGACCGATCCGGACGCGGCGGTGGACCTGATCGTGGGGCCGCTGTACTGGCGGCTGGCCATCGCCCGTACCCCGGTCACCGACAGCTACCTGGAAACCCTGGTGGACTCGGTGCTGCGGGCGCTGGGCGGGGTGGACCCCCTGCCCCGCCAGCGTGCATCGCCGGCATCGGGTTGAGCTGGGCGGGCCCGGGGTATGGCTGGCTCGGGCCGGCACCGCGACCCGGGCACGGACCGCCACCGCCACCACCGGTCCCGGGGAGCCGGCTACTACCCTCGGTGGATCCGCTCGGCGCGGTGGCTGCCGCAGCGACAGCCGTCCGCCTGAGCCGCACCTGCCCGTACGACGACAAGGACGCTCGTGTCGATGACCGACCACTCGGTCGCTGTCGCCGCAATCAGCACGGCTGACGAACCGGCCGAACCCGCTCCGGTCCACCGCAGCCGGATCCGGGTCGTGCTCGGTGGGGTCCGTGACGGCATCGCGGCGATACCCGCGCTGCTGACCGACTGCGCCGTGCTGGCCTTCGCGCTCTGGACGCTGCTCTACCACGCGGCCCTCCCGTTGGGCCTCGCCCCGTCGCTGACACTGCGCATCTGGCTCGTCGCCGGATCGGTGCTGGCCGTGCTCGCCGTCCTGCTCCGGCTCGGCCTGCGCCGGCGACGCCGACGCGCGACCCCGGGGCCGGCCGAGACGGCGGAACCGGCACCGATGCCGCAACCCACGCCCGAGCCCGCGCACGCCGACTCTGTCCCGGCCCCGGTTTCCGACTCCGACCCGCAAGCCGCGGCCGAGGCCGCCTCCGATCCTGAACCCGCCTCCCGCGCGGCCGAGTCGTCGGTGCCGGCGTCGTCGGCCGTCGACCGGGCCGGACGGATGAGCGTGGCGCAGCGGTGGGGGACGGTGCTGACCCTGCTGGTCGGCACCGTCGCGGCGATCACGGCCGGCTTGGCCGGGACCCCGGCCGGTGCCGACATCTCCTGGTGGGTTCCGGGCTCCGCCGGGCTCGTCGCGGCAGTCGGTGTGGTGCTGCTGACCTGGCAGACCTGGCGGACCACCCCGCCGACCCGGGCGGACGCCCCCGCGCCGAAGGCCTGGCAGTCGGTGTACGCGCTGCTGATCGCCGGGGTGGCTGCGGTCGCCTCGCTCTACCTGGCCCGCAGCACCCCCGACGACATCTACTACGTGGGCCGCTCGGTCTGGGTGGCCGAGCGCGACATCGTCCCCCTCAACGACTTCCTGTTCAGCGAGAACGTGCTCCCGGCGATGGCCTCGCAGCCCCCGGTCGCCAGCATCGAGGTCTTCGCCGGAGCACTCGCCCGCTTCTTCGGCATCCCGGCCGCCTCGGCCACCTGGTACCTGCTGCTGCCCGTCCTGGCCGTCCTGGCGGTACTGGCGCTGTGGCGGCTGGTGCAGCGGTGGGCACCGCGCCGCCCGGTGCTCGCCTTCACCGTGGCCGTCACCTTCCTGGCGCTGGTCTGCGGCCCGGACGCGGCGCTGGGCACCTTCCACCTGCCCCGCCTCTACCAGGGCAAGGGCATGTTCGTCTCCGCGGTCGTGCCGTTGATGTGGCTCTACCTGACCCGCTGGTTCGACGACCGCGCCAAGCGGAACCTGGTGCTCATCGTCGCCCTGTCGATCACCGCGATCGGCCTCACCACCACCGCGGCGATCATCCTGCCGATGCTGGTCGGTGGGGCGGCCCTGATGATGCTGCTGGTGGGGCGCTGGTCCTCGGCGCTGGTCGCCGGGGTCGCCGCGTTGGCCTACCCGGTCGGGGCGGTGGTCGTCACCCAGTTGCTGATCGGCACGTCCGCCAACGAGGCGGCGGCGGACGTCAACTTCTACGACGCCGCGCACACCTACCGGCGGACCTTCGAGATCGGCATCGTGGGCGTGATCGGCGGGCTCGCGTTGTGGTGCGGTCCGTTGCTGGCCCGCCGTCGTACCCCGGCGTTGCTCGCGGCCGGCGGTGCGCTGACGCTGAGCGTCCTGCTGGTTCCCGGGGTGCTGGAGTGGCTCAGCGCGGTCACCGGCATCTCGGTGGTGCTCTGGCGGGTGCCCTGGCTGCTGGCCGTCCCGGCGTTGATCGGCCTGCTCTGCACCGTCTGGCTGCCCACCCGGCTGCGGGTGGTGCGGGCCGTGGTCGGTGTGGTGCTGGCCGCCGCGATGGTGACCTCGTTCGCCGTCTACGCCGTGCCGATGTGGGACGAACGCAGCGGCGTGCTGGTGCACGAGGAGCCCACCTGGAAGATTCGGCCGCAGCGGCAGGCCATCGCGCAGTTCATCATCGACCTCGACCGTCCGGACGGCCTGGTGCTCGCCCCGGCGAGCATCATGCGGACCATTCCGGTGATGAGCAGCGCACCCCGGGTGGTGCTGCCCCGCGACTTCTTCCTGGTCGAGTACGACATCAACTCGCAGTTCTCGCAGGACCGGCTGCTGCTGACCACGTTCGCCAACGGGGGCCCGAGGGTGGAGCGGCCGGAACGTGACGACGTGATCGCCGCGCTGCAACGGCTGGACGTGGGGACGATCTGCTTCTACAGCCAGAACCGTTACGCCCTGCGTACGGGTGAGCGGGCCGGCTACACCATGATCGCCGAGCGGCCCGCCGAGCCGCCCGTGCACCCCAACGCGGTGACCTGCATGGTCCGGCAGTGACCGGCTCCGGCCGAGCCCGTCGCCAGGCTGAGCCGGACCGAATTTCGCGTGGCCGGCGGCGGCTTGGGCCGTACCCGCCCGATCCGTCGCCGGGGCGGGCATGCTCACAGGGCAGGCCGCCGCACACAGGAGATAAGCATGGAGAGCTACCACGAGGACTGGACCGACAGTCAACGCGCGCTCTACGACGAGTGCTACCGCTGCGGAACCGACTGGGCCGACGACCCGGCCACGCCCGCCGAGGACGTGCAGCACGTGATCAATCTCGGCGAGGCCGACGACGACACCCTCGCCGACGCCGAGATCGACTTCCCGCCGCTGGTCGACGCGGTCACCCAGGCCACCGGCGAGATCGTCACCACGGTGCCCGCCAGCCACGACGACCCCGCCTTCAAGGGCTTCGTCGACGGGGTACGTGACGCCACCTCCGACGAGGTCTTCGGTCTCTGAGCACGGGTCAACCGCCCCCAGGCCTGTCACCCCGGCCGGTCTTCTGCCACCATCAACCGGAACCGTTCCGGCGCGGAGCAGACCTGATGGGAGGCCAGGTGCGGATCCTGTTGGTCGAGGACGACCGCCGGGTGGCCGGTGCCCTGTCGTCGGCCCTGCACCGGCGCGGGTACGACGTGGAGCACGCCGCCACCGTCGCCGCCGCCCTCTCCGCCGCTCCGTGCGACCTCGTGTTGCTCGATCTGACCCTGCCCGACGGGGACGGCACCGACCTGTGCCGGGAACTGCGTCGGCGCAGCAGCCAACTCGGCATCATCGCGGTGACCGCCCGGGGTGAGGAACGCGACCGGGTGCTCGGCCTGCGGATCGGTGCCGACGACTACGTCGTCAAACCCTTCTCCATGGTGGAGTTGCAGGCCCGGATCGAGGCGGTGCTGCGGCGGGCCTCGCACGCCACGCCGCACCGCAGCCTGATCGAGGTCGGCAGGATCCGCGTCGACGTGTCGGCGCGTACGGTCGCCGTGGCCGGCGAGCCGGTGTCGCTGACCCGCAAGGAATTCGACGTCCTGCTCTCGTTGGCCCGGCAACCCGGCGTCGCCGTACCCCGGGACCGGATCCTGCTCGACGCCTGGGGCACCACCTTCGCCGACCGGCACACCGTCGAGGTGCACGTCGGCTCGCTGCGCGGCAAGCTGGGCGACCCACGCCTGGTGGAGACCGTCCGCGGCGTCGGTTACCGGCTACGGGCCGAGTGAGGGGCGGGGTGTGCGACGCCGCCTGGTGATCAGCTATCTGCTGCTGATGGTGCTGGTGCTGGTGGCGTTGGGGACGCCGCTGGCGATGACGCTGGCCACCCGGGAGACCGACCGGATCCGGGCCGACCGGATCGCCGACGCCACTCGGTTCGCCTCGCTGGCCGGGCCGGCGTTGCGCGACGGCACGACCGGCCCGCTGTCCAGCGAACTGACCAGCTACGAGGGGCTGTACAGCATCAACGCGGCGGTGGTCGATCGGGACGGCGCGGCGGTGATCCCGTCGCCGGGCTGGCAGTGGACCCTGGGCACCCGGGAGGCGCTGGACGTCGCGCTGTCCGGGCAGCAGACCAGCCGGCCCGACTCGGTCTGGCCGTGGGTGGACGATCCGATCGTGGTGGCGGTGCCGATCAACGACGGGGGCGAGGTCCTCGGGGCGGTGATCACCGCCAGTCCGTCCGACGGAGTTCGTCGTACGGTGACGACCTGGTGGCTGCTGCTGACCGGCAGCGGCCTGGTCGCCGTGCTGGCCTGCGTACTTACCGCGTTCGGGCTGGCCGGCTGGGTGCTGCGTCCGATCACCGAACTCGACGCGGTGACCCACGAGATCGCCGAGGGGGACCGGGGCGCCCGTGTACAGCACCGGCTCGGCCCGCCGGAGCTGCGTCGGCTGGCGGCGAGCTTCAACCACATGGCCGACGTGGTGTCCGACGTGATGGACCGGCAGCGGGCGTTCGTCGCCCATGCCAGCCATCAGCTGCGCAACCCGCTGACCGCGCTGCGGCTGCGGGTGGAGGAACTCGGGCCGAGCCTGACCGACGAGGATGGCCGCGCCGAACACCAGCTCGCGTTGGAGGAGACCGACCGGCTCACCCTGCTGCTGGACGGGCTGCTCACCCTGGCCCGGGCCGAGCGCCGGGAGAACCAGCGGGTGACCGTGGACGCGGTGGAGGTGGCCGAGTCCCGGGTGGCGGCGTGGGAGCCGCTGGCCCGGTACCGGTCGGTGTCGCTGCGGCTGACCACCGGCCCGGCCCCGGTCTACGCCCAGACCGTGCCGACCGCGATCGACCAGGCACTCGACGCGCTGATCGACAACGCGGTGAAGTTCAGTGGCGCGGGCGGCGAGGTGACGGTGACCGTCACGGCCCGCGACGGAGGCTGCGCGCTGGAGGTACGCGACACCGGCCCCGGCATGACCCCCAGTCAGCTCGGCCAGGCGACCGAGCGGTTCTGGCGGGCCCCGGAGGTGCAGAACGTCGACGGGGCCGGGCTGGGGTTGACCATCGCCGCGGTGCTTGTCGACGCCTCCGACGGTCGCCTCACCATGCACCCGAACGCGCCCCGTGGGCTGGTCGCCGCGCTGTGGTTCCCCGCCCCCGACGAGCCGTCCACCTCGGCCGAATCGTCGGACCTCGACGTGCCACCCGCTGCCGACGGCCCGCCCGCCGAACTGGAGTCGGCTGTGCGATCCGGCTGACCGGCCCGGTCAGGGTTTGCTGTCGCGGTAGTACTCGGCGGCACCCGGATGCAGCGGCAGCGGCGGGGTGGCGATCGCCGATCGGGCACTGATCCGCCCGGCCGCCGGGTGCGCCTCGGCCAACTCGGCGCGGCGTTCCATCAGCAGCCGGGTCACCTGACGGACCAGGTCCTCCGGCAGGTCGGCCCGGACCAGCAGGTAGTTGGGGTTGGCCACGGCGGTGACCGGGTCCATGCCGTACACCGACCGGGGGATGTCCCGGGGCACGTACACCTCCCGGTTGCCCCGGCGCAGCGGCACCGTCCACTCGCCGAGGTCGACGATGCGGGCGGGAGTGTCCTCGACGAACTGGGCCACGGCCCGCACCGGCAGACCGCCGGAGAAGAAGAAGGCGTCGATCTCACCACGGCGCAGCGCGCTCACCGAGTCGTCCAGACCGAGCTGCACCCGGTGCAGCCCGGCGTCGTCCAGCCCGGCCACGGTGAGCAGCCGGTTGACCGTGATCTCCGTGCCGGAGCCGGCCGCGCCGATGGACACCCGCCGACCCGCCAGGTCGGTCAGCTTGCGGATCGGGCTGGCGGCGGTGGTGACCAGGTGCAACAGGTCGTCGTAGACGCGGGCGACCGCCACCACCGGCGGGTCCGGCCCCGGATAGGCCGGCAGCACGTCGGCCTGGGTGAACCCGAGCTCGACCTCGCCGGCCTTGAGCAGCCGGACGTTCTCCACCGAGGCGGCGGTGACCAACACTTCAGCGTGTACGTTTGGCAGTTCCCGGTTCAAAATGGTGGCCAGCGACGTGCCGAAGGCGTGGTAGACGGCGGTCGGGCTGCCGGTGGCGATGCGGATGCGTACCGTGTCGTCAGGATCGTCCCGGCAGGCGCTGAGGCTGCTGGGCAGGACCAGCAGCACGGCGACCAGGACGACGGCGCTGGCGACGGGCCGCCGGTCTCGGGCAGCAAACCGGGTACGGGTCACGGGCAGCACTGTGCGCCGCCGGACCCCTGTGGCGCAACCCCAGGCTGGCGGAGTTCGTCCCAACCGCGGTGCAGTTTCCCCTGACCGGGTCGTTTACTCAGGCGACCGGGCGGTGGGCCACCTCCTCACCGGCATGGTGCAGAATCCGGTCGCGGTCCGGGCCGTGGGCGACGCTGACCAGGTAACAGCCGGTGCCGGCGCGCAGCAGCGCCGGTACGTCGAGCAGGGCGGCGCCACGGACCAGCACGGCGGCGAGTTCCCGATCGGTGATCCGTACCCCGAGGATGTGCCGGCGCACGTGCCGTCCACCGGCCAGCAGCGCGGCCCGCCAGGCGGCGGAGGCCAACCGGGTGCGCCACTGACGGCGGGCCGTCGAGGCGCCCGGCGCCGGGCCGCCGAGCAGTTCCCGTCGGCCCCGGTGCCAGCCGTTCTCCATCAGCGCCGTGTAGTCGGATCGCGCGTCACGGGCCACGTGCAGCCGGTGCAACTCGTAGCGGCGACGCAGGCCACCGACGGCCAACTCGTGCTGTACCGGGATACCGAGCCGGTCCAGCAGTTGTCGCGTACGCCGGGCCGCCTCCTCCCGGTTGAACTCGATCGCGGTGGGCAGGCTGGGACGCTGCCCGGCGTGGCGTGGACCGGGCCTGGCCGGCGGCGGCATGCAGCGCAGCAGGCAGGCTGCTTCGAAGGCGTCGGCCAGGGTCGTCCAGTCCAGCGGCGGCAGGGTCGACGGCGAGCGGGGTCGGTCGAGCAGAATCGGTTCGGCAACCACCCGGAGGGCCTCCTCGTGGTGTCGGGTGTCATAACGGTGACCCGAGACGCCCTGCCGTGGTACCGATCAGGCCCAGCCTTGAGGAAATCTTGCGGCTGGTTACAGCGCCGACACGACAACGTCGATCTGCCGTGACCGTCCCGGTGCCGACGGCTGATCGCACACCGTGTATTTCAGATCGCGCAGCGCGCCCACCAGCGCGTCGGCGCTGCGCGCCCGGACGCCGTGCAGCAGCAGATCACGCACCAGCCGACCCTTGGTGGCCTTGTTGAAGTGGCTCACCACCGAACGCACCGCTGTCCCGTCGACCTCCCGTTCGTGCAGCACCCGGACGGTGACGGTGCGTTCCGCCAGCTCGCCACGGGGCGTCCAGGCGGCGGCGTAGGCACCGGAGCGCAGGTCGAGCACCGGTCCGGCACCCGCCGCCGAGGTCAACGCCGGCCCCAACACCGGCCGCCAGAGCGCGGGCAGCGCGCCGAGGCCGGGCAGCCGGGCCCCGATCGGGCAGCGGTACGGCGGAATGCGGTCGGTCAACCGGACCGCCCCCCACAGGCCGGAGGAGATCAACACCTGCCGGGCCGCCGCGCGCTGTGCCGCCGCCGGGAGGGTGGCCAGGTCCAGCGCCTCGTAGAGCACCCCGGTGTAGATCCGGCCCGCCGGTGCGGTGGCCGCCCGTTCCAGGCGGGCGTTGCGACGAAGCTCGCCCTGCTGGCCGCTGCCGAGCCCGAGCGCGGTCAACGCCGCCTCCGCCGGCCCCGCGCTGAGCGTCAGCAACGCGGCCAGCACCTGTTCGCGGACGGGGTTCAGCTCCGGCAGCGAGAGCCGGGTCAGGTCCAGGCGGCGACCGGCGCCGGCCTCGGCCTTGCCCTCCGAGGGCGGCAGCAGGATGAGCATCGACAGACTCCTCGACGTCCCGGACCGCACCATCCGCGCCGGGGGTCCGGCCAGCGTACGACCCGGCTCACCGCCACGGCCGCAGCGGCGTCGGCGGGTGGTAGACGCGGAAGCCGCCGACCTCGGCCAGCAACGCGGCGTCCGCCCCGTCGCCGAGCAACTCCCGCAGGCGTCGGTCCGCCGACCCGCCGGCCTCCAGCACGTAGCCGGGCCGTGTCGCGCGGGCCAGCCGCCACCAGTACGCCGGGTAGCGGTTCTGCCCGGGATGCAGGTCACCGTCGAGCACGCCACAGACCACCTGCTCGCCGGTGTTGAAGACCAGCCGGTTGCACGTCCAGTACTCGCCGTACACCTCACGCAGCCCGGCGGCACGGACCGTGTCCGCGAGTTGGCGGGACTGCCGTTCCTGCACGCGGCCCGGTGCCGCGCCGACGGTGGCGAACAGCACGGTGACCACCAGCGACGTCGCCGCCAACGCGGCCAGCAGCGCGGTCGCCAGCGCGCCGACGAGCCGACCGGCAGCCCCGACCGTGCCGCGCGCGCACGCCACCGCCGCCACCCACAGCGGCCACAGCACCGCCGGTAGCGACAGTTGCAGCACCGACAGGTAGCGGGCGTTGCCCAGCGGATCCGTCGCGGCGAGCGAACTGCGCACGTACGCCAGCAGGGTCGCCGCCGCGCCGACGAGCAGGGCGAGATGCACCACTGCCACCACCCGCTCACCCTGTCCGACCCGGCGGCGGTACGCGAGCCCGGCGAGCACCGCGGCGACGACCAGCAGCACCGGGTAGAGCAGGCCGAACCACTCCTGCCAGCCGGCACAGCCGGTCATCGGGCACAGCCCGGCGGCCAGTGGCACCCCCTCCAGCAGCCCGCCGTCGAGCCGCTGTCCCCACGTCGGGGACGGCCCCTGCGCGCCGCTGATGCGGCCCAGCACCGACAGGGAATCCTGCCCGGCCGGGGCCACCAGGTTGTCGCGGATCATCGGGGCGATCCCGACGCCGAACCCGACGAGCAGCAGCAGACCGGCCCCACCGAGCAGTTCTCGGCGCAGCACCCAGAGCAGGGCCGCCCCGGCCACCGCCAGGTACGGCGCGATCAGCCAGTCCGACCACAGGGCGAGCCCGGCGAGCAACCCGAAGCCGCCGACGGCCCACCGGCGGTGCCGCACCGTGCCGCGGGCCAGCCCCACCACGATCAGCAGCATCACCAGTACGGCGACCTTGACCTCCGGCCGGCCGCCGACCGTCGTCACCTGGTCGCGGATGACCCGCTCGGAGCCGAGCGCCAGCAGACCGACGATCGTGGTGGCGAACCATGGTGAGCCGATCCGCCGGGTCAGTCGGTGGATCAGCCAGAGGAACAGCGCGTAGAGCGCGAGCACCGGCAGCCGCAGCGCCGGCCAACTCGGCCCGGTCACCGCGAGCAGGGGCGCCGCCAGGTAGGACTGCAGCATGCCCATGTAGCGCTGGCCGTACAGGAAGACCGGATGTTCCCGGCCCTGGGCGATGTGCAGGGCGGCCAGCCCGAAGGTCGCCTCGTCACTGTTGGCCACCGGCACGGTGTGCAGCACCAGATACAACCGGTAGCCGACCCCGAGCACGCCGAGGATCAGCGCGACGAGGGCGGGTCGGTCCAGCCGTGGCTGCCACCGCCCGCGCCGTCGCTCTGCCCGCGACTCTGCCTGTGGCACGACCATCGCCGTTACCTCTCAGTGCGCTTTAGTGAGCACACGGTTGGTAGTCCTGCCTTGCGGTAGGACGGTCCCGGTCTGACCGGCGGACGCCGTGCCGGGTTGACGTTTCACAGCCACCAGCCCGCGCACGCGGGTCTTCCGGTCGGCTCCACGTCCTGCCACCGGGCCACTCCCGGCGGTGTCCACCTCACGCGCGAGCGCGGCGAGGTTACGCGCGGCGTTGAGGTCCCGGTCAAGGGTCAAGCCGCAGGTGGTGCAGGTGTAGGTGCGCTCGGACAGGGCGAGCTTGGCTTTCACCGTGCCGCAGCCCGAGCAGGTCTTCGAGGATGGATACCAGCGGTCGGCCACCACAAGTCGGCCACCGTTCCATTCGGTCTTGTACGCCAACTGGCGGCGGATCTCCGCGAAACCGGCGTCGGCGATGTGCCGGGCCAGCCTGCGGTTACGCAGCATGCCGGCGACGTTGAGGTCTTCCACCACGACCGTGCCGTGCTCGCGGGCGAGTCTGGTGGTGAGCTTGTGCATGCCGTCGCGGCGTAGGTTCGCCACCCGGGCGTGCGCGCGGCCGAGCCGGGCCGCCGCTCGTTCTGACCGCTTCGACGCGCGGCGGCCGGTGCGTCGGTCTGGGCCGATCTTGCGTGACAGGGATCGGCCCAGCGAGCGCATCCGCTGCTGTGCGTCCGCCAGGTGGCGCGGGTTCGGTACGAGTTCGTCGTTGGTGAGCACCGCGAGGTGTTTGATCCCGACGTCCACTCCGACGACTGATGTCGGCCGGACGGGGACGCGCTCGGCGCGCTCGACCTCCACGGTGAAGGCGACGTGCCACCGGCTGCCGTCACGCCGCACCGTCGCCGACACGATCCGGGCCGTGCCGTTGTCCAGGCGACGAGCCAGCTTGCGGGAAGACTCGTGCAACTTGAGCCGGCCCAGGCGTGGCAGGACGACGTGCTTGCGGTCGGGCTCGACCCGGATCGCGCCGGTGGTGAACCGCACGGACGGTGTAGCGCGGCGGCGGGACTTGAACCGGGGAAACCCGACTGGCCGCCCGGCCCGCTTCCCGCTGCGGGAGTCCGACCAGTTCTTGAGGGCGCGGGCGAGGGCGTCAAGGCCGGTGTTGAACGCCTCCTTGGAGCATTCCCGCCACCATGGGGCCACCTCGCCCTTCGCGGAGTTCCACGCCCTGCGCAGCGCGGGCAGCGACCAACCCACGGTCGGGGTCAACTCCGCTTCTGTGACGCCGTAGGTGCGTTCGGCCGCGCGCTGATCCATGACCGCCTTCACTCGGGCCAGTGCCCAGTTGTGCGCGACCCGGGCCGCACCCGCGTGCACCAATACCGCGCGCTCCTGACGGGGGGTCAGGTCCAACGCGAACCGGTACGCCTGGATCGACTTCACGCCGGGCCACTCTCGGTGACGGCTTCGACCGCCCGGCGGGCACGGTTCGCGGCAGCGCGACGGCCGTACAGGCGGGCGCACAACGACGTCAGGATCTCGGTCACGTCGCGGACCAAGTCGTCGTCGACCTCAGCGCCGGGTCGACCACCAGCAGCCGGCGGCCCTGCGCGTTCAGGGCGGCCTCGACGTACTCCGCACCGAATCGGGCGAACCGGTCCCGGTGCTCGACCACGATCGTTGACACCGCCGGGTCGCGCAGCAGCGCGAGGAACCTTTTGCGGTGCCCGTTCAACGCGGATCCAACCTCGGTCACCACCCGGTCGATGCCGAGTTCTGTCCGGTGGCCCATACGGTGACCCGGGCGACCTGCCGGTCCAGGTCGGGTTTCTGGTCGGCTGAGGAAACCCGGGCGTACACCACGGTCTGCCCCGTCTCGGCCGACGTGCCGGTGACCGGCTCACCAACCATGATCAGCCGACCGATCCGGTAGGTAGGAACAGGCAGCGTCCCAGCCGCGTACCGTCGCCGAGCAGTGATGTACGCGATGCCGGTCGACGCCGCCCACTCCTTGAGGTTCACGCGAGCATCATGGCAGCTCAAAGAGCACCATAGATGCCCAACGCGCCAATAGCTAACTACCCCCGTCGTCGTCCCGACCGGAGTGTTTCACGCTCGGCAGTAGCCCCGGGCGCGGTTGCCCTTGATCGTTTTCATTCCCGCCGCCGTGCCCGCGGGCCGGCCCGAGCGGAGACGATCAAGAAGCCCGGGTCTCGCGTGGCCGAGGTCGGCGGGGTGTGGCAGGGTTGCAGACGTGCCATCCACACCCGCAGGCCAGTTGGCCATACCGAACCTGCATCGGGCCGCGCGGATCGAGGACGCCGTGCACAACCTGGTCGAACGCCGACTCCGGCGGACGGGCTGGCGGACCAACATCATCGCCTACACCGGCTACGGCGCGCCCGGTTGGGCGCGGGTGATGTGCCGGGTGCTGCTGGGTCGGCCGGACACCCGGCAGCGGGGGCGGCTGGAGAAGGTCCGAGGCTGGCGCAGCTTCACCACCCTGCCGGCCAAGCACGTCACGGTGACCATCGAGACCGGTGGGGTGGTGCACGAGGCGCAGGCCGACCGCAGCGGCTTCATCGACACCACTGTCGAGGCGGACCTGCCTCCCGGCTGGGGCTCGGTGCGGCTCAGCATGCCCGACGCCGAACCGGTCGAGGCACCGGTACGCATCCTGGATCCGGAGGTCCGCTTCGGCATCCTCTCCGACATCGACGACACGGTGATGGTGACCGCGCTGCCGCGCCCGCTGCTCGCCGCCTGGAACACGTTCGTTCTCGACGAGCACGCCCGCGCCGCCGTGCCCGGCATGGCCGTGCTGTACGAGCGGCTGGTCACCGCCCACCCCGGCGCACCGGTGTTCTACCTGTCCACCGGAGCGTGGAACGTCGCCCCGACCCTGACCCGCTTCCTGTCCCGGCATCTCTACCCGGCGGGACCGCTGCTGCTCACCAACTGGGGTCCCACCCAGGACCGCTGGTTCCGCAGCGGCCGGGAACACAAGCGGGCCACCCTGGCCCGGCTGGCCAAGGAGTTCCCCGACGTACGCTGGCTGCTCGTCGGCGACGACGGCCAGCACGACCCGGAGATCTACCGGGAGTTCGCCGCCGCCCACCCGGACAACGTGGCCGCCGTGGCGATCCGCCGCCTCTCGCCTGCCCAGTCGGTGCTCGCCGGCAGTCTGCCGGTCCCGCACGACCAGCCGACCGAGGGGCCGATAGGCCAGAAGTGGCTCTCCGCCCCCGACGGCGCCGGCCTGTGGACCCTGCTCCGCGGCGCCGGCCTGGTCTGAGTCCGCCTGCGTGCCCGGTTACGCGGGGCGGAGCCAGAGGGCGCCGAGTGGGGGGACGCGCAGCGCCACCGAGGCGGGTTGGCCGTGCCAGGGGACGGGCTCGGCGTGGACGGTGCCGAGGTTGCCGACGCCGGAACCGCCGTAGTGGTGGGCGTCGGTGTTGAGCAGCTCGGCCCACGCCCCGGCGGCCGGTAGGCCGATGCGGTAGTCCTCCAGCGGCAGGGCGGAGAAGTTGGCCACGCAGACCAGGGTGGCGCCGTCGGGGGCGATCCGGACGAACGAGATGGTGTTGTTGGCGACGTCGTCTCCGGCGAGCCAGCGGAAGCCGGCGGGGGAGGTGTCCTGCGCCCACAGCGCGGGGGTGTCCCGGTAGACCCGATTGAGGTCGCCGACCAGGCGTTGCACGCCGGCCCGGGCCGGGTCGTGCAGCAGGTACCAGTCGAGGCCGCGCTCCTCGCTCCACTCCCGGTCGTCGGCCAGCTCGCAGCCCATGAACAACAGTTGCTTGCCCGGGTGCGCCCACATGTACGCCAGCAGCACGCGGACGTTTGCCAGTCGTTGCCACTGGTCGCCGGGCATCTTGCCCAGCAGTGAGCCCTTGCCGTGCACCACCTCGTCGTGGCTGATCGGCAGCACGTAGTTCTCGCTCCAGGCGTACGCCAGGGAGAAGGTGAGCTGATGGTGGTGGTGCTGCCGGTAGATCGGGTCCTTCGAGGTGTAGAGCAGGGTGTCGTGCATCCAGCCCATGTTCCACTTGAAGCCGAACCCGAGCCCGCCGTCGCTTGTCGGTCGGGTCACTCCCGGCCAGGCGGTGGACTCCTCGGCGATCATCACCACCCCGGGGTGGTGCTTGTAGACCGTCGCGTTGGTTTCCTGCATGAACGCGATGGCCTCCAGGTTCTCCCGGCCGCCGTACTGGTTGGGCACCCACTGCCCGTCGGCGCGCGAGTAGTCCAGGTAGAGCATCGAGGCGACCGCGTCGACCCGCAGCCCGTCGACGTGGAACTCCTCCAGCCAGTAGAGCGCGTTGGCGACCAGGAAGTTGCGCACCTCGCGGCGACCGAAGTCGAAGACGTACGTGCCCCAGTCGGGGTGCTCGCCGCGACGCGGGTCGGGGTGCTCGTAGAGCGGGGTGCCGTCGAAGCGTGCGAGGGCCCACTCGTCCTTGGGGAAGTGCGCCGGCACCCAGTCCAGGATCACCCCGATGCCGGCGGCGTGCAGCCGGTCCACCAGGTGACGGAAGTCGTCCGGGTCGCCGAAGCGGGACGTCGGGGCGTAGTAGCCGGTGACCTGGTAGCCCCAGGAACCGCCGAACGGATGCTCCATCACCGGCAGGAACTCCACGTGGGTGAAGCCCAGCTCCGTCACGTACGCGGCCAACTGCTCGGCCAGGTCCCGGTAGCCGAGGCCGGGCCGCCACGAGCCGAGGTGCACCTCGTACACGCTCATCGGCTCCTGGTGCGGCTGCTGCTTCGCCCGCCGCGCCAGCCAGTCCGCGTCGCCCCATTCGTACGTCGAGCGGTGCACCACCGAGGCGGTGGCCGGCGGCACCTCCGCGTACCCCGCCAGGGGGTCGGCCTTGTCCCGCCAGTGACCGTCGGCGCCGAGGATCCGGTACTTGTACCGGGCACCCACCTGCACCCCCGGCACGAAGATCTCCCACACGCCGGTGGAGCCCAGCGACCGCATCGGCCAGCCGTCGTCGGGCGCCCAGCCGGTGAAGTCACCGACCACCCGCACGCCCCGGGCGTTGGGGGCCCACACCGTGAACGCCACACCGCCGTCGAGGACGCGGGCGCCGAGGGCTTCCCAGAGCCGCTCGTGCCGACCCTCGCCGATCAGGTGCAGGTCCAGCTCACCCAGGGTCGGCGGGTGCCGGTACGGGTCGTCGTGCGGCTGCCCGTCCCACTCGATGCGGTAGTCGAGCACCTCGCCGGGCACGGTCGCCTCGAAGACGCCCACCTCGTGCACCCGGGTCATCGGGTACCGCTGTTCACCCACCAGCAGGCACGGTTCGGTCGCGCCCCGCCGCAGGGTGCGGATCACCGTACGGCCGTTCGCCGGGTGGGCGCCGAGCACGGCGTGCGGGTCGTGGGTCTCCCCGGAGATCAGCTGGTCCATCGGGCGTCGTCCTTCGTGGCGGCAGGGCCGGCGGTGTCGGTGGGAACGGCGGCGGTGGCGGTAGGGAGGGTGAGCACGTGAGCGGGGTGCAGGTACGGGTCGAGCCGGACCGCGTTGCGCTGCCCCCAGTCGTAGCCGGCCCCGGTCAACTCGTCGTACACGGTGAACCGGTCGTGCCAGTCCAGGCCCAGCGCCGGCATGTCCAGCGTGGTGTTGCCCCACTGCACCGTGTGCGAGTCGAACGAGCAGACCACCAGCACCGTGTTGCCGGTCACCGGGTCGCGTTTGGACCAGCACAGCAGCGCCGGGTTGTCGATGTCGTGGAAGACCAGGTTGCGCAGCCGGTGCAGGGCCGGATTCTCCCGGCGCACCCGGTTCAGGGTGGCGATGAACGGCGCCAGCGACCGCCCCTGCGCCTGGGCCTGCGCCCAGTTCCGGGGCCGCAGCTCGTACTTCTCGTTGTCGAGGTATTCCTCCGCGCCCGGACGCGCGACGTGCTCGAACAGCTCGAAGCCGGCGTACATGCCCCAGGAGGGGGAGAGCAGCGCGGCCAGCACCGCCCGGATCTTGAACATCGGCGGCCCGCCGTGCTGCAGGCTCTCGTGCAGGATGTCGGGGGTGTTCGGCCAGAAGTTCGGCCGCATGTAGTCGGCCGCCGCCACCAGCTCCGCGCAGTACTCGCGCATCTCGGTGGGCGAGGTCCGCCAGGTGAAGTACGTGTACGACTGGGTGAAGCCGACCTTGGCCAGCCCGTGCATCATCGCCGGTCGGGTGAACGCCTCGGCGAGGAAGAGCACGTCCGGGTCGGTCCGCTTGACCTCCCAGATCAGCCAGTGCCAGAAGTCGACAGGCTTGGTGTGCGGGTTGTCCACCCGGAAGATCTTCACGCCCTCGCCGACCCAGTGCCGTACCACCCGCAGGATCTCCGTGCGGATGCCGTCGGGGTCGTTGTCGAAGTTCAGCGGGTAGATGTCCTGGTACTTCTTCGGCGGGTTCTCCGCGTACGCGATGCTGCCGTCGGCGCGGGTGGTGAACCATTCCGGGTGCTCGGTCACCCACGGGTGATCCGGCGCGCACTGCAACGCCAGGTCCATCGCCACCTCCAGGCCGTGTTCGGCGGCGGCGGCCACGAAGTCGCGGAAGTCCTGCGGCGTACCCAGGTCGGGGTGGATGGCGTCGTGGCCGCCCTCGGCCGCGCCGATCGCCCACGGCGAACCCACGTCGTGCGGCCCGGCGGTCAGGCTGTTGTTCGGGCCCTTGCGGTTGACCCGGCCGATCGGGTGGATCGGCGGCAGGTAGAGCACGTCGAAGCCCATCGCCGCCACCCCGGGTAGCCGTTCGGTGGCGGTGGCGAAGGTCCCGGAGCGGGCCGGTGTCTCGGTCGTGGCCAGGATCGCCCCCTCCGAGCGGGGGAAGAATTCGTACCAGGCGGAGTACAGAGCCCGCTCCCGGTCCACCCAGATGCGGTACTCCTCGCCGGTGGTGACCAACTCCCGCACCGGGTGCGCCCAGAGCAGGTCGGCCAGGGTCAGCGCCGGGGCGCTGCGCTGCGGCAGGGGCAACGTCGAGTCCGCCAGGGCGGCCACAGCCTGCTCGATCCGGGCCCGCTGCGCCGCCGGCACCAGGTCGGCGGCGGCGGTCAGCACGCGTACGCCCTCGGCCAGGTCGTTGGTCAGGTCTTCCGCGCTCTGGCCGGCGGCGATCTTCTTGGTCACCGCGTTGTGCCAGGTCAGGTACGGGTCGCTGAACGCCTCCACCGTGAAGATCCACTCGCCGACCGCGTCGGGGGTGATGGTGGCGTGCCACCGGTCCCGGCCGGGCTCCCCGGGCCGCATCCGGGTGAACGGACGGGCCCGACCGTCCGGCCCGAGCCAGACCACGTTGCAGCCGAGCGCGTCGTGCCCTTCGCGGTACGCGGTCGCCGACACCGGCACCAGTTCCCCGACGACGGCGCGGGCCGGATAACGTCCGCAGGAGACGACGGGGGAGACGTCTTCGATCGGGAACCGTCCAGTCACCCCGTCAACCTACTGCGCGAGATCCTTTCGCGCTCGATTGCGCGCTGCTTCCACCACGCCGGTCAGCGCCGCGCCCGCCACGCCTTGGCGCGCCGCAGGTAGCGCAGCACCCCGACCGGGCCGGTCGAGACGGGCCAGTCGTCGGTGCGGAAGTAGGCGTCCGAGCCGCCGTCCAGGAAGATCACCGAACCGCAGAGGAAGTCGGCGGCCGGCGAGAGCATGAACGCCACCCACTCGCCGACGTCCGCCGGCTTGCCGCGCCCGCCGATCGGCACCGGCAGCCCTTCGACCGCCTCCCTCTCGCCCCGGGCCATCTGCTCCTCCAGCAGCGGGGTGGCGATGATGCCGGGGGCCAGGACGTTCACCCGGATGCCGGCGCCGGCCCACTCCGGCGAGATCGCGGCGTGGCGCGCCCACCGCGTCACCGCCAGCTTCGAGCTCGCGTACGCGAACGGCGCCGAGCGCTTGCCGAAGCGCCCCACCACGCGCAGCGCCCGGTCGGCGTCGCGGTCGAGCAGGGCCCGCACGGCGCCCTCCGGCACCATCGGGGTGAGCGTGACGGAGTTCGAGCCGAACACCACGACCTTGCTGTTGCCGGCGGCGGCAAGCGTCGGTCGCCACGCCTCGAGCAGCTCCACCACGCCGAAGAAGTTGACCTGCTGCACGAGCCGGTCCCGGCCGGGGATGCCGCCGAGCCCGGCGGCGCAGACCGCCCCGTCGAGCCGCCCTCCGGCGCGCTCCAGCACCTCGGTGGCCGCCGCCGCGCGCCCGGTCGGCGTGGAGAGGTCGGCGATCACCTCCACGTCCCGCAGGTCCACGCCGACGACGGTGTGCCCGTCGCGCCGCAGCCGCTCGGCGGACGCCCGGCCCATGCCCGAGGCCGCGCCGGTCACCGCGTACGTACCCATCTCGGTTCCTCTCCGCTTCGCCGACGGTCGGTCCGGGGCGGCCCCGTGCGTCCTGCCGGATGCTGGCACGCCGGGCGGCCCCGGGTGCGGCAAAACCGTGCCTATTCCGCCGTCTGACGGCTCGGGGCCCGGTCGGCGGCAGGGAGCTTGCCCGCCGCGTGCCGCCCGACGATGTAGCCGTAGACCAGGCCCTGCCCGATGGTCGCCCCGGCCCCCGGGTAGGTGCGGCCGAAGGCGTTGGCGGCGGCGTTGCCGATGGCGTACAGCCCGGGGATCGGGGTCCCCGTGTCGGACAGCGCCCGGCCGAGGCCGTCGGCCCGGATCCCACCGCAGGTCCCGAGGTCGGACAGGACGACCCGGACGGCGTACAGGGTGCCGGCCAGGGGCCGCAGGTTCGGGTTCGGCGTCACCGTCGGATCGCCGTAGTAGCGGTCGTACGCGCTGGCGCCCCGCGCGAAGTCGTCGTCCACGCCCGCGGCGGCGAGCTGGTTGAACCGTGCCAGGGTGGCGCTCAACGCGTCGGCGTCCACGCCCATCGACCGGGCGAGGTCACCCGGGTTGCCCGCGCGGTGCGCGATGCCCGCCTCGTACCAGGACTTCGGCAGCGGGGCGCGGGGGAACTGCGTGCCGGCGAAGACGTAGCTGTTGCGGTACCGCTTGTCGAAGACCAGCCACATGGCCGGCAACGCCCCACCTTCGCGGGCGAGGCCGAGCACCCGCTGCCCGAACGTCATGTAGTCGCAGGACTCGTTGACGAACCGGCGGCCCGTGCCGTCCACCATGAGCGACCCGGGCAGGGAACGCTCGGCGAGGAGCACCGACGGCGCGGCGTCGCCGACCGGCGCGACGGCGGGGAACCACCACGCCTGCTCCATCAGGTCGGTGCCGGCGCCCGCCTCCTGCGCGGCGCGGATCCCGTCGCCGGTGTTGCTGTCCGCGCCGAGGCTCGTGTCGCCCAGGTCGCGGTGGTGGTGGGTGTGCCGCAGCGGCAGGTCGTGGTCGAAGCCGCCGGTGGCGAGCACGACACCCCGCTCGGCCCGTACGGCGAACGTCGTATCCCCGTGGCGCAGCTCGGCCCCGACGACCCGGTCCCCCTCGACCAGGAGCCGCTCCAGCGCCGTCTCGGTCCAGACCGGGATGCCGGCGCGGCGGACGCCGGCGAACAGGCCGGCGGCGATGGCCTGGCCGCCGGCGGCGTACTCGCGCCCGAGCGCGAGGCCGCCGAGGCCCTGGGCGAGGCGGGTCACGATGCGGGGCAGCGCGCGAAACGGGGTCTTCGCCATCAGGTTGAGCCACTTGTAGTCCGCGCCGGTGACCGGCATGGGCACGGGCGCGGAGAGAACGGCGGGACGCAGCCGCGCCCGATCGGCACCGAGGACCTTCAGGTCGAGCGGACGGCACTCGCAGCTCCGGCCGTCGGCGGTGCCGCCGGGCAACTCCGGGTGGTAGTCGGAGTAGCCGCGGGCCCAGAGGAAGCGCATCGGGGTGGTCCGGGTGAGCATCTCGATCGTGGCGGTGCCGTGCTCGAGGAAGCTGCGCCAGCGCTGTTCGGGCGCCGAGCCGTCCACGACGGCCTCCAGGTACGCCGCACCGCGCTCGGGCGTGTCCCCGGAGCCCTCGGCGGTCAGCACGGGATTGGCGGGGATCCAGAAGGCGCCGCCGGAGCGTGCCGTGGAGCCGCCGACCCAGCGCGACTTCTCCACGACCACGACGGAGAGGCCGGCCTCGTGGGCGCTGAGCGCGGCGGCCAGGCCGGTGCCGGAGCCGATCACGACGAGGTCGACCGAGGTGGGCCGGGGCTGCCGGGGTACGGACATCGGGGAACTCCTTGCTTATGGGGCGACGACGGGCCGGGTGCCGGCGGCGACGAGCGCCGTCGTCCCCTCGGTGTCCAGGGGGCAGTGGGTGCCGGTGAAGATGCTGGCGGCGCAGAGGTTGCAGTGGGTGCAGCGCGACCGGGTGGTGGCGTCGCGGCGGATCTTGTTGATCAGGTCCGGCTCCCTGAGCAGGGCGCGGGCCATGGCGACGTACTCGAAGCCGTCGCTCATGGCCGTGCGCATCCCGTCGAGGTCGGTGACGCCGCCGAGCAGAATCAGCGGCATGGACAGCTCGCGGCGGAACTGGAGCGCGAGGTCGCGGAAGTAGAGCGGCTGGTAGGGGTAGTCGCGGAACAGGAACCGGCCGAACATCTTCATCCCGAGCCGCAGCAGCGGCGGCTGGGGCGCGGCCATCGCCGCGAGCGGGATGTCGCCCCGGAACAGGTACATCGGGTTGAGCAGCGAGGACCCGCCGGTGAGTTCCAGGGCGTCCAGGTGCCCGTCGGCCTGGAGCATCCGGGCGAACGGGATCGACTCGTCGAGGTCGAAACCGCCGGGCACGCCGTCGCTCATGTTCATCTTGGCGATGACGGCCACGTCGTCGCCGGCGGCCTCCTTGACGGCGGCCAGGATCCGGCGTGCGAACTCGGCGCGGTTGGCCAGCGCACCGCCGAACTCGTCCCGGCGT
This sequence comes from Verrucosispora sp. FIM060022, assembly GCF_003977705.1. Taxonomy (NCBI): domain Bacteria; kingdom Bacillati; phylum Actinomycetota; class Actinomycetes; order Micromonosporales; family Micromonosporaceae; genus Micromonospora; species Verrucosispora sp. FIM060022. The sequence continues at coordinate 370,763 of NZ_RQIV01000006.1, forward strand.
CGGTTGAGCTTCGGTGACAGGAACGATCCGGCGAGGTAGGTGTGGCCCAGGTGCACCTCGACGGCGTCGAAGCCCACCTCGCGCGCCGCCGCGGCGGCGCTGCCGTGGGCGGCCACGATGCGGTGGATGTCGTCGTGGGTCGCGGCGCGGTCGAAGCCCATCGACAGGGGGTTGAACCGCGCCGATGCGGCGAGCGAGGGCAGCCCGTTCGAGCGGGAGTTGGCCACCGGTCCGGCGTGCCCGATCTGGGCGCTGACCTTGGCACCGGTGGCGTGCACCGCCTCGGTCAGCCGCCGCAGCCCGGGCAACGCCTCGGGCCGCCAGTAGACCTGGCCCCGTTCGGTGCGCCCCTCGGGCGCGACGGCGAGGTAGGCGACAGTCGTCATGCCGACGCCGCCGCGACCCACAGCGGTGTGGTACTCGATCAGGCGGTCGGTGACCAGGGCGTCCGGGGTCGCCCCCTCGAAGGTGGCGGACTTGATGACCCGGTTGCGCAGGCGTACCGGGCCGAGGGTGGCGGGGGCCAGCGGGTCGGGAATCGGGCGGGTGGTGGTCACGGGGCTTCCTCGGGTGTGGTGATGCGGATGTCCAACCGACGCAGCAGGGCGTCGACGGCGAGGGCGGGCGAGCCGTCGGGGCTGCGGGCCCAGTCGTACAGCGCGGCCTGGGCCGCCTCGCGGTACGCGGTGGCGACGGCGTGGTAGATCGCGCTCGGCGCTCCCGGTCGACGCCGGGCGATCTCCCGGGCGAGGGCCTCGGTCCAGGGCGCGTAGGCGCGGGCGGAGGCTTCCGCCAGCTCGGGTTCCTCGGCGACGACCCGCATCCAGTACCCGCCCGCGCTGAGCACGAGCGCGTCGTCGGAGACGGAGGCGACCACGGCGGCGCGCAGCGCGTCCGACAGCGGGATGTCGAGGGGCAGCGTGCGGAACGTCTCGGTCAGCCGCCGGGTGGCGGCGGGCACCCCCACCCAGGCGAGGGCGGCCTTGGACGGGAAGTGCCGCATCAGGGTGCGGGCGCTGATCCCGGTGGCCGCGGAGATGTCGTCCCAGCCGGTGGCACCGTAGCCGCGCTCCGCCCACAGCCGCAGGGCCGCGGTGCCGACCGCTTCGGGATCGAGCACTGTGGGTCGACCACGTCGGCGCGGGGTGGGCGAGGGTTCCGAGGCCATGCGACCAGTGAATCATTTTTGGCAGGATGCGTCAATAATCGGCCGCCGGCTGGGCTCGGAAATGCTGCCACCCTGTCGGCGTCCGCCTGTAACACGTATCGTGTGTATTACGTATCAGGGGGGCAGTCATGAAGTTGAACAGCAAGGGGCAGGTGACCATCCCGGCCGAGCTGCGCGTTCGGCACAACTTGCACGAGGGCGACGAGGTGGACGTGATCGAGGAAGGTGGCGCCCTGCGCATCGTGCGCGTCGAGGATGCCGAGACCCGTGGGCGACGCCTGGTTCGGCACATGCGTGGCCGGGGCGGTGCCCGGGAGGTGGAGGGCATGTCGACAGACGACCTGATGGATCTGCTTCGTGGCGACTGAACGGATCCGGGGCGTGGCCAACCGGGCACCCGACACGATCGCGACTCTGGTCGACACCAACGTCCTGCTGGACATCTTCACCGACGATCCGAAGTGGGCCGACTGGTCGGCCGAGGCACTGGCCGCCGCGCGCGACGCCGGCGTGCTGGTGATCAACCCCATCGTGTACGCCGAGGTGTCCGTGCGGTTCGCGCGGGTTGAGGACCTCGACGATGCCCTGCCCGCCTCGGACTTCCTCCGCGAGGAGCTGCCGTACTCCGCAGGCTTCCTCGCCGGCAAGGCGTACGCGCGATACCGCAGACAGGGCGGCGCCAAGCGTTCGCCGATTGCCGACTTTTACATCGGGGCACACGCGGCGGTGTGCCGCTACCGCCTACTCACCCGCGACAGCAGCCGCTACCGCACGTATTTCCCGACCTTGACGCTGATCGCGCCCGAGGGCGGCCCGTCTATGCCGTAGGCGTTGACAAGGGGCCCTTCCTCACCTGCTCGTAGAGCGCGAGGGTGCGGGCGGCGATCGCGTCCCAGGAGAAGTGCTCGACCGCCCGGCGACGTCCGGCCCGGCCGAGAGCGGCGGCGCGATCGGGGGAGGCCAGCAACTCGTTCAGCCGTGCCGCCAGGTCGGCCTCGAAGCGTGCCGGGTCGGCGGGCGTGCCGTCCAGACCGGCCTGCTCGATCGGGACCAGCAGTCCCGTCTCGCCGTCGGCGACCACCTCCGGGATGCCGCCGGTGGCGGTGGCGACCACCGCGGTCTCGCAGGCCATCGCCTCCAGGTTGACGATGCCCATCGGCTCGTACACCGACGGGCAGACGAAGATCGTGGCGTGGGTGAGCACCTGGATCACCTCGGGCTTGGGCAGCATCTCGGCCACCCAGATCACCCCGGACCGGCTCGCCCGCAGCTCGGCGACCAGACCCTCCACCTCGGCGGCGATCTCCGGCGTGTCCGGTGCCCCGGCCAACAGCACGAGTTGGGCCTCCGGGGGCAGATCGCGGGCGGCACGCAGCAGGTGCGGCAGACCCTTCTGCCGGGTGATCCGCCCGACGTAGACCACGCTGGGCAGGGCCGGGTCGATGCCGAGTCGGGCCAGCACGTCCGTGCCCGGGTCCGGGGCGTACTGCGCGGTGTCGATGCCGTTGTAGATCACGTGCACCCGGTCCGGGTCCACCGAGGGGTACGCGGTCAGCACGTCCCGGCGCATGCCGGCGCTGACCGCCACGATCGCGTCGGCCGACTCGTACGCGGTGCGTTCGCACCAGGAGGAGAGCGCGTAGCCGCCGCCGAGCTGTTCGGCCTTCCACGGTCGCAGCGGCTCCAGGCTGTGCGCGGTCACCACGTGCGGCACCCCGTACAGCAGCTTCGCGGTGTGCCCGGCCAGGTTGGCGTACCAGGTGTGGCTGTGCACCACGTCCGCGCCGGCACACCCGGCGGCCATCTCCAGGTCCACCCCCATGGTCCGCAGCGCCGGGTTCGCGCCGGCCAGGCCGGGGGGTTCCGGGTACGCCCGCACGCCCGGCTCACTGCGCGGCGCGCCGAAGCAGTGCACCCGGACCTCGGCGAGCCGACGCAGCTCCCGGGCCAGGTACTCGACGTGCACCCCGGCGCCGCCGTAGACCTCCGGCGGGTACTCGCGGGTGAGCAGGTCGACGCGCAGTCCGGTGGAGTCGGTCATGCCCGGCACCCTAGTGCAGAAGTGTGCCCGTACGAGTGGTGAAGCGGCACCGGGATGGATAGCGTCTGGTCATGGCTGAGAAGGTGCTCGCGATCGTCCTGGCCGGCGGAGAGGGCAAGCGCCTGATGCCGCTCACCACGGATCGGGCCAAGCCGGCCGTCCCGTTCGGCGGGATGTACCGCATGGTCGATTTCGTCCTCTCCAACCTGGCCAACGCCGGGTACCTGAAGATCGTCGTGCTGACCCAGTACAAATCCCACTCCCTCGACCGGCACATCACCAAGACCTGGCGGATGTCGACCCTGCTCGGCAACTACGTCACGCCGGTGCCCGCGCAGCAGCGCCGGGGCCCGTGGTGGTTCTCCGGCTCGGCGGACGCGATCTACCAGAGCTTCAACCTGATCTACGACGAGCAGCCCGACTACGTGATCGTCTTCGGCGCCGACCACATCTACCGGATGGACCCACGGCAGATGGTGGAGGAGCACATCGCCTCCGGGGCAGCCGTGACCGTGGCCGGCATCCGGCAGCCGCTGTCCACCGCCGACCAGTTCGGGGTCATCGAGGTGGCCGAGGACGGCCGGCGGATCCGGGCCTTCCGGGAGAAGCCCACCGACGCGGTGGGGCTGCCCGACGCGCCCGACGAGATCTACGCCTCGATGGGCAACTACGTCTTCACCACCCGCGCGCTCATCGACGCGGTCGAGCGGGACGCCGAGGACCGGTCCAGCAAGCACGACATGGGCGGCAGCATCATCCCGATGCTTGTCGAGCGGGGCGAGGCGAACGTCTACGACTTCCGTGACAACGAGGTGCCCGGCAGCACCGACCGGGACCGGGGCTACTGGCGTGACGTGGGAACCCTGGACTCCTTCTACGACGCGCACATGGATCTGATCAACGTCCATCCGGTGTTCAACCTCTACAACTTCGACTGGCCGATCTACACCGAGCAGCCGCCGTACCCGCCGGCCAAGTTCGTGCACCAGTGGGGTGAGCGGGTCGGCCGGGCGGTCGCCTCGATGGTCTCGCCCGGCGCGGTGATCTCCGGCTCACTTGTGGAGAACTCGATCGTCTCGCCCAAGGTGAAAGTGCACTCCTGGGCGCACGTGGACGGTTCGGTGCTGATGGAAGGTGTCGAGATCGGTCGGCACGCGGTGGTGCGTCGGGCCATCCTGGACAAGAATGTCCACGTTCCCGAGGGTGCCGAGATCGGCGTCGATCTGGAACGCGACAGGCAGCGCTACACCGTCTCCGACAACGGCATCGTCGTCATCGGCAAAGGACAGAAGGTAGAGCCATGAGTTCCCACCCTCGTGCCGGGCAGCCGGCTCAGCCCGCCGACCTGGTCGATGTGCCTCGGCTGGTGACTGCCTACTACGCCGAGCATCCCGATCCCGCCGACCCGGCCCAGCAGGTCTCCTTCGGCACGTCGGGGCACCGCGGGTCGAGTCTGCGCAACGCCTTCAACTCCGACCACATCCTCGCCGTCACCCAGGCGCTCTGCGACTACCGCCAGGCCCAGGGCATCGACGGGCCGCTCTTCCTCGGCCGGGACACCCACGCGTTGTCCGCGCCGGCCGCCGTCGACGCGCTGGAGGTGCTCGCCGCCAACGAGGTCACGGTGCTGCTGGACAGCCGTGACGGCTACACCCCCACCCCGGCGGTGTCGCACGCGATCGGAACCCACAACCGGGGCCGCACGGCCGGGCTCGCCGACGGCATCGTGATCACCCCGTCGCACAACCCGCCGGACGACGGTGGGTTCAAGTACAACCCCACCCATGGCGGTCCGGCCGACTCCGACGCCACGAAGTGGATCCAGGACCGGGCGAACGCGATCCTGGCCGCCGGGGGCAAGGAGGTGCGCCGCATCCCGTACGCGCGAGCCCGCGCTGTCGACACCACCGGCACGTACGACTTCCTCGGCGCGTACGTCGACGACCTGCCGGCGGTGCTCGACCTGGACGCGATCCGTGCCGCCGGGGTCCGCATCGGCGCCGACCCGCTCGGCGGCGCCAGCGTCGCCTACTGGGGTGAGATCGCCGACCGGCACCGCCTGGATCTGAGCGTGGTCAACCCGACCGTCGACCCGACCTGGCGGTTCATGACCCTCGACGGCGACGGCAAGATCCGGATGGACTGCTCCTCACCGAACGCGATGGCGTCGCTGATCGCCATGCGCGCGGACTACCAGGTGGCCACCGGCAACGACGCCGACGCCGACCGGCACGGCGTCGTCACGCCGGACGCCGGGCTGATGAACCCGAACCATTACCTGACCGTGGCGATCGCCCACCTGTTCGGCACCCGTGAGCAGTGGGGTCCGGCCGCGGCGGTCGGCAAGACCCTGGTCTCCTCCTCGATGATCGACCGGGTGGCGGCCGACCTCGGGCGTCCGCTGCTGGAGGTGCCGGTCGGCTTCAAGTGGTTCGTGCCCGGGCTGCTCGACGGCACGGTCGGCTTCGGTGGGGAGGAGAGCGCGGGGGCGTCGTTCCTGCGCCGCGACGGCGGCACCTGGACCACCGACAAGGACGGCATCCTGCTCTGCCTGCTCGCCTCCGAGATCATCGCGTTGACCGGCCGTACGCCGAGCGAGCACTGGGCCGAGTTGGCCGGACGCTTCGGCGCGCCCGCGTACGCCCGGATCGACGCCCCGGCCACCCGGGAGCAGAAGGCAGTGCTCGGCAAGCTCTCCCCGGAGCAGGTACACGCCACCGAGCTCGCCGGCGAGCCGATCACCGCCACGCTCACCACGGCACCCGGCAACGGGGCACCGATCGGTGGTCTGAAGGTGACCACCGAGTCGGGCTGGTTCGCGGCCCGCCCGTCCGGCACCGAGGACGTCTACAAGATATACGCCGAGTCCTTCCAGGGGCCGGAGCATCTGGCCCGGATCCAGCAGGAGGCCCAGGCCCTCGTCACCGAGGTGCTGAAGGCGGCAGGCTGAGCGGCGGGGACCTGAACAACAGGGTCCCCGCCGTCTGCATCCGGATTCGGCTCAGCGGGCGAGCGGTATGCCGGTCTTCTGGTTGAGAAGCGCGCCGGGAAGGACGCCGCAGAGCCGGGCGAGCTGGTCGATGACCTTGTCCGGCTCGTCGAACGGATCGAGTCCGCTGGCCTCCAGGGGATCCAGCACAGGCACTCTGACGTGCGAGATCAGCGGATGCAGCGGCCGGTGGTCGGACTCGCCGCTACCCAGCAGATCCTCGTGCAGCTTCTCGCCCGGCCGCAGACCGGTGTAGACGATCTCGACTGTGCTGGCGGCCTGTTCGACCATCCGGCGCGCGATGTCGTCGATGCGTACCGGCTCGCCCATGTCCAGGACCAGGGCTTCACCGTCTCGGCCGATGTTCGCTGCCTGGAGGACGAGGTGGACCGCCTCCTGCACCGTCATCAGGTACCGGGTGACGTCGGGGTGGGTGACGGTCAGCGGCTGCCCGGCCTCGATCTGTCGCTGGAAGGCGGTCACCACGGAGCCTCGGCTGCTGAGTACGTTGCCGAAGCGGACGCTGAGGAAGGTGCCCGGGTAGGTCGCTGCGGCGTGCGCGGTCAGCATCTCGGTGATGCGCTTCGAGTAGCCGAGCACGCTGATCGGGTCGGCGGCCTTGTCGGTGGAGATGTTCACGAACCGGGCCACGTCCCGGCATGCGTCGAGCACGGTGAGGGTGCCCCAGACGTTGGTCTTGACGGCCTCTCCGGGGTGCCGCTCCAGTAGCGTCAGATGCTTCAGCGCCGCGGCGTGAAAGACGATCTCCGGGCGTCGCTGCCGCATGATGCGCCGAACGCCCTCGTCGTCGCGCAAGTCGGCGAGGATCAGCTCGGGGCCGTCGAGCAGCGCCCGACCGGTGAGCGACATCTGAAGGCTGTGCAGCGCCGACTCGTCCCGGTCCAGCATCATCAGCTCACCAGGGTTGGCTCGCATGATTTGCCGACACAGCTCCGAGCCGATCGAACCGCCGGCGCCGGTGACCAGGACGCGCCGGCCGGCGAGCACGTTGTCGTCCAGGGTCAGATCGCCGACGACCTGACGCCGGCCGAGCAGGTCACTGATCTGGACGTCCCGTACGTCCCTGACGGTGATGCGATGATCCATCAGCTCCCGCATCGGTGGAAGGATCTTGAACGTGGCACCCGTGCGGAGCGTGGACTCCCGGATCTCGCGGATCAGTGTGGCGTCGGCATTCGCCACGGAGAAGATCAGCGCGGTCGCGCCGGTGCGGTGGATGGCCTTGGCGATCTCGGCCCGGCCACCCAGGACCGGGACGCCGGCGATGCGCAGGTCCTGCTTGTCCGGGTCGTCGTCGAGGGCGCCGACGGGCAGGTAGCGGCCCTTCGGGTCGCCGAGCATCGCGCGGACGAGTCCCTGTCCGGCCTCGCCGAGGCCGAAGAGCAGAACCGGGGTCGCCGAACGGGCGTCCGGACGCATGGCCCGGTCCCGCTGGTGCCGATGCAGCAGACGGCAGCTGAGCATCAGCAACAATGCCAGCGCGCCACCGACCACCGGGGTGCTGGCCGGCACCGGGCGTTGGTCGAACGCCAGCAGGGCGATCAGCACAATGGCAGCCGTGGTGGCGGTGGTGCCCGCAAGACCGCGGACCTCCTCGATACTGCCGAGCGGCTGCCGACCCGAATAGATCCGGCGCAGCGCGCTCAATCCGACATGCAGTACGGCGGCAGCGCCACCGAGCAGCACCGCGTTGACAGCTTGATCGATGGTGAGGCTCTGTTCGTACCTCGCCCAACCTGCGACCGTGAATCCCCCGACCCAGGCGAGTGCGTCGGCGACGAGAAAGACGGCGGTACGACGGCTACTCGCCCTGATTCGGCCGGTGGTCTTGGATAGCGCTGGCTGGACACGCTCAATTTCCGGCGGCATGTACAAAACTCCCCTGTCATGTCCGTGGCCGACGGTGACCTACGGCAGGTCAGGTGCCACGCACGTCCCCTAAATGCTTAGCGGAAGTGCGCTCCTAGAATTCCGGTTTTCACATTTCTGTCGCCGGTTGTTGCTTTGGTTCGGTTCGGCGCCGGGGCTAAACGTGGCGTGCAATTTCAGGAGAAGCTTCGTATTCGGTGATCGTGATGGCTCATTGGACATTGAGCTGTAGCGACTCGGCGCGATGATGGCACGCGGTGGCGGAGGGGTGGTACGTGACGAAGGTGCGCTGGCGGTGTCCCGACCGCCGGCGCGCCTTGAACCGCCGCTACCGGTTCGGTCGACCCGCGAAGCCGGCGAACGCCCGGAGCCACCCCCGCACCGCGTATGGCGTCCCGTCCGGTGCGGTGCGGCTGACTTAGCTGTACGCCCCGAGCCGGTACTGCTGAAGTTCGTTCAACAGTGGCAGGCAGGTCGGGTCCTCTGCATCCGTGCATTCCGCCGACCCGGTCGGCTGGTAGGCGTTGCCCTGTACCTTCTTGACCCTGAGCGATGGCCCTTGCGGGCCAGCGAGTCGGCGTGGACACGACTGAGCGTCGTCTCGAACTCTTTCTTGCCGGACTGGTCGGGTATCGAACCGTGCCCGTCGACATCTGCCTCCCTCAGCTGGGGCAACTGCGCCGTGCCGACCCGTGCCGATCTACACCTCCAGACCGTCCCGGCTACCCGGGTGCCATGCGCTCGCCGGTGTGGTCAGTGCCAGCGCACCAGAGTGAACACGCCGACGATCGCCGGCGCTGTGTGCCTTGTCCTGCCCCTTCGATCGAAGGAACTATGGGCGCGAGCCTCGCCGGGCATGCGATACGCGTCAACAGAGGGATCATCCTGACGTCGAACGAAGGTCCGGCCTGGCTCAGTGTTCGGCCCTGAAGATCGATGTAGTCCGATGTTGCGGCAGCGGCACCTGCAGCCCGAACGGGATATTCGACGAACTCGGTCGCCCGGTCGCTACGGCTTGACGAAGATTGCGGTATCCGTGACGTGGTCTGTCGTCCAGATGGTTCGCCAGCCGCGTATGGCCCTGCGCACCGCGCCCCAGACTTCGTCGCCGGTGCGGTCGCCGGGCCGGCGGGAGGCGGGCGCGTGCGATCCGCAGGGCAGGAACCGGTTGACGTTGTCGATGATCAACAGCCCGCCGGAGGAGAGTTTCGGCAACACGAACCAGGCGCAGTGATCCCGGTACCTGCCATCCACAAGGACGAAGTCCAAGCTGGCGTCGGGTAGTTCGAGTGCCACTCGCGCGTACTCACTCTGGTCGCCCAACTCCGGTGGTACGTCGAGCGGGGCGAATCGGTAGTCGACGTTGTTCAGCGATTGCCGCTTGAGGTCGAGCGAGATCTTCTCGTGCCAGGCCGCGTCGTGCTCGACACTGACCAGATGCTTGACCCGACGAGCGAACCAGAGAGTGCTCAGACCTGAGCCGAACTCCAGGCCGCAGTCCGTGGGGAGGAGCATCCTGTCCAGGGTCTCGATGGCCTGACGGGTGAGCCATGGGCTACCCGGGTGGGTGCGCCGGTGGAGCTCTACGCGCGTGCGACTGACCACGTAGCGCGGCGTCCAGTGCCGGATCGTGTGCACAGCCCCTCCTGCCTGTTGTGGCTGACGGTGATCGACCGGCGGAGGTGACTGTTGTTCGCCGGACCTGCATGGAGAACGATCGAGCGAACTGTTGGTCTCGCGCGGCGGGACGGGGCGTCACTCGGACGGGTGACCGACGTCAACGAGGTTTCGTGGAGAACTCCCTACTCTCCGTGTCCCGGTAGTCCTCGTTGCTTCCGGAGACGGTTGCCCTGATCGAGGGGGCGGACGAACCGCTGGTCTCGGCGGCATGACGGCGGGTTGGTCGTGACTTGATCTGCCGGACGACTCCGTACGCCGCGACCGCGCAGACGACACCGAATGCGAGCACCGCAGCCAGGACGTGAGCACGGGCGGCGCCCATCCCGTCGAGATCGGGAAGCTGTACGGCCAGGCAGGCGGCCACGAGTGCGGCGACCAGCAGGGACAACCGAGTGGCTCCGAGGTAGTCGCCGTCACCGATCCGGTTGAGTTTCAGCGCGTGGATGACGGTCAGGCAGGGCAACGTGATCGCGAGCAGCCGCAGCCACGTGGCTGCCTCCGGACTCGGCAGACCGAGCAGGCCCGTGGTGATCCATGGGGCCATGGCGACCACCGCGGCGGCTGCCAGAATGGACCCGGTCACCACTATCGCTTCGCCGTCGCGAATCGTCGCGTTCTTGGGCACCAGGTTGTGACGTCGGCGAGCTCGGATGGCCATCGGTACCCGAAGACCGTCGTGGAACACGGCGGCCAGCGCCTGAATGCCGCTGACGATGGCACCGAATTGCCCGACCACCTGGGGTGAGGCTGTCAACGACAGGGCGGTGGTCGCGCCACGCCACGTGAACACGTCCGCGAGGCCGACGACGAACAGTTGTCGATTCATCAGAAACGCCCGGGCAGCACACCGGAGGGAGAGGCGGTGCCACATGGCTCTGCGCCGCAGGTTGCCGCGGCAGAGCATTCTTTCGAGGGCGACGAACTGCGCGATGGAAATCACCGCCAGCGCGGCCGTGAGTGGCGTGCCGGCAAGGATGAGCGCGAGCGCGAGGAACTTCCCTCCGCAGATCACCGCCGCACCTAGGACGAAGCGCATCTGACGGACGAGGTCGGCATACTGCAACTCGAAAAGGCTGTTGCCGATCGCCGCCACACCGGCGGCCGCAAGTGCGACCGGGCTGTATCCGCGGTCGGTGTAGGCGATGGTCACGAGGGCTGCGGCGGCGACGAGGCTCGGTACGGCGATGAGGAGACGTTGACTGCGAACAGCGTGCCGCTCCGACTCGTCACCGGTGGTGTAGAGGAGCGACGAACCACCGGCGGTCGCGATCGCGACCCAAGCGAGGGTGGCGAAGACGACGGTGTAAGCGGCGATTTCCTCGGTCTTGCCCTGCCGCGCGCTGACCGCCAGCATCACCATGTTCAGCACGCCGTTCACGATGCTCGAGAACGAGGCGACGATGGTGTTGTGGCGGATGCTCGACGGCTTCTCGTCACTCTTGCCCGGTGCGCCGCCACCGGGAGGCTGCCTTCTGAACCGCGCTGGTAGCCAGCTTCGCGGCAAAAAGCCCTTCACCAGCCCTCGCCCCGCCGTTCTCCACCCCGGGATGCGGTAGGGGATCTCATTTTCGGCTGTCCTCTTCTGCGCTGGATCATCCCGACTTGTTGCCCACGAGCCTCCGGGGGCCGGGGTCGGTCGCTGACGCAGCGACAAGGTCGCGGAGTCGTTGGGCCATGGTGTCGGCGATGTTGATCGGGGCCAGCAGGGGAGCACGTCGTGGCCCGCTCTCGAACTCCGCCAGCATCGCCTCGGCCAGACTCTCCGGATCGGCGGGCCGGCAGCTTCGCCCGTTCTCCTCCGTGCACAGATCATCGGCGGCACCAACCACGCTGGACACGATGACCCTGGTGCCGAAGCCGAGCGCCTCGTTCACCACCCAACCCCAGGTCTCGGAGATGGACGGCAGGACGAGGGCGTCGGCGGCGGCATGCACCGAACCCACCTTGTCCTGAGGCAATGCGCCGACATAGTGACAGTCCGGGTGCTGCTCCGCGTAGCGGCGAACCTCCGGCTCCAGCGGGCCCTTACCAGTGATGACCAGGGCGGTGGCGTTCGGTGGTGTCTCAGCGCGGACCCGGTCGTACGCCGCCAGCAGGTCGGTCAGACCCTTGACAGGATCGAGGCGCCCCACGAAGGCGAAGACGAATCGGCCGTCCAGGCCCAGCCGTTCGCGCAGGGCCGGTGCCTCGGCGGCGCCGCCGGGAAGTCTGGGCAGGGAGTACGGGATCAAATGGTGCCGGTGCAGGTCGAAGGACCTGAAGTAGGCGGCACAGGCCGAGCCGATCGTCCATACCTCCGCCTGCCCCAGTAACGCGCGTAGGTACCAACGCTTGGCGAGACGCCGCAGGCGAGGTCGGCGGACTTCGATATGGATGTTTGCGGCTGCACGCAGCACCAAGGGCCGACGGCGGAGCCGGGCCAGGAGGATTGCCATGACCCGCGCGATGCCCCGATATCCGAACACGCAGACGACCTGCAGTCTGGGCGATAACAACATCCGGCCGAGGGCACGCCAGGCACCGGGATTGTCGAGAATCGTGCATCGGTGCTCGATCTCGACGTCGCCCCAGCCGCGTGTCTTCTCCGGACCGTAGATATAGAAGACCTCAACCTCGCCGGGCAGCCTGTGGTGCAGTCTGTTCAGGGTAGGCGTGTGATGCGGCGTAGGGCATTCCAGAATGTAGATGATCATCTCATCTTCGGCCTCTCCTGGCGTGTGGGACATTCGACGGGCAGGGCCAGGACCGTCTCATCCGCTCGGGCATCGGGGTTAACTGTCGGATCGACTGCAAGGTCACGGGCACCGTGAAGTCCGGCGCAAAGGCGCCGAATTTTCAGATTCGGACAGTGTTGGATCTGGGGTGCCGGCAGCCGTTACGCGCATCGCCTGTCGCCAGTTGAACATTGGCGGGCCATTGATTCCACCGAAGTGGTCCGATCCTGCCATCGATAAGCGCAAACCAGTTCGGTGGGTGGGAGGCTCACGGTGCAACTCTCCGCGCGTGCACCTGCGTTCGCCGGTGCGCTGGTCGTCGCCATGCTTCTTGGGGGCCTCGTCCCGGTTCTGGTCCTGCTCTCCGGCGGCGTCGAGCCGATCTACCCGGGCGGCGGCGCCGGGGAGACTACGGTCCTGCTTTCGGCGTGCGTCCTCGTGCTGGCGGGCTGTCGGCTCGGCTGGCTCATCGGCCTGGGCGAGCCGCGCCTCATGGAGATGAGCCTCTGGACCTTCACCTATCTGTTCCTCGGGCTCTCCGCCCTCGTCCAGTTCCAGACCGCGTCGTTCTCGACCTCCACCCCCTGGTTCGACGCCGCGTTCACCGATGACGCCATGTGGGCCGTGCTGATCGGTTCGGCGGCGGCACTGCTCGGCATCCACTGGGCGACCCGGCGGCCGGCGGTGGGAACACCGATGCTCGACTTGAGCGCTCCCATGCTGAACGAGCGGCGCCTCTACCTGCTGGCCGCGATCGGCCTGGTCCTGAACCTGTACTACCTGATCCAGATCGGCCCGGCCACCGTCCTGCTCAGTCGGGAGGAACTGTCGGCTGCGCAGGCGGCGAATTGGCCAGGAATCGGGCTGACCGCCTTTGTGGCGGCCGCGGCCCAACTGCCATTGCTCGTGGTCTTCATCGGCCTGCTCGGAGCCAACCACCAACGAGCAAAGCGGGGAGACCGCCCGCGATACGCGTTACTGGTCCTGGTCGGGTGTGTCGTTCTCTACTCGGTCAATCCGATCAGCAGCCCGCGCTACGTAAGTGGCACGGTGATCCTCAGCATGGCGGCGGCCATGGGTGCCTACACGACACCGTGGCGTGTCCGGGCCTCCGCTACCGCCTTCCTCGGCGGCCTCATCTTCCTGTTCCCGCTCGCTGACGCGTTCCGGCGGCAGGGTGAGGTGCAAGCGGAGTTCGCCCCGATGCAGGCGTTGACCTCAGGCGACTTCGACGCGAGCATCCAGATCAGCAATTCGCTCGACATTATCGACCAAAACGGAATCGAGTGGGGGTGGCAGCTGCTCGGAGTCATGCTGTTCTGGGTGCCCCGCGACTATTGGCCGAACAAGCCGACAGCCACCGGCACCTACATCGCCGAGCACATGGAGTACACACACATCAACATCTCCTCGCCGCTGATCGCGGAATTTCTCATCAATGGGGGTTGGCCGCTGCTGATCCTCGGCATGTTCGGCTTCGGTTGGTGGATCCGCCGCAGGGACAACCGCATGGTCCAACTCGGCCTGCTCGGCGGCAAACCATCCGTGATGGGCTGGATCCTGCCGTTCTACCTGATCATTCTTCTGCGAGGGTCGCTGCTCTCCGCCGCCGTGCAGTTCTCCGTCCTGTGGGTGACGACCTGGTTCATCAAGGATCGGAGCGCCGCCGGGGCCGAGCGGGAGGGCCGGACCAGCCGTCAACCTGAGACGGCGACCGGCCCGGCCCCGGCGGTCCGGCAGGCACGCTCGGTTGCGACCCGCACCGCCTCGTAGTAGGCGGCGCGTCGCAGAGCCGTCACCTCGCCCGAGAAGTCACGGGCACGAGCGAGGTTCCGCGCCGATGCCTCGGCCAGCCGCGCAGGGTCGGCCAGCAGGCCTCGGATCGCCGAGGCCAGTCCACCGACGTCATCGGGGGCCACCAGATACTCGGCGGGCAGTAGCTCAGGAATTCCGCCGACATTCGAGCCGATCGCTGGAAGGCCGCGCGCCATCGCCTCGACAAGCGCTCGTGGCAGGCCCTCGGTTCGGGACGGATGGACGAACAGGTCCGCCGCATCGAGCATGCGACGGACCTGTTCGCCGGCCGGCAGCGTACCGGCGAACACCACTCGGTCCGTCACCTCGAGCCTGGCTGCGAGCCGTTCGAGGTTTGGCCGGCACCGGCCATCGCCTACGTGCACGAGCCGGATCGAGGGATCCGTCGGAGTCAGCTGGGCGACTGCCTCGATGAGGGTGTCGATTCCCTTGTACATTTGCTCAAGGCTGCCGACGGAGACGAGGGTGGTGCTGCGAGGGCGTTCGATGGTGCGTGGACGATCGACGTACGCCGAGCCCGGGAAGTGGCCCTCCGGTATCGACGCGACTATCGCCGGCGCCCGGGTCGGATAGCGGGCCTGTAGGTAGCCGTCCGTCACATATGCCGCGGCTATTGCCGACGCACACTGGTGTCGCAACTGCGCGGTGTACTGCCTGCGAAGCAGTGGGCGCAGCGGGTGGCGAAGGACCCCGGGGGCGAAGATGTCGTACGGGTCGGCGATCACCTCCAGGGCGTACGGCAGACCGTGCCGGTCACGTTCCGTCGCCAGCAGCGAGCCGATGGGCGAGGGAACGCGCAGGAGGACCGCGTCCGTCGGTGCCGCCGCCGCGCGTACCGCCCGCCGGATCGCGGGCAGACGCTGCACATACTGTCGTGGGCCGAGATAGTACGGAACCGGCCATACCTCGACTCGCGGGCCGTCGACCCGCTCGGCTCCGTCGGTAGGTGCCGCCACGTCTTCGACCCGCGCGACGATTCGTAGATTGTCGAAAGCCGAAAGGTAGCGGCTCCATAGTTCGTACGTCAGCCCGCTCAGTGTCCACACCGTCCCGTCCGGTGTGCGGGCGAAGCGTGTCTCGTCCGTTATGACAGCTCTCATAGCTGCTCCCCTGTCCGTCGGTCCGAGCATCGCCGGGAGGCGGGACTTAGGCCGCACGCCCATATCTCTAACTCAACGGTCGCCGGTTTCGTGTCGCACCCTCTGGTGAGCGTTGTTGATGTCCGGTCGGGCGGGGTGCCGTGGGAAGCCGGGGTCTCGGGCCGGGCGGTGTGGCCGTGTCGGCCCAGAGGGCCTTCAGCGAACTGGCGAGATCGTGTCGGGCGGTCCAGCCGAGTACCCGAGCCGCCCGTGACACGTCTGCGCGCATCCACGGCACCGCTGCTGACCGTGCCGCGGACGGCGCGAGCTCACCGCCGCGGACCTCGCCCGGATAGCCGGCCGTCCGGCACAGCAGTCGCACCGCCTCCCTGACCGACACCGTTGTGCCGCTGGCTATGTTGAATACTCGCTCTGGCAGGGAACCGGCCAGCACCGTCGCCCTGACGGCGGCCGCGATGTCGCGCACATCGACGAAGTCTCGGTACGTGTCGAGCAGAGCCAGGGGCACCTCTGACGCACCCCGGCTGATGGCCGTCTGCAAGAGCCGGGCGGCATCGCCGAGGACATTGCTGGTGGGCAGGCCGGGGCCTACCGGATTGAACACCCGTAATACCACCCCGTCCAACCGGCCCGCCGCAGTCGCGATGTCGACCAGCCGCGTCGCGGCAAGCTGGCTCACCCCGTACTCGCTGAGCGGATTGGCCTGATCGGTCTCGGAAACCGAGTGGCCATGGGGAACCCTGCCGTATTCGGCGGCCGAACCGAGGCGCACGAACCGTGCGTCAGGTGCGCCCCTGGCGATCGAATCGATGATTTTGGCGGTCACGACGGTGTTTCCGGTGACGAGTTCGGCGGTGGTGCCGGCCACGAGGCCGGCGCAGTTCACGACGGCGACCGGTCGGACGACGCGGACCAGCTCGGTCAGCGTCAGTACGTCCACGCCGACCAGGTCGCAGTCGGCCCGGCTGGGGCAGACGACATTGAAGTCTGCGGTGAGTTCAGCCCGCACGTGACGCCCGAGGAATCCCGCCGCGCCGAAGATCAGGACGTTCCTCATCGTTTACCCTCCATACGCGACCCGCCCGGCGCGGCTTCCGTGCCGTGGGCAACCGGGGCGAGCCTGTCGACCACTAAACGGATTCCGCCCGCCGACCGGCGGAGGCGCCTGCTGTTGCAGGTTTCGGATCCGGTGTACCGAGGAACTCGTGCCAGGTGTCGGCCCCGGGAGCGGTGATACCTTCTCGGCGCAGCACCACCCGGATCGTCTCGGCTAAGATCTGGAGGTCCAAACCGAGTGATCGCTTGTCGACGTACTCGACGTCGTACTCGAATTTTTTCTCCCAGCTCAGCGCGTTCCGACCGCGGACCTGGGCCAACCCGGTGAGACCGGGCCGCACCTCGTGGCGCCGTGCCTGCTCCGGCGTGTAACGGTCGAGGTACTGGATCAGATGCGGGCGGGGGCCGACCAGGCTCATCTGGCCGCGCAACACGTTCCACAACTCCGGAAGCTCGTCAAGGCTGCTCGCTCGCAACCAGCGGCCGACCGGGGTGAGTCGCTCACCGTCGTCCACCCACCCACGCTCTGGTGCCACCGGGCGCATGGTCCGGAACTTGACGAGGTTGAATAGGACGCCGTCACGGCCCGGTCGGACCTGGCGGAAGAAGACGGGTCGACCGAGCGTCAGCAGGATGACGAGGGCGACACCCAACATGACCGGCGCGGCAAGGATGAGACCCAGGAACGCACCCACCACATCGAGGAAACGCTTCGTCCGGTCGTACGGTCGGGCGTGGCTCATCACCCTGCCTCCTCGGCCTCGGTCGTGTCGACATGAATCCGGACGGCTTCCGAGAGGACGTGGGCAGCTGTGCTCGTCCTGCCGGGTGCCTGCCAGTTAATACACATACCCTATTTGGGATGCGGAGTCCGGTTATTAAGGTTTTGCCTATAACTAGTCATTTGTGCGTCACTGCACATGGTTTGAGTCGTTAGCCGGAATCCGATCGCTCGATCACGGTGTTCGAGGCCTGAGCCTGACCCACCGCAACTCGTCCCCCGGCTCCTACCGGGCAGCGTGGTCGCGTACGGCCTGCTCCAGCAGGTTTGCGAGCGAGACGCTGCCGATGGGCTCCGAGAGTCGATCCAGGTAGAACTGTCGACCGTTGCGGCCCATCTCCTCGCGCTTCTCGGCACCCAACTCGTACATCCGGCGGATCGCGTCCGCCAGGGCGCGTGAGTCGCCGGGTGGTGCCACGAATCCGGCGCCCGACTCGTCGACGAGGCGTGCGGCGTCCCCCGCCAGGGCGGCGACGATCGGACGGCCGCAGGCGAGAGAGCTCTGTACCTTGCTCGGCATGGTCTTGCGGTGCAACGGCCGGTCACGCAACGAGATCAACTGGACGTCGCCGAGCGGCATCAGGTCGATCATCCGCTCAAGCGGTTGGTGGCCGAGGAAGACCACTCGGCCGGGTGGGCAGCGTCTGGCCGACTCGCGCAGCCGCTGCTCCTCGACGCCGCTGCCAGCGAAGACGAGGGTCAGGTCCGCAATGTCGGCCAGGTGGTCCATGGCGTCGACCGCTACCTCAAGGCCCTGCAGGTTGCCCATGCTGCCGGCGTACATCACCACGAAGCCGGACAGCCCGAGCGACGCGGCCAGTTGCGGATCTCGAGGGCGGGGGTGGAAGAGGCGTTCGTCAACCCAGTTGTAGACGACCGAGAGTTTGTCCTGGGGGACACCACGGCTGGCGAGGATGTCGGCCATGCCTGGCGTGATGACTGCGACGTGTGCGGCCTGGCGGTAACTGAGATCGCAGAACCGGTGCAGCATCCGGACGATGAGATCGATGTGGCGACCGGGGCGGACGTAGTCGCTGTCCGTGAGGGTGTCCGGCCACATGTCCTCGACGAGGATCACATACGGGCGTTTGTGCAGCCATCGGGCCACCATCGCCGGCAGCGCCACGGTGGCCGGTGACGAGTAGACCAGCCACACGTCGACCGTGCGGAGCAGGTCCAGTCGTGCCGCCGCCGAGGCGGCGAAGCTGAGGTAGTTGGCGGTCCGCTTGACGGCCGACCCGTCGTGGCTGGGGAACAGCGGTACCCGATGTACGTGGACGCCCTTCATCGTCTCGTACTGGTACGGGCGAAGGCGGTAGTCCGCGTGTAGCTTGCCCGACGGGTAGTTGGGGAAGCCGGTGACTACGTGTACCTCATGTCCTAATGCTACGAGTGACCGGCTGATGATCCCGGGGAGAACGGCCGAGCCGCCCTCCGGGTCGTACCACTGCGAGACGATCCCGATTCTGGTCAACGCGCCACCACCCGGCCCCGGGCCGGCAGCCACTTGTCGACGTTTGCGGCGTAGATCTCCTCAAGGATCGCCGGCACGTCGTACTCCTGACGCCAGGCAGGGTAGTCCGCCTGAAAAGCGGCGTTGGAGCCGATCCACCACTGATGATCGCCAACGCGGTTCGCCGGATGGTACTCGGTGGCCGTTTCCTTGCCTGTGATCTTTTCGGCGAGGGTGAACGCCTCAAGAATTGAACAGTTGGAGTGGCGCCCACCGCCGAGGTTGTAGACCGCGCCCGGGCGTGGGTTGCGGAAGAACGCCTCGAAAGCCGTCACGACGTCGTGGCTGTGGATCGCGTCGCGGACCTGCTTGCCCCGGTAGCCGAGGACCTTGTAGGTCCGTCGCTCCATGTTGCAGCGCATCACGTAGGCGAGAAAGCCGTGCAGCTCGGTCGCGGAGTGCGCCGGTCCGGTCAGCGTGCCGCCCCGGAAGCAGGCGGTCTTCATGCCGAAGTAGCGGCCGTATTCCTGAACCAGGACATCGGCGGCCACCTTCGAGGCACCGAACAGCGAGTGCAGGCAGGCGTCGATCGGCATGTCCTCGGTGATCCCGTCCTGATACGGGTGGCCCGGTTCGATCTCCCATCGGGTATCCAGCTCGACCAGTGGCAGGCGGTTGGGTCGGTCGCCGTACACCTTGTTTGTCGAGCAATGGATCACGGTCGCGTCGATGCAGTGATCACGGACGTTCTGCAGGACATTCAGCGTGCCGACCGCATTGATGTCGAAGTCGGTGAAGGGCTCGCGCGCGGCCCAGTCGTGAGAAGGCTGCGCGGCTGTGTGAATCACCACGGCTGTGTTCCGGCCATAGCGCTCAAAGATCTGTGCCAGCGCGTCGCGATCGCGTATGTCTATCTGATAGTGGGTGTATGATATCAGTTCACCGGAAAGCTGGCGAACATTCCAGGAAGTGGACGCCTCGGTGCCGAAGAATTCGCGGCGCATGTCGTTGTCGATGCCCACCACGTCGAGGCCGAGTCGACCGAAATGCCGTGCGGCCTCGGAACCGATCAGACCACCTGAACCTGTCACTATCGCGAGAGCCATGAATAACCCTTCATTTCATGGAAGGTCGGGCGCATCGACCATACAACGTCCCTTGCGATGGTGGGATGAGAACCGGAACTGACCGTATTGCGATTCGAGTTCTCGTTTTCGTCTAATCGATACCTGGCGGGATCTCTCGACGTTCGGGCGTGCGACAGCGCGACCTCAGCAGCCGTTCGTCACAAGGAGGTCAGGACCCGGTTGTTCGACACAGGCAGTAGGTGTGCGCTCTCTCCGCACTCAGCCGGGACGACTCACCGCCAGTTGTCGCCCTCGGCGAGACGCAGAGCGAGCAGCGTCGCCAACGGCAGCGATTCGCCGTCCCGTCCGCCCGCGCCGACTACCAGGGGCGGCATCGACGGTGCGGGCCTGCTGCCCAGCAGCCGGGACCGGAGACTGGACGGCACGGTCAAGAGATAGAAGCGACCCTCGGTATCCACGGCCCGGGTCCGGGCCCGATCTACGTACCAGCCGGTCACCGGGGTGCGGTAGCGGCGGCGGCCGTCGTAGGACGTCGCCACGAGGCGATCGGGGCGCAGACCTCGTCGGGTCGCCTCGACCGCGAAATCGGCCACCAGTTCCGCCGCCCTGGCCTGCTCGGCTGCCCGCTGCCGAGCGTCCGCTTCGGCGTGTGCCCGCACCGCTCGGCGCTGCCGTTCCCGCCACCCGTCGTCGTCGTTCACCACGTCCGCCACGGTAGGCGATCAGCGCCGACTCGGCCCTGCCCGGGGGCGCTGTCGAGCGGGCCTTCGCCACCACCTCGATCGACGATGACATCCGCTCGACAGCGCCTCCGACATCGTCAGGCCAGGCCGGCGCGGCGCAGTGCCTCGGCCATCGCGTCGTTCGCCGGGCCGGCCGAGGCCTGCCCCCCGGATCGCCGCTGGGGTGCGCCACGCTGGCCAGTACGGTCAGGGCGCTGTTCGGCGCGAGCCCCCTGAGCACCGCTTCGGCTACTGTCGGGACCCCGTTGACCGTCGCGCTCGCGTCGCCCTCCGGGGCCCGGCTCCGACTCGTCGTCCAGCCGCAGGGTCAGCGAGATGCGCTTGCGCGGCACGTCCACGTCCAGCACCTTGACCCGGACCACGTCGCCGGACTTCACCACCTCGTGCGGGTCCTTGACGAAGGTGCGCGACATCGCCGACACGTGCACCAGGCCGTCCTGGTGCACCCCGACGTTCACGAACGCGCCGAACGCGGCGACGTTGGTGACCACACCCTCCAGCACCATGCCGGGGGTCAGGTCGCTGATCTTCTCCACGCCCTCGGCGAAGGTCGCCGTCTTGAACTCCGGGCGTGGGTCGCGGCCCGGCTTCTCCAACTCGGCGAGGATGTCGGTGACCGTGGGCAGACCGAACGTGTCGTCGACGAAGTCGGTGGCGCGCAACCCGCGCAGGATGGCGCTGCGGCCGATGATGGAGCGCAGGTCCTGCCCGGTGGAGGAGAGGATCCGGCGCACCACCGGGTACGCCTCCGGGTGCACGCTCGAGGAGTCCAGCGGGTCGTCGCCGCCGGGGATGCGCAGGAAGCCGGCGCACTGCTCGAACGCCTTCGGGCCGAGGCGGGACACCTTCTTCAACTCGGCGCGGGTGCGGAAGGGGCCGTTGGCGTCCCGGTGCAGCACGATGTTCTCGGCCAGGCCCGCGCCGATGCCGGAGACCCGGGTGAGCAGGGGCGCGGATGCGGTGTTGACGTCCACCCCGACGGCGTTGACGCAGTCCTCCACGACGGCGTCCAGTGAGCGGGAGAGCTTCACCTCGGACAGGTCGTGCTGGTACTGCCCGACGCCGATGGACCGCGGGTCGATCTTGACCAGTTCGGCGAGGGGGTCCTGGAGGCGGCGGGCGATGGAGACCGCGCCGCGCAGCGACACGTCCAGCCCGGGCAGTTCCTGCGCGGCGTACGCGGAGGCGGAGTAGACCGACGCGCCCGCCTCGGAGACCACCAGCTTGGTCAGCTTCAGCTCGGGGTGCCGCTTGATCAGGTCGGCGGCCAGCTTGTCGGTCTCCCGGCTGGCGGTGCCGTTGCCGATGGCGATCAGTTCGACGCCGTGCGCGGCGGCCAGGGTCGCCAGGGTGTGCAGGGAGGCGTCCCACTGCCGACGCGGCTCGTGCGGGTAGATGGTGTCGGTGGCGACCACCTTGCCGGTGGCGTCTACAACTGCCACCTTCACCCCGGTCCGCAGACCCGGGTCCAGTCCCATGGTGGGCCGGGCCCCGGCCGGTGCGGCGAGCAGCAGATCACGCAGGTTGGTGGCGAAGACCCGGACGGCCTCCTCCTCGGCCGCCTGCCACAACCGCATCCGCAGGTCCGCGCCGAGGTGGATGAGGATGCGGGTACGCCAGGCCCAGCGCACCGTGTCGGTCAGCCACTTGTCGGCCGGCCGCCCCTGGTCGGTGACCCCGAACCGGCCGGCGATCGCGGCCTCGTACCGGGTCGGGCCGGTGACGACCGCGTCGGCGTCCCCGTCGGCCTCCGGGTCCATGGTCAGGTCGAGTACGCCCTCCTTCTCGCCCCGGAACATGGCCAGGATCCGGTGCGAGGGCAGCTTCGGGTACGGCTCGGCGAAGTCGAAGTAGTCGGCGAACTTCGCCCCGACGGTCTCCTGTCCCTCGCGTACCCGCGACACCAGCCGGCCCCGCGACCACATCTGCTCGCGCAGCGTGCCGATCAGGTCGGCGTCCTCGGCGAACCGCTCGATCAGGATGGCCCGGGCCCCGTCCAGCGCGGCGGCGGCGTCCGCCACGCCCTTGTCGGCGTCGACGAACCCGGCCGCCACCGTCTTCGGGTCCTGCGTGGGGTCGCCGAGCAGCGTGTCGGCCAGCGGCTCCAGCCCGGCCTCGCGGGCGATCTGGGCCCGGGTCCGCCGCTTGGGCTTGTACGGCAGGTAGATGTCCTCCAGCCGGGACTTCGAGTCGGCGGCCATGATTTGTGCTTCGAGGGCCTCGTCGAGCTTGCCCTGGCTGCGGATCGACTCCAGCACCGCGGCCCGCCGCTCGTCCAGCTCGCGCAGGTACCGCAGCCGCTCCTCCAGGGTGCGTAGCTGGGTGTCGTCGAGCAGCCCGGTGGCCTCCTTGCGGTACCGCGCGATGAACGGCACCGTGGCACCGCCGTCGAGCAGCTCAACGGCCGCGCGTACCTGGTGCTCGGCGACGCCGAGCTCGCCGGCGATGCGCTGATGAACAGAGAGGGTCACGATGTCGCTCCGCCTTCTGGTGTGGGTTCCGTCGTGCATTCTGCCGGGCTACCGTGGCGATCATGGAAGCACCTGTGGAGCCTCGGGCGCGGCGGCTGTTCGGTGGCAGCGCGCGTGCTCTCGGCGACCTTGCGACCAGCCCGTTCCGCACCGACCGGGACCGCATCGTGGGCTCGCCGTTCTTCGCCCGGCTCGGCGGGGTCACCCAGGTGGTGAGTCCCGGCGGGTCCGGGCTGCTGGTGCACAACCGGCTCACCCACAGCCTCAAGGTCGCCCAGGTGGCCCGGGCGATCGCCGAACGCCTCACCGCCGACGGCTGGCAGCGTGACCTGGCGGAGAAGTTGGGCGGCTGCGATCCGGACGTGGTGGAGGCCGCCGCGCTTGCCCACGACCTCGGCCATCCACCCTTCGGGCACCTGGGGGAGCGAGTGCTGGACCGGCTGGCCCGGCACCGGCTCGGCCTGCCCGACGGGTTCGAGGGCAACGCCCAGTCGTACCGGATCGTCACCTCGACGGAGATCCGGGGCGCGGCCACCACCGGCCTGGACCTGACCGCGGCGGTGCGGGCCGCGATGCTGAAGTACCCGTGGACCCGGCTCGACCACCCCGATCCGCATCCGCGCCTGTTGGACCCGCCGCCGCGCGGGGCGAGCCCGCCGCCGGACGACCCGGACAGCGGCTCGGCCAAGTTCGGGGCGTACCGCACCGAGGTAGATGATCTGCGGCAGGCCCGGGCACCGTTCGTCGGGCGGATCGCCGACTGGCAGCAGACCGTTGAGGCGTCGGTGATGGACATCGCCGACGACATCGCGTACGCCATCCACGACGTGGAGGACTTCTACCGGGTCGGGGTGCTCCAGCAGGGCGCGGTGGCCGCCGAGCTGATGGCCTGGCAGCGCGAGGGCGGGCACCTGCGGGCCATCACCGACGCGGCGCTGGCCACCTCGGCACGCCGCCCCGGCGCGGCGATCGAGCGGCTGCGTCGCCAGCTGCACCGCAAGGACGGCTGGGTCGCCGACGACGACGCCTTCGCCTCGGCGGTCGAACACGTCCGCGAGGAACTTGTCGACGGGCTGCTCGCCATGCCCTTCGACGGTTCGATCGAGGCGGAACAGTACGTGGCCCGCTTCTCCGCCCGGTGGACCACCCGGCTGGTCGACGCGATCACCATCACCGAGAAGCCGTCGCTGCGCTCCGGGCACGTGCTGCTGGCCCCACCGCAGTGGCACGAGGTGCAGGTGCTCAAGTTCGTCCACCACCGGTTCGTGCTGGCCCGTCCGGACCTGGCGTTGCACCAGCGTGGTCAGGCCCGGCTGCTCGGCACCCTGGTCGAGGCGCTGCTGGAATGGCTGCTCGACCCGGAGGAGGAGTCCCGGCTGCCTCGCCGCCTGCACGACCTGGTCGAGTTGGCCGAGGCGGAGCTGCATCCGCGTACCCCGGACCGGATCGGCAAGGCCCGCGGCCGGGCCATCGTCGATTTCGTCGCGCAACTGACCGACGGGCAGGCGGTGGCGATGCTCGACTCGCTGTCCGGCCGCTCCGGCGCTCTCTGGACCGACGCGTTCGTGCTCTGAGCCGAGCGGCGGAACCCGGTTCGGCTGTTGGCCCCGAGGTGCCGTCAGATGCGGCCCAGGCCGCGATACTGCCAACCGGCCCGGATCCAGCGAGTCGAGTCGAGGCAGTTGCGGGCGTCGACCACCCGCCGTCCGGCGACGAGTTCGCCGAGGACGGTCGGGTCGGCGTTGCGGAAGTCGGCCCATTCGGTGAGTACGCAGACCAGGTCGGCGTCGGTCA
>NZ_RQIV01000007.1:0-323515 GCF_003977705.1 Verrucosispora sp. FIM060022
GGGGGGGGGGGGGGGGGGGGGGGGGGGGAGGGGAGGGGAGGGGTTAGAGGATGGGGGGTGGGGTGTAGGTGGCGGCTTGGGGGTGGGACTGGACGATCTTGGAGATGCGGGTGGTTACCGCCTGGATCTGGGCGGGGGCGGCACCGACGAAGGCGGCGCGGTTGGCTACCAGGGCGTCGATCTCGGGGCGGGACAGGCCCAGGCGAGGGTCGGCGGCCAGGCGGTCGAAGAGGTCGTTGTCGGGGCTGCCCTGCTCGCGCATGGCCAGGGCCACGGCGACCGCGTGTTCCTTGATCGCCTCGTGGGCGGTTTCCCGGCCGACGCCTCGGCGGACGGCAGCCACCAGGATCTTGGTGGTGGCCAGGAAGGGCAGGAAGCGCTCCAACTCCCGGTTGATCACCGCCGGGTACGCACCGAACTCGTCAAGCACGGTGAGGAAGGTCTGGAACAGCCCGTCGGCGGCGAAGAAGGCGTCGGGCAGGGCCACTCGGCGCACCACCGAGCAGGAGACGTCGCCCTCGTTCCACTGGTCGCCGGCCAGCTCACCGACCATCGACAGGTACCCACGGATGATCACCGCGAAGCCGTTGACCCGCTCCGACGATCGGGTGTTCATCTTGTGCGGCATCGCGCTGGAGCCGACCTGGCCGGGCTTGAAGCCCTCGGTGGCCAACTCCTGACCGACCATCAGCCGGATCGTGGTGGCCAGCGATGAGGGGGCCGACGCCACCTGCGCCAGCGCGGAGATCACCGCCAGGTCGATCGAACGCGGGTAGACCTGCCCGACGCTGTCCAGCACCCGGCTGAAGCCGAGGTGCTCGGCGACCCGCCGCTCCAACTCGGCCACCTTCTCGGCGTCGCCGTCGAGCAGATCCAGCTGGTCGGCCGCGGTACCCACCGGGCCCTTGATGCCCCGCAGCGGGTACCACGAGATCAGATCCGTCAGCCGCTCGTACGCGATGATCAGTTCCTCGGCGGCCGACGCGAAGCGCTTGCCCAGCGTGGTGGCCTGCGCCGCGACGTTGTGCGACCGGCCGGCCATCACCACGTCGGCGTACTCGTGGGCGTGCCAGGCCAGCCGGGCCAGCGTCGCCACCACCCGGTCCCGGATCAGCTCCAGCGAGCGGCGTACCTGAAGCTGCTCGACGTTCTCGGTGAGGTCCCGCGAGGTCATGCCCTTGTGCACGTGCTCGTGCCCGGCGAGGGCGTTGAACTCCTCGATCCGCGCCTTGACGTCGTGGCGGGTCACCCGCTCCCGCTCCGCGATCGAGTCCAGGTCGACGTCGTCCAACACCCGCTCGTACGCCTCGACCACCCCGTCGGGCACCGAGACGCCGAGGTCCCGCTGGGCCTGGAGCACGGCGAGCCAGAGCCGCCGCTCCAGCCGGATCTTCTCCTCCGGAGACCAGAGGGCGACCAGTTCGGGCGAGGCGTACCGGTTGGCGAGCACGTTCGGGATCGTCGTCACCCGCCCATTCTCCGGCACCCACCAGCAAGCCCTCGACCGCCCCTCACCGTGACGAGCCCCGCTCAGGGGTGAGAACGCACGGCGGGGCAGGTGCTTGTCGAACTACTGGCGCGGACGAAGCACGCCACCGCCGGCCCGCGGGTCAGACCTCCGGCACGTCATTCACGGTCGCGGTCACCGCCAGGGTCTTCGTCTGCTTGCCGTGAGAGTTGCGGACGGTCAGCTGGTAGGTGTGCCGTTGCGTGTCGCCCCCGGCTCCCTCGCAGGGGAAGGTCAGCGTTTCGCTGCCGGTGGGCGGGTAGTTGTCGGCGTAAATCCCTCCGCCGTCGACGGAGAGGGCGACGGAGTCGACGTTGGCGACCTTCCACTCCAGGACGACCGGCGTGCCGGGGATCGGGTTGACGTTCGTACCGGCCGGGCAGGAGGGCTTCTGGGCAACCCGGAAGTAGGTGATGGTCGGCCCGTTACCCGCCTTGGTCCCGGACTGTCCCCCGCCGGTCGAGCCACCCCCGGTCGAGCCACCGCCGGTGGAGCCGCCTCCGGTCGCACCACCGTCGGTGGAACCGCCCTTGCTGGCATCGACTGCGGCGGGCGTGGCAGCGGGGGTCGGCTCGGCGTCGGGGGTCGGCTCGGCAGGTGCGGGTGCGCCGGGGGCCGCGTTGGAAGCGGACTCCGGGCCGGTGTCAGCGGACGTGCAGCCACTGGCCACGAGCGCAGCGGTCAGGGCGACGATGGAGGTGCGGAGCAGGGCGGCTTGACCAGTCATGACCACTCCTTGGTAGCGCGCCGCCGGTGGCTCCGGGGCGCAGGCTGTGGTCCACAGTAGAGATGTCTGCCAATAGCTCCGACCAGGTCGGAGTCGGAGGTCAACAACCCTGGCGGGCAGCGATCGATCAGCGTTCCAGGATGGCGGTCACGCCCTGGCCGCCGGCGGCGCAGATCGAGATGAGCCCGCGACCGCTGCCCTTCTGGGCCAGCAGCTTGGCCAGGGTGGCGACGATCCGTCCGCCGGTGGCGGCGAACGGGTGCCCGGCCGCCAGCGAGGAGCCGTTGACGTTGAGCTTGTCGGTGTCGATCGCGCCCAGCGGCTCGTCCAGGCCCAGCCGCTCGGCGCAGAACTCCTTCGACTCCCAGGCGGCGAGGGTGGCCAGCACCTGTGCGGCGAACGCCTCGTGGATCTCGTAGTAGTCGAAGTCCTGCAAGGTCAGGCCGGCTCGGGCGAGCAGCCGGGGCACCGCGTAGGTGGGGGCCATCAGCAGGCCCTCGTCACCGTGGACGAAGTCCACCGCGGCCGTCTCCGACCAGGAGAACCAGGCCAGCACCGGCAGGTTGTGCTCGGCGGCCCACTGCTCGCTGGCCAGCAGCACGGTGGAGGCGCCGTCGGTCAGCGGGGAGGAGTTGCCGGCGGTCAGGGTGGCCCGCTCGGCGTCCGGGCCCTTCGCGCCGAAGACCGGCTTGAGCGTGGCGAGCTTCTCCAGCGTGGTGTCGGCGCGGAGGTTCTGGTCGCGGGTGAGCCCCAGGTAGGGGGTCATCAGGTCGTCGAAGAACCCCCGGTCGTACGCGGCGGCGAGGCGCTGGTGCGACCGTAGCGCCAACTCGTCCTGCGCCTGCCGGTCGACGTTCCAGCGCAGCGCTGTCTGGGCGGCGTGCTCGCCCATGGACAGTCCGGTACGCGGCTCGGCGTTGCGCGGGATCTCCGGCTTGAACGGCTGGGCCGGGCGCAGCTTCGCGGCGATCTTCAGGCGCTCGCCGAGGGTCCGGGCGGAGTTGAGCTGGAGCAGGGTGCGACGCAGGTCCTCGTTGATGGCGAGCGGGGCGTCGGAGGTGGTGTCGACGCCACCGGCGATGCCCACCTCGATCTGCCCGAGGGCGATCTTGTTGGCGACCAGGATGGCGGCTTCCAGGCCGGTGCCACAGGCCTGCTGG
Organism: Verrucosispora sp. FIM060022; assembly: GCF_003977705.1. Taxonomy (NCBI): domain Bacteria; kingdom Bacillati; phylum Actinomycetota; class Actinomycetes; order Micromonosporales; family Micromonosporaceae; genus Micromonospora; species Verrucosispora sp. FIM060022. The sequence goes on from NZ_RQIV01000007.1 coordinate 3,395, forward strand.
ATGTCGTACGCGGGGGTGCGCGGGTCGAGCTTGGAGCCGAGCACCACCTCGCGGGTGAGGTTGAAGTCCTTGGAGTGCTTCAGCACCGCACCGGCGACCACCTCGCCGACCTGCTGCCCGGCCAGGCCGAAGCGGGCGATCAGGCCGTCCAGCGCGGCACCGAGCATGTCGGAGTTGCTGGCGCTGGCGTAGCGGGAGTTGGAGCGGGCGAAGGGGATGCGGTTACCGCCGATCACCGCGACCCGTCGAACGTTCTGCACGATCCGCCTCCTCGAAAGGGTTGCCCGCACCTTACTCACCAGTAGGCTACGCCTATGAGCGACAGGTACGCGAGCTTCGTCCAGTCGGGCGCCGGTCGGGCGCTGGTCAAGCGCCTCGGCCTGCCCGATCCGCCGCGGCTGCGCCGGTACGCCCCCGGCGAGCCCATTCTTCCCGGGCCGGTCCTGCTCGGCTCCGCCTCCGGTGGTCGCCTCACCGAACCGGTGGGCAGGATCCTGGCCGCCGCCGGGCTCGCCCTGCGCGATCCGGCCACCGCCGTGCCCGACCCGACCACCGGCCGTACGCCCGACAGCGCCGCCCTCGTCTACGACGCTACCGGCATCACCGACTCGACCGGGCTGCGCCAGCTCTACGACTTCTTCCACCCGCAGGCGCGGGCGGTGCAGCCCAGCGGCCGGGTGATCGTGCTGGGCACTCCGCCGGCCGAGTGCGCCGGCACCCGCGAGGCGACCGCCCAGCGCGCCCTCGAAGGGCTGACCCGCAGCATCGGCAAGGAGTTCGGCCGGGGCATCACCGCCCAACTGGTCCACGTCACCCGCGAGGCCGACGAGGGCACCTGGACCAGCCTGGAGGCGACCCTGCGCTTCCTGCTCTCCGGCCGGTCCGCGTACGTCTCGGGTCAGGTGATCCGGGTCGGTGCCGGCCAGGCGACCGCGCCGGTGGACTGGGACCGCCCGCTCGACGGGCAGGTGGTGCTGGTGACCGGGGCGGCCCGGGGGATCGGTGCGGCGCTGGCCCGGGTGCTGGCCCGCGACGGCGCGACAGTGCTGGCGCTGGACGTCCCGGCCGCCGGGGACGAGTTGGCCTCGGTGGCCAACGAGATCGGTGCGAGCGCGGTGCAGCTCGACCTGACCGCCGCCGACGCGCCGACCCGGCTCGCCGAATATCTGGCCGGCCGGCACGGGCGGGTGGACGTGGTGGTGCACAACGCCGGCATCACCCGGGACAAGACCCTCGGCCGGATGGACGCCGACCGTTGGAACCAGGTCATCGACGTCAACCTGTCCAGTCAGGAGCGGATCAACGACCTGCTGCTGGAGCGTGAGCTGATTCCGGCCGGTGGGCGGATCGTCGGTGTCTCCTCGATCGCCGGGATCGCCGGCAACCGGGGTCAGACCAACTACGCCACAAGCAAGGCTGGGGTGATCGGGCTGGTCGACTCGCTCGCCCCGGCGTTGCGCGAGCGGCAGATCAGCGTGAACGCGGTCGCGCCCGGGTTCATCGAGACCCGGCTGACCGCCCGGATTCCGCTCGTGGTGCGGGAGGCCGGTCGCCGGATGAACAGCCTCGCCCAGGGTGGGCTGCCGGTGGACGTCGCCGAGACGATCAGTTGGCTGGCCTGGCCGGCGTCCGGCGCGATCAGCGGCAACGTGGTCCGCGTCTGCGGCCAGAGCCTGTTGGGGGCGTGATGGCCCGGCGCAGTCCGCACGAGGAGCCCTCCGACGACCTGTCGGTCGGCGAGCTGATCGACGGGCCGACGGAGGCGCTCACCCCGGAGATCCTGGCCGCCGCGTTCGCCGACGAACGCCGTGATCTGGACGCCACCCAGGACCTGAGCAGCGCCGCCGCACGCGTCGGTGCGGGACCCGATCCAGGGGTCACGCAGGACCTGACCAGCGCCGCCGCGTCGGTAGTGGGGCCCGCTGCCGCCTCCGAGGCCGGGCAGCCGGCGGCTCGGGCGCGGGTGGAGCTGTCCCGGCTGCCCGCGCCGGGGCCGCTGTACCGGCGGGCGTTGTTGGGCACGCTGCCCGGGCTGGGCGGCCGGCGCGGTGCCGACGTGCCGGCGGTCGAGTTGGCGGTGGGCGGGGTGGCCGTGGATCCGCAGCGGCTGGCCGACTACGACCGGGTCTGCGGGTTCCGGTTGGCCGACACGCTGCCGGCGACCTTTCCGCACGTCATGGGTTTCCCGTTGGCGCTGCGCCTGATCACCGCGCCGGAGTTCCCGATCCCGCCGACCGGGGTGGTGCACATCGGCAACCGGATCACCGTGCACCGGCCGATCACGGTCACGGACCGGCTGGACTTCACCGCCTGGGCGGAGAACCTGCGCCCGCACGACCGGGGGCGGCAGGTGGATGTCGTACTCGTCGGCTCGGTCGACGGGGAGGAGGTGTGGAACGGCGTGTCGACGTACCTCTGGCGGCAGCGCACACCGGGCGACGGTGAGCGGCGCGACCGGGCGGAGCCGCCCGCGCCGCCGGCCGCTTCCGCCCGGTGGCGGGTCGAACCCCGCGTCGGTACGGAGTACGCCCGGGTCTCCGGCGACCACAACCCGATCCACACCTCCCGGCTGGGTGCGCGGCTGCTCGGCTTCCCTCGGCCTATCGCACACGGCATGTGGACGAAGGCGCGGTGTCTGGCCGCCCTGGAGAGCCGACTGCCGGAGGCGTACACGGTGCAGGTGGCGTTCAAGCTCCCGGTGTCGCTGCCCAGCACTGTCGCGTTCAGCGCCGGCCGACAGGGTGACGACTGGGATTTCGCGCTGCATGACCAGCGGGGACGACCTCATCTGGTGGGCACCATCCGCTGACCGAGGGCCGGGCACTTGCCCGGCCCTCATTTTCGCGGTAAGTTGTTCTCACATAGAGATGTTCTCGGAGTGAGAGTGACCCAATGGTGAACGAGCAGGACTTCCTCGCCGCGTACGACCCGCGGGACTATCCCGCCATCGCGGTCACCGTCGACGTGGTCGCCCTGACCATCCGCGACGGCGCGCTGCACCTGCTGCTGATCCGCCGCGGCGAGCAGCCCTACGCGGGTCACTGGGCCCTGCCCGGCGGCTTCGTCCGACCCGACGAGGACCTGGCCGGCGCGGCGCGGCGGGAGCTGGCCGAGGAGACCGGCCTCGGCGACGACCGGCTGGGCCGCGTACACCTGGAGCAGTTGGCCAGCTACGGCGCTCCCGAGCGCGACCCGAGGATGCGGATCGTCTCGGTCGCGCACCTCGCCTTCGCACCGGACCTGCCCGACGCGGCGGCCGGCACCGACGCCGACGAGGCGGTCTGGCTGCCGGTCAGCGGGCTGGCCAACCGGGAGCTCGCCTTCGACCACCGCCAGATCGTCGCCGACGGGCTGGAGCGGGCCCGGTCGAAGCTGGAATACACCCCGCTGGCCACCCGCTTCCTGGGGCCCGAGTTCACCATCGGCGAGCTGCGGTCGGTCTACGAGACGGTCTGGGGCCAGCCGCTGCACGCGGGCAACTTCCACCGCAAGGTGCTGTCGGTGCCCGGCTTCGTGGAGAGCACCGGTGCGAGCACCGAACGCGGCGGCAGCCGAGGCGGCCCGCGGGCGCGGCTCTACCGGGCCGGTGACGCCCAACTGCTGCACCCGGCGCTGCTGCGTCCGGCCCGCGAGGAGGCGGTGCGATGACCACCGCCGAAGCGATCCGGCTGGTCGGCGCGGCCCGCGACGACGAGGAACTGTTCGGTGTCGACGCACCGGAACGCCGCTACCGGGAACTGGTCGCCGCTCTGCACCCCGACCGGCTCAGCCTGGCCGGGCCCGGCCTCCAGGCCGAGGCCACCGCAGCCTTCGTCGAGGTGACCACCCGCTGGCGGAGCCGCCACGTAACCGAGCTGAACGGCTACCGCTGTGGCCGGCCGGCGCACTGCGGTGACCTCGCCGACCTGTACGACGTCGGCGACGACCGGCTGCTCAAGCTGCCCCGTGCCGCCAACGACAACGACCTGATGCTCCAGGAGGAACGCGCGCTGCGCCGGCTCGCCGAGCACGGTGATCCGCGCTGGCTGCCGTACGTGCCCCGGCTGGTCGACAGCTTCGCCCACCGGGACGCGGCCACCGGAGCGGAACGGCGGATCAACGTCATCGCCACCGCCCCCCGCCTGCACAGCCTGGTCGAGGTGCGGCGGGCGTACCCGGACGGGCTGGACGCCCGGGACGTGGCCTGGATGTGGCGGCGGCTGCTGGTGGCGCTCGGCCTGGCCCACCGGGCGGGCCTGGTGCACGGCGCGGTGCTGCCGCCGCACGTGCTGATCGAGCCGGACGCGCACGGCGTCGTCCTGGTCGACTGGTGCTTCTCCACGGACACCGGCGGCGTCGTGCCGGCGCTGGTCCCCGACTACCAGGACTGGTACCCGCCCGAGGTCACCGGTCGCCACCCCGCCGGACCGGGCACCGACATCGCCATGGCGGTGCGCTGCATGGACTGGCTGATGGGGCGGCACGCGCCGGCCGAGCTGCGCGCCTTCGTCAATGGCTGCCAGCAGCCTCAGTTGGCCGCCCGCCCCGACGACGCCTGGCGACTGCTCGGCGAACTCGACGAGGTGCTGGAACGCCTCTACGGCCCCCGCACCTTCCGACCCTTCACCCTCAACCCCTAAGGAGGCTGCCATGGGCAGCGGAATGTGGTCCACCGACGTGTACGACGCCGCCGACCGGTACCGCCGGGCCACCGGCACCAGCGCGTTCGCCTACAGCGACAGCGGGGCCCGGAAGGTGCACCCGGCGCTGGACCCGCGCGATTCGGTGCGGGAGAGCCGCGACTCCGCCGAGCACCCGCAGTCGACCCCGGTCGCCGTGCTCTTCGACGTGACCGGCTCGATGGGACACGTGCCCCGTACGCTCCAGGCCAAGCTGCCGCAGCTGCTGGGTCTGCTGCTGCGCCAGGGGTACGCCCGCGACCCGCAGATCATGTTCGGCGCGATCGGCGACGCCACCTGTGACCGGGTCCCGTTGCAGGTGGGCCAGTTCGAGTCCGACAACCGGATGGACGACGACCTCGGCCGGATCGTGCTGGAGGGCGGCGGTGGCGGCCAGATGATGGAGTCGTACGAGCTCGCGCTCTACTTCATGGCCCGGCACACCGTCACCGACAGCTGGGAGAAGCGTGGCCGCCGCGGCTACCTGTTCATCATCGGCGACGAACTGGCGTACTCGAAGGTGAAGTCGGCCGAGGTGAGTCGGTGGATCGGCGGCGACCTGCGCAAGGACATGCCGGTGCAGCAGATCGTCGACGAGGTGACCCGGCGCTGGGACACCTACTACCTGCTCCCCGCCGGCAGCCACTACGCCGGTAACCGCAAGGTGCTCGACTTCTGGCGCGGGCTGCTCGGCCAGAACGCCCTGGAACTCGACGACCTGGACGCGGTCTGCGAGACCATCGCGCTCACCGTCGGCCTCGGCGAGCAGGCCATCGACCTCGACACCGGCCTGCGCGACCTGGACCGGGCGGGCTCGACGGCCACCGGCACCGTGTCGAAGGCGCTGGCCCGCATCGGCAACACCGGCCGACGTACCGAGACGTCCCGGCTGCCGGCCACCGGGACCGGCCGTGGCGGAGTCGTGCGGCTGTGAACGGGCTGATGACGGGCCGGGACGGGCTGGACGACGAACACACCATCGTGGTCGACCTCGGGTACGGCGACGCCGGGAAGGGCACGGTCGTGGACTGGCTCTGCGCGACCCGGCCGGTGCACACCGTGGTCCGCTTCAACGGGGGCGCGCAGGCGGCGCACAATGTCGTCCTGCGCGACGGGCGGCACCACACCTTCGCCCAGTTCGGCGCGGGCACGTTCCACCCCGGCGTGTGGACGCACCTGTCCCGGCACGTCGTCGTCGACCCGCTGGCACTGGCCGCCGAGGCCGACCACCTCGCCGACGTCGGGGTGCCCGACGCGCTCGACCGGCTGACCGTGGACGGGGAGGCGCTGCTGGCCACCCCGTACCACCGGGCCGCCAACCGGGCGCGGGAGTTGTCCCGGGGAGCCGACCGGCACGGCTCCTGCGGGCTGGGGGTGGGTGAGGCCGTCGCGTACGGTCTCGCCCACCCCGACGAGGCGCCCCGGGTGGCCGACTGCCGCAGCCCGAAGCGGCTACGCCGCCGGTTGACCGCGCTGCGGGACCGGCTCACCGCCGAACTCGGCCCGCTGGACGCACCGCCCGTCGACGACTGCCTGCCGGCCTTCACCGCCTTCGCCGAGCGGGTGGCGGTCGTCGACCGCTCCTGGTTGGCGGGGGCGCTGCGGGCCGGGCCGTGCGTGTTCGAGGGCGCGCAGGGGGTGCTGCTGGACGAGTGGCACGGCTTCCACCCGTACACGACGTGGAGCACCACCACCTTCGCCAACGCCGAGGCGCTGCTGACCGAGGCCGGGCAGGCGGGGGCGGCGAGCCGGCTCGGTGTGCTGCGGACGGTCACCACCCGACACGGGCCGGGACCGCTGGTCACCGAGGATCCGACCCTGCCGCTGACCGATCCGCACAACCCGACCAACCCGTGGCAGGGGCGCTTCCGGTTCGGTCACTTCGACGCGGTCGCGCACGCGTACGCCCTGGCGGCCGCCGGTGGGGTCGACGGCCTGGCGCTGACCCACCTGGATCTCGCCGAACGCGGCCTCGACCTGCGCATCTGCCGTCGTTACGAAGGGCTGGACCGGCTGCTGCCCGGCCCGCCCGGCGATCTCGACCGGCAGGCCGCACTGACCGCCCGGCTGCTGCGCGCCCGCCCGGTGTACGACGACGACTCACCGACCGACTGGCCGCAGGCGGTGACCGAGGCGCTCGGCGCACCCGTCGTACTCACCTCCCACGGCCCCACCGCCGCCGACAAAAACCTGCTCGCGAGGGTGTAAGGAAGGGCACCTTATTAACGCCTGGTGTAGAGGAAGGGCCCCTTCTTAACGGTCGGTGCCCCGAGCATGGAGTCATGGAAGCCGCGATCGACCTGCTCCGGCAGACCCTCACCTCGCCCTGGGTGTACCTGCTGCTGTTCGGGCTCACCACGGTCGACGCGATCTTCCCGCTGGTGCCGGCCGAGGCGGCGGTCATCACGGCCACCGTGCTCGCCACCGGCGGTGAGCCGAACCTCGCGCTGCTGCTCGTGGTGGCCACGCTCGGCGCCGCGGCCGGCGACCACCTCTCGTACGCCGTGGGGCGCGGCGGCGGATCGCGCAAGCTCGACCACTCGCCGGTCGACAGCCGCCGCCGGGCCGGATCGGAGTGGGCCCGACGCGCCGTGGACCGACGCGGCGGCATGATCCTGGTCGCCGCCCGCTACGTCCCCGGCGGGCGTACGGCGGTCACCCTGACCATGGGAGCGGTCCGCTACCCGCTGCGGTCGTTCCTCCTGTTCGACCTGATCGGCTCGGTCACCTGGGCCTTCTACTGTGTGCTGCTCGGTGTCTTCGGCGGGCTCGCCTTCGAACGTCACCCGCTGCACGGGATCCTGGCGGGAATCGGTCTGTCGCTCGTGATCACCCTGGGGCTGGAGTTGATCCGCTGGCTGCGGCACCGCGCTCACCGTCGGGCTGCCCGCGGTGTAGACCACGAATGTTAAGAGGGGGCCCTTCCTCTACACCAGGCGTTAATAAGGTGCCCTTCCTTACCGCTCGGGCGGATGCCAGGTGACGCCGTGCAGGAGTTGTCCCGCGCCGAGCCAGGCGACGTTCATCATCCGGGTGGCGGTCTTCTCCGGGTCGGCCTCCGGGTGGTCGGCAAGCCAGTCACCGAGCGACTCGGTAGCGCCCACCAGGGCGTACGCGACCACTTCCAGTTCGGTTTCGGCCACCTCGCGCCCTTCGGCGCGCAGTGCGTGGTCGAGCATCCCGACGACCACCTCGACGATCCTCGCCCGCATCCCGGCCAGTTCGTCGGCGAACGCCCGTTCGGCGCGCGCCTGCCGGTAGAGCACCGCCCAGCCGTCGCGGTGTGCGCCGACGAACCCGAAGAACGCCCGCAGCCCGTGCCAGAGCCGCTCGTCGGCCGGCAGGCCGGGCACGGCGGCCCCGGCGATCGCCTCCATCATCCGGGTCGCCTCCCGGTGCAGGCAGGCGATGAAGAGCTCTTCCTTGGTGCCGAGATAGGCGTAGACCATGGGTTTGGAGATGCCGGCACGCTCCGCGACCTCGTCCATGCTGGCACCGTGGTACCCATGGCGGGAGAAGACCCGGACGGCCGCGTCGAGCATCTGTTGCTCACGGACGGCCCTGGGTAAGCGCTTGAAGGTGGGCCTGGTGGACACCTTGCCAGCATACCTACTCACACGTAAGGTTACGCCTGAGTAACCACTGCCCGAGAGGTGCTTCCATGACTGACTTCGACCCGGCCAACTTTGCCAACGTCGGCCCGAAGGAGTTCGCTCAGCTCGTCAAGTCCACGCCGGACAGCAAGCTCAACGAGGTGATGTCGGGCGAGCTGCGCGGCAAGATCCTCGGTGAGGTCTTCGGCCGGATGCCGCAGCTGTTCCGGGCCGACCGGGCCGGCTCGACCAACGCGGTCATCCACTGGAACATCACCGGTGCCCCCGACGGCGGCACCGACACCTACGAGGTGGTCGTCGCCGACGGTGCCTGCACGGTCAACGAGACCCCGCAGCACGACCCGCGGCTGAGCCTGACCCTGGGCCCGGTCGACTTCCTCAAGGTCGTCTCCGGTGGCGCCAACCCGGTCATGATGTTCATGACCGGCAAGCTCAAGGCAAAGGGCGACCTGGGCCTCGCTGCCAACATCGCGAACCTCTTCGACATCCCCAAGGCCTGAGATGGTCGAGTTCTCGCTCGACCTGAACGAGGAACAGCGGGATCTGCGGGACTGGGTGCACGGCTTCGCCGCCGAGGTCGTGCGCCCGGCCGCGGCCGAGTGGGACGCCCGCGAGGAGACTCCCTGGCCGCTGATCCAGGAGGCGGCGAAGGTCGGGCTGTACGGCTTCGAGTTCCTCGCCACCTGCTGGGCCGACCCGACCGGCCTGTCCCTGCCGATCGCCAGCGAAGAACTCTTCTGGGGTGACGCCGGCATCGGCCTGAGCATCTTCGGCACCGGGCTCGCGGTCGCCGCGATCTACGGCACCGGCACCCCCGACCAGTTGGTCGAATGGGTGCCGCAGTGCTTCGGCGACGTCGACTCCCCGGCCGTCGCCGCCTTCTGTTCCAGCGAGCCGGAGGCCGGTTCGGACGTCGGCGCGATGCGCACCCGGGCCAGCTACGACGAAGCCACCGACGAGTGGGTGCTGCGCGGGCAGAAGGCGTACGCCACAAACGGCGGGATCGCCGGGGTGCACGTGGTGGTCGCCTCGGTCGACCCGGAACTGGGCTCGCGCGGCCAGGCCGCGTTCGTCGTACCGCCGGGCACCCCCGGGCTCAGCGCCACCCGCAAGCTGCGCAAGCTGGGCCTGCGGGCCTCGCACACCGCCGACGTCTTCCTCGACGACGTCCGCGTCCCGGGTCGCTGCCTGCTCGGCGGCAAGGAGACGCTGGACGAGCGGCTGGCCCGCGCCCGCGCCGGCAAACGCGCCTCCGGCCAGGCCGCGATGCGGACCTTCGAGCTGTCCCGGCCCACCGTCGGCGCCCAGGCGCTCGGCGTCGCCCGGGCCGCCTACGAGTACGCCCTCGACTACGCCAAGGACCGGGTCCAGTTCGGCCGGCCGATCATCACCAACCAGGCGGTCGCGTTCACCCTCGCGGACATGAAGATGGAGATCGACGCGGCTCGGCTGCTGGTCTGGCGGGCCTCCTGGATGGGGCGCAACAACCGGCCGTTCACCGCCGGCGAGGGCTCGATGTCGAAGCTCAAAGCCGGCGAGGTCGCCGTCTCGGTCACCGAGAAGGCCGTCCAACTGCTCGGCGGGGCCGGCTTCCTGCGTGACCACCCGGTGGAGCGGTGGTACCGGGACGCCAAGATCTACACCATCTTCGAAGGCACCTCGGAGATCCAGCGCCTGGTCATCTCCCGGGCGATCTCCGGCATGCAGATCCGCTGACGAGCCCGGCCCGGCCACCGCCGCAGACCTCACGGTCGCGGCGGTGCCGCCGGCCGGTACCCCTTCACCGGGTGCCGACCGACGCTGAGTGGGGGGCCGAAGCGGGCGTGGGGCGGCGGGCGCCGCGTGGCGGCCGGCTGGCTCCCGATGCATGATCGAAAGGGCTTCGAGCCTTCCGGGCGAGCAACCGAAGGAGGTACGCGGTCGTGGAGCTGCCATTCATCGTCGCCACGCTGACCCGGCGTGGCCTGCTCGCCCCGGGTCGCCCGATCCGGGTCGCCTCCCAGCTCAACGCACTACGCACCTGGGGCTGGAGCCTGGCCGGTGAACTTCGCCAGGCCGCCGCCCGCGACCCCGACCGGATCGCGATCATCGACGACCAGGGCACCGAGCTGACCTACGCCGACCTGCTGGAGCGCAGCCTGCGACTGGCCCGCGCGCTCCGCGCCGGACTGGGTGTGGCGGCCGGCGACCGGATCGGCGTGTTCGGCCGCAACCATCCGGGCCTGGTCGAGACCATCGTCGCCGCCACCCTGCTCGGCGCGGACGCGGTGCTGATCAACACCGGCCTCTCCCCCGCACAGCTGACCACTGTGGCCGAGGAACAGCGGCTACGCGTCCTGGTGCACGACGACGAGTTCGCCGAACGGCTCCTCGGGCTACCGGCCGACCTGCACCGCGTCGACGAACGGGCGCGGGAGGACCTGATCCGCACCGCCCTCCCCGGCCAACTGGATCCACCCGAACGGGACGGGCGGATCATCGTGCTGACCTCCGGCACCACCGGGACGCCGAAGGGCGCCCGTCGCCCCACCCCCACCGGGTTCGGCCCGCTGGTCGCCATCATCGACCGGATCCCGCTGCACGTCCGCGACCGGGTGATGATCGCCGCGCCGGTCTTCCACACCTGGGGGTACGCGGCCCTGCAGGTCTGCCTCGCGCTGCGGGCCACCATCGTGCTGCACCGCCGCTTCGACCCGGCCGCCACCCTGGACGCCCTGGTACGACACCGCTGCCAGGCACTGTTCGCGGTGCCGGTGATGCTGCAACGCCTGATGGAGGTGCCACCGCCGGACCCCCGGCCGCCCCTGAAGATCGTGGCGGTCAGCGGATCGGCGCTGCCCGGCGGCCTGCCCTCGGCCTTCATGGACCGGTACGGCAACGTGCTCTACAACCTGTACGGCTCCACCGAGGCGTCCTGGGCCTCCATCGCCGTCCCCGCCGACCTGCGCCAGGCACCCACCACCGCCGGCCGTCCGCCGCACGGCACCCGGCTGGCGATCCTCGACGACGACGGTCGACCGGTCCCCACCGGTCAGGTCGGCCGGGTCTTCGTCGGCAACGAGATGCTCTTCGAGGGGTACACCTCCGGGGCCGACCGGGAACGCCACGACGGCCTGCTGGACACCGGCGACCTGGGCCGACTCGACGCCGACGGTCGCCTCTTCGTCGACGGCCGAGCCGACGACATGATCGTCTCCGGCGGGGAGAACGTCTTCCCCGCCGAGGTGGAACACCTGCTCGCCCAACTCCCGCAGGTACGCGAGGCCGCCGTCGTCGGCGTACCCGACCCCGAGTACGGTCAGCGGCTCGCCGCCTTCCTCCACCTGTACCCCGGCGAGACCCTCGACGCCGACGCGGTCCGCGAATACGTCCGGCACTACCTGGCGCGGTTCTCCGTGCCCCGCGACGTCGTCTTCGTCAAGTACCTGCCCCGCAACGCCACCGGCAAGGTCCTCACCGGCGAACTACGCGACTACATCACCGGCTGACCGCGCCGACTCCACCTGCCGCAGAACCTCGCCGGGGCACCACGATCCAGGATCGAGTGGCATCACCTTGCTGGTTGACCACTCGATCCTGGATCGAGCATGATCAAGCCGTCCGCAGGGTTGAACCTGCACGGGCCGACCTGGTGGCGTTACCGGTCGGTGGTGCGGGTGAGGGCGGTGGCGATGCTGTTGACGCGGTCGGCGAGCAGACCGAGTGCGCCGACCGCCCGGTCGACCGGGTCGTCGCCGGCACCGCCGAGGGCCCGGGTGCGTCGGAAGGCGTCCTTCACCTCGGCCCAGCGGGCGGCCTGCTCGCCAGTGAGCCGGCCGCGCAGCTCGGCGAGTTTGAGCAGGTTCGCCTCCGCGCCCGCGGCCAGGGTCTGCGCCTCGCCCAGGTAGTGGTCGTCGATCACCGCTTCCAACTCGTCGTCGGTGAGCACCGGTACGACCCGCTCGGCCAGCTTGTTCATGTTCCGGTACGAGCCCTGGAGCTGGAACGGCGGCTCGGTACGCGCGTCGTCGGACTGCGCCGCCGAGGCGATGTACGCCTGGTTGTTGGCCAGCACCACCTGCTGCACCCGCAGCAGTTTGCGCAGCACCGAGACGATCTGTTCCAACTCCACCGGCGGGTACGGATGCGACAGCTGATCGGGTCGTACGCTGTCGTCGCCGCGGGCCATCCGGACCAGCAGTTCCAGGTCGGCGCGGTCCCGCCCGGCCAGCGGTGCCAGCACCGGGTTGGCGGTCAGCGAGTTCTCGATGTAGCTGAGCGCGAAGACCTCCTCCCGGCCGGAGAGCACGTCACCGAGGTTCCACACGTCGGCCCGGTTGGCGAGCATGTCCGGGATCCGGAACCGCTTGCCCGACTCGGTGTACGGGTTACCGGCCATGCACACCGCGAACCGCTTGCCGCGCAGGTCGTACGTGCGGGTACGGCCGTTCCAGACGCCCTCCATCCGGCGCTGCCCGTCGCAGAGGGAGATGAACTTCTGCAACAGCTCCGGGTTGGTGTGCTGGATGTCGTCCAGGTAGAGCAGGACGTTGTTGCCCAACTCCAGGGCGAAGGAGATCTTCTCCACCTCCTGGCGGGCGGTGGCGTCGGGCGCCTCCGCCGGATCCAGGGAGGTGACCTTCGTACCCAGGGCCGGCCCGTTCACCTTGACGAAGACCAGGCCGAGCCGGCTGGCCACGTACTCCATCAGGGTGGTCTTGCCGTAACCGGGCGGGGAGATGAGCAGCAGCAGGCCGGACTGGTCGACCCGCTTGCCGTCACCGGTCGCGCCGAGCTGCCGCGCCAGGTTGTCCCCGATCAGCGGCAGGTACACCTCGTCGAGCAGCCGGTTGCGGACGAAGGCGTTCATCACCTTCGGCCGGTACTCGTCCAGCCGCAGCCGGTCCCGTTCGGCGTCCACAAGCGCGTTGCGTTGCCGCTGGTAGGCGCGGTACGCCGGAATCAGCTCGGTGCGGAAGGCACGGGTACGCGCCAACATCTCGTCGAGCCGGACGTCCAGCGTGGAGCCCTCGATGCGCGGGTGCGCGCCGAGCAGGCCGCCGACGGTCTCCGTCATGGCGGCGGCGCTGTCGGAGCGGGGCAGCTCGGTGCCGCACAACTCGACGGCGATCGCCTCCGGCAGGTCGTAGGAGGACAGCGCGCCGTCGTCGGTGGCGAGGAACGCGGTCAGCCAGGCGTCGACCAGCTGGTACCGGCCGGCCAGGTCACCGCCGAGCGCCCGCAGGTCGTCGTCGAACTCCCGGGACGAACGGGACTGTGCTCCACCGAGCGCCCGCCGGAACCGTTCCAGCATGGTCTGCGCCCCGCTGCCGGTGACGAACCGTACCGGCGGCACGGACAGCTCCGCGAACAGGTACTCCCCGGCCAGCCCGGTCCCGCCGGTCGGCACGGGCAGCCCGGTCTCCCGCAGGAACCCGTCGATCGCGGTGGCCAGTTCGGCGCAGAGCCGGTCGGCCGCGTCCTCGCCGTCGGGTCGACCGAACCGCTCGCGGGCCCGGGCCAGCGAGGCGGCTCGCGCCGTCCAGGCCGTCCGGGTCGCCTCGTCGGTGCCGTACCGCCAGAACAGGCAGGCCGCGGCCCGGTCGGCCGGTGGGTAGCGCAGCAGTCCCGCGCCGGCGTGCAGGCGCAGCAGCACCCGCAGGATCTCGGCGGCGTCGTGGTCGTGCACGCCGCGTTCGTACCCCTCGTCGTAGCGGGTCTCGGCGATCCGCCGGACCAGCTCGCGCAGGTCGTCACCGTCGACCGCCGCGGTGTGCAGCGCGTCCAGGGTGAGCCCGTCGCGGCCCGCCTCGGCGGCGGACAGGATGGTGGCGGCCAGGTGCTCCGCCCGGTACACCTGCGGCGACTCGGAGACCAGCAGCTGGTCCCAGAACCGGCGGGTCTGCTGGAACTGCTCGTCGCGCACCGGGGCGCGGTAGTCGGTGCCGGTCACCGCGACGACCATCCGGCCGTCGTGCGGCACCACCGCCACGTCGATCGGCTGGGTGTTCACCGCGAAGCGGTGCCGGCCCAGCCGGATCGTCTCGCCGCCGTCGGCGTACAGGTCGAGCCGGTCGCGCAGGCCGCGCCCGGCTTCCTGGCGGGCCGCGCGGACCCGGCCGTCCAGCTCCTCGGCCCGCACCGCGTCGCCGAGGGTACGCAGCTCCTCGACCACGGTACGCAGCTTGCCGACCATCGGATCGGCCGCGAAATAGGTGTTGATCTCGTCCAGTGAGCCGAGCGTCCCGGCCCGCCGGTGCACGCTGACCATGATCCGCTCGGCGGAGGCGACCAGCCGGTCGGCGCGGCGGGCCCGCTCGTCCAGCAGCGCCTGCTTGCGGCTGGAGAACGCCTCGTAGATGTCGGTACGCCGGGTGGCCAGCTCGGCGAGGAAGTCGTCGAACTCGCCGAACCGCGACTCCAGCTCCTCCACCCGCAGCAACAGCCGGCCGAGTTGCTCGTCGCAACGCTCGGCGGTGTCGGACGCCGCCAGTGCACCGGCCACCGCCTGCCCGAGCAGCGCGAACTCGGCGGCGAACCCGGCCCGTCCCTCCACCGCGGCCAGCTCACGACGGCGCTTGTCGAGCACCGCGCGGGCCCGGTTGACCGCGCCCAGCACCTCGCCGACCCGGCCCAGGATCGCGGTACGGACTGTCGCGTCGGCGATGTCCAGCCCACCCACCACGTCGGTGATGGTCTGCAGGCCCTCGGTACGGGCGGCCAACTCGTCGCCGACCGTGCCGGCCTCGGCCACCGTGCCGATCTCGGCAGCCCTGGTGGCGAGCCGGTCCACCTCCTGCTGGTAGCCGGTGAACGCCTCGTCCCGGCGCAGGAACTCCACCGCCCGGCGGCCGGCCACCGCCAGTTCCTCGTCCAGCCGTCCGGCCAACTCGTCGATCCGGGCGTGGTCGACATAGCGCAGCTCGCGCAGCGTCTCCAGGTGTCCCCGGGCGCGCCGCAGGCCACCCAACTGGGCCACCCAGTCGTCGGCGGTCAGGGGTGCCTCACCCCGGGCCCGGCGGGCCAGCGAGGCGATCTGCTCGGCGCTGGCCTCCACCTCGGCGCGGGCCCGCTCGGTGAGCGTACGAACCTTCTCGTGCTCCTCCAGCACGGCGGTGGCGGTACGCCGCAGCCCGGCCAACGGGGTGGCCAGGTCGCCGAGTTCCTCCTCGCCGAGCCAGTGGTAGTGATCCCCGATCCGGCCACAGGCGGCGATCAACGCCTCGTACACCTCGGCGGTGGCGGTGCCCTCGACCATCCGGGCCGCCGAGAGCGAGTCGGAGATGCCGCGTACCAGGTCAGCGTTGCCGACCCGCTCCAACGGCCCGGTGCCGGCCGGCTGCGCGGCGGCGTACGCGTCGGAGACGTACGGCGTCTGCCAGATCTGCATCGGGTGGACCCGCGTCGGTTCCTCGGAGACGGCCCGGAACACCACGAGCGTGCCGTCGTCGAACAGCGAGAACCCGTGGCACGGGATCGGTGCGGCGACCTCCTTGCGGATCGCGTTGTACGGCAGCAGCAGCGAGCGCCCGTCGGCGCGGGCGTGGAAGACGTAGAGCACGTCCTCGCCGTTGGGCGAGCGCACCACCCGCTCGAATTCGAGACCGGCCACCTCGGCGTCGAAGGTCCGGGTGACACCGGTGGCGAGGTGGTAGCCGCCGGGGAAGATGATGCCGTGGTCCTCGGGCAGCCGTTGGCAGGCCACCCCGATGCCGTCGAGCCGGACCACCTCACGGGTGATCGTGTTGAAGACCAGGTGCCGCCACTGCGTCTCCTTGTACGGCCGCAGCCGCATCAGGATCAACGTACCGACCCGGGCCCAGTGCACGTCGGCGTCGGCGAGGCTCTGCAACGGCTCGTCCACCGGCTCGCTGTAGATGCCCTCGCCGACCTCGGTGTTGTTCTCCACCTTGACGGTCAGCGTGCCACCCACCGTCTCGACGAAGACCTCGCCGCCGATGGAGATGTGTGGGTGCCGGCCGAGGACGTGGTCCTCGCGGGTGGTCTCGATCCACTCGAAGTCGTGGCTGGGCGGAAAGACGTGATCCCGCTCGCCCCGGCTGTCCAGGTACTCCGGCACCCCGTCGACGCCGACCTGCCAGCGCAGCACCCGGATGTCCTCGGTGCGTGGCCCGGTCTGGAACACCGCCAGCAGTCGGCCGTCCACCCGACGCAGTTGCAGCAGCCGGGCCTGCCGGTAGTAGCGGTACAGCTCGGAGAAGTCGCGGACGAACTGTGGGTGGCGCAGCAGGCCGGGCAGTTCGTCGTGGCCCGCCTCGTCGAACCGGAAGGCGTCCGTGACCGGCTCGCGGACGAACCGGTGCAGGGAGAAGACGTCGTCGACGCTCGTCTCCGGCTTCAACCCGATGAAGACGTTGTAGCCGAACAGCATCAGCCCGCCGACGGAGACGATGTCCCGGGGTACGCAGTTGTGCTCGGTACGGATCCGCTCGGTGCTCAGCAGCCGCAGTTCGGTGCTGCCGAAGACCTCCAGCCGTCGGGCGTTGAGCGCCTCCGCCCGCCGGGCCAGCTCGGCGGCCTGCGTGGCGAGTCGCCTGCGCAGCACCTCGTAACTGCCGTCGTCCAGTCCCGGGGCAGCGCCCGGCGAGCCGGTCGTCCCGTCTGCTCCGGCCGTCGGGACCGCCGCCTCCGCTTCGTCGATCAGGGGCGCCGGGCCCGGCCGGCCGCTGGACGTACGCCCAGCGGCCGAACCGGCGGTCGGCTCACTCACCGGCACGCTGCCTGGAGCCGGTCAGGGCGGCGACCGGAGTCTCCGCCACCCCCAGGCGCTGTGCGGCCTTCAGCAGCTCCTGGAGCTTGCCCTGGTCGGCGCCACCGGCGCGCATCTGCTGCGCCAGGAAGGCCGACAGGGTGAGGTTCTGCACGTCGGCGCTGTTCAGCGAGCCGATCATCCGGGTCAGGTCGTCGGTGAAGCTGGCGCTGCCGTCCAACCAGGGCTTGGTCAGGTTCTGCGCCACGTCCGAGTGGGCCACGAAACCGTCCACACTCTTGCCGAACGAGATCGAGCTGAGCAGCCGGTCGAAGAAGACGCTGTCCCCGCCGACGATGTCGATGTTCGCCTTCTCCAGGCCGGTGGAGACCAGCTTGGCCTGTGCCTCGGCGACCTGCCGCTGGGTGTCCAGCCCGGCGAGGCGGACCTCCTTCTCCAACTCCAGGCGCAGCCGGTACTCCTCGTGCTCCCGGGTGGCGTCGTCCAGCGCGGCCATCGCGGCGGCCTTCTCGGTGAGACCCTCGGCCTCACCCTTCAGCTTCTCGCGTACCGCGTCGGCGGCGGCCAGCAACTTCTCCCGCTCCACCGCAACCTCCGCGCGGCCGACCTTCTCGATCGCCTCGGCGCTGCGCTCCTGGACCTGCACCTCGGCCAGGCCGGCCGCAGCGGTCTCGGCCTGGATGCCCTCGGCCAGCCGGATCTTCGCCCGGGTGTCCAGTTCGGCGGCCTGCTGCCGGGCCTCGGCCAGCACCAGTTCCTCGCGGGCCTTGTGCTTGGCGGCCGCCTCGGCTGCCTCCGCCGCCTTGATGTCCTTGACCAGGTTCTCCTGCGCCTCGGCCTCGGCCTGGATGATCACTGCCTGGCGGGTCCGCTCGGCCTCCTCGACCACCCGCAGCCGCTTGATGTTCTCCTCCTGCTCGGCCACGGTCTTCTCCACCGCGATCCGCTCCCGGATCACCTCGGCGATGGCCCGCTTCTCGGCCTCGACCTCCTTGTTCTTGGCGATCGTGCTCAGCTCGGTCTCGCGGTCCCGGCCGATGACCTCCAGCAGGCGGTCCTTCTCGATCCGCTCGGTCTCGATGGCGATGACCCGCTCGCGGTTCTTCTCGGCCACCGCGATCTCGCGGGCCCGGTTCTCGTGCTGGATGCCCAACTGCTCGTCGGTACGGATGTTCGCGGTCTCGGCGCGCAGCCGCTCCTCGGCACGTACCCGGGTGATCTCGGCCTGCTCGCGAGCCCGTACGGTCTCGATCTCGCGCTGCTGCTTGGCCTCGGCGTCCGCCTGCCGTCGCTCCAGCTCAAGAATCGCTTCCTTGGCGTCGACGTTCTGGCGGGTGATCTCCTTCTCCTCGCTGCGCCGGAACTCGTTGGTCCGGACGTTCTCCTGCGTGGTCAGCTCGGTGATCTTCCGGATGCCCTGGGCGTCCAGGATGTTCGCCGGGTCGAGCTGCGACATCGGCGTCTGCTCCAGGAAGTCGATCGCCGCGTCCTCCAGGCTGTAGCCGTTGAGGTCGGTGCCGATCACCCGGATGATCTGGTCGCGGAACTCGTCACGCTTGGTGTAGAGGTCGACGAAGTCGAGCTGCTTACCCACCGTCTTGAGCGCCTCGGAGAACTTCGCGTTGAACAGCTCCTGCAACGTCTCCCGGTCGCTGGCCCGCGCGGTGCCGATCGCCTGCGCCACCTTGATGACGTCCTCGACGGTCTTGTTGACCCGGACGAAGAAGGTGATCCGGATGTCGGCCCGGATGTTGTCGCGGCAGATCAGACCCTCGTTGCCGGTCCGTTCGATGTCGATCGTCTTGACCGAGATGTCCATGATCTCGGCCTTGTGCAGCACGGGCATCACGACCGCGCCGGTGAAGGTCACGTCGACCCGCCGGACCTTGGAGACGATCAGCGCCTTGCCCTGCTCGACCTTGCGGAACAACCGACTGACCATGAACACCACGCCGAGCGCGACGAGCAGGACGACGGCGAGGAGTACACCGATTCCGGTGGTGATGACTTCCATGGTTGGGCGCGCAGGCGGTCGACGCCGACGGCAGAAGCCGCAGGGGACGCCCGCGCATCCTCCTTTCGAGACGTCTCAGGGGCAGCGTGGGACAGGCCGGTGATGGGGGCGGCTGCCCCAGAGGGCAAGTCAGGGTGATCCGCGGGCGGCGCGGCTTCACCGGGCGGGCTACGTGGCGGAATGTCTCAGCGGATCGAAGGCGGGCCCGGCGGGCATCACCCAGAAGAACTCGCCTTCGGTGTCGTAGTCGTAGATCAGTGCGGAACTGCCGGCGGGCATCTTCTCCTCGCCCGGCTGCCGGACCTGCACCACCGCCGACGAGCCGTCGGGCGCGGTCACCTCGGCCTGACCGAAGTCGGCGGTGACCGTGCCGGTCCGCACGACACACAGGCGCCCGACGAAGGCGTGCCTCGTGGCGTCCGACTCGGCCGGGAAGAGCCGCCCCAGCGGTATGGCCACCAACCGGGTCACCAGCCACGCGCAGAACGCGGCAGCCAGCAGGACGCCGATCGAGACGAGCACCCGGGTGCCGGAACCGAAGCCCAGACCGTCGAGCAGCGCGGTGCCGGCCAGGCTGACGAACCAGGCGACGGCGACGAGCAGGGAGAAGATGATGGCGCTGGGCACGCCGCCGAGGCCGAGGCCGGCGAGGAACGTACCGGCCCCACCGTCGACGTCCAGGTCCTCACCCAGATCCAGCACACCGGTCAACACCAGCAGCCAGTAGCCGACGACCACCACCAGCAGGAAGCTGAACAGCACGGTGGGAAAACTGAGTGCCGCGCCGAGAAAACCGGTCACCGCGTCCTCCTCCCCGTGGTCGGCGAGGGCCCGACCACGATGATCGTGACACGGTATGTCAATGCTCACTGCGGCCGATCGACCCATTGCCACCGGCCGGATCGGGCAGATCAGCCGAGGTTGGCCTCGATCAGTGCGTCGATCGTCGCGGACCGTACCTCGGCTTCGGCAGCGGTCACGGCCAGGAACAGGGAGCTGCCATCCGTCCGCCACGCCGTCAGGTAGGCCGTCGACGTCACCGGGTCGTCCGTCGTCAGCACCTGGGCGCCGCTCGGCACGGTGACCTCGCGGGGCGTTCCGGGCAGGCCGGTCGGTGCGGTGAAGTCGAACACCGCGATGACCCGGGTCACCGGGCCGCTGCCCTCGTACGCCGCCCGGGTTCCGGTCGGCACCAGCTGCGGTTGTTGCGACTTGAGCACCGCCTCGGTGGCATCGACCGCCCCCAGGTAGGGCGGCAGTCCCCGCAGATCGGGGGCGACCGGGCCGGCGGAATCGGCCGGGCTGGCGGAGGTCGGGCCGGTCGGCGGCACCGCGCTGCGCTCGGCGACCATGACACCGACCGCCCCGATGCCGACCACGGCGGACAGGGCCAGCCCGACACCGGCGGTCTGCGCACGGCGACGCCGACGCAGACGGGCACGCACACCCGGCAGCGGGTCGGGGCCGGCCGGATAGTGGTCGGGGTCGGAGTTCCAGACCTCAAGAAGGGCCTGCTGCACGTCGCTCATCCCGCTACCTTCCGATCGGCACCGGCGTGGGTGGGCAGCCCGGCGCGGATCGCACCGAGGGCCCGATGACGCAGCGAACGGACCGTGGCCGGGCGCCGTCCGATGGCTTCGGCGATCGCCTCGTCGGTCATGTCGTCCAGATAGGACAGGACGAGCACCACCCGCTGCAGGGGAGGGAGGTCGGCAAGCATCCGGCGGAGTTGGTCGTGGTCGTCGACGCGGCCGAGCCCACCGTCGGCGACCAACGGGCGTACGGGTGCGACGATCCGGGCCCGGCGGACGAGCGTACGCATCCAGCTGATGTGCAGTCGGACCATCACGGTCTTCGCGTACCCGATCGGGTTGCCCTCGGTCAGCAGGCGGTGCCACGCACCGGCCATCCGCACGTAGGTCTCCTGGAGAAGATCCTCCGCCTGATCAAAATCAGCAGCGACCGCACGCGCGTACCGCCGCAACGCCGGTGTGGACTGGCGCACGAACATCTCGAACTCGTCGGCTTCCATCCCACCTCCCCTCGCCACTAGTACGCCGCGGGCACGGCGATCTGTTGCAGGCGATCCGGTCGACCGACCGGAGATGCTCACGCCGGCAGCAGTGACGAGACCAGCACCGCCAACGCGGCCAGGTAGCCGACCAGGAGCACCCTGGTGACAGCCGTCGACCGGTGGCCCCACTCCAGGTTCCAGCCCCCGGAGTCGTCGAAGTGCAGCGCCGACGTGGTCATCAGCGACCGGCCCAGACCGAATCCGACACCGGCGGCGACGGCCGTCAGCGGCGTGGCGAAGAGCAGCAGCACCACCGCGGTCAGGTACGCCAGCCCGCTGGGCAGGTACGTCCGCACCCCGGTGCCCATCTCCAGGCCGAACTGGAAGGGCCCCGCGAACCGTCCCAGCCGGAAGACGCTCTCCGGCACCAGACGCTTGTTCTCCGGCAGCGGGAAGCGCAGCACGCCGAGTTCACGCAGGGTCACCACCAGGGCGGCGACCAGCACGATCCCGATCCGCACCGGCGGCGGAAGCGGAGCTCGCAGCAGGGAGCCGACAAGCAGCAGGGCCGCCGCGATGACGACGCCGCCGGCGACGAGCCCGAGGCAGAAGTAGAGAGCAGGGAGACCTCGCCAGACCGGCGAGCTCAGCACGGCGGCTGAGTTCCTGCTTCAAGTGGAGCCGCTGGTGGCGAAGCCGGCCGTCAGCGCCAGGCCCGCCACGAGCAAGGCCGTGGGCCACCATCCGTCGTACCGAAGGCCGGCTGCCGCCACGATCACGCCCAGGCCGACCACCAACCCCATGCCGGTGTACGGATGCCAGAACCGCCGCCGCAGCACGGCACTTCGGGACCCGGGCACGGTCAGTACCGGCAGATGGTGAAATAGGTGTTCGTCGTGCCGCCGGCCGAAACCGTGGTGTTGCCGTCCGAGCAGCGCCACCAGACACCGTCGGGAGTGGTCCACCGCCACGCGTTCTTCTTCGTCGTCGCGCCGCAGGAGTTCGAGACCGGCTTGTAGGTGTAGGTGACCGGCTCGTCCCGCACCGTGCCGGAGCGATGCCATCCCGAGGCGCAGTAGGTGCTGCCCCGGTACGCGCCGCCGAAGCAGGCAGCAGCCCTGGCGGTGTGCGAGCCCACGTTGTCCTTCTGTGGCGAGTAGCCGTTCGGGAACGCGTCCTTGCAGTCGTTGCGATCCCAGCCGGTCAGGCCGCCGGGTCCGGTCTCGGCGTGGGCCGGTGACGAGAAGCGAGAGGTGGCGGACGCCACGAAACCACCCACCGCGAGCGCGCTGAACGCGATCCCGCGCAGGACCGTTCGGCGCTGCGGCTGCACCCGCAGTCTGGTCAGCGCCCTGCTCCGCGGCGCGTCGGGCGCGGCGACGGACAGGTCGGGAATCTGCTCGAACGTCAATGTCATGACGCACTCCCCTCGCGGTGCAGGATCTTCTTCCGCACCAGGTCGAACTGCCGCTCGGCCGACCCGACGTCGACCGGCAGCGTGAGATCGACAACCCGGCCGTCGGCCCGGACGGCCATCAGCACCGGCGGGCTCAGATGGGCGATCTTCTGCCACTCGTCCCGGTCCGACACCACGTCGAACTCCTGCCGGACGGCCTCCGGCCACTGCTCGACGTCCTCGTAGGTGAGCAGGACCGGGCGGATTCCCGCCGCGTCGGCCAGTTCGGCCAGTCGCGCCGTCACGGCACCACACAACGGGCACCCGGTGTCCGAGGCGAGCACGACGCGATCCGCGCCGTCCGTCACCGTGGCCCCCAGCACCAGGTCGGGCCCGGCAGACGAGTAGCTGACCTCGCGGACCACCAGCGCGCGGAGCATCCGGACCTCCCGTAGGAGCGCCCCGACCGCCAGGAACAGGATGAGGATGGCGATCCAGTTCAGGATGGTCAACGCCACCGACGGCGACATCAGCCGACCGTCCAGGAAATGTTGATCTGCTCCAGCCAGGCGAGCTTGTCGGCATCCGTCACCGCGTCGTCGGCGTCGGCGAAGACCACCTCCGCCATCGCGGACGGAAAACCGAGGGTGTACGTGTAGTCGGTCAGCTGGGCGGCCGACGTGACGCCGGGCAGCGGCGAGCGCCACACCTCACCGAACATCGTTCGGGCGCCCTGATGGCGCGGCTGAAGGCTGGCTGCGTGGGCGGGCCCCGGGATCGACAACGACCCGAGCCCTTCGGCGAACAGCGCGATGTGCTCGCTCATCGTGCCCAGCAGCGTCTCTCGTCTGGGCCGTACCACCATTCCACGCACCTGGTCGGCGATCTCCAGCGTGGCGAAGAGTTCGACAAGCCGCTCGCGGCGCGGCGCCGGCCCGCCGAACACCGTCATCAGCTCGTGGTAGTCACCGATCAGCGTGGCGACCGAGGTGTGCTTGTCGAGCGACTCCGACACGACGACCTCGCGGCCGTGAACGAGGAGGCGGTCGACCGGATTCGCGGCAACCATGTAGGTGCAGGCGAATTCGTGATATCCGCGAGGCCCGATCTGGAATCCGCGCCCGTAGGCACCGCTGGCGAAACGGACGTGGGCCGCGACGCTGGTGACCCGAGGAAGTTCGGCAAGCTCGACATTCACCACCGCGGCACTGGGTGCTACCAACTCAAGACTCTGACCGGGCACTTGATCTCCCTCCCTGGTGGCCAGACCGTAGCAACAGCGCCGGCCGACCAGCGTCCTGTGTGGCATATGGGCATTGCCCGTACGCGCCGTGAACTCGGGCACCGCTTCGGGCTATCCGCCCCCGAGCATCCATATCGCCAATGCGAGCCGCTGAAATTCGGTGGATAACCGCCGACGAGGTCGACTCGACCTGATCTTTCAATGTTCCTGGCGCTTCGCCGTTTTTCGCGGGTGAGAGCGAAACCACAGCGCGGTGCTCGGACGATCACCCGCCCGCTGACGTCGACCGTTGCAGGGGCATGCCTGGTCGTCGGCCGGATGCCGACGAGCACTCCCACCGAAGGGACACCAGCGTTGCGTCCAGGTCAGGCATTGCGCTTCGTACGGTCTCGTCGCCCGCTCGCCCGGATCGCGCTCGTGCTCGCGGTGGTCGTCGCCCTGACCGTGGCCGCTGCGGCGACGGTCTACGGATGGCCGCTGCGGAGTGCCGAACTTCAGCGCGCAGAGGTCGAAGTCCCCGTTCCCGAGCTGTCGGCGACCGCTCCGCCGCTGACCAACTCCGGCACCAACCACCCGGCTGCCGCCGTCACGGCGGCGGCCAACCACAGTTCGAGTCCCGGTCGGATCACCGCACCACCCTCTGCCGCCGTGCCGACCAACCCGGCCACGGCGGCGGCTGTTGCGGCTGCTGTGGTGGCGGCTGCGGCGAAGATCAGTGCGCGGATCACCACCGGGAGCCCGGTGGATCGGCCACCCGCCAGGCAGCCGCAGGGTGTACCGGGGCGACGCCGTCGAAGCACCTCGGCGTAGCCCGCCAGGACGGCGTAGGTGACCGCGAGCAGGGCGTATCCGACCGTCGACAAGTGCGGTACGAGCAGCACGACGCCAAGGACCACAACGGCGACACCGACCTCGGTGGCACCCAGCAGCCGACCGGTCCAGATCCGGACGACGGACGGCAGCAGCGCCTGCCGGGCCAGCAGCGCCCGGACCCGGTGCGGGCGGGCGGCATGACCGACACCGGCCACGAACAGCAGCACCGCACCACCCAGAGCCACCACGGTCACCAGCGTCGAGAACCCACTCACCGTGCCTCCTCGGTCCGACTGGCACCAGATCCACAGGTCCAGGTGGGCATGGAGGGTGTCGGGGCGCCACCGACGGTCGTGAAGTGAACCGGCGGTGTGCAGCGACGTGCTGCCGCCCGCACCAACCTGGCGAACCGGTGTTAGCGGCGGTCAGCGGGGGACGACGACTCCCCCGTCGATCGCGACAGCGGCGATGTCGGAGCGGTGGTGCGAGCCCTCCAGCGTCACCTCGCGTACCAACTGGTAGGCGGCATCGCGTGCGGCGGCCAGGTCCGCGCCGGTGGCCGTACCGCAGAGGACCCGGCCGCCGGCGGAGAGCAACGCGCCGTCGGCGGCCCGGCGGGTGCCGGCGTGGATGATCCCCGGACGGTCCGCCCCGGTGATCACGTCACCGGTACGCGGCGTGGCCGGGTAGCCCTCGGCCGCGACCACGACGGTCACGGCGGCACCGGCGCGCCAGCGCAGCGGCGGGTGGTCGGCCAGCGTGCCGGTGGCGGCGGCGTGCAGCAGCCCGGCCAGCGGAGTCTCCAGCAGAGCCAGCACCACCTGGGTCTCCGGGTCACCGAAACGGGCGTTGAACTCGATCACCCGAGGACCCTTGGCGGTGATCGCCAACCCGACGTAGAGCAGACCGGAGAACGGGGTGCCCCGGCGACGCATCTCGGTAAGCGTCGGGTACACCACGTCGCGCATGACCTCGTCGACCAGACCGGCCGGGGCCCAGGGCAGCGGAGCGTACGCCCCCATGCCGCCGGTGTTCGGGCCGGTGTCGCCGTCGCCGACCCGCTTGAAGTCCTGCGCCGGCAGCAGCGGCACCGCCGCCTCGCCGTCGGTCACCACGAACAGTGACACCTCGGGGCCGTCGAGGTACTCCTCGATCACCACCCGGCCGCACTCCTGTGCGTGCTCCAGCGCCACCGCCCGGTCGTCGGTGACGACGACGCCCTTGCCGGCCGCGAGCCCGTCGTTCTTCACCACGTACGGCGGGCCGAACTCGTCGAGCGCCTTACCGACGCCCTCGGCCTCGGTGCAGGTGTACGCCCGAGCGGTGGGCACACCGGCGGCGGTCATCACGTCCTTGGCGAACGTCTTCGACCCTTCCAGCCGGGCCGCCTCGGCGCTCGGTCCGAAGACCGGGATGCCCTTGGCGCGTACCGCGTCGGCGACCCCGGCGACCAGCGGCGCTTCCGGCCCGATCACCACCAGGTCCGCCGCCACCTCGACGGCGAGCGCCGCGACGGCACCCGGATCGACGATGTCCACCGACCGCTGCTGGGCGACCCCCGCGATCCCCGGGTTACCCGGCGCGCAGATCAACTCGGAAACGGACGCATCCTCGGCAAGCCGCAGCGCGAGCGCATGCTCCCGCCCCCCGCCACCCAACAACAAAACCCGCACGACCCGGCATCCTACCCACCCCCACCCCCACCCCTGTTGATCAAGACGTTTGCGTCTCAGATCCGGCCGTCCGCGACCAGAACCTCCTGATCAACTCTGCGTACGGCGGCAGCGGGCGCGGAGGGGGCTAAGGGAGGAGGGGGTGGCGGGTCACGTTTTCTTCGCGGCCGGGGCCTACGCCCACCACTGAGACCTTGGTGTTGCAGAGTTCCTCGATGCGGGCGATGTAGCGCCTCGCGTTGTCGGGCAGGTCTTCCTCGGTCCGCGCCTTGGTGATGTCTTCCCACCAGCCGTCGTGCTCTTCGTAGATCGGGGTGGCGTGGTGGAAGTCGGTCTGGGTCATCGGCATGTCGTCGACACGCTTACCGTTGATCTCGTACCCGACGCAGATGGGGACCGTGGCCAGACCGGTCAGCACGTCCAGCTTGGTGATCACCAGGTCGGTGACGCCGTTGAGGCGGCAGGCGTAGCGGGCGACCACGGCGTCGAACCAGCCGCAGCGACGCTCCCGGCCGGTGGTGGTGCCGTACTCGTGGCCGACCTTGCGCAGGTGGGCGCCGTTGTCGTCGAACAGCTCGGTCGGGAAGGGGCCCGAGCCGACCCGGGTGGTGTACGCCTTGCTCACCGCGATCACCTTCGTGATCGCGGTCGGCGGGATGCCCGCGCCCACGCACGCCCCGCCGGCCGTCGGGTTCGACGAGGTGACGAAGGGGTAGGTGCCGTGGTCCATGTCGAGCATGGTGGCCTGGGCGCCCTCCAGCAGCACGGTGTCGCCGCGGTCCAGCGCGTCCCAGAGCATCGCCCGGGTCTCCGCGATGTACGGCCGCAGCCGCTCCGCGTACTCCAGGTACTCCTCGATGGTGGCGTCGAGGTCGATGGCCTTGCGGTTGTAGACCTTGAACATCACCTGGTTCTTCTCGCGCAGCGCGAGTTCCAGCTTCTTGCGCAGGATTCCCGGGTCGAGCAGGTCCTGCACCCGGATGCCCATCCGGGCGACCTTGTCGCCGTACGCCGGGCCGATGCCCCGGCCGGTGGTGCCGATGCGGGAGCTGCCCAGGTAGCGCTCCACCACCCGGTCCAGCGCCCGGTGGTGCGGCATGATCAGGTGCGCGTCGCCGGAGATCCGCAGCCGGGACACGTCGACGCCCCGCTCGGCGAGGCCGTCGATCTCGCTGAGCAGCACCTTCGGGTCGACCACCACACCGTTGCCGATGACGATCACGGCGTTCGGGGACAGCGCCCCGGAGGGCATGAGGTGCAGGGCGTACTTCTGGCCGTCCGGCGTGATCACCGTGTGGCCGGCGTTGTTGCCGCCCGAGTAGCGGACGACGTAGTCGACCCGCTCACCCAGCTGGTCGGTAACCTTGCCCTTGCCCTCGTCGCCCCACTGAGCGCCGATGAGCACGATCGCTGGCATCTTCTCGCCTCCAGAAGGCTCGGGTGCCAGATGGCGACCGGTCAGCGAGCCCGGGGTGTCAGGTTAACAAGTAGTGACGGCTCGACCGGCAGGGGTCGCGCAGACAAAGCAGGAGGAGCTACCCGTGTACGACGTGGTGCTGCTCACTCTGGGCTCGGAGCGGGACGCTTCCGGGGCCGGGTGCGGCAGCGGCGAAGCCTGCTGTGGCGGCGATGTGGCAGCGACGAAGGACCGCGACGACCGCTGCGAGACGCCCCGCGTACCCGTGTTGGCCTGTGCGGACGCGTTGACCGCCCGAGGCGCCCGGGTGGAGGCGGTGACCGCCCGCTCGGACGCGGAGATCGACGACGTGCTGGCCCGGCTGGACGGTCCGGCCCGGCCCGACGGCCTCACCTGGCCGGACCCCGACTCCAAGATCCGCCTGGTGGTCGCCGTCGCCGGTGACGCACAGTTGCGCGCCGTGCTGCGCCGACTGGTCCGACGGTACGCCCCACCGCCCAGCCGCCGCCCGGCGGACCTGGCCGGCAACCGGACCGTGCCGGACCTGCCGCCGATCGGCGTACTGCCGCTGGACCCGGCCCGCAGCACGACGCACCGTGACCTGGCCGCGCAGCTCGGCCTGCCGCGTGACCCGGCTGCGGTGGCCGCCGCGGTGCTCGACGGCACGCCCCGACGGCTCGACCTGCTGCGCAACGACGGTGGTTCGGTCACGCTGGACGGTGCCCTGCTCGGCGCCGCGAGCGAGGACGGCCGACCGCTGCACTGGCGCGGCCGGGTCGAGGTGGACGACGCCGTGCTCTCCGACGGCGACGATCCCCTGCTGGCCTGCGTGATCGGCAACGCGGGCGGTTACGCCCGGCTCGACGACGTCACCCTGCTCGCCGACCCGGACCCGAGCGACGGGCTGGTCGAGGTGGCGGTGGCCGTACCGGTGGTCACCCGGTCGCGGCTGGGCCGTCGGCGGGTACGCCTGGAGGTCCGCCGGGCCCGCGGTCGAGCCGCCTCGGTGCTGCCTCGCGACGAGGCCGCGCTGCCCTACCTGGACGACGGTGTGCAGGGCGAGTTGACCCGTAAGCGGTCCTGGTGGACCGAGCCGGGCGCCTGGGCGGTCTGGACGCCCTGACCGCGTCCCGCACCGGCGGCCGAGATCGTCCGGTGGGCCTATCCTCGGCTGGAGGACTGGGGAGGAACCGTGGTGGACGAGAACGCCGACCGGGTGCACGTGCCCGGCCAGCATGGGGTGCCGGAACGGGACATCGAACCACTCTGGCCACCCGACCAGATCGACGGCTTCGGCACGTCGGGGTGGGACGCCCCACCGCCCGCCCCGCCTGTCGCCCCACCGCCCGGCGGTCGACCGGCGACGTCACCCGGTGACCACCCGCCGGCCACCCACTCCGCGACGCCGGGCGGATATCCGGCTGTCCCGCCGTCGCCCGCCGACTACCCGTCGTTGACCGGCGGTGGGCCGCCCGCCACCGGCTGGGCACCGGCGCCGCCCACCCCGCCGCAACCGCCCGTTTCCGCTGATCCGGATCCGGGTCCGGCCGCCAGCGCGTGGGGGCCGGGTAACGGCGGCTCGTTCTCGGTGCCGCCGACCGCATCCGGACGAGCGACCCCGGTCGGGCCGCCGCCGGAGTCCGGTCAGGTCAACCTGGACCTGCCGTTCACCCTCGACCCACCGACCGCCCTCACGCCGAGCCGGGACAGTGGGCCGCGCGCGGTGAGCGACAACGTGCCGGCGGAGCGGGGTGACGCGCCCGACGCCGGGGCGGACTCCGCGGCAGCGGAGAGCGGCGACGCGACCTCGACGACCCGGCCGATGGAGTCACCGTGGGCGCAGCCGCCACAGCGGTCCGGTGTCGCCACCCCGTCGGAGAACGGCGGCAGGGCCGAGGCCGCGGTCGGTGTGCCTCGCCCCACCTGGGCCGGGCCGGCTCAGCCACTCCCGCCGGTGCCGTCCGCGCCGCCGGACACCCTGCTGTCCGGCACTGCGGTACCCCAGCAGCCTGGACCGGATCAGGCGGCTTTTCCGCCGCCCCAGCGCGGCAGCTTCCCCGTGCCACAGCACGGTGTGGCCACACCCCAGCACGGCGATCCGGTGCCGCACCCTCCCGCACCGCACGGCGAGCCGCTACCGCACCCTCCCGCACCTCAGCAGGGTGTCGTGGCTGGTCCCGAGACGCCCGTACTCCAGCCGGGGCCCTTCACGGCCGCGGTGCCGCCGCCGGCCGACGTCAGGGCACCTGCCGCGCCTCACCCCGGGCCGGGCGCACCCCAGGTCACGCCGCCGTACGCAACACCACCCGGGCCCTTCCCGCCGCAGCCGGCCTGGCAACCGGCCCCCTGGCAGCAGCAGGGCCCGCCGGCGGTGTCACCGCCGGTGCCGTACCAGCCGACGGAGACCGCGCCCCGGACCGGGTACGCGGATCAGGGCTGGACGCAGGAGACCGGCGGTGCACCCACCGCGGAGGACTTCGCGCGACGGCGGCAGGTGCGCCCCACCGACCCGGTCGCGACGATGGGCGTACGCGCAGTGGTCAACAAGACGGGCCTGGTGAAGCTGCCACCGGGCCGGCACGAACTCGAACTCAAGCGCGACATCGAGATGGTGCGCCGCAACTTCGGCGGGCTGCGTCAGGTCACCGTGGTCAACCCGAAGGGTGGTGCCGGCAAGACGGTGGCCATCCTGCTGCTCGCCATGACCTTCGGGCAGAAGCGTGGCGGTTACGTGCTGGCCTGGGACAACAACGAGACCCAGGGCACCCTCGGCATGCGCGCCCAGCAGGACTTCCACTCCCGTACGGTGCGGGACCTGCTGCGCGATCTGGGTCAGTTCCACGGTGCGCACGGCCGGGTCGGCGACCTGTCGCAGTACGTCCGTTCGCAGGGCGAGGGGATGTTCGACGTACTCGCCTCGGACGAGTCGGCCACCGGGGGCGAGATGCTCACCGCGGCGGCCTTCGGTGAGATCCGCGAGGTGGTCAGCCGGTTCTACAAGTTGATCTTCGTGGACACCGGCAACAACGTCCGGGCACAGAACTGGCAGGCGGCGATGGACGCCACCGACCAACTGGTGGTCACCATGTCGGCCCGTAACGACTCGGCCGAGACCGCCGCCCGGATGCTCGACCACCTGGAGCAGAGCGGACGGCAACGGCTGGTCCGGCAGGCGGTCACGGTCGTCTCGATGCCGCCGTCGCGCAAGGAGATCGACCTGCCGGCGATCCAGGAGCACTTCGCCGCGCGTACCCGGGCGGTGCTGCTGGCGCCGTACGAGCGGCTCATCGACACCGGCGAGCCCATCCGATACGCCGGCCTGTCAGCGGCCACCCGCGACGCCTGGCTCAAGATCGCCGCCGCCGTGGCCGAGGGCCTGTAGCCCGAGCGGGGACCCGCGCGAGCGGGGACCCGCGCGAGCGGGGACCCGCGCGAGCGGGGACCCGCGTGGGCGGGGACGCGGCGCGCTCGATCCGGGATCGAGTGGCTTCCAACGCGAGGGAGACCACTCGATCCGGGATCGAGCGCGATCATGCTGGTGGGCGGCGTCACCGCGGCCCTCAGGGCCGGCAGGTCACTGCGGCCCTCGGGGCAGGCGGGTCGCTGCGGTGAGGGGCTACCCGGGGTTGAGGGTCAGTTGCTGGCGAGGGCGTCGGCGGCGGCCGGGTCGCAGTCGCGGAGGAACTGGGCGCAGCGGGCCGCCTCGTCGGCCTCGCCGATCTCGTCGGCGGCCCGGGAGAGCACGTACAGGCAGCGCAGGAAGCCCCGGTTCGGCTCGTGCGACCAGGGCACCGGACCGTGCCCCTTCCAACCGTTGCGGCGCAGCTGGTCCAGGCCACGGTGGTAGCCGGTGCGGGCGTACGCGTACGCCGCGACGGCCTGATCCTGCGCGAAGGCCCGGGTGGCCAGCACGGCCCAGGCGGCGCTGTGGCTCGGGAACCGGGCCGCCGCCTCGGCGTACGCCTCGTCGCTGCCGGCCTGCTCCGCCGTGGTCAGGGCGGCGTCGGCCTCCTCGTCGGCGGGCAGGAGCGTGGCGGGTGGCTCAGGTAGGAGGTTCTGCATCGCCCCATTCAACCCGCATCGACCGGCGGTACGCGAGCGGGTCCGGCAAGCCGGCTGACTGAACGGCCGAGAGGTCTGTCACGCCTGCGGCCCATGCCGCCAATTGGAACAATCCACTACAACTGAATCTCCGGAGCCTCCCCAGGAACCGGATTGCGGGAGCCCGGCCAGGCCGCCGGGCTCCCGCCCACCGCTGCTGACGCTCCCGCCCACCGCCGCCGGGCACCCCTCCACCGCTGCTGACGCTCCCGCCCACCGCCGTCGACGCCCTCGCCCCAACACCGCCGACGCTCCCGTCCAGCGGCGTGCGGGTCGACGCCGGACCGGGGCAGGTCGGCGCGGGTTGAGCCGGCGGGGCAGGATGATCAGGTGCCGACTCCACCCCCCGCGGACGTCATCGAGCCGCACACCTGGACAAACGAGATTCAGACCCGGGCCGAGTTCGACCGGCGGCTGGCCAGCGGAAGCCTGGTCGGTCTCACCGTCCAGGGACTTCGGCTGGATCTCGACCCGATCCCCGACTTCACCACCGTCGAGGTGGCCGGGACGCTCTTCGTCGGTTGCCGCTTCGCCTCCCGGCAGGTCGGCGCCGACCTGGTCCGGCGTGGCGCGAACGTGGTGCCGCCGTTCTCCGGGCTGCCCTACCCGACCCAGCCGCCGCACCTCTACACCCCTGAGGAGTTGGCCGCCGGCTTCGCCGAGGGCGGGTTCGAGGCGATGTACGACGCCCGGGTGTACGCGCACTTCCGGGCCCACGGCGGGGCGCTGCCCGACGTCCGGGAGGCGCTCGGCCAGCGGCTGCACGACCACGGCGTGGACAACGCGCTCGCCGATGCCACCCGTGCCTGGCTGACCGCGCACGGGCCGCAGTCGGTGGTCGGCGTGATGGGCGGGCACGCGGTACGCCGGGGCAGCCGGTCGTACCGGATGGCCGCGGTGCTCGGCCGAGAGCTGGCGCGGGCGAACCGGCTGGTGGTCACCGGCGGCGGGCCGGGCGTGATGGAGGCCGCCAACCTGGGCGCGTACCTGTCGACCCGCCCGGCCGAGGATCTGACCGCCGCCATCGACCTGCTCGCCACCGCACCCGACTTCAGCGACCACGACCGCTACACGGCGGTGGCACTTCGCGTCCGGGAGTTGTTCGGCCGTTCGGTCACCCCACCGCCGGACGGCACCGAGCCGGCGACGGCGTACCAGGCCGACTCGACCGAACTGGCCACCGGTGACCTGGACTGGGCCCACTGCGGCGGGCTGGCGGTGCCGACCTGGCTCTACGGCCACGAACCGGCGAACCTGTTCGCCGGCCGGATCGCAAAGTACTTCTCGAACGCCATCCGGGAGGACACCATCCTGCGGCTGGCCCGGGGCGGAATCGTCTTCGCTCCCGGCCGGGCCGGCACCGTGCAGGAGGTGTTCCAGGCGGCCACCAAGACCTACTACGGCACCGACGGGGCCAGCGGCGCCTACGTGTTCCTGGACCGTGCCTACTGGACCGAGGAACTGCCGGTGGAGTCGCTGCTGCGTCCGCTGCTGGCGACCTCGCCCTTCGGTGACCTCTCCGACACCGTGCACCTCACCGACGACGCCCACGAGGCCGTCCGCCTGCTGCTGCGGTAAGGAAGGGCACCTTGTTAACAGAGCGACGGCGGTCAGGCTCCGGGAAGGAGCCTGACCGCCGCCGTCGGGACGTCTAGTACGTCACTTGGTCATCGTGGTGCCGGTGGAGCGCAGGTGCTCGCAGGCCTCCGCCACGCGGGCGGCCATGCCGGCCTCGGCGGCCTTGCCCCACACCCGCGGGTCGTACAGCTTCTTGTTGCCGACCTCGCCGTCGACCTTGAGTACGCCGTCGTAGTTGCGGAACATGTGGTCCGCCACCGGGCGCGAGAAGGTGTACTGGGTGTCGGTGTCGATGTTCATCTTCACCACGCCGTAGTCGAGCGCCTCGCGGATCTCGGACAGCAGCGAGCCGGAGCCACCGTGGAAGACCAGGCTGAGCGGCTTCTCCTTGCCGTACTTGGCGCCGACCGCCTCCTGGATGTGCTTGAGCACCTCGGGGCGCAGCTTGACGTTGCCCGGCTTGTAGACGCCGTGCACGTTGCCGAAGGTCAGCGCCGCCATGTAGCGGCCCTTCTCGCCCAGGCCGAGCGCCTCGACCATGGCCAGGCCATCCTCGACGGTGGTGTAGAGCTTGTCGTTGATGGCGTTCTCGACGCCGTCCTCTTCACCACCGACGACGCCGACCTCGATCTCCAGGACGATCTTGCCCTTGGCGGCCTCGGCGAGCAGCTGCTCGGCGATCTCCAGGTTCTCCGCGACCGGCACGGCCGAGCCGTCCCACATGTGCGACTGGAACAGCGGCTCCTGGCCGGCCTTCACCCGCTCCTGCGAGATGGCCATCAGCGGCCGGACGAACTTGTCCAGCTTGTCCTTCGGGCAGTGGTCGGTGTGCAGCGCGATGTTGACCGGGTACTTCTTGGCCACCTCGTGCGCGTACGCGGCGAACGCCACCGCGCCGGTGACCATGTCCTTGATCGAAGGGCCGGAGAGGTACTCGGCGCCGCCGGTGGAGACCTGGATGATGCCGTCGCTCTCCGCGTCGGCGAAGCCCTTGAGCGCCGCGTTGAGCGTCTGCGACGACGTCACGTTGATCGCCGGGTACGCGTACCGGCCCGCCTTGGCGCGGTCCAGCATCTCGGCGTAAGCCTCGGGGGAAGCGATGGGCATGTCGAACGCTCCTTACTTGCCGCTGTCGGCCGTGCGGCCGCTGTTCTCCTTGCGTGCCGGTTTACGGCGCCTGATACCACTGGGCACGCCGGACCGCGCTGTCCTCCGCGGGCAGTATCCCGTAGCTCGTGCAGCCGGGCACAACCGGCCCAGCGCGCCGAGCGCTCACCGCCGGTCCGTCGAGTCGGGCACGATGACGCTGATCAGCCAGGTGACCACTGCCATCACGATGGCGCCCCAGAAGGCCGCCCAGAAACCGTTCACATGGAACGGCAGTTTCAGCACCCCGGCGACCCAGTCGGTCAACAGGAACAACAACGCGTTGACCACCAACGCGAACAGGCCGAGAGTCACCAGGTAGAAGACGCAGCCCACCACCTTGATCAGCGGCTTGAGCACCGCATTGATCACCCCGAAGATCAACGCCACGATGAGCAGGGTGAAGGCGGTGTCGTAGCCGCTGCGTCCGGTCACCTCGACTCCGGGCACGATAAGCGTGGTGACCCACAGTGCCACGGCGGTGGTCGCCAGTCGGATGAGGAAGCCCACGACCACATCCTGGCATCGGGGCGGCCACCGGCGGGTCGGTTCGGCCGACTGACCTGCGGTCACGGCGTACCCTCACGCGCCCGGCAGGTCGGTTGCCAGCGAGGTGCGTGCGCAGCCCGTACCGTGGGTGGGTACCGTCCACCGACTACCCGGAGGCATCGAATGGGTCAG
Source organism: Verrucosispora sp. FIM060022 (assembly GCF_003977705.1). Lineage (NCBI taxonomy): Bacteria > Bacillati > Actinomycetota > Actinomycetes > Micromonosporales > Micromonosporaceae > Micromonospora > Verrucosispora sp. FIM060022. The sequence continues at coordinate 38,453 of NZ_RQIV01000007.1, forward strand.
CCTGACGAGGACTTCGCTCCCGGCGACCACCTCAGCCCGGAGGAGCGCGATCTGGAGGCTGAGCCGGCCGACGCGATCGAGCAGGCCGCCGTGGTCGATCCGACCCGGGCCGACGACGAGCCGCACCGCGGCTTCGAGGTCGACGACTGGGACGCGATGGAGCAGGCCCGGGTGGTCGCCGCCGACGAGGACGACTACCGCTGACCTGTGCTGGGGCCGCAGCGTTGCAGGGCTGGCCGAAAACAGGACGACGCAAGATCGACGGAGCTGACACCATTGGCCCGTGCTGCTGACCCTGACCACGACGCACCGACCGGCGACCGATCTCGGTCACCTGCTGGTCAAGCATCCCGACCGGACGCACGCCTTCGACGTGCCGGTCGGTACGGCGCACGTGTTCTATCCGCAGGCCGACGAAGCGCGGTGCACCGCCGCTCTCCTGCTTGACGTCGACCCGACAAAGCTGGCCACCGCGCGGGGCCGGGGCCGTGGGCGGCAGCCGACCGCGACCCCGGAGAGCTTCACCCTCGGGCGGTACGTCAACGACCGGCCGTACGCCGCGTCCAGCCTGCTCGCCTCGGCGCTGTCCCGGGTGTACCGGTCGGCGCTGCGCGGCGAGTCCCGGGACCGGCCGGAGTTGGCCGCCACCAGCATCCCGCTGGAGATCCGGGTGCCCGTGCTGCGCTGCCGGGGCGGTGCCGAGGTGGCCACCCGGCTGTTCGGCCCGCTCGGCTGGACGGTGACCGCCACCGCCATCACGCTCGACGAGCAGCACCCGCAGTGGGGCGAGAGCCGCTACATCGACCTCACTCTCACCGGCACCCTCCGGGTCGCCGACGCCCTCAACCACCTGTACGTCATGCTGCCCGTGCTGGACGACGCCAAGCACTACTGGGTGGCCCCGGACGAGGTGGACAAGCTGCTACGGGTCGGTGCCGGTTGGCTCGCCGGCCACCCGGAGCGGGGGCTGATCGTGCGTCGCTACCTGGCCCACCGGCGGGCACTTGCCGGTCAGGCGTTGGAGCGGCTGGCCGCACAGTGCCCCACCGACGAGCCGGGTGTCGACGACGGCGTGGCGGACCGGCCGGCCCAGGCACCTCGGGCGTCACTGGCCGCCCGACGCCGGGAGGCGGTGCACACCGCGCTGGTCGAGGCCGGTGCCCAGCGCGTACTTGACCTGGGCTGCGGCGGCGGTGCGCTGCTGGCCACGTTGATCGGGGACCGCCGGTTCACCGAGATCGTCGGCACCGACGTCTCCACCCAGGCACTCAGCCTGGCCGCTCGCCGGATCCGACTCGACCGGCTGCCCGAGCGGCAGCGCAACCGGGTCACCCTGCACCAGTCCGCGCTGACCTACCGGGACGAGCGGCTGCGCGGGTACGACGCCGCCGTGCTGATGGAGGTCATCGAGCATCTCGATCCGCCGCGCCTGCCGGCGCTGGAGGACGCGGTCTTCGGTTACGCCCGACCGACCACGGTCGTGCTGACCACGCCCAACGTCGAGCACAACGTCCGGTACGAGGGTCTCGCGGCGGGCGCGTTCCGGCACTCCGACCACCGCTTCGAGTGGACCCGTGCCGAGTTCGCCGAGTGGGTCGACCGGGTCAGTGCGACGTACGGCTACTCCGCCGTCGTACGCGGCGTCGGCGACGACGACCCGCAGGTCGGCGCGCCGACGCAGTTGGCCGTGTTCACCCGAACCTGAGTGTTAACAAGGGGCCCCTGCTCTACCGGAGGCGTTAATAAGGGGCCCTTCCTTTCAAGGAGGCGTGGTGGCTGTACTGGGTGTTCCGGAGCTGGCGCTGGTGGCGCTGGTCGGCGTCTCCGGGTCCGGCAAGTCCACGTTCGCCCGCCGGCACTTCGCGCCCAGTCAGGTGCTCTCGTCCGACGCCTTCCGGGCGATGGTCGCCGACGACGAGAACGACCAGTCCGCCTCCGCAGACGCCTTCGACGCGTTGCACTACGTGGCGGGCAAGCGGCTGCGGGCCGGTCGGCTGACCGTGGTCGACGCGACAAACCTCCAGCCGCACGCCCGGGCCGCCCTGGTCCGGGTGGCCCGCGAACACGACGTCCTGCCGGTGGCCATCGTGCTGGACGTGCCGGAGGCGCTGGCCTGGGCGCGTACCGAGGCCCGGGCCGACCGCACCTTCGGCAAGCAGGTGCTCGCCCGGATGTCCCGCGACCTGCGCCGGACGTACGCGCAGCTGGCCCGGGAGGGCTTCCGCAAGGTGCACGTGCTGCGGGGCGTCGACGAGATCGACGCCGCGCAGATCCGCTTCGAGCGGCTGTTCAACGACCGGCGGGAGCTGACCGGGCCGTTCGACATCGTCGGTGACGTGCACGGCTGCCGCGCCGAACTGGAGTCGCTGCTCGGTCGGCTGGGCTGGCAGCTGCACCGCGACGAGGCGGGCCGGGCGGTGGACGCCACGCACCCGGCGGGGCGTACCGCCGTGTTCGTCGGTGACCTGGTGGACCGCGGCCCGGACTCACCGGGCGTGCTCCGCCTGGTGATGGGCATGGTCGCGGCCGGGCACGCGCTCTGCGTGCCGGGCAACCACGAGCAGAAGCTGCTGCGCAAGCTGCGCGGGCGCAACGTGAAGGTGGCCCACGGTCTGGCGGAGACGCTTGAGCAGTTGGCCGCCGAGCCGGACGAATTCAGCGCCGAGGTGACGACCTTCGTCGACGGCCTGGTCAGCCACTACGTGCTCGACGGCGGCCGGTTGGTGGTGGCGCACGCCGGGCTGAAGGAGGAGTACCAGGGGCGGGCGTCCGGCCGGGTACGCGCGTTCGCGCTGTACGGCGAGACCACCGGCGAGACCGACGAGTACGGCCTGCCGGTGCGCTACCCGTGGGCGCGGGAGTACCGGGGCGCAGCGACGGTGGTCTACGGTCACACCCCCACCCCGGAGCCGGAGTGGGTCAACAACACCATCTGCATCGACACCGGCTGCGTGTTCGGCGGGCGGCTGACCGCGCTGCGCTACCCGGAACGGGAGCTGGTGGCGGTGCCGGCGGAGCGTGAGTGGTACGCCCCGGTCCGCCCGCTGACCGCCGTACCGGCCCGGCCGGACGAGGTGCTGGAGTTGACCGACGTGGTCGGCCGGCGGCACGTGGAGCACCCGTACGGCTCGCTCACCGTGCCGGCGGAGAACGCCGCCGCCGCGTTGGAGGTGATGAGCCGCTTCGCGGTCGACCCGCGCTGGCTGGCCTGGCTGCCGCCCACCATGGCACCGTGCTCGACCTCGAAGTTGGACGGTTACCTGGAGCACCCGGCGGAAGCTTTCGCCGACTACCGGGCGGCCGGGGTGGACCGGGTGGTCTGCGAGGAGAAGCACATGGGCTCCCGCGCGGTCGTGCTGGTCTGCCGGGAGGCCGACGGCGGCCCGTTCGGTCCCGGTGGCGGGGTGGTGCACACCCGCACCGGTCGGCCCTTCTTCGGTGACCCGCTGGACACCGAACTGCTCGCCCGGGTCCGCACGGCGGTCTCCGCCGCCGGGCTCTGGGAGGAGTTGGACACCGACTGGTTGCTGCTCGACTGCGAGCTGCTGCCCTGGTCGGCCAAGGCCGGTGGCCTGATCCGCGAGCAGTACGCGAGCGTCGGCGCGGCCGGCCGCACGGCCCTGCCGGCAGCGTTGGCGGTGTTGGACGTGGCGGCCGCCCGTGGGCTGGACGTCGGTGTTCTGCGCGATCGGGTGGCCGGTCAGCGTGCCGACCTGCTCGCCTACACGGCGGCCTATCGCGCGTACGTACGCCCGACGGACGGTCTGCGTGGCGTGACCCTGGCACCGTTCGCGGTGCTGGCGGGGCGGAAGGCGAGCTATGCCGACCGGGATCACGGCTGGCACCTCGCCCTGGCCGACCGGCTCTGCGCGGCGGATCCGGAGTTCTTCACCACCACCCGTCGTCAGGTGGTCGACCTGTCCGACGCCGATGCGGTACGCGAAGCCACCGACTGGTGGCTGGCGTTGACCGCGGACGGCGGTGAAGGCATGGTCGTCAAGCCGTACGCCGGTCCGGCGGCCCGCAGCGAGCGGGGTTCCCTGCTCCAGCCGGGCATCAAGTGCCGGGGGCGGGAGTATCTGCGGATCATCTACGGCCCGAGCTACACCGAGCCGGCCCGACTGGCCGCGCTGCGGAGCCGGTCGCTGGGTCGCAAGCGGGGGCTGGCCCTGCGCGAGCACGGGCTCGGCCTGGCGGCGCTGGACGCCCTGGCCGATGGTGCACCGCTGTGGCGCCGACACGAGCTGGTCTTCGCGATTCTGGCCTGCGAGTCCGAGCCGGTCGACCCTCGACTGTGACCCGGTCGGCCGACCCTCGACGGTGACCGGCCCAGGCCGTCGGATCACGTACCGGTAGCCTGGGTGGCCGCGCCGGAGGCCATTCGGTCAGGCCGGGCGACCGACAGGACGGATTCTTCGTGGCATTTGGCGAACGGTTGGGGCACGGGGTACGTGGCGCTGCCATCGGTGTGGCCGAGGCGGTACCAGGGATCAGTGGCGGAACGATCGCACTGGTCACCGGCGTGTACGAACGGGTCATCGCCTCCGCCGGCCACGTGGTGAGCGCGATCCGGTACGCCGCGTCGGACCTGCCGCGTGGGCGCGGCGGAATCCGCGCCAGGCAGCAGCTTCGCCAGGTGCACTGGGAGGTGGTCATCCCGCTGCTGATCGGCATGCTGCCGGGCCTGCTGATCGCCGCGAAGACCCTCGAACCGTTGCTCACCGACTATCCGGAGCAGACCCGAGGGCTCTTCCTCGGGCTGGTGCTCGCCTCGGTGCTGGTACCGGTGTCGATGGTGGGCGCACCGTGGCGGCGCAAGGAGATCGCGGCCCTCGTCCTCGCCGCGGTGGGCGCGTTCGCGCTGACCGGCCTGCCGCAGGCCACTCTCGACCCGCATCCGCTGATCGTGCTGATGGCAGCGGCCATCGCGGTCTGTGCCCTGGTGATGCCCGGGGTGTCCGGGTCGTTCCTGCTGCTGACCGTCGGCCTGTACGAGCCGACGATCACCGCGTTGAACGACCGCGACTTCGGCTACCTGGCGATCTTCGCGACCGGCATGGTGATCGGCCTGTCGCTCTTCGTCAAGCTGCTTCAGTGGCTGCTGGAGGAGCACCGCCGGATGACTCTCGCGGTCATGTCCGGTGCCCTGCTGGGCAGCCTTCGGGCACTATGGCCGTGGCAGTCCGACGAGCGGACCCTCCACGCGCCGGGCGACAATATCCTGCCCATCACCGCGCTGTTCCTGGTCGGCATCGCCGTGGTCACGGCGATGGTCGTCGCCGAACGTCGACGGTTGCGTCGCGCCGCCCAGGATCTCACCGAGGAGGCGTACGAGACACCTCAACGGCACTGACACCCGCCGTCTGGTGGCTACCCGTGGGCAGCCACCAGACGGCTGCGAGTCAGCGAGCCTTCTTGGTGGCCCGCTTACGCGGCGGGGTCAGCAGGTCGGCGATCGTGGCGATCGCGCTCGGGACCAGTCGGTAGTAGGCCCACACACCGCGCTTCTCCCGCTCCAGCAAGCCGGCCTCGGTGAGGATACGGAGGTGGTGACTGACCGTCGGCTGGGAGAGGCCGAGCGGTGCGGTCAGATCGCACACGCACGCCTCGCCCTCGGGCGCCGACTGGATCAGGCTGAGCAGCCGCAGCCGAGCGGGGTCGGCAAGGGCCTTGAGGACCCCCGCCAGCCGCTCGGCGTCGGCGCGTTCGATCGGCTCACCGGCAAGCGGCGAGATCTGAGGCATAGTCATTTCGGCCAACGCAGTTCCCACGTATTCCATCCTTCCACCAGCAGCATCGATCCGCCTGCATATCAGCAGATCCGAATCGGCAAACTTTTACGCCACAAGGCCGAGGTCAGCCAACGTATAGGCCGCCCGATAGGGCAATCCGGCGGCTCGCACCGCATCGCCGGCACCACGATCAACGATAACGGCCACCCCCACGACATCGGCCCCGGCCTCGCGAAGAGCCTCGACGGCGGTCAACACACTTCCACCTGTGGTGGAGGTGTCCTCCACCGCCAGCACCCGACGACCGGCCACATCAGGGCCTTCGATCCGTCGCTGAAGTCCGTGCGCCTTGCCGGTTTTGCGCACCACGAAAGCGTCCAACGGACGCCCGGTGGCGTGCAGCATCGACAGGGCGATCGGGTCAGCTCCCAATGTCAGGCCACCCACTGCGTCGTACGACCAGTCGGCGGTCAGGTCCCGCATCACCCGGCCGACCAACGGGGCCGCCCGGTGATGGAGCGTGACGCGCCTGAGGTCGACATACCAGTCGGCCTCCCGCCCCGAGGAGAGCACCACCCGGCCGTGGACCACAGCCAGGTCAGAGATGAATTTACGCAGGTCGTCGTGGTCCCCCATGGGGGTAGAGGGTACTGCGCACACCTGTGCGCCGCGTGCGCGGGCTACCTGCGGCTACCCGTCCGGGCGACCGATGAATGACGATGCCCATTACACTCGGTTAGCCGTCACCGTGATTCGAGTGATCCACCCTCGGGGCGGTCGTTTCCGGACCACCGAGCTGCGTCAGTCAGCCGCGGTCCCGGCCGATGCGGCCACGGGTGTCCCGGGCGACCCGGTCGAGCAGGCCACGCGGCGCGTGCCGCAGGCCCGCCACGGCCAGCTTGTACTTCCAGGACGGAACGCTGACGAACTTGCCTTTTCCCAGGTCACGTAAGGCTTCGTCGACCACGTCGGCGGCGTTGAGCCACATCCATTCCGGGGTTTTCGACATGTCGATGCCGGCTCGCTGATGAAATTCGGTACGCGTGTAGCCGGGGCAGAGCGCCATCACCCGTACGCCGAACGGGCGCGCGGATTGGCCCACCGACTCACTGAAGTTGGTGACCCACGCCTTGCTCGCCGAGTACGTCGATCCGGGCATGAGCGCGCCGAACCCGGCGACGGAGGAGACATTAATCACTGCCCCGTTCCGCCGTTCGGTCATCGTGACCAGCGCAGCAAGGGTGAGCCGCATGACGGCGTGCACGTTGAGCCGGAGCAACCGGATCTCGTCCGCCACCGACGATCGCAGGAACGGCGTGTTCAGACTGATCCCCGCATTGTTGACCAGCAACTCGACGGGCGGGGTCGCGGCGACTCGTTGCTCCACCTGCGCACAGCCGTCGTCAGTGGACAGATCGGCGGCAATCGTCTCGGTCTCCACGCCGTACCGGCCGGTCAGCTCGGCGGCCTGAGCAGCGAGCCGGGTCCCGTCCCGGGCCACCAGCACCAGGTGCCACCCGTCGGCGGCCAGTCGACCGGCGAAGGCCGCTCCGATGCCTGCGGTCGCTCCGGTGATCAGCGCCCAGCGACCGGCGGTCGGCTGGTCGGACGGCAACGTCACGGAACTGCTCACCTCGGCGGGTAAGAGGGCGGCGGCGCTGCCCCGGGCGGCGGATAAGGCTGGTACGGCGGTGCCCCGCCCGGCTGAGGCGGCGTCGCCGCGGGTGCCGAGCGGCGGCGGAACCAGGGACCGACCGACGGCAGGGCCAGCAGTACGGCTACCACAAGGTAACCGAGCACCTGGGCGACCGAAAGGGTCACGGTGAGCGGAATCCACCAGGACGGGTAGCCGTCCGCGGCCAGACCGAACAGTTCGGTGAGGGACGGGTCGTTGCGGAGATTCAAGGGTGTGACGTACTGGATGAGCTGAACCAGCAGGCCGCAGCAGCCGAACGACACACCGAAGCCGGCGACCACCCAGGTGCCCAACCGGGCACCGGATCGGCCTGCCGCCACACCGAGCGCAAGACCGGCGAGAAGGAACCCGGCCAGCACACTCACCACCGTCGACAGCAGGACCGAGGTCCGCAGGAGGGTGGCCATCGCGTCGATCTCACTGCCGCTCTGCGAACTGCCGGCGGCCGCGGCACGCAGCCGGTCGCCGATGCCGCCGAACGCGATCAGGCCCGCCAGCGCGTAGCCGAGGGCACCGAGCGCCATCACCGCCAGCACCGCCACAGCGAGCCGGACCGCGCCAGGCCGACCGACCGGCACCTGTTCGGGGTACGACACGACGAGTCCCTCCGGTAGGCGTTCGGGAAGCAACCTACTCGGAGGGACCGTCACAGTCGCCTCGGTTCGGGCGTGTCGAGGCCCCGGCGCGGGCCGTCCGGGCCGGACCGGGGCCTCAACCAGCCGATCAGCCTCGATCAGTTGGAGTTGCCGCTGGGCGGCTGATCGCCCGGTTGCCCCGGCGGATTCTGGCCGCCCTGCTCGCCCGACGGGCCCGAGGACGTCTGTCCCGGGATCGGCGGGTAGCCGGGCTCACCGGACTGTTGCGGCGGCTGGCCGGGCGTCGCCGGATAGCCGGGCTCAGCGGACTGGCCGGGCGTCGCCGGATAGCCGGGTTCACCGGACTGGCCGGGGTAGCCCGGCTGGCCCGGGTAACCCTGCTGGCCGGGTTGGCCTGGGTAGCCCGGCTGAGCCGGATAACCCGGCTGGGCCGGGTAGCCGGGGTAGGTGGCACCGGGAGTCGGCGGCTCCCACTGCGCCGCCGGCTTGCGGAAGAACTCGTTTGCCTTCGGCAGCGCCAGCAGGATCAGCGCCACCAGCAGCGAGATCAGGCTGATCACGCCGAGCAGGATGCTGACCGGAGTCGCCCAGGAGGGCAGCGCCTCCTCGACCCGGCGCTGGATCTCCTCCGCGCTGGGCATGTCCCCGCTGGTGTCGCTCGGCGTGGCGAGGCCACCGCCCAGGCTGCCCAGCATGTTGAACCCGTTGCAGCAGAACAGGATGCCGCCGACGATCCAGGTGGCGATCCGCGAACCGTTCTTGCCCCGCAGGTTCACCAGGCCCAGACCGGCCAGTGCCAGCGCCGCCGCCAGCATGAAGATGGAGGTGCCGACACCGACGGCGACCGTCAGGTCGGCGATCCCCTCCAGCCCTTCGGCGCTGCTGCCCTGCAGGGCTTCCTCCATCGCGTCGCGGACGGCGCCGATGGTGGCCAGGGTGATGATCGCGCTGATCAGCTGGCAGATCGCGAACAACCACAGCAAATAGGTGGATAGGGTTACCACACCCGGCCGAGACCGGGTCGGAGTGCTCTGAGGATCAGCCATCTCTCTCCTTCTCGGGAACGCGCTTCACCGTATCGGCACCCGACCAGTTCGGCACGCCTGAGGTGCCAGCCGCACCGCGCGTCACCTGCGGCAACGGCGGTCGATCAGTCGAGATGAATCCATGCTCCGGCGCGATCCGACCACCGACGGGCTCAGGATTCGGCGAGCCGGTCGGCGGCGTACGCACCGACGGTAGTGCTGTCCAGCACGCACCCGGTGGCGGTCTGCAGCTGTGCGGAATCGGCGCGCAGCCCGACCCAGACCGCCTGTCCGGCTGCCGGATCGAGCCGTTCCAGGAGAGTGGCCGCGTACACCCGGGCGGCCGGTGTGCCCGCCGACAGCAGGCGTTCGAGCTGCCCGCGTACCTCTTCGGGGCGGTCGGCCGCCAACTCCTCGATCCGTTGGTAGGCCTCGGTCTCCGGCAACATGGTTCCGGCCAGCCCCACCCCACCGAAGGTGACCGTCTCGGCGTTGGCGAGGGCCGCGGCCGCATCCGCCAACTCGTCGTGCTGTCGTCCCATCGCGAACATGTCTCCATCCTGACCCGGACGCACGGGCGGCGCACCCCCTGTTCCGCGGGCGACCCGTACCGCTGACGACCACGGGTCCGTACCGCTGACGACGACGGGCCCGCGTCGCGAGGACGCGGGCCCGTGGCGGGTGGTTCGGCGGTCAGGCGGCCGTCACCGACAGGCCGTCCTTGGTGTCGGCGAGGTCGACCCGTACGGTGTCGCCGTCTCGAATCTTGCCGGCGAGCAGCGCCTTGGCGAGCTGGTCACCGATCGCGGACTGGACCAACCGACGCAGCGGCCGGGCACCGTAGATCGGGTCGTAGCCGTGCTCGGCGAGCCAGGTGCGGGCGGCGTCGGTGACGTCAAGCGTCAACCGGCGGTCCGCGAGCCGGCGGCGCAGCCGGGCGATCTGGATGTCCACGATGGCCCGCAGGTCGTCGCCCTGGAGGGCGGCGAAGACCACGATGTCGTCGAGCCGGTTGAGGAACTCCGGCTTGAAGTGCGACCGGACCACCGCGAGCACACCCTCACGCCGCTGTTCCTCGGCGAGGGTCAGGTCGCTGATCACCGACGATCCCAGGTTCGAGGTGAGGATCAGGATGGCGTTGCGGAAGTCGACCGTACGCCCCTGACCGTCGGTGAGCCGGCCGTCGTCCAGCACCTGGAGCAGGACGTCGAAGACGTCCGGGTGGGCCTTCTCCACCTCGTCGAGCAGGATCACCGAGTACGGCCGGCGGCGTACCGCCTCGGTGAGCTGGCCACCCTCCTCGTACCCGACGTAGCCGGGCGGTGCACCGACCAGCCGGGCCACGGAGTGCTTCTCGCCGTACTCGCTCATGTCGATGCGGACCATCGCCCGCTCGTCGTCGAAGAGGAACCCGGCGAGCGCCTTGGCCAGCTCGGTCTTGCCGACGCCGGTCGGGCCGAGGAAGAGGAAGCTGCCGGTCGGGCGGTCCGGGTCGGCGACGCCGGCCCGGGCGCGGCGTACCGCGTCGGAGACCGCGCCGACGGCCTCGGCCTGGCCGACGACCCGCTTGCGCAGCGAATCCTCCATCCGCAGCAGCTTGGCGGTCTCGCCCTCCAGCAGTCGGCCGGCGGGGATGCCGGTCCAGGAAGCCACCACGGCGGCGATGTCGTCGGCGCCGACCTCCTCCTTGAGCATCGCGCCGTCGGCCTGGAGCCGGGCCAGCTCCTCCGCCGCCTGCTTCAGCTCGTTGTTCAGTGCGGGGATGCGGCCGTAGCGCAGCTCGGCGGCGCGTTCCAGCTCGCCGTCGCGCTCGGCCCGCTCGGCCTCGCCACCGAGGCGCTCCAACTCCTCCTTGGCGGTGGAGAGCTTGGTGATGTGGGTCTTCTCCAGCTTCCACCGCTCGGACAGGGCGGTGAGCTGCTCGCGCTTGTCGGCCAACTCCTTGCGCAGCCGTTCGAGGCGCTCGGCGGAGGCGGCGTCCGGCTCCTTGGCCAGCGCCATCTCCTCGATCTCCAGCCGGCGAACCGCCCGCTCGATCTCGTCCACCTCGACCGGCCGGGAGTCGATCTCCATCCGGAGCCGGGACGCCGACTCGTCGACCAGGTCGATCGCCTTGTCCGGCAGGAACCGGTCGGTGATGTACCGGTCGGAGAGCGCGGCGGCGGCGACCAGTGCGGCGTCGGTGATGCGTACGCCGTGATGCACCTCGTAGCGTTCCTTGAGCCCGCGCAGGATGCCGATGGTGTCCTCGACGGTGGGCTCGCCGACCAGCACCGGCTGGAAGCGACGCTCCAGGGCCGGGTCCTTCTCGATGTGCTCGCGGTACTCGTCGAGCGTGGTCGCACCGACCATCCGCAGCTCACCGCGGGCCAGCATCGGTTTGAGCATGTTGCCGGCGTCCATCGAGCCCTCGCCCTTGCCGGCGCCGACGACGGTGTGCAGTTCGTCGAGGAAGGTGATGACCTGCCCGTCGGAGTTCTTGATCTCCTCCAGGACGGACTTGAGCCGCTCCTCGAACTGCCCCCGGTACGACGCACCGGCGACCATCGCGCCGAGGTCGAGCGAGACGAGCTTCTTGTCGCGCAGCGACTCGGGCACGTCTCCGGCGACGATGCGCTGGGCCAGGCCCTCCACGATGGCGGTCTTGCCGACACCCGGTTCGCCGATCAGCACCGGGTTGTTCTTGGTACGCCGGGACAGCACCTGGATCACCCGACGGATCTCGGAGTCCCGGCCGATCACCGGGTCGATCTTGCCGTCGCGGGCGCTCGCGGTCAGGTCGACGCCGTATTTGGCCAGGGCCTGGTAGGTCTGCTCCGGGTCGGCGCTGGTGACCCGGCGGTCCCCACCCCGCACCTTCGGAAAGGCGGCGACAAGCGTCTCCTCGGTGGCACCGGCGGCCTTCAGCGCACCGGAGACGGCACCGCCGACCCGGGCCAGCCCGGCCAGCAGGTGCTCGGTGGAGGTGTACTCGTCGCCGAGCGGGCGGGCGATCTGCTCGGCCGCACCGATGGCGTTGACGAACTCACGGGCCAGGGTCGGCTCGGCGATGCTGGAACCCCGGGCGGCGGGCAGCGCGTCGAGGGCCCGCTGGGTGACTCGGCGCAGCTCGGCGGGATCGGCCCCGACGGCGCGCAGCAGGCCGGCAGCGGTCGAACCCTCGGTGTCGAGCAACGACAGCAGCAGGTGCCACGGCTCCACGGTGGCGTGCCCGCGCTGGTTGGCCAAGGCGACGGCGCCGGTGATGGTCTCGCGGCTGCGGGTGGTGAGGCGTTCGGTGTTCATGGGCTCCCCTGGATCGGCGTGTCCACTGGTACCGACAGAACCAGAGTTGAGTCTATTCCGCTCAACCCTAGCGGTGTGACCTACCCCACGGCAATGCGAGTCAGTCCGTCTCCAGCGCCACTTCCACCCAGGTGCGGTCACCGAGGTGACCGATGCCGAGCAGGATGGTCTCCGACGTACCGGCGAACAGAGTGCCGTCAGGCAGCCGTCGCAGGTGGTGCCGATCGGTCAACGGCCAGCGGGGCAGGTCGACGTACCGGCCGCCGAGCAGCGCTCCCGCGCCCCGTGAGCTGACCACCGCCACCACCCCGGCGCCCAGCGGAACGGCTCGGCCGGCTCCCGGCTGCCCCTCGGCGCGTACCCGCTGCCAGGAGGCGCCTTCGAGTCGCCACAGCGCCGGAAAGCTGATCCGGTCCGGCCGCTCACCGATCAGCCAGAGTTCGCCGGCCACCGACTCCACCCGCAACAGCCACACCTCGCCGTCGGGTGCGGGCAGCGTGGTCGGCTCCCAGCTGCGCCCCTCGTCCCAGGAGATCGCCGCGTACGGCCGGCCGTCCTCGCCCGCCCCGGCCGCCACCAGCGGCCCCTCGTACCTCGTACCGTTCCGCACCAGCCACGCGTCACCCAGCACCACCGCGTTCAGCGCGGGCAGCGGCGGTTGGGTGGCCAGCGGACGCAGCGTCCGGCCGGTCCAGCGGCCGACCTTGCCCGTCTTCTCGCTGATCTGGAACCTGCCCTGGGTGGCCCGCCACTGCGGGGGCGCGACCTCACCCGGGCTGTGCCGGAAGGTCCGGCCGTCGTCGGTGGACGTCCACCAGCCGTACGGTTCGGCCCACAGGGCCAGCAGTCCCGGCGCGGTGTACATCTGCTGGTTGTCCGCCACCGGCTTCGGATGCCGCAGCCGCTGCCAGGAACGTCCCCCGTCGCCGGTGGACCAGAGCAGGGCGGGACAGTTCCGGCCGGGTGGCTGGCCGTCGCAGGAGCCGAAGAGGGCGTAACCGCGGTAGGCGTCGACGAACTCGACGTACGGCCGGTCGTACTGTCGCGGTACCGCGAGCCGACTCCCGCGGACCTCCGCGATCTGCGGCGGACTCGACGGCGCCGCACTCGACGGCACCGGGGTCGGCGTGGGCGGCGGGCGGCGGATGTCTCCGATCGAGCAGCCCGCCAGCGTCGGCACCAGGGCGGCCATCGCCATCCAACGATGTCGGCGGGTAGTCATTCAGCCTCCGTCACGGAAGTAGCCCGAGCCCTGTTCGTTGCGTCAGGCCGCCCTACCAGGCGTCGGGGTACGCCACGACATGATGACGGAGTCCGGCCATCGGCTACCGCGGGTCGGCCGTCCGGAGGATGCGGCCCGGCCAACGGGCGGAGATTTGCTTCCGGGAGGGGCTACCCGTACTGACGGGTACCGCGTTACCGTGTCGCCCCAGCAGCCAGGGTTCGCGGAGAGCGGACGACGCCCCCGCGGGCAGAGCGGAAGGTTGGCCGGTGAGCGTGCAGGAGTCAACGTTCCACGGCTTCGCCAACCCCGTCGACCCGTCCCCGGCGGAGTTGCGGTCGTGGGCCTACAACCCCGATTCGGTGCCGTTGACCTCCATGCCACCGGACTGGGACCTGCTGGTCTCCGGCGACCGGCTGGTGATGACGCTGTTCGACCTGGCCATGGACCCGACCTGTCCGGCGCGACGGTTCGCCCTGCACTGCCTCTACATCTACGCCGCGGACGGGATCCGGACGGACTTCCGGGCGCATCCTCGGCGGCGCTTCCGCAAACTGGTGGACCAGGCCGAGCGCAACGGTGACGACATGATGCGCACCTGGGCGCACAACAGCCGGGTGTTGCTGACCCGTCCGGAGCTGTTCGTCTACCGCGAGTGGTGTGAGGGCGGCCTCGTCCGCGAGGGCCGCCGACTCTGAGCCTGCTCAGGGCGGGGCAGCTGGGTGGCCGGTCGAGTCGGTGAGGTGAGCTCACGCGAACGAGCCGGGACCCCCCGTGGCTCCCGGCCCGCACGTCGGCGGATCGTCAGCGCGATCCGCCTCGCTCGCGTCGATGCTGGTCGGTGCGCGCCTGGCCGGCGCCGTGACCGCCACGACCGCTCTGCACAGGCCGAACGCTCCGGCTGCCGCTGGCATTCCGGTCGCCGGGCCTGTTGGTGTCGCCGCCGAAGCGGCCGGACTTGACCTGGTCGGAGAAGCGGCCCTTGGTGAGCCGGTTGAACCGTTCCCGTACGTCCTCGGCCAGGTTGTCGAGCCGGTGCTCCGCCGCTTCGGCCACCTTCTTCGCCGAATCCGCCATGGCTCCCCCCGCCGAGTCCGGATTGGGACAGTTAGACCATTAACGTGGAGGCTAACGAAGACAACCTGTCTCCCGCTCGGATTTGCCGAAACAGGTCCGAAACGAATTCCACCCGCCCAGAAAAGTGATCGCGCTCGATCACGGATCGAGTGGCCCGGCGGTCGTGCAGAGCCACCCGATCCGTGATCGAGCGCGATCTTCGAATTGATGGTCAGCGGTCGGGGTTGCGGCGGGGACGCCAGACCACCAAGGCGGTGGAGGTCTGGTTGGTCGGCACCAGATCGCGACCGGGGAAGCGGGCCAGCGACTCCAGTTCGGCCATCCGCCGGTACGCGGCCTCCAGCTCGGCCTCCAACTGGGCGACCCGCTGCTGCGCCTGCTCCAACAGCCGTTCCAGGCCGATGATCCGCTTGATCCCGGCGAGGTTCACCCCGTCGTCCTGGCTGAGACGCTGCACCTCGCGCAGCAGCACCACGTCCCGGACGCTGTACCGCCGCCCGCCGCCTGCTGCCCGGCCGGCCTGCACCAGGCCCAGCCGGTCGTACTGACGCAGCGTCTGCGGGTGCATCCCCGCCATCCGCGCCGCAACCGAGATCATCAGCACCTTGGCCTCGTAGGCGGGGTCATCCGAACCGACGAACCCGTCCATGCCGCTCACCTCCGCACCGCTTCACCGAGTCAACTGAACCGACGCACCCGGGCGTCGAGATGTTCCCGAGCCGCCGGCGGGGTGTGCGCCGCGAACGTCTCCAGGGCCGTCCGCGCCTCGTCGGAGATCCCGGCGGGCACCACCACGTCCAGCGTGACGAGCAGATCGCCGGTCTGCCCGTCCCGGCGACCCACTCCCTTGCCCCGAGCCCGCAGCACCCGCCCGCTCGGCGTACCCGGCGGCACCCGCAGGGTCACCGCGCCGTCGAGGGTCGGTACCCGCAGATCCGTGCCGAGTACCGCCTCGGTGAAGGTGATCGGGACGGTCAGGGTGAGGTCGTCGCCGGTGCGCCCGAACAGGTCGTCGGGCCGGACCTTGACGTGCACGAACAGGTCACCTGCCGGGCCGCCGCGGGTGCCCGGCTCGCCCCGGCCGGCCAGCCGGATCCGCTGGCCGTCGGCCACCCCCGCCGGGAAGCGGACGTTGAGCGTACGGGTCTTGGTGACGCCGCCGGTGCCCTGGCACTCCGGGCACTTCTCGTCGACGACGGTGCCGACGCTCTGACAGTTGCGGCACGGCTCGGAGAAGCTGAAGGCACCCTGGTTGCGGGTGGTCACCCCGGCACCGTGGCAGACCGGACAGGCCCTCGGCTGGGTGCCCGGCTTGGCACCGTTGCCGTGGCAGGTGTCGCAGACCCCGGGGGCCCGCAGCGTGAGCGGCAGGGTCACGCCCCGCACCGCGTCGTCGAAGTCGAGCGCCACCTCGGTCTCGACGTCCCGGCCGCGCGCCGGACCGGGCGCACCGCCCCCGGCGCCGCCACCCTGGCCGCCCGTGAAGATCGAACTGAACAGGTCGGAGATGTTGCCGCCGGCGAACCGACCACCTCCGCCGGGAGTTCCCCCGCCGAACAGGTCGGAGACGTCGAAGGGCATCCCGCCGGGCTGGCCAGGCTGGCGGGCGCCCCGGCGGAACGCGCCCGAGCCGAACAGCGACCGCATCTCGTCGTACTCACGGCGCTTGGTGTCGTCGCCCAGCACCGCGTACGCCTCGGAGACCGCCTTGAAGCGCTCCTCAGCCTTGGGGTCACCGGGGTTGTGGTCCGGGTGCGACTCCCGGGCCAGCTTCCGGTACGCCTTTTTGATCTCATCAGCGGAGGCGGTCTTCGCCACGCCCAGGACCGCGTAGTAGTCCTTCTCGATCCAGTCCTTGGAACTCAACGTCCACCTCCTCCCCACTGCCGGGCCGGGGCCGTCCCGTCCGCCGTCAAACGGCGGAGGAGACGCCCCCGGTCACCGTCGCGCACTATTCCGGATCGGCCACCGCGACCATCGCCGGCCGCAGCAGTCGCTCGCCCATCTGGTAACCCCGTCGCATCACCTGCACGCAGGTCGGTTCGGTGACGTCGGGCGAGGTCTGGTGGGCCACCGCCTCGTGCCGCGTCGGGTCGAACGGGTCGCCCTGCTCACCGAAGGGAGTCAGGCCGAACTTGCCCAACGCAGCGATCAGCTGCTCGGCCACCGAACCGAACGGACCGACCAGATCACCGTGCTCCCGGGCCCGGTCCAGGTCGTCCAAAATCGGCAGCAGCGCGGCCAGCACGGAGCCGGTCGCCTGCTCGGTGACCAGCGCGCGGTCACGCTCGACCCGCTTGCGGTAGTTGGCGTACTCGGCCGTGACCCGCTGCAGGTCCCGGGTGCGCTCGTCGAGATCGGAGCGCAGCGCCGCCAACTCGGCACCGAGCCCGCCGGCCGCCCCGTCCGACCCCTTCTCGGCCGTGGACTCGCCGACCGGACTCGCCGGAGAGTCCACCACCGGTGGCCCGTCGGTGGCCGGTTCGCTCAACGCGGCGGCCTCGACCTGGATGGCGTCGACCACCACCTCGGCATCCTCGACCAGGCCCTCGGCCGGAACGTCCGACCCGGCGTCGGCAGCCGCGCCCTCCGGCTCGGAGGTTTGGCTGATCTTGCGGTTGTTGCGGATGACGACCCGCGGCGCATCGCCGGCGGCCGGCTCCGACGCCGAGCCACCCGGCGCCGACCCGGTGTCACCCGGGTCAGCGGCTCGTGGCTGCTCCGTCATACGACTACCTCATCCCTCTGCCCGTGAGCCTGCGTCGTCCGGACCGTCACTTCTTGTCCTCGTCGACGATTTCCGCGTCGACCACGTCGTCGGCACCGGGCCGCCCGCCGGCCTGACCAGCGCCGGCCGCACCGGCCGCACCACCGGCACCGGCACCGGCACCACCAGCAGCGCCGCCCGCCTCAGCCTGCTCACCCTGCTGGGCGTAGAGCAGCGAGCCCGCCTCCTGGGAGACCTGCGCCAGCCGCTCGTGCGCCGACTTGATCTTATCGATGTCGCTGCCACCGAGGGCACCACGCAGCTCACCGAGGGCCTCGTTGAGCTTCTCGCGGTTCTCGGCGGGGAGCTTGTCGCCGTTCTCGGCGAGGAACTTCTCGGTCTGCCACTGCAGGGCCTCGGCCACGTTGCGGGCCTCCGCCTCGTCGCGACGACGCTTGTCCTCCTCCGCGTGCTCCTCGGCGTCCCGGCGCATCCGCTCGATGTCATCCTTCGGCAGCGAGGAACCGCCGGTGATGGTCATCTTCTGCTCCTTGCCGGTGCCCAGGTCCTTCGCGTGGACGTTGACGATGCCGTTCGCGTCGATGTCGAAGGTGACCTCGATCTGCGGCACGCCACGCGGGGCCGGCGGAAGACCGGTCAGCTCGAAGGTGCCGAGCTTCTTGTTGTACGCGGCGATGTCGCGCTCGCCCTGGAAGACCTGGATCAGCACCGAGGGCTGGTTGTCGTCGGCGGTGGTGAACACCTCCGAGCGCTTGGTCGGGATGGTGGTGTTGCGCTCGATCAGCTTGGTGAAGATGCCGCCCTTGGTCTCGATGCCCAGGCTCAGCGGGGTCACGTCGAGCAGCAGGACGTCCTTGACCTCACCCTTGAGCACGCCGGCCTGCAGGGCGGCGCCGACGGCGACGACCTCGTCCGGGTTGACGCCCTTGTTCGGGTCCCGGCCGGTGAGCTGCTTGACCAGGTCGGTCACGGCCGGCATCCGGGTCGAGCCGCCGACCAGGATCACGTGGTCGACGTCGGAGACCTTGATCCCGGCGTCCTTGACGGCCTGCTCGAACGGGACCTTGCAGCGGTCCAGCAGGTCCTGCGTCATGCGCTGGAACTCGGCCCGGCTCAGCGTCACGTCCAGGTGCAGCGGACCGGCCGCACCGGCGGTGATGTACGGCAGGTTGATGTTGGTGGTGGTGGCGGCGGACAGCTCGATCTTGGCCTTCTCGGCCGCCTCCTTGAGCCGCTGCATCGCCATCTTGTCCTGCGACAGGTCGATGCCGTGCTCGCCACGGAAGGTCTTGACCAGGTGATCCATGATCCGCTGGTCCCAGTCGTCACCGCCGAGCAGGTTGTCACCGCTTGTCGACTTGACCTCGATGACGCCCTCGGCCAACTCCAGCAGCGACACGTCGAAGGTGCCACCACCGAGGTCGAAGACCAGGACCGTCTGCTCCTTGGAGCCCTTGTCCAGCCCGTACGCCAGGGCTGCCGCGGTCGGCTCGTTGACGATCCGCAGCACGTTGAAGCCGGCGATCTCACCTGCCTCCTTGGTGGCCTGACGCTGGCCGTCGTTGAAGTACGCCGGGACGGTGATCACCGCATCGGTGATCTGCTCGCCCAGGTAGGCCTCGGCGTCCCGCTTGAGCTTCATCAGCGTCCGGGCCGAGATCTCCTGCGGGGTGTACTTCTTGCCGTCGATGTCGACGGACCAGTTGGTGCCGATCTCCCGCTTGACCGAACGGATCGTCCGGTCCGGGTTCGTCACCGCCTGGCGCTTGGCGACCTCACCGACGAGCACCTCGCCGTTGCGGGCGAACGCGACGATCGAAGGGGTCGTCCGCGAGCCCTCAGCGTTGGCGATGACGGTGGGCTCACCGCCCTCCAGGACGCTGACGCAGGAGTTCGTCGTGCCGAGGTCGATACCGACCGCACGTGCCATCTTCGCTTCCTCGCTTCGTAACGTTGGGCAGGTGACGAGCACCCCCGTCGCACCGCCCGGCGGGCGCCGCCCGCAGCGACCCCACCTCAAGTTGAGTGAACTTGACTCAATAGTGCCACGCCCACCGCGATCGTCAAGTCGAGGTTGAGTCGAGTCGGCGCAACTCACCGCCCGCTACTGACCGGTTGTCTTACCTTGTGTCGGTCGGGCACGCTTTAGCGGTGACGACGAACGGCGATCCCGCCTCACTCTCCGGCGCGCCCGCCGTCGCAGCCCGCACCGGCCGTACCGACGCCGGGGAGGACCGGCCCGCCGCCGACGACCGCCTGCCCGACGCCCTGTCCGGCCTGCGTGCCGCGATCGGGGCCGCCACGTTCCCGCTGGTGCTGCCCTCGGCCGAGCCCGCCGAGCGGATCGGCGCCGCGCTGGCCGACCAGCTCGACGACTACCTGCTGCCCCGGCTCACCCGCCTCGACGCGCCGCTGCTCGTCGTGGTCGGCGGATCCACCGGCGCCGGCAAGTCGACCCTGGTCAACAGCCTGGTGCAGGCCCGGGTCAGCGCCGCCGGGGTGCTGCGCCCCACCACCCGCTCACCCGTACTGGTCTGCAACCCGGCCGACTCGTCCTGGTTCCGCCGGGGCGAGCTGCTGCCCGGCCTGACCCGTACCAACCAACCCAGCGACGACCCGCGCACCCTGCACCTGGTCACCGCCCCCGCGCTCGCCCCCGGCCTGGCGTTCCTGGACGCCCCCGACATCGACTCGGTGGTCGACGCCAACCGGGCGTTGGCCAGTCAACTGCTCGCCGCTGCCGACCTCTGGCTCTTCGTGACCACCGCCGCCCGGTACGCCGACGCCGTCCCCTGGGAACTGCTGCGCGGTGCGCGGGCCCGGGGCGCGGTGATCGCCATGGTGCTCGACCGGGTGCCGGCCGAGGCCACCGACGAGGTCGCCGGGCACCTCGCCGAGATGCTCGCCGAGCAGGATCTGGGCTCGGCGCCGCTGTTCGTGCTGCCGGAGACCTGGGTCGACGGGCAAGGGCTGCTGCCCGCCCGGGTCACCGCGCCGCTGGCCGACTGGTTCGCCCGGCTCGCCGCCGACGCCGACGCCCGCTCGGCGGTGGTCCGGCAGACCCTGGGTGGCGCGCTGATCGCGCTGCAACCGGCCGTGGAGAGCCTGGCCGCCGCCGCGGACGAGCAGGTGGCCGCCGCCGACACGCTTGACGATCGGGTACGCGCCGCGTACCGGTCCGCGAACCGGACGGTCGAGCAGGGGCTGCGCGACGGTCGGCTGCTCCGGGGCGAGGTGCTGGCCCGCTGGCAGGAGTTCGTCGGCACCAGCGACTTCCTCCGCAGCCTGGAGGCGCGGATCGGCCGGCTACGGGACCGGCTCGTGGCCGCGTTCAGCAGACGCCCGGCACCCGCCGCCGAGCTGCGCGAGGCGATCGAGTCTCAGCTGGTCACCCTGCTGCGGGCGGTGGCCGCCGAGGCGGCCGAGCAGGCGTACACCGGCTGGAAGGCTCATCCGGCCGGGGCCGCGCTGCTCGTGCCGGACCTCGCCCACCACGGCGACGACCTGCCCGAGCGCGCCGAGCGACTGGTCCGGGACTGGCAGCGGGGCGTGCTGGAGCTGGTCCGCACCGAGGGCGGCGACCGACGGTTCGTGGCCCGTACGGCCGCCTACGCGGTGAACGCCACCGGGTTGGCCGTCATGATCGCCGTGTTCGCCTCGACCGCGTTCATCCCGACCGGGCTGGAGGTCGCCACCGGCGCGGGCACCACCCTCGCCGGGCAGGCGGTGCTGCAGGCGATCTTCGGTGACCAGGCCGTGCGGACGCTCGCCGACAAGGCCCGGGCGGACCTGCTGGAACGGGTGCGCGCCCTGCTGGACGTCGAGGCCGCCCGCTTCCTCAGCCGGACCGAGCAGGCCCGGCCGGCGGAGCAGACCGCCACCGCGTTGCGCCAGGCCGCCGAGCGGGTGGAGGCGGCCCGGCTGGCCAGCGGCTTCGCCGACGCGACAAGCGCCCTGAGCGGGCCGGCCGACCAGGGACGCCCGGCGTGAGCGCACTGCCGCGAGAGGAGCCCACGGCGGCCGGCACCGAGGTCAGCCTGGACGCGCTGGGCAAGGCCAGCGCACGGACCCGCCGGGAGCGGCTGTGATGGGAATGGGCGGACGCCTGCGTGAGGCGTTACGGGCCGACGGCCGGGTCGACGCCGACCAGTTGGTCGCCCGGCTGGAGGCGATCCGCCGGTTCCTCGGCATCGTCGACGGCCAACTGCCGGACACCCCGCTGGTGCCGGCACGCACGCTTGTCGAGCGGGCCGGCACCCGGCTGTCGCTCTCCCGCGACCACACCGTCGTGGCGCTCGCCGGTGCGACCGGCAGCGGCAAGTCGAGCCTGTTCAACGCGATGGCCCGGATGGATCTCTCTCCGGTCGGGGTGCGCCGACCCACCACCGGCGTGACGCACGCCTGCGTGTGGGGGCCGCTCGACGGCGGCACCCGACTGCTGGACTGGCTCGGCGTACTGCCCCGGCACCGGTTCGTCCGGGAGAGCCTGCTGGACGGCGACGACGAGTCCACACTGCACGGGCTGATCCTGCTCGACCTGCCGGACTTCGACTCGGTGCAGCACTCGCACCGGCTGGAGGTGGACCGGCTGCTCGGCCTGGTGGACCTGGTGGTCTGGGTGGTCGACCCGCAGAAGTACGCCGACCGGGTGGTGCACGGCAGCTACCTGCGCGAGTTCCACAGGCACCGCGACGTCACAGTGGTCGTGCTCAACCAGGTCGACCGGCTGCCCCCGACCGACGTCGACCGGGTGGTGGCCGACCTGCGCCGACTGCTCGACGCCGACGGGCTCGACGGGGTGCCGCTGCTGACCACCACGATCACCGACCCGGCCGGGACCGAGGGGCTGCGCGGAGCGCTGGAGCGCAGCGTCGCCGAACGGCAGGCCGCGCTGCGTCGACTCTCCGGTGACGTGGACGCGGTGGTCGCCGCGCTGGACGAGATGGTCGGCGCGCCACGCCCGGCGTTGACCACGGACGACCCGGCGCTGGCCGCGCTGGATCGGGCGCTGGTCGCCGCAGCGGGCGTACCGACGGTGGCGGAGGCGGTCGAGCAGGCGTACCGACACCGGGCCGCCACCACGACCGGTTGGCCGCTGGTACGCCTCTGGCGGCGGCTGCGTCCCGATCCGCTGCGCCGGTTGCACCTCCCCGACCGGTCGGGCGATCCGCGCGACCCGGCGGAGAGCCTGGTCGCCGCGACCTCCGTGCCCGAGCCCAGCGTCGCCGACCGGTCCGCGCTCGGGCTCGCGGTCCGCACGGTGGCCGAGCGGGCCGGCACCGGCCTGCCGAGCGCCTGGCCGAACGCGGTCACCGCGGCGGCCCGGTCCCGGCTCGGCGACCTGCCGGACGCCCTGGACCGCGCGATCGCCGACACCGACCTGCGGATGAACCGGCCCCGCCTCTGGTGGCGGCTGGTCGGCGGGTTGCAGTGGCTGGTGACCCTGGCCGCCGTGGCCGGGCTCGGCTGGCTCGCCCTCGGCTATGCGCTGCGGGCCCTGGGGTTGCCGGAGCTGCGTCATCCGATGGTCGGTGAGGTGCCCGTGCCGACCCTGCTGCTGCTCGGTGGGCTCTTCGCCGGGCTGCTGATGGCGGCCCTGACCCGGCCGGTGGCACGGTGGGCCGCCCGGCGGGCCCGGCAGCGCGCCGAGGCCCGGTTGACCGGGGCGGTGACGAAGGTCGGCGAGGAGTACGTGCTCGCACCGGTTCGGACGGTGATCGCCGCGCACGCCGACGCGCGGACCGTCCTCGAGGTCGCCCGGCATCGCTGAGCGACGCCGCACGTCTGCTCACCGGTCATCGGGCCCCGAGCGGCGTAGTGTCGGGTCATGGCCACGCCACAGACCCCGTACGAAGCGGTGCTGCACGCCGCCCGCGACGTGACCAAGCTCGACACCGCCCTCGACGCGGAGATGCTCGGCGCGGCCCTGCTGGGCAGCGTGTACGAGGTTGCGGAGACGGACCGGGAGACGGCAGTACGCGAGTTCGTGGCCGGTTTTCTCGCGGCCACCTCGCGACGGCGGGCTCTCGCCGCCACCACCGTACGCGCCGTGTTCGCCGCCCTCGTGCCGGACGCGAAGGGCGCGGACCGGGTCCGTCCCGGCGCTGCCGCACCAGCCTGGTCGGGTCACCTCGGCCGGGTGCACCTCACCGGCACCTGGGCGTACGGCGACGTCTACGGCGACCAGACCTCCTACCTGGCGACCTTCGCCTACGACGACACGGTCGGCGGGCCGGAACATGCGCTTATCGCGTTGGTGGACCACAACATCGGCATCGCCAAGGACGTCTTCGTCGGCGGGCCCGCGAGCCGGATCCTGGCCCAGGTCCGACAGTTGTGCGCCGAGGACGAGCTGACCTGGTTCCGGGAGGAGGATCCGAGTCGGATGCGTGGCGAGGTGAGCCGGCATCTGGCGGTCACCGACCACCTGGGGCAGTTGCCGGGTACGACGTCACTGGCCACGGATCGGGCGCTGGTCGGGGCCCGGCTGACGATCCTGCCGGCCTGGCAGGGCGCGGTGCCGGTGCCGTCCGACGATCCACTGCCGGCAGCCGTACGGGCCGACGAGATCCGACGTTTCCTCGCCTCGCCGGAGGCGAAGCGAGCGGGCTTCGACGACGTCGACGGTGCCGAGTTGGCCTCGCTGCACTTCTGCCTGGGCCTGCTGCTCGACCACGCGGCCACCTTCGCCGACGCCGACCCGCTGCGCTGGAGCCCGACCGTGGCCGGGTTCTTCCTGCTCGACTGGGTGCACCGTCGGGCCGTACTCGACATGGACGACGCGGCGATGCTGCCCCGGGTCCTGCGGGCCTGGGCCGCGTACGCCGCCCGCAGACGTGGGTTGCCGGAAACGGCTGCCGCCGGTACGGACACCGCCATCGCCGAGATGGTGCCCGAGTTCGTCCGGCTCTACGCCACCGGCGAGCGGCGCAGCCCGGCGACCGCGGCGGTGGCGCAGTTGATGGCCGACGGGGTCGACCCGGACGATCCGGCCGCGCTCGACGCCTGGATCGACGCCAACCGGCACCGCCTCTCCGACGACAGCTGACCGCGGGCCGTGGCGAAGTTGTCACGGCGACCGCACTCGGATCGACCAGGGTCAGCGCAGCACGGTGAAGACCACGGCCGCGACCAGGCCACCGAGGACGCCACCGGCGAGCACCTGGGCGGGGGTGTGATCGCCCAGGCGCACCCGTGACCAGCCGACCAGCCCGAGCAGCGGGGTGGCCACGAGCACCCAGACGCCGAAGGTGACAAGCAGCACCGCCAGCGTGCCGACCGCGACCGCCGAGTGGATCGACATCTTCCACCATTGGCTGACCGTCACTGCGACCACCAGACCCACAAGTCCGGCGGCGACCAGGGCCAGCACGGGTCGCGGCGCGCCGAGCACCGCGAGCAGGGCCAGCCCGGCCGCCACCGAACCGAGCCCGAACAGCAGCGGAATCCGCCGCTGTTCGCGTACCCGGACGTGATGATCGGTGAGTCGGCCGCGACGCACCCCGCCGACGATGTACGCCATCGGGAGCAGGCTGGCGAAGACGACCGCGACCAACCCCCAGCCCACGCCGCTCAACCTGCCCTGGGCGCTGTGCCAGCCGATCACGACGGTGAGCAGGGAGACGAGGACGGCGGGCGCGGTCAACTCGGTGACGATCCGGGCCAGTCGCAGCCCTGGGCCGGGCCGGGCCGCAGCGACGTCGTCAGCGACCAGGTCACGGTCGACCAAGATCAGACCCCCCGCTCCGCTCCGGTCCGTCGACGGCCTTCTCACCGTACCGTCGGTGACCCGGTGCTTCCCGGGTGATCCGGAGTGGGGCAGGCCGGCTCGCCCGACCTGCTCGGACCCGCCGAGGCGCTGGGCCCGTCGGGCGTGGCGGGGTCCCGGGGCAGGTGGGGGTTCGCCGACGTGGACGGCTCCGTCGTGGCAGGCGAGTCGGTGGCAGGTGGGTCGGTTGCGGGCGGGTCGGTGGCGGGCGGGTCGGTGGCGGGCGGGTCGGTGCTCGCCGACGGGTCGGTCGGGTCCGGCGGTTCCGCCGATGCGCTCGGCCCGGCACCGCCCGGGTCCGGCGAGGCGGACGGGCTCGCGGAATCACTCGGCACGGGCGGGTCACTCGGGACCGGCGGTGGCGAGGTAGGTGTGGCCGGCGGCGCGGGAGTGACTCCCGGCACCGGCCGGGTCGGCGTGGGGTGGGGAGTCGGGGTCGGGCGCGGGAGCGGCGCGGGCACCGGGCTGGGCGGCCGAGGTCGGGGGTCACTGTCCGGTAGCTCCGGGCGACGCTCGGGTGTCAGGTCCACCGGCGTCGGCCCCGGGTCAGGTCGGTCCACCGGGTCGATCGGCGGGGCGGCCGGAGCGGTCGACGGCACCGCCGTCGAGGTGGCTGCGGGGGCACCGGTGGGCGGCGGCGGGATGACCACCGGCCCGATGGACGGCGTCGGGATGAACGGCGTACCGCTGTCCGGCAGGGCGGTGCTGCCCACCGTCGCCGAGCCGGTGCTGATCGCGGCGAGAACCGGCATCGAGGCCGTGCCGGCGAGCAGCGCCACGGTCAGCAGGTAACCGCGGGACGGACCGGCGGTGCGTACGGCGCGGTGGGTACCCACCACCCGGCGGTAGCTGCCGGGTGCCCGGTGCCGGCCGGAACTCCCGGCACCCTCGTCTGGTTCCGACACCACGCACTCCTCGTCGTCGCCCGGGGCCTGGACCGTGATGAGCTGCCCCGGCGGACCGCCGAGTGAGATCGGGGTCCAGCCGGAAACAGCGTCGGTCAGCGACTCCGGGTCAGCCAACCCCCCACCGCGTGTCGAAACGCTCATATGGCCGAATAGCGACAAATCATCACCGGAACGTCCGGGCGTCATTGGAGCCGACACCCCGGCATTTCAGGTAACGAACCGGACCGGCCCTGGGATGCGGGGCAGGCAGGGTGTGGGGCGGCTCACCTGTGATGCGAATATGGAGCCACGACGGCAGCGCAGCCGTGACCTCCGCGCACCCACGCGGAAGGCGCGACTGGGCGCCGGCGCTCCCGAACCGGGTTCGGCCATGAATCCGGCTCAGGCCGCGCGGCAACCCCCACCGGGGCTAGGCGCGGTCGCCAGGAACCGATCCCGGCACCAGCCGGGGCGGGCTCACGAGTCGCGCGGCCGGGTGACCCCCCGGTGCCGACGCAGACACGACAGGGAGAGACGGATGGCAAAGGGCGACCCCGGGGCCAGCACCCGCGGCCGGCGAGCCGCACCCCGATCCAGGAAAGCCGCGACCGGCGACCCGGAACTGGTGCAACTGCTCACCCCGTCGGGTGAGCGCATCGACAGCGTCACCGGCCCGGACGGCGTCGAATACCGCGTCGACTTCACCGACGAGGAGTACCGCGGCCTCTACCGTGACCTGGTACTCGTGCGGAAGTTGGACGCCGAGGCCACCGCCCTGCAACGGCAGGGCGAACTGGGCCTGTGGGCCAGCCTGCTGGGCCAGGAGGCCGCGCAGGTCGGTTCCGGACGGGCGCTACGCGCCCAGGACATGGCCTTCCCGACCTACCGGGAGCACGGCGTCCTCTACTGCCGTGGCATCGATCCGATCATGCCCCTGGGCCTGTTCCGCGGCGTCGATCAGGGCGGCTGGGATCCGAACGAGTTCAAGTTCAACATGTACACGATCGTGATCGGGGCGCAGACCCTGCACGCGACCGGGTACGCCATGGGTGTCGCCATGGACGGCAAGACCGGCGGCGAGGACGGCGAGGCGGTCATCGCCTACTTCGGCGACGGCGCCACCAGCCAGGGCGACGTGAACGAGGCGTTCGTCTGGGCCAGCGTCTTCAACGCCCCGCTGGTGTTCTTCTGCCAGAACAACCAGTACGCCATCTCCGAGCCGTTGGAGCGGCAGACCCGGGTTCCGCTGTACCGACGGGCCGCCGGCTTCGGCTTCCCCGGTGTGCGGGTGGACGGCAACGACGTGCTGGCCACGTACGCGGTGGCCCGGCACGCGCTGGACAACGCCCGCAACGGGCAGGGCCCGAGCCTGATCGAGGCGTACACCTATCGGATGGGGGCGCACACCACCTCCGACGACCCGACCCGCTACCGCATCGCCAGCGAGGTCGAGGCCTGGCAGGCCAAGGACCCGATCGCCCGGATGAAGGCCTTCCTGGAGCGGGAGAAGATCGCCGACAGCGACTTCTTCGCCGAGGTCGACGAGCAGGCCCGCCGGGAGGCGATCGACCTGCGCGAGCGGGTGCTGGCCATGCCGAACCCGGAGCCGGTCACCATGTTCGACCACGTCTACCCCAACGGGTCGCCGCTGCTCGACGAGCAGCGCGCACAGTTCAACAAGTACTTCGACTCGTTCGAGGGGAGCGCGCACTGATGGCCACGGAGACGCTCACCCTCGGCAAGGCCCTCAACGTCGGCCTGCGCAAGGCCCTGGAGAACGACCCCAAGGTCGTCATCATGGGCGAGGACGTCGGCAAGCTCGGCGGTGTCTTCCGGATCACCGACGGGTTGCAGAAGGACTTCGGCGACCAGCGGGTGATCGACACGCCGCTCGCCGAGTCGGGCATCATCGGCACCGCGGTCGGCCTGGCCATCCGGGGCTACCGGCCGGTCTGCGAGATCCAGTTCGACGGCTTCGTCTACCCGGCGTACGACCAGATCGTGTCGCAGGTGGCGAAGATGCACTACCGCTCGGGCGGCAACCTGCGCATCCCGATGGTCATCCGAATTCCCTTCGGCGGCGGCATCGGTGCGGTGGAGCACCACTCGGAGTCGCCCGAGGCTTACTTCGCCCACACCGCCGGACTCAAGGTCGTCTCCTGCGCCAACCCGCAGGACGCGTACGTGATGATCCAGCAGGCGATCGCCTCGGACGACCCGATCGTCTTCCTGGAGCCGAAGCGGCGCTACTGGGAGAAGGGCCAGGTCGACCTGGACGCGCCACTGACCGAGGCGTACCCCCTGCACTCGGCCCGGGTGGTGCGGCCCGGCACGGACGCCACCCTGCTGGCGTACGGCCCGATGGTGCGCACCTGCCTGGACGCGGCGACCGCCGCGGCCGAGGACGGCCGCAACCTGGAGGTCATCGACCTGCGCACGCTCTCCCCGCTGGACCTGGCTGCGGTGTACGAGTCGGTGCGGCGCACCGGCCGCGCGGTGGTGGTGCACGAGGCACCGTCCAACGTGGGCCTGGGCGCGGAGATCGCCGCCCGGATCACCGAGGAGTGCTTCTACTCGCTGGAGTCCCCGGTGCTGCGGGTGACCGGCTTCGACACCCCCTACCCGGCCGCCCGGGTGGAGGAGGAGTACCTGCCCGACCTCGACCGGGTGCTCGACGCCGTCGACCGCACCTTCGGCTGGTGAGCGGCATGTCCCGGATCAAGGAGTTCAACCTTCCCGACCTGGGGGAGGGCCTGACCGAGGGCGAGATCCTCGCCTGGCTGGTCAAGGTGGGCGACACCATCGAGCTGAACCAACCGATCGTCGAGGTGGAGACCGCCAAGGCGGCGGTGGAGATCCCCGCGAAGTGGGCCGGTCAGGTGCAGGCGATCTTCCACCCGGAGGGCACCACGGTCGAGGTCGGTACGCCGATCATCGCGATCGACACCGACCCGGGCGCCGGGCCGGTCGAGTCCTCGACCGAGGAACTGCCCGCGCCCTCGGCGGCGTCGCTGGCCGCCGTCGACATCGCTCCGGCAGAGGGCGCGGTCGAGCCGGGCCTGATCGGCGGTCCCGCACCGGGCGGTCGTACCGCCGTCCTGGTCGGCTACGGCCCGCGCACCACCGCCGCGAAGCGCCGTCCCCGCAAGGGCGCGGCCCCGGCCCAGGCCACCACCGCCCCGGTCACCCCGGCCGCGCCGGCCCCGGTCGTCGCGGCTCCGGTGCCGGTGCAGGCCGCGCCGGCGCCGACGGTGAACGGCAACGGTCACCCCGGCGGTCCGGTGCTGGCCAAGCCGCCGGTACGCAAGCTCGCCAAGGATCTCGGCGTCGACCTGCGTACGCTGACCGGCTCGGGCCCGCTCGGCTCGATCACCCGGGAGGACGTCCAGCAGGCGGTGGCGGCGTCGTCGGCTGCGGCCGAGCCGCTGACGGTCGGCGCGGCGGCCACCTCCGCCGCGAGCTTCGGTGCCGACCGCGAGCAGCGCATCCCGGTGAAGGGGGTACGCAAGCTCACCGCCGAGAACATGTCCCGCTCGGCGTTCACCGCCCCGCACGTCACCGAGTTCCTCACCATCGACATGACCCGGGCGATGAAGGCGCTGGACCGGCTGCGTGGCCGGCGGGAGTGGCGCGACGTACGGGTCTCGCCGCTGCTGCTGGTGGCGAAGGCGGTGCTGCTGGCGGTCAAGCGACACCCGATGGTCAACTCGACCTGGGCCGGCGACGAGATCGTCGTCAAGGAGTACGTCAACCTGGGCATCGCGGCGGCCACCGAGCGCGGCCTGATCGTGCCGAACATCAAGGATGCCGGCCGGCTGACCCTGCGGGAGTTGGCGGACGCGATGACGGACCTGGTGCAGACCGCCAAGGCCGGCAGGACCTCGCCGGCTGCCATGTCGGGCGGCACGCTGACCATCACCAACGTCGGTGTGTTCGGGGTGGACACCGGGACCCCGATCCTGCCGCCGGGGGAATCGGCGATCCTGGCCTTCGGGGCGGTGCGCGAGCAGCCCTGGGTGCACAAGGGCAAGGTGAAACCACGCATGGTGACCACGCTCGCGCTCTCCTTCGACCACCGGATCATCGACGGTGAGCTGGGTTCGAAGTTCCTGCGCGACATCGGTGACTTCCTCACCGACCCCGAGGCGGCACTGCTCGCCTGGACCTGACGCGCTGCGACGACGGCCGGTGTGCCACGGGTGAACGCCCGGCACGCCGGCCGTTGCCGTTGGGTGAAGAATGCCGGTCCACATCGCACCCCACGCCTAAGATTCGTAGGCTCGTGGCGCAGCTCACCTAATAATCGATGGATGTTGGCGGCGTTTTGCTGTTCAATAGAGACATCACCGGGCCGACAACCGAATAGCCAGCAGGAGAGAACCATGAGCATGATCGAGCGAATCCGTAGCCGCCGCGACGCCAACCGCCGCGCCCGGGCCATCGAGCGGGCCCTGCGCTCCGCCAGCTCGCCGGCCGTACGCGACGAGATCCTCGTCATCGCCCAGCGTCACATGCACTGACGCCCACGACGTTTATTCACCTCCTCCCCGACGACGACCCGCCCGGATCACCGGGCGGGTCGTTGTCATTGCGCCCATGCCCTGACACCGGGATACCGCCTCGCCCCAGCGCCCGGTACGGTGGGGCACGGTCGTCATCCCCGGCCCGGGAAGGTCGATGCGATAGATGCGAATCGACACCACCCGGCAACGGACAGTGATGATTGGCGCTCCCCGGATGCGCCCCGGTGACCACCGGATACGGTGCGGGGGGAGCCGGCACGGCCGGCACGCCGGCA
Organism: Verrucosispora sp. FIM060022; assembly: GCF_003977705.1. Taxonomy (NCBI): domain Bacteria; kingdom Bacillati; phylum Actinomycetota; class Actinomycetes; order Micromonosporales; family Micromonosporaceae; genus Micromonospora; species Verrucosispora sp. FIM060022. The sequence goes on from NZ_RQIV01000007.1 coordinate 69,267, forward strand.
CCGCCGGCTGCCCGGCCGAGACGATCGGCGACGGCGGCCGACATGTGATGGAGGAGGCGCACGCATGACGTCCGAGGGCCCGCACCACCCCGGCCACGAGCCGGACGAGGTGCCGCCGGGCGGCGGCGGATCGGCGCCGTACGGCGACCGCCCGGTTCAGCAGGAGAACGGATACGGCGCACCTGCCTCGGATCTCGGCTGGGCACCCCCACCGCCGGCCCGACCCGACCAGGCCGCTCCCGCCTGGGCGAGTCAGCCGGGTGCCGGCTGGGGCAACCAGCAGGCCAACCGGCAGGCGCAGGCTCCGAACGCCGGCACCTGGACGCCGGCCGGCGGCCAGCAGTCCTGGAACCCACCGGGCGAGCAGCCCGCCGCCAACTGGCCGGCAGCGTCCACGTCGGACCAGCCGGCCTGGGCCAACGCTGGGCAGAGCAACCCGGCCTGGGGTGGTGCCCCCACATCAGAGAGCACCCAGCCAGCTGAGTGGACACCCCACCAGACCTCGTCGGACCAGTCCGCGAGCAGCCAGTCAGGCTCCCCACCCGCCAGTTGGCAGGGCAACCAGCAGCCGGAGTGGAACACCGCCCCCCGCCCGGGGGAGCAACCTCCCGGCTGGGCCGCCGGCGCACCCGAGTCGGCGCAGCCGGACTGGGCGCAGGCGAAGCCCGCCCAGCCCGACTGGGCGCAGGCCAACCCGCCTTCACAGTCCGAGCGGGCGCAGAGCAACTCGCCCGCGCAGCCCAACTGGACGCAGAGCAGCCCGCCTGCTCAACCGGACTGGGCGCAGGGCAGTGCGCCCGCGCAACCGGACTGGGCGCAGGGCAACTCCCCCGCGCAGCCGGACTGGGCCCAGGCCAAGCCCGCCCAGCCCGACTGGGCGCAGGCCAACCCGCCGGCGCAGCCGGACTGGGCGCAGACCAGCCCGGCAGCCCAACCGGAGTGGGCGCAGGGCGGCCCGTCCGCGCAGCCGGACTGGGCTCAGACCGATCAGGCCGCGACGCGCGGCGAGCCGGCCGCCCGGGCCACCGCCCAGGTGCCACCGGCCGACCCGGCACCGCAGCAGCATTCCGCTCCCGGCGACCCGGCCCGCGCCGGTGCCTGGCCGGGCGAGCAGCAGGAACAACCCGGTTGGCCCGTCGGCCAGGGACGCCAGCCGGAGCCGGCTGGCTGGGCTCAGGATCAGGCCCCGGCCTGGACGCCCACCGAGGCCGCCAGCGGATCGGCATCGCCGCTGCCGTCCCGCAACGCCGCCGACCGCGCGCCGCTGACCGAGATCGAGCCGTGGGCACCCGGCGAGGCCTGGGGTGGTGGCGGGGCACCCGAGGCAGGGCCGTCCCGATCCGACACCGGGCGTGCCGAGGAGAGCCCGGTGTACCAGCCCGCGCCGGCGCCCGGCATCTCGCCGGCCAACATGGTTCCGCTGCCGCCGCAGGAGCAGCGGATCCCCGGTGCCAGCCTGGCTGCGGCACCCCCGGCCGACTATTCCGCCCCGGGCCAGTACCCCGGCGACCAGTCCACGCCGGGTCAGCGCCCCGGTGCCGACCAGCCGGCCGGCAGCTGGGGGCAGCCCGAGTCGCGGCCGGACGAGCCGAAGCCGCCGGCTGAGGCGTCGATCCCCGCCCCCCGTACCTCGCCCGAGTCGGTCGGCCGGGCCACCCCGCCGACGGCGGCGGCCGGCGGCGTCTCGGCCAGCGCGTCGGTGCCGACGACCAGCCGGGTCACCCCGCCGGCCGATCACACGGCCATCCCGACCAGCACGCCGGCACCTCGGGTGTACGGCCGGCCGGCCCGTCCGGAGCCGGAGGAGCCGGTCCAGGAGCGCGAGGAGCAGCCCCAGCCGCCCCGGTTCGGCCAGGGCCCGGAGCCACGCTTCGCCGATCACGAGCAGGCTGGACCGTCCGCCTTCACCGGCGCAGCCGCTCCCGCGTCCCCGGCCTTCCCGCCGGGCCTGCCCGCCTTCGCCGACGCGCCGGCCACCGATCGGCCGGTCAACGGCGTCAAGCCGCACCCCGAGCCGGAGCGACCGGCCGACCGCTTCGGCGGCCCCGCCGGGGATCCCTTCGGCAGCCCGGCCGGTGACCCGTACGGCGGCGCGGCTCGCGACCCCTTCGGCGGCCCGACCGACCGCCCCGGCGTCACCTACGGTTCCCCCGCCCGTCCGGAGTCGGGCCCAGACCACACGTCGGCCTTCCCGCCGGGGCCCCAGGCGAACGCGCCGTGGAGTCCGGGCACGCCGGCAGCCGAGCCGGAGCAGGGCCGCTTCGACGCGTTCAAGCCGGTCGCCGAGCCGGCCGCCGACGCGCCGCCACCGAAGGTACGCAACGGCCGGGTGCTCGCCGCGGTGCTTGTCGCCGCGGTGCTCATCCTCGCCATCCCGCTCGGCCTACTGCTGCTGCTCGGCAAGTTCGGCGGCTCGGACGACAACGCCTTCGACCCGGCGGTCGGCTCCTGCGTCAAGCGCTCGGGCGACTCCGCCGTCGAGGCGGTGTGCGGGGAGCCGGAGTCGTTCAGCGTGGTGTCGAAGGTCGAGTCGAAGGACAAGTGCCCCGACCCCGCCCTGCCGTACGTCGAGTTGCGCGGCGACGTGGCCAACCCGGTGCTCTGCCTGAAGAACTCCGCCGGCTGATCACTCGCTGCCACCCGCGCGGTTACGACAAACGCGAAGCGCCCGCCCTCGCCAAGGGGCGGGCGCTTTCGCACACTCCGGTGGCCCGGAGGCGGCCCGCTCGTGCTGGATGCCGCCAGGTGATCCGCCCAGCGGGTCGGCGCGGCCTGCGGTACGGCACGATGGGGGTATGAGTGCACGCGTACGGGCGCCGGAGCTGCGGGGTCGGGGTTGGCTGAACACCGGGGGGCGCGAGCTGACGCTCGCCGACCTCCGCGGCAAGATCGTGATCGCCGATTTCTGGACGTTCTGCTGCATCAACTGCCTGCACGTGCTTGACGAACTGCGCCCGCTCGAGGAGAAGTACGCGGACGTCCTCGTCGTGATCGGGGTGCACTCGCCGAAGTTCGAGCACGAGAAGGATCCGGTCGCGCTTGCCGACGCCGTCGAGCGGTACGGCGTGCACCACCCCGTACTCGATGATCCTGAGCTGGACATGTGGCAGCAGTACGCGGCCCGCGCCTGGCCGACCCTCGCGGTGATCGACCCCGAGGGCTACGTGGTGGCCACGATGGCCGGCGAGGGTCACGCCGAAGGGCTGGCCCGGTTGATCGACGACCTGGTCGCCACCCACGAGGCCAAGGGCACGCTGCACCGGGGCGACGGCCCGTACGTCCCGCCGGCGGAGCCGCAGACCACCCTGCGTTTCCCCGGAAAGCTGGTGGTCGGGCCGGACGGCACCCTGCTGGTGTCGGACTCCGCCCGGCACCGGGTGGTCGAGTTGGCCGCCGACGGGGAGACGCTGCTGCGCGCCATCGGCACCGGCAGCCGGGGCCGGGTCGACGGTACGGCCGACACCGCGACCTTCTCCGAGCCCCAGGGGCTGTGCCTGCTCCCGCCGCACGTGGCCGAGGTGGCCGGCTACGACCTGGTGGTCGCCGACACGGTCAACCACCTGCTGCGCGGCGTACGCCTGGGCAGCGGTGAGGTGGTCACCGTGGCCGGCACCGGGCGGCAGTGGCGCTCCACGGTTGACGACCACGCCCACGACGCGCTCTCGGTCGACCTCTCCTCGCCCTGGGACCTCGCCTGGTACGACGACAAGGTCGTCATCGCCATGGCCGGCATCCACCAACTGTGGTGGTTCGATCCGATCAAGCGGACCGCCGGCATGTACGCCGGCACGACTGTGGAGGCGCTGCGCGACGGGCCGCTGGCGGAGACCTGGCTGGCGCAGCCGTCCGGGCTCGCCGTCTCCGCCGACGGCCGCCGACTCTGGGTCGCCGACAGCGAGAGCAGTGCCATCCGGTACGTCGAGGACGACGTCATGGGTACGGCGGTCGGTCAGGGCCTGTTCGACTTCGGTCACGTGGACGGGCCGGCGGCGCAGGCGCTGCTCCAGCACCCGCTCGGCGTCTGCGCACTGCCCGACGGTTCGGTGCTGATCGCGGACACCTACAACGGGGCGGTACGGCGCTACGACCCGGCGACGGACGAGGTGTCGACAGTGGCCACCGACCTGGCCGAGCCGAGCGACCTGGCGCTCACCCCGGACGGTGCGGTGCTGGTGGTGGAGTCCGCCGGGCACCGGATCACCCGGTTGGCCCCGGGTGCGCTCTCCGCCGTCGGCGCGAGCACCGTCGACGGCCAGCGCCACCGGACCGAACGCAAGCCGACCGACCTGGCGGCCGGTGAGGTGACGCTGGACGTGATCTTCACCCCGGCGCCCGGGCAGAAGCTCGACGAGACGTACGGCCCGTCCACCCGGGTGATGGTGTCCGCGTCCCCGCCGGAGTTGCTGGTCGAGGGGGCCGGCACCAGCACGGACCTGTCCCGCCGGCTGGTGCTCTCCGACTCGGTGACCGAGGGCGTGCTGCAGGTGACCGCCCAGGCGGCCACCTGCGACGCAGACGTCGAGCATGCGGCGTGCCACCTGACCCGACAGGACTGGGGCATCCCGGTACGTGTCGCCACCGGCAGCGCGACCCGTCTCCCTCTGGTGCTGCGCGGCCTCGACGCCGGCTGACGCCGCATCGGGCGGATTGTGTTAACAGGGGGCCCCTCCTCTACCGCAGGCGTTAACAAGGTGCCCTTCCTTTCACCTCACCTCAGGTGAAGGGGGTGGGGGTGGCGCCCGCGTCGATGAGGGCGGCACGGACGAGTTCCGCGGCGGCCACCGCGCCGGGGCTGTCGCCGTGCAGGCAGATCGAGTCGACCACGCACGGGAACACGCTGCCGTCGGTGGCCACCACCGTCTGCTCGGTGGCCATCCGTACGGCCCGGCGGGCCACCTCCATCGGGTCGGTGACCAGGGCGTCAGGCGAGGTACGCGGCACCAGTTGACCGTTGGGCAGGTAGTTGCGGTCGGCGAAGCCCTCGGCCACCACCCGCAGCCCTGCGCCCTGAGCGAGTTGGGCCAGCACCGAACCGGGCAGGCAGAGCAGGGGCAGTTCCGGGTCGTAGTCGTTCACGGCGGCCACCACCGCCGCCGCCTGTGTCTCGTCGCGGGCCGCCGCGTGGTAGAGCGCGCCGTGCGGCTTCAGGTAGCGGACCCGGGTGCGGTACGCGCGACAGAAGGCGTCGAGCGCACCGAGCTGGTACAGGACCTCGTCACGCAGTTCCGCGAACTCGTATGCGATGTGTCGACGGCCGAAGCCGGCCAGGTCGCGGTAGCCGACCTGGGCACCGACGGCGACCCGGCGTTCGGCTGCGGCGGCGCAGACCCGGCGCATCGTCACCGGGTCACCGGCGTGGAAGCCGCAGGCCACGTTGGCCGAGGTGACCAGCTCCAGCAGTGCCTCGTCGTCGCCGAGTTGCCAGACACCGAAGCCTTCACCGAGATCAGCGTTGAGGTCCATGGAACCTGACGGTAGTGCCTGGTCTGGCCTGGGCGAGCGGGGTCACGTCGTCCACCACGGCGATGACGGGATATCCGCCGGTGGTGGGATGGTCGGCGAGGAAGATCAACGGCTGGCCGTCCGCCGGCACCTGGACCGCGCCGAGGACGACCCCCTCGCTGGGCAGTTCCCCGGGCACCGCGCGGGGCAGCGGTGCGCCGGTCAGTCGCGCGCCGACCCGGTTGCTCAACGGACTCACCGTGTACGCCGTGCCGTACAGCCGGTCGAGCGCCACGGTGTCGAACCAGTCGTGTCGCGGCCCGAGGCGGGCGGTCAGGTGCAGCTCCTGCGGGTGCGCCCTCGGCACGGTGACGTCGACCGGGGCGGGTGGGCCGATCGGGACGCCCACCGGCAGCCGGTCGCCGTCGCGCAGTGGTGCCGGGCCGAGTCCGGCGAGGGTGTCGGTGGCCCGGCTGCCCAGCACCGGGTCCACGGCGATGCCGCCCGCCACCGCCAGCCAGCAGCGCAGACCCCGTCGGGCGGGGCCGATCCGCAACACCGCCCCCGCCGGTACGGCCAGCGGACGACCGGGGTCGCCGGGCCGCTCGCCCACCCGGACGTCGACCTCGGCACCGACGACGGCAACGGTGGTGGCCCGGGTGAAGCGCAGTGCGCAGCCGGTCATGGTGATCTCCAGGCCGGCCGCCGGTTCCGGGTTGCCGACCAGCCGGTTGGCCAGCCGTAACGCCTCCGGGTCGAGCGCGCCGGAGCGGGGGACCCCGAGGTGCGCCCAGCCGGGGCGGCCCAGATCCTGCACGGTGGTCAGCGCCCCGGCGGTCAGTACCTCGATCTCGCTCATGTCGGCAGCAGGCGCACCGGGGTGCCGGGGGTGAGCCGGGCCGGCGGGTCGGCGTGCACGTCGAACAGGGCCAGCGTGGTACGCCCCACCAGCAGCCAACCGCCCGGTGAGGCGGTGGGATAGATCCCGGCGTACGGGCCGGCCAGTGCCACCGAACCGGCCGGCACCCGGGGTCGCGGCGAGGGCAGCCGGGGCACCGCCAGTTCGGCGGGGAGCCCGGTCAGGTAGCCGAAGCCGGGGGCGAAGCCGCAGAAGGCCACCCGGAACTCGGTATGCGCGATGCGGCGCACCACGGACGGCACATCCGTGTGCCAGAGTGCCGCCACCCGGGGCAGATCCTCCCCGTCGTACGTCACCGGCACCTCGACCGGTTCGGCGGCGGCCGACGTGGTCAGCGGCGGCGTCGGGGTCCACGTCCTGATGGCGGCCGCGGTGGTCGCCGGGTCCGGTACGCCGTCGAGCAGCACGGTGGCCGCCGCCGGGACGATCTCGGTGGCCACCAGGTCGCCCCGCTCCCGACGACGCCACAGCTCGGCCCGCCACCCCTCCACCACTGCGGGGTCCACCGGCTCGGCAGGGTTGGGGGAGTCGGGCTCACGGTCGGCGGGTGCGGCGAAGTCGAGGAGCAGGGCGTGCCCACCGACGCGTCTGATCCGCATGCCACTATCCTTTCGGACCGGGGCACCCGGACGCGTCATCCGCTCGTCCGCAAGCGTGACCCGTTGCACTACCCGAAAGTAACCTACGCTGCCGTAACCTGGTGATGTGACGACCTCAGCACCGTCCCGGCTCAAGCCGGTCGACATCGGGAAACCCCGGATGCGCGGCTGGCTGCACACGTACGCGTTCTTCGTCGCCGTGGTCTGTGGCATTGTGCTCTGTTCGATCGCCGCCGCCCGACCCGGCTGGACACCCCTGATCAGTTGCGCCGTCTACAGCTTCACCGTCTGCGGCCTCTTCGGCACCAGCGCGCTCTACCACCGTCGCGTCTGGTCCACCCGCGGCTTCCAGGTGATGCGGCGGATGGACCACTCGATGATCTTCCTGTTCATCGCCGGCACGTACACGCCGTTCTGTCTGCTGCTGCTCGACAACCGCGCCACCGTGACCATGCTGGCGGTGGTCTGGGGCGGCGCGCTGGCCGGCGTGGCCCTCAAGATGGTCTGGCCCCACGTCTCGCGGTGGGTCTCCGCACCGCTCTACCTGGCGCTCGGCTGGGTGGCGGTGGCGATCCTGCCGGACATCCTGCGCCAGGGCGGTGTCACCGCGTTGGTGCTGCTCAGCGTCGGTGGCGCGATCTACACCGTCGGCGCGGTCTTCTACGCGCTACGCCGGCCGAACCCGTGGCCCACCGTGTTCGGGCATCACGAGTTCTTCCACGCCTGCACCCTGGTCGCGGCGATTTGTCACCACATCGCCATCTACTTCGCCCTCTTCGCCTGACCGCACGCCACGGGGTCGGTGGGCGAACCCACCGACCCCGTGGTTTGCGTACGCGGATCAGACCGTGGGGCCGGGTCGGCGCACCTCGCGGTACTCCTGCACCACCCGGTCGTCCTGCACCGGTACGGCCCGGTCGGCGACGACCCGCTCCTGACGGACCGGGGTGACCACGGTCCGTCGACGCGAGTTCCAGAAGTAGAGCGTCACGAGCAGGCCGGCAACCCCCGTGAGCATCAGCACCCAGCCGACGACGCTCAGGTTGAGCCAGCCGAGATCCGCCTCCACGGCGAACGCGAAGATCGCGCCGAGCGCGATCAGGAAGATACTGCCACCGATGCCCATCTCTCGTCTCCTCGGCTATCGAAGCTGCATTCCACTTCGCCGCGGCCATCGATGAGGTTGCGGCATGCCTGGACTTACCCCGGCACGGAGATCGCCAATCGGGCAAGCTGGTGACATGAGGGACGGCGCGGTGCAGGAACGGACGCTCGTGCTGCTGCGGCATGCCAAGGCGGAACCGCCCACGGCGGATGGTCTCGACGTCGAGCGCCCGCTGTCGGCGCGGGGACGAGCCGACGCCGCCGCGGCCGGTGCCTGGCTGGCCCGGTACGGGCTGCTGCCCGAGGTGGTGCTCTGCTCGGCGGCGCTGCGGACCCGACAGACCTGGCACGGCGTCGAGATGGGCATGACCGGGTCACCCCCGGAGGGTGGCCCGGCCGGTCCGGTGCCGGAGGTCCGTTACGAGCCGGATGCGTACGAGGCACATCCGGAGGATCTGCTGACCCTGGTACGACGGGTCGATCCGACGGTCGGCACCGTCCTGCTGATCGCCCACAACCCGGGCATCTCGCTGCTGTCGGAGCTGCTCGACCCACAGCGGGCCGACCCGGCCGGGCTGCACACCAGCGACCTGGTGGTGCACCGGAGCACGCTGCCGTGGGCGGATCTGGCTCGCGGTACGGCGGCGATCAGCGCCCGGCACACCGCCCGAGGCTGAACCACACCCGCGGCTGAACACGGACGCGCCGAGTCAGCGGGAGCCTGTCCGTCCCGCTGACTCAGCGCGTGTGTCGTCTCAGCTCGGTGGTGCGGTGGGCGGCGGCGGATCGGGAGGTGGCGGCATCATCGCGGTCGGATGAGACAGCCGGTTCTCCTCCACGATCAGCGTCCTCGCCCGCTTTCGGCGGTCCTGCCAGAACCAGAGCGTGGTGAGCAGGACGCCCAGGCCGGCCAGGATGAACACCCAACCGACCGCGCGTAGGTCGACCCACCAGACGTTTGCCCGAATGGCGAAGGTCAGGATCGCACCGATGGCGATCAGGAAGATCCCACTACCAATGCCCATGTGCGCGGCACTCCCCCGTGCGGTTGCTCTGGGCGTACGTTGACTGGCTCGCGACGGTTACCCGTCCGAGCCGGGGTTACCCGCGCCGCGCCGGGGCGAACACGGCCGACGGCCGGCGGGCAGTACGCCCACCGGCCGCCTGGAGCCGCTGTCCACAGGTCAGAAGACCTCCTCCGGGAGGTCCATGATCTCCAGGTCGGTGCCCTCGATGATGCGCCGGTCGGCGCCGATGCGCGGCAGCACCTCGCGGGAGAAGAACCGGGCGGCGGCCACCTTGCCGGTGTAGAACGCCTTGTCCGCCGCCGAGACCTCCCCGGCCAGCGCCTTCAGCGCCACGTCCGCCTGCTTCTGGAGCAGCCAGCCGACCACCAGGTCACCGATCGCCAGCAGGAACCGCCGGCTGGCGAGCCCGACCTTGTAGAGCGCCCGGGTGTCGCCGCCCTGGGCCTCGCCCAGCCAGCCGGTCAGCACGCCGAGGATGGTCTGGATCTCGGTCAGCGCCTTGCCGAGCGCCTGGCGCTCCTGCTTGAGCTGGCCGTTGCCGCCCTCGCTGGTGATGAACTCCTGGATCTCGGCGGCCACCGCCATCAGGGCCTTGCCGTTGTCCCGGACGATCTTCCGGAAGATCAGGTCGAGGCTCTGGATCGCCGTGGTGCCCTCGTACAGGGTGTCGATCTTGGCGTCCCGGACGTACTGCTCCAGCGGGTAGTCCTGGAGAAAGCCGGAGCCACCGAAGGTCTGCAGGGACTCGTGCCCGAGCAGCTCGTACGCCCGCTCCGAGCCGACGCCCTTGACCAGCGGCAGCAGCAGGTCGTTGACCCGCTTGGCCAGCTTGGTGGCCTTCTCGTCACCGGCCGCCTCGGCGATGGCGACCTTGTCCTGCCAGGAGGCGGTGTAGCAGACCAGCGCCCGCAGACCCTCGGCGTACGACTTCTGCAGCAGCAGCGAGCGGCGTACGTCGGGGTGGTGGGTGATGGTCACCCGGGGGGCGGTCTTGTCGGTCGACTGGAGCAGGTCGGCACCCTGCACCCGGTTCTTGGCGTACTCCAGGGCGTTCAGGTAGCCGGTGGAGAGGGTGGCGATCGCCTTGGTGCCGACCAGCATCCGGGCGTACTCGATGATCATGAACATCTGCCGGATGCCGTCGTGCTTGTCGCCCATCAGCCAACCCTTGGCGGGTACGCCGTGCTCGCCGAAGGTCAGCTCGCAGGTGTTGGAGACCTTCAGGCCCATCTTGTGCTCGACGTTCGTGGCGTACACGCCGTTGCGCTCGCCCAGCTCGCCGGTTTCCTCGTCGAAGTGGTACTTCGGCACGACGAACAGCGACAGACCCTTGGTGCCCGGGCCGCCCACGCCCTCCACGCCGACCGGGCGGGCCAGCACGTAGTGGACGATGTTGTCGCTGAGGTCGTGCTCACCGGAGGTGATGAAGCGCTTCACGCCTTCGATGTGCCACGAGCCGTCCGGCTGCGGGATGGCGCGGGCCCGGCCGGCGCCCACGTCCGAGCCGGCGTCCGGCTCGGTGAGCACCATCGTCGAGCCCCACTGCTTGTCGACGAAGAGCTTGGCCCACTTCTTCTGCCGCTCGGTGCCCTCGACCCGCAGCACGTGGGCGAAGGACGGGCCGGAGGCGTACATCCAGATCGGGGCGTTCGAGCCGAGCACCAGCTCGGCGAGGGCCCACCACAGCATCCGGGGGGCGTTGCTGCCGTCCAGCTCCGCGGGGAGGTCCAGCCGCCAGAACTCGGAGTCCATGAACGCCTGGTACGACTTCTTGAACGACTCCGGCAGTGGCGCGGTGTGCGTGGCCGGGTCGAAGACCGGTGGGTTGCGGTCGCTGTCGGTGTAGCTGGCGGCCAGGTCCTCGCGGGCCAGGCGGTCCATCTCGGCGAGGAAGGTGCGCGCCGTGTCGACGTCGAGGTCGGTGTACGGCTCCTGGCCGAACGCCCGGTCCGCCCCGAACACCTCGAACAGGTTGAACTCGAGGTCCCGAAGGTTGCTCTTGTAGTGGGTCATGCCGCTGGCCCCGCTTCCGGACAGGTGTTACCGATCAGTAACCCCGACTGTATTACTCGCGGGTAGACAGCGACAAGTCGCTCGCCGAAGTGACAGCAATTACACACGATCGAACACGGGGGTTCCGGTCAGCTCTCGGTCGCGCCGACCTCCCAGCTCGGCACCACCGCGGTCACACCGCTGGCGGTGCCCGTGTACTCCATCAACACCAGCGCTATGTCGTCGTCGAGCCGGCCGTGCACCCACTCCTTGAGCGCGGTCTCCAGCGACGCCAGGCCGTCGGCGACCGTCCCGTGCCCGAGCAGCCGCCAGGCCCGGTCCGCAGTCGGGAAGAACTCGCCGTCCCGACGCGCCTCGCCGAGACCGTCGGTGAACAACAGCAGGCGATCGCCCGGCTCCAACCGCTCCACCCGGGGACGCACCACCGGCATGAAGCCCAGCGGCGGCGCGGGAGCGGGCGGCTCCAGCGGGATCACCGCACCACCGCGCAGCAGCAGCGGAGCCGGATGCCCGCAGTTCACGATGGTCAGCGTGCCGCCACGCTCCTCGACCAGCGCCGCGGTGACGAAGTCCTCGTCGCCGACGTTGCGGGCCACCGCGCGGTCCAGGTCCGCCACCACGGCCCGCAGATCGGCCCGCTCGTAGGCCACATGCCGGTACGAGCCGAGCACGATGCTGGCCAGCCGGACCGCCTCCAGCCCCTTGCCGCGTACGTCTCCAATGATCATGCGTACGCCGTACGGGGTTTCGATCGCCTCGTACAGGTCGCCACCGATCTCCGCCCGCGCGGTGGAGGAGATGTACCGCCCGGCCACCGACAGGGCACCCACCCGAGGGCCGAGCGGGCGCAGCACCGCCTGCTGGGCGACCGCCGCGAGCTTGGACAACTCGGCGATCTGCTTGGCCTGCCGCTCTCGTACCGAGGCCACCGCCGCGGCGATGCCGGTGCCCAGCACGATGCCCGCCACGGCGACCGCGGTGGACAACGACAGCGTCCGCTCGGCCAGCGCGAAACCGGCCCCGAGCAGAGATGCCACCGTGCCGGCGCCGAGCACCACCCGCCAGGACGCCAACGCGGCGGCCAGGAAGGGGGCGGCCACCATCAACGCGATGTAGTTCGCCGCACGGCCGTCCGCCAACTCCACCGCCGAGACGGTTGCGAGCAGAACGAGGGCCGCGCCGAGGCCGGCGCGGGATCCGGGGCTCAGCGGGCTACGGCCCGGCTGGAGGAGTCGCGTGCGTACGTCCGACAGCATGCCTGATAGATGTGAACGAAAGCACGAACCTGACCCGTCGTACGAGCGGACTCTGGCCACCAGGATCGTGGGCCAGAGCCGATCGCCGGCCGGCACCGGCTCAGCCGAGCACCTCGTACCGGACCTCGATGTGGCCCAGGTCGAGCGACGCGATCTCGGCGAACGCGGCCCGGGACAGGTCCAGGCAACGGCCGGCGATGAACGGACCCCGGTCGTTGATCCGGACGGTGATCGACTTGCCGTTGGCCGGATTGGTCACCCGGACCTTGGAGTTGAAGGGCAGCGTCTTGTGCGCGGCCGTCATGTCCTCCGGGTTGAACGTCTCGCCGTTGGCGGTCATCTGACCCTGCCAGTAGAACGACGCCCCGCACGAACCGGTCTCCACCACCGGTCGTGCCGTCGTCTTCTTCGCGGTGGGCGTCGGCTTCGTGCTCGGCGTCGGCTTGGCGCTGGGCGTACGCGGCTTGCTGCGCGACGGCGCCTGCGCGGTACGGGTCGGCGTCGGGCTCACGGTCGCGCTCGGTGAGGCGCTGGCGCTCGGCGAGCCGCTGGCCAGGTCAGGCGTGGCGGAGCTGGGCAACAGCTCGATCGCCGCCGGCCGCACCGGCTCCGACCCGGCGGTCAGCCGTACGGCGCCGACGGTGCCACCGACGGCGAGCGCGACGGCCACCACCGCGCTGGCCGCGATACCGGCCGGCGAACTGATCCTGCGGGTACGGGTGTGCCTACCAGTCACCGGCCCGGTCCTTTCCTCAACAGATCAAATCGGGTCGGACCATAACGAGAGAAGCACTTCCGAAGTCAACGTGATCATGGTGGTATGGCCGGAATTGCGGCGATACCTGAAGCCGATCATCCGACCCGCGATCGGCCGGGCGGCCCGGTGCCCGCTGACGTCCCGGCGCACCATAGGAGGATGTCCGCCGAGCTCAGCAAGCGTCTCGTCGAGTTGTTCCGTTGGGTCGACCCGGGCCCGGACGCGAGCCACCTGGTCAGCGACGTCTCCGGCTGGTGGCGGGACCCGACCGTCCTGGCCGAGTTGGGCCCGGCACTCGTCGCACCGTTCCGGGCGGCCCGCCCCACAGTGGTCGTCGCACCGGCGGTCACCGGTTTCCTACTCGGCCCGCTGGCCGCCACCGCGCTCGGCGTCGGCTTCGTGCCGGCCCACAAGCCGGGTGACGGACGACTGCCCGCCGGGCCACTGACCTGGGCGCAGAGTCCGTCCGACTTCCGTGGTCGGCGCGTCGACCTGGCGGTGCAGAGCCGGCACCTGAGCGCGGGCGACCGGGTGCTGGTGGTGGACGACTGGGTCGCCACCGCCGCCCAGGTCCAGGCCCTCTACGACATCTGCGCCAGCCTGGGCGCGGAACCGGTGGGCACCTCCGCAGTGGTCGTCGACTGCCCCCCGTCCGTAGCGACCACCCTCCGCATCCACGCCCTCACCACCCTGCCCGGGTGAAAGGAAGGGCACCTTATTAACGCCTCAGGTAGAGCAAGGGCCCCTTATTAGAACTCCTAACTAAATGATGTTGGGCGCGTCCTCGGGACGTGAGGATCGTTCTGTCTGGATGTGAGGAGGGGTGAGCAGCCGCCGTGGATCGTGTCGGACGAGTTGTGGGCCGAGATCGCGCCGTTGTTGCCACCCCGCTCGCCCCGTCGGCGCCGATATCCCGGTCGTAAGCCCCTGGATGACCGCAAGGTGTTGTGCGGGATCCTGTTCGTGCTCTACACCGCGATCCCGTGGGAGTACCTGCCCCAGGAGTTGGGCTTCGGGTCCGGGATGACCTGCTGGCGCAGGCTGCGGGACTGGAACAACGCTGGGGTGTGGCAACGGCTGCACGAGATACTGCTGGCCCGTCTGCGGGGCGCCGGACAGTTGGACATGTCGAGGGCGGTGATCGACGGGTCCCACATCCGGGCGCTCAAAGGCGGCCCAAAACCGGTCCGAGCCCGGTCGACCGCCGCCGTCCGGGCTCGAAACACCACGTCATCACCGACGCCGGCGGAATCCCTCTCGCCGTCACGCTGACCGGCGGTAACAGGCACGACTCCACCCAGACCACCGTGTTGCTCGACGCCATCCCTGCGATCGGCGGACGTCCGGGACCACCCCGGCGGCGCCCCGACCGGTTGTATGCCGACCGGGGCTACGACTACGACAGCCACCGCCAACAGGTCCGCGACCGAGGCGTCACCCCGGTCATCGCCCGACGCGGCACACCCCACGGCTCCGGCCTCGGCACCACGCGATGGGTCGTGGAACGCACCATCGCCTGGCTGCACTGGTTCCGCCGCCTGCGCATCCGCTGGGAAATCCGCGACGACATCCACGAAGCCTTCCTCAGCCTCGCCTGCGCCCTCATCTGCTGGCGACAACTCCAACGCACCCAAAGTTAGGAGTTCTTAACACCCGCACCGCGCCCACACCCGCGCCGCGCCCGCACCCGCCCCGCGCCCGCGCCCGCGCCGCGCCCACAGCCGCGCCGCGCCCGCAGCTGAGCTCAGCGGACGAAGCCCTCGACCACCGTGCAGACCCGGCCGAGCGCCTCGGCCGAGTGGGCCAGCGGCCCCGGCACCATCAACGCGTGATCGGCGGCCGGGATCTCCAGCACGTGCGGGGTCAGCCGCCGGGCGGTCGCGCTGTCCCAGGACGAGTCGGCCGTACCGCCGACCAGGATGAACGGGGCGGTGGCCCGGCGCAGCGCGTCGACCAGCTCCGCCCGGTGCAGCAGCGGGGTGAGCCAGACGGCGGGCAACCCGCGCGCGGCCGCCAGCGGCGCGGCCAGCGTGCCGAGCGACTTGCCGACCAGCAGGTCCGTGCGTTCATTCAGGGACGGAGCGACCTGGTCGCACACCCACCTGCCGATGGTGTCCACGTCGAAGTCCTCCGGCACCTGCCAGGAGATCCCGTGCAGCCCGAAACCGGCCCGCCGCAGCGCCTCACCCAGATAGAGGAACAGTGGGTACCGGGTGTCGTAGCCACGCCCCGGAATGAGCACCGCACGTCGGTCCGCCATGGACATCTCCTTCTTGTCGGGCATCGACCGTACCGCCAGAAAAGCCGCGGCGGCATGGCCGAAGCGTCACCGGGCACCCACCAGCTGGTCGGCCGGTACCCTCGGCAGGATGTGGCCACGGATCGGCGACCTGCGCGCCCTCGCTCTCGGTACCCCCGGCGAGCTGCGAACCCACCTCAACACGCTGGTGCTCAACGGGGTGAAGACCGCGACCGCCGGCCTGCTCGACGAGTACGCCTCGGACGGCGAGGAACTCGAACACGTCGGTGAGCGGCTGGCCCTCGTCGACGACCACGACGCGCTGCTGGGCGTCGTCGAGGTGACCGACGTGCAGACCTGCCGCTTCGCCGAGGTGCCCTGGGACTTCGCCCGCGCCGAGGGCGAGGGCGACCGCTCGATCGAGGAATGGCGGGCCGGCCACGCCGCCTACTGGGCCCGCATCGGCACCCCGGTCACCGACGACACCCAGATCGTCTGCCTCCGTTTCCGCCTGGTCAGCGCCGGCGAAGGCGGCATCGCCACCGGCGACCTGAGCACCTGACCCCGACGTCCTCAGCCTCGTAGCTGCGGCAGGAGGCGGGTGGCGACGTCGGCCAGGACCGCCTCGTCACCGGCGTACCAGCTGCTCTCCCGGGGCCAGTGCGTAATCACGTCGGTGAAGCCCAACTCGGCTGCCCGCCCGACCTGGTCGGCGAAGAACTGGGCGCTGTTCAACGAGAAGATCGGAGCCGCGTCCAACGAGAGATAGCGGTCCAGCGCGTCCGGGTCACGCCCCTGCGCCGCCAGCACCGAGTCGAACCGGGCCACCGTCTCGGCCACCCCCGCCCACCAGGTGTCGAGGTCGTCGCCACCGTTGCCGATGGTCACCCAACCCTGGCCGTACCGGGCGGCGAGCCGCATCGAACGCGGCCCGTTCGCAGCGACCACGAACGGCACCCGTGGCTGCTGCACACACCCGGGGTTGTTGCGCGCGTCGACCGCCGCGAACCAGTCGCCGCGCCACGTCGTACCGTCCTCGCGCAGGATCGCGTCGAGCAGCTCGGTGAACTCGCCGAACCGGTCCACCCGCTGCCGTGGCGGCAGGGTCTCGCCACCGAGCACCGCCGAGTCGAAGCCGATGCCACCCGCGCCGAGCCCGAGCAGCACCCGACCGTCGGAGACGTCGTCGAGTGCCGTCACCTGCCGGGCGAACGCCGCCGGATGCCGGAAGTTGGGCGAGGCGACAAGCGTCCCGAGCCGGATCCGGGAGGTCACCGTCGCGGCGGCGGTCAGCGTGGCCATCGAGTCGAACCAGGGCCCGTCCACCAGATCGCGCCAGCCCAGGTGGTCGTACGTCCAGGCGTGGTCAAACCCCCACTCGTCGACCTGCTGCCAGCGGTGCCGGGCCACCGACCAGCGCTGGTCGGGCAGAATCACGATGCCAATCCGCATGATCACCAGGGTACGGCGAGCCCGGTCATCGGGCGCGGCACCATCGCGTCGGAGACCTCGGTCGCTACTTGCGGTTCCGTCGCGCCATCCAGAGGCCAGCGACAGCCGCCGCGGCGAGCGGCACCAGACAGCACAGGCTGAGAATGAACAGTTGCCACGGCTTGATCGCTCCCACGGCCAGCAGCGTATCGACAGTCGGCCACCTACGAGGTCCCGTGGTCGACGGAGCCAGCGCTCGTCTCGTCCTGATGCGTTCTGGCCCGGTTACTGTCCTTCTGAGGGTTGCCTGGCCCAGCCGATGAAGCGTCGGTGCAGCGCCCCGGCCCGCCCACGGCATGTCCTCGGCGGCCTGCACAAGACAGACGCCGAGGTAGAGGGCCAACGAGACCGGCGCACCGGCATACTCCGCCCGCAGCTCCCGCCGCCGCGTCGGGCACGGCCACGGCAGGTCACAGCCACCGCAGCTCCAGATCGGCAACACCGGACCGTGCGTGCTCACCGCACGCCCCCCAGGAACCGGGCCACGCTCGCGCGGGCCTGCCGGCTCGTCGCCCACTCCACCTGCCAACACGGGTACGGCACCAGCCGCGCCCACCACACCCGGCAACCCGCACACATACCGTCGAGTCCTCGAACGTGTACGGCGAGAATCATGCGCTCCGGCCCGCCCGTCACTGCTCGCTCTCCGGCGGCCAGTGACCACGGTTGATCGGGATCCGGTGCCGGGCACGACAGGGCAGGTCGGCACCGCATCGGCAGACACGCCGCCAGCGCTGCCAGGACCACACCGGCCGATGCCGCCGCGCGAACGTCAACGCGGTAGCGGAGAGATACTCGTCGTACGAGACGCGCCGCACGTAACCTCCCTCGCCGCTCCGCCGTCCGACCGGCGACCGCTCAACGCCGTCCATAACGCCACCGCTGCTCCGGCACCGCCCGGGTGATCTCCTCCGCCGGTATCCGATCCGCTTCAGCCCCGGCGAGCAGCCGCCGCCTCGCCGCCTCCCGCTCTGCTGCCTGGATCTGCTCGCCCCGACTCATTGCCGGGTTGTCGCCATCACCTGGCATCCCCACCTCCGTCAGCAGAAGAACAGCGGCAAGCTCGATCGCCGAGTCCGTTCCACAATGACGTCGAGATGTCACCGACTGCGACGGCACAAGACCCGACAAACTGACCACATACCCGGCGACATTTAGGCGACATACCGCTATGGTTGGCGCTCATGACCGTCCCGAACACCGCCCTGCGCGCTGTCCGCACCGGCATGCGCATGAGCCAGGACGACTTCGCCCGCGCGCTCCAGGCCGCCGGCCACCGTGTCGGCGAGCCCAACGACGCCAACAAGAGACTCGTCCAGCGATGGGAGTCCGGCGCGATCACCGCGCCACGACCGGTCTACGCCCGCGCGCTGGAGGTCGTCACCGGCCTACCCATCTCGCTACTCGGCTTCGCCGCCGTGCCCAACGGCAATGTCGCCGACGATCAACACGGCGGCCACGACTTGACATCTCCGATGTCCGACCTGGCCACACCGACGCCAAGCGCCAGGACAGCGACGGTCCACAGGTCCTACGAAGGCGTCTGGCTCAGTCGCTACCAGTACTACTCCAGCGGCCGGGGAGATTCCTTCGCCGGGCAGCACTTCCTGGTCATGCTCCAGCACGGAGACCGACTGACCGCGCGCAGCCTGCCCGGCTCGGCCTCATCGTCTCTGTCGCTCGACCTCACCGTGGACGGTGCCGTGGTCACCGGAACGTGGGTCGAGCAGACCGACCCGGCCGGCTACTACCGGGGCGCCCGCTATCACGGCGCGATCCAACTACTCGCCGAGCCCACAGGTCGACGGATGGCCGGAAAATGGGTCGGGTTCGGCAAGGACATGGACGTCAACACCGGCCCATGGGAGCTCATCTTCCGCGACGCCTCCACCTCGAAGGCAACGCTGGACCGGTACAACACGTCAGCGGATTAGTGCGGCACAGTGTCATCCGGCGCGGTCGAGGCGGGTGGCGTTGTCGTACGACTCTCGGGCGTCGAGCAGTTCGTTCCAATGCTGCTCAGCCCACGCGCACGCGACCGCCATCGGTTCGAGCATGCTGCGGCCCACCGGCGTCAGCTCGTACTCGACATGCGGGGCGAGTTCGGCGTAGACCGTGCGCTTGACCAGGCCATCGCGTTCGAGGGAGCGCAGCGACTGGGTGAGGACCTTCGGGGTGACGCGGCGCAGCGGCACGCGCAGTTCGGAGAACCGGCGAGGCCCATGCTCAAGGCAACGAATGATCAGCGCCGCCCACTTGTCGCCGAATCGGATCGGAGTGAGCGAGGACGGGCACAGCTCGTCGAACATGTCAGCGGGCAGGGGCTGCCTCATGGCCCCACGATAGCTGGTATCCCGGTGGTAACCATGGCCCTCGATAGCGTCGGCTGACTGGCCGGACGCACGGGCTCTGGCCCTGGTGAGAGGCATTGCTCATGAACATCGTGGTCTTCGGCGCGGGCGGCCGGGCCGGACGGCAGGTCGTCGCCGAGGCACGTCGGCGCGGCCACCAGGTCACTGCCGTGGTGCGCGACCCCGCACGCCACAACAACCTGGCCGACGTGCGAATCGTGGCTGGCGACGTTACGGACGCGGTGAGCATCGCGGCCGCAGCCGCCGGGCATGACGCCGCCATCAGCGCGGCCGTGGACCTGTCCGTGTCACCGCACGACTTCTTCACTGCCTCGTCACGCGCCCTGGCCACCGGGCTGGCGAAGGCGGGCGTGCGCCGTCTGGTGGTGGTCGGCCTCGCATCGATCATGCCCGGGGCGTCCGGCGCGGCCCTGATGGACGGGCCCGGCTACCCGAACGAGTACCGCTCCTTCTACCTTGGCCACGCAGCAGGCCTTGAAGAGCTTCAGACCTGCGACCTCGACTGGGCGTACATGGCTCCCGCAGGCGACTTCGATCACGAGGGCACGCGCACCGGCCATTACCGGCTCGCCGATCACGGCGATGCGGCCAGTCGGATCAGCTACGCGGACTTCGCGATCGCACTGCTCGACGAGATCGAGGCACCTCGCCACCACCGCGTCGCCTTGAGTGTTCGGGAGCTGTGATACCCAGGATTATCATGATCGTTTACCTTGAAAATCGAAGGCCCTGACCGGAACTCACGTCCTGATCAGGGCCTCTCGCGTGGAGCGGGTGACGGGAATCGAACCCGCACTGTCAGCTTGGGAAGCTGATGTTCTGCCATTGAACTACACCCGCAAGCGGGACCACTGTACCTGAGTCACTGCCCCCGTGCACCCAGGCACCCCGCTCGCCACCCGGACCGCCGAGGCGATCAACGACCGGCAAGAAGTTTCACCCCAGCAACATATGCCCATTCTCAAATCTATCGATGGGTTGTAACGTCTGCCCCACGTTTTCCGCACGGCGCGACACAACCCCCCGGTCGCGTCGACAGAAAGAGGTGGGCTTATGGGACTCCGTCCCGTCCTGCTGAACCGGCGCCTCGCCGGCATCGCATCGACGTCACTGGTCATGGCGCTCGGCCTGGTAACGGTGGGCGCGCTGCCGGCCGCCACCATCTCCGCCAGTCCGGCGATGGCCGCCGGGCACGCGCACGCCGACGAGGAGTGCGCGGAACCCACCGGCAGCGCGGCCCGGGTCCGCGGTGGCGGTGTCCTCGCGCACGACCCGAACGAGCTGACCAAGAGCCAGGTCCTCCAGCGGGAGGCCGAGTTCGCCGACCTGCTCCAGGAGCGGGCCAAGCGGGTCGGTCAGCGTAACCTCGGCACCCAGGCCGCCGCCGCGTCGGTCACCATCCCGGTCGTGGTGCACGTGATCCGGAAGGACACCACCCGCGCCGGCGGAAACATCCCCGACTCGATGATCCAATCGCAGATCAACGTGCTCAACCAGGCGTTCAGCGGGGCAACCGGTGGGGCGGCGACCGCCTTCGCCTTCCAGTTGCAGAGCATCAACCGGGTCACCAACACGTCGTGGTACCCGATCCGGCAGGGCACCACCGCCGAGCGGCAGATGAAGACCCAGTTGCGGGTCGGCGGCAAGAACACGCTGAACATCTACCTGGGGGCGCTGAGCAACAACCTGCTCGGCTGGGCGACCTTCCCGCAGACCACGCTGAACAGCATGGACGGCGTCGTGGTGCTGAGTGAGTCGCTGCCCGGCGGCACGGCCACCAACTACAACCAGGGCGACACCGGCACCCACGAGGTCGGGCACTGGCTGAACCTGTACCACACCTTCCAGGGCGGCTGCTCCGGCTCGGGTGACCAGGTCTCGGACACCCCGGCGGAGGCTTCCCCGGCGAGCGGCTGCCCGACCGGTCGGGACACCTGCTCCGCCCCGGGCCTCGACCCGATCACCAACTTCATGGACTACTCGTACGACTCCTGCATGTACCAGTTCACTCCGGGCCAGGCCAGCCGCATGATCAGCGCCTGGAACACCTACCGAGCCGCCTGACGCGAGCCCTTCGGCACGTACCGCCTCCGGTGCCGGTCCCGTTCGACGGGGCCGGCACCGGCTGGTGTCAGGCCGCGCAGCGGGCGCGGCGGGCGGAGTGGGCCGCCAACGACGCGGGCCGCTGCGCCTGCGGGGCGGTGGCTGTCGGATCGAGCCAGACCTGGACGGCCGGCGCCCCGCCGTGCTCGCCCGGCACGTCGGAGTTGGCGTGGCCGCGGCGGCTGAGCATCGCGACCTCGATCGTGAACTCGAACAGCCGCCAGTCGACCTGCGGCGCGGCGCGGGCGGCAAGCGCCAGGCGGGCCACGGTGGCGTCGTCGGTGACCGGCCAGGCCCGACCGGCGACGTACGCCTCGTCGTCGCTCTCCTCCGGCGGGAAGGAGTGCAGGGCATAGCGGCCGTCGCGTTCCAGGTCGCGCCGCTTCGGCGAGTCGATCACAAAGCAGTAGAGACCGTCGTCGGTGATCACCGGGGAGACCGGGTGCACCCGGGGCCCGCCGTCGGCGCGGACCGTGGCCAGGTAGCCGAAGCCCGGGCCGTATTGCTGCATGAGAAGGCGGATCTCGTCGGCGAGTCGAGGCTCGTCAGCGGCGAATTCGGACCAGGAAGCCATGTCGACATCTTATCGAACATACGTTCTAGACAGGTAGCGCGACACGCAGGTCAGCCATATCGGTATGGTGTGGCGATGCTGCTCTCCGACCGCGACCTGGTCTCCGAGATCAAGGCGGGCACGCTCGCGCTGGAGCCCTTCGAGCCCACGCTGGTGCAGCCGTCCAGCATCGACGTACGCCTGGACAAGCTGTTCCGGGTCTTCAACAACCACCTCTACACCCACATCGACCCGGCGACCCGGCAGGACGACCTGACCTCACCGGTCGAGGTGCCCGACGGCGAGCCCTTCGTGCTGCACCCGGGCGAGTTCGTGCTCGCCTCCACCCTGGAGGTCATCTCCCTCGGCGACCAGTTGGCCGGTCGACTGGAAGGCAAGTCCAGCCTGGGGCGCCTGGGCCTGCTCACCCACTCCACCGCCGGCTTCATCGACCCCGGCTTCTCCGGGCACGTCACGCTGGAACTGTCCAACGTGGCGAACCTGCCGATCACCCTCTGGCCCGGCATGAAGATCGGTCAGCTCTGCATCTTCCGGCTCTCCTCGCCGGCCGAGCACCCGTACGGATCGGCCGTCTACGGCTCCCGCTACCAGGGGCAGCGCGGGCCGACGCCGAGCCGGGCCTG
Source organism: Verrucosispora sp. FIM060022 (assembly GCF_003977705.1). Lineage (NCBI taxonomy): Bacteria > Bacillati > Actinomycetota > Actinomycetes > Micromonosporales > Micromonosporaceae > Micromonospora > Verrucosispora sp. FIM060022. Next base: position 91,787 of record NZ_RQIV01000007.1, read on the forward strand.
GCAGAACTGGCGCACCTGGCCGACCCGCTGACCACGCCAACGCCAGGCCCACGCCTCCGGCAGGACCACGCCAACGCTAGGCCCAAGCTCAGTCAGGACCACACTCAGCCGGGTCGGCCGAAGCTGTGGATGGGGCTGGTGTCCATCCGTTTCATCTTCACCGGCTGACCGGCGCGGGAGGCGTGCACCACCCAGCCGTCACCCACGTACATGCCGACGTGGTGCAGATCGCGGTAGTAGAAGACCAGGTCACCCGGGCGTAGGGCGCTGCGGCTGACCGACGCGGTGACCTGACGCTGCCGGGCCGCGTTGTGCGGTAGCGCCACCCCGGCCCGCGCCCAGGCGGCCAGCATCAGACCCGAGCAGTCGTACGCGTGGGGTCCCTCGGCCCCCCACACGTACGGCTTGCCGATCTGGGCGCACGCGAACTTCACCGCCACCCCCGCCGGCCCGCCCGGATAGCCGGCCGGGCAGGGCGCCGGGCGCAGCGGGCCGCCGCCTCCATTGCCGTACGCCCGCAGCCGGAGCCGCTGCAACCGGTCGATCTCGGCGTCGATCTGGCGGCGCTTCTGCGCGAGCTCGGCCTCGGTACGGGCCAACTGGTCGATGGTGCGCTCCAGCCCGGCCTTGGCGGTGGTGAGTTCGTCGCGCAGTTCGCTCGCCTCGCGTACGTCCTGTTGCTGGAAGTGGGCGTAGCGGTCGAGCAGGCCGATCTGCTCCACGACCTCGCCGGGCGACCTGCTGTCCAGCAGGGCGTTGACGGCACCGACCGTGCCGCCCTTGTACGCCCGTGCCGCCAGCGCGCCGACCCGGGTCATCGCCGCGTCGACCTGCTGCTCAAGCGGTGCGATCCGAGCGGCCAGGGCGTCGGCCTCCCGGCGCTTGCCGGCGAGATCCTGCCGGGTGGCGTTGTGGCGTTCGATGAGTGGTTCGAGCCGGTTCCAGTCCGCGTCGATCTGGCGCTCGATGGCGTCGACCGTCGGCTCGGCGTGGGCCGCCGTCGCGCCGCCGGTCAGCATGACGGCGGTCGCGGACAGGGCGGCGAGTGCGGTGGTGCAGCGGTACCAGCGGGATCGCGGCGCAGCCGTCGTCGGGCCGGGCGTCGCCGGCCGTGCTGACGGTGGCCGCGGGGCATGGTGTGCCACCGGGCTCCGTACTCCTTCTTCCCGTACCGCCTACCGGGTTAGCTGACGGGTTCGGGCGGGAAGGGAGCGCCCTACCGCGGTGATCGCGGATTCACCCCGGGAACCTGGATCCCCGGCTCGCGCAAGCGACTCGGCGGTGTCGGACCGTTACCGCCCCTGGTGGACGGAACTGCCATCGGACCCGACGATTGCCCAGCGTAGGGACGATCCCCGTCGATACGCAACACATCCACACCATCACTCACGGTGCACAAATCCGACAACGAACAGGGCCCCCGGTCGCTTGACCGAGGGCCCTGGTGATGTTCCTGTCTGCTCGCTCAGCCGGGTCGGCGGAAGCCGGCGATCGGCATCGTGGTGATCGGGGAGACGTTCACCGGTTTGCCCGCTCTGGGTGCGTGCACCATCAGATTGTTGCCCAGATAGAGGCCGACGTGACTCAGGTCACTGCGGAAGAAGACCAGATCGCCGGGGCGGGCCTCAGACCTGGAAATGGCCTTGCCCTCGTTCCACTGCGCACCGGTGAAGTGCGTCAGGTAGATGCCGGCGGCCTTGTACGCGTACTGGGTCAGCCCGGAGCAGTCGAACGAGTTCGGGCCGGTGGCACCCCAGACGTACGGCTTGCCGACCTGGGCGCAGGCCACCTTGATGGCGGTGCGGGCCGCCGCGCTGACCACCCCGTTGATGGTCGGGCAGTTGGTGGTCTTGACCGTGGTCACCGGCAGCGACCGCTCAAGTTGCTTGATCTTGGCGTCGATCTGCTTCTTCTTCGCCGCGAGCTGCTTTTCCTTCGCCTCCTGGTCGGCGATCAGCGCGTCGAGCTTGGCCTTCTGCGTGTCGTACTTCTTGCGGACCTTCATCACGCTCTCGAGCTGCTGGCGCTCGTACGCCGCCAGCCGCTCCAGCATGGCCATCTGCTCGCCGAGCAGGTCCGGCTTGGCGTTCAGCAGCACCGCGCCGATTTCCTGGGACGGTCCGTTCACGTAGTACCGCGAGGCGAGGTCCGCCACCCGATTCATGGCCAGTTCGGCTTCCAGGGCCAGCGGCTGGATCTTCTTCTGCAGGTCGGCCGACTTCTTCCGGTTGACCTTCAGCTGCGACCGCACCTTGTTGTACTGCTCGATGGTGGGCTCAAGCTGCTGCCACTGCTTGTCGATCTGACGCTCGATCTCCTCCACCGAGGGCTCGGCGTGCGCGGGGGCGGAGAGCAGGCCAGCGCCGACTGCGGCGGCAGCCACCAGGACGAGCAGACGGTGAGCGGCTCTCCGCAGGCCACCTGGACGGCTCGACCGTCCGGGCACGTGACGATGGAGGGGCATGGTTGCCACCGGCAGCGACTCCTTTGCAACCGACCGCCGGGTGTCCCGCGGGCGGTAGAGGGGCGGAACAGACGACCTACGGCGGTCGGTGCCCAACATTAGGGAAGGCACCGGGCGGAATCAAGGCGACCAACGAACGATTCACGTTTGCGCGACCGGTTGCGCACAAAGGGTGTCGATCATTTCGTTATAGTCACGTGGGTAAATATGAATACGGGGTACGACGGACCACGTGAGCCCGCCGTACCCCGTAGCTGTTCAGGCCTTGCTCAGCTGCCGACCGGCTCGCCCTCCTCAGCGCCCCGGGCCTGCTCGGGGCGGACCGACCGCAGTAGGACGCTCGCCACATCGACCACCTCGACCTGCTCGCCGGCGCCCTTGCCGTTCACTCCGTCGGTGAGCATCGTCGAGCAGAACGGACAGCCGACGGCGATGGTCTTCGCCCCGGTGGACATGGCCTCCTCGACCCGGTCCACATTGATCCGCTTACCGATCCGCTCCTCCATCCACATCCGCGCGCCACCGGCGCCGCAGCAGAAGGAGCGCTCGCTGTTGCGCGGCATCTCGGTGATCTCGCCGGCGCCCAGCGCACTGCCCAGCACCTCACGCGGCGGGGTGAAGACCCGGTTGTGCCGCCCGAGGTAGCACGGGTCGTGGTACGTGACGCCGCCGTCGACCGGCTGCACCGGGGTGAGCTTGCCGGTGGCGACCAGATGCGCCAGCAACTGGGTGTGGTGCACCACCTCGAACTCGCCGCCGAGCTGGCCGTACTCGTTGCCCAGGGTGTTGAAGCAGTGCGGACAGGTGGCGACGATCTTCCGCTTGGCCTTCTCGCGGCCGGAGAACGCCTCGTTGAGGGTCTCCACGTTCTGCTGAGCGAGCATCTGGAAGACGAACTCGTTGCCGATGCGGCGGGCCGGGTCACCCGAGCAGGTCTCGCCCTCACCGAGGATGGCGAAGGAGACGCCCGCCTCGTTCAGCAGCGTGGCCACCGCGCGGGTGGTCTTCTTGGCCCGGTCCTCGAACGCACCGGCGCAACCCACCCAGAACAGGTACTCGAAGTCGTCGACCTCGCCGACGCGCGGCACCTCGAAGTCGAGGCCCTTGGTCCAGTCCTCCCGGGTGTTCTGCGGCGCACCCCACGGGTTGCCCTTGTTCTCCAGGTTGCGCAGCATCACGCCGGCCTCGGAGGGGAAGCTCGACTCGATCAGCACCTGGTAACGCCGCATGTCGACGATGTGGTCGACGTGCTCGATGTCCACCGGGCACTGCTCGACGCAGGCACCGCAGGTGGTGCAGGACCAGAGCACGTCCGGGTCGATCACACCGCCGGCCTCGGCGTCGCCGATCAGCGGCTTCTCCGCCTCGGCGAGCGCCAGCACGTCGACGTGGGCGAGCTGCGCGGCGGTGGCCTTCTCCTCGCCGGTGAGGTCCTTGCCGCCGCCGGCCAGCAGGTAGGGCGCCTTGGCGTACGCGTGATCCCGCAGGCTCAGCACCAGCAGCTTCGGCGACAGCGGCTTGCCGGTGTTCCACGCCGGGCACTGCGACTGGCACCGGCCGCACTCCGTGCACGTGCTGAAGTCCAGCAGGCCCTTCCAGGTGAACTGCTCGACCTGAGCCACCCCGAACTGGTCCTTCTCGGGGTCGGCCTCCTCGAAGTCCAGTGGCTTGCCGTCGCTCATCATCGGCCGCAGCGGGCCGAGGCCGGAGCCGGCCGCACCCGGCTTGCGCTTGAAGAAGATGTTGGGGAAGGCCAGGAAGCGGTGCCAGGCCACACCCATTGTCACGTTCAGCGAGATCACGATGAGCCAGGTCATCGAGATGGCGATCTTGATCAGGGCGGCGACGCTGACCCCGGACTCCCAGTCCGGCAGCGCCGAGCCGACCGCGTGGCTGAGCGGGGTGGCCCAGGTCGGGTACTCGAAGTGGTCGGTGGCGACCTTGAAGCCCCGGATCAGGAAACCCATGATCAGTACGGCGAGGACGACCGCCTCGACGAAGTAGCCCTGCCACATCGTCGACCCGGTGAACCGCGAGCGGCGACCGGCCTTCGTGGGCCGGTTGGCGAGCCGGATCGCGATCAGCACCACGATGCCGACGATGCCCAGGATGCCGATCCACTCGGTGACCAGGCCGTAGAGCGCCCAGCCGCCGATCAGCGGCAGCCCGCCGGTCGGGGACACCACCTCGAAGTACGCTTCGAGCACCAACAGCGACAGCACGATGAAGCCGACCATCACGAACCAGTGCGCCGCGCCGACCACGCTCCAGCGCAGCATCCGGGTGTGCCCGGCGGTCTCCGCGAGCATGGTCCTGGTGCGGCTGGCCTTGTCGTCGAACCGGGACGGGTCGGGCTGACCCAGCCGGATCACGGCCGTCATCTGCATGACCGCGCGCACCGCAAGCCACACCGCAACGGCGGTGATGGCGGCCGCGAGGATCGTGGTGACGATCTGGACGCTGCCCATCGAGTTGGCCTCCCGGTCTGCTGCCTGGCGAGCGGCTCGGCGACCGGGTCGGAGGTGCGTACGCGACCTCAGCCGCCGCGCACCTCGAACCGGACCGGTCGATGACCGTCCCGCTCGGTCATGCAGTGCAGCCTACGCGCAAGGTTACCCAGCAGTAACGTGAGTCTTCTCGCACCTGGGCCACGCCGCCCTGCGCCCACCCTAGGAGGCAGCCGCAGCATCCGCGCGACGGGGCCCTCGACGACTCACCCGGCGCTGCCGGATGAGCTGTGGATCAGCGCCAGCGAGACAGCAGGATCAGCGAGCCGACCATCGCGCCGAAACCCACCGCCAGGTTCCAGTACCCCAGCTCCATGACCGGGTACTCCTGCTCGGAGAGGTAGTAGACCACCAGCCAGCCGATGCCGAACACGATCAACGACACGGCGGTGACCGGCAGCCAGATCGGGCTGGGCTTGCGCGTCGCCGCTGTCGCCGCCGGGCGGACGTCCGTGGGCGGGGTGTACACCTTCTTCTTGCGGACCTGAGACTTGGGCACGACGCTCTCCAGAGGGGTTACGACCTCGTCCGGCCTGCAACCGGGCGCGAGGGCGACGGTCCATGGCCAATAATGTTCGAGAGCTAGCGTAGTCCGGAAGCCCCGCTCAATCCACGAATGGGGGCCAGACCGTTGCCCGGCAACCCGGGAACGGACGACGGACGAGGGCCACCACGACCGTACGGATGCGGTCGCCGGGGCCGGAGACAGGGGGAAACGGGTCGTGGAGTACACGTCCGGCGCAGCCTCGTGGCAGAAGGTGGTGCGGCGTCTTGTCGCCGGCCTGCTGCGGCGCGGGCGGCGGCGACGCCCTGGCTGGTCGATCGGCGTACCGCTGATCGCCGCCGCCGCTGGCCTGCTCTTCACGACCACGGCCACCACCGCCGGCGGCACCGCGCTGCGTGAGGACCGCCGCCCTCAGCTCACCGAGCTGATCGAGGACCGCCGGGAGCGGGTGGCCCTGAACGAGGAGCGAGCGGCGACGCTGCGCCGGGAGGTCGAGAGCCGTACGACCGACCTCGCGGACTCGGACACGCCGATCAAGGAACAGCAGGAGCGGGCCACGGAGAACCTCGCGGTCGCCGGCTTCACCGCCCTGACCGGTCCCGGGCTGACGGTCGAGCTCAACGACGCGCCGCAACTCGGCAAGCTCCCCGAAGGGGCCAGCAACGACGATCTCGTCGTGCACCAGGGCGACGTGCAGGCCGTGGTGAACGCGCTCTGGGCCGGCGGTGCCGAGGCCATGTCAATCATGAATGTCCGCGTTCTGGCGACCAGCGCGGTACGCTGCGTGGGTAACACCCTGCTGCTGCACGGCCGGGTGTACTCCCCACCCTTCAAGATCGTGGCAATTGGCGATCCCGGCGCGCTTCGAGCGGCCCTCGCCGCTTCCGAGGGAGTCCGGTGGTTCAGGAACGCGGTGGAAAACTACCAACTCGGGTACTCCGAGCATGCTTCCACGGTCACCGTGCCCGCATTCGAGGATTCCACCACCCTGCGCTCGGCAACGGTGCCAGAGTGAGGCCGTCATGCGTGATCTAGTCATCAGCACGGTGCCGGGGCCGAAGCACCGTCATGAGTGAGCGTCCCGACGGTCGCCACCGCGACCAGGCCGACGAGGCGACCGCCTTCCTGCCCCGCGTCGACCGAGCCGAACCGACCCCCACCCGTCCGGCCAACGCCTGGCCCGAGCCGGTGCCGCCGCGTCCGTCCACGCCGGCGCGTAACGACGGCCCACTCCAGAACACCGGGGTACCGCTGCCGTCGGGCCAGCCGGACATCCCTGTCGGGCCGACGCCCTGGCGAGGAGCGTTCGAGCCGAGTCGGCCGACCGACACCCCCCAGCCGCCCGCGAGCGCCGCGTTCACGCCGCAGCGACCCCAGAACGGCGTACCCGCCCCGCAGGCCCCTCAGGCCGCACCGCAGCCGTCAAGCGCGCAGCAGTGGCCCACCACGCCGTACCGGTCCGACGGGCGACAAGCGCCCACCGCGCCGCAGGGACCGGCAGCACCGCAGTGGCCCACTGCACCGCCCGGACCTGTTCGGTCACACGCACCCATGGCGTCGCAAGGACCCGGTGCACCGCCTGCGGGTGCCACCTCGGCGCAGCGGCCCACCGTGCCGCACCTGCCTGCTGAGCCCGGCGGGCACGCAGCACCGCCTCCTCCCGCCACGCAGCACGCAGGTGGCGCGCCGTACCCGAACGGCATGCCGCCAGGACACGGCGCTGAGCCGGGGCAGGGGATGCCGAGCGGACCAGCTTTGAGTGGTTGGTCGGGCGATGGTCCGACTGCGCTTATGCCCAGGATCGGGGACGCCGCAGCGACACCGCCCCCGGCTGCGAGCGGGGGCCAGCCGACGGAGCCGGGCCGTCCTGGCCAGGACTCGACCGCCCCTGCTCCACAGGACGGCCCGCCGGCTGGTTTCGCAACGTCCGGCCCTCAGCCTGGTTTCGCAGCGTCCGGCCCGCAGCCGGCCCGCAGCGGGCCACACCAGCAGGCCGGACCGGGCGGTTCCGACGGGCGGGCTGACGAGGCGGCCACCGCCCTGATTCCGGCGGTTGCCGGCGTCCGCCCTGGCACGCCGCCCGCGATGGACTCGACCGCCCTGATGGGTGCGGTACCCCGACCGCCGCAGGTCGAGGAGCCCACCGGCGCCGACCAGCCGACCGAGCCACCCAAGCCACGCCGGGGCGACCGGGTGGTGCAGTTGCGGGCGGAGCAGACGGGCGAGGGCTACAAGAGCGTCTACTCGGAACTGACCCGCCCGTCCTTCTGGTCCCGCGTACGCACCGGTCTGCGCTTCGGCGGTGAACTGCTGATCACCTTCGGCCTGGTGGTGCTGCTCTTCGCGGGCTACGAGATCTGGGGTAAGTCGGCGATCGTCGACGCCCACCAGGACGAGCTGAGCCAGCAGTTGGCGCAGGCCTGGGGGCCCGAGGGCGATCCGACCGTGGCCCCCTCGGCCACTCCCTCCGCCTCCGCCTCACCCAAGCCGCCGGTGCAGGGCAAGCCGATCGCCGGTCTCTTCATTCCGAAGTTCGACAAGGAATGGATCGTGGTCGAGGGCGTGACCCAGAAGGACATCCGGTACGCCCCGGGCCACTACCCGGAGAGCGCCATGCCGGGTCAGGTGGGCAACTTCTCCGTCGCCGGACACCGCAACCGGGCCACCTTCTGGCGTCTCGACGAGCTTCGCAAGGGCGATCCGATCATCGTCCAGGACCGCGACCAGTGGTACGTCTACCAGGTCACCGAGAATGTGATCGTCAAGCCGCACCAGGTCGAGGTGGTGGCCCCGGTTCCCGGACGTCCGGGAGCCAAGCCGACGAAGCGGATGCTCACCCTGACCACCTGCAACCCGAAGTTCGACAACTACGAGCGCTTGATCATTCATGCGGAGTTGACGCGTACCCAGTCGAAGGACCAGGGACGCCCGGCTGAGCTGGGGACCTGATGTACGGGTGGATCTGGCGCAAGCTGCCATTCGGGCTGCCCGGCAAGCTGATCGGCAGCCTGCTGCTCGCCACCACGGTGGTCGCGCTGCTCTGGTACGTGGTCTTCCCCTGGGCCGGGCCGCTGCTGCCCTTCACCGGCGAGGACGTCCAGGTCACCCAGCAGGACTCCGAGGTTCCGGGCGCCCCCGGTGACGTGGAGCCGGGCACCGATCCGGCCGACGACGAACCAGCGGGCGACGAGCACGATCTGCCGTACGACACCGACCGGAACAACACCCCACCCCCCGACGAGGACGAGTGAGGCCGATGCGCGTCCTGGTGATCGACAACTACGACTCGTTCGTCTTCAACCTGGTCCAGTACCTCGGCCAGCTCGGCGTCGAGTGCGACGTACGGCGCAACGACGAGATCGACCTCGCCGAGGTGGGCCGGCTCGGTGAGGCCGGTGTGCTGCTCTCGCCGGGGCCCGGCAGCCCGGATCGCGCCGGCATCTGCCTGGACGTCATCCGCGAGTACGCCGGCAAGCTGCCGATCTTCGGTGTCTGCCTGGGGCACCAGGCGATCGGCGAGGCGTTCGGTGCCACGGTCACCCGGGCACCGGAGTTGCTGCACGGCAAGACCTCGCAGGTCCACCACGACAACAGCGGGGTTCTCGCCGGGCTGCCCGATCCGTTCACGGCAACCCGCTACCACTCCCTGGCGGTGCTGCGCGAGACGCTGCCGGACGAGCTGGAAGTCACCGGCTGGACCGAGTCAGGCATCGTGATGGCGATGCGGCACCGCACCCTGCCGATCGAGGGAGTCCAGTTCCACCCCGAGTCGGTGCTCACCGAGGGCGGCCACCTGATGTTGGCGAACTGGCTCGCCACCTGCGGTCACCCGGAAGCTCTGGACCGCGCCCCGGCCCTGGCCGCCGAGGTGGACGCCCGCCGTCTGGCCGCCTTCGCCACCACCTGAGCCGACGGCCGACACCAGCAACCCGACCACACCGGCCCGGTAGCGACCGCTACCGCGACCGGCCCGGTAGCGGCGGCCGGTGAAGGTGGGCACCCCGGAGCAGGGCGGGCTCAGTCGGACAGCGCGTCGGTGACTCCCGAGTGTGCCGGCGAGTCGACTGCGGCGGGCCGGTTGCGGATCGCGTCCCAGGCGGCCTTGCCGCTGGCGAAGTAGTCCCGTACCGCCTTCTCCAACAGCAGGCCGGTGCCGCAGCCGGTACAGCGGGCGGGCACCCCGTCGGCGTCCACGCCCAGCTGCCGACAGAGTGTCACCGCCCGGGACAGGTGGTAGGACTGGGTGACGATCAGGGCCCGCTCGACCCCGTACACCTCCCGCGCGCGGCGACAACTGTCGTACGTGTCCAGGCCGTACGGGTCGGCGACGATGCGCTGCGGATCGACGCCGAGCTGCTCGGTGAGGTGGGCCGTCATCGCCGCCGTCTCGTCACCGGATGCACCGTGCCCGTCGCCGGAGACGAGGACCACTCGGGCCCGCTGCTGGCGCACCAGTTCGGCGGCGGTCTCCAATCGGCCCGCCAACCGGATGCCCGGTTGGCGTCCGTCCTCGGTCACCGCCGTGCCCAGGACGATCACCACGTCCGCGACCGGTGCCTCATCGACGGCATGGACGTGGCCGTACGCGGCGACTGCCGTCCAGACCCACGGCAGGCTGGTGAGCAGGAGCAGCAACAGCCCCAGGACAGCGATCCGGCGTACCGGTCGCCAGCGACCCGGCCGACGCACCGGCCCGGTCACCGGCTGATCGTCCGGCACCCGCGCCGCGGGATCGCCGGCTCCCTGACCCGACTCGCCCGGCGCGGTCACTCTCCAGGCAGGCGGAACGGCGGGAAGATCGGCAACAGCTCGCCGTCGCCACCGCCACTGCCGCCGCCGCCATCGTCGTCCGGCGGTGGGGTGGTCGGATCCCCGGTCGGCGGGGCCGACGTCGGCGGGTCGTCGTCCTCCGGCTCCGGCACCGAGACGAAGATCGTCACCTTGGTGCCCTTGGTCCGCTGGCTACCGGCGTTGGGGTTCTGGTCGGTCACCCGACCGGCCCGGTCAGCGGGCACCTCAGGGCCGATCTCCACGTTCCACTCGAAGCCGGCGTTCTCCAGTTCCCGCTTCGCGTCGGCCTCGGTGAGGTTCTCCACGTTCGGTACCCGGACCACGTTGCCCTTGGAGACGGTGAGGGTGATCACGGTGTTCTCGGCGACCTTCTCGCCTTCCTTCGGGTCGACCTCAAGCACCAGCCCGGCCGCTTCGGCACTGTCCTTCGGCACGGTCTTGACCCGGAGCTTGCGCTCCTCGATGCGCAACGTGGCGCTTTCGACCTTGCTGCCGACGAGCCCCTCCGGGACGGTCGCCTCCGGCTTGCCGCCGCAGAGCTGCACGGTGACCGTGCTGTTCGGGGCGATCCTCTCCCCGGCGGGCGGGGTCTGGTTCGTCACCCGACCCTTACGGCAGTCCGAGGTGAAGACGTCGTCACCCCGCTCCGGCTGGAAGCCGTCCGCCTCCAGTCGGGCGAACGCCTCCTGCTGGGTCATCCCGCTCAACGTGGGCACCGGCACGTCCTCGGGCGTCTTGTCGTTGAGCAGCAGCGCGGCCACCAGCGCGATCACCGCGAGCACGCCGAGCGCGGCGAACATGGCGATCAGCCAGGACGAGGCGCGCCGCTGACGCGGGTCACCCACCCGGGCCGGGATCTGGCGGGTCTGTGTCGCCCCGCCCGACGGGTAGCCCGAGCCGCTGGCCGCGGACATCGGCACGGTCTCGTCCTCGCGCAGCACCGGGGTGGCCATCACCGGCCGACCGGCCGCCGCCCGGAGCAGGTCCGCGCGCATCTCGCCGGCGCTCTGGTAGCGGTTGAGCGGGTTCTTCGACAGCGCCTTGAGCACGATCGCGTCGACCGCCGGGTTGACCTCCGGGTTGAGGTCGCTCGGCGTCGGCGGGGCCTCCCGGACGTGCTGGTAGGCCACGCTGACCGGGCTGTCGCCGACGAACGGCGGATGCCCGCAGAGCAGCTCGAAGAGCACACAACCGGCGGCGTACACGTCGGAGCGGGCGTCGACGGCCTCGCCGCGGGCCTGCTCGGGCGAAAGATACTGGGCGGTGCCGATGACCGCGCTGGTCTGCGTCATCGTGGTGGCGCCGCTGGCCAGGGCCCGGGCGATGCCGAAGTCCATCACCTTGACCTGACCGGTCTGGGTGAGCATCACGTTGCCGGGCTTGATGTCGCGGTGGATGATGCCGTGCCGGTGGCTGAAGTCCAGGGCGGCGCAGATGTCGGCGCAGATCTCCAGCGCCCGCCGGGGTTGCAGTCGGCCCTCGGCGCCGAGCACCTCCTTGAGGGTGCGCCCGTTGACGAACTCCATCACGATGAACGGAAGGGTTTCGCCGGTGGGTGCCTGCTCCTCGCCGGTGTCGTAGACCGCGACGATCGCCGGATGGTTCAGCGAGGCGGCGTTCTGCGCCTCCCGGCGGAAACGCATCTGGAAGGTGGCGTCCCGAGCGAGGTCCGTGCGGAGCATCTTGATCGCGACGTCCCGGCCGAGCCGAAGGTCACGGCCACGGTGCACCTCGGCCATGCCGCCATACCCGAGCAGCTCGCCGACCTGGTACCTGCCCCCGAGCAGGCGGGCCTGCGCTGTCATCGCGTCCGTCGTCCTTCGCTCGTCGTCGTCTCGTCGCCCGGTCGGGGCTGATCCAGTCGACGGTACGCCGTCAGGGCCGGATCGTCTCGCCCGTCGGGCCCCAGCACGCCGGACGTCACCGTGTGCACGGACACCTCGACCGGCATGCTGTTGTTGATGCTGTCCTTCAGCCTGTAGGAAACCACGCCCGAACAGACCACGACCAGCGTGCCCAGCAGGATCGCCAGGAACCACATGCCGGAACGTGACCGCCTGGGCGCAGGCCGTGACTGACCGGCCTGCGGGGCGTACGCCTGGGGAATCGGGGCTGCGCCGCGCGGGTAACCGGTCGCCGCAGGTGCGACAGTCGTCGGACGCGGCTGCGCCACCGGCTGCCGTGCGGCTACCGGCCGGTGACCCGCCGCCGGAGCGTGTGGCGCGGCCGGCGGCCGAGGTGCGGCCGGCGAATGCGGTGCCGCGGGTGGGCGGGGCGGCTGCGGCACCTGGGCCCGGCCGGGCGGCGGTGTCGCCGGGTTGCGCCCGGCGGGGGCCGGTGAGGCCGGAGCCGCCGAGATGGGCGCCGAGCCACCGGGACGTGCCTGCCGGGACAGCGCCGCCTTCAGTTGCCGGGCGACCCCGGCCAGTACGGCGGCGCTCGCCCAGCGGTCCTTCGGGTCCTTGGCCATCGCCCGCTCGACCAGCGCGCAGACCTGCGGCGGAATGTCCGACGGCAGCGGACGCGGCGTCTCCCGGACGTGCCGCATGGCGATGTCGAGCGGGTTGTCACCCTCGAACGGCCGACGCCCGGCGAGGCACTGGTAGGCGACCACGCCGAGGGCGTACACGTCGGAGGCGGGGGTGGCGACCTGGCCGGTGGCCTGCTCCGGCGAGATGTACGACGCGGTACCGAGCACCGAACCGGCCGCGGTGAGCTGACCCACCAGCTCGGAGCGGGCGATGCCGAAGTCGGTGAGCACCAGCGTGCCGTTGGGTCGGACCAGCAGGTTGCCGGGCTTCACATCCCGGTGCACGATGCCCTTGACGTGGGCGGCGTGCAGCGCGTCGGCGGCCTGCGCGACAAGCGCCATCGTCCGGGCCGGGGTGAGCCGGCCGACCCGGCTGAGGGTGGCCGACAGCGGATCGCCCTCGATGTACTCCATCACCAGGAAGGCGATCTGCTGGTCGCTGCCGAAGTCGTAGACGTCGACCACGCCCGGGTGGTTGATCGTCGCCATGGTCCGGGCCTCGCCCCGGAACCGTTCGGCGAAACCCGGCTCGTCCAGCAACGCCGGGAGCAGGCTCTTGACCGCGACCGTACGCCCCAGCACCTGGTCGGTGCCGCGCCACACGTCGCCCATGCCGCCGCTGGCGATCCGCTCGTCGAGGCGGTACCGGTTACCGAGCTGTACTCCCGGACTGAGCATGTCAGCGCCCCCCGGGGTCGGCGATGGCGGCGCGCATGATCTGGCCGGCGATCCGGGCGGCCTCGGCGCTGCCGCCGCTGCCGGCCTCTTCGAGCACGACGCAGACGGCCGAAACGGGGTTGCCGTCGGAGTCCAGTGCGAAGCCGATGAACCAACCGTGGTCGGGGCGGTCCGGCGCGGACTGCGCGGTACCGGTCTTGCCGCCCACGGTGTAGCCGTTGATCTGCGCGTTGCGGCCGGTGCCGTTGCGCACCACGCTGACCATCATCTCCCGCAGGTCGGCGGCAACCTGACCGCTGACCGGGCGGCGCAGCTCGCGCGGGTTCGCGGTGTCGTAGACGGTGGTGCGGTCCGGCGCGAGCAGCTGACGCACCAGGTACGGCCGCATCTGACTGCCGCCGTTGGCGACCGCCGCAGCGATCATGGCCCCCTCCAGCGGGGTCATCCGCACGTCACGCTGCCCGATGGAGGACTGGGCCAGCGCGGCCGGGTCGGGGCCGCCGTCCGGGTTCTCCATGGTGCCGGTACGGCTGGCCGCCACGCCGTGACCGCCTTCGCCGAGCCGACCCACGGTCAGGTCCTCCTGCTCGAAGCCGAAGTCCTGGGCCTTCTTCTTGATCGCATCGGGGCCGAGTTGCACGCCGAGCTTGGCGAAGCCGGTGTTGCAGGAGTCGGTGACCGCCTTCATCAGGGTCACCTCCGCCTGCGGGCAGATCGACGGCGCGGCGTTGGTGATCGACTGACCGGAGGTGGGCGGGGTGTAGCTCGGGCCCGCCGAGATGTTGGTGTCCTTGCCGATGCCGTTCTCCAGCGCGGCGGCGGCCACCACGATCTTGAAGGTGGAGCCGGGCGGCAGCACCTCGCCGAGGGCCCGGTTGCGCAGCGGGCGGGACCGATCCTGATCCAGCTTGTTGTACGCCGCGACCGCCTCGTTGGTGTTGTGGCTGGCCAGCGGGTTCGGGTCGAAGCTGGGTATGGAGACCATGGCCTGCACGGCCCCGGTACGCGGATCGATGGCGATCGCCGCCCCCTTGCTCGCCCCCCGGTTGTTGTTGCGCAACTGGTCGTACGCGACGTCCTGGGCGCGCGGGGAGAGGGTGAGCAGCACGTTGCCTCCGGCGGTGCGGTCGCCGGTGAACATGTCCTTGATCCGGTTGGCGAAGAGCTTGTCGCTGGTGCCGGCGAGGAAGTCGTTCTCGGACTTCTCGATGCCGGTGTCGGCGAGGTTGACCGGCTTGTAGCCGAGCACGTGGGCGTACTTCGCCCCGCCGGGGTAGGTACGGAGGAAGGTCAGCTTGCCGTCGGTCTCCTTGCTGACCGCCAGGGCGGTGCCGCCGGCCTCGATGTTGCCCCGGCGACGCTCGTACTCGGCGACCTGGACCCGACTGTTGTAGTCGCTGGTGCGGTATTCGTCGGCCTTGTACGCCTGGATCCAGTTGAGGTTGGCGAAGAGCAGACCGAACAGGACGATGACGACGACACCGACCCGGCGCAGGGGTGCGTTCACGGCTTGATCACCTCCGTGGGGGCACCGTGCAGTTGCTCGGGTGGGCCCCCGGACGGACGGTTCACCTTGCCGCCGCCGGTGACCGGCCGACGACCGGCGTCGGAGACCCGCAGCAGCACCGCGATGAGCAGCCAGTTCGCCATCAGCGAGGAGCCACCGGCGGACAGGAACGGGGTGGTCTGACCGGTCAGCGGGATGAGCTTGCTGATCCCGCCGACGATCACGAAGACCTGCAACGCCAGGGTGAAGGCCAGGCCACCGGCGAGCAGCTTGCCGAACGAGTCCCGCACCGCCAGGCCGGCCCGCAGCCCCCGCTCCACGATCAGCAGGTAGATCACCAACAGGGCGGAGAG
Source organism: Verrucosispora sp. FIM060022 (assembly GCF_003977705.1). Taxonomy (NCBI): domain Bacteria; kingdom Bacillati; phylum Actinomycetota; class Actinomycetes; order Micromonosporales; family Micromonosporaceae; genus Micromonospora; species Verrucosispora sp. FIM060022. The sequence continues at coordinate 107,122 of NZ_RQIV01000007.1, forward strand.
CCCGAACAGGCCGATCTCCTCACCGATCCCGGCGAAGATGAAGTCGTTCTGCACCTCGGGCAGTTCCGTCGGCTGGCCGCCACCCGGCCCGGCCCCGAACAACCCACCGGTGCCCAGGGCCAGCAGCCCCTGCACCAACTGGTAGCCCTCGTCGTACGGCTTGGCGAAGGGGTCCAGCCAGATGTCGGCCCGGACCGAGAAATTGAGGAACGGCCCACCGATCGACTTACCGAGCACGTACGCCAGGTAGGCGCCGCCGAAGAACAGGACGAGACCGATGAGCAGCCAACTGACCCGTTCGGTGGCGATGTAGACCGTCGCCACGAACATGCCGAAGTAGAGCAGGGAGGTGCCCAGGTCCTTCTGGAAGACCAACACCAGCAGGCTGATCACCCAGACCACCACCACCGGACCGAGGTCACGGCCGCGCGGGAAGTCGATGCCGAGGAACCGGTGACTGGCCAGCGAGAGCACCTCGCGCTTGCGGACCAGGTAGTAGGCGAAGAAGGCCAGCAGGGCCAGCTTGGCGAACTCGCCGGGCTGGATGGAGAAGCTGCCGATGCGGATCCAGAGCTTCGCGCCGTTGATCTCGGAGATGCTGGCCGGCAGCACCGCCGGGAGCATGACCAGCACGATGCCGGCCAGCCCCAGGGTGTACGCGTACCGCGAGATCGAACGGTGGTCGCGCACCAGGGCCAGCAGGCCGGCCGCGAGCAGCACCGAGAGCAGGGTCCAGGCCAGCTGCCGACCACCGGTACCGGCGAAGATGGCCAGGTCGGCGCGCTCCTCCGGGGCCGCGTTGCCCAGGTCGAGTCGGCGCAGGAAGCCGACTCCGAGACCGTTGAGCAGCGCCACCGCCGGCAGCAGGGCCGGGTCGGCGAACGGGGCCAGGAACCGGATCGCCACGTGGATGCCGAGGAACACGGCGGTGAGCACCGCGGCCGGCACCCAGAAGTTCGGGGTGACCGTGTCGAGCACGTTCGCCTCGACCATCGCCCCGTACGCGGCGACCAGCGCCATGGCCAGCAGCAGCAGCGACAGTTCGGCGTTGCGTCGGGACCGGGCCAGGCGTACGCCGGGCCGCTCGCCCGCGGTCGCGGGCGAGGATGCCGGGGTGGCCGCTGCGGTCACGATCGTCCTCGGGTCGGAAGCCGACGCCTACTCGGGCGACCGGCAGGCCGCCGGGTCGACCGTGGGCGTGAAGGCGTCGGTGGGTGGGGCGTCGGGTGTGCTCACCGGCGGGGCCAACGAGCCGTCGGGCGACGGCGAGCCGCTGCTGACCGGGCTCGCCGAGCCGGCCGGAGTGCTCGGCGGCGGCGAGGTCGACTCCGTCGTGGGGTCGACGCTCGGGCTGGAGGTGGGCGGGCAGAGTGGCTTGAGGTTGACGTTGGTCGGGCTGTCCATCGTCAGTTCCGCCAGCCGGCGTGCCGCGTCGGGCTCGTTCCTGGCCGGAATGCCCTGCTTGACCTGTTCCTGGGCGGCGAGGGTGAGATCGTCCAGTTGGGCGGTGCTCTTGGAATGGACCGTGGAGAGATCCATGCCGGCGATCTCGCCCTGGATGCCCCGGAAGACGGCCACCTGGCCGTCGTCGGTCGCCCCGACGTAGTACTGCCGCTGGGTGTAGTCGTACCCGGCGAAGACCCCGCCGCCGATGATCACCAGGAGGGCGGTGGTCATCGCCAGGGCGCGCAGCGGACGGCGACGGGCCTCCGGCTCGTCGTCGTTGCCGGCCGGCTCCTCGGGCACGGGCGGCCGGGGAGCGGAGAGCGCCGAGGCCCGGGCGGCCGGGGTGGAGACGTCGGCCGAGGTCGCCATGCCCCGGTCCCGCGCGGCCGCACCGCCGACGATCGGGGCCGCCTCGACGATGTCGCGGTCGGTGGCGTCGGCGATGATCACGGTGATGTTGTCCGGGCCGCCGCCGCGCAGAGCGAGCTGGACCAGTCGCTCGACGCACTGCTGCGGGTCGGCGTACTCCCGCATGGTCTCGGCGATGGTCTCCGCACTGACCACCCCGGAAAGGCCGTCCGAGCAGATCAGGTAGCGGTCTCCGGGCAGCACCTGGCGGACCGAGTACTCCGGGTCGATGTCCCGCCCGTCGAGGGCTCGGGTGAGCAGCGACCGCTGCGGGTGGCTGCTCGCCTCCTCCGGGCTGATCCGGCCTTCGTCCACGAGCATCTGGACGTAGGTGTCGTCCTTGGTGATCTGGTTGAAGTCACCGTCGCGCAGCAGATAGGCGCGCGAGTCACCGATGTGGACCATGCCCAGCTTGCTGCCGGAGAAGAGGGTCGCGGTGAGTGTGGTGCCCATCCCCTCCAGCTGAGGGTTGGCGTCCACGGTCTCGCGGAGCTGTTGGTTGGCGGTGCCCACGGCGGAACGCAACGCGTCGACCAGGGCGTCACCCGGGACGTCCTCGTCGAGCGGCGCCATGGCACCGATGACGATGTTGCTGGCGACGTCACCGGCGGCCATACCGCCCATGCCGTCGGCGACGGCGAGTAGCCGCGGTCCGGCGTAGACGGAATCCTGGTTGCCGTCTCGGATCAGACCGCGGTCGCTGTGGGCCGCATAGCGCAGGGTCAGAGTCATGGCCGTAATTCGAGAGAGGTGCGGCCGATCCGGATCGGCACGCCGAGGGGTACGGGGGTCGGTCCGGTGACCTTAGCGCGATCGAGGTACGTCCCGTTAGTCGAACCGAGGTCTTCGACGAACCACTGCCCGTCACGGGGCACCAGCCGGGCGTGTCGCGCCGAGGCGTAATCGTCGGTGATGACGAGAGTGGAATCCTCGGCCCGACCGATGGTTATCTGAGCTTCACCCAGCGTGATCCTGGTGCCGGCCAGTTGACCGGCGGTTACCACCAACTGGTGGGCCGCCCGCCCCCGCTTCACCTTCGCCGGCTTTGCCGTCGCCTGACCGGTCGACGCACCCACCGTGCGGGGCGCGGCCACCAGGCGACCGGACCGGGCCCCGGCGAAGAGGTCCCGCCGGATGACGCCGACCACCGTGAACACGAAGATCCACAAAAGGACGAGGAATCCGAACCGGGCGACGGTGATGACGAGTTCCGGCAAGGCGGATCAGCCGTCCACGCGGAAGGTGAGCGTGGTGGTGCCGAGCTGGATCATGTCACCGGGGTTCAGCGCCACGGCGGAGACCCGCTGGCCGTTGACCATGGTGCCGTTGGTGGAGCCGAGATCGGTCAGCACGACCTGCCCACCGTCGAAGTCCAGCCGGGCGTGTCGGCGGGAGATGCCGACGTCCGGCAGACGCAGGTTGGCCTGGTCGCCGCGACCGATCACGGTCGAGCCCATCTGCAGCGGGTAGGTGCGGCCGTCGCCGGAGACCAGTCGCACGTTACGACCGCCACCGTGCCCCGGCGGCGGGCCGTAGCCGCCACCCTGCTCGTACGCGGGGTAGCCGGACGGGCCGGCGTCGTAGCCGGGCGCGGAGACCGGGGCGACCTCGCCACCGGTGTAGACCTCGGCGGTGACCCGGAACATGCCGGTGTCCAGCCCTTCACCGCGCTCGATCTCGACGATCACGTCGCCGTAGACCGTCCACGCCTGCTCGCCGATGAACTCCGCCTGCGACTGGGCCAGCTCCTGGGCCAGCGCGGCGGCGTACGGCGCCAACCGACTGTGGTCGTACGGCGAGAGATCGATCACGTAGCGGTTGGGCACCAACGTGCGCCCGCCAGCCAGGATGGCTTTGTGCGCCTCGGCCTCCCGCTGCATGGCGTTGAGGATCTCCACAGGGTGCACGACCCCTTTGAAGACCTTGGCAAAAGCCCCTTCGACCAGGCCTTCCAGACGCTTCTCGAAGCGTTGCAGCACGCTCACCGGCTCCTCCTCGGGTCCCGAGGACATGATGGTATCGGTCCAGAGCGCACGCAGCTCACACGCCGCTCGGCCGGCAGGCCACGCCTCGTTCGGACGGCTCAGGATTGTCGTGCTACTCTTTCGTCCGCCACGAACGGTAACCGCTGTGAGCAGCGAATGCCATTCGCGGCAAAGACCGAAGCCACGTAACATGGCCGAGACCCCGCTGGCGACAGCGGAGACGGCAATGACTACGCTGTCCGAGGTCAAGCCACGGGGAAGTGGCGGAATGGCAGACGCGCACGGTTCAGGTCCGTGTGTCCGAAAGGACGTGGGGGTTCAACTCCCCCCTTCCCCACCAGTGACGAGGGCTTCGCGAATTCGCGAGGCCCTCGCTCTTATTCGGGCGTACCGGGCGTCAGGCTATGCTTCGCTGGTTTCTGCCTCCAACGGACCAGGAGTGGCTCGTGAGTGTCGCATTCGTGACCGGTTCGGGCGGGTTGATCGGCTCTGAGGCGGTCCGGCACTTCGCCGGCCTGGGTCTCGACGTGGTCGGCATCGACAACGACATGCGGCAGGAGTTCTTCGGCGAGGAGGCGTCCACCGCGTGGAACGTTCGCCGGCTCACCGACGAGTTGGGTGAGGCGTACTCGCACCACAGCATCGACATCCGCGACCGAGGCGCGCTCGGCGCGCTGTTCAAGCGGTACGGCCGGGACGTCGCCGTGGTGATCCACACCGCCGCGCAGCCCTCGCACGACTGGGCGGTACGCGATCCCTTCACCGACTTCGACGTGAACGCCGCGGGCACCCTGAACGTGTTGCAGAACGTCCGCGAGCACTGCATCGAGGCACCGGTCATCCACTGCTCGACGAACAAGGTCTACGGCGACCGCCCGAACAGCCTGCCCCTGGTCGAGCTGGAGACCCGCTGGGAGATCGAGCCGGGGCACCCGTACGAGCAGGGCATCCGCGAGGACATGTCGATCGACGCCTGCCTGCACTCGATCTTCGGCGCCTCCAAGGTCGCCGCGGACGTGATGGTGCAGGAGTACGGCCGCTACTTCGGGATGAAGACGGCCTGCTTCCGGGGCGGCACCCTGACCGGGCCGGCGCACTCGGCCACCGAGCTGCACGGCTTCCTCGGTTACGTGATGCGGGCCAACATGGAGCGCCGCACCTACAAGATCTTCGGCTACCAGGGCAAGCAGGTCCGGGACGCCATCCACAGCTCGGACGTGGTCTCCGCGTTCGAGGCGTTCTTCCGCAACCCGCGCTCGGCCGCCGTCTACAACCTCGGTGGCGGTCGGCACTCCAACACCTCCAACCGGGAGGCGTTCGCGCTGGCCGAGCAGATCACCGGCCAGGAGATGATCACCGAGTACGTCGAGGCCAACCGGATCGGCGACCACAAGTGGTGGATCGGCTCCAACGAGGCGTTCCAGGCCGACTACCCGGACTGGAAACAGGTGTACGACGTACCCATGATCATGCGAGAGATCTACGAGGCCAACGTGGACAAGTGGGTCCCGGCGCGCGACGGCGAGGTCCGGCCGTGAGCAAGCGCAACGTGCTCGGCGTCCTGGTCGACGCCACCGACTACGCCACGGCGACCGAGCAGGTCATCGCCGCCGCGCAGGAGCGTCGGCCGATGGCGTTGACCGCCCTGGCCGTACACGGGGTGATGACCGGGGTGCTGGACCCGGCGCACAACGCCCGGCTGAACTCCTTCGACCTGGTGACTCCGGACGGCCAGCCGGTGCGGTGGGCACTGAATCTGCTGCACGGCGCGGGGCTGACCGACCGGGTCTACGGGCCCCAGCTGACCCTGCACGTGCTCTCCCGCTGCGCCGACGAGGGCCTGCCGGTCTACCTGTACGGCTCGACCGAGCAGACCCTGGCCCGGCTGATCCCGGCACTGGAGCGGATGTTCCCGGCGCTCAAGATCGCCGGAGTGGAGCCGTCCAAGTTCCGTGCCGTGCAGCCGGGCGAGGACGTGGAGATCGCCGACCGGATCAAGGCCAGCGGCGCCCGGCTCGTCCTGGTCGGCCTGGGCTGCCCCCGCCAGGAGATCTTCACGTACGCGATGCGCCCGCTGCTGGACATGCCGCTGATGGCCGTCGGCGCGGCGTTCGACTACCACGCCGGGCTGCTGCGCCAGCCGCCGCCGTGGATGCAGCGGGCCGGGCTGGAGTGGTTCTGGCGGCTCGGGCTGGAGCCGAAGCGGCTGTGGCGGCGGTACGTGATCCTCAATCCGGCGTACCTGAGCCGGCTGTTCGCACAGAAGGTCGGCCTGTGGAAGGCCCGCCCGCCCGCGCCGGCCACCGAGCGCCCGGCCGGTTTCGCGGTCTGACCGCCCGCCGGAGAGTTGACGACGAACGGGCCCCCGGCCAAGCGGCCGGGGGCCCGTTGTCGTACCGGTGTCAGAGGCTCAGGGTCCAGGTGTTGATGTAGCCGGTGTCGCCGCCGTAGACGTCACGCACCTGCAGGCGCCAGGTGCCGTTCGCCGCCTCGCTGGACAGGTTCACCGTGTAGGTGGTGTTCACGTGGTCCGCGCTGTCGCTGATGTTGCTGTTCTTCAGCCGGTAGGACGAGCCGTCCGGGGCGAGCAGGTCGATGACCAGGTCGCCACGGTAGGTGTGCACGATGTTCACCGCCACGGTCGAGCTCGACGAGGCGTTCCGGTTGCAGCCGGAGATGGTGATCGAGCTGGTCACCGCCGAGCCGGCGTCCGGGATCGAGACGTCGGTGCCGTTGGTGCCGGAGCAGCTGCCGCTACCGCTGCCGGTGACCGTCAACGTGTAGGTGGCGGTCTTGGTGCCGGAGGCCGCGCTACCGGTGATGGTCACCGGGTACGTGCCGGCCGGGGTGCTGGCCGAGGTGCTGATGGTCAGCGCCGAGGACCCACCCGAGGTGACCGTGGCCGGGCTGAACGAGGCGGACGCCCCGGACGGCAGGCCGCTGGCCGAGAGGCTGACCGACTGGGCGGAGCCGTTGGTGGTGGCGGTGGACACCGTGGCGGTCGCCGAACCGCCCGGCGCGACCGAACCAGAGGTCGGCGACACCGAGACCGAGAAGTCGTTGGTCGGCGGCGGGGTGCTGCCGTTGACCACGTAGAGCAGCTGGTTGGGGGTACCGGTGCCGACATTGCTGATCACGTTCGGCGTGGAGTTGTTGACCAGGTAGTCCCGCACCTGCTGGTTGCTCCAGGACGGGTTGGCCGAGAGCACCAGGGCGGCGGCACCGGCGACGTGCGGCGAGGCCATCGAGGTACCGCTGATGGTGTTCGTCGAGGTGTCGTTGGTGATCCACGGGGCCGTGATGCTCACGCCGGGCGCCAGGATGTCGACGCAGGTGCCGAAGTTGGAGAAGCTCGCGGCGGCGTCGTTGTTCTGGGTGGCACCGACGGTGATCGCCGGCGCGGTCCGGGCCGGGGAGTAGTTGCAGGCGTTCTGCCGGACACCGAGGCTGTTGCCGTTACCGGCGGCCACCACGAAGGTGACACCCGAGTTGATCGAGTTGATCACCGCGTTGTCGAGCGTGGTGTTCGCCCCGCCACCGAGGCTCATGTTGGCCACGGCAGGCTTGACCGCGTTCGCGGTGACCCAGTCGACGCCGGCGATGACACCGGCGTTGGTGCCGCTGCCGGAGCAGTTGAGCACCTTGACGGCCACCAGTCGGGTCGCCTTGGCGACGCCGTACGCGGTGCCGCCGACCGTACCGGCGACGTGGGTGCCGTGGCCGTTGCAGTCGGTGTTGTTGGAGTCGACCGCGTTGGTGCCCCAGGTCGCCCGGCCACCGAAGTCCGAATGGGACGTCCGGATGCCGGTGTCGATGATGTACGACGTCACGTTCGAGGCCGTGTTGGGGTACGTGTAGGAGCTGTTCAGCGGCAGGTTGCGCTGGTCGATCCGGTCCAGACCCCAGGACGGGGGGTTCGTCTGGGTGGCGGCGAGTTGCACCGTGTGGTTCTGCTCGACGTAGGCCACTGCCGGATCGGCCGCGATCCGGGCCGCAGCCTTGGCGCTGAGTCGCAGCTCGGCGCCGCGGATGGCCGCGCTGTACGTGCGCGCCGCCGCTCCACCGTGCCGCCGCAGCAGCCGGTCCACAGAGGAGCCGACCGCGGCACGGCCGACCTCGCTGTCCTTGAACACCACGATGTAGCTGTCTTTGACGGCGGTGGCGCCGCCGGCGCTTCGGATCGTGCCGACCGGCTCGGCGGCCATGGCTGGCGTCGCTGCCGCCACCATGGCCAACGCGGCCAGTCCGACGAAAACGGACCTCTGTCGAAGAACCATCTTCCTACCTCCCTCTGTCGGCAGCCCTCGTCGCATTGCTCATGGCCCACTGATCGATGGCTGCCGATCAAGGAGAGGGTAGTTCGAGACATGGACACAGATAAACATGTCGGATCCCTCATAACATGAAACGATGGTTCCCCTACGGGGGGCGGCTACGGGACGAACGGGGGGCGGTCCCGGATTCGGCGAGCCGGAAAACGGGCAAGGCTGACAGGCATGCAGAACCACCTCGTCCTCCTGCTCCCGGTCGCCGTCGTCTGGTGGGCCGCCGGCTACCTCGCGGAGGGGTTGCCCCGGATGACGCACGCGCGCGAGCTTCGTCGACATGCCGGCTGGCTGCTCGGGCTCACGCTGGTCGGGCTCAGCCTGACGGTGGCTCTGCCGATCGCCGGTCTGACCACCGCCGGGGCGACCCTGGCCGACCGGGCCGCCGCTGGGCTGGCGCTCGCCGCGCTACCGGCGCTGGTGGTGGCGCTCTGCACCGTACGCCGGGTGCGTCGGCTCCGGGCCGGAGCGGGCGCACTGGCCGCCGCCGCCCGGACGCCGGCACCACACGGGCTAAGGGCCGCCGCCGCCCACCCACTGATCGGGCTGCCGCTGCAGGTGACCGGCCTGGCCCTGCTGCCCGCGCTGATCACGGCCAGCGGTGCCGCCGAGTTCTTCGGGCCGGGCATCACCGGGCCGGCGGTCACCATCGGGGTGCTGGGCGTCGGGGCCATCGGGGTCCGCCACGCGCTGCGCCACAACCGGCTCGCCGAGCGAGCCATGCCGCAGCGGTCCGCGACCTCACCGAGCCCGGCCCGCGCCCTGCACGTATAGCAGCTCCAGGATCGCCCGCGTCGCCTCGAACCAGCGGTCGAGCCAACCCGGCGGCGGCACACTGCCCCTCGGCGGCAACTCCATCAGCAGGCCGCGCAGCAGCGGATGATCCGCAAGGGAGCCGTCGTCCACGCTCGACCATCCGGTCGCCGGGAACGACGGTTCGGTGAGCGGGTTCGGGTCCAGCGACGGCAGGGTGAGCGGCGACGTGGCCTGCTCGCTCGGTGCCGTGGTGTCCCGCCCGGAGTGTTCGGTGTCCGTGGACACCACCTCGGTCAACACGGTGTCCCGCCGAGCCCCGCGATATTTGCCGCCGAACCTTTCCGGCTTGCCCGGGCTGTTGGTGAGGTTGTCCGATCCGATACTCGTCATTCGTCTCGCCTGCCTCGCTCGGTTACCCGCCCTGCTCGGGGGGATGTCGACCAGCGCGTACCGAGAGGTACAACGAGACGGGTGGGAAGTGGCGACGGCAGCCGACCGGGCCGGGCCCCACGGAGGGACCGCCGAGCGCGGCGGACGACGTGGTCCCCGACCGGACGTGCCGATCGGGGACCAGGTCGTTGCTACGGGATCAACCCCGTCCGAAGACGCCGCCCCGTGTGCCGGCGACGAAGGCGTGCCAGTCACCCGGAGCGAAGACGAGGGCCGGTCCGGCCTTGTCCTTCGAATCCCGGACGCCGACCGCCCCGGTCACATACGCCACCTCGACGCAGTTGTCACAGTTCGGCCCGCTCTTCGAGCTCTTGAACCAGTGCGCCTGCGTCAGGTCCACGGGGAATCCTTGCGTCGCCATTTCCACAGCGGCTCCTCTGCCAATTTTGCGATGTACCCGACGGACTCCTCCGGACGCATGGCCGCTGCTCGAATGTGATCGAAGATGAAGCTGTACTTCTGCAGTTCGTCGCTCTTCTCCAAGAAGAGCCCACCCGTGGCGTTCTCCGCGTACACGACATCCGGATCACCTGGTTCGGGGAAGCTCAGGATCGTGAAGGTGCCGTCCATGCCAGCATGTGCCCCAACCTCGAAGGGCAGGACCTGCAACGTCACATTCGGCAGCTGGGCTACCTCCACCAACCGATTGAGCTGGTCACGCATGACCGTGTCCCCGCCCACCGGACGGCTCATCACCGCCTCATCGAGCACCACCCACAGATCGACCGGATCGTCCTGGGTCAATAACGACTGGCGACCGAGTCGGACACGCACTCGTTGTCGCACCTGTTCCGCAGTGAAATCAGGGCGGGCCGCGCGAATCATCGCGCCGGCGTAATCCTCGGTCTCCAGCAGACCCGGAACCACCTGCTGCTCGTACGCCCGGATCGAACTGGCTGCGGCCTCCAGGCCCACGTACGCCCCGACCAGCACCGTGCTGTACGGGTGCCACCAACCCTTCTGCCGCGCCTCCCGAGCGATCTGCACCAGCTCGTCGCTCTCAGCACCGACCACCCCGTAGATCCGGAGCATGTCCCGGACGTCCCGGGGCGTCGCGGTGGTGTGACCGGTCTCGATCCGGGAGATCTTCGACGCCGAACACTCCAGTTGCTCGGCCACCGCCTCGATGGTGATCCCGGCCGTCTCGCGCTGACGGCGCAGTTCCGCGCCCAGGCGACGCCGGCGGATGGTCGGACTGCGCCGCTCGCTCACGGTGTCACCTTCCGCCTCGACGCGCCGCTGTCTGCCGCCCGCCTGGGGCGCGACCATAAGGCGGCGGGCGTTTCGCGGCAAGGGGTGGAGCCGGTCCTCGACCGGCCGCGACGGGCGAAACCGGTCCTCAGTGTGCCGTCCGGGTGGCGGCACGTTCAAGCGCCGTTTCGCGCGAGCCGCTCACGTATCGGCAAAAGTCGACGTGCAACTTGCATGAAGCACGACGCTGATGCACTCTGTCCGTATGACGCGGGCTACGCACCGTTCTGATCCAGTCTCCCCCTGTGATCACCGCGGTGCCGACGGAGACGACGACCGGGTGACCCGGTCGATCGGCGACCGGCCCCGCGAATCCGGTGGCCGGTCGCCGACGCGCGACGGCGGCGGTGGCCCCAGACACCTTCCCTGACAGCCCAGACACGGCGGGCCGAGTACGCCACCAGCGCAGCGAAGCCCGTCGACGCCACGAACCCGGTTCCCGAGTCACGACCTCGTCGCCGGAGCCCGCACTTCCCCCCGATCAGCCTTGCCGGCCTCCCCGCCGGCCGACCTTTCAGGAGCCCATGTGCTTCCCCGCTCCGGTGACGTACTGAACGTGACAAGCGCGGCGAGTGTCCAGTTCATCAGACCGATTCACTTCCGGGTGATCCGGGTGCTGGACCGCCCGACCTATGACGGTTGGCTCTGGCTCGAAGGTTACGAGTTGAACACGGCGGGGGACGCGGTCAACCGTCGATCGATCTTCGTCCAGCGGGCCGGGCTGCACCTGGTGCAGGCCGCGCCGCAGCCGCGACCGCACACCGTCCGCTCGGCCCGTCGGCCCGTCACCCGGACCCCGGTCCGGGTGGGCTGAGCATTCGAAACGCCGCCGACGGGCACACCGACGCCATAGAATCGGTGTGCCCACCCCGGCACGTCTCCACCGCGCCTCCAGGACCCCGAACCTGGGATGGCCATGGTCAATCTGTCCGCGCGGCGGCCCCATCGGTCCCGTATCGCCCACGCCTTCGGAATCCTGGCACTGTTCGGTGCCGCCATCACCCTGATGGTGCTGGTCCGGGATCCCGCTCTGTCCTCCACCCGGCTGGCCGAGCCGGTTCCCGCACCCGAGATCACGGTGGTGGAAGCCACGCCGCCGACCGGGTCGGGAGGCTCACCGCCCGCCTGGGACGAGTTCGACGACGACCGCACGGCACCACTGACGCCCAACGACTCGGCTGCTCTGCCTGACGGCTCGGCCGCGATGCCCGGCGACTCCGAATCGTCCGCCGACAGTGCGCACCGGGCGGCGACGTCCGACCGAACCGGCGACCGGCACAGCTCCGATGCACTCAGCCGGTCGCTGTTCTGGTCAGGGGTGTTCGGGCTCGCCATCTCCCTCGCCGGGCTCGGGCTGGTCAGCACCAGACGACGGATGTGGTGAGCAGCCGATCACCCGGTGGGGCTCGCCGTGGCCGTCGGGTCGGTGGTCGGCCCGGTCGTCGTCGGGTCGGTGGTCGTCGGCGCGGTGGTCGGTGCCGTCGTCGACGGGCTGGGGGTGGCGACCACCAGCCTGACCACGTCGCCGGGCTGGACGGGCTCACCCTGGCCCGGATCGGTGGCGATCACGGTGCCGGCCGGCTGGTCCGACGGGCGGTACACGACCTCGGGTTCGAGATCGAGTGCTTCCAGCCGGGCTCGGGCCGCATCCTCGGAGAGCCCTACCAGGGGCGGCATCGGCAACCCCGTCGGCGCAGCGCTTGTCGTCGGTGCCGCCGAGGGCGAACGGGTTGGTGAAGCCGACGCGCTCGTCGGCGCCGTCGAGGTCGGCTGGGGCGACGGCGGCGGGGAGTCGTCCTCGTCCACCGCCTGGCGTGCCAGCCACAACCCCACTCCGAGCGCGCCGAGCAACAGCAGCAGGACGATTCCCCAGAGAATCGGCAGCCACCAACGCCGACCGGCCTGCTCGTCGCCGTACCACTCGCCGGCGGTCAACTCACGGTCGTCACCCGGGCCCGGTGGCCGCACCTCCGCCCGCCCCGACCACAGCTGGGGTCGGGGCGTCGGCGGCACCACCACTGTCGCGTCCGGCTCGGTGCCTTCGGGCGGCGTACCACCCAGCACAGCGGTGTCGTCGGGATCTCCGGCGGGCGGAGGCAACGGACGTGTCCGGTCGTCCGGCTGTTCCTCGCCCCGCTCGCTCATGTCGGCATCCCCACGCTGGTCAACCTAGCGGTTCCGCCCGCCATCGGCCGGAATCAGCGTGTCGGGTGCCTGTCACTGCCGAAGGAACTCGTCATCCGACGACCGAATCCCGCAGAAGATGTACACGATGTCGTCCCATCGTCCAACGGTGCCGGCGGCGGGCTCCTGTTCGGTGACCTTTCCGGTCAGCCCGGACGGATAGTGCGGCGAAAAGCCCTTGTCGAAGAGTTCGGCCGCCGCCTCCCGGCAGTCTTCCCCGACCACCTGCGGCATCTCGTTCAGTGGGGCCGCCCCGGCCACGGTGATCGAAATCGTGCTGCCGTGCTTCACCGGCGTACCGGCGACCGGATCAGTGCTCCGTACGCTCTGGTTGTCGCCGGTGCCGAAGATGAACTTCCATTCCAGCCCGCGCTTTCGCACCTCGTTCCGGGCCTCTTCGAGGTCCATGCCGACGAGATCCGGCACGGTCAGCCCGGTCGGACTCGGTGCGGCGGCACTGGTCGGGGCGGAGGTGGACGCGGGCCGCTCGCGCGGTGTCGACGGGGCCGGCGCGCTCGGGCTACGGCTTCCCCTCGCAGCGACGGGCGTCTCCGGCTGCCGCTGTTCGTCGCCCGCGAGCACCCAGCCACCGGCGGCTCCGATGACCGCGAGCAGCACCGCCGCGACGCCACCACCAACCACCATCGTCTTCCGATCGGGACCGGTGTCGGCCCGCGTCGTCCGGCCGTCCGTCACCTCACCCGTCATTGCGCCCACCGCCTCATCACCGGCGACCGTACCCATCGACGACAAACACCGTCCGTCACCTTGATCGCCCGGTACGGCGCACGACTCGCCGCGCCGGGCACAGGAGGTTACGCTGCCCGGCATGGCCAGACAGGGCTGGGGAGGATCGATCGCCACCGCGGTCGGCGTGGCAGCTGGTGCCGGTGCCGCCCAACTGGGATTCGGCTACGGCCTGGGCATTCTGAACTGGGCGCCGGCCGAACCGACCGCCGGCACGGCCGCCTGGGTGGCCAGCCTGATCTGGGCCACCTGGATCGCCGCCACCTCGACCGTCTTCGGTGCGGTCTGCGCCCAGCGGCTCCGGGACCGGCGTCCGGCGCTGTCCACACCCGACGTCGAGTCGGCAGCTGACCCGGGTCGACTGCCGGCAACTGACGGGCGCGGTGGTGACAGCCTGTGGTTCATCGCGTTGGCCGGTGCCGCCGCACTGGGCGCGCTGATCACCGTGTTGCTTGTCGCCGTACCCGCCCGGGTCGCGGTGGTACCGGACACTCCCTCGCCGCGGGACATGGCCGCCGGGTACGCCGCGGTCGGTGTGCTGGTCGGCGCGCTGGTGGCCCTCTGGTCACTGCGCTGCCGGGCGGCGGCCACCAACGTAATCGCCACCGCCGGTTGGTTGTGGCTGCTCGCGGTCGTCGCCGTACTCGACTCGGTGCTCGCCGGTCGGGGCCTGACCACCGCCCAGTTGGGCATCTGGCAGCTCAGTTCCGACAGCGACCAGTTCTGGATCCGGGACTACTTCTACTGGCCCGGGGCGATTCTCTCCCTCGGATCGGCGTTGGTGATCGGCGCGCTGGCCGCCCGCCGAGGCGTCCGCGACGCCGACCGCCGGGTGGGTGCCACCGCCTCCGGTGCGGCCGGTCCGCTGCTGGTGGCAGTCGCCTACTTCCTGGCCGTACCGAGGTTGACCGCGATCAACCCGGAGCAGGTGTCCGCCCACCTCATCGCCCCGTACGCGGCAATAGTCGGTGTCGGCGGTTCCGTCCTCGTCGCGGCGCTCGCCCAGCGGTCCGCCCGGCGCAGGTCGATGCAGCCGGCCACCGACGCGGCATCCACCCCGCAGGTGCCTCGACAGCGTCCCGGCACCCACGACAGCACGGACGCACCGACGAACGGTGACCCCGGCGCCACGGGCGTCCCGACCAGCGGTGACCGCGACAGCACGGACATACCGACCACCGGTGACCACGGTGGCGCCTACCCACCGGACAGCGGCAACCGCGACAGCGCGGGCACACCGGCCAGCGGCAATCAGGGCGGCAGCGGTGAACCGACCCGACGCAGCACCTCCGAGCCGTCGGCGGGGCAGCCGTCCGAGGTCATCTCCGCCGAGGCCCGGGACCGTTCGGGGGCGAGCCGCGCCGAGGCCGGCGGCGGCTCGGAGGCGGGTACGGACGCCGAGCCGGCAACCGGCGCCACTGCCGGGCCGGAGGCTTCGAGCCGACGGGCCCGACCACCGCGTCGCGCCCGCTGACGGGTCAGTCGACGGGCCAGGTGTGCACCGGCTCGTTGCTGCCCTGCAGCTCGGCGTAGCGCTGGAGCATGTGGTGCAGCGCGGCCGGTCGGTCCAGGCCCCGCTGCCGCTGTGCGGCCCACACCGTCGCCGTCTGCCAGACCGCCCCGTTACGGCCGGTACGACAGCGCTGCTCGATGATGCCGAGGAGCCGGTCGCGTTCGGCCGGGGCCACCCCGAAGGCGTCGAGCCCGGCGGATGCGATGGGCAACAGCACGTCCAGCACCAACCTGGTCACCGGCACCTCGCCGAGCCGGGGCCAGTGCAGGACGGCGTCCATGCCCCGTCGGGCGGCGACGTGGAAGTTCTCCTCGGCGGAGCTGAAGGTGAGCTGACTCCAGATCGGACGGTCGGCTTCGGCCAGGCCGCGGACCAGCCCGAAGTAGAAGGCGGCGTTGGCCAGCATGTCGACCACGGTCGGGCCGGCCGGCAGCACCCGGTTCTCGACCCGCAGGTGCGGACGCCCGTTCATGATGTCGTAGACCGGGCGGTTCCAGCGGTAGACGGTGCCGTTGTGCAGTCGCAGCTCGGCCAACTCGGGCACACCGCCGGCATGCAGGACCTCGACCGGGTCCTCGCTCTCACAGATCGGCAGCAGCGGCGGGAAGTAGCGGACGTTCTCCTCGAAGAGGTCGAAGATCGAGGTGATCCATCGTTCGCCGAACCACACCCGGGGTCGTACGCCCTGCGCCTTCAGCTCGTCCGGGCGGGTGTCGGTGGCCTGTTCGAACAGGGCGATCCTGGTTTCCGCCCAGAGCTGCCGGCCGTACAGGAAGGGTGAATTGGCACCCACCGCGACCTGCGCTCCGGCGATCGCCTGGGAGGCGTTCCAGTAGTCGGCGAAGCTGTCCGGCGCGACCTGGAGGTGGAACTGGAGGCTGGTGCAGGCCGCCTCGGGCGCGATCGAGTCGGTGTGCGTACGCAGCCGTTCGACACCACGGATGTCGAGTTCGATGTCCTCGCCCCGGGCACCGACGATCTGGTCGTTGAGCACCCGGTACCGTTCGTTCGTCGACAGGTTGTCGGCGACCAGGTGACGCTCGGTCAGCGTGGGCAGGATGCCGACCAGGACGATCCGGGTGTCCGACCGGGCCGCCCGCTCACTCGCCCGGTTGAGGCTGCCGAGCAGGCCGCGTTCGTAGTCGGTGAAGCCCGCACCGGAGATCAGTCGAGGGTTGGCGTTCAGCTCCAGGTTGAACTGTCCCAGCTCGGTCTGGAACAGCGGATCGGCGATGGCGGCGAGGATCTCCTCGTTGCGCATCGCGGGTTCGGCTGCGGGGTCGACCAGGTTGAGCTCGATCTCCAGCCCGGTCATCGGCCGGTCGGCGTCGAAGCCGAAGTCGTCAAGCATCAGGGCGAAGACGTCCAGGCAACGGCGGACCTTCTGCCGGTAGAGGACCCGGTCCTCGCGGGAGAATGCGGCCCGATCGACGTCCCTGCCCATGTGTTCCTCCCGGCGCGCGACGCGACGGAACGGTGCCGTTCCGCAGCGCAGTGTGAACCTTACTCGCCGACGCGCCGAACCTGGCCGTCCCGAAGATCGGTCCATTGCCGCAGTCCCCCCGCAGAGCAGCGCCGCTCTGACCAGCGACGGGCCAGTTCGGACACGCCGGAAGAAGTCCTACCCAGCGCCGGTGTCGTGGCCTACGAACAGCTTGACGAACAATCTGTGACATTTGGCACCGACGGCAGCGCCCTGGGACGGTGGGGCCAGGGCACAGGGGTGGTGAACAGCCGACAGGCCCGCGCGGTGAAGCGCGGGCCTGTCGGGCGTACGAGAGGTCAGGCCTGGCGGACGGCCTCGCCCTCGATCTCGATCTTGATCTTCTTGCCGACCAGGACGCCACCCGACTCCAGGGCGACGTTCCAGGTCAGGCCGAACTCCTCACGGTCGATCTCGGCGCTCGCCGAGAAGCCGAAGATGTCGGTGCCGAAGGGGCTGCGGCCGACACCCTCGAACTCGACCGTGAGGTCGACCGGGCGGGTCACGTCCTTGATGGTGAGTTCGCCGGCGAGGACGAACTCGTTACCGCTGTGGGACTTCACGCCGGTGCTGCGGTACTCCAGCGTGGGGAACTTCTCCACGTCGAGGAAGTCGCCGCTGCGCAGGTGGGTGTCCCGGTCGGCCTGGGCGGTGGTGATGCTGGCCGCCTGGATGGTCGCGCTGACCGTGGACTCCAGCGGCTCCTCGGCGATCGTGATGGTCGCGCTGGCCTCGGTGAACTCACCGCGAACCTTCGCCACCATCATGTGCCGGGCCATGAAGCCGACCCGCTTGTGCGCGGCGTCCAGCAGGTAGGTGCCAGCCGCCGGGATGGTCAGGCCGTTCCACTCGCGGGTAACCGACTCGGTGCTGCTGGTCATGAGAGACTGCCCTCCGGTAGAGAATGTTGGCTTGGTCAACGACTGACCAAGCAACTATACCCTCGACAATATTCCACGTGTCAAGGACTGCTAGGATGGCCTGGTGAACCCGAACGTGTTCGATGACTCTCGCATCACGGCTGTCGGCCTCCTCTTCGAGGTACATGCCGGGCTGTCCGCCCGGTTCGCCGCGCAGATGGAAGAACACGGGCTGTCCCCGGTCGAGTTCGAGGTGCTGACCCGGCTCACCCGCTCGCCCGACAACCAACTGAGAATGACCGACCTCGCGGCCCAGACCTCGCTGTCCACCAGCGGCGTGACCCGGGTGGTCGACCGGATGGAACGCGACGGCCTGATCGTCAGACGTGCCTGCGCGTCCGACCGGCGCAGTTCGTTCGCCGTGGTGACGCCGGCCGGCCTGCGCCGGCTCGATGAGTGCCTGCCCGGTCACCTCCAACTCATCGAGGACTGGTTCACCGGCCAACTGGATCCGACCGCCCTGAACGCCCTGCTCGACGGCCTGCGCCGGGTGCGGGACGCGGTGCATCCCTGCGCCACGGCCGGCAGTGGTGACCCGGCCACCGGACCGGAGCACGCCAAGTCCACCGCCTGTTGATCGTCGTTCGCAGGTGCCGCGTTTTCAACCCCCGCCGCCGAACTATCGGTGGTCGGCCCAGCAGCCGAGGGTGACGTCAGCGGCAGAAAGAGCGGCAGAACCGATCGAACAAACGGCGATAGGTCACCAAATGCGACAGGTCGCCTTTCGCCGTCTCGCTAGTCTCGGGTCACCGGGGGCGCAATGGGGGGTGCCGGCGCGGGCGATGAGCGAGGGGTGGCAACAGGGGGCTTCCTCGCCCGCGCCACCACCCCCCGTTGTCGTGACCGATCGCGGGCCTTCGGCAACTCCTCCACCACAGCGGCCTGCCCGTCGGCGAGCGATGCCGCCCCGCGCGACGCGCGCAGGCGCAGTTCCCCGTCGGCCTCGGCGGTACGTGGGTCGGCCAGCAGCCGCAGCAGCCACTGCCGCCCGGCGCCGGCGCGCCCGCGAAGCCGCCACCAGAGCGGCAGGCCGGCCGCCAGGCGCAACGCGGTCAATGGGTCGTCCACCGCGGCGTACGCCAGCGCGGCACTGATGTCCCCGGACACCTCGTCGAGTCGACGCGCCGCACCGGTGGCGTCGGCCCCGGTCAGGCCCGGTGCGGTGCGCTCCACGAACCACGTGATCACTCGCGCGTGCCGACGCTGGATCACCGCCGCCTCACCGGCGCCGGAAACCCGTTCGACGGCGTAGTCGCGTACCGCGTCGAGCAGTCGGAAGCGAAACGGCCCATCCCCGCGTACGTGCAGCAGTCCCAGTTCGATGAACCGGTTGAGCAGCCGTACGGGGTCGGCGGTGATGGCCGTGCCGGTGAGCATCTCCTCGGCCAGTTCGATCGACCACCGGTTGTCGAACGCGGAGAACCGGCGCAGCGCCGCACGCTCCTCGTCGTCGAGCAGCCGGTAGCTCGTCGCCACCGCGTCGCGCAGCGTCCCCGCCACCGCCGCCCGGGTGTCGTCCGGCCGCAGTTGACCGGTCGGCCAACCGCTGCGGGTCGCCATGTCCAGGTCCAGCACCCGATCGCCGTAGCGGTCGAGCAGTTCGGTCAGGCTGAGCAGCCGACCGCGTGCCGCCATCAGTTCGATGGCCAGCGGAAGCCCGCCCAGTCGCCGCACCAGCGCGGCCAGCGCCGGAAGTTCGGTCTCGGTCGGTGGCTCCCGGCGGACCTGCGCCAGCCGAGCGGTGAACAGCGCCACCGCCGGGGAGGCGGCGAGCGCCGACGGCTCGATGTCTCCCGATGCCGGCGCCTCCAGTGGCAACACCGGTCGGACCCACTCGTCCGGCAGCCCCACCGGATGCCGACCGGTGACAAGTACCCGCAGCGTGGGCACGGCGTCGACGAGACGCTGCACCGCACCGGCCACCGGATCGGGGGCCCGGTCGGCCGCGTCCACCAGCAGCGTCGGGTCGCCGATCCGGGCGGTCAACTCGGTCGTCCGGGACACTCCGAAGGCGCCCAGCGCGGCCGCGAACACGTCGGCGACGTCCGACCCGACGTCGACGTGCAGCCCGCTGACACCGCCCGGACGACCGGACTCCGACGGCGGCCCGACCGGGCTCGCTCGTCGAGCGGCGGCGACGGCGTGGCAGGCGGCCAGCGCGAGGGCGGTCTTGCCGACACCCGCCACCCCCACCAGGCTGATCACCCGAGGTCCGCGCGGCTCGGTCAGCAGGGTGACCAACTCGGCCAGATCCCGTTCCCGCCCGATCAGCTCGGGCGGTGGCGGGACGGGTGTCGGCTCACCCGCAGTGGCCCGGGCGGTGCCGCCATCGGCTCTGCGAGCCGCGGCCACGAAGGCCGTACGGGCGGCACCGGACAGGTCGAGCGCATCGGCGAGCAGATCGACGGTGGTGCGCTGCGGGCGCGAGGAGCGTCCCCGTTCCAGGTCACGAACCGTCCGTACGCCGACGCCGGCACGAGTCGCGAGTTCGGCCTGGGTGAGGCCGGCGGCCCGGCGATGCCCCCGCAGCAGATCCGCAAGGCCGGACGACCCGATCCACCCGGATGAACGATCATGACTCGAAGTCATGGTCCGGGACATTACGGGCCAGGCCCGACATCCGGCAGGCGAGCGTCAACCACCCGACCGGTCGATGCCGAAACCCGACAGGCGACCGGCGCACCCGGTCACCGGACCCCGGTCACATCCCCAGGTCACGCGCGATGATCATGCGCTGCACCTCGGACGTGCCCTCGCCGATCTCCAGGATCTTGGAGTCCCGCCAGAACCGGGCCACCGGGTACTCGTTCATGAAGCCGTACCCGCCGTGGATCTGCGTCGCCTCCCGGGCGTTGTCCACCGCGATCGTGCTGGCGTGCAGCTTGGCGATCGCCGCCTGCCGCTTGAACGGCTCGCCGGCAAGCATCCGGGCCGCCGCGTCGTAGTACGCCAGCCGGGCCGTGTGCGCCTTCATCTCCATGTCCGCGACCTTGAACTGGATCGCCTGGTAGGTGCCGATCGGCTGGCCGAAGGCGTGCCGCTCGCGGGCGTACTTGATCGACTCGTCGACGCAGCCCTGGGCGAGGCCCACGGCCAGCGCGGCGATGGCGATCCGGCCCTCGTCGAGGATGCGCAGGAACTGGGCGAAGCCGCGACCGCGCTCGCCGAGCAGGTTCTCCGCCGGCACCCGGCAGTCGTCGAAGGTCAACTCGTGGGTGTCCGAGGCGGTCCAGCCGACCTTGGAGTAGCCGGGCGCCACGATGAAGCCCGGCGTACCGCTCGGCACGATGATGGTGGACAGTTCCTTCGCGCCGTCCGGCCGGGTGCCGGTGACGGCGGTGACGGTGACCAGGGCGGTGATGTCGGTGCCCGAGTTGGTGATGAACGCCTTCGAACCGTTGATCACCCACTCGTCGCCGTCCAGCACGGCCCGGGTCTCGGTGCCCCCGGCGTCCGACCCGGTGCCCGGCTCGGTGAGCCCGAACCCGGCCAGCGCCTCGCCGCTGAGCAGCTTCGGCAGCCACCGGGCCTTCTGCTCCTCGGTGCCGAACCGGTAGATCGGCATCGCGCCGAGCGAGACCGCCGCCTCCAGGGTGATCGCCACGCTGGAGTCGACCCGGGCCAACTCCTCCAACGCCAGGCAGAGGGCGAAGTAGTCGCCACCCATGCCGCCGTACTGCTCGGCGAAGGGCAGCCCGAACAGGCCCATCTTGCCCATCTGCCGGATGACCTCGTACGGGAAGGTGTGCTGCTCGTAGTGCTCGGCGATGACCGGCGCGACCACCTCGCGGGCGAAGTCCCGCACGCTGTCGCGCAGCGCCTGGTGCTCCTCGGAGAGCCGGAAGTCCATCGGGGTTCCTCCTGTGTGGACGGCCGACGAGCGCTCGTGACGCCTCGACGGTGCCGGTGCTGGCTGATGCGTACGGTGACGCCGGTTCAGACGGGGGTGACGCCGTGCCGACGACGGGAGAAGTGCCGGTCCTTGCTCCGGGCGGCGGTGAAGCGGCGGATCAGTTCGGCGCGCAGTTCGTGCGGCTCGACGATCGCGTCGATGACAAGTTCGCTGGCCAGCCGGACGATGTCGATGTCCTGCTCGTACTCGGCGCGCTTGGCGGCGACGAAGGCGGCCCGTTCGGCCTCGTCCTCGATCGCGGCGATCTTGTTCGCGTACACCGCGTTGACCGCGGCCTCCGCGCCCATCACCGCGATCTTCGCGGTGGGCAGCGCGATTGTCGCGTCCGGCTCGAAGCCGGGACCGGCCATGGCGTAGAGGCCTGCCCCGTACGCCTTGCGCACCACCACACAGATCTTGGGTACGGTCGCCTCGGAGATCGCGGTGATCATCTTGGCGCCGTGCCGGATGATGCCCTGCTTCTCCACCGCGCTGCCGACCATGAAGCCGGGCACGTCGGAGAGGAACAGCAGCGGCACGTTGAACGCGTCGCAGAGTTGCACGAACCGGCTCGCCTTGTCGGCCGAGTCGACGAAGAGCACCCCGCCCTTGAACATCGAGTTGTTGCCGACCACGCCGACGACCTCGCCGTTCAGCCGGCCGAACCCGATGGTCAACTCCTTGGCCCAGAGCGCCTGGATCTCGAAGAACGAATCCTCGTCGAGCAGGCCCTTGACGTACCGTCGCATGTCGAAGGCCTGCCGCTCGCTGGCCGGCACCAGCGCGGCCAGGTCCGCCTTGGCGGGTGCGGCGACCGCCTCGGCGGTCGGCGGCTGCTGGGTCCAGTTCGCCGGCAGGTACGACAGGTAGCGCTTGACCACGTCGAGCGCCTCGGCCTCGGTCTTGCAGAGGAAGTGCCCGACGCCCGACTCGGCGCAGTGGACCTTCGCCCCGCCCATGGCCTCCAGAGTGGTCTTCTCCCCGGTGACCATCTCGACCATCCGGTCGGAGCCGAGGTACATGCTGGCGTTGCCGTCCACCATGGCCACCACGTCGCAGAACGCCGGGATGTACGCGCCACCGGCCGCGCTCGGCCCGAACAGCGCGCAGACCTGGGGGATAGAGCCGGATGCGCGTACCTGATTCCAGAAGATCTTGCCGGCACCGCGGCGACCCGGGAACAGCTCGACCTGGTCGGTGATCCGCGCCCCGGCCGAGTCGACCAGGTAGACCATCGGCACGCCGGTGTCGTACGCCCGCTCGATGATTCGGATGATCTTCTCGACGGTACGCGCACCCCAGCTGCCGGCCTTGACCGTGGAATCGTTGGCCATCAGGCAGACCTGGCGACCGTCGATGGTGGCGGTGCCGGTCACCACCCCGTCGGCGGGCAGCCCGTCGGCGAGCGCGTTGGCGTAGAGCCCGTCCTCGACGAACGATCCCTCGTCGACCAGCAGCGCGACCCGCTCCCGGGCGAACAGCTTTCCCTTGGCCGCGTTCGCCGCGTGATACTTCTCCGCGCCACCGGCCCGAACGCGCTTACCGAGCTGCTCCAGCGCCCCACCGTCAACAGTCACCACGGCTCCCCACCACGCCCAGCCTGAACGATCGTTAATCTACCCCACCCACGCCCACCCTCACCACGCCACACCCACCCCTCCTGCCCGCGATCTTGCACTTCTCGTCGCCACATATCGACATAAGGAGCGCATATGGGCGACAAAAACTGCAAGATCGCGGGTGAATGGGGCGGCGCGGGGAGGGGTGGGGCGTGTGGGGTTCAGGGGAGGGGGTTCAGGGGAGGGGGGTCAGGGCGGTGCGGGGGCCGGCGCGGAGGACGCCGGAGGGGAGGCGGCGGGCGGTGAGGTCCTCGGCGAGTTTGGCGGCGTCGATCAGGGCGTCGAGGTCGATGCCGGTGTCGATGCCCATGTCGTGCAGCATGTGCACCGCCTCCTCGGTGGCCAGGTTTCCGCTGGCACCCGGCGCGTACGGGCAGCCGCCGAGACCGCCGACGCTGGCGTCGAACTCGGTCACCCCGAACTCCAACGCGGTCAACAGGTTCGCCAGGGCGGTGCCCCGGGTGTTGTGGAAGTGCAGCAGCACCGGGATGTCCGCGTTGCGGTCGCGTACGGCGGTGAGCAGGTCACGGACCCGTCGGGGCGTACCCATGCCGGTGGTGTCGCCGAAGGCCACGCGGTCGGTGCCGTCGGCGACCACCCGTTCCACGATGGCCGCGACCCGGGCCGGATCGATGTCCCCCTCGTACGGGCAGCCGAAGCTGGTCGCGATGATCACCTCGGCCTGCGCGCCGGCACCGTGCAGCAGGTCGATCAGTTCGGCGATGTCGTCGAGCGACTCGGCGGTGGAACGGTTGACGTTGCGCCGGTTGTGCGTATCGCTGGCGGAGACGACCACCTCGATCTCGGTGAACCCGGCGGCCAGGGCCCGCTGCGCGCCTCGCGTGTTCGGCACCAGCGCCGAGTAGCGAACTCCGTCGACCTTCGTGGCCCGTTGCCACACCTCGTCGGCGTCGGCCATCTGCGGGATCGCCTTGGGGTGCACGAACGACACGGCCTCGATCCGCCGTACGCCGGTGCGGGACAGCGCGTCGAGCAGCCGCACCTTCGCCTCGGTCGGGATCGGCTCCTCGTTCTGCAGCCCGTCACGCGGCCCAACCTCCCGGATGGACACGACCCCCGGCAGTTCCCTCATCCCGGCCACCTCACTGTGCACCTCAACCTCTCCTCGTCCTCTCCGAGCATGGCACCCCCACCCGCATGCGGATGGGGTCAGCGCATGCGGGTTATCAGGGTGGTGTCGTAGGTGCCGGCGGTGAACTCCTGGTTGTCCAGGAGTTCGGTGAAGAAGGGAAGGTTGTTCTTGGGGCCGGCCAGGGCGAAGTCGGCCACGGCGGTGCGGGCGCGGGCGATCGCCTCGGGGCGGGTGTCGGCGTAGACGACGAGCTTGGCCATCAGGCTGTCGTAGAACGGGGTCACGGTGTTGCCCTCGACGTAGCCGGAGTCGACGCGTACGCCCTCGCCGGTGGGCTCCACCCAGGTCTTGATCACTCCGGGGCCGGGCAGGAACCGCTTCGGGTCCTCGGCGTTGATCCGCAGCTCGATGGCGTGGCCGCGCGGGCTGAGCGCGTCCGGGTCGAAGGTGGGGGCCAGGCCGGCGGCCACCCGCAGTTGCTCCTCGACCAGATCCAGGCCGTAGACCAGCTCGGTGACCGGGTGCTCCACCTGGAGCCGGGTGTTCATCTCCAGGAAGAAGAACTCGTCGGTGCCCGGGACCAGCAGGCATTCCACCGTGCCCGCGTTGCGGTAGTCGACCGCCTCGCCGGCCCGTACCGCCGCCGCGAGCAGGCGTTCCCGCAGCTTTGGGGAGACCGCCGGAGAGGGCGACTCCTCGACCAGCTTCTGGTTGCGGCGCTGCACCGAACACTCCCGCTCACCGAGGGCGACCACCCGACCGTCGGCGAGGCCGAGGATCTGCACCTCGACGTGCCGTACCCGGGGGAAGTAGCGCTCGATCAACACCGAACCGTCGCCGAACATCCGCTCGGCGAACGCGCGCACCTTGTCGTACTCGGTACGCAGCGCGTCTTCGTCGGCGGCCACGCCCATGCCCATGCCGCCACCGCCGGCGGCGGCCTTCACCATGACCGGGTAGCCGATCTCGCCCGCCGCAGCCAGCGCCGCCGTCAGGTCGGCGGCCGGCTCGGTGGTCCCGGGTGCCACCGGAACCCCGGCGGCGGCCATCAGGTTCCGCGCATTGATCTTGTCGCCCATCGCGCTTATCGCGTCCGCGCCAGGTCCAACCCAGATCAGGCCACTGGCCTCGACGGTACGGGCGAAGTCGGCGTTCTCGGACAGGAAGCCGTAGCCGGGGTGGATGGCCTGCGCACCGGTCGACTCGGCGGCGGCGAGGATCGCCTCGGTGTTGCGGTAGCTCTGCGCCGGGTTGGCCGGCCCGACGCAGACCGCCTCGTCGGCCTCGCGCACGAACGGCAGATCGGCGTCGACCTCCGAGTGCACCGCGATCGCGCGTACGCCGAGCCGCCGCGCGGTACGGATGATCCGGCGGGCGATCTCGCCCCGGTTGGCGACCAGCAACGACTCGATCATGAGTCCTCCGAGCGTCCAGATGGTGGGACAGCATGCTAGGCAGGCGTACCGCCGTGGAGCAAGGAAGCGGGTCACTCTCCGCCCGCGACAGTGCTGCCGAAGCGGCGCGTCGGCGCAGGTGGACCGGCATGTCGGGGCAGGTGCATGCCGATGCGGGCCAGGAGGCTCAGACTGTTCCGGTCGGGGCGCGGGAGTCGCAGACAGAGCCGGTTGCGGCGCGGGAGACCCAGGCGAGGCCGGTTGCGGCGCGGGAGGCTCAGGCGGGGTCGGTGGGGGCGAGAAGTGCGGCGAGGGTGGCGGCGCGCAGCAACTCGGCCCGGCGGCGGCGGTCGACCTCGCCGCCGAGGAACGGGGTGGAGTTCATCAGGCCGAACGCGGCGTGGGCCAGCACCCGCGCCTCGCCGTCGGGCAGCCCGGCGTGCAGGGCGGTCAGCACGGTGACCCACTCCTCCACGTAGAGCCGCTGAAGACGCCGGATGCGCCGTCGGGGCTCCTCGGGCAGCCGGTCCAGCTCGTGCAGGTGCAACGCGATGACAGCGGGATTGGCCAGTGCGAAGTCGACGTGAAAGTCGATCAACGACTCCAGCACGGCGCGGGGATCGCCCGGGTGGGCGGCGGCGCGCTGCCGACCGCCGTCGAGCAGCCCTTCGCTCACCGGCACCAGCGCGGCGACAAGCATCGCTTCCTTGCCGGCGAAGTGGTGGTAGAGCGCCGGGCCGGTCACCCCGGCCGCCGCGCCGATGTCGTCCATCGACACACCGTGGTAACCGCGCGAGGCGAACAGCCCCACCGCGATCTCCAGGATCTCGTCCTTGCGGGACCGGCGCCGCCCCGTTCCCGTGGCCCCGCTGTTCGCGCCGCGGGCCCGCTGCTCCACCGTCACCGGGCAAGCGTAGACCCAGGCCGATGACGGGGGGCAGGCTCGGTTACCCGCCAGTCCGCCTGCCGGGAACGCCCGCCCGGCAGCGCTGTCGAAAACCCTCCCAGGGCGACACGCCGCACCAGCCCAGAGGACAAATCCACCCCCGGCGGGCACGTCCGGCCCCCACCGCCCGGCGCTACCGGACAGCCGACCGCCGATCGATCATGAAGTTGCCTGCGTCCGGCAACTCCATGATCGACTCGACGGATCAGGTCGGGTTCGGGCCCTTCACGACGGGAGCGCGGACCAGGTTGCCCCATTCCGTCCAGGAGCCGTCGTAGTTGCGGACCTGCGGGTAGCCGAGCAGGTGGCGCAGCACGAACCAGGTGTGGCTGGACCGCTCCCCGATCCGGCAGTACGCGATCACGTCGTCGTCGGGGCTCAGCCCGAGCTGGTCGGCGTAGATGGCGCGCAGTTCCTCGGCCGACTTGAAGGTGCCGTCGTCGTTGGCGGCGGACTTCCACGGCTTGCTCACCGCACCCGGGATGTGCCCACCGCGCAGCGCACCCTCCTGCGGGTAATCCGGCATGTGCAGCATGTCGCCGGTGTACTCACCCGGCGAACGCACGTCGACCAGCGGGCGGCCCGCCGCGACGTGCGCCGCCACCTCCTCGCGGAACGCCCGCACCGGTGCGTCGTCGCGCTGCGGCACCGGGTACTGCGCCCGCGGTCGGTCGGGCCTGTCGCGGGTCAGCTCCCGGCCCTCGGCGATCCACTTCTGCCGCCCGCCGTCGAGCAGGCGCACGTCGGCGTGACCGAAAAGCGTGAAGACCCAGAGGGCGTACGCGGCCCACCAGTTGAAGTTGTCGCCGTAGAAGACGACCGTGTCGTCCCGGCCGATGCCCTTGGCGGCGCAGAGTTCGGCGAACCGTTCGGCGTCCAGATAGTCGCGGGTCACCTGGTCGTTCAACTCCAGGTGCCAGTCGACCTTCACCGCACCGGGAATGTGCCCGGTGTCGTAGAGCAGCACGTCCTCGTCGGATTCGACGACGACCAGACCCTCGTCGTGCAGGTGCTCGGCCAGCCACTCGGTGGTGACCAGCCGCTGCGGGTCGGCGTAGGACTGGAGTCGGGGATCGGGATCACTCGGCACAGGCATGATCCCCAAGGTACCCAGTCGCGGGCTGCCGGGTGGCACGCTCCGCTGACGGGACAGCGCGACGAGGCCACCACGAATATCGTCGACAACAAACATTGGCCGTTCCCTCGGAAGGTTTCGCTGTGGCTGTTGGTCGTCGCTGGCTGTCACGTACGGTGGCCGCCACGTTGCTCGTCCTTGCCGGTACGGCTCTCCCCGCTGGTCCCGCCGCTGCGGTCGACCCGGAGCCGAAGTTCGCCTTCGATCTGACCAGCACGACGGCTCCGCTGGGAGTCGAAACGAAGAGAATCCATCTGAGATTCACCAACCTGACGACTGACGAGACCCCGACCGCGTGGCAGTTCAACGTCCGCCCCACCGATCCGGACTCCTGGGAGAAGGCCGCCGTCCAGTGGCCCGGCCCGGGCACCGACATCGGCGAGTGCGACGGTGAGCCCGAACACTTCTACTGCCACATCGCTGCCCCTGCGCATGAGGGGTTGATACCGGGACCCGGCGAGACTACGGAGATCCCGCTCGACATCCGTGTCCGCGTGCAGGACGAGCCGTACGAGGGCAGCTTCGTGGTCACCGTGCACGCGTACTGGGCGGGCGAGCGGTCACCCGACGTCGAGAAGACCTTCCCGCTGACGATCGTCGACGAGGCCGAGGCTGATCTGTCGGTACTCGCCCCGGACGTGAAGCAGTCGGTGCAGGTGGATGCGGACGGCAAGCTCGAAGCGACCGGGCCGCTGAACCCGGGCGAGACGGCCGCTGTGCGCTACCAGATCGTCAACCAGGGCCGGAAGGCGGTCAGCGGGGTCAAGGTCACGCTGGGCCTACCCGAGGGCGTCACCTTCACCGCGCCGCCCGAGGAGTGCGCGATCGGCGCCGACGGACGCTCGGCGGTCTGCACCTACGACACGCTCGCACTCGTACCGGCCGCTGAGGACACCGACCCCAGGGACGACGTTCACTCCGCCGTCGAGGTGCACAACCTGGTGACCGTGCCGGCCGACACCAAGGCACCCGTCACGTTGCAGGGCGGGACCGTGCAGGTCGAGGGCCTGACCGAGGAGGTCGTCGCCAAGTCCGACCTGGTGCGTACCAAGCTGCCGGCGAACGCTGTCGCCGTACCGGCGGCGGATGTGGATGCCAGCGACAACCAGGACGGCTTCTCCGTCGTGGTCGTCGCGCCCCGCAGCGGCGGGGACGACGACGGTGGCAACGGTGGCGGTGGTGAGCTGCCGATCACCGGGTCGCCGACCACGCTGATCGCCGGAATCGGTGTCGTCCTGCTGGCAGGTGGCGGCCTGATGCTGCTGCTCGCCCGACGTCGGCAGCGCCTGCCGCACGCCTAGCGGCCCTCGCGTCACCCGCCTGACCAGGAAGTCGTCGTGTTGGCGGCTTCCTGGTCAGCGAGGCGGTTGTGGTGGGAGCGGGCCGAGCAGGGGGCGTTTGGCGGTCAGGGTGTCGCCGGACGAGCGGCCGGTGATCCGGCGCTTGATCCAGGGGGCCAGGTGCTGTCCGGCCCAGCGCAGGTCGGCCGCGCGGGCCGACAACCAGGGCGTCGGTTCGGGGTGCGGCGGTACGAGCAGCCACTGTTCGTCGCAGCCGACGCCGAGGGCGGCGAGCACCTGGCCGGCGACCCGGCGGTGACCGGCCGCAGACAGGTGCAACCGGTCGGTGCTCCACAGCGTCGAGTTCAGGTAGGTGTCGTCGGCGTACAGGTCGACCAGGATCGCGCCGTGCCGCTCGGCGGTCTCGCCGACCGCGCGGTTGACCACGGCGAGCCGGGGCCCGATGAGCCGCTGTCCGGGCAGCCGGGGCGTCACGTCGGCGAACCGGAACAGCACCACGTCGGCCCCGTCCGCGCGCAGCCGGCCCACCACCTGGTCGAAGCGCGCGGCCAGGGCATCCGGGTCGAAGGTACGACGCAGCACGTCGTTGCCACCGGCGGCGAAGCTGATCAGATCGGGCTTCATCGCCAACGCCATGGGCACCTGCTCGGCCACCACGTTCGGAAACGTACGTCCCCGGATGGCGAGATTGGCGTACTGGAAATCGGGACCGGCCTCGGCGGCGAGCCGGGTGGCGACCAGATCGGCCCAGCCCCGGAAGCTGCCGTCCGGATAGGGGTCGTCCAGACCTTCGGTGAAGCTGTCCCCGACCGCGACGTAACTACGCCAGCGCACCACTGCTCCTTCAGAGGAGTAAGGAAGGGCCCCTTCTTAACGCCTGCGGTATAGGAAGGGCCCCTTCTTAACGTCGGAGAGTCTGGCACCAGGCAGGCATCCCCGGCTGCCCCTGAGGCTGGATCGTGGCGGAGGTCATCGCCTGACCAATTCGAGTACGCTCGCTGTTCGTGACGGCGGAACTTGCCATGATCTCCATCTCGGCCGGGCAGGTGACGCTGTCGGACCGGCGTACCCAGCGGCGCTGGTCGGTGCGACTCCAGCCGTACGACATCGCCGCGGTTCCGGTCACCCAGGAGCAGTACGCGCAGGTCACCGGCGAGCGCCCCAGCGCGGCGACCGGCGATCGGCTTCCCGTGGAGAGCGTCTCCTGGTGGGATGCGATCCGCTTCTGCAACGCCCTGTCCCAGCGGGACGGCCTGACGGCGGCGTACCGGCTCGACGGCGACCAGGTCGGCTGGAATGTCGACGCCGACGGGTACCGACTGCCGACCGAGGCCGAGTGGGAGTACGCCTGCCGCGCCGGCACGACCGGCCCCCGATACGGGCCGTTGGACGAGATCGCCTGGTATCGCGGCAACTCCGCCGAGCGGATCCACGAGGTCGGTGGCAAGCAGCCCAACACCTGGGGCCTGTACGACATGTTGGGCAACGTGTGGAACTGGTGCTGGGACGTCTACGACGCCGAGGTGTACGGCAGTTACCGGGTGCTGCGTGGCGGCGGCTGGTTCGACGAGCAGTGGAGTTGCCGCGCCTCGGTACGCCGTCGCAGCCATCCGACGTTTACGGTCGACGATGTGGGTTTCCGGGTCGCACGCTCCGGATGATCGAGGGATAGCGCCGCGAATTCGGCACGAATAGTGTCTCCAGCCACGCTGTCCGCTACCCGAAGGGTTCTGCTGTGGCCTCTGATCTTCGTCGATGGCTGTCTCGGGCAGCCGCCGCCACACTGCTCCTCCTTTCCGGGCTGGCTGTTCCCGCGAGTCCCGCCTCGGCGGTCGAGCCGGGCGCGAAATTCACCTTCGATCTGTCCAGCACGACGGTCTCGCTGGGAACCTTGAAAAAGGAGATCTCCCTCAGGATGACCAACCTGACCGATGAAGCACCGAATGTGATCTCCTTTTCTGTCGGCGGCTTCGGGCCAGAGTGGTACTTCCCCGATGTGGGAGGCCTCATGGCCACCGTGGAGTGGGCGGGTGGAACCGGCGAATGCGACGGTGACTGGGGAGCCTGGGGGTGCCATATCTATTCGGCTGCCAAGCGGACCCGACTGCCGGCGAACGCCGTCGCCGTACCGGCAGCCGATGTGGACGTCAGCGACAACCAGGACGGTTTCGCCGTCCTGGTCGCCGCATTCCCCAAGGACGATGGCGGGGGTGGAGGTGGCCTGCCGGTCACCGGTCCGCAGGCCGGGCTGATCACCGGCGCCGGTCTCGCCATGCTGACGGTTGGCGGCATCCTGCTGCTCCTGGCCCGACGCCGCACCCGACTGCCGCACGCATAGCGACGCAGCATCACGTTGTCACCCGGCGACTCCGACCAGGGACCACCGGGTGACAACGTCTGGCGATCACTACCCGCGGCGGGCCAGGGACCAGGCGATCAGGCCGCTCACCGCGCCGACCAGGACGCCGGTGAAGACGCTGCTGATGGCCGCGAAGACCCGGATGACGACTGCCTGCGTGCCAGGGGCGAGATCGCTGAGATTGCCGCCGAGAGTCGGCGGCGCGTCGAACGCAGCGTCCCAGAGCACCTGGTGGGTCAGCGCCAGCAGCACGCCGTAGATCAGGCCGAGGACGAGCAGGGTGAGGAAGGGGTTGGGCACCCGCCGCAGCACCGCGGTCACGATCCAGACCATCGGCGGTACGACCACCAGCAGCAGATTGACGAAGGTGCCCTCGTGCACCAACCCCAGATCGTGCAACACCACCCGAGGCAGCCCGAGCAGCGCGAGCCCGAGCAGGGCGGGCCACGGAATTCCGAGTGCCGTCCGACGCTGCGGAACAGGCTGTGCGGTGCTCATGGCGGCAACTCCCTCACGTCGTTAATAGGGGGCCCTTCCTCTACACGAGGCGTTAACAAGGTGCCCTTCCTTTCGACAGTGGCGGGGGTGGGGGCAGGGGCGGTACGTCGGTGGGCGACTGTTCGGGTCGCCTTCTGACGACCCCGACGCGCCCGTTCAGCGCCGTACGCTGAGTTCGTGGCCGGTCGTGCGAGGGAGCAGGCGTTCCGCCCCTGGGTCGTCGATGTGCTGCTCGGGGTGGGTGTCACAGTCATCGTCTCGATCGTGATCAGCGCCAACGAGGGTGGCCGGCACGGGCCGGAGCGGGTCGCGTACCTGTGGGCCGTCGGTCTCGGGGCGCTGATGCTGGCCCGTCGCCGCTACCCGGTGCTGGTGCTCGCCGTGACGGTGCTGGGCCTGTTCGCCTACTACGCCGTCGGCTACCCGGCGATCGGGTTGGCCGTGCCGGTCGCCGCCGCCCTCTTCTCCGCCGCCGAGTACGGGCGGCTCGCCGCCGCCGTCACCGCCGCCGTGGTGGTCACCGTGGTCTCGGTGGTCTTCCGCCTCGCCGAGGGGCAGGACTTCGCCTTCGTGGTCGGCTACGAGTTGGCCGGGCACGTCCTGTTGATGGGGGCGGCGATCGCTCTCGGCGACAGCGTGCGGTCCCGTCGGGCGGCGCAGGCGGACGCCCGGCGGATCGCCGAACTGACCGCCGCGCGTTACCAGCAGGAGGCGCAGACCCGCGTCCAGCACGAACGGATGGCTGTCGCCCGGGACCTGCACGACTCTCTCGGGCACACCGTGTCGGTGATCGCCCTGCACGCCGACGTCGCGCGGGAGGCGTTGGGCCGCGACGAGGCCACCGCCCGCTCGGCGCTGGAGTTGATCCGGTCGGCGGCCGGTCGCAGCATGGTCGACCTGCGGCGTACGGTGACGCTGCTGCGCTCGCCGGACGACAAACGCCGCACGGTCGTCTCGCTGGCCAACCTCGACGCGGTCACCCAGGCGGCCGGCGCGGCCGGCTTCGACGTCGACGTCCGGGTCGACCTCGACCCGCCCGTGCCCGGTCCGGTCGAGGCCGCCGCGTTCCGGATCGTGCAGGAGGCGATCACCAACGTGGTACGGCACTCCGCCGGCAGCCGGGTCGAGATCCGGGTCCGCCAGGACGAGGACCGTCTGATCCTGTCGGTCATCGACAGCGGCACCGACGCGGAACTCGAAGCACCGAAGGCAGGCACCGGACCGCCAGGCATCGGGCACGGCATCGCCGGGATGCGGGAGCGGGCCGAGAGCCTGGGCGGTCGACTCACCGCCGACCCGGTGCCGGGCGGTTTCGCCGTTCACGCCGAACTTCCGCTGGTCGGGCCGGCATGACCAGCGTGCTGATCGTCGACGACCAGGATCTCGTCCGGGCCGGCATCCGTACCCTGCTGTCGGCCGATCCGCAGATCGACGTGGTCGGGGAGGCTGCCGACGGCCGGTCCGGGCTCCGGCTGGCCCGGCAGTACAGGCCGGATGTCGTACTCATGGACATTCGGATGCCGGTGCTGGACGGCCTGGCCGCGACCGCCGCGATCCGGGCCGACGCCGGGCTGGCCGCGACCCGGGTGCTGATCCTCACCACGTTCGACGACGACGAGGACATCATCGAGGCGGTGAGCCTCGGTGCCGCCGGCTACCTGCTGAAGGACACTCCCTCGGACGAACTGCGCCGGGCGGTGCTGACCACTGCGGCGGGCGGGAACCTGTTGTCGCCCACGGTCACCCGCCGGGTGATGGAACGGCTCGCCGCCGCACCCCGCCCGGCTCGTCCCGATCCCCGGTTGGCCGTCCTGACCGAGCGGGAGCGGGCCGTGCTGGCCCGGGTCGGATTGGGTGAGACGAACGACGAGATCGGCAGGGCGTTGTTCATCAGTCCCGCGACCGCGCGCACCTATGTGAGTCGACTGCTGGCCAAGCTGAACGCCCGGGACCGTACGGCGCTGGCGGTGATCGCGCATCGGGCCGGGTTGAGCGAGCCACCCGACGACCGCTGATGCGCAATGCGTTCGCCGACATCGGCCCTGCGGTCGTACCCTGCGGCAATGCTGTTGCGGATGTCCACCACGCTGCTCCGGACCCTGCGCGACGACCCGGCCGACGCGGAGGTGCCGAGTCATCGGCTGCTGCTGCGCGCCGGCTACCTGCGGCGGGCCGCGCCGGGCGGCTACACCTGGCTGCCACTGGGCAAGCTGGTCCTGGACCGGGTCAGCGAGATCGTGCGGGCCGAGATGACCGCGATCGGTGGCCAGGAGGTGCACTTCCCGGCACTGCTGCCGGCCGAGCCGTACCGCACCAGCGGGCGGTGGACGGAGTACGGCGACGACATCTTCACCCTGGCCGACCGGCGCGGTGCCGAGCACCTGCTCGCGCCGACCCACGAGGAGATGGCCGCGTTGCTGGTGAAGGAGCTGTTCACCTCGTACCGGGATCTTCCGGTGACGCTGTTCCAGATCCAGACCAAGTTCCGCGACGAGGCCCGTCCCCGCGCCGGTCTGCTGCGTGGGCGCGAGTTCCTGATGAAGGACGCGTACTCCTTCGACCTGGACGACGAGGGTCTGCGGGCGGCGTACGGCCGGCACCGCGCGGCGTACCAGAAGATCTTCGACCGGCTCGGCCTGGACTACACGGTGGTGCACGCCGTGTCGGGGGCGATGGGCGGTTCCGCGTCGGAGGAGTTCCTGGCCACCGCAGCGGTCGGGGAGGACACCTACGTCGGCTGCACCGACTGTGACCATGCGGCCAACACCGAGGCGGTCACTACGCCCGTGCCACCGGCCGGCGATCCGCTTCGGCAACCGGCCGTCGAGGTGCACGACACCCCGGAGACGCCGACCATCGCCAGTCTTGTCGCTCTCGCCAACGAGCGGGCGCTCGGCGGTCGGACCGACTGGACGGCCGCCGACACCCTGAAGAACGTGGTGCTGACCGTACGCCGCCCGGGTGTCGAGAAGGCCGAACTGCTTGTCGTCGGGGTGCCCGGCGACCGGGAGGTGGACCTGAAGCGGCTGGCCGCCGCACTGTCACCGGCCACCGTGGACATCTTCGACGGCTGGGACGCCCATCCGGAACTGGTCCGTGGCTACATCGGGCCACAGGTGCTCGACAAGCTCGGTCTCCGTTACCTGGTCGATCCCCGGGTCGTGGCCGGGACTGCCTGGCTGACCGGCGCCAACGAACCGGGCCGGCATGCCACAAACGTGGTCTGCGGTCGGGACTTCACCCCCGACGGCACGGTCGAGGCGGCCGAGGTGCGTCCCGGCGACCCCTGCCCGGCCTGTGCGCAGGGCCGGCTGACGATGCGCCGGGGCATCGAGATCGGGCACATCTTCCAACTCGGCCGCCGCTACACCGACGCCTTCGCCGTCGACGTGCTCGGCCCGCAGGGCAAGCCGGTACGACTCACCATGGGCTGCTACGGCATCGGGGTGTCCCGGGCGGTGGCGGCCATCGCCGAACAACACCACGACGAGCGGGGACTGGTCTGGCCGACGTCGGTCGCACCGTGCGACGTACACCTGGTGGCCGCGGGCAAGGGCCCGCAGCTCGACGCGGCCGTGGACCTCGGCGCGCAACTGGCCGCGGCCGGCCTGCGGGTGCTCGTGGACGACCGGGTCGGCGTCTCGGCCGGGGTGAAGTTCACCGACGCCGAGCTGATCGGCATCCCGCGCACCGTCGTGGTCGGCCGCCGCCTCGCCGACGGGTACGTCGAACTGCGTGATCGGGCCACCGGCGAGCGCGTCGAGCTGTCGCTGCCCGACCTGCTCGCCCAGCTGGCGCCGGCGACGCAACGGTGAGCCTCGCGCCGAATGGGGTGTAGTCGCCGGAGAACGGGGTACCGCATTCCGATCGGCCGAAACGTTGCATGGAGGCTCTCATGTCCGACTACCGCGTCGCCGACGTGATGACCCGACAGGTCATCTACCTGCCGGCGGAAACCACCCTCGACGAGGCGGCCCGGGTGATGAAGGAGGCCGACATCGGTGACGTCGTCGTCACCGAAGGCGCCACCCTCGCCGGTCTGCTCACCGACCGCGACATCGTGGTCCGGGCGGTCGCCGCCAACAGCGACCCCACCAGTACGACGATCGGCTCGATCACCACCCGCGAGGTGGTGATGATCGAGCAGAACTGCTCGGCCGGTGACGCGGCGGCGCTGATGCGCGAACGGGGCGTACGCCGGGTGCTGGTCTGCGACGCCGAACGCAAGCTGGTCGGCATCGTCTCCCTCGGCGACCTGGCCGTGCAGTTCGACCCGCAGTCCGCCCTCGGGCAGATCAGCGAGCAAGCCCCCACGCTGTGAGGGCGGCACGCCGGTAGCCTGGCGGGATGCCCGAGATGCCGAGCAAGCTGGCCGAGATCGTGGACGAGTTCGCCGCCGCCCCGCGGGACGTGGTGCTGGAGATGCTGCTGGAGTACTCCGACGCGGTGCCGCCGCTGCCCGCCGGGCAGGAGGGCCACGAGGGCATGGAGCAGGTGCCGGAGTGCCAGACATCGTTCTTCCTGCGTGCCGAGGTGACGCCCGAGGGCGCGGTACGCACCCTGTTCGACTGCCCGCCGGAGGCGCCGACCACTCGGGCGTTCGCCGGCATCCTCGCCGAAGGGCTGGCCGGGGCCAGCCCTGAGCAGGTGCTCGCCGTGCCGGACGACCTGTATCAGCGGATGGGCCTGGCGCAGGCGATCAGTCCGCTGCGGGTGCGTGGCGGCACCGCCATCCTGGGTCGCCTCAAGCGGCAGGTGCGGGAACAGATCGCCGGGTCGGCGAGTTGACGCCGGTTATGGAGATCGACATCTACGCCGACGTGGTCTGCCCCTGGTGCTGGATCGGTCGGCGGCGGCTCGACCTGGCCCTGGCCTCGTACGAGGGCAAGGTCACCGTCCGGCAGCGTCCCTTCCAACTCGACCCGACGCCGGTGACCGAGCCCCGGCCGCTGTTGACGGCGCTGGGCGAGAAGTTCGGCGGGCCGGGTCGCGTCGGTCCGATGGTCTCCCAGGTCACCGAGATCGGTGCGACCATCGGGCTGGATTTCCACTTCGAGCGGGCGATCGCGGCCAACACCTTCGACGCGCACCGGCTGATCGGCTGGGCCGACGAGCGGGGTCGCGGCGCTGAGATGGTCGAGACGCTGCACCGCGCCCACTTCACCGACGGGGTCGACATCGGTTCCGCGGAGGTGCTCGCCGCCGTCGCCGCCGAAGTCGGCCTGGACGGCGCCGAGGTCCGCCGGTTCCTCGACTCCGAGGCGGGAGTCGCCGAACTCACCGACGAACTGGCCGCCGCTCACCAGATCGGGGTGACAAGCGTGCCCACCTTCGTGTTCGCCGGCAAGTACGTGGTCGCGGGCGCTCAGGAGCCGGCCACGCTGCTGGCCGCCCTCGCCGAGGTGGAGCGACGCGAGGCCGCCGACGGCTGAGTCGCCGGCGATGTTTCACGTGCAACAACATCGACGGTGATCAGCCGCTAGACCGGCTTGGCCAGGTCCTCCACCACCCGCGCGTTCGGCAGCGCGGCCAACGCCGCCCCGGGCAGCGCGATCTTGCTGTGCCGTACGCCCGATCCGACGATGACGTACGGGGTGGCGACCACGCGCGCGTCGATCAGGATCGGCCACTGCGCCGGCAGACCGATCGGGGTGATCCCGCCGTACTCCATGCCGGTCAACTCGACCGCGTCGGTCATCGGCGCGAAGCTGGCCTTACGGACATCCAAAGCCCGGCGGGCCACCCCGTTGACGTCGGCCCGGGTGGTGGCGAGCACCAGGCAGGCCGCGTAGCGGATCACGCCCTCACGCTTGCCGGCGACCACCACGCAGTTCGCCGACTCGTCCAGCCCCACCTCGTACGCGGCACAGAACTCGGCGGTGTCGGCGAGGTCGGCGTCGATCGGCGCGACAAGCACCGAGTCGACCTCCACCGGGGCGTCGGTCGGCCATGCGGCCAGCGCGGCGGCCACCGGCGCGGCCAGCAGATCGGGGCGGGTACGGGCAGGCTCGGTCTTCAACGTTCCCATCACAGCTGAAATCGTCGCATCCGCCGCAGGTCACACCGCAGGCAGCCGACCGAATCACCCGGCCGTCCGGGCCGGACCGCGGCCGGACCGTCAGCCGTTGTTGCTGAGGAAGCCGTGCTTCTGAAGCAGCGCGCGATCCCGGGCCGCGGCCATCTCCTCGGCCCGCTGGGCCTGCACGCGCCGCATCTCGACGTCCTCAAGGGCATGCCGGACGGCGAGCCGGATCACCCCGTACAGGAAGATGAACCCGCAGACGTACAGAATGCTGGTGGCGACGAACGTGAGCATGATTCGACCCTAGGGCGGGCGTACGGCGAGACGTGTCATCTCCGGCACCGTCCCTCATTCGGGTGAACGTCCGACTCATCGCACCAGGTCGACAACGGTGATCGCGAAGAAGATCGCGATCACCGCCTCGCTGACTATCCACGAGTGGGTGTCCGCCCACCTCCTGATCCTCGGCAGCACCACCTCGGCCCGGTGCCCGAGCAGCAGCAGAGCCAGCAACGGTAGGGCCAGCAGGGTCAGGGTGAGCAGCACGAACGGCAGCAGATGCCACCAGGCCTCGTCACGTCGCGCCGCGGCAGCCCCGACCGCGATCATCGTCAGGCCGTCGGTCGGATTCGCCAGGAAGAGCAGCAGGCCGACCCGGAACGCGTATCCGGGGCTGGCGTGCTGGAGCCGGCCCATCCAGCTGGGCGGTCCATGGTGGCGAAGCAGGTAGACAACGATCGCCAGCACCACCAGCACCCCGAGGACGAGCCAGTCGATGTTCCGCTCCACAGCGCCACGTTCACTGCCGGTCGAGAACCGGATCCGGAACAGCCGCAGCGCCAACCAGGCCACCGTCGTACCGCCACCCACCACGATCGCCGCACCCGCCAGGTAGCCCAGCGACGCGGCCCGCGGCCGATCGGAGGAAGCGAAGAAGACCGCCGCCACCAACTGGGTGCCGGCGACCATGACCACCGCCAGCGGCAGCAGCGTCAGGAAAGCCATCGGCAGCCGATCACCGCCGGACACGACCGGCCCGCACTCATCCCGACCCTCCCCATGTACCGCCGTCATCCGGCATTCCACCCACCGAACCGGCTCAGGCCCACCCGAACGGGAAAACTTCCCCCACCCGGAAGGGCATAACGGACGTCCCGGCGGGAAGCCAGGCCGCCGGGCACGACCGGTAGGAGGCGAGATGCGGTACGGCAGAAGCAGCGGGAAGCTGACCAGGCACCCGATCCGTGCCACCCGTCGATGACGTCCCTCGGCGGCCTCGTCCGCCGCCTCCGGCCACCGGTCGACGTGCCGCTGGTGAACGATGTAGCCCGCGACGCCGGCGCAGCCGTCACCCGGCTGGCCCGCACGATCGGGCTCAGCAGCCGCCGGGTCTGGTCCCGACCGGGACGCCACCACATCGAGGTGCACGGCGTCTGCCAGGACGGCGGTGACGTCCTCGCCCGCCAGGTCGAAACGGCGCTGCAACGAATGCCCGGCGTGCAATGGGCCCGCGTCAACGCCCCCTCCGGCCGGGTCGTCGTCGCCGTCGACACACCCGGGCCGAAGGTCCGCGAACTCATCGCCACCATCGCCCGCACCGAACGCACCTGCCCGCACGAACCCGACCCGGACATCCCCCCGCCGCAACCACCCGAGGAAGGGCCACGAACCGCCCGTACGCTCGGCGCGCTCGCCTCCGACGCCCTCGGCCTGACCATCTCCGCGGCCACCCGCATCCTGCCCATCACGCCGATCCCCGCCGAGGTCGCCGGTCTACTCGGCGCCGTCGACCTGCACCCCAGGCTGCACGCCCTCGCCGGACTCGGCATCCGCAGCGACCCCCGCGCCGACCTGCTGTTCCCGCTCGCCGAGGCGGTCGTGCAGGGCCTCGCCGGTGGCTGGACGGGCATCGTGCTCGACGGGGCCCAGCGGATCGTGCAGTGGGGCGAAGGGCTGGCCCAGCTGCGCGCCTGGGAGAAGGCGGAACCTCGACTCACCGGGGAACCGGAGCGCGCCGTCGCCCGTACGCCCGACGGTGAGCGGCCCTGCCCGAAGCCGGACAGCACCGTCGACCGGTACAAGACCCGGATGCTCGGCGGCGGGGTGGCGGCCTTCGCTGCGGCGGCACCGGTGATCGGCCCGAAACGCGCCGCCGCGCTGGGTCTGTCCGCGCTGCCGAAGGCCCCCGGCAGCGGCCGGGAAGGGTACGGCGCCCAGCTCGGCTGGATCCTCGCCAAGCGCGGCGTCATCGCCATGGACCGCAGCGTGCTCCGCGAACTCGACCGGATCGACACCCTGGTGCTGGACACCCGGGTGCTCGGCACCGACCGGGGCGTACTGGCCGACCTGGCCCCGCTGCCCGGCGCCGACACCTCCCAGGTGGCCGCGCGAGCCTTCGCCCTGTTCGATCCGGACGCGCCGGGTGAACTACGCCGACTGGACGGCTGGCAACTCGGCCCCCTCGACCGACTCGACGTACGCGACCCTGGCGACACGGACGACAGCCGCCGGCTGCGCGAACGTGGCGGAAACCTGCTCGGCCTCGCCCAGGGCGACACCCTGGCCGCCGTGCTCCGGGTCGATCCGGAACCCGCACCGGGCGTCGACAGCCTGCCGGCCGTCGCCCGGCAGGCCGGACTGCGGATCATCGTGGCCGGCGGCGACGCCCAGCGACACGCCTTCGCCGACGCCCTGCTGCCCGGCGAGGACCAACTGGCCGCATCGATCCGCGTACTGCAACGCGAAGGCGCCATGGTGATGCTCGTCTCCGGCGACCGGGCCGCACTCGCCGCCGCGGACTGCGGCCTGGGCGTCGCCGACCCGGAGGCGCTGCCACCGTGGGGTGCCCACCTGCTCATCGGCACCGACCTGCGGATCGCCGCACTGATCATCGAGGCGGCCGGGGTGGCCCGCCGGATGACCGTGCAGAACATGCGCGTCGGTCTGGCCGGTACCGGTCTCGGCGCACTGAGCGCACTCACCGCCGACCGTGCCGTCCTGCCCGTCCGTACCCTCGCCGCGGTCAACGGCGCGGCGGCGCTGGCCTTCGGTCACGGCGTGTGGCGGGCCACCCGACTGTCGGAGCACGCCGAAACACCCGCCCCGGCCATCACCGCCTGGCACCTGATGCCGGTGCCGACCGTCCTGCAACAACTCGGC
This sequence comes from Verrucosispora sp. FIM060022, assembly GCF_003977705.1. Taxonomy (NCBI): domain Bacteria; kingdom Bacillati; phylum Actinomycetota; class Actinomycetes; order Micromonosporales; family Micromonosporaceae; genus Micromonospora; species Verrucosispora sp. FIM060022. The sequence continues at coordinate 148,008 of NZ_RQIV01000007.1, forward strand.
AGCAGCCCCGACGGGCTGACCGACACCGAGGCCGAACGCCGCCAGTCCAGCGGCCCCGGCGAGGCGGGCGGCCGCGGCGGGCTGCTCCGCGCCTTCGCCGACGAACTGGTCAACCCGCTCACCCCGATCCTGGTCACCGGGGCGGCGCTCTCCGCCAGCTTCGGTTCCCTGGTCGACGCGGCCCTGGTCGGTGGAGTCGTCGGCGGCTCCGCGCTCGTCGGCGCCGTGCACCAGCGCAACACCGAGAAGGCCCTGTCCCAACTGTTGTCCCGCTCAGCGGTGACCGCCCGGGTTCGCCGATCCGGCACCGAACGGATGGTGCCCGCCGACGACCTCGTACCCGGTGACGTGATCGTGCTCGAATCCGGCGACGCCGTGCCGGCCGACTGCCGGGTGCTGGACTCCGTCGGCCTGGAAGCCGACGAATCGTCCCTGACCGGCGAGTCGCTGCCGGTCAGCAAGAACGACCAACCGGTGGTGGCCGCAGCCGTCGCCGAACGGCGGTCGATGCTCTACGAGGGCACCACGATCGCCGCCGGACAGGGCACCGCCGTGGTGGTGGCCACCGGCGCCGACACCGAAGCCGGCCGCAGCCTCGCCCTGGCCCGCCAGGCACCACCGGCCAGCGGGGTCGAAGCCCGGCTGGGCAACCTGACCCGCGCTGCGATCCCCCTGGCCGCCGGTTCGGCGGTGGCGGTGGTCGGTGCCGGGCTGCTGCGCGGCGTACCCCTGGGTCAGACCGCCGCGACCGCCGCGAACCTGGCCGTGGCCTCCGTGCCCGAGGGACTTCCGTTCCTGGTCAGCGCGGCCCAGCTGGCCGCCGCACGACGCCTCGCCGGGCACGGCGCGCTGGTCCGCAACCCGCGCACCATCGAGGCGCTTGGTCGGGTCGACGTGCTCTGCTTCGACAAGACCGGCACCCTCACCGAGGGACATCTGCTGCTGGCCGGCGTCGGCGACGCGGACGGGTACGCCTCGACGGAACAACTCGACGACCGGCTGCGACAGACCCTCGCGGCCGCGTTACGCGCCACCCCCACCGCCGACGACCCGGAAGAGTTGTCCATGCAGACCGACCGCGCGGTGCTGCGCGGCGCACGCGCCGCCAGGGTGCACGAACAGGACGCGGCTCCGGGCTGGCGGGCGGCGGGCGGCCTGCCCTTCGAACCTTCCCGCGGCTACCACGCCAGCGTCGGCGAAACCCAGGGCCGGATGCTGCTGAGCGTCAAAGGCGCACCCGAGAAGGTGCTGCCCCGATGCGCCGCCCGCCGCACCGGCGGCCACGACGAACCGCTCGACGACGCCGGCCGCGCCGACCTGCACCGGCAGCTCGGTGAACGCGCCGGGGCGGGACACCGCGTCCTCGCCATCGCCGAACGCTTCGTCGACGACCCCGACATCACCGACGACGACGTGGCCGACCTGACCTTCACCGGCTTCCTCACCATCGCCGACGGAGTACGGGACAGCGCCGCACCGGCCGTCCACCGGATCCGGCAGGCGGGCGTCCACACCATCATGATCACCGGTGACCATCCGGCGACCGCCGAGGCGATCGCCGCCACCATCAGCCACGGCGAAGCCCAGCGCGTCGTCACCGCCACCGAACTCGACGAACTGGACGACGACGCCCTCGCCGACCGGCTCGCCGCGACCGACGTGGTGGCCCGCTGCACCCCGACCCACAAGGTCCGTATCATCCAGGCCCTGCAGAAACGCGGACGGACCGTGGCGATGACCGGCGACGGCGCCAACGACGCACCCGCCATCCGCCTCGCCGACGTGGGCATCGCCCTCGGCCAACGCGGCACCCCCGCCGCCCGGGCCGCCGCCGACCTGGTCGTCACCGACGACCGGCTGGAAACCATCATCGCCACCCTGGTCGAAGGCCGCGCGATGTGGTCCTCGGTACGCCACGCGCTGAGCATCCTGGTCGGCGGCAACCTCGGCGAGATCGCCTTCAGCGTGCTGACCGCCGCCGCCACCGGCCAGGCCGCCCTCAACGGCCGCCAACTGCTCCTGGTCAACCTGCTCACCGACATGGCCCCCGCGATGGCCATCGCCGTCCGCCCACCCGCCGCCGACCACGCCGACGGCATGCTGCGCGAGGGGCCGGACCGCTCGCTCGGCCAGACCATGACCAAGGAGATCGGCCTCCGCGCGGCCGCCACCACGCTGGGCGCGACCGCCGGTTGGACGTTGGCCCGCTACACCGGCCGCCGCCGACGCGCCGGCACCGTCGCCCTGGTCTCCCTGGTCGGTACGCAGCTCGGGCAGACCGTACTGGCCGGCGGCACCAGCCCGACCGTGCTCGCCTCCACCGCCGTGTCGTTCGGCGTACTGGCCGCGGTGGTGCAGACGCCCGGGGTCAGCCAGTTCTTCGGATGCACCCCGCTCGGCCCGGTCGGTTGGACAATCGCGACCGGCTCCGCCCTCGGTGCCACCCTCGCCAACGGCGCCATGACCAGACTGGTGGCCCGACTACCCCCACTCGACCGCCCGAACGCCGACCACACTGGCCACGGTGACCACCAGTCGCCGGAGCCGCCGTCCTGAGGTCGGTTCAGGCCGTGACAGCACCGCCCGCACGGCCATGGTCAAGACGGTGCTCACGGCTGGCCGACGATCAGACGGAGCGACCCGTTGAAGGTCGGCTGGGCGCGCAGGTGCCCGTGTCTCGCTTCCCAGACACCCGAGTCGAGGTCGCCCCGGAGCCGCTCGACGGCACGGGCGGTCGCCGCCTCGTCGACGAAACCCCACGCCGACTGAGCGGCCCGGACCGCAGGGTCGAGGAGACGTTCCGGGCGGGCGTAGTAGGCCTCGGTGAAACCGTCCACACAGTCGACAGGAATCGGCACCTCGATGACACTCACCTCGGTGCCGATGGCCTCCGCGATGGTGCTGATCACCGGATAGCGGCGGCGCTCCACGGCGATCAGCTCCGGGGCGTACTCGGCCAGCCAGAAGCGATCGAGTGCGGCACCGTCGAAGGTGAGCACCACCACTGGACCCCGCGCGACCCGACGCAGCTCCGCCAGCCCGCGGGCGGTGTCCGCCCACTGGTGCACGGTCACGGTCGCCATCACCGCGTCGAAGGCATTGTCGTCGAACGGGATGGACTCGGCAGCGGCGTTCAACGCCGGTACCGCCGTCGCGGGCCGCTGGCCACGCATCCGCGCCGACGGTTCGAGCGCCACCACGTACCGGTCGGTGGGCTCGTAGGAGCCCGCCCCCGCACCCACATTGAGAACGGTCCGGGCGTCGCCCAACGCCGTGTGGATCAGCGCTGCGATGCGCGGATCGGGGCGCCGCTGCGAGGCGTACCCCTGGCCTTTTGTCTCGTAGTCGAAGTCACCGACCGGTGTGCCAATCATGCGGGCACGCTAAACCCGAACCTCGGGGTACGGGTCAAGTCGACGTTGCGGCCTTGACCCGTACCCCAGGGTTCGGGTTTAGCATCGGGGACGTGCGGGTGGGTGAGCTGGCACGTCGGACCGGAACGACCATCCGGGCGCTGCGGTACTACGAGTCCGTCGGGTTGGTCGTACCCCGCCGCCTCGGCAACGGCTACCGCGAGTACGACCCCATCGCGGTCCGCCTGGTCGCCCAGATCCGGGAACTGATGGCGCTCGGCCTCAGCGTCGAGGAGACCCGCCCGTTCGTCGAATCCATCGCCGCCGGTGCCGACGACACCGACGTCTGCGCCGCCGCGCTGGCCACGTATCGGGGCACCGTCACCGCCCTGCAGCAGCGCATCGGCAAACTGACCGCGCAACGCGACGCCCTCAACGCCCGCCTCGACGCCGCAGCCACCCGCGTCGCACCCGGCCAGTCACCCGCCGACACCCACCCACCCGACCTGATCGGCAAACCCCTACCCGCACTGGCCTTCTACGCCACCGACGGCCGACCAGTCGACCTCGCCGCACTCGGCCCCGGACGCACCATCATCTTCGTCTACCCGCTCACCGGCCGCCCCGGCGTCGACCTGCCGAACAGCCTTCTGGAGGTGGCCGGCGCACTGCGGGACACCGAGCAACCAACCTGGTTCCGCGACCACCACGCCGAACTGCGCACCGCCGGCGCCGACCGCGTCTACGGCCTGTCCGCACAATCCACCGGCTACCAGCGCGAACTCGTACACCGGCTGAGACTGCCGTACCCACTGATCCCGGACCCGCGCCTCAGCCTGGCCGCCGCCCTCGGCCTACCGACCTTCACCGCCGGCGACATGACACTGTACGAACGACTCACCCTGGTCATCGCCGACGACGTGATCGAGCACGTCTTCCACCCGATCCACTACCCGGCGTCACACACCCTGGACGTCATGCGCTGGCTCACCAAGAAGCGCCTACCCGACGCGAGGTCGGGCGGGTGAGCTGGCTGCGGCTACCGCTTTCGCGCTTGTCAAGCCGCTGGTCGCCCCTAGTCTGACCCCAAGGATGACCTGCGACGGTACGCCACCGAGTTTCTCGGCACGCTACTGCTGGTCTTCCAGTTCGCCGGTGCCACTGTCGCCAGCGCCGTGATCTGGGGCCTGGTGCGTTGGGGAGACGTGGTGGACCAGACCGGCGCGCTGGGCAGCAACGGGTACGGCAAGCTCCGCATCCGGGTGGCGAGGGCTCGTGTCGTCCTGATCGCCCGAAGGGCTGGTCAACAGCGAGATCATGTTACGTGGTGGAGCCCAGGGGACTCGAACCCCTAACCCCTGCCTTGCAAAGGCAGTGCTCTGCCAGTTGAGCTAGGGCCCCGTGGCGGACGGTGCCGCCTGGTGGTCGGAGCTACGCGATCAGCGCAGATCCGGCGAGGTGGTCGCCTCGTGCCAGAGCGCGCGCTCGTCGTTGGCTTCCTTCATCTTCTTGGCCACCACGGCGGCCACACCGACGACACCGACCAGGATCAGCAGCTTCTTGAACATCGGGGCTACCCCTCACGCTCGACGTGGCCGTCGGACCATGTGCGGTGGGGCTAGCTGGAATCGAACCAGCGACCTCAGAGTTATCAGCTCTGCGCTCTAACCGACTGAGCTATAGCCCCGCGTAGCGACGAGCAACATTAACCCATCCGCCCACGCCGCCCCAAATCGGGGGTCGGCCTGGACCCTGCTCAACGCCGTCGCCCCTGAACCTACCGGAGAGCAGGCGACCAGCCCACCGAGATACCCGTGCCGACGGGTCCGGCCCGACGGCTGCGGGGTGATCGACTCCGTTACGCCGAAACGGTGGCTTCCCAGCACTGCGTACCCCGCTGTTTCGCCGAAACGGCGGCCAGCGCCCCACTTCGGCGCCTGGTTCGGCTGGAGACAGTCAGCCGGGCCGACCCCCAGGTCGGCCCGGCTGAGACGTCCAAAGGGCTGTCAGTCGCGCTCGGCGAGAGTCAGCTCGATGCCACCCACCAGGTCGGCGCAGACGTTGTAGACGAACGCACCGAGGGTGGCGAGGGCGGTGAACAGCACGACGTTTACCGCACCGATAAGCATCGAGGTGAAGATCACGCCCGTCGCGGTGATCTGGAAGCCGCTGGTGCCCTGACCACCACCGGCGTTGACCAGGTCGCTCAGGCTGTCGTTCACGCTGGTGAAGACGCCCATCGCGTCCAACGCCAGGTACAGCACCGACGTCGCGACCACGATCACGATGAACAGCACCACGGACACGGCGAACGCGAACTTCATCACGGACCACGGGTCGATCCGCTTGAGGTTCAGCCGGGCCCGGCGCGGTCCGCGCGACGCGGCCGAGCTCACCGAGGTACGCGCAGCGCGTACCGCCTCGCCCACGCGCGCCGCGCCCACGGCGGCTGTGCCGACCCCCGGGGGAAGCCCGCCACCGTTGGCCGGACGGCCGGTGTTCAGCGGCCGGGCCCCATCCGGCTTCGGAGCCGACCCGGTCACCCGCGGCTGGGTGCCGGTCGTGCCCGTACCGACTGTCGGCAGCACACCCGTGGTGCCCGACGCGGACTGGCCCGCCCGGGTGGCGATCGGCTGGGTGACCGACGGCTTGCCGGCAGCGGCGGCCGAGCCAGCGGCCTCGCCGCCGGCCTTCTCCTCCGCAGCCTCCGCAGCCTGGTCTTCGCCGGGCTTGTCAGGCGGCGGAGCCATACCGGGAGCCCGGGTGAACTTCGGGGCAGGCGCGTCGGCGGGGACCGTGGCCCGGCCGACGGCCGCGCGGCCGGTCGTTGGCGTGCCGTTCTGCGCGGCCTCCTCGTCGACCGGGTTGGCCGAGGGTCCCGTGTTCCCCGACTTCGCCTGTGTCTCCGTCATTCAACTAGTCCTGTTCGTCAGGCTCGTCGGCATTGCGAGCAATCGCCACGATAGTCACGCCATCCGGAAGGTCCATCAGCTTGACCCCCATTGTGTTCCGGTCACGCGTACGGCGTACAGGCTTCACCGGAGTCCGGATGACGCCACCGTTGCTGGTGATGGCGAACAGCTCGTCGTCCGGGTCGATCACCACAGCGCCGACCAGACCACCGCGCCGCTCGGTAATCTTCGCAGTCAGCACACCCTTACCTCCCCGGCCCTGCACCGGGTATTCCTCGATCGGGGTACGTTTCGCGTATCCACCGTTCGTGGCCACCAGAACGTCCAGGCCCTCCCGGACGACCTCCATGGCCAGCAACTCGTCCTCATCGCTGAACCGCATGCCGATCACACCCGAGGTGGCCCGACCCATCGGCCGCAACGCCTCGTCGGTCGCGTTGAACCGGATCGCCTGGGCGTTCTTCGACACCAACAGCAGATCATCGGTGGGACCGACAAGCGCAGCACCGACCAGCTCGTCCTCATCGCGCAGGTTGATCGCGATGATGCCGCCGGACCGGTTGGAGTCGAACTCCTCAAGCCGCGTCTTCTTCACCAGGCCGTTCTTCGTCGCCAGGACCAGATAGGGAGCCACCTGGTAGTTCGGAATCTCGATGATCTGCGCGATCTGCTCGTCCGGTTGGAAGGCGAGCAGGTTCGCCACGTGCTGACCCTTGGCCACCCTACTGGCCTCAGGAAGCTCGTACGCCTTGGCCCGGTAGACGCGCCCCTTGTTGGTGAAGAACAGGATCCAGTCGTGCGTCGAGCAGACGAAGAAGTGGCTGACGATGTCGTCCTGCCGCAGCGTCGCACCGCTCACACCCTTGCCGCCGCGCCGCTGCGAGCGGTACAGGTCGACCTTCGTCCGCTTGGCGTACCCGGTCCGGGTGATCGTGACGACCACGTCCTCGCGGGCGATGAGGTCCTCCATCGAGACCTCGCCGTCGAACGGAATGATCTTCGTACGCCGCTCGTCGCCCCACTTCGCGACGATCTCGCCCAACTCCTCCGAGACGATCCGCCGCTGCCGCTCCGGCTTGGCCAGGATGTCCTTCAGGTCGGCGATCTCCAGCTCCAGCTTGGCCAGGTCGTCGAGGATCCGCTGCCGTTCCAACGCCGCCAGCCGGCGCAGCTGCATGTCCAGGATCGCGGTCGCCTGGATCTCGTCGATCTCCAGCAGCCGGATCAGACCCTGCCGGGCGTCCTCCACCGTCGGTGAACGCCGGATCAGCGCGATCACCTCGTCCAGGGCGTCCAGCGCCTTGGACAGACCGCGCAGGATGTGCGCCCGCTCCTCCGCCTTACGCAGCCGGAACGCCGTCCGCCGCCGGATCACCTCGATCTGGTGCTCGACGTAGTAGCGGATGAACTGCGCCAGGTTCAACGTGCGCGGCACGCCGTCGACAAGCGCCAGCATGTTCGCGCCGAAGGTCTCCTGAAGCTGGGTGTGCTTGTAGAGGTTGTTCAGCACCACCTTCGCGACCGCGTCGCGCTTGAGCACCAGCACGATCCGCATACCCGTACGCCCGGAGGACTCGTCCCGGATGTCGGCGATGCCGGCGAGCTTGCCCTCCTTGATCAGCTCGGCGATCCGCTCGGCCAGGTTGTCCGGGTTCACCTGGTACGGCAGCTCGCTGACCACCAGCGCCGGGCGCCCGCGCTTGTCCTCCTCGACCTCGACCACCGCGCGCATCCGGATCGAACCACGGCCGGTCCGGTACGCGTCCTGGATGCCCGACTGGCCGACGATCAGACCGTGGGTGGGGAAGTCCGGGCCCTTGACGATCTCCAGCAGCGCTTCGAGCGTGGTGGCCTCGTCCGCCTCCGGGTGCTCCAGGCACCACTGCACCGCCGCGCCGATCTCCCGCAGGTTGTGCGGCGGGATCTTGGTGGCCATACCGACCGCGATGCCCTCGGAACCGTTGATCAGCAGGTTCGGGATCCGCGACGGCAGGATGGTGGGCTCCTTGGCCCGGCCGTCGTAGTTGTCCTGCAGGTCGACGGTGTCCTCGTCGATGTCCCGCAGCATCTCCATCGCCAGCGGGTCGAGCTTGCACTCTGTGTACCTCATGGCGGCAGCCGGATCGTTACCGGGCGAACCGAAGTTGCCGTTGCCGTCGACCAGGGGGTAGCGCAGCGACCACGGCTGGGCCATCCGGACCAGGGCGTCGTAGATGGCCGAGTCGCCGTGCGGGTGGAACTGACCCATCACGTCACCGACGACGCGGGAGCACTTCACGTAGCCACGGTCGGGCCGGTAGCCCGAGTCGAACATGGCGTAGAGAATCTTGCGGTGGACCGGCTTGAGCCCGTCCCGGACGTCCGGCAGCGCCCGCCCGACGATCACGCTCATCGCGTAGTCGAGGTAGGAGCGCTGCATCTCCACCTCGAGCCCGACCGGCTCGATCCGGTCGTGCGAGACGACGGCGGCCAGCGCCTCGGGGACCTCGGGCTCGTTGGGTGTGGACTCGGGGGATTCGGTCACTGTTTACCCTTATCAGACTCAGAGTCGTTTTTGTGCTGTGGATAACAGCTGTGGATAGCGGCCAAGCTGTGGATAACTCTGTGGACCGGCGGCCGGTTCGGATCAGCTCCGCACCGGCCGCCGGGCCCGTCAGATGTCCAGGAAGCGGACGTCCTTGGCGTTGCGCTGGATGAACGAGCGGCGAGCCTCGACATCCTCACCCATCAGCACGCTGAACAACTCGTCGGCGGTGGCGGCGTCGTCCAGAGTGACCTGGCGCAGGGTACGGGTGGCCGGGTTCATCGTGGTCTCCCACAGCTCCGGGTAGTTCATCTCGCCGAGGCCCTTGAACCGCTGGATGTCGTCCGGCTTGGCGTTCGGCTTCTTCTGCTGGCGCAGCGCGATCAGCCCGTCGCGTTCCCGGTCGGAGTACGCGTACTGGGCGTCGTCGCCCTTCTTGTTCCACTTGATCTTGTAGAGCGGCGGGGCGGCGAGGTAGACGTGGCCCAACTCGACGAGCGGGCGCATGAACCGGAACAGCAGGGTGAGCAGCAGCGTCTGGATGTGCTGACCGTCGACGTCCGCGTCGGCCATCAGCACCACCTTGTGGTAGCGCAGCTTCTCCATGTCGAAGTCGTCGTGGATGCCGGTGCCCAGCGCGGTGATCAGCGCCTGGACCTCGTTGTTCTTGAGCACCCGGTCGATGCGGGCCTTCTCCACGTTGAGGATCTTGCCGCGGATCGGCAGGATCGCCTGGGTACGCGGGTCGCGGCCCTGCTTGGCCGAGCCGCCGGCCGAGTCGCCCTCGACGATGAAGACCTCGGATTCGCGCGGGTCGGTGGACTGGCAGTCGGCCAGCTTGCCGGGCATCGAGCCGGATTCCAGCAGCGACTTGCGGCGGGCCAGCTTGCGGGCCTGCTGGGCGGCGATGCGGGCGCGGGCGGCCTGGGACGCCTTGGTGATGATGATCTTCGCCTCGGCGGGGTTGCGGTCCAGCCAGTCGACCAGCCGGTCGTTGCAGACCCGCTGGACGAAGCTCTTGACCGGGGTGTTGCCGAGCTTGGTCTTGGTCTGACCCTCGAACTGCGGGTTCGTCAGCTTGACCGAGATGATCGCCGCGAGACCTTCGCGGATGTCCTCGCCGGAGAGCTTCTCGTCGCCCTTGAGCAGCTTCTTGTCGGCGCCGTACCGGTTGACGACGCTTGTCAGCGCGGCCCGGAAGCCCTCCTCGTGGGTGCCGCCCTCGTGGGTGTTGATGTTGTTGGCGAAGGTGTAGACCGATTCGCCGTACGACTCGTTCCACTGCATCGCGATCTCGAGCGACATGCCCTCTTCCTCGGCACCGAACTCGATCACCGTCTTGTGCATCGGGCTCTTGGAGGCGTTGAGGTGCCGGACGAAGTCGGCGATGCCGCCGTCGTACTTGAAGGTGACCTCGCGAACCTTGCCGTCCTCGCCCTCGGCGACCCGCTCGTCGAGCAGGTGGATGGTGAGGCCACGGGTGAGGAAGGCCATCTCCTGCAGGCGCCGGTAGATGGTCTGGAAGTCGAAGTCGGTGGTCTCGAAGACGTCCGGGTCGGGCCAGAAGGAGACCGCCGAGCCGGTGCGGTCGGTCGGCTCACCCTTCTCCAGCGTGCTCGGCTTGGAGTGGTCGTACTGCTGCCGCCAGACGAAGCCGTCCTTGTGGATCTCGACGGCCATCCTGGTGGAGAGCGCGTTCACCACGGAGACGCCGACGCCGTGCAGGCCGCCGGAGACGGCGTACGCCTTGCCGTCGAACTTGCCGCCCGCGTGCAGCACGGTCAACGCGACCTCGACACCCGGCTTCTTGAGCTTGGGGTGCAGGTCGACGGGGAAGCCACGGCCGTTGTCGGTGACCCGGACTCCGCCGTCGGCGAGCAGCACCACGTCGATGGTGTCGCAGTGTCCGGCCAGGGCCTCGTCCACCGCGTTGTCGACGACCTCCCACACCAGGTGGTGCAGACCGCGTTCGCCGGTGGAGCCGATGTACATACCGGGCCGCTTGCGGACCGCCTCCAGCCCTTCGAGGACGGTGATCGACTCGGCCCCGTACTGCTGATTTTCCTGCGCTGCCACCCTCGGCCACTTTCTCGCACCCGAGCGTGCCGTCAGGCACGTCGAGCGCGGGTTCGGCGGACAGGGCGCGACGTCGGCACGCGGACCGGTACCTGGCACAATTCCGGGGTACGGGCCGAACGCGCCGGTCGCCGCGGTTGCCCGCGGATCGCGATCGGCTCGACCCGAGTCGGACAATGTTCGGGGGCCCGCACCGGGCCCACGAAGCGTCGCTCCGCACCGGGTCTTCGTCTCACACCAATCTTACTGTGCGCGGGCGATAGAACCACCACTCGGCACCCCTTCGCGGCGGCTCAGATTCACGTAGCGGGCCGAACCGCGCCGTCTGCGACTCCCCCTACACGCCAAGGCATGATCAGCCGATCTGCCGCGTGACGGCGATCCAGGCCGGGGGTCCGACGGTCGCCGAGAGTGAGCCGGTACCGTCCACGGCGGGCGTTTTCCGGCACACGGGTCAACGGTCGGCCTTGATCTTTTCCGGTCGGAACCGGACGATCGACCCGATCGACTCGACCTGTGCTTGTGGAGAGGTGGACAGCAGATGGGGCTGGACAACGTCGCGGTCCAGTGGCCGCGGACCGGCCGCTTCTACGACCCGGTCGCACCGGCCGAGTTCGTCGACTTCGGCGAAATCGTCGATGTGCCGGGGATCTCGGCCCCGACCGCTGCGCTCGCGGAGCTGATCGCGAAGACCGGCACCGTGCGGGCCACCGCGTACACCGAGGTGGTGGATCTGATCCTCGGTCTGGACGGGGTGCTCTACGCCACCGAGGCGGCGGCGGAGGACGAGGACCCGGTGATCGACCCGGACGGGTGCGCCTGGATCGCCAGCGGCATCGAGCGGTTCGTCGCCGCGCACCGGCCGCACGGTGAGGCGGTCAGCTTCGAGTCGGTCGGTGTGGTGCTTCGTTCGCTGTTGTCCGACGGCCGCCTGGCCGAGCAGCAACTGCGCTGGCTGGACAGCCGGCTGGAGGCGTTGCGCGACGACAGCGGGGCCGCCCCGCAGTGGACCTTCACCTGTGCGGAGCTGAGTGTGGTGGCGGCCTTCTACCGGCGCTGTGCCGACCGGGGCTTCGCGGTGTACGCCGAGTCGGCGGCGCCGCGACGGGCCGCCCAGTCGTAGTTCGGCGGCCCGGGTCAGCCGTAGGTGTCGCGGGGGCCTCGACCGCGTACGCGGCGGGGCCCTCGGGACCAGGACGGCGCGGCCGGGCCGTGGATGTGCAGTCTGCGGACGACGTTGTGGCCGATCTCACGGCCGATCTGTTGCAGCAGTGAGCCGGCGAGCAGGCGCAGTTGGGTTGCCCAGGCGGTGGAGCGGGCTTCCACGGTCAGTTCGCCGTTCTCCAGCTTGACCGGGCGGCTGTGCTGGGCCACCTCCGGCCCGACGACCTTCTCCCAGGCACCGAAGACGGTCGCCTCGGCGGCGGGCTGTTGCCAGCCGCGCGCCTTGACCAGCCGGTTGAGCACCGCGCCGAGTGGTTGCGGGTCGCGGGGGTCGGGTCCGGGGCCGGAGTAGCCGCGGAGTCGCCGCTCACCGCCGGTCCCGTCGGTCGCGCGGCGGGGTCGTGCGGTCGCGGCCCGTCTGGCCTTCGCCGCGTCCAGCACCGCGCGCGCCAGTTCCGGCCCGGAAACCCCGTCCGGTACGTCGGGGGTCTTCGCGTCGGCCGGATTGCCGGACGCCGGACGCCGGGCTGCGGCCCGGTCGCCGTCGTTGCGGGGGTTCGTCGACTCATCCGGCACGTCGCACCGTTCCCTCCGACACCTCGTACCGGGCACCGCGGAGGGCGTCGGGCACATCGTCGGCGACCGCGCAGGTCACCAGGAGTTGGCTCGCTCCGCCGACCAGGTCGGCGAGTCGGTCGCGGCGGCCGGCGTCCAACTCGGCGAAGACGTCGTCGAGGACGAGGACGGGTTCGATGCCGTCGTTGCGGAGCAGGTCGTAGCCGGCGAGCCGGAGGGCGAGCGCGTACGACCAGGATTCGCCGTGGCTGGCGTACCCCTTGGCGGGTAGCGGGCCGAGGTTGAGGGTGAGGTCGTCGCGGTGCGGGCCGACCAGCGTGGTGCCGCGTTCGATCTCGGCGGAGCGCTGCTCCTCCAGGGCGGCGGCGAGCACCTTGGCGAGGGTTTCCCGGTCGGTGGTCGGCTCGGTGAGTTCGACCGACGGCCGGTAGGCGATCGCGGCCGCGCCGCGCCCGGCGGCAACCGCGTCGTACGCCTTGGCCACGTGCGGGGTGAGCGCGGCGACCAGTTCCAGCCGGCCGGCGAGCAGTTCGGCGCCGTGCCGGGCGAGGTGGGTGTCCCAGACGGCAAGCGTCGACAGGTCACCGCCGCGGGTGCCGCCGGTCTTGCGGGCCAGGTACGCGGTACGCAGCAGCGCGTTGCGTTGTTTGACCACCCGGTCGTAGTCGGCGCGTACGCCCGCGTAGCGGGGTTGACGCAGCACCAGCAGGTCGTCGAGGTAGCGGCGGCGTTCGGCGGGGTCGCCCCGGACGAGTTCGAGGTCTTCCGGGGCGAAGAGCACCAGCCGTAGCGCGCCGAGCACGTCGCGGGCGCGGCGGGCCGGGGATCGGCCGAGTCGGGCCCGGTTGGCCTTGCCGGGCACGATCTCCAACTCGACGAGCAGTTCCCGGCCCTCGTGTACGACCGCGCAGCGGATCACCGCTGCGGTGGCACCCATCCGCACCAGCGGGGCGTCGGTGGCGACCCGGTGCGAGTCCAGGGTCGCCACGTAGCCGAGCGCCTCGACCAGGTTGGTCTTGCCGACACCGTTGGCGCCGATGAGGATGTTCGGCCCCGGTTCGAGGTCGACACCGACCCGCTCGTACGAGCGGAAGTCGACAAGTTCGAGCCGGCGGACGTACACGGGGGCCGGGTGCCGGTCAGCGCTTGCGGACGGCGTGGCCGCCGAACTGCTGGCGCAGCGCGGAGACGGCCTTCAGGGCCGGCGACTCGTCCTGACGAGAGGCGAACCGGGCGTACAGCGAGGCGGTGATGACGTGCAGCGGTACGGCGAGGCGGACCGCCTCGTCGACCGTCCAGCGGCCTTCGCCGGTGTCCTCGGTGTAGTCGGTCAGCTGGGCCAGTTCCGGGTCCTCGTCGAGCGCGCGGTCGAGCAGGTCCAGCAGCCAGGATCGTACGACGGTGCCTTCCCGCCAGGACTTGATCACGCCGGGCACGTTGGTGACCAGCTCGGAGGCGGTCATCAGCTCGTAGCCCTCGGCGTAGGCGTGCATCAGGCCGTACTCGATGCCGTTGTGCACCATCTTGGCGTAGTGGCCGGCGCCGACCGGGCCGGCGTGCACGAATCCGAAGTCGCCCTCGGGCTTGAGCGCCTCGAAGATCGGCATGAGCCGGTCGACGTGTTCCTGGGAGCCGCCGACCATCAGGCCGTAGCCGTTCTGCCGGCCCCAGACGCCCCCGGAGACACCCACGTCGACGTAGCCGATGCCGCGCTCGTTGAGCCGTTCGGCGCGCGGGGCGTCGTCGCTGAAGCGCGAGTTGCCGCCGTCGATGATGATGTCGCCTTCGCCGAGTACCTCGGCCAGTTCGTCGATGGTGGCGTCGGTGACGGCGGCGGGCACCATCACCCAGACCGCGCGGGGGGCCGCCAACTTCTCGGCCAGTTCCGACGCGTTCGCGACGTCACTCAGCTCCGCGTTGTGGTCAAGACCGACCACCTCGTGTCCGGCGGCGCGCAGTCGCTCGCGCATGTTGCCGCCCATCCGACCGAGGCCTACCAGGCCGAGCTGCATCTCGTCGTTACCTTTCGTGGGGTGCTGGTTCTCTGCGATCAGCGGGACACGCGGATCGGCATGATGAGGTACCGGTACCCACCGATGAGCTCGCCATCCTCGCCAGCTGGGGAAATGACCGCAGGCTTGAAGGCGTCGACGAACTGGAGCACGGCGAACTGCGCGCCGAGGTTTGCCAGCCCGTCGATGAGGTATTGCGGGTTGAAGCCGATGGTGAGTGGCTCGCCGGTGAAGGTGGCCTCCATCGCCTCGCTGGCCCGTGCCTCCTCGGTGCCGCCAGCCTCGACGACCAGCCCGTCGGCGCTGAAGCTGAGCAGCACGGGGGTGGTGCGTTCGGCGACCAGGGCGACTCGCTTGACGACCTCGATGAGGGTGCTGACCGGCACCCGGGCCTCGGCGTTGTGGCTGGCGGGGAAGAGCGAGCGCACCGGCGGGTAGTTGGCGCCGTCGAGCAGGCGGCTGGTGGTGCGCCGGGTGCCGCCGGAGAATCCGATCATGCCCTCACCGGCTGCGCCCTGGGACAGGGCCATGGTGACCTGGCCGCCGACCGGGCCGAGGGCCTTGGCGGTGTCGTTGAGGGTGCGGGCCGGCACCAGCGCGTTGATGCTGATCTCCGGGTCGTCCGGGTTCCACTCCATCTCGCGCAGGGCGAGGCGGTAGCGGTCGGTGGCGAGCATGGACAGGGTGCCACCGGACAGCTCGACGCGTACGCCGGTCATCATCGGCAGCGTCTCGTCCCGGCTGGCCGCGACGGCCACCTGGGCGACGGCGGCGGCGAAGGCGGCGGCGTCGATCGTGCCGGCGCTCTCCGGCATCTCCGGCAGGGTCGGGTAGTCCTCCACCGGCATGGTGGGCAGGGTGAACCGGGCGCTGCCGCAGACCAGTTCGAGGTGCGCGCCGACTGCGGCGATGTCCACCGGCTTGCCGGGCAGTGCCTTGGTGATCTCGGCCAGCAGGCGGCCGGAGACCAGCGCGGCGCCGTCGGCGTCGCCCTGCACCTCCACCGTCACCTGGCTGGAAACCTCGTAGTCGAAGCCGGACACCTGCAGGGTGCCGTCGGTGACACGGAGCATCACGCCGGCCAGCACCGGTACGGACGGCCGGTTGGGCAGGCTCTTTGCGGTCCAGGCCACGGCCTCGGCGAGCGCGTCGCGCTCCACTCGGAACTTCATCAATGCCTCCGCGTCGACGTCGACGTCGTCAACTCTCTCATGCCGGCTGCTGCCCACCGACCCGCCTGGCGTGCGGTACCCCTCGCACCTTAGGGCGCGTGGGTATCGGCTGTGCGTCCGACCCCGTGGATCGTGTCGGTGCTGACGACTGAGTTCGGCAGCAATCGAACGATCCACAGGAAGTCCAACGGTGATGATTGGTTTTCGTTCTTTCAGAAGAGATAACTCATCGTCTTCATCGCACCTGTGCAAACTGTGGAGAACCCTCATCTGCCCAGGTCAGCGGGTTATCCACCGGTGGTTTTGCTGTGGAGAACCCGGGGTACAACTGGGCCCTCGGTCCACAGGTGGGTTCGGTGTCCCCAGTTGTCCACCGCTGTCCACTGGTTATCCACCGGTTATCCACCGACTTTCTCCCCAGCCCTGTGGATCGGGGTGGCCGGCGCGACGCCGGTTTTCCCCAGAACCTTCAACAGCTTCCTCACAGGTGGGTCGTCCGCGGTGGACAGAGCGAACGGTTGTCCCCAGGCGTCCACAGGCGTCCACAACGTTGTCCCCAGCTTTTCTCCACAGCCTGTGGGTAACCGGCCATATGCAGTGCGTGGTTGTCCACAGGCTGTGGGTGACGAGCTGTGGACAACGAGTGGGAACCTGTGTGGTCACGGCCTCGATGCTGTGGTCTACACCTCGTCGAGAGTCAACCCGCCGGGCACCAGAAAGCCCGGCCGGGTGGTCCCAGCCGGGCTCGTACGGGCGCGTACGCCCTCAGGTGTTCTGCTTGATCCGGTTGGTCAGCTCGGCGATCTGGTTGTAGAGCGAGCGCCGCTCGGCCATCTGCTGCCGGATCTTCCGGTCGGCGTGCATGACGGTGGTGTGGTCCCGGCCACCGAACGCCTGACCGATGCGGGGCAACGACAGGTCGGTCAGCTCGCGACACAGGTACATGGCCACCTGACGGGCGTTGACGAGCACCCGGGAGCGGGAGTGGCCGCGCAGATCCTCCAGGCTGACGCCGAAGTAGTCGGCCGTGGAGACCATGATCTGGTCGGCGGTGATCTCCGGGCCGGCGCCGTCCGGGATGAAGTCCCGCAGCACCTCCTCGGCCAGCGACAGCTCGACGCTGGAGCGGGTCAGGCTGGCGAAGGCGGTGACCCTGATCAGGGCCCCCTCCAACTCCCGGATCGAGTTCGACACCCGCGAGGCGATGAACTCCAGCACGTCCGGCGGGGCGTACAGCCGCTCCTGCGCCGCCTTCTTCTGCAGGATCGCGATCCGGGTCTCCAGATCCGGCGGCTGGATGTCGGCCAGCAGACCCCACTCGAAGCGGGTCCGCAGCCGGTCCTCCAGCGTGGCGAGCTGCTTCGGCGAGCGGTCGGAGGTGATCACGATCTGCTTGTTGGCGTTGTGCAGCGTGTTGAAGGTGTGGAAGAACTCCTCCTGGGTCCGCTCGCGGTTCTCCAGGAACTGGATGTCGTCGATCAGCAGGATGTCGACGTCGCGGTAGCGGCGCTGGAAGGCGCTTGTCTTGTCGTCCCGCAGCGAGTTGATGAAGTCGTTGGTGAACTCTTCGGTCGAGACGTACCGGACCGAGCGGGCGTTGCCCAGCGTGGTGGCGTAGTGCCCGATGGCGTGCAGCAGGTGGGTCTTGCCCAGCCCGGAACTGCCGTAGATGAACAGCGGGTTGTACGCCTTCGCCGGTGACTCGGCCACCGCGACGGAGGCGGCATGGGCGAACCGGTTGGACGAGCCGATGACGAACGTCTCGAACATGTACTTCGGGTTGAGCCGGTTGCCGCCGCTGTCCGCGCCGGCGGGCAGTCGTCGGTCGTCCCGGCTGCGATGGTCCGTGCCGCTGCGACCGGGACCGCTGTCGGTGCCCCCGCCGTCGCCGGGCAGCGAGCGGATCACGTGCTGGTCGCGGGGGGAGACTCCGGGGTCGTCGCCGTACCGGCCGGCGAATCCGCGCGGGCCGGGGTTCGGCGGATCCAGCTGGCCGGCCTGGTCGGCGAAGCCGAGTCGCTGGGGTTGCCGCCGCGCTTCGCCACCCGAGCGGCCGGGCTCGACGAAGGCCGCGCCGAAGAGGGTCTCCTGGCCGTCGGCCACGGGCGGGCCGGTACGCGGACCGCCGTCGGCGACGTGCGGAGTCTCCGGTACGGGTCGGTCGAACCGGTGGGGGTGGTGCTGCTCGGGAATGAGCGGAAGCTGCTGGCGGTCGTCGGTGGTCGACCCCGACTCGGCCGGGCCTGCGTAATCGACCGGGCCGCCGTCGTGAACGGCCGGCCCGGTTTCTGCGGCGCTGTGGTAGACGGTGCCCTCGGTACGGCCGTCCTCGGGTAGCCGAACGGTGACCGCTACCTGGATCGGTCGGCCGAGTCTGCGGGTGAGCGCCTCGGTGATGGCCGGTCGCAGTCGGGATTCGATCACGTCTCGGGTGAACGCGTCGGGCACGGAGAGCAGCACGGTGTCCTCGACGATGGCCCGTAACCGGGTCAACCGCAGGTACGCCCGCTGCTGCGCGGAGATGATCTCGTCGGCGAGTTCATCCGTGGTCGCCGTCCACACCGCGGCAAGGTCGGTCGTACCGGCCACCGTCGTGCCACCCCCTCGCCTCTGCTCCCGGATGCCGCCGTTCCCCCGGCCATCCGGAGGTCCAGTGCCGGGTAGGTGTGACCGGTAGCCCACCCGTCGTCCCACCCGGTCGTTCTCCACAAGTTATCCACAGCCTGTGTGCCGACCGATTGTGGCCGCCTGCCGGGCATGGGTCGGACCTACCCCTGCCATGGCCGGGTGCTGAAGCGGGGTTCACCGTGCCGAACGATTCACCACCGTGTCCGGTCTTGCCCTGCCGGCGACATCCGGACCTGGAGACGCTGACCGCAATCGGGCACGGTAACAGCGTTGTCGCCGCATCATCAACCGTCGACGCGCCCGGTGCCTTGTCGGCATCAGTGAAATCCACCGCTTCGGTCGTACTTCACCGCAGGTAAACCGTACGGGTAGGTCGGTTTGACGGTGATTGCACCCCGACCTACGCTGGAGGGGCTGCTCTCACGCCCTCTGCTAGGGTGATGGGTGCTCGCTGCCTGTGGGGGCTCCCGGTGTTCTTGAGATGCCGCGGAGTGTGCGCTCGTCGCACCGTCCGGGCAGCACCGATCGAGGCCGCCAGCGCGGCGGCCTGGACCACCACGACCTCGGCGGTTGAAGCCGTGGCCGTCCGACAACGGAGAGCCTGACGTGAGCAAGCGCACCTACCAGCCGAACAACCGCCGGCGCGCGAAGACCCACGGCTTCCGGCTGCGTATGCGCACCCGGGCCGGCCGCGCCATCATCTCGACCCGTCGCGCCAAGGGTCGCGCCCGCCTGTCGGCCTGAGGCCGACCGGGCCCGCTCCCGGGGACTGGCAGTCGTGCTGACAGCCGCGCAGCGACTGCGGCGCAGCAGCGACTTCGCCGCAGCGGTCCGCAGTGGCCGTCGGGCTGGTCGGGGCACGGTGGTCGTGCACCTGACACTGCCGGACACAACCGGAGGCACCCCAGACGTAGCGCCGGAACCGGTGCGGGGCGGCACGGAGGAGAACTCCGCGCCGGTGTCCCGTGCCGGTTTCGTGGTTTCCAAGGCCGTCGGGCCGGCAGTGGTCCGGAACAAGGTCCGCCGTCGGTTGCGGCATCTGGTCCGGGAGCGGCTGTCGGAGCTGCCGGCCGGAAGCACCCTCGTCGTACGGGCCCTGCCGGCTGCCGCCGAGGCCACGTACCAGCGGCTCGGTGCTGACCTGGGCGACGCGCTGCGGGCCGCTCGGACCAGCCGGGGACGGCGACGGTGAACACCGAACCGAAAACGGGTCGTCCGGCTACCCTCGGTGCCCGGATGCTGGCCCTTCCTATTATCGCGTACCGTCGGTGGATAAGTCCGGCGCTGCCGGCCCGCTGTCGGTTCTACCCGTCGTGCAGTGCGTACGCCTTGGAGGCGGTAACCCGACATGGCGCGCTTCGGGGAGCCGGTCTGACGGTCCGGCGGCTGTCGCGCTGCCATCCATTCAATCCTGGTGGATACGACCCGGTGCCGGTGCCGGGCGACCGCCGAGCTGCCGACGTGACTGGAGCCTGAGTGTTTAGTCTCGACTGGATCTACTACGCGATCTCGTGGATCCTGCTGGCCTGGCATTCGGCCTGGGACGCCATCGGGGTCCCGGAGACCGCGGTCCTCGGTACCAACTGGTCGTGGATCCTCGCCATCATCTTCCTGGTGGTCACCGTTCGGGTGATCCTCTTCCCGATCTTCGTCAAGCAGATCAAGTCGCAGCGGGCGATGCAGGCGCTTCAGCCGCAGGTCAAGGCCCTGCAGGAGAAGCACAAGGGTGACCGGGAGACGCTCCAGAAGGAAATGATGGAGCTCTATCGGAAGGAAAAGGCCAACCCGTTGATGGGCTGCCTTCCGATGTTCCTCCAGATCCCGGTGTTCCTCGGCCTGTTCCACGTGCTGCGTCGCCTCAACCCGGACCCGGCGAAGGCCAACAAGGACATCTACGGGTGGACGGTCGAGCAGTTCAACAGCGCCTCGGACGCGACGCTGTTCACCGCCCCGATCGCCAGCAAGTTCGGTTCGACCGCGGCGGAGCTGGCCCAGCTTGGCGCGAACGGCACCACCGTCAAGGTCATGGCCGGCATCCTGGTGCTGGTGATGATGGGCACCACCTACCTCACCAGCCGCCAGATGATTCTCAAGACGGGCTGGGCGGAGGACCCGCAGCAGCGGATGATCCAGCGCCTGATGCTCTACGGCATCCCGCTGTCGCTGCTGATCTCCGGCGCGATCTTCCCGATCGGTGTGATCATCTACTGGGTCACCAACAACCTCTTCACCCTCGGCCAGCAGCAGTGGGTGCTGCGCAAGTTCCCCCCGCCGGTGACCGCCACCAGCAAGCCGGGCACCGGTGCTCAGCCGGCGAAGACCAGCGGCCTGTTCGGCCGTAGCAAGCCCGCGCCGGCACCGACCAAGCCGGCCACGCCGAAGGTCGCCGGCCCGAAGCCGGGTGCCAAGCCGGCCAACCCGAAGAAGGGCCGCCCCGCCAAGCGGCAGGGCTGAACCGTCCGGGCCGTCGCCGGGAAGCCGGCGACGGCCCCTCGCATTGGCGTGCAGCCGCCGGAAGGTCGGCGCCGCAAGCGCGAAGCGCCGCGCAGGTCGCGGTGAACGGGCGAAACTGCCCTACAGACGTGCCCGTGGGCACCGGTGACCTCCCGCCGGCCCCGGGGAACCAGCGGACCGCAGGTCCAGCCGAGCGAGTACGGAGATGACACCGTGACCGACACCAGCATCCCCCGCGCCGACCAGTCCTTGGACGACGAGCCGACTGCGGCGGCTCCGGTCGACGGCGAGCCCGAGGAGACCGAGACTGCGCCGGCCAAGGGCGACGGCGACCTTTTCCGGCAGAGTGAGATCGCAGCCGACTACATCGAGGGGCTCCTCGACATCCTCGACTACGACGGCGACATCGACGAGTTGGTGTCGGGTGGTCGCCCGGTGGTCGAGGTGGTCGGTGGCCGTCTGCAGAACCTCGTCGGCCAGCGGGGTGCCACCCTCGAAGCCCTCCAGGAGTTGGCCCGGCTCGCCGTGTTCCGGCAGACCGGCTCGCCGAGCCGGCTGCTGCTCGACGTGGGCGGCTACCGGGCCAGCCGGCGCAAGGAACTCGCGGCGGTGGCGCGTAACGCCGTCGAGAAGGTCAAGGAGCACGGCGAAGCGGTGCGGCTGGAGCCGATGTCCGCGTTCGAGCGCAAGTGCGTGCACGACGTGGTCAACGCGATCGACGGGGTGGAGAGCGAGTCCGAAGGTGTCGAGCCCAACCGGCGGATCGTCGTCCGCCCCGCGGACTGAGCGGGTGTACGGAGACGACCTCAGGGGTGGTGTCCCGACCGGCCCGGGTGGTACGCCGCCCGGGCCGCCGGCTGTCCGCCCCGACAACCCCGATCCGGCTGTGGCACTGTTGCCGCCGGAGCTGGCCGAGGCGGCCGGGCGACTTTTCGGTGCCCGCCTCGACCTGGCTGCCGCGTACGCCGAACTGCTGGCCACCGACGGCGTGGTGCGCGGCCTGATCGGGCCGCGCGAGGCACCTCGGATCTGGGACCGGCACCTGCTGAACTGCGCGGTGGTGGGTGAGCTGATCCCGACCGACGCCACCGTGATCGACGTGGGATCCGGTGCCGGACTGCCGGGACTGGTGCTCGCCATCGCCCGACCCGACCTACAGGTGACGCTGCTCGAACCGCTGGCGCGCCGTACCGCCTTCCTGACCGAGGCAGTGGACGCACTGGGCCTGGAGGACTCGGTTCAGGTGCTGCGCGGGCGGGCCGAGGAGGTCGCGGCGGGACCCGATCCGGTACGGGGTGACGTGGTGACCGCCCGCGCGGTGGCACCGCTGGACCGGCTCGCCGCCTGGTGCCTGCCGCTGGCGGCACCAGGCGGTCGACTGCTGGCTCTCAAGGGTGCCTCGGCGGCCGACGAGATCGTCGAGCATGCTCCTGCGGTGCATCGCCTCGGTGGTGCGGAACCGGTGCTGCACCGCTGCGGTGAGGGCATCGTCGAACCGCCCACCGTCGTGGTGGAGATCGTGCGGGATCGTCTGGTGGGCCCGACGCCTCGGGGATCGGCCAAGAAGTCCCGAGGGAGCAGGTCCCGCCGCCGGTGAGGGTGCGCCTCACGTCTCTGTCCAAACAGTCACGGATGTGGGTGTTGCACCGGCGGGTTACGAACCCAACATGGACCGGCCACGCCCATGGGCCGTAGGCTGGCCGCGCGTCGATAGTGTGGAGCGGGCGGCGATGGATCTTCTTCCGGGCCTGCCGCTCCTGCCGGGCGAGACCTCTGCGGGACAGCGCGAGTGGCCCGGTTGGCGGGTGCGGACCGACCATCCGAAGCGGGCAGGGATGACAGGTGCATGACGACGGTAGGTATGACGATCCGCGCGTGACCGGGTCGGCGAGCGACCCTGTTTCACGTGAAACCGAATACCCGGGCTGGCGACCTTCCGAGGGCGCTCAGAACCCGCCGGCCGCTCGCGGCGAGGCCTCCGTACCGGACGCCCCGTGGCCTCGCGGCGGTGCGGTGAACCCGGGTGCTTCGGATTCGGGGACTCGGCCGGGCAATGCGAGTCCCGAGGCGCGCGTGATTCCGATCCGTCGAAACAGTTCGGCGTCGGCACCCTTCGAGCCGGCATCGCCGCACCAACAGATGCCGGATCCGCGGCCTGCGTCCGACACGCCCGCCGGGCCCTACGAGCCGGCAACCCCCGAGGCCGCGTACGTTTCACGTGAAACCCCGACGCGCGAAGAGGATGACCCACCGTTGGCTATGGAGGCGATGCGCGCCGTGCAGATCCTGAATCCCAGTGGCGAGGTGACCATGCCTCGGCCGGAGCGGACCCGGGTCATGTGTGTCGCCAACCAGAAGGGCGGCGTGGGTAAGACCACGACCACGGTGAACCTTGCGGTGGCACTCGCCCTGCACGGCAACCGGGTACTGGTGGTGGACCTCGACCCGCAGGGCAATGCCTCCACCGGGCTCAACGTGCCGCACCACACCGGCGTCCCGGACGTGTACGACTGCCTGATCAACAGCGTGCCCCTGGAAGAGGTGGCCCAGGCGGTCGAGGGCATCCCGAACCTCTGGTGCGTACCGGCCACGATCGACCTGGCCGGCGCCGAGATCGAACTGGTCTCCGTGGTGGCCCGTGAGTCGCGACTGGCCCGTGCCATCGCCGCCTATCCCGGGCACTTCGACTACGTCTTCATCGACTGCCCGCCGTCGCTGGGCCTGCTGACGGTGAACGCGTTGGTGGCCGCCCAGGAGGTCCTCATCCCCATCCAGTGCGAGTACTACGCGCTGGAAGGGCTGAACCAGCTGATCAACAACATCAACCTGGTCCGCCAGCACCTCAACCCGCGGCTTGAGGTCTCCACGATCCTGCTCACCATGTACGACCGGCGTACCCGGCTCGCCGACGCGGTCGAGCAGGACGTGCGGAACCACTTCGGCGACAAGGTGCTCCAGGCGGTGATTCCGCGTAACGTCCGGGTCTCCGAGGCACCTAGCTACGGCCAGTCGGTGATGACCTACGATCCCGGATCGCGGGGGGCGACGAGCTACTTCGAAGCCGCCCAGGAGATCGCCGAACGGGGCGTCAAGGAGCCGGTGAGCCGGAATGCGTAGTGCGGATGAGGCGCTGGGAGGGGTGGCATGAAGAACCGTCCTAGGGGCGGTCTGGGACGGGGCCTGGGTGCGTTGATCCCGACCGGACCGGCACCGGATGCTGGTGCCGGCTCCGCCGCGATCCCGACCGCGCCGAGCGTGGCACCTGCCGTCGACGCGCCACCCACGGTGTCAGTGCCGGCGCCGGCGATCACGCCTGATCCGATCCTGAGCCCGGTGCCCGGCGCACGCTTCGCCGAGATTCCGGTCGACTCGATCGTGCCCAACCCGAAGCAGCCTCGGCAGGTATTCGACGAGGAGGCGCTGGAGGAACTCAAGACCTCGATCCGGGAGGTCGGCTTCCTCCAACCGATCGTGGTGCGCCAGCTCGACGACGAGAAGTTCGAACTCGTCATGGGCGAGCGGCGGTGGCGAGCCGCCCAGGCGGTCGAACGGGAGACCATCCCGGCGATCGTCCGGGACACCCGCGACGACGCGATGCTCCGCGACGCCCTGCTGGAGAACATCCACCGGGCCAACCTGAACCCGCTGGAGGAGGCTGCGGCCTACCAGCAGCTGCTGGAGGAGTTCGGGGCGACCCACGAGGAGTTGGCTCGCCGGATCGGCCGCAGCCGGCCGCAGATCTCCAACACCATCAGACTGCTGAACCTGCCGGCCCAGGTGCAACGGCGGGTCGCCGCCGGGGTGCTCTCGGCGGGACACGCGCGGGCGCTCCTGAGTCTGGAAGACCCGCAGGCCCAGGAGCAGCTTGCGCTGCGGATCGTGGCCGAAGGTCTGTCGGTACGAGCGACAGAAGAAATCGTCGCGCTCTCGCTGAGCGAGGGGGCGGGCAAGAAGGAGACGGCGAAGCGCCGGGCCAAGCCGCACGCACCTGGCCTCAACGACCTCGCCGATCGGCTCTCCGACCGCTTCGACACCCGCGTCAAGGTCGACATCGGGCGGAGCAAGGGCAAGATCACCATCGAGTTCGCCACGGTGGACGACTTGGAGCGGATCGTCGACCTCATCGGAGTCAACCGGGAGCAGGCGGAGGGCTGACCGCTCAACTCCAGTCTCCATGTGCAACGGCCGCACGCTTCTTCGGAAGGTGCGGCCGTTTGCATTGGATGCCTGCGTTTCACGTGAAACGGGATGCCGCCTGCCTTCACCACCGACACAGTTGGTCAGGAGGTTTGCGTCTGGATTCGGCCGGAGTCACTTGATCAACGCGGCGGGCGACGCGTGGAGGGTGATCGGTGTCGCGCCCGCATCGGTTCCCGCTTCGCTGCGCACCGCCCCCGGCGCCTCGGCGGGTATGCCGGGGCAGCGGCCGTGGCTCCTGGTGCGGCCGGATGCATTTCTGTTGTTGCCCTACAAGCCTGGCCCTTCCGGCTGAAAGCGCGCCACCAGACGGTTCTACGCCCTCTGGACCCCGCTGTGCCCTGGAGAAGCCCGAGGACACCCCGAGGCTGGGGCGGATGATCCTGACGCCGCCGCATCGACTACAGAGGGCGGAACGGCTATGAAGGGGGATGCGGCGGGGCGCAGGCGTTCGTGGCCGGCCGGCGTTTAGCGTCAAGGAGGCAACTGCCGCCTGACGACCGGACACCAGCCCGGCTGTAGCTCGGCTTCCGCGCTGCCCAAGTGGAGGTGCAAGCAGTTGCTGGTCCGGCTGCCGTCACCGGCCAAGATCCGACCGATGACGATCCCGGCGTCCGCCTCGGCTGGGACACGGAGACACCCACAACTGCCGAGTCGCCGGCCGGGCCCCCACGACAGCGACGGAGTTGTGTGGCAGCGGGGAAAGCTGAGCTGCCGACCTCACCCCCGGTGGTTTCGTCCTCCTGCTGGCGCTTGTCCAGTCCAGGTAACTCGGATCAGCGTTCACCGGTGGTCGAAGACTTCGAGCCACAGAGCGGTTTCCGAGATCGGCGGGGACAGCGATGCCACGCGTCTCATCCGTCACCGGGCCGCGCTGAGCGTGGTTCGAAGGAGGCACGGTTTCACGTGAAACGTCGCCGCCTCGCGGGCCGCCCGGACCCGATGTCCACAGCCAGTCGAAGGCCTAGATGTTATCCACACCCGTTATCCACAGCCCGTCGTTGTTTCACGTGGAACACGGACCGAAATCCCTTGTCGAAGCAGGGCTCGCAGGTATGACCGGAGTGTCGGAGAGCCTGTGGATATCCCTGGGGACAACCGTTGGTTCGGCCTGATCTTCGCCCGCTGAGGCGAACTCGATTCGGGTAGGGACAGCGGTGCCGGACTCGGTTAGGGTCAGCCTCGTGCCCGACACCCCTCCCTCAGTCCCGGACTTCACCCAGTGGCCGTCTTTTCCCTTCGAGGGTGACCTGCGGGTCAAACACCTCGACGACCCGGTCCCGGTCGAGCCGCCCCGCAAGGGCGAAGCGCACCGCGAATGCACCGCCTGTCAGGCGCCGGATGACGCCTACATCTGGGTTGGTGAGCGGTGGCGCGTACGTGCGATGGATCGTCCCACCGGCCTGCCGATGGTTCTCATCCTGGAATCCCGGTCGCACCTGGATCTCGGCGACCTACCCAACCTGCTCGCCGCCGAGCTGGGCGTGATGACCGTACGACTGGAACGCGCCATCCGGTCGTTGGACGGGGTGGCCCGGGTGCACGTCAACCGCTGGGGTGATGGGTCGGCTCATCTGCACATGTGGTTCCTCGCCCGGCCGTACGGACGGCTTCAGTTGCGAGGCACCTTCCTCTCCCTGTGGGACTCGATCCTGCCGCCGATCTCGGAGGCGAAGTGGCGGGAGAATCTGGCCCTGGTGGCGGCCTGGCTGGCCGAGTTCGGTGGACGCCCGCTCGCCGAGCCGCCCCGCATCCAGTGGCAGGCCCCGTCCAGCCTCGCCGCGCAGTCAGCGTCGACCGAGAACGAACCGACCGAGGGCGGGTCGCTGCTGGACGCGATCGGAGAGACAGCCGACCCACCCGACGCGCCGGGCGGCGTTCCGGCGGCCCCCGCCGACGATGAGGCAGCTTCCACGGCGCAGACCGCCACGGCCCCGGCCGAGTCGTCGACGCCGCCGGGACGCAGCATTGCCGAGCAGGAGGGCGACCACGCCGACGACCCCCCGGCACAGCAGGACGAGCCGAGCGGCGAAGCGTCGGGCATCGAGGCGCCGAGCGGCGAGGCCACTGCGGGGCCTCCGCAGGCGAGCGAGGTGGCTGAGAAGCAGGAGGGCGTACCGCCTCAGGCGGTCACCGGCGGGTGACGGCGCGGGCGACCAGGGAGCCGATCACCCGGCCGAAGTCCAGCCCGGCGGCCTGCACCGCCAGCGGCAGCAGCGAGGTCTCGGTCATGCCCGGGGAGACGTTGACCTCCAGGACATGCGGCAGCCCGGCCGAGTCGACGATGAGGTCCACTCGGCTGAGGTCGCGGAGACCGAGCGCGGTGTGGGCGGCGAGCGCGACCTCGCCCACTTTCTCGGCGACCGCCGGTTCCAGGCGCGCCGGCGTGTGCCAGGTGGTCCGGCCCGCGGTGTAGCGCGCCGCGTAGTCGTAGACGCCGTTGCGGGGCACGATCTCGACCGGCGGCAGCGCCTGGGGGCCGTCGCCCAGGTCGATGACGGAGACCGCGACGTCCATGCCGGAGACGTACCGTTCCACAAGCGCCGTCGGGTCGTACGCGAAACAACCGACCATGGCGGCCGGCAGCGCCGCCGCGTCCCGGACCACGGCGGCGCCGAGACCGGAACCACCCTGGGCAGGCTTCACCATCAGCGGCAGCCCCAGCCGGTCCACGATGCGATCCAGCACCGCAACCGCGCCCAGCTCGCTGAACCGGTCGTGCGGCAGCGCGACCCAGTCGGGAGTGGCGATGCCCGCTTCCCGAAGCACCGCCTTCGCCGACGGCTTGTCCCAGGCCAGCCGGGAGGCCCGCGCGTCACAGCCGACGTACGGTACGCCGCAGAGGTCGAGTACGCCACGCAGCGAGCCGTCCTCGCCGGTGGCACCGTGCAGCGCGATCACCACGGCGTCCGGCGGGTCGGCGGCCAGCGCCGGCAGCAGAGCCACGTCGGCGTCGCGTAGCTCCGCCTCCACCCCGACCGATCGCAGCGCGTCGAGCACCCGGCGGCCCGAGCGCAGCGATACGTCCCGTTCGTACGACAGGCCACCGGCGAGCACGACCACGTGCAGGTCATCGGCGGTGGGACCGGACACAGGCGTTTCTTCGGCAGCGGCAGAACCCATGCCGGGCATCATGCCAAGTCAGGACCGGGGGTGTCGGAACCGGCCTGGCCGCGCCGTGTGCCCGGCCCGCCGACCGCACCGAACACCCGCCGCGTGGCGATGTCCTGCTCCATCACACCGGCCAGCCGGCGCACCCCCTCCCGGATCCGCTCCGGCGGGGGGAAGGAGAAGTTGAGCCGGATGTTGCCGGCCCCGCTGCCGTCGGCGTAGAAGCCGGTGCCCGGCACGTAGGCGACCCGGGCGGCGATGGCCCGAGGCATCATCGCCTTCGAGTCGAGCCCTTCGGGCAGGGTCGCCCAGACGAAGAGACCGCCACCCGGGTTGGTCCACCTGGTCCCCGCTGGCATCAGATCCGCCAGCGCGGTGAGCATCGCGTCCCGTCGCTCCCGGTAGACCTCCCGGTAGACCTTCAGCTGCTCACGCCAGGGCATGGTGGTCAGGTACGTGCTGACGGCCGACTGCGCGTACGCGCTGGGGCAGAGGATCTGCGCCTCGCTGGCGATGACCAACTTGTCGCGTACGGCGTGCGGGGCGAGGATCCAGCCGACGCGCAGGCCGGGGGCGAACGTCTTGGAGAAGGTGCTGAGGTAGAAGACCCCGTGCCGGCGTCGGGCCCGCAGCGGAGCGGGCGCTTCCTTCTCGAAACCCAACTGGCCGTACGGGTCGTCCTCGACCACCAGCAGACCGGCGCGTTCGCAGATGTCCAGCACCCGTTCCCGGCGCTCCTCGGTCAGCGTCACGCCGGCCGGATTCTGGTACGTCGGGATGGTGTAGAGGAACTTCACCCGCCGACCGGCCCGGGCCTGCTCCGCGATGGCCGTTTCCAGCGCCTCCGGGATCAGGCCGTCCTCGTCCATCGGCACGTGCACGACCTGCGCCTGGGCGGCCTGGAAGACCCCGAGAGCACCGACGTAGGTCGGGCCCTCGGCGAGTACCACGTCACCCGGGTCGAGGAAGAGTCGCGCCACCAGGTCGAGGGCCTGCTGCCCGCCGACGGTCACCACCACGTCGTCCGGTGACGCGCCGCAGGAGGCGTCGATGCCGGAGAGAGACATCACCTCGCAGATTCGCTCGCGCAGCTCCAGGGTGCCCTGGCCGATGCCGTACTGGAGGGTGGTGGTCCCGTGCTCGCTGCTGAGCCGACCCAGCATCTCGCCCACCGCGTCCAGCGGCAGCGCGGCGATGTACGGTGCGCCACCGGCCAGGGAGACGACCTCCGGCCGGCTGGCGACCGCGAACAAGGCCCGGATCTCCGAGGCGGTCATCCCCCGCACCCGGCGGGCGTACCGATCGGTGTAGTCGTCGAGCGTTGTGCCGGTCATGACATCACCTCGATGCTGCGCGGACGGCTCCTGCCCCGGATACCCGGGACACCGGCGACCATGGCGGCACGGCACGCCGAGTGCCGATCCTAGCCGCCGAACGACGCCGACGGCGTGTGTGATTCCGCGCCCGTCCACATACCGGACCGGTCGCTGACCGTCCTGAGGTGGGCGTTTGCGCGTCCTCTCCCGCGCCGCCGATCGGCGGCGTACGATCGCTCGTCGGGGCAGGAATGCGGCGGGTGGCGTCCGAGCCGGTCCCACTGCCGAGCCTAGTGTGGGGAAGCACGCGATGTCGCGACGACTGGTCAGTCTGACCCTGGACACCCTGGAGGACCTGCCCCGTCCGTGCCGGCAATGCGTCTACTGGGAGCTTGATCCGGTTTCCGCCGACCGTGCCTGCGCGGCCGGTGACCCCGGTCTCGAGAAGGAGGCGTGGGTCTCGCAGACCCTGCTGGAGTGGGGTTCCTGCGGCAAGCTGATCTACGTCGACGGCATGCCGGCCGGGTTCGTCATGTACGCCCCACCGGCGTACGTGCCCCGCTCGATGGCGTTCCCCACCTCCCCGGTCTCCGCGGACGCCGCCCTGCTGATGACGGCGAACGTGGTGCCGGCCTTCGCCGGCGGCGGGCTGGGCCGGATGCTGGTGCAGGGGGTCGCCCGTGACCTCACCAAGCGGGGGATCAAGGCGATCGAGGCGTTCGGCGACGCGAAGTTCGGTGACGCGGCCGACCCGGCGGGTGCCTGTGTCGCACCCGCCGACTTCTTCCTCTCGGTCGGCTTCAAGACCGTCCGGCCGCACCCCCGCTACCCCCGGCTGCGCCTGGAACTACGGACGGCGCTGAGCTGGAAATCGGACGTCGAGTACGCGTTGGAGAAGCTGCTCGGCTCGATGAGCCCGGAGTCGCTGCTGCGTCCGGTGCGTCCCACCCCGGCCACCCGGTCCACCACCGGCTGAGCGCGAAGCGCGGTTCGGCGTCCGAGCAGACGCCGGGTCGGCCTCGCTCAGTCGACCACGTTTCCGGCGGCGACGGCAGCCCGCAACTCGCTGACGTCAAGCGAACCGGTCGGCACGTCGCGTTCGTCCGGCAGGTACATCCGTTGCACCGCCGCCACGATGGCCTCGACGAGCTTGTCCCGGAACCGGGGCTCGATCAGCCTGCCGCGGTCCGTCGGCGAGGTGAGGTAACCGACCTCGATGCGTACCGCCGGCATGCGGGTGAGTCTGAGCAGGTCCCAGGCCTTGGCGTGGGTACGACAGTCGCGCAGCCCGGTGCGCGCCACGATCTCCCGCTGTACCAGCCCGGCCAGTCGTTCCCCGGTTGCCGAGGTGACACCGTTGTCGGTGCCGTAGTGGTACGTCGCGACCCCTTCGGCAGCCGGATTGGCGTGCCCGTCGGTGTGCAGGGAGATGAACACGTCCGCGCCGAGCGAGTTCGCCAGGTGCGCCCGGTCGATGTCGGGCAGGCACGTCTCCGGCGCCGGTCCCCGGGTGAGCTGCACCCGTACGCCCGACGCGGCGAGCCGACCCTCCAGCCGGCTGGCCAGGTCGTGCATCAGATCCGCCTCGGTCCACCGCAGCGGCCCGTCGGGTACGACCACACCGGGCTCGGTGCCACCATGGCCCGGGTCGATGACCACCGTCCGCCCGACCAGGGTGGGACCGGACTGCCGGATGGCGTCGGACTCGCGCAGCCACTGCGGTCGACCGCCGACCACCTTGCGGCCGAGCCGGCGCAGCGCCCCCATGGTGTGCGGTCCACAGGTGCCGTCGGGGGTCAGCCCCACCTCACGCTGGAACTGGGCCACTGCCCGAGACGTTCGGATGCCGTAGATCGCGTCGGCTCGACCGGTGTCGTACCCCATCTCCAGGAGCCGTTCCTGCAACGACCGGACGTCTTCGCCAGTGAGCGGCACCGGTACCGCGTGGTAAAGGGTGCGGGCACCGAGTCGCCAACGGGCGGCGTCGAGCGCCCGCCACGTCTCGGCGCCGACGCGGCCGTCGACGCTGAGGCCACGGGACTGCTGGAACGCCCGTACCGCCCGCTCGGTGGCGGTGTCGAACTCGTCGTCGTACGGGCCGGTGGCTTTCGAGAGGAGGTCCAGGCTGGTCAGTACCGCACGGATCTCGGCTACCGCAGGTCCGCGGTCACCGGAACGGATCGGACGCACGCACGACCCCCTCTGTACGGTCGGTGGCTGGCCAGGCCCGTCGGCGGCACGTGCACCGCGGACGAGGACCAGGTGGTCACCGGCGTCCGGCGGCCCCCGGTTCGAGGTTATGCGCTGGCGATCCGCAGGGTTGGAAAACGCCTCGACCCCGTGCCGGCGAGCCGGTCACGGGGTCGAAATGGCGGTGCTGCGGGGCTCAGAGAGCCGACTGGATCAGCTTGACCAGCTCACCCTTGGGCTTGGCGCCCGCGATCGACTGCACCGGCTCACCGTTCTTGAACACGGTGAGGGTTGGTACCGACATCACCCGGTAGGCGCGGGCCGTCTCCGGGTTCTCGTCGATGTTCAGCTTGACGATGCTGACCTGGTCACCCATCTCGCGGGCGATCTCCTCCAGCAGAGGTGACACCTTGCGGCACGGTCCGCACCACTCAGCCCAGAAATCCACCAGAACCGGCTTGTCGGACTTGAGTACGTCGACGGCGAAACTAGCGTCGGTGACCGACTTGGTTGCTCCCACTGTTTGGTCCCTCCTGCATCGGTGTGTCTCGTTCAGTCCGTTGCCAGCGTGGCGATGAAGCGTTCCGCGTCGAGTGCGGCGGCACAGCCGGTGCCGGCGGCGGTGATGGCCTGCCGGTAGGTGTGGTCGACCAGGTCACCGGCGGCGAACACACCGGGGATGCTGGTCCGGGTGCTGGGGGCCTCGACCTTCACGTACCCCTCGTCGTCGAGCTCCACCTGCCCGCGGAACAACTCGCTGCGCGGGTCATGGCCGATCGCCACGAAGACGCCGGTGACGTCGAGCACCTTGGTCTCGCCGGTGTGCACGTTGCGGATCCGAGCCCCGGAGACCTTGCCGTCCGCGCCGAGGATCTCCTCCACCACGGAGTTCCACTCGACCTTGATCTTGTCGTTGCTCAGCGCCCGCTCGGCCATGATCTTGCTCGCCCGGAACGAGTCCCGACGATGGATGATGGTCACCGACTCGGCGAAGCGGGTCAGGAAGCTGGCCTCCTCCATCGCCGAGTCACCGCCACCGACGACCACGATGTGGTGGTTGCGGAAGAAGAAGCCGTCGCAGGTGGCGCAGGAGGAGACGCCGTGGCCCAGGTACTCCTGCTCACCGGGTACGCCCAGCGGACGCCACGCGGAGCCGGTGGCGAGGATGACGGCCCTGGCCCGGTAGGCGCTCTCGCCGACCCAGACGGTGCTGTACGCGCCGGGGCTGGCCGTGTCGGTCAACTCCACCCGGGTGACGTCATCGGTCAGGAACTCCGCGCCGAACCGCTCGGCCTGCTTGCGCATGTTGTCCATCAGCTCGGGGCCGAGGATGCCGTCGGCGAAGCCGGGAAAGTTCTCCACCTCGGTGGTGGTCATCAACGCGCCGCCGGACTGTACGCCTTCGATGATCAGGGGCTTGAGGTTGGCGCGGGCCGCGTAGACCGCCGCGGTGTAACCGGCCGGCCCGGAGCCGATGATGATCAGGTTGCGGACCTCGTCCACTGCCGTCTCCCAATCGTGTTGACTTGCCGACATCGGTGAAGCGCCGATGCCGAACCGAGTGCCGACGCGGCGGCAACTGACTTCCAGAACATCATCGTAGGAACCGGGGATTCCCGAGCCGGTCATCCGGTGGGTCAGGTCACGTGGACGGCCAAACGTCCGGCGCCTGACGACTCACCCTACCCGCGTACGGTGACGGCTGTCCGAGCCGGATCCGGGGATACCACATTCAGGGCCGCTGACCCACGCCCATCGGGTGCCGGCGGCGTCGGTGAAGCGCACCACCAGCGCCGGGTGTCCCTGGAAGCGGGCATACTCGATGTCCTCGAAGACCAGCGGCTGTGCGCCGTGTTCGGTGCCGATGTCCGCGAGGCAGGCGGTCAGCGCCACCTGGTCGTCGAGCCGGGCCAGGTCCGCGGGGCCGGCCATGCGATCGACGTCGCCACCGGCATCAGGTGTTTCGGTGCTGGAGTAGGCGCTGATCTTGGTTTCCGGCTCCGTCGCCAGTTCCTGCGGGGTGTAGTCCCTCCCGGTGTGCCGCTGCGGGGTGCCTTCGGTGACCGGGAGCCGCTGGGGCGAGGCGTTGACCGCGGCCCGCTCGGGACCGGCCTGGCCTTCCTGCACGTGCGGGGTGGCGACCGGATCGCTCAGCGCGGTGCCCGCTGTCGTGTCGCCGCCCTGATTCGGCCGGACCAGCTGCAGGGACCCCAACCCGACGACAAGCGCGGCAGCGAGGGCGACCGGCCCTGCGATGCGGGCCCAGCGGCGGCTCCGCCGACCAGGCCGGGTGGCGTTGCGGTCGGGACCGGACGGCGGCGCGGCTTGCGGGCGGCGGCCACCGAGCGGCTGCGCCGGAACCCGGGACGGTCGCCCGGTGGAAACCCGATCGTCGCTGTGGTCCGAAGCCGTTGCCGGGATGTCCGAGTCCAGATCGGTGTCGTCGCTGTCGGGCAGGACGTCGGAGAGGTCAGCGGTGTCGAGTGCGGCGCGGATCCGGTCGGCGACCTCGGGTGGCATCTCCACCGCGGAGCCGCCCCAGCCGAGCAGATCGGTGCGCACCTCGGCGACGGCCGGGGCGAGCAGCGCGTGCGCCTGTGCCCAGGACGGATCCTGGGCGATCAACCGGGCTACCTCGGCCTGCTCCGGGGTGCCCTCCAGGGCACCGCCGAGGTAGTCGGCGAGCAGGTCGTGGTCGACCTCGCTGAACTCCCCGGCAGTCACGTTTCCTCCTGGTTGACATCCGGCCTCCAGGACCGTCCCGACCCCGATCGGACGTCCCGCCGGGCGCCCGGGTTCCCTGGGGTGACCGCCGGCACTTCCGAAAGTGCCTCGTCACTGCCGGTCCGCAGGTGACCGAGCAGTACGGCGAGCCGGGCTCGACCCCGGGCACACCGGCTCTTGACCGTCCCTTCGGCCACGCCGAGGATCCGGGCTACCTCGGCGACCGGGTAGCCCTGCACGTCCACCAGCACCAGCGCGGCCCGCTGCTCGATCGGCAGGGTGGCCAGGGCATCCCGGACGACGAGCGCGGTGTCGTGGTCGCGTACCGGTGCGGCGGGCTCGACCCCGCCGGTGCCGTGACCGTCGCTCGGCTCCCGAACCCCGTCGGGCAGTGGCACGGTGGGATGGGCCTGGCGTCGGCGGATCCGGTCGAGGCAGGCGTTCACCACGATCCGGTGCAGCCAGGTGGTGACGGCCGCGTCGCCACGGAACCGGGCGGCAGCCCGGTGCGCCGACAACATGGCGTCCTGGAGGGCGTCGGCGGCCTCCTCGCGGTCGCCGAGCGTACGCAGGGCAACCGCCCAGAGCCGGTCCCGGTGCCGCTGGAACAGCTCACCGAAGGCATGCCGGTCACCGGCCACGTGGGCGTGCAGCAGGTCGAGGTCACTGCCCGTCTCGCTCACCGCTGCTCCACCCGTCCGGCCGGAACCGGCGTCACCCGTCGCTGCCCCCATTGTCAGGCTCGGTCGGGGCACCAGTTCGGCCGGGCTCGGCTCATGACCCCTGGACCGTGATCTCGTTGACCCCGACCTTGTAGCCACTCCCGTTCGGCGGCAGGTCGGTGATCCAGAACAGCAGGTACCGGTACTTCTGGTCGGCGTCGAAGCCGTTGAAGGTCATCGTCGTGCCGTCGTGCGCCTCGAACGGCTGACCGATCGGGTTCTTCTTGTACGCCTTGAGAATCTCGTCGTCGCCCTTGTTGGTCGAGGGCTGGTCGATGGTGCCGGTGAGCAGCTCGGCGGAGGCACCCGTGTCGGAGAGGTTCACCTGCACCGACTTGATGGTGTGCTCGCCACCCAGGTCGATCCAGACGCCCATGCCCCGCTTGTAGTTGCCGAAGTTGCTGGCCCCCCGGTAGGTCTGCGTGGACCAGCCGTCGTCCTTGTCGCCGTCGAAGACCTTCTCGGCGTCGCGGACCTCGGCCCGGTCCCGGCTGTCCGGGTCGATGATCCGGGCGGCGCTGATCTTCAGGTTCCGGACCGCCGGTGCCGCCGGCTCCTCGCTCACCGGCGCGCTGGAGGTGGGCGCGGCGACCGGATTCTTCTGCGGCTCGTTCTCGTCACCACCGAGGGTGCTGATGCCGATCAGCAGGCCCACCAGGGCGAGCGCGAGCAGGCCCGCGATGCCCAGGGCGACCTTGCGGCCACCGGCGGCGGCCAGCGGCGAGGGCTCCTCGCCGGTCTCGGCGGCGAAGCGCAACGGACCGTTCGTGTCGAGGTAGTCGTCCTCGGGCACGTCGAGTCGGGCCAGTTCGGCCGCCAGAACGTCCGAGGACGGCGGCGCGATGTCGGCGTCGAGCAGGTCCATCGTGAGGTCGTCCAGGTACGCCGGCACACCGGCCCGGACCTGACGGGGTGCCGCCGCCGCACCGTTGGCGTCGCGTACGGCGTCAGGAATGGCCGCCCGGCCGTGCCCTGCGGTGGCGCCGTGCAGTGGGGCCTCGGCGTGCGGCCAGTAGCCGGTCAGCGCGAAGTAGAGGAGGCCGCCGACGGCTCGGACGTCGTTCTCCTGGCTGTCGGCACCGTCGGTACGGGCATCGGCCAGCACCACCCGACCGTCGTCGCTGATCATCACCGTGCCCGGGTGCACGTTGCCGTGCACCATGCCGGTGGCGTGTACGGCCGCCAGGGCGCTGGCGACCGCGTTGCCGACGGCGGTGGCCCGGGCGGCGTCCAAGGGTCCCTCGGAAACCAGTTCCCGCAGCGAATGTCCGTCGACCCACTCGCGTACCACGTAGGCCCGCTCGGCCTCGTCGATGGCGTCGTAGACGCCCACCAGGTTGGGGTGGATGACCCGGCTGGCCGCGACCGCGGCCTGGAGCATCTCGGTGGCGGAGTCGCCACCCGGGTAACGCATCACGACCGCCACCGGCCGACGCAGTACGACATCGACACCACGCCAGACCAACCGGCCGGCGCTGTCGTTGTTGATGTGCTCGACCAGTTCGTAACGCTCGGCGAGGACCTCACCGGCCGTCGGAGCACCGAAGGTCATGACCGGCGGAGTGGTCTCGTCCGCGTCCTGACCCTCGCCGACCTGGGTCACCCGTCCTCCCTCGGTGATCTTGTCGATCGATGGACCCGCGCTGCTGGGCATGTGACTTCCCGCTCCGCATTCGTCTGGCACGGGGCGACCGGTTCCGACGCGAGCCGGTGCCTGCCGTACCCGTCGAGAGCGACCTTACCTGGGATGGCCGTCTCCCCGACATGTCATCTTCCCGCCGTGACCAACAGGGGTGTTCGCACTCGGGCGCACTCGTCCGGTTACGACCGATGTCAGCCACGTTGCTGGTACATGTACCAGCCAATCTAGAGGCCGCCTACAACGAGCTGTCGCCGGGGCGGTGCTGGCTGTACGCGGTGGATCAGGTGCCAGCGGGGTTCCCGTCGATCGGCCGACCACACTCGGCCTTCCGGTTGGTTATCCACAGGCTGATCCGGCAGGTGAGCGGCGACGCGCTGAGTTATCCACAGGCACATCCCCAGCCTGGTGATCCTCGATCACACTCGGTGAATTCGTGGAGATCAGCGGCCGAGTCGGCGACGGACCATGCCGACCACCTCGGTGATCTCGGAGATCCGGAGCAGCATCGCCAGACCGAGGTACGCACCGCCGATCACCGCACCGCCGACCACCAGCTGCACGAGGGCCTGCAGTCGGGTGGGCGTGTCGTCGCCGGGCAGCACCGCCACCACCAGCAGGCCGACGAGTGCGGCGCCGAGCGCGGCCACCGCCACCCGGCCCAGGGTACGCAGGATGGTGCCCAGCCCGATCCGGCCCACCCTCGGACGCAGCAGCCAGGCGGAGGCGATGGCGGCAGCGAGGTACGAGATCGTGTTGCCGATCATCATTCCGGACGCCGCGAAGCTCGCCGAGAAGGCCGCGAACAGCCCGATCTGCACCAGCGCCCGCAGCGCCACCACCGGGATGTTGATCAGAGCCGGGGTGCGGGTGTCCGGCAGCGCGTAGAAGGCGAAGGTGAACAGTTGACTCACCGCGAACGGCACCAACGCCACCGCCGCGAACAACAGCACCGGGGCGGTCGCCTTCGCGCCTTCGTCGGTGAACGCCCCCCAGCGGAACAGCGTGAAGGCGATCGGGGTGGCCAGCACGGCGTAGCAGACGGCGATCGGTGCGAGCACCGCCGAGACGGTGCGGGTGCCGCGGGACAGGTCGGCCGCCAGATCGGCGTACCGGCCGTCGGCGGCGGCGGCGCTCATCCGGGGCATCAGCGCGGTGATGATCGAGACGGCGATGATGCCGTGCGCCATCATCAGCAGCAGGAACACGTTGTTGTAGATCAACGCACCGGCGGCCTGCCCACTGGTGCGGCTGAGCAGGTTGAAGACCACGATCAGGCCGACCTGGCTGACCGCCACGTAACAGAACATCCAGGCGCCCAGCCGACCCAGCTCGCCCAGGCCGAGCGCGCGGAAGTCGAACCGGAACCGCCACCGGAAGCCGACCTTGCGCAGCGCGGGCAGCAGCCCGGCGGCCTGGATGGCCACACCGAGCAGGGTGCCGCCGCCGATCAGCAGGATCCGGCCGGTGGTCATCTCGTCCGGGGCGAGGATGTCGGTGCTGAAGATCGCGATGTAGAGGCCGGCGGTGGCGATCACCACGATGTTGTTCAGGATCGGCGCCCACATCGGGGCGGCGAAGTGCCCCCGGGTGTTGAGCACCGCGCTGATCAGCGCGCTCAGGCCGGTGAAGAAGATCATCGGCAGCATCAGCCGGGCCAGCGAGGTGACCAGGGACCGGTAGTCGGCAGGTGCCTCGTCGCTGGCGTACAGCCAGGTGAGCACCGGTGCCATGGCGACGGCGAGCAACGCCGCCGCGCCGAGCGCGACCACCGCCAGGGTGAGCAACCGCTGGGTGTACGCCTGACCGCCGTCCTGGTCGAACTTGCGTCGCCGCACCAGCACCGGGATCAGCACGCTGGTGAGAATGCCGCCGAGCAGGAACTCGTACACCATCCCGGGCAGGATCTGGGCGGTGGTGTACGCGTCACCGATGGCCGAGCCGAGCGCGGCGGTGATCGCCAGGGTGCGCAGGAAACCCGTACCTCGGCTGACCAGGCTGCCGATGGCCATCACCGCGCTGTTGGTCGCGGCGCTGCTCTCCGCGACCTGCTCCTGCGGTGGGGCGACCGACTCGGCGGCGGGCTGGTTGAGCGGGTCGGCGGAGATGAACGTGGCACCGTCACCGGGCCGGCCGCCGGGCGCGCCGCCCTGCTGGGCGTTCGCGCTGCGGTAGAGCCCGCCGCTCATCTGCGCCTCCAAAGGGATAGGCCGGAACCGGCATCGGCCCGCACGCCACAGACCTTAGTCAACCCCGGCCCGTTACCCGCGCCCGGCGGAGGAGATGCCAGTCAGGACCGATAGGCTGCTGATCCGATGTCCGACGCCGCCGCATCCCACGCCACCGACCGCCGCGAACTGAGCGCCGCGCAGCGCAACGCCGTCGCCGAACTGCTCCGGGTCTCCCCGGTCGCCGACGAGTTGGGCCGCCGATTCGCCGCCGCCGGTCACGAACTGCATCTCGTGGGCGGTTCGGTACGCGACGCGCTGCTCGGCCGGCTCGGCGAGGATCTCGACTTCTGCACCGACGCGCACCCGGATCAAACGCTCGGCATCGTGCGCGGCTGGGCCGAGGCGATCTGGGAGACCGGACGCGAGTTCGGCACCATCGGCTGCCAGCGCGACGGTCTGCGACTGGAGATCACCACCTTCCGCGCCGAGTCGTACGACCAGGTGAGCCGGAACCCGGTGGTCGAGTACGGCACCAACCTGACCGAGGACCTGCGGCGGCGGGACTTCACCATCAACGCGATGGCGGTGAGCCTGCCGGATCACCGCTTCACCGACCCGTACGGCGGCCTGGCGGACCTGGCCGCGAAGGTGGTGCGTACCCCGGGCACCCCCGCCGAGTCGTTCGGCGACGACCCGCTGCGGATGCTGCGGGCCGCCCGCTTCGCGGCGCAACTGCGCTTCGCGGTCCACCCGGACGTGTACGCGGCGATGACCCGGATGGCGGCCGACCTGGACCGGATCACCGCCGAGCGGATCCGGGACGAGTTCACCAAGCTGCTCTGTGCCGCCGACCCGATCACCGGGCTGCGCCTGCTGGTCGACACCGGGCTGGCCGAACGCTTCCTGCCGGAGTTGACCGGCCTGAAGCTGGAGATCGACGAGCACGCCCAGCACAAGGACGTCTACGAGCACACCCTCACCGTGGTGCGCAACGCGATCTCGTACGAGCAGGACGGGCCCGACTTCATCCTGCGGATGGCCGCCCTGATGCACGACGTCGGCAAGCCGGCGACCAAGGCGGTCGGGTCGGACGGCCGGGTCAGCTTCCACCACCACGAGGTGGTCGGGGCCCGGCTGACCAAGGCGCGGATGAAGGCGCTGCGCTACCCGAAGGACATCACCGCCAAGGTCACCGCCCTGGTCGCGCTGCACCTGCGCTTCTACGGGTACGGCCGGGGCGAGTGGACCGACTCGGCGGTTCGCCGGTACGTCACCGACGCCGGTGACCTGCTGTCCCGACTGCACAAGCTGACCCGGTCGGACTGCACCACCCGGAACCGGCGCAAGGCGGCTCAGTTGGCGGCGGACTACGACGCCCTGGAGGAGCGGATCGCCCGGATCGCCGCCGAGGAGGACCTGGCCCGGGTCCGTCCCGATCTGGACGGTAACGCGATCATGGAGCTGCTCGGCGTACCGCCGGGGCCCATCGTCGGGCAGGCCTGGAAGTACCTGAAGGACCTACGCCTGGAACGTGGGCCGCTGGACCGTGACACGGCCGAGGCCGAACTGCTGCGCTGGGCCCGCGAGCAGGGCATCGGTAGCTGAGCGCCGGCCGGTCTTCACGTTATCCACGGGCGTCCTGCCGCGACGGTCGCTACGACGAAACGCCCACGTTCCGACCAAACGGTTGAGCCCTGCCTTGCGCAGTTCATTCATGATGTTGAGGCGTCCTGCTCGTGTCATCTGCCGCAGTAGGACATTCCATTGCCCGTCCGGCCGCCGCTGGCTGCCGACGACAAACGGGGAGATCGCCTAGTGAAACGACGTGGCGTACTGCGCCGCACGGCGGTAGCGGGGCTCGCCCTCGCCACCGCCTCGTCCATCCTGACCGTCGCCACCGGCGGCGCCGGGATGGCTGCTCCCGCCGACTCGGCCCGCGCCGAGGTCCGCGGCAGCGAGGGCACCGGCGTCGTGCCGGGCCGTTACATCGTCGTCCTCAAGGACAAGCAGGCCACCTACAGCAGCGTCCGGGCGCTCGCCTCGACCTTCGTCAAGCAGCATGGCGGCACCGTCCGTCAGGTGTTCGACTCTGCTCTCGTCGGCTACTCGGCCACGATGGACCAGCGGCAGGCCGACAGGCTCGCCGCCCATCCCGCCGTGGACTACGTCGAGCCGGTGCGCCGGCTGTCGGCCAACGGCACGCAGAGCAGCCCGCCGTGGGGTCTGGACCGGCTCGACCAGTACACGGCGAAGCTGAACAAGACCTACAAGTACCCGAACACCGGTAGCAAGGTCACCGCGTACATCCTGGACACCGGCATCAACGTCAAGCACCAGGACTTCGGCGGCCGGGCCACCATGGGGTACGACGCCATCGACCCGCCGGCGCCCACGCCCGACCCCGAGCCCACCGACCCGCCGGCAGGCGGCGTCCAGGCCAACGCGAACGGGGACTGCAACGGTCACGGCACGCACGTGGCGGGCACCGTCGGCGGCACCAAGTACGGTGTCGCCAAGGGCGTCAAGCTGGTCGGCGTACGGGTGCTCGACTGTGACGGCTACGGCACGACCGAGCAGGTCATCGCCGGTGTCGACTGGGTGACCGCGAACGCGCAGAAGCCGGCCGTGGCCAACATGAGCCTCGGTGACGTCGTCACCATCCCGTCGCTCGACGAGGCGGTGAAGCGCTCGATCGCCTCGGGCATCACCTACTCGCTCGCCGCCGGCAACTCGATGATGGACGCCTGCAAGACGTCCCCCGCCCGGGTGCCGGACGCGATCACCGTCGGTGCGACGGACCGGGTCGACATGCGGGCCTGGTTCTCGAACTACGGCAAGTGCCTCGACGTGTTCGCGCCGGGCGTCAGCATCGTCTCGGCGCGGCACGACAGCAACACCGGCAGCGTCGGCTACAGCGGCACGTCCATGGCCGCTCCGCACGTGGCGGGTGCGGCGGCGCTGCTGCTGCACGCCAACCCGACCTGGAAGCCGAAGCAGGTCCGCGACCGCATCGTCACCACCGGCGTCGCGGGCGCGGTCTACGACACGAAGGGCTCGATCGACCGGATGTTGACGGTCGGTTCGATCACCCCCACCCGCAGCGGCTTCGGCTTCAAGGCCAAGTCCAACGGCAAGTTCGTCACCGCCGCCAGCACCAAGAAGGCGCTTGTCAACAACGGCAAGAGCCTGGGCACCGCGCAGCGCTACGACTTCGTCAACGCCGGCAGCGGCCTGATCGCGCTGCGCTCCAAGAGCACCGGCCGGTACGTGGTGGCGCCGAGCAACGGCACCAAGCCGCTGATCGCCAGCCACAAGACGATCGTCAAGTCGGCGAAGTTCCAGATCATCAACCACGCCGACGGTACGGTCAGCCTCAAGTCCAAGATCAACGGCAAGTACGTCACCGCGCCGAAGTCGGGTACCTCGACGTTGAAGGCGAGCAAGACCAGCATCGGCTCGTCGGAGAAGTTCAACATCGAAGCGCCGGCTCCGGTGATCAGCATCAAGTCGAAGGCCAGCGGCAAGTACGTCGTGGCCGGCAGCAAGCCGCTGATCGCCAGCAGCAGCAAGGTCACCAAGTCGGCGAAGTTCCAGATCGTCAACATCGGTGACGGCTTCTTCGGCCTCAAGGCCCTCGCCAACGGCAAGTACGTGACCGCCGCGAGCAAGGGCACCAAGCCGCTGATCGCCAGCGCCAAGTCGCGCGGCGTGTGGGAGAGCTTCGACTTCCTCGACTACAACGGCGACGGCACGGTCTTCTTCCGGGCCAGCGACAACCAGGCGGTCTCCGCCGGATCGGCCGGCACCAAGCAGCTGATCTCAAACAAGAACATCAAGTGGTTCGATTTCGAGTTGGGGCTCGGCAAGGGCGAGAAGTTCACCGTCTCGGCCGCCTAACACCCCACGCACCACCCGACGCCCGTCGGAGCACCCGGGACACCCGGGCCGCTCCGGCGGGCGTCGCCCGTTGAGCCACCCGCACACTCAGGCCGCTCCAGCTGGGTGTTCGGCGCGCGCCCTGTGGCGCGGGTCTGTGGGCCTCCACCACCGTCCGACGAAGATCATGCTCGATCTGGGATCGAGTGGCTTCCCCGGCTCGGGAGACCACTCGATCCCCGATCGAGTGCCGGTCGGGCAGGGTGGTTGGTTGGCGGGCGGGTGTCAGTCGGGCGGGGTGGTTGGTTGGCGGGCGGGTGTCAGTTGGGCGGGGTGGTGGATTCGTGGATGGGTGCGGCGGGGTCGTGGTTGCGGAGTCGGGCGTCGGGGAGAATGGCGGGATGCGTTGGACGCTGCTCGACTCGCCGATCGGGATCTTCTCCGTGGCCACCGAGGGTGGCAGCGTGTGCGGGACTCGTTTCGGCCCGGTCGAGACCGCGACCGAGGTACCGGCCGACGAGACGTCCCGCCGGGCGGTGGCGGAGTTGCGGGCCTACTTCGCCGGGGAGTTGACCGAGTTCGACATCCCGGTGACGGTGCCGCGCGGCTCCGACTTCGAGCGGGCGGTGTGGCGGGAGATGACCCGCATCCCGTACGGGGAGACGCTGACCTACGGGCAGGTGGCTCGGCTGGTGGGTGACCCCGGTGCGGCACGGGCCGTCGGGGTGGCCTGCAACCGCAACCCGATCCCGGTCATCGTGCCCTGCCACCGCATCATCGGTGCCGGCGGCAAGCTGGTCGGCTTCGGCGGTGGCCTGGACCGCAAGGTCAAGCTGCTGGAGTTGGAAGCCCGGGTCGCCCTGCAACAAGCCTGGTCCTGACGGCAACCCTGCAGACCGCCGCGGCCAGCGCGGTGATCGACTCCGTTTCGCCGAGACGGCGGTGTCCGACCGCCCCAAAACCCGCCGTTTCGGCGAAACGGCGGTGCCACCCCGCTCCCAGCCCGGATCGGGGTCTGGTCAGCCTGGGGCGGGGAGGCAGCCGCCGTCGGCGATGCGGGTACCGAATTCCACGGTGATGTCGTCCTGACGGACGCTGCCGAAGACGCATGCCCGACCGGTCCAGCCGGAGAAGACCAGCCCGTCG
Organism: Verrucosispora sp. FIM060022; assembly: GCF_003977705.1. Classification (NCBI taxonomy): domain Bacteria; kingdom Bacillati; phylum Actinomycetota; class Actinomycetes; order Micromonosporales; family Micromonosporaceae; genus Micromonospora; species Verrucosispora sp. FIM060022. Next base: position 191,971 of record NZ_RQIV01000007.1, read on the forward strand.
CCGGGGCCAAGGTCGAGTCGACCCGGCGGTCGGACGACCACGTCCAGCAGCCCGGTGTCGGCCACCGCCTGCCGTACGGCTTCCTCCTCGGGCGCGTCTTGACCGCCGACGGTCAGCAGGTTGAGGACGCGTTGCACCTCCGCCGCGCAGGCGTGGGCGCCACCGGTTGCCGCCGGGTCGAGGGTGCCGCGCTGTCGGAAGGCCTTGTTGGCCGCCTGCTGGCGCAGGAATTCCTCCTGGCGCAGCTGCTCATCGGTCATCGGATGTCCGCTGCCGACCGCCTCCGGGGTGCCCGGGGAGGTGACCGTCCCGCTGGGCTTCGCCACCACCTCTGGCGGCGTACCGGCCGCAGCCGCGCAGCGGGCCTCGACGATCGGTGTCGCCGGGACGGCCGCTGATGTCGGCCCGCTCGACGGGGCGCTGCCGGGCGGTGCGCAGGCGGTCAGGGCGGACACGAGCAGGACGCCCGCGACTGCGCCGCCCACCCGATGCCGCGACCTGACGATGCCGGCCGAGGAACTCCAGATGCCGGTCGGGCAGGTGGCCGCCGTGCGGTTGGCAAGCCGGGAGAAACGAAACGATCGCCTCCGCATCGGCCATGGCCCGCCGCCATGCCGCAGTCGCCGGAACGACCGACACTCGTCAATGGACAGCACGCCGGTCAGCCTAACCCGCTCTCGCGGTACGAAAACGTACTTCCGTACCGCCGCCTTGCGGTGGGGGTGGGTAGCGGGGAGGGCCGGGTCCGTGCGGACCCGGCCCTCAGCGGTGTGGCTGCGTCAGCGCTCGACCTCGCCGGCGATGAACGCCTCGACGGCGGCGTGCGCGTCGTGGTCGGCGTACTGCACCGGCGGGGACTTCATGAAGTACGACGAGGCCGACAGGATCGGGCCGCCGATCTTCCGGTCCAGGGCGATCTTGGCGGCGCGGACCGCGTCGATGATGACGCCGGCCGAGTTCGGGGAGTCCCACACCTCGAGCTTGAGCTCGGCGTTGAGCGGGGTGTCGCCGAACGAGCGGCCCTCCAGGCGGATGTAGGCCCACTTGCGGTCGTCCAGCCACGGCACGTGGTCGGACGGGCCGATGTGCACGTCGCTCTTGGCCATCTCGTGCGGCACCTGGGAGGTCACCGACTGGGTCTTCGAGATCTTCTTCGAGACCAGGCGGTTGCGCTCCAGCATGTTCATGAAGTCCATGTTGCCGCCGAAGTTGAGCTGGTACGTGCGCAGCAGCTCGACACCGCGGTCCTCGAAGAGCTTCGCCAGGGCCCGGTGCACGATGGTCGCCCCGACCTGGCTCTTGATGTCGTCACCGACGATCGGCAGACCGGCGTCGGTGAACTTCTGCGCCCACTCCGGGTCGGAGGCGATGAAGACCGGCAGGGCGTTGACGAACGCGCAGCCGGCGTCGATGGCGGCCTGGGCGTAGAACTTGTCGGCCTGCTCCGAGCCCACCGGCAGGTACGAGACGACGACGTCGACCTGGGCGTCACGCAGCGCCTTGACCACGTCGACCGGTGCGGCGTCGGATTCCTCGACGATCTCGCGGTAGTACTGGCCGAGGCCGTCGAAGGTCGGGCCGCGCTGGACGGTCACGCCGGTCGGCGGTACGTCACAGAGCTTGATGGTGTTGTTCTCGCTGGCGACGATCGCCTCTGCGAGGTCCATGCCCACCTTCTTGGCGTCGACATCGAACGCCGCGACGAACTGCACGTCCGAGACGTGGTAGTCGCCGAAGGTGACGTGCATGAGACCCGGGACGCGGTCGTTCGGGTCGGCGTTCCGGTAGTACTCGACGCCCTGCACGAGGGACGAGGCGCAGTTACCCACACCGACGATGGCGACGCGGACGGAGCCCATCGCGTGTGCCTCCTTCTTTTCTGTCACGGCCGCTCTTTCCTGGACTCTCCAGGCGGAGGCGGGCTGTTGTCTTCTCGTCGGCCGCCGGCCGTCCCGTCGTTCGGGACCGTCGGGGCACGGCCGGAGCGCTCGTTGGCGATGAGCTCCTCCAGCCAGCGGACCTCACGCTCACAGGCCTCCAGGCCGTGGCGTTGCAGCTCCAGCGTGTACGCGTCGAGGCGCTCGGCCGCTCGGCCCAGCATGTCGCGAAGTCCTTCACGACGTTCCTCGATCGTGCGACGGCGACCTTCCAGGATTCGCAGTCGGGTCGCCTGGTCGGTTCGGGAAAAGAACGCGAAGTGCACGCCGAAACCGGTGTCGCCGTACGTCTCCGGCCCGGTCTGCGCGATGAGCTGGGCGAAGCGTTCCTTGCCCTCCGCGGTGATGGTGTAGACCACCCGACCTCGTCGGCTGGTCAGCGCGGGAACCTCCTCGGCGGTCGCGGGTGTGTCGGCGGCCTCGGTGATCCAACCCGCCGCCTGGAGGCGACGCAGGGTCGGGTAGAGAGAGCCGTAGCTGATCGCCGCCCGGATCGCTCCGAGCTTGGCGGTGAGCTCCTTGCGCAGCTCGTAGCCGTGCATCGGAGCCTCCTGCAGCAGGCCGAGGATGGCCAGCTCAAGCATCGGCCAACCTCCCCATTACCCTGTGCGTGGATCGCTAACCACCACGATGTATCGGACCGATACATCGCACCGTAGCGGCTAGCTCCGATCGGGGCAAACCCCCTCCTGTTAAACCCTCGGTCCGAGGTCTGCTCGTTACAGATCGTGACGGTGGTCGCCTCGTCTGGCGAGACCGCGTACCCTTTGCCGCATGCGTACGCAGCGCCAGGTCGTCGACTACTCGCTTCGGAGGCGAGCGCTGCTGCGTGAACTCGTCGCCGGTCGGGTCGGCACCTATGACCTGTGTGACGCGTCTCCGTACCTGAAGAACGCGGCTCGGTTCCACGGCGAGCCCACCGACCAGCGGTGTCCGATCTGCCGGAGCGAAAACCTCACCCACGTCCACTACATTTACGGCGACGAACTCAAGCAGTCCGCCGGCCAGGCCCGTACGGTGGCCGAGTTGTCGATGCTGGCGATGACGCTGCGTGAGTTCCAGGTGTTCGTGGTGGAGGTGTGCCTCGGCTGTGACTGGAACCATCTGGTGGAGCAGTATCTGCTCGGGCGGGACGGACTGACCGAGAGCGAGGCGGAGCATGAAGCGGCCGGCGGGGTAGCCGCCGCTGCTGCGGGAGCCAACGCTCAGCGAAGGCGAGAGGCCCAACGGTGATTCGAGCGCGATCGGCCAGCCCTGGCCGTGACGTACCTGGCCGGGGCGACCGACGGCTCGTAAGTGCGAATAGTCCGAAAGATTCGTATCTGATGCCGGCACCACGGCACCCCCGTGCCGTGCGCGCGGGTGTCGCATCTCACGGCAAACCGGTGGCGGCGCGACAGCGCCCCACCGCGACGGCAGGGTGTGAGGAATGAACTCGTACGGTGATCCCAGCTCCTCGCGCGGCCGGGCCCGGATACCGGGCCAGGACGACCCGGGGCAGGCGGACGACGCGTACCGCAGCCCGAGTGGTGACCCGCGCGGAGTCAACTGGACGACCGGACCTGAGGGCGCGGCCCCGTCGGCTCGTGCCTCGGTCGGTGGGCGGGCCTCGGTCGGTGGTTCGGCGAGCGTGCCGACGCCGGGTCGATCCGCCGGCTCGGCCTCGGTCGGTCGCGCCGGTCCGGGTCGTGCGTCGGTACCGGTCTCTCCGGCACCCGGTGGTCGTGCGTCGGTACCGGTCTCACCTGCCTCCGGCGGTCGGGCCTCGGTGCCGGTGTCGCCCGCAGCCGGCCTTGCCGGTCGTGCGTCGGTGCCGGTCTCCCCGGCTCCCGGCGGACCGGCGGGTCGGGCTACGGTCGGTGCGGCTGCCGTCGGGGCGGCCTCGGCCGGCCGGGCGAGTGTCGGTTCGGCTTCGGTGGGTGGTGCCGGCGGTCGAGCCGCCGTGGCGCGGGCCAGCGTCGGTGGCCCCGGAGGGCCAGGTGGACCGGGTGGTCCCGGTGGCCCGGGCGGACCAGTTGGTCCCGGGCGGGGCGGGCGTGACCCGAAAGCGGTAGCCCGGGCCCGTAGGCGCAAGCGGATGAACCTGCTGATCGCCAGCTTCGCCGTCTTCATCATGCTTGCCGGCATCGGCGTCGTCGGGTTCACCTACTACTCGACGAACGTGGTGCTGCCCAAGGAGATCCCGCTGCCGCTGTCCACCACCGTCTACGCCAAGGACGGCAAGACGCTGGTGGCCAAGCTCGGCAACGAGAACCGCACCTTCGTCACCATCGAGAACATCCCCCAGCACGTGCGCGACGCCGTCGCCGCCGCCGAGGACCGCAACTTCTACCGGCACTCGGGTGTGGACTACAAGGGCATCGCCCGGGCCGCCTGGAACAACCTCTCCGGCGGCGACAAGCAGGGTGCCTCGACCATCACCCAGCAGTACGCCCGCAACGCCTACGAGAACCTCCAGGACGTCAGCTACTCCCGGAAGGTGAAGGAGGCGATCCTCGCCTCCAAGCTGAACGACCAGTTCACCAAAGACGAGATCATGGAGAACTACCTCAACGTGATCTATTTCGGTCGCGGGGCGTACGGAATCGAGGCGGCGGCGCAGACGTTCTTCGGCGTCAGTGCCAAGAAGCTGAACGTGGCGCAGGGCGCGGTCCTCGCCGCGATGATCAAGCAGCCGGACGCCAGCGCGACCCACCAGGGGTACGACCCGGAGACCAACCCGACCGAAGCCAAGATCCGTTGGGAGTACGTGATCAACGGCATGGTCGAGGAGGGCTGGCTGGGTGCGCCGGGCAAGCCCGAGCGTCCGACCGAGTACCCGAAGGTCCAGAAGATCAAGAAGGACAACGGCTTCGGCGTGGCCTCCCCGCGCGGCAACGTGATCAACTACGTCCGCAAGGAGATGGCCGATTGGGGCATCTGCACTGAGAGCGGTGAGCCGGGCAAGCCGAGCTGTGTGAACGAGTTGCGCGAAGGCGGCTACCGGATCACCACCACCCTCGATCCGAAGATGCAGAAGGCGCTGGAGGAGATCGCCCAGGTAGGCCGCAAGGGGGTGTTCCTGGCGGACCAGCCGAAGAACCTGATGCCGGCTGTGGTCTCCGTCGAGGCGAAGACCGGCCGCGTACTGGCCTACTACGGCGGCAACAGTGGCGCGGACTTCGACTACGCGGGCCTGAACACCGACCAGAACGGCAACCTCGTGGGCGGCCACCCGCCGGGCTCGACGTTCAAGGTCTACACCCTGGCCGCGGCCATCGACGCCGGCATCTCGGTGAAGTCGTACTGGGACGCCACTCCGTTCAAACCGGAGGGCTTCAAGGATCCGATCGTGAACGCCGGTCGCGACGTGCGGCAGAGTTGCAACAAGTCCTGCACCCTGCAGGAGTCGACCGTGCTGTCGTACAACGTGCCGTTCTTCCACATCGCAGAGCAGATCGGCACGGACAAGGTGATCGACATGGCTCGCCGGGCCGGGGTCCGCACCATGTGGAACGACAAGCAGAAGGCGTTCGACCTCCTGAAGAACAAGCCGGAGGATCTTGCGCCGGGACAGTTCGACCGGGTGGCCGCCTACGGGCAGTACCCGATCACCGTGCTCGACCACGCCAACGGCATGGCCACGTTCGCCAACGGCGGCAAGTACAACAAGGCGCACTTCGTGCGGACCGTGGAGAAGCTGAACAAGGCAACTGGTAAGTGGGACAAGGTCCCTGGCACCGGCGAGAAGCTCAAGCCGCAGCAGGTGATCCGTCCGGAGGTCGCCGACGAGGTGACCGCCGTGCTCAAGGAGATCCCGGGTAAGAACAACGCAAGCGTGCCGAACCGTCAGGTGGCCGCCAAGACCGGTACCTGGCAGCTCGGCGACACCGGCAAGAACCAGGACGCCTGGATGGTCGGCTACGACAAGAACATCGCCACGGCGGTGTGGATCGGTAGCCGCGACGTCAAGAAGCGGGCCATCATCGACCGAGGCGGCAGCAACATCGGCGGTGGCGGTCTGCCAGGCCAGCTGTGGAAGCGGTACATGGAGCAGGCGCTCAAGGGTTACGACCCCTCCGACCTGCCCAACGTCTCCGGGATCGGGGACGCGGAGGCCGGCAACGGCGTACCGCCGGCTCCGCCGCCGCCGGAGCAGCCCGAGTGCGAGCCGACGGACTTCCTCTGCCGGCTGGGTGGCGGTCGCAACGACGGCGGTGACAACCGGGGCGGTGGCCGGGACAACAACGGCGGCGGCACCATCCCGACCAACCCGCTGCCCCCCGGTCGGGACTCACCGCCGGGCGGCGGTGGCGGTGGCGGACTGCTGCCACCGCGATCAACAGATCAGGAGTAGACGCGTCGACCCGTGGGCGGCCGGACACCAGGTCCGGCCGCCCACGGCGTGTCTGTCGGACGACCCTGCGCCAACCGTCCGTGAGGGATCCGCGGTGTCGTCGCGGTTTCGACTTCTACCCGGGCAACTGATACGGCAGGATGCACGGTCATGAGCACGAAGTCGACGCCGGGCATCGATGAATCTGGTGCCATCGACCATCCGTCCCGCTCCGACGGCTTCGTCCGTGGGCTGTCCGGGCTGATCGGTGGCCCGCTCGGCGACCACGCCGTCACCCGCGACCGCCCGAGCGGCGGGCGAGGACGGTTCTGGACGGCTGTGCGGATCGTCCTGGCGTTGACCTGCCTCACTCTCACCCTGCACTGGGTGCAGAAGTCGCCCTGCCAGGACGGCGCCTGGGTCAACAACCAGCAGTACACCCGGTTCTGCTACACCGACGTGCTGGCGCTCTACTACGCCGAGCGGCTCAACGAGGGCGCCGTGCCGTACCGGGACCATCCGGTGGAGTACCCGGTGCTGACCGGGTACTTCATGGGAGCCCTCGGGCTGCCGGTGCACTCCGCCGGTGAGGGTAACCCGGACATCAACCAGGGGCAGTGGTTCTACAACCTCAACGCGCTCGTGCTCGGCGCGTTGGCGTTGGCCACGGTGATGGTGCTGCTGTCGCTGCGCCGTCGACGACCCTGGGACGCGGCGATGTTCGCGCTCTCCCCCGCGTTGCTGCTCACCGCCACCGTCAACTGGGACTTCCTCGCCATCGGCCTGGCCGCGCTCGGCCTGCTGGTCTGGGCGCGTACCCGCGACGACCGGACAGGACTGACACTCGCGATCCTGTCCGGAGTGCTGCTCGGGCTCGGCGGCGCGGCCAAGATGTGGCCGCTGTTCCTCCTCGGTCCGATCCTGGTGCTTGCGATCCGCGCCAACCGGGTGCGGGCCGCCGTGCTGTCGATCATCGCCGCCGCGGTGACGGTGGTGCTGGTCAACCTTCCGGTGGCGATTCCGTACCGGGACAACTGGAACCGGTTCTTCGAACTCAACACCGAGCGCCCGATCGACTGGGGAACCCTCTGGTACATCGGTCGATACCTGGACGGCAAGTTCGGCGACCCGGCCTCCATCGGCCCGTTCCAATGGCTCGACGCGAACATCCCCACCCTGAACTACCTGTCGTACGCCCTGTTCGGGCTGGCCTGCCTCGCCATCGGCGCGCTCGCGTTGCTAGCGCCGCGCCGTCCGCGCCTCGCGCAACTCGCGTTCCTCGTGGTCGCGGCGTTCCTCATCTTCAGCAAGGTCTGGTCGCAGCAGTTCGTGCTCTGGATGCTGCCGCTGGTGGTGCTCGCCCGGCCCAAGTGGGGAGCGTTCCTGGCCTGGCAGATCGCCGAGGTGGGCTACTTCGTCGCCTTCTACGCCGAGCTGCTGGGCGCCGCGACCAGCACCTCGGTCATCCCGGAGGGCGTGTTCGTGCTGGCCGCGAGCCTGCGCCTGGCCACCGTGGTGACGCTCTGCGTGCTGGTCGTCCGGGAGATTCTGCACCCCGAACAGGACGCGGTACGCCGCAACTACGCCGACGACCCCGACGGCGGCCTACTCGACGGCACCCCGGACGCCCCCTGGCTCGACCGCTTCCGCAACCGTCGACCCGCCCCGACACCCACTCCCGTACCGACCGCCTGATTGCCGGGGCACCTCCGCAGAGGTGCCCCGGACTCTCAGAGCCGGAAGAGGAGGACGGAGCCCATCTCCTCGCGGGTGATGTCCAGGCCGTCAAGCGGTGCGTCGACGCTGACCTCCCACGGGGTGCCGGCGATCTCGTCGCGCAGCACCAGCACGTTGCGCACGCCGAGGGTACGCAGGTAGTCGACGCTTGTCTGGTCGGGGAACGTCATGGTCACCTGACGTACGTCGGCGAGTTGGCGAGGGGTGAATCCACTGCCACCGTTGACGATGTCCTGGAACCGGGTGGTGGACCAGAGCATCACCGGCTGATCGTGGTTCTGACCGCTGGGCAGCACCAGCAGCGGACCGCCGACCGTCCGCATGGCGGCCGGCTGTGGTGGCACCACCGGATGCGGTGTGGTGTTCGTGCCCTCGACGATGACCAGCAGCAGCGGCAGCAGGGTGGCCAGCCGCAACCACGGGCTGGGCCAGGACGGGATCCGCTGGGCGGAAACCTCCCGCACCCGCTCGGAGAACGCACTGACCGCGCCCGCCGCGAGCAGCCCGAGCAGCAGGGTGGCCCAGATCATGAGCCGCCCGGGCGTACGGATGCCGTTCCAACCGGGCAGGTGATCGAAGAGCGGCACGTAGGTGAAGTCGCCGCCGAAGAACCTGGTGCCCATCGACAGCGTCATCGCGACCAGCACCCCGGCGAGCAGGAACAGCCGTTGACGGATGGTCCAGATCGAGAAGAACAGGCCGCCGAGAGCCAGCGCGTAGAGCGCGAAGCCGGGCAGCAGCGTCATCTCCGGATGCCACGGCAGTACGGAGCGGGCACCTTCGTGCAGCCCGCCCCAGATCCGGGACTCCGCCGGAGCGGTGACGAAGCTGTTGGCGGGTGGCGAGAACGCGGCAATGTCCCTGATGCTCCGCTCCGCCTGCGGGTGCAGTTGCGCAACGGTGAAGTAGGGGATGGCCATCAGCACCCCCACCCCGGCGAAGATCAGCCCGCCGATCAGGTCGGCGACGAACAGCCGCTGACCGAAGGGCCGCTTCACCCGCCAGAAGATCCGCTTCGCGAACCAGATCAGCATGGCCACGACGACCGTACCGGCCAGGACGTACGCGAACGGCAGGCCGATGCCGAAGCCCAGGCTCAGCTGCCAGGCGGCGACCAACCAGCCGGTGTAGACCCAGCCGTCGTGTCGACGTTCGGGGCGATAGCCGTGCCGTAGCGACCAACCATGGCCCCGGGCGAGCATGGCCAGGGCCAGCGGAATGCCCCCGTTGGAGATCACGTGCAGGTGCCCCGCCTGGGACAACAGCCAGGGTGCGTAGGCGTAGCTGACCCCCGCCACCGCGGAGCCGATCCGGCTCGCACCGAGCTGCCGAGCCAGCACGTACGCCCCGAAGGTGGCCAGCGCGTGGGCCAGCACGAACATGATGTTGTAGCGGAGGAGGGCGTCCTGCGGGCCGCTACCGATCAGGCCGGCCGGCGCGTAGCCGAGCAACGTGTCGGAGAAGGCGAAGCTCCACCGCTCCGGGAAGAAGGCGTTGGAGTGCCACAGTTGGGCCGGGTCGGTCCGTAGGGCGTGCCCGGACCAGGCCATCTGCCAGGCTTGCAGGCTCGGATCCCAGTAGTCGTGGGGCAACGTGTGCCGGGGGTAGCGCAGGGCCGGCCAGGTCATCAGCACGGCCAACACCAGGGACCCGAGAGCGGCCAGGGTCCACTCGTGGATCAGCAGCCGACCGGTCCTGCGGGCGAGTCGGCCGTACCATCGCGGCACCGGCTCGGGTGCGGGCCCGAACGCCGCCCACGGATCCTTCTTCTCGACGTCGCCCTTGTCCTTACCGTCCCCGTCCTTACCGTCCCCGTCCTTACCGTCCCCGGCTGCGGACTTCTTGTCCTTATCGGATGCCGGGGTCTCGGCCTCGTCCCCTGGGGTCTTGGGCTTGGCCTCGTCCCGCGGAGTTTCGGCCTTGGCCTCGTCTGTCGGGGTTCTGGTCTCGTTCCCCGGAGCCTTGGTCTTGCCGGCAGCATCGGTCTGGGCCTCGGCCTTGCCGCCCGTCGGGTCCACGCCGCCCGTCGGCTTCCTGGCCTGGTCGTCGGTGCCGTCGGCGTCGGCCCGCCCGCCGGCGGCAGCCTGGATTCGGGTGTCCCGGCGACCGCGCGTGGTCGGTCGGGGGCCGCCCGAGGGAGACTGATCGGTCGTCATCGCACCGCCGTCTCCGCCTCGAGTTGCGCGCGCAGGAAGGCGATGTCGTCACCCTGCCCGGTGGTGCCGCCCGGGGTCTCGACGATGGCCGGGGCCCCGGCTGCTCTGATCACCGTCACCAGGAGTTCCGGGTCGATGGTCCCGCCGCGCAGGTTGTCGTGGCGGTCGCGACCGGACCCGAACGCGTCCTTGGAGTTGTTCGCGTGCACCAGGTCGATCCGCCCGGTGATGGCCTTCACCCGGTCGACCAGGCCGAGCAGTTCCTCGCCGCCGGCGTGTGCGTGGCAGGTGTCGAGGCAGAAGCCGACTTCGTGATCACCGACGGCGTCCCACAGTCGGGCGAGCGCGTCGAGGCGGCGGGCGCAGGCGTTCTCGCCACCGGCGGTGTTCTCGATCAGCACCGGCAGACCGAAGCCGCCCGCTTCCTGCGCGTAGGTCAGGGCCTTACGCCAGTTGTCGAAGCCGGTCTGCGGATCGTCGCCGGCGTTGACGTGCCCACCGTGGACGATCAGCCCCTTCGCGCCGATGGCCGCTGCGGCCTTCGCGTGGGCGAGCAGCAGCTTGCGGCTGGGAATTCGGATGCGGTTGTTGCCGGTGGCGACGTTGACGACGTACGGCGCGTGCACGTAGATGTCGACATTCGCGGTGCGTAGCTGTTCCGTGTCCGCGCGGGGCTGTGGCGCCTTCCAACCCTGGGGATCGGCGAGGAAGAACTGCACGGCGTCGGCTTCACGAGCAGCCGCCTCCGCCAACGGGTCGGTCGGATCGACGTGGGCTCCGATACGCATGCAGGCGAGCCTACGTCGCGTGCCCGACAGTGGTGGTGACCCACCGCCGAGTCGCGTCACCGCAGCTGGCCGGAGTCGTTGATACCGGTGGATGCGACAGCTGACCCTGACGATGGCCCAAAAAATTGTCGGTAATTTTAGGATTTGCCCCGCGAAGCGCCGACTTCAGCGATAACGTCAGGTAACAACATGATAAAGCTCCGCAGGGCGTCTCCGGTCCAACCTCATCGGTGTGGTCGTTCCTCCCCAGGTCCCACCCAAGGAATGCGGACGAGACGCCCTGCGGTCACGTGACCGGGGGTCCACGCCGACAGCGACGTCGGCGCGGACCCCCGGTTCGCTGTGTCGGTCACCTCGATGCTGGTGATCGTCATGGCCGGGTATCCTGGTCAGGTTGTCCGCTCCCGACCGGGTCCCCCCGGATCAGGGCGGGCCACGACGCAGACCTCCTGCCACGGAAGGACCGTGGCCGCTTAGCCCACAGGAGGTGAGTAAGTCTTGCGTCATTACGAAATCATGGTGATCCTCGACCCCAGCCTCGAGGAGCGCACCGTCGCCCCGTCGCTCGACACGTACCTGAACGTGATCAGGACCGCGGGTGGCTCGGTGGAGAAGACCGACGTGTGGGGCCGCAGGCGCCTCGCGTACGAGATCAACAAGAAGGCCGAGGGCATCTACGCCGTCGTCGACCTCCAGGCAACGCCGGAGGCTGTGGCCGAGCTGGACCGCCAGCTTCGGCTCAACGAGTCCGTGCTGCGCACCAAGGTCATCCGGCCGGAGATGCGCTAAGCATTCCACCCAGCCCCCCACCCGGACAGCCTCATCGTGCTGTCGGAGGGTTCTGAGAACCTGTACGGCAAACGCATGAGTGCGCGAGGAGATGGTCATGGCAGGAGACACCACCATCACGGTCATCGGCAACCTGACCGATGACCCCGAGTTGCGGTTCACCCCCTCCGGGGCCGCGGTCGCCAAGTTCCGGGTCGCTTCGACGCCCCGGTTCATGGACAAGGCATCCGGCGAGTGGAAGGACGGCGAGCCGCTGTTCCTCGCGTGCACCGTCTGGCGACAGGCCGCGGAGCACGTGGCGGAGTCGCTCCAGCGCGGCGCTCGCGTGATCGTGTCGGGCCGGCTGCGTCAGCGGTCCTACGAGACCCGCGAGGGCGAGAAGCGCACCGTCATCGAGCTGGAGGTCGACGAGATCGGCCCGTCGCTGCGCTACGCCACGGCGAAGGTGCAGAAGATGTCCCGCTCGGGCGGCAGTGGCGGCGGCTTCGGCGGCGGCGGTGGTGGTGGCCAGGGCGGCGGCGGAGGCAACTTCGACGACCCCTGGGCTTCAGCCGCACCGGCACCCTCACGTTCGGGTGGCGGCAACTTCGATGAGGAGCCACCGTTCTAATGGCCCCGAGCGCCCGTGATCGTAAACCAGGAGCAAGAGCAATGGCGAAGGCTGCGGCACTGCGCAAGCCGAAGAAGAAGGTGAACCCGCTCGACAAGGACGGGATCACCTACATCGATTACAAGGACACCGCGCTGCTGCGCAAGTTCATCTCCGACCGCGGCAAGATCCGCGCTCGGCGGGTGACCGGCGTCACCTCGCAGCAGCAGCGGCAGATCGCCCGCGCGGTCAAGAACGCCCGTGAGATGGCGTTGCTGCCGTACACGGCGACGGCCCGCTGAGAGGAGGTGCCGACATGAAGATCATCCTGACTCAGGAAGTGTCCGGGCTCGGCGCCCCGGGCGACATCGTGGAGGTCAAGAACGGCTACGGCCGTAACTACCTCCTCCCGCAGGGCTTCGCGATCGCCTGGACCAAGGGCGCGGAGAAGCAGGTCACCCTGATCAAGCGGGCCCGCTCGGCCCGGGAGATCCGCGACCTCGGCCACGCCAACGAGGTCAAGGGCCAGCTCGAGGCCCTCAAGGTCAACCTCAAGGCCCGCGCCGGCGAGGGCGGTCGGCTCTTCGGCTCGGTCACCCCGGCCGAGATCGTCGATGCTGTCAAGGCGGCCGGCGGCCCGTCGCTCGACCGACGTCGGCTGGAGGTGTCCGGTCACATCAAGTCGATCGGATCGCACCCGGTGCGGATCAAGCTGCACCCCGAGGTGACCGCCACGTTCAACCTCAACGTCGTGCAGGGCTGACCCCGCAAGACGGCACTGACAGGGCCTGCACCATCACCAGATGGTGCAGGCCCTGTCACGTTCCTCCCCGCCAATCGCCGGCAGAACGCCACCGCCGCCCCGCGCCAGGTGGCAACCGCCGTCATGGCTGCTGCTCGCCGCCGCCGCCGACACCTTGCCGCAGACCCGCAATGCGGAAGCCGGAGACGCTGCGGTACCGGCGCTCAGCCGATGGGCTCACCGGTCACGGCGCTGATCATGACAGTCGACAGACCGCCACCGACCACCGCCGCCGCGAGTGCCACCGTGGTCGGCTTCCAGGAGGTGCCGACCCGCCGCAACAGCGTGGCGACCACCAGGCTGCTCACCAACGCCAACCCGAAACGCGGTATCCCACCCACTGTGGCCCCGAAGGCGCGGGCCCGCGGCGACTCGCAACCACCGCCGCTGATGTCGGTCACACAGCCCGTCGGTGGCGCACCGTCCAAGGTGAGAAGCCAGAAGAAGATCACCACCGCGGGCAGCAGATAGCAGGCCGCCGTGTAGAGCAGCGGCAGCCAGGGCGCCCCGGGATCCGGATCCAGCAGGTCGTCTTCCAGCCGCCGACTCCACCCGCCGGTGCCGACCGCCTCGATGCGTCGCCGTACCGACTCCATGCCGGTCTGCCGCGGCGCAGGCACCGCCGCGGGCCGCCGCCGGGTCGCCGAACGCGGACGGGGCGCGGTGTACCCGACCACCGGTGACCTCGGCGCCGACGCGCTCGCCTCCACCCACCGTGGATCGTCCCCGGCCAACCTGGTTCCCGGCCAGAAACGCTCCGGTGCCGGCTCCGGTGCGGCCGGCTCAGCCCACGCCCACTGGCCGGCACCCGACGTGGCACCCGAACCGGGCGGCTGCGTACGGTCCCACCGGTCAGGTCCGGAATAGCCGTCCCACCGGTCCTCGCCGCGCCGCCGATCCCACCGGTCGACCTCCGCGGGACGCTCCCACTGACCCGTGGTGTCAGGCTGAAGCCACTGACCGGTCTGATCCGGCTCAAGCCACTGATCCGAGGCGGACGTCCGGAGCCACTGACTGGTGCTGTCGGCGTCCCAAGGGTCGGCGGGGCCCGCCGCACCCCGGTCGCGGATCTCAGCCGGCTCCTGCCAGGCGTGCAGACCCGAAGCGTCCCACGGATCCACCGCAGGCCGAACGGACTCCGGCGCCGCCCTACGCTCCCACGGCTCCGCCGCCCGTTCCCACGGCTCCACCGCCGAACCGGCAGCGGACTCGACCCCGCGCCGCCGCCGCGTCGAGGGCTCCGCAGTCGGCTCCGAAGCGGCCGACTGCTCGCCCTCCTCGGCCAGGCCCGACCAGGTCACCTGACGGTGACGAGACTGCGCACGCCGCGGTCGGCTCTGCGGCGTCACACCCGAGACCGGGTCGTCGTCAGCAGCCCGCCGACTGCCGACATAACCGCCGTCCTGAGGACGCTCGAACCTCCACTCCCGAATGTGATCGGACGAGGACTCGGCGGCAGAGAACGAAGAGTCCCGCTCCGTCGAAGCGGCGGCCCGCCGGCCCTGGGTGACCTCCGGCGCACGACGACTCCCCGCATAACGCGTCCGGTCGTCATCGTCATCGTCGTCCGGAGCGGCATGCCGGCCGCCGCCGTCGACACTGCGTACGCCCGACTCCAGGGCCCACCGCGGCAGGTACGGCTCAGCCGGCTCGTCCTGCCCACGTTCGATCGCGCGGCGACGGCTGGGGGTGCGGTAACGCTCGACGGCGGAGTCGTAACGGTCGCCCGGATCGCCCTCGACGGGATCGGCCCACGAAGCGGCCGGCCGTCGCTCACGCGGGCCATCCTCCCCGCGTGCCCAGTCCCGGTAACTCACGGCCGGAGCGTGACCCTTCTCAACCGAAAGTGCAATCCGCTGTCCAGGTGTAGCCGTAGGCCACCGATCCTACGGGAGTATCGGGACAAAGCCCTACCCGGAAATTCTCACCCACAGGCTGTGGATGAAGTTTTCGCAGGTCAGAGCGATAATGCCGGGAGATCCCCAAGAGTTATCCACACCATGTGCACACACTGCGCACACCTCTGCCCACCGGTGTCCACAGGTTGTCCCGAGGCTCGTCCACCGCTGTGGTTGAGGGCCTGAGCTCGTGTTCCGTATGGTTGCCCCAGCCGCCCGCCGATGGCCCCCGATCGCGTGGACGGTCAACCTGGTGGTACCCGGGCGGATCCGTGCCCGGAGCCGCGCCGACGCAGTGGAGGGGGGCCCGTGTCGGTCACCGACGACATGCGGACAGAGCCGTATCCGAGTGGGCCGTCCTCCGGCCCGCCGCCCCGCGACGGCCAGTTCGACAAGACTCCGCCGCAGGACATCGCCGCCGAGCAGTGCGTCCTGGGCGGCATGTTGCTGTCCAAGGACGCCATCGCCGACGTGGTCGAGATCCTCAAGACCAACGACTTCTACCGGCCGATGCACGCCACCATCTTCGACACCATCCTGGAGATCTACGGCCGAGGCGAGCCGGCCGACGCGATCACCGTGGCGGCGGCCCTGGCGGACTCCGGTGACCTGGCCCGCGTCGGTGGCGCCCCGTACCTGCACACGCTGATCGCGAGCGTGCCCACGGCCGCGAACGCCGCCTACTACGCGCGAATCGTCAGCGAGCGTGCCGTGCTGCGGCGACTGGTCGAGGCCGGCACCAGGATCGTCCAGCTCGGCTACGGCACCGCGAGCGGCGGCAGCCGCGACGTCGACGACATCGTCGACCTGGCACAGCAGGCCGTCTACGACGTCACCGAGCGTCGGGTCAGCGAGGACTTCGCCGTCCTCGCCGACATGCTCCAACCGACCCTGGACGAGATCGAGGCGGTCGGCGCCCAGGGCGGGGTGATGACCGGCGTGCCCACCGGCTTCACCGACCTGGACCGGCTGCTCAACGGCCTGCACGCCGGCCAATTGATCATCGTGGCGGGCCGACCCGGTCTCGGTAAGGCACTCGCGCTCGACACCCCCCTGCCCACCCCGACCGGCTGGACGACGATGGGCGAGGTGCAGGTAGGCGATCAGCTGATCGGTGCGGACGGCCGACCCACCACCGTCACGCACGCCTTCGAGGTCCGCCACGGTCGCCCCTGCTACGAGGTCGAGTTCTCCGACGGCTCCGTCATCGTTGCTGACGCTGAGCATCTGTGGAAGACCACCACCCGCGCCTCACGCCGGCAGCGCGCGGAGGCACGATCGTCTTACCAATGGGCCGAGGACGCGCGAGCCGCTGCTGCCGCTGCACACCGGGCGGTCATGGCCGCCCCCGATCGGCTAATGACCTACCGGGAGGCGGTCGAGATAGCGGGCGACCGATTTCGTTACGTCCTGCACGCCGTCGGCCATCGGGTTGGCGTATCAGGGAAGGTCCGGCGGGAGTACGTCAGGCGCGGCCAGCCGTGGCATCGCACCATCGACGCCTACTCGACTCACATGCTGTTCGGCGCCCTGCTCGACCGGGTGAACCGGCAGATGAACACCGAAACGACCGCCAACCATGACGGGGCGGTGACCACGGAACACATCGCAGCGACGCTGCGCCACCCGGCCGACGGGCGGCTCAACCATGCCGTCGAGAACACCCGTGCGCTGGTGCTGCCGACACGAGACCTGCCGGTAGAGCCGTATACGCTGGGTGCGTGGCTGGGGGACGGAACCTCTGCTGGGTCTTCCTTCACCACAGCAGACCCCGAACTCCTGGCGCTCATCGAGTCGGATGGCTATGTCGTGGAGTCGTCGGCAGCACGCTTCCGTTACGCCCTCAAACTTCCGAAGGCTCCGCCGCTGACCGACCGCGAGTGCGTCGTCTGCGGCACCCGGTTCACACCCAAGGGCTCTGGCATTTGGGCATGCGGAAGGTCGTGCGGCGGAAAGTCAAGAGGTCTGGTGGACGCCGCAGCCCGCGCCCGCTGTTCGTTCTGCGGCAGGGCGTTCAAGTACATGTCAGGTTCATCTCGGAGTTGCCAAGCCTGCCATTCGGCACGTGGGTCATTCACTGGCCTACTGAGGTCCGCAGGCGTCCTTGGGAACAAGCACATCCCACCGATGTACCTGCGTGCATCCGAGGACCAGCGGCGGGCGTTGCTGGCCGGCCTTCTTGACACTGACGGCACCGTCACCAACGGTGGCAGCGTCCAGTTCACAACCACGTCGGCCCGTCTAGCCGACGACGTGAACGAACTCGTCGTCAGCCTCGGGTATCGGTGCTCCATCTCCCGCAGGTCGGTCAAGGGCCGCCGCCCGGAGTCGTCGGTGGCGTACAACCTCAACTTCAGCACAGCCGACGACGTGTTCCGGTTGGCCCGCAAGCGTCAGGCCCACGCGCAGCGGCGGCATGACGGGACGGCCGTCCGCACTGGCCACCGGTACATCGTTGCGGTCCGGCCGGTGCCCAGTGTCCCGGTCCGCTGCGTGACCGTCGACAACGATGACCACCTGTACCTGGCCGGTCGGTCGATGATCCCGACGCACAACAGCACTGCGAGCATGGACTTTGCCCGGAATGCGGCAATCAGGGCCAATCAGGCGGCGGCCATCTTCTCGCTGGAAATGAGCAAGGTCGAGATCGTCATGCGACTGCTCTCGGCCGAGGCGCGCGTACCCCTGCACGTGCTGCGCAGCGGGCAGCTCTCCGACGACGACTGGACCAAGCTGGCCCGCTGCATGGGCGAGATCAGTGAGGCACCGCTGTTCGTGGACGACACGCCGAGCATGAACCTGATGGAGATCCGGGCCAAGGCCCGCCGCCTCAAGCAGCGACACGACCTCAAGCTGATCGTGGTCGACTACCTCCAGCTGATGACCTCACCCAAACGCACCGAGAGCCGGCAGCAGGAGGTCGCGGACCTGTCCCGAGGGCTCAAGCTGCTGGCCAAGGAGGTCGAGTGCCCGGTCATCGCGGTGAGTCAGCTGAACCGTGGCCCGGAGCAACGTACCGACAAGCGGCCACAGCTGTCAGATCTGCGCGAATCTGGCTCAATTGAGCAAGATGCCGACGTTGTCATCCTGCTGCATCGTGACGACTACTACGACAAGGAGTCGCCACGGGCGGGGGAGGCGGATTTCATCGTGGCCAAGCACAGAAATGGGCCGACCGACACGGTGACCGTGGCGGCTCAGTTGCACCTGTCGCGCTTCGTGGACATGGCCATCGTCTGACCCGAGGGCCGTCGACTGTGGCACGGTTTCCCCGCTCCGGCGCGGTCTGATCCGACGCCGGAGCGGAGACCGCACAGGCTCAGCCGAACATGTCGTCGAGAAAGCTCTTGCGCTTCTTGCGCCGGTAGTGCCCGTGGTAGCCGTAGTGCTGCTGCCCGTGGCCGTACGCCGGTGCCGGCGCGGGGTAGCCGGGCGGCGGGGGCGGCGGCACTGCGCCGTAGCCCGGCTGGTGCGGGGCGGGCGCGGGCGGCGGGTAGCCGCCCGGCTGGGCGACGTGCTGGGGCGGCTGCGGGGCCGGCGGGGTCTGCTTGGCGTTCCAGTTGGCTTCCGCCTCGAACAGCTTCTCCAGCTCACCGCGGTCGAGGAAGATGCCCCGGCATTCGCCGCACTGGTCGATGACGACGCCACTGCGCTCGTACTGGCGCATCTCTCCGTGACACTTGGGACAGGTCAGGCTCATCATCCGAAGGTACCTGGTCGATTCACGCGGTGGCGGTCAGCGCCTCGGTGACCTCGTCGTCGGAGACCTCGTGGAAGTCGTCGTAGTAGGCCCCCACCGCGCCGAAGTTGGCAGGCCGTTGGGCGCAGATCGCCTCGTCGGCCTCGGCGGCCAGCATCTCGCAGGCCTCCTGCGCGCCGACCGGCACGGCGAGCACGACGCGGCGAGCGCCGAGGTGCCGGGCGACCTGGACGGCGGCTCGGGCGGTCGCGCCGGTGGCCAGGCCGTCGTCGACGATCAGGGCGGTACGACCGGTCAGGTCCAGCGGTGGGCGGCCGGCCCGGTAGAGCTGTTCCCGTCGGTCGAGTTCTGCCTGCTCCCGGCGCTGGACCTCGGTGATGTCGTCGGCATCGAGTTGGCCGGCGACCAGGTCGTTGAGTACGCGTACGCCGCCGGGACCGAGGGCGCCGAACGCCACCTCGGGTGCCCAGGGCATGCCGAGTTTCCGGACCACGAGCACGTCCAGCGGTGCGCCGAGCCGGTCGGCGACGACCTTGGCGACGGGCACTCCGCCGCGTACCAGGCCGAGCACGGTGACGTCCGGTCGGCCGCTCAGGGCAGCGAGCCGGTCGGCGAGTGCCCGGCCGGCCTCGCTGCGATCGCGGTAGGTGGTCATGCCCTCAGGTGTACGCCTTGCCGGGCCTCTTCGCCCGCCGGTTGCCCGATCCGGGGAAGGTCGAGCGCGGGGGCCCAGACGAGAAACGCGATCGGGTACAGCAGGTAACCGAAGCGGGTGGTGGGCATCAGCAGGATGGCCGCGAGTAGCCCGTACGCGCAGATCAGGCTGATGGTCCGGGCGGTGCGGGGCGGTCGGCGGGCGAGTCGGACGGCGATGGCCAGCCCGGCCGCGACGAGCAGCGCGGCGGCGACGGCGCGGCCGGCCGGTAGGTTGGCCGCGATCAGGTAGCCGGGGAACGGCGACTGGGCGGGGCTGGCGACCAGGCCGTGTCCGAGCGGGAACCGCAGCACGTTCTCCACGAGGGCTTCGTGGTCGACAAGCAGGACGGGCAGCAGAGCGAGGGCGGGGATTCCGAACGCTCCGGCGGCGACCCGCAGGCCGGCGCGTCGGGTAAAGCCCCAGATGACCAGCACCATCGCGACCGGCCAGGCGAACAGCTTGAGCGCGCCGGCCACGCCAACGGCGATGCCGGCCCAGCCGGGTCGTGCGGTGCCGGCGCAGGCGAGCGCCAGCAGGCAGAGCGCGAGTACGGGCAGGTCGTCCCCGCCGGTGGCGAGGGTCAGTGCACAGACCGGGAGTACGGTGGCGGCCTGCATGCCGCGGAGCAGGGTGGCCCGGTTCCGGGCCGGCAGTCCGGGGGTCGGGCGCAGGAGGCGCGCGGCCAGGACGAGGGCCAGGGCGGTGCCGACGGCGAACCAGACCCGGGCGTCGGTCCACCAGCTGTCGTGCACGGCGCGGGGCAGCCCGAACAGGGCCATCCCCGGCTGGTACGGGGTGTAGCCGAGCAACTGCTCGCCCGCTGGCAGGGCGGCGATCGCGTCGGGGGCGAGGTACGGGGTGCCGGTCTCCAGCAGGCGGCGGCCCGAATCCTCGACGACAAGCACCTCCTCCTGTGCCCGGTCGTTTCGCCCGGCTGCCCGCTGGATGCTCTGCCAGGTCAGTGGCAGCAGGGTGACTGTGGACCAGGTGAGGCTGGCGACCAGCCAGCGTGCCGGTACGCCGCTCAGGGCGGAGTCGGGACGTCGGCGACGGATGAGCAGTTGACCGGTGACCAGCAGCGCGGCGGCGAGGTAGCCGACGGCGGCGAGGCTGCCCCAGTGGCGGTGCGTGACCAGGGTGGAGGTTGCGGCGGTGATCGTCGCGAACGCGGCTGAGCCGGCGTAGATGCCGAGGTCGAGGCCGAGTCCGCCGCCGGTGGCGTCGAGCCGGTGCCACCATGCGGGGCGGGGGGCGGTCGCATCGGCGTTGCTCATCCGGGTCAGTGTGTCAGGCCGGTTGGTGTCGGCCTCGGCCCCCCTGACGGCGTCCGGGTGGTAGTCGGACCACCGCGCCGGCGTCGTGCAGTGCGGTCGCGAGGTGGCCGGGGCGACCGGCGGTGCCGCGTTGCAGCGCCGCGAGCAGGGCGCCGGCGGCCAGTGGGCGGGCGAAGAGGTGGCCCTGACCTGCGACGCAGCCGAGTTCCCAGAGGGCGAGGCGCTGCGGGTCCCGTTCCACCCCTTCGGCCACCACGGCGAGATCGAGACTCCGGCCGAGGTCGAGAGTGGATCGGACAATGGCGGCGGCTTCGGCGGAGGACTCCATGGCGGTGACGAAGCTGCGGTCGATCTTCAGTTCGTGCACCGGGATTCGGGAGAGCAGCGAGAGCGAGGAGTAGCCGGTGCCGAAGTCGTCCAGCGCGAGCCGGACGCCGGAGTCGCGGAGTCGAGTGAGCACCTGGTCGACCACGTCGAGTTGGCTGAGGGTGAGGGTCTCGGTGAGTTCCAGCATCAGCCGGTCGGGCGGTAGGTCGTGGGCGCGCAGCCGGGCCAGGACGGCGCCGGGGAAGCGGGCGTCGAGCAGGCTGCGGGGGGAGACGTTCACCGCCACCGGTACGTCGAATCCGGCGTCGCGCCAGGTGCTGGCGGCGATCAGTGCCTGGTCGAGGATCGCCTCGGCGAATGCGGGGAGCAGGCCGGACCGTTCGACGGTCTCCAGGAACCGGAGTGGGTCGATCATGCCGTGGGTGGGGTGACGCCAGCGGGCCAACGCCTCGGCGGCGATCACCTCGCCGGTGCCGAGGTCGACGATTGGCTGGAAGTTGACGACGAATTCCTGGTCGGCGACGGCGCGGGGCAGTTCACCTCCGAGGGCGAGTCGGCCGAGGTCGGCGGTGTCCCGGGCGGGTGCGTACGTGGCGACCCGTTGCCCGGCCCGTTTGGCCTGGTACATCGCCACGTCGGCGCGGCGCAGCAGCTCGACCATCCCGCCGGCGGCCGGCGCGATGGCGATACCTCCGCTGGCCTCGACGCTTATCTGCATGCCTTCGATGTCGAACGGCTCGTGCAGCGCCGCCAGCAGGGTCTCGGCCCGGTGCGCGGCCACCGCGGGGGCAGGCAGGGCGCGCAACAGTACGGCGAACTCGTCGCCGCCGAGCCGGGCAACCAGGTCGTCGGTGCGGGCTGCGGCGCGGAGCCGTTCGGCAACCCGGATCAGCATCTGGTCGCCGGCGGCGTGCCCGAGGGTGTCGTTGACTTCCTTGAAATGGTTGAGGTCGATGAGCACCAGCGCGGTGACCCCGTCGGCGTGTCGTTTGTGCAGTTGCTCGTTGCCTTCGTCGAGCAGGTGCCGCCGGTTGGCCAGCCCGGTGAGCGCGTCGTGGGCGGCGGCGTGGGCGTGGGCCTGCGCCACCCGGGCGAGTTCGGCGTACGCCTGGGCGTTGCGCACCGCCGTGCACAGCGCCGAGGCAAAGGTACGCAGGGTGTACCGCTCCCGTTCGTTGAGCTGGACCGACCCTCGGAAGCGCAGCCGCAGTACGCCCACGTCGATGGATCGGTCGTGCCCCTCCAGGGGCGCGGGCACGACCGCGCCTGTCGCGTCGGGGGCCTCGGCGGTGGGGCCGTCGTAGCTGATGCCGTCGGAGTTGCCCCGGACGAGCCGGGCGGCGTCGCGCAGTTCCACCTCCACCTCGTCGGCGGAGAAGAGTTCGGCGGCCCGGGTGACGGCGGTGGTGAGGACCTCGTCCAGCTCGACGACGTTTAGCGCGTCGGTGGTCTGGGCGAGCCGCTGCCACGCCTGCTGCTCCGTGCGTTCGCGGATTCTGGTGGAGTAGGCGAGGTGCAGGCTGAGCACGAGCGGCGGTACGGCGAGCAGGAGCCGGGGATCTGCCTCAAGGATGAGCAGGCTGGCCAGGGCGACGCAGAAGCGTACGAGGTAACCCGCGATCCGCAGGTCGAGGTTGGCCCGGAAGCGCGCGGCGATGGGGGTCCCCGAAGCCAGGGCGATCACGGGTATTGCCAGGACTTCGTCGAGCAGGACCGCGACGAGGTAGGCGACCGCCAGTGGCGGAATGAGCTGTCCCGGGTGACCCGCGAGGCCGTCCCAACCGGCCATCTCGAGGGCGGCGCCGGCGCCAACCGCCATCAGGACGTTCTTTCCTACGCCGAAGATGAGCTTGATCGGCGGGCGTTGCAGTGAGGCCAGCGCAACTCCTGCGGCGGTGCACAACACCACCCATGACGTTGGCGCGAGCGCGAGGGAGATGACGACCGCGGTTTCGTTCCAGCTGATCGAGTGTCCCGTCGATCTGATCCGAATCGGCGTTTGGGCCAGAGTGCCGACCGCGCTCATGAAGATCAACATTGCCAGCACGGACAGGTCGTTGAGTGGGCTCGTCAGTGACGACGCGGACGCGACAAGGGTAGAGACGATCACTGCTATCGCCGCGCACACGACGACGAGACCGACTAGCAGCGTCAGCCGCCGATCGGTCTCATTGTCTCGTTTCCAGACGTGGATCATGCCACTCCTGACGGCTGCCGCACCGTGGTGACAGCCTAGCGTCGTCTGAGGCGAAGCCCCGAGACACAGATCAGGTCCAGTCGTTGCCGCGCATGCCAAGCCCTCCTTGAAATCTCAAGCCCCAGCCCGAGGAGATCTTGTTTGATGACGAGAAAGACGATAAAGCGCAGCAGTCTGGGTCATCCAGAATAAATGTGACATTACGCAGAATTAGCCAATTGGATGACGATTCATGACTTTCCGTTATGGTGGTCATGCGGAGTGCATCGAACCTGGCGTGCCTGCCGGGTATCCGGGATTCACTGCAGGGGCATACTGCGAATCGCGTACTGGAGTCTGGGTGAGGCTACCGCCAGCCTCGCGTTTGTTGCGAGGCTGACGGTTGGCTGCACATTGTTAAGTCCCGAACACACAAATGTTCCTGACGGGGGAGCGCGACCGACGTGAAGATTGAGATGCTTGGCGGCCTACGGGTGTCGTCGCAGGCATCAGCGGTCGATCTGGGAACGCCGAAGCAGCGAACCGTTCTGGCCGTGCTGGCAATGCGTCCAGGACGCACGGTCGGCATGGATGAGTTGGTCGACGAGATCTGGCCGGATAGTCCTCCCCGCTCGGCGGTGCCGAACGTTCGGACATATGCCGCCAACTTGAGACGTGCCTTTGAGGCTCATGAAACCGGGAGAGGTCTCCTTGTTCGACAGGGCAACGGCTACCGGCTGGATGTGACCGCGCGACAGGTGGACCTGTTCAGATCTCTCGAGGAGATCGAGCAGGCCCGACAACTGGCTCCCCGCGGCCAGGCCGAAATGGTGCGATCGCTGCTTAACCGGGCGATGTCGCGGTGGCTTGGACCGCCACTGGCCGGCGTTCTGCTGGGTCCGTCCCTGAGTGCCCAGGTCGCAGCCGCCGAGGAGCAGCACCTGATGGCCGTCGAGCTTTCCGCTGCCATCGCCTTGGAGACGGGCCGGGCTGACGAAGCTGTTCCCTTGTTGCGTAGCACGGTCGCGGCTCACCCGTTGCGTGAGCCGGCGTTGCTCCTGCTGATGCGGGCGTTGCGCCAGCGCGGTGATGCCGCAGGGGCGATCGCCGTCTACCGCCATGCTGCGCGCTCGATGCGGGCAGAGCTCGGAGTCGATCCCGGAGCGGAGCTGCGCGAGCTCTACCACGAGATGACTGATCAGCAGCTCGCATCGACAGGACATCGGGTGAGCCGGACGGACACGCCTGCGGACGTACTGTCGGCCAGCGCAACGCCTGGTGATGAGCCGCAGTGGGACTGGTTGCCCAGGCCGGTCCCGGACTTCGTCGGTCGCAACGACGTGGTGAACCGGATGATTGCCAAGATTCGGGCGGCCGGCGAGCGGCAGCCGGTGATCCAACTGATCGACGGGATGCCGGGCAGCGGCAAGACCACCCTCGCGGTCCATGTGGCTCGACAACTGCTGGGGGCGTACCCGGACGGTCAACTCTTCATCGACCTTCGGGGGCACCAGGACAATCTCGTGGACTCGGCCACCGCACTTGTGGTCCTGCTGCGCCAACTCGGCGTACCGGCTGGTCGAATTCCGATCGATGTGGATGAGCGCCGCGGCCTGTGGCGGCGTGAACTGGCCGCCCGGCGGGTCGTGATCGTGCTCGACAACGCGGCAGACAGCCAGCAGGTGATCCCCCTGCTACCTGTCGCCTCCAGTGCGGTGGTGCTGGTCACCTCCCGACGGCGGCTTGTTGATCTGGACGTCGGGCCGCCGGAGTCGTTGGCCGTCCTGTCACCCGAGGAAGGGCTGTGCCTGCTCGCAGCCAGTGCTGGTGCAGAGCGGGTGCGTGCCGAGCCGGAGTCGGCGGCGGAGATAGTCCGGCGTTGTGGCTACCTGCCGCTGGCGATCCGGTTGGTCGGCTCGCGCCTGGCCCATCGGCGTAGTCGCCGTCTGAGCGAGTTGGCGCAACAGTTGGCAGTGACGGAGCCGGGCCTGGTGACCTTCGGGATGGGCGATCGCAGCGTCGTTTCGGCGTTCGGTGCCTCGTACGAGCCGTTGAACGACGTGGCCAAGCGGGTGTTCCGGCTGCTCGGCATGCACGCCGGCTACTACGACGTGGCAATGGTCGCCGCCATGGCCGGGCTGCCGTACGCCACTGCCGGACAGATCCTCGACGACCTGGTCGATCGGAATCTTGTCGAAGAGGCGGAGAGCGGTCGGTACCGCATGCATGACCTGGTGCGGCAGTATGCGCGGGAGCGATGCCTGGAGACCGACCGGGCCCCGGCGCGTCACACTGCCCTGGCCGGCTTGTTTGATCTTGTGCTGCATCGATCGATCAGAGCTGCGGAGACACTGAACCGGCTCGTGGACGTCCGAGATGACATCGGCAGTGCGGCACCTGAACGCCCGGACCTCGTCGAGGGTGTTGACCCAGTCGATGTCGATTGGTTGGAGCGGGAGCGCAGCAACCTGATTCTGCTGATCGAGATGGCCGCAGAGAATGGATTCGACGACTACACCTGGCGAATTGCCCGGGTGCTGTGGCGCTTCTTCTATGTTCGTGGGTACTTCGAGGACATTCTGCGAACACATGAATTGGGGTTGTCTGCCGCCGAGCGGGCCGGAAGCATGTCAGCGATCAGTTCCATGAACAACTACCTGGCCTCTGCGTTGACCAAAACGGGCTCCTATCGCCGGGCGATCAGATGCCTTGAAGCGTCCCTGATGCTTGCTGAAAAGCAGAACAACAGGAGCGAGGTGGCCAAGCTGAGAGGAAATCTCAGCGTCGTCTACTGGGCGAAGGGTGACTTTGCGCGTGCTGCGGAGCTGGGCGAGGTCGCGTTACGCGACCTGCCGCTCAAATACATGAGTCGAGTACGGATACACCTGCCGAACATCGGCCTTGCCCTGGCCTCCATGGGTCGTTACAAAGAAGCACTGCGCGCGCATCGGGCCCACCTCTTCTGGGCTCGTCTGGAGGGCGACCCCTACCACGTGGCGAACGCCTTCAGTCATATCGCCGCAGTCCGTGTGCGCCAAGGGATGCACCAACAGGCCCTGCGCTTGCTGAGATCCGCCATGGTGCTGTACAAGCGGACCGGTCATCGCTACGGCGAGGCCGACGCGCGGAACGTGATGGGAATTGCGTATCGCAATGCGGGCATGCTCGCGGAGGCGCGACAACAGCACGAACTCGCCTTGGAGTTCATTGCTGACTCGGCGGAACGACAAGCGGAAGCCGCGGCGTGGAATGAACTTGGCCTGACGTTGGCTGCCGGGGGCGACGACAGTCTGGCGCAGCAGGCACACCAGCGAGCGCTCGCCCGAGCGATCCAGATCGACAGCCCGTACGAGCAGGGGCGGGCGTTGGCTGGGTTGGCGGAGCATCTGCTGGCCACCGATCCGGCGGAGGCGCGCCGGCACTGGGAGCGGGCACTGGCGATCTTCCGGCGGATGGGAGTGCCGGAGCAGTCGGAGGTGGAACGCCGGCTGGCCCAGACGGATCAGGGGAGCTGAACCGTCCGGGTGCGTCGATGCGAGCGGCGTTCCGGCCCACGATCCCCCGGGAAAGGTTCTTATCGAATTTTTATCGCCTAGTTCGATAGCGTCCGACTGTTCGGCGACGGGGGAGATTCCGCTGACGCAGGATCTTGTCGCGACCACCGCCGTCAGGTGACCCCAGCTACCTGACGGCGGGCCGGTGAGGAGGGGGCGGCTCTGTGGGTGCCGCCCCTTCCCTCAGCGCAGGGACGACGCGCACAGATAGGCTCGCCAGCGTGACCCAACCCGCCGAACTCAGCCATGTCGACGAGACCGGCGCGGCCCGCATGGTCGATGTCTCCGCCAAGGAGGTCACCGGCCGCCTGGCGGTTGCCGCCGGTCGGTTGCGTACCACCGCTGAGGTGATCGAGTTGTTGCGCCGCGACGGGCTGCCCAAGGGGGATGCGCTGGCGGTCGGGCGGTTGGCCGGGATCATGGGCGCGAAACGTACGCCGGACCTGATTCCGCTGTGCCATCCGATCGCGCTGCACGGCGTCACGGTCGACCTGTCCCTGACCACGGACACGGTGGAGATCACCGCGACCGCTCGCACCGCCGACCGTACCGGCGTCGAGATGGAGGCGTTGACCGCGGTCGCCGTCGCCGGGTTGGCCCTGGTCGACATGGTCAAGGCGGTGGATCCGGCGGCAAGTGTCGAGGCGGTACGGGTGCTGCGCAAGGAGGGCGGCAAGACCGGCCTGTGGCAGCGTCCGCAGGACCGACCGTGATCCGGGCCCGGGTGGTGGTGGCGTCCAACCGGGCCGCCTCCGGTGTCTACGCGGACACGAGTGGTCCGCTGCTCGTCGCGGGACTGCGCGAGTGGGGCTGCGCGGTGGACGAACCGGTGGTGGTGCCCGACGGCGAGCCGGTCGGTCTGGCGATCCGACAGGCCGTGGCGGATGCCGTCGACGTGGTGTTGACAAGCGGCGGGACGGGAATCACCCCGACCGACCGGACCCCGGACGTGACCCGGGCGCTGCTCGACTACGAGATTCCCGGCATCGCCGAGGCGATCCGCGCCCACAGCCGCGACAAGGTGCCCACGGCGGCGCTGTCCCGGGCGGTGGCCGGGGTGGCGGGTCGAACGCTCGTGGTGAACCTGCCCGGCTCGACCGGCGGAGCGCGGGACGGCCTCGCCGTGCTGGGGCCGATCCTCACGCACGCGGTCGAACAGTTGCGCGGTGGCGACCACTGACCGAACCGATAGGCTCTCGCTGGTGAGCACGAGAACCGCAGACGCCGCCGGGTCCGGGCCGATGGGCTGGGCACAGGCGCGGTCGCGGGCGTACGCGGTCGGCCTGGCCGCCGCGCTTCCCACCGTCGACGTACTGCTCGCCGACGCCGACGGGCACACTCTCGCCGAGCCGTTGGCGCCCCGGACCGATCTGCCGGCGTTCACCACGTCCAGTGTGGACGGCTGGGCGGTACGCGGCCCCGGCCCGTGGCGGATCGTCGGGCGGGTGCTGGCCGGCACGACGCCGGCGCCGTTGACCGAGGACGGGACGACCGTCGAGATCGCGACGGGGGCGATGGTGCCTCCGGGGGCGTCGGCGGTGCTGCGGGTGGAGGAGTCGACGCGTACGCCTGAGGGGTTTGTCGACGGTGTGCCGCGACCGGCGCCGGAGTGGCGGCTGCCCGGCGAGGAGGCTGCCGCCGGCGAGGAGCTGCTGCGGGTCGGGACCCCGGTCGATCCGTCGGTGATCGGTCTCGCCGCCTCCTGCGGGCACGACACCCTGCGGGTACGTGCGCAGCCTCGGGCCGCGCTGCTGGTCTTCGGCGACGAGCTGCTGACCGCCGGTCCGCCCGCCGACGGCCGGATCCGCGACGCGCTCGGCCCGGCCGTGCCGGGCTGGCTGCGGCGGTACGGCTGCCAGGTGCGTACGACCGATGTGGTCGGGCCGGTCGCCGACACGCTGCCCGCCCATGAGGCGGCGCTGCGCAGCGCGTTGGTCGAGGTCGACCTCGTCTGCACCACCGGCGGCACCATGCACGGCCCGGTCGACCACCTGCACCCGGCGCTGGCGGCACTCGGCGCGGACTACGTGGTCAACACCGTCGCGGTGCGGCCCGGCTTTCCCATGCTGCTGGCCCGGGTGACCGGCCCTGACGGGCGGAGTCGATTCGTGGCGGGCCTGCCGGGCAATCCGCAGTCCGCCGTCATCGCCCTCGTCTCGCTCGTCGCGCCGTTGCTGGCGGGTCTCGCCGGCCGGCCGATGCCGGTGCTTCCGCACGCCATGCTCGCCGAGCCGATTCCGGGTCGGGGCAACCACACCCACCTGGCCCTGGTCCGGCTCGACCGGGTGGCCGGGACCGCGCATCCGGTGCGGCACGTCGGTTCGGCGATGTTGCGGGGGCTGTCCGGGGCCGACGGGTTCGCGGTGATCGCGCCCGGCAGCTCCGGAGCGGCCGGGGATCGGGTGCCTGTCGTACCGTTGCCGTTGCTGCCCGGGGAGCGGACATGGTGATCCTGATCGGAGCCGTCACCGAACAGCCGTTGGATCTTGCCGCGCACGAGGCCGCGGTGGCCGACCATCGGGCCGGCGCGGTGGTCTCGTTCGCCGGGGTGGTCCGCGACCACGACCACGGGCGGGCGGTGGCCAGCCTGGAGTACGAGGGCCATCCGAGCGCCGAGCGGGTGCTGCGGGAGGTGGCCGCCGAGATCGCCGCGGACCCCGAGGTGTACGCGGTGGCGGTGTCGCACCGGATCGGCCCACTGGCCATCGGTGACGCGGCCCTGGTGGCGGCGGTCAGCACCGCGCACCGGGCCGCTGCGTTCGCCGCCTGCGCCCGTCTGGTGGACGAGGTGAAGGCCCGCCTGCCGATCTGGAAGCGGCAGGTCTTCACCGACGGCACCGAGGAGTGGGTGAACTGCCCCTGACGCCCTACCGCCGGCCGTACAGGATGGCGTTGCGGGCCATCCGGTCGGTCAGGAAGGCCGGCTCGGCACCCGGCCGCCACGGCAGTGCGGCGACCAGCACGATCAGAGCCAGGATCAGGGAGTTCTCCATCACGGCACCGAACAGGCCGTCGGCGTAGTGCGAGACCTCCGGCAGTTGGTGTTCGTACGGCCAGATCGGCGAGATCAGGAAGAGCAGGTAGAGCCCGACGGCGGCGATGCCGTGCCGGATCCCGGTCAACGTCGGGTACCAGATCGGCGGGCGTAGCGCGGCCACTGCCGGAGGGCCGCCGTACGGCCCTGCCGTGGCTCGGGCGACAAGTCCCCGACTCGCGTCGCGGCGGCGGATCGCCGCGTCGGCCAGCACGATGATCGCCGGAATCACCCAGACGAGGTGGTGCGTCCAGGAGATCGGGCTGATCACGTTGGCGGTCAACCCGACCAGGGTGAAGGCGGTCAGTTCGTCGCCGTCGGAGTGCGCGTTGGCGGCCCGGGACAGACCGAGGGTGAGCACCAGTACGGCGAACGCGAGCCAGAGCAGGCCGGGGGTCTCGATCGAGTCGTAGAGTCGGGCCAGGAGCCCGGCCAGCGACTGGTTGGGCGTCATGTCGGCGGCACCCACCCGCTCGGTCTGCCAGAGCACGCTGCCGAAGTAGGCCCGGGACTCGGCCCCGACGATGCCGAAGCTGCCGATGGTGACGCCGACCGTGGTGCCGATGGCCGTCCAGGCCACCCGCCACTGTCGAGTGATGATCAGATAGAAGATGAACAGCGCCGGGGTCAGCTTGACCGCCGTGGCCAGGCCGATGCCCACGCCGGCCCAGGCGCCGCTGTAGATGAACCGCAGCAGTGGGCCGTCGGTGTCGGCCTGGTGCGTACCGCGACGGGACCGCCAGCGCAGGGCCACCATGTCCGCCATGATCAGGGCGAACAGCAGCAGGTTGACCTGCCCGTAGCCGAGGGTCTCCCGGACCGGCTCGATGGCGGTGGCCAGCGGCGTGGCGATGGCCACCGTGTACCACAGTGGCCAGCCCATCCGGTCGACGATCGGGCGCAGCAGCGCGGCCAGTACCACGGCCAGGGCGGCGATGCTCATCAGCGCGTTCACCAGACCGGCCATGGTCACCGGCAGGTGCGCCATGGGCAGCATGGCCAGCCCCGCGAACGGTGGATAGGTGAAGCCCAATGTGGTGTCGGGTGCGACAAACTCGTACAGCTCATGACCGCTCGCCCACCAGACCACCGCACCGTGGTAGATCTTCATGTCGAAGAAGTTGTACGGCCGCCCGAATGCGCCGATGGCAAGCCAAGCGGCATAGGCGACGGCGGCCACGATGCCGGTCCGTACGACTGTTCTTCGATCGATCCCACGCGTTACGCGACGGACTGCGGCGAGGCGGTCCAGCCTTCTACCGACATTCGTCGGCATGGCGTGGCCACCCCCGTACCAAGGTCGTCCTACCCGTCCAGGTCCGGTAGGGAGCCTAGAACGGCGCCTCACGTCAGTGCCTCCCGCGTTATGCGACCGTGTCCGATCCCACACATTCTTTTGACATTTCCACCGCGTTAACGCCTCGCGGGCGGTTCAGGTGATTCGCGGCCTTAGCGGGGGGTGGGGGCCGGTAATCGCAGGTCAGCCGGGAAGCCGACGGGCGGTGGCTGCGGAGAGGGCGGCGATGCGGGCCTCGCGGCGGGCGGTACGCACGGCGCGACTCACCGACCGTCGAGAGTGGTCGATGCGGTGCCCGGCTCGCCAGCGCAGCCCTGGCTTTCCCTGAGTGTCGGCGGCGGCGAGCAGCAACCCACCGAAGAGACCGACGTTCTTCAGGAAGTGGGTCTGGTGGTTGTGGCGCTGTGCCGGGTCCTCCTGACGCCAGAAGGGGTGCCCGGCCAGGGTCACCGGGACCAGGGTGCCCGCCAGGACCAGCGCCGCCGGCCGGGTGAACCGCCCGGTGGCGAGCATCAGGCCGGCACCGACCTGAACGGCGGCGTTGGCGCGGATCAGCGTCGTGGTGTCGGTGGGGATGCGAGGATCAGCCCGCTGCAGCAGGGGCGTCATTCGATCGGTGATGGGCTTGGCTACGGGTACCAGGCGCTCCGGGTGGGTGAAATTGCGAGCGCCGCTGGCCACGAAGATGCCGCTGAGCATGGCGCGGGCGATGAACCGTACGGGCGTCATGGACCAGTCATACCCTCTTCGGGCCGTGGTCACTCGCCACAACGGCCGATCTCGATCGACCGGGTGATGCCGGACGGCGCGCCGATTCCAACGACCATCTCGGATGGACGGGCCACAGGCGGTAACCTCGCGGCGTGACGACGCTGCGGCTACGACCCGAGGAGCCGGCCGACACCGGCGCGGTCCGGCGGGTGCTGGCTGCGGCCTTCGCCCGGCCGGACGTGGCAACCCCGCCAGAGGTACGCCTCGTCGAGGAGTTGCGCGACGGCGACGCCTGGCTGCCGGAGTTGGCGATGGTCGCCGAGTACGGCGGTGAGATCGTCGGCTACGCCTTGTTCACCCGGGTCGTCGTGTCCGCGGACGAGCACACCGCCCCGGCGCTGGCCCTCGGCCCGGTGGCGGTGGCACCGCACCGTCAGCGGATCGGGCTCGGCACCTCCGTGGTGCAGGCCGGCCTGGAGGCGGCCACGGAACTCGGTGAGCGACTGGTCGTGGTGCTCGGTGACCCGGCGTACTACCGGCGTTTCGGGTTCAGCCGGGCCGACCGGATGGGTCTGACCAGCCCCTGGTCGGGGCTGGGTGAGCCGTGGCAGGCCCTGGTGCTGCCGCCGTCGACGAGTGGCGAGCCCGCCCCGCCGCAGGGCGAAGTCGTTTTCCCGCCACCCTGGTCCAAGGTCTGACCGTTCCCCGTGCGGACACCTCACCGGCTGGTCCGCGCCGGAGCGCGTCGAGCGGGGTACGGGACCGGTGCGACGCGCACCGGGCGGATCCCCTCCGGCATCACGAACAACTGGCGCTTCTCGGTCGCGTCTCCGTGCCGGTCGAGCTGGTAGCAGTCGATCCACGTCCAGCCGTACGGCGGGTGGCGGTCGGTCAGTTCGCGGATCACGCGGACCAGGATCGGCACGTGGAACTGCGGAGACGCGTCCCGGTTCAGCAGGTAGACGCCGGGGCTCACCCGCGGAGTCCCGTCCTCCCGACGGCCGGTCACCGGGCATCGCGGTCGGACACGGGTGCCTCCTCGGCTGCCAACAGAGATGGAAGGGGCCGCCCCGGAGGTGCTCGCCGGGTCGGGGCGGCCCCGACAGCGCGACCAGCGGGTTCGGGTCCTCCACTGGCAGCGCCGTCCTGATTTCCACCTTTCCGGCGATTGCCTGCCCCATACACCCCGTATCGGAGTGGAGACTGAGTGTCCCGGGACGTCCAGGAGGGACCGCAGAGTGAACCGTGCCGTTGTAGCAGCCATGACCGAGGCGGGCGAGACCGCCGACACCCTCGCGGCGCAGGTCGGTGTCGACCCGAAGACCGCCGCGCGGTGGGCGAGCCATGGACGCATCCCGCGTCCGCAGACACGCAGGAGGGTCGCCGCGGTCCTCGGTCGCGAGGTGACCGAGCTGTGGCCAGACGTTCTCAAGCGGCGCGAGCCGGCGTGGTTCCGGCGGTGGGTGGACATCGAGCGCGAGGCGGTGGCGCTGCGCTGGTTCGAGCTGACCTGGGTGCCGGGTCTGCTCCAGACCGAGGCGTACGCGCGGGCGACGCTGGCCGGGGAGAAGCTGACCACCGACGATGTCGGACGATTAGTGGAGGCCCGCCTTCAGCGGCAGGCCATCCTGCGGCGGGACAACCCACCGATGCTGGTCGTGGTGCTCGACGAGTTGGTGCTGCGTCGGTCCGCCTACGGTGACCGGGCCCTGATGCGGGAACAGTGTGAGCACCTGGTGGCGTGCGGCAGCCACCCCACCACGACGATCCACGTCGTGCCCGCGTCGGTCGGCATGTACCCCGGTCTGGGCGGACCCTTCATCCTCGCCGAACTGGACGACGGCAGCGTGCTCGGCCATGCCGACAGTCAGACCGAGGCGAAGATCATCGATAACCCTGCGGACGTTGCTACCCTGGGCCGCAGGTGGGAACGCATCCGTGGCGAGGCCCTGTCGCGGACGCAGTCCCTGGAGCTGATCAGGGAAGCGGCAGCATCATGGACATGACCGGCGCCCAGTGGCGTAAGAGCAGCAAGAGCGGCAACAACGGCGGTGCCTGCGTCGAGGTCGCCGACAACCTCCCCGGCGTCGTCCTCGTCCGGGACAGCAAGGACCGCGACGGCGGGACGCTCGCCTTCGAGCCAGCGGCCTGGCACTGCTTCGTCGAGCTGGCCAAGGCCGGCAGCCCGACCGCCTGACACCCTTCAACCGAAGCCGGCCGACAGTCAGGCGGGTTGGGTGCGCAGGTAGCGGCCGAAGTGGGGGACGGTGAAGGCGACAGTGCCGCGTTCTCCGGAGTAGATCAGGCCCTTCTTGATCAGGGCGTCGCGGGCCGGGGAGAGGCTGGCGGGCTTACGACCGAGGGCACGGGCGATCTCGGCGGTCGGCACCGCCGCGTCCATGTCGTCCCGTCCGCCGCCGTCCGCTGCCCCCTCGACCAGGGAGAGG
Organism: Verrucosispora sp. FIM060022; assembly: GCF_003977705.1. NCBI lineage: Bacteria > Bacillati > Actinomycetota > Actinomycetes > Micromonosporales > Micromonosporaceae > Micromonospora > Verrucosispora sp. FIM060022. The sequence goes on from NZ_RQIV01000007.1 coordinate 226,199, forward strand.
GCGGCCATCGCCCGCATGTACTCCCGTTCCGCCGGGGTGGCCCGCTCGAAGCGGGAGCCGAAGAAGCCCACCGCCAACTCCGCCTCGGCCTCCGGAGCGGCCACCCGTACGTCGGCGGCGGTGATCGGTGATCGGGGCGCGTGATCCCAGGTCGCCTTGCCGTACGCCTGGACGAAGTACGGGTAGCCGCCGGACTTCTCGTAGAGCAGGTCGAGCGCCTTCGCCTCGTACTCCACGTCCTCGCGCTCGGCCGGGGCGCAGAGTGCCTGGTCGGCGGCGATCCGGTCGAGCCGGTCGATGCGTTGGTAGCGGAACAGCCGCTCGGAGTACGACTTGGCCGCGCTCAGCACCGCCGGCAGGTGCGGCAGGCCTGCGCCGACCACGATCAGCGGCGCGCCGAGTTGGGACAGCTCGTGGCAGGCGGCGCAGAGCGCGGAGACCTCCTCCGGCCCGAGATCCTGCATCTCGTCGATGAAGATGGCCACGCCGGTGCCGACGTCGCTGGCGACCGAGGCGGCGTCGGTGAGCAACTCCACCAGGTCGATCTCGATGTCGCCGGAGTCGGCGCGCCCGCTGGCCGCCGGTACGTCGATGCCGGGCTGCCAGCGGTCCCGCAGCTTGGGGGTGGCACCGCCCCGGCCGGTCGGGGCACCCCGTTGGGCGAAGGCTTTGAGTACCCCGAGGAAGGCGTCGATGCGGTCCGGTGCCCGGTGCCGGGGGGCGAGTTCCCGGACGGCCATGTGCAGGGCGGCGGCGATCGGTCGGCGCAGCGACTGATCCGGCCGGGCCTCGATCTTGCCGCTGCCCCAGAGCCGGTTGATGGCCTGCGATCGAAGCGTGTTGAGCAGTACGGTCTTGCCGACGCCCCGCAGGCCGGTGAGCATCAGGCTGCGTTCCGGTCGGCCGCGCGCGATCCGTTCCAGGACGATGTCGAAGACGTCCAGTTCCCGCCCCCGCCCGGCGAGTTCGGGCGGGCGCTGACCGGCGCCCGGAGCGTACGGGTTGCGGACCGGATCCACGAATCGCAGAGTATCGGGCCGTCTAGCCGAGGAGCTAGACATCGGTAGAGCAGGCTACGGCGTGTCGACCGTCGACATAAAACTAGTGCTGTCTAGCATCCACGCTAGACAGCACTAGTTTTACCGATCGTCGACTCAGCCGCGGCTGATCCGACCGCGCCGCTTCAGCCCGCGCTGCTTCAGCCGCGCTGCTTCAGGCAGAGGACGAAGTCGAGCGAGTCCAACTCGCTGTCGTAGAAGTACCAGTTCGTGTAGCCGTCGACCTTGGCGCACTTCGCCTCGGCGTCCTTCTCCCCGCTGGTCTTGCCGTCGAAGCGCTGCAACACCTCGTACGCCGAGGGGCCGCAGTCGGTGATCAGCAGCTTGGGCTTGCCGCCGGTCGGCGCGTCGTTGCGCACGCACTGTCCCTGCTCGACGAACCGGGGATCGGTGGACGAGTTGGCGGTCGGGACGCCTGCCCCGGGGTCTTCCTCGTCGCCTGTCGGATCGGCGGTAGGCACCGGATCCTGGGTCGGCGCGGCCACCGCAGTGGGAGTCGACTCGTCCTGCCCGAGCAGGTAGAACGCCACCCCGCCGGCGGCCAGCACCAGCACCGACACCAGTGCGGCGATCATCGGCGTACGACCGCGCCGACGCTCCGGCGGTGGCGTGGGTTGCCCGGCGTACGCGGCCACCCCCGCGTCATTCTGGAAGGCCCGGCCGCCCTGCGGATACCCGCCGTAGCCCTGCCCAGCCTCATAGCCCTGCCCAGCCTCATAGCCCTGCCCAGCGCCGTAACTCTGCCCAGCGCCGTAACTCTGCCCAGCCTCGTAGCCGCCCTGGCCGGAGCCGTACATCTGACCGGAGCCGTAGACGTGGCCGGAGTCGTACGCCTGGCCGGGTTCGTAGGTCTGGCCGGAGCCGTACACCTGGCCCTGCACCTCGCCGGGTCGCGGCTCGTGCCACGGTTGCGGGCCGCCGCCCGGTGGTCCGTAGTTCGCCATGCACGCCCTCCTCCGTCACCCACGTCACGGTAGCGCGTGCGCCGCTTCGGCTCGGCCCGGAAGGCAGCCGGTCAACTCTTCGCAGGTGGGTCAGATGAGCCGTAGTTGGCGGTCCTTCGGCCGGCGAGGTGCGTCACTGTCGCCGAGTCGCTCGAACAGACCCGGATCGATCACATCAAGGAACGGCGACGGTCGGCAGTCGTGCTCCGAGCCGTGCCGGACCCGACGGGCCGCGTGGCTGACGTAGAGCCGATCCTGCGCCCGGGTCAGGCCGACGAAGAACAACCGGCGTTCCTCGGCGACCGCGTCGTCGTCGGGCGTCGAGCCCGGCCAGCGCAGCGGCAGCAGCCCGTCCTCGGCACCGACCAGGAAGACCACCGGGAACTCCAGGCCCTTCGCGGCGTGCAGGGTCAGCAGGGTGACCGCCTCGGCGCGCGGATCGAGGGCGTCCACCTCCGCGCCGGTGGCGAGCTGGGACAGGAACGTCTCCAGGTCGTCGCCGCACCGGCGGGCCAGCGGCGTGAGCAGGTCGACGGCGGTCCGCACGTCCTCCGGGCGGACCCCGCCGGAACCGTCCAGGGTGGGGATGGCGAAGCGTTCGGCGAGGACCTGCCCGGCGAGGCGTACCCGGGCGGGCAGCGCGCCGTCCACGCCCGAGGCGTGCCGCAGCTCGCGGGCGATGGCCAGCACCCCGGGCCGGTCCCGCAGCCGGTCGTGCGAGCGCTTCTGCACCGGGATGTTCGCCCGCGACAGGGCATCCACGAGCGGGGCCGCCTGCGAATCGGTCCGGTAGAGCACGGCGATGTCGGAGAAGGACAGCGTGGTCGACCGGCCGTCGATCCGACCGGAGTCCAGTGACCGGTGCGAGAGGCCGCCGACCAGTTCGTCGACGGTGCGTACCACGAAATCGGCCTCGTCGGCGACGGAGGCCGCGGCGTACCGACCCACCAGCGGGGCCTCGGGGTCGAGCCGGGCCGGATCCAGCCGGCGGCCCCGGACCAGCGACGACGGCGCGATCGCCTGTACCGCGGCGGCCAGGATCGGCGCGGAGGACCGGTAGTTGCGGTTGAGCCGGACCAGCCGGGCGTCGGTGAAGTCCTGCGAGAAGCGCAGGAAGTACCCGACGTCGGCACCCCGGAACGAATAGATGGCCTGATCCGGGTCGCCGATCGCGCAGAGGTTGCCGTCGGCGGGGCTGAGCAGCCGCAACAGCTCGTACTGCACCGCGTCGACGTCCTGGTACTCGTCGACGAAGATCCACTGCCAGCGGTCCCGGTACCGCTCGACCAGCTTGCGGTTCTCGCGCAGCAGCGCGACCGGCACTGTGAGCAGCTCGTCCAGGTCGACCATGCCCTGCTTGCGCAGCAGCCCGGTGTACCGGGCCAGGTCGTCGCCGGCCTCCGCGCGAGCCGCCGCCCGCTCGGCGTCGTCGGCGATCCGGAAGTCGCCCGGCAGGCCCGCGGCCTCGGCGTTCTCCCGCAGGATGGTCAACCCGAGCGAGTGGAAGGTGCCCACCGTGACGTCCTCGGCGACCGGGCCGAGCAGGCCGTCGAGGCGGTGCCGAAGCTCCTCGGCCGCCCGTCGGGTGAAGGTGATCGCCAGGCACTGCTCGGGGAAGACGTTCAACTCGGCACAGAGGTACGCGATCCGGTGGGTGAGCGTACGGGTCTTGCCGGTACCCGGTCCGGCGACGATCAGCAGCGGACCACCGGGAGCCGAGGCCGCGACCCGTTGCATCGCGTCGAGCCGGTCGAGCAGGCCGGTGCCGACCTCCTCCATGCCGGCGAGCATCGGTTCGAACGGCTCGTGCGGAGAGGGCTGCGGGGCGATCGGCGGCGGTGGTGGGGCCGGTTGACGCTTCGGTTCGGCCTTGGTCGCCGGCCGCTTGACCCTGGCGACCGGCCGGTCCGAGTCGGCGGGCCGCCGCTGCGCCGGAACCGGCACGTCGAACAGCGTCTCCTGGCCGCCCGAGGCACCGGAGTTGCTCAACTCGGCCGGATCGAACAGCGTGATCACGCCGTACTCGCCGTCGTAGCCGGGCACCCGGCGCACCTCGCCCCGGCGCAGCCGGCCGATGCCCTCGGCGAGCAACTCCCCGCCGACCCGGCCGATCTCGTCCAACGGGGTACGGGTCAGGATCTCCAACTCGGGCCCGAGCGCGGCGACCAGGTCGGTGAGCTTCCCCTCGACCTTCTTCGATCGCGGCCCGACCTTGTTGATCTCACCGAGGATCTCGGCGAGCTGGATCAGATGGGTCACCTCACGGGCGTGCTCCGGCCGGTACCCCTGCGGGCGGTCGGCCAGTTCCTCGACCCGACTGAGTACGCCCACCGTGAGCGGCTTGCCGCACTCCGGGCACCGGCCGCCGGCCTGCCGGGTGCGTTCGGGCGCCCAGTTCACCCCGCACAGCCGGTGGCCGTCGGCGTGGTACTTCCCCTCCTCGGGGAAGAACTCGATGGTGCCGGCCAACCCGTCGCCGGTGCGCAGCGCATCCCGGATGCCGAAGTAGTCCCGAGGCGCGGCGAAGACGGTGGCCTCCCGGGCCAGCGCGGGCGGGGAGTGCGCGTCGGAGTTGGAGACCAGGCGGTAGCGGTCCAGACTGCCCACCCGCCAGTTCATCTCCGGGTCGCTGGAGAGCCCGGTCTCCACGGCGAAGATGTGCTCGGCCAGGTCGGCATAGCAGTCGGCGATCGCGTCGAAGCCGGACTTCGAGCCCAACGCGGAGAACCACGGGGTCCAGATGTGCGCCGGGACCAGGTAGCCGTCCGGGCTGGCCTCCAGGGTGATCTCCAGCAGGTCCCGGGAGTCCAGGCCGAGGATCGGCCGGCCGTCCGAGCCGAGGTTGCCGATGCGGCCCAGGGCGGCGTTGAACCGGCCCACCGCGTCCAGATCCGGCAGATAGATCAGGTGGTGCACCTTGCGGGTCCGGTCGTCCCGCTTGTAGATCGTCGAGATCTCCACGCTGAGCATGAACCGGACCGGGTCGGTGTCCGCCTCGCTGGCCAGCCTCGGCGGCAGGCGGCGGGCGATGTCCCGCTCCATCTCCGCCGACAGGCGGTACAGGCCGGGCTCGGCCGGATGCAGCGTCTCGCGCAGATGGTCGTACCAGGCGGGGTGGGTGAAATCGCCGGTGCCGAGCACCGAGATGCCCTTGCGTCGCGCCCACCAGCCGAGATTCGGCAGGGTCAGATCACGGCTGCACGCTCGCGAGTACTTCGAGTGGATGTGCAGGTCCGCGACGAAGGGCGGGAGGCCACCGGGGGGTACGGCGCTGAACGGGGGCACGCCGCATCCTGCCACGACCGGTGACGCTCCCGCGCGTCGCCACGCACGAAGGTGAGGTGCGCTATGCCGAGCGCAACTCCACGAGAGTGATCTGCGGCTCCGCCCCGACCCGGACCGGCGGGCCCCAGAATCCGGCGCCGTTCGTGACGTACACCTTCGTGCCGTCCACCTCACCGAGGCCGGACACCACCGGCTGTTCTAGCCGTACCAGCAGGTTGAACGGGACGATCTGGCCGCCGTGGGTGTGGCCGGACAGTTGCAGGTCGACGTCGTACTTCGCCGCCTCGAACGCGGCCACCGGCTGGTGTGCCAGCAGCACCACCGGGCGGGACGGGTCGCGGTCGGCCAGCGCGGCGGCGTAGTCGGCCGGGGCGGCCACTCCGGTACCCGCCGCGCTGACGTCGTTGACCCCGGCCAGGTCCAGTACGCCGTTGCGGGTGGCGATCTCCAGCCGCTCGTTCTGGAGCACCCGCAGCCCGAGCCGGTCGACCTCGGCCACCCACTCCTCGACACCTGAGTAGTACTCGTGGTTGCCGGTGACGAAGTAGCTGCCGTGCCGGGCCCGCAGATCACGCAGGGGCGCTGCGGCCTCGCCCAGTTCGGCCACCGTACCGTCGACCAGGTCGCCGACGACGGCGACGAGGTCGGCGTCCAGGCGGTTGATCGCGGCGACGATCCGCTCGGTGTGCAGCCGGCCGCGCAGCGGCCCGATGTGGATGTCGGAGACGGTGGCGATCCGCAGGCCGTCCATGCTGCGCGGCAGCTTGGCCAGCGGAATCTGCACCCGGTCCAGTCGCGGCGGACCCATCGCGGTGCGTACGCCGCTGCCGACCAGACCGGCGGCGGTGAGCCCGGCGAAGATCGCGGCACCTCGGGCCAGCAGCAGCCGGCGGCCCGGATCGTGGTCCGGCCCGATCGCCCCGGCGGCCGGCGGCTCGCTCGCCTCGTCGGCGGTCGGCGGGGTGCCGGGCGTCGCCGGCCCGTCAGCCGCCGTGGTCGCCGTGGTGGTCGCGCCGGCCGTGGTGGTCGCGCCGACCGTGGTGGTCGTGCCGGTCGTGGTCGCCGTGCCTGGCGTGCTGGCGGGACCGACCAGCACCGGTTCCGGCGCGGCCACCGCCGTGCGGCGGCGCAGCACCAGGCGGGTCACCAGCATCGGGACTTCCAGCACCACGAGGAGCACCAGCAGGTAGAACATCAGCGCGAGCCAGACGTAGCCCGGCCAGGCCAGCCAGTACATGCCGGCGCGGGTGCCCATCATCGTCGCCGGTACGAGCAGCGCCAGCACCACCGCGGTGACAGTGCCGATCCGCCGCCAGCGGCCGGGCCTGGTGGTGTCCTTGACCAGCCGCTTCCAGAGGTAAAGGTGGATCAGCCCGGTGATCAGGGCAAGAGTGGCCACGAAACCGAGTACCGCGAGCACGAGTGAAGTCCCCCTCAGCCGCCGGCGAAGGGAGGCAGGACGTCGATCGTCACTCCGGCCGGCAGCGGCTTGTCCCGATCATGACAGGTCACGCCATCGACCAAGAAGTTTGCCACGGCAAGCACAGGGACCAGCCGACCGTGCCGCTCAGCCAGTTCCGTCAACAATCCGTCGAGCGTACGACCCGCCGGAACGGTCTCCTCGCTGAGCCCGGCCGCAGCTCGCGCCCCGGCGAAGTAGCGGACGGTGACGGTCGCCATGGTCATCCTCCGATGGCCGACATCGGCCTGGCGGGTTGCAGGAAGCTCGGGTCGTCGATGCCGTGACCGGCCCGTTTGCGCCAGGTCGCGGCCGACCACCGCCGCGCCAGCTCGTCGTCGTCGGCACCGGCGCGCAGCGCCCCGCGCAGATCCGTCTCCTCGGTGGCGAACAGGCAGTTGCGGACCTGACCGTCAGCGGTGATCCGGGTCCGGTCACAGTCGCCGCAGAACGGACGGGTCACCGTGCCGATCACCCCGACCCGGGCCGGACCGCCGTCGACCAGCCAGGTCTCCGCCGGGGCCGCGCCGCGTCCGGCCGGATCCGGGCTCAACTCGTACGCCGCACCCAGCGTGGCCAGGATCTCCTCGGCGGTGACCATGCTCGACCGGTCCCAGCCGTGCTGAGCGTCCAGCGGCATCTGTTCGATGAAGCGCAACTCGTAGCCGTGGTCGAGGGCGAAGCGGAGCAACGCCGGCGCCTCGTCGTCGTTGACGCCGCGCATCAGCACGCTGTTCACCTTGACCGGGGTGAGCCCGGCGGCGGCCGCCCCGGCCAGGCCCGCCAGCACGTCGTCGAGGCGGTCCCGCCGGGTCAACCGGAGGAAGCGATCACGATCCAGGGTGTCCAGCGAGACGTTCACCCGGTCCAACCCGGCGGCGTGCAGCGCCGGTGCCAACCGGGCCAACCCGATGCCGTTGGTGGTCAACGAGATGCGCGGACGCGGGTCGAGGGCGGCCACGGCCGCCACGATGGCGGTCAGACCCGGACGGATCAGTGGCTCACCACCGGTGAACCGGACCTCGTCGACGCCGAACCGGTGCACCGCGAGCCGGACCAGCCGGATCACCTCGTCGTCGGTGAGCAGTTGCGGCCCGGCCAACCAGGGCAGCCCCTCGGCGGGCATGCAGTACGTGCAGCGCAGGTTGCACTTGTCGGTCAGGGAGACCCTCAGGTCCCGAGCTGTCCGGCCGTACCGGTCGACGAGGAGGCCCCCGGGCGGCGCGACGCTCATCCGTCGACGGTAGCGCGCCCGGCCCCGCTCAGGGTGGCGCGGGCGAGCCCGACGACCGAATCCCGGTACGCGGCTCCGAACAAGGCGGTGTGCACCAGCATCAGGTGCAACTGGTGCAGGGGCACCCGCTGCCGCCAACCGTCGGCAAGCGGCCAGGACTCGTCGTACGCGGCCATGATCCGGGCACCGTGCGGCGGGCCACCGAAAAGCGCGAGTTGCGCGAGGTCGGTCTCGCGGTGCCCACCGTGCGCGGCCGGGTCGACCAACCACACCCGGTCGTCGGCCCCCCAGATCAGGTTGCCCGGCCACAGGTCGCCGTGGATGCGGGCCGGCGGCTCCTCCCCGCCGAACTCGCCGATCCGGGCGACGACCTCTTCGACGAGCCCGGCGGCGCGGGCATCCAGGGCCTGGTTGTCGACCGAGCGGCGCAGGTAGGGCAGCAGCCTGGTCCGGGCGAACCAGTCCGCCCAGGGGCCGTCGTGCGGGGTGTTGTCCGCCGGCAGGGCCCCGATGAACCCGGGCCAGGACGCGCCGAAGGCGGACGCCCCGGCCCGGTGCAGGCCGGCCAGCTCCCGGCCGAAGCGTTCGGCGGCGTCGATGCTCGGCTCACCCGGCTCGATCCACTCCAGGGCGAGCAGGTCGGGCAGCGCCACCAGCACCTCCGGAACCGCGACCGTGCCGGCCTCCCGCAGCCAGCGCAGCCCGGCCGCCTCGGTGGCGAAGAACCCCTCCGGGACCGGCCGCTGCGTCCGTTCCGGCCAGGTCTTCGCGAAGACCGAGTGGCCGTCGTCGAGCGTCAGTCGGGACGCGGCGCAGATGTCGCCGCCGCCGACCGGCGTCTCCCGGATCCGCTGGTGGGTCAGGAAGGTCGGCAGCTGCTCCGGATGCGCTCGCAGATACGCCAGATCCATGCCCCGCAACGTATCGCCTCCGGCGGGAAGGAAGGGCACCTTATTAACGCCTCCGGTAGAGGAAGGGCCCCTTATTAACGCCTGCACCGTGGACCCGCGCGTAGTGCAGGGGTGGCAGGCGGATGGAGAACTCTGCTGACCAGGGAAAATACGCTGAGTAGCTGTGGATAACCGGCGTGTCGTCCACAGGGGCGGCGGCGCGTACCGCTCGGCTCGCAGGCTGGCCCCATGAACTCGACGGAGATTCCCCGGCTGACCGTCCGCTCGCCCGCCGACCTCATCGCCGCGGTGCCGTACCTGCTCGGCTTCCATCCGACCGACAGCGTCGTGGTGGTGGCGTTGTCGGCCTCCCGGGTGGTCTTCGTCGCCCGTGGTGACCTGCCCGGCGAGACCGAGCACGACGAGGCGGCCGGGCACATCGCCGCGGTCACCGCCCAGCAGAGCGCCGACTCGGCAACCGTGATCGGGTACGGCCCGGCAGCCCGGGTGACCCCGGCACTCGACGCGGTCCGAGGGGCGTTGACCGAGGCCGGCCTGGCCGTGCTCGACGCGCTGCGGGTCACCGACGGACGGTGGTGGTCGTACCTCTGCACCGAACCGGAGTGCTGCCCGCCGGAGGGAACCGCGTACGACCCGCAGGGCAGCGCGGTGCCGGCGGCGGCCGTCTTCGCCGGCCAGGTCGCCCTGCCCGACCGGGCGGCGCTCGCCGCTCAGCTCGCCCCGATCGGCGGGGCAGCCGCCCGGCACGCCGCGAAGCGGGCCGAGCAGCGGCTGACCGGGTTGCTGGCGACGGCACCCCCGGCGGATCTGCTCGGCGCGCGGGCACTGCGGGCGGCGGGGGTGTCGGCGTACCGTGCCGCCCGGCGTCGGCACGACCGTGGTGCGCAGCTCACCGACGACGAAATCGCCTGGCTGTGCCTGCTGCTGACCCACCTTCCGGTACGCGACCACGCCTGGGAGCGCACCGACGGCCGGGACGAGGACGTGGCATTCTGGACGGAGCTGCTGCGCCGCGTCGAACCGGATCTGATCGCCGCCCCGGGGGCGCTGCTGGCGTTCGCCGCCTGGCGGGCCGGGCAGGGCGCCCTGGCGGCGGTGGCGTTGGAACGGGTGCTGGCCGAGCACCCGGAATACTCACTCGCCCTGCTGATCGACGACCTGCTGCGTCGCGGAGTGCCGCCGTCGCGGCTCGACGGATGGCCGGCCGACGGGCCGGTGGTGACACCCCGTCGCGAGCGGCGCAAGTCGCGCCCCCGGCGGCGATGACACACCCGACCGGGGCGGCGGGATGGACCGCGACGCTGGATAATCGGCGGATGTTCCGGGCGGCGTCGGGGGGCGCATGAGCGTTGCACTGCTGCTCTCACTCGCCGGGCTCGCCCTGATCGACAGCACCAGCATCGGCACGTTGTTCATCCCGGTGTGGCTGCTGCTGGCACCCGGCCCGGTCAGCGGCCGGCGGGTCCTGACCTACCTGGGCACCATCGCCGGGTTCTACTTCCTGGTGGGGTTGGCGCTCTTCTTCGGCGGCAGCGGCCTGGCCGATGTGCTGGGCGGGGCGCTGGACAACCGGCCGGTCATCTGGGCGCAGCTGGTGTTCGGGGTCGCCCTGCTGCTGGTGAGCTTCCGGTACGACGGCAAGCGCGGCGCCGGGACCGGTCGGGTGTTGCGCTGGCGGGATCGGGTCACCGCCGGTGACTCGTCCGGGCGCTGGCTGGTCGGGCTGGCGTTGTTCGCCGCGTTGGCCGAGGTGGCGACCATGCTGCCGTACCTCGGCGCACTCGGTCTGTTGAGCACCTCGGGTCTGGACATGCCGGCGGTGGTCGCCCTGCTCGGTGGATACTGCCTGGTCATGGTGCTGCCGGCGGTGGTGCTGCTGGGTGCGCGGCTGGCCTGGCCGAGGCTGGTCGAGCCGGTGCTCGCCCGGCTCAACGCATGGATCGTCAGGTCGTCCGGGAGCATGCTCGGCTGGGTCCTGGGCATCGCCGGCTTCCTGATCGCCCGGGACGCCGCCGTCCGCCTGGGGCTGTTCGAGATGCTCGCGAACCGCTGACTGCTCGCGAACCGCTGACTGCTCGCGGACGGCTGAGTGCTCCTGAACCGCTGAGCGGTCGCGTCAGGCGCTCACCCGGTGTGCGCCGGTGTAGACGTTCATGGTCCGGCCGCGCAGGAAACCGACAAGGGTCATTCCGGCCTCGGCAGCGAGGTCGACCGCGAGTGTGCTCGGTGCCGAGACCGCCGCGAGCAGCGGCAGACCGGCCATCCACGCCTTCTGGGTCAGCTCGAAGCTGGCCCGTCCGGAGACGAGCAGGACGTACCCGGCCAGCGGCAGTCGCCGTTCGCGTACCGCCCAGCCGATGACCTTGTCCACCGCGTTGTGCCGGCCCACGTCCTCGCGCAGCACCACCAGGTCACCGTCGGCGGTGAACAGACCCGCGGCGTGCAGCCCGCCGGTACGGTCGAAGCCCCGCTGCCCGGCGCGCAGCCGCTGCGGCAACTCGGCCAGCAACTCCGCCGGCACGGTGAGCGGGTCGCCGGCCACGTCGAACATCGACCGGGTCCGCACCGCCTCGATGCTCTCCTTGCCGCAGACCCCGCAGGCGCTGGTGGTGGTGAACTGGCGACTCGCCTCGGCAGCCGGCTCCGGTACGCCAGGCGCGAGCGCCACGTCGACCACGTTGTAGGTGTTCGGGGTCTCCGCGCCGGCACACAGCTGCGCGGTCGACACATCGTCCGCCGACCGGATCAGCCCCTCGGCGAACAGGAAACCGAGCGCCAGGTCCAGATCCGCGCCGGGGGTACGCATGGTGACCGACAGCGGGCGGCGGCGACCCGGTCCGGCCGCACCGACCCGGATCTCCAGCGGCTCCTCGGCGGCGAGGGTGTCCGGCCGACGGGTCAGCGTGCGCCCGTCGGCGGTGGCGTCGAGGTCCACGCGGAGCACCACGCGGCGGTCAGCAGCACGTCCCACCCCACCATCCTGCCCCGACCGCCACGCCCCGGCCCGACCAGCCCCGCAGAGCGCGTGGCGTTACGGTGGCCCGGTGAGCGCGTACGCGGCGGTGGTGCTCGCCGGCGGCGCGGCCCGCCGGCTGGGCGGACTGGACAAGCCGGCGCTGCCGGTCGGCGGTGTGCCGATGCGGGAGCGGGTGCTCACGGCGGTCGCCGACGCGTCGCCTCGGATCCTGGTCGGGCCCGGACCGGCCCCGCCGGGCGTACGACTGACCCGCGAGTCGCCACCGGGCGGTGGGCCGGTGGCCGCCACCGCAGCCGGGCTGGCCCTGCTCGACGCCGACGTGCCGGCCGTCGCCCTGCTCGCGGCCGACCTGCCGCTGCTGACCCGGTCCGCCGTCGGTGAACTGCTGCGTCACCTCGACACCCCACCCGCCGCGTCGAGCAGCGCCGAACCGGCCGCGTCGAGCAGCGCCCCACCCGCCGACGGGGTCTGTTTCGTGGACGCGGACGGGCGGCGGCAGTCGCTCTGCGGGGTGTGGCGGCCCGCGGCGCTGCGCGCGGCCCTGGACCGGTTGACCGTTCGACGTGGCGGGTTGGCCGGAGCCGCGCTGCGGGAGTTGCTCGCCGACCTCGCCGTACGCGAGCTGACCTGGCCCGGTGACGGCCCGGCGCCCTGGTTCGACTGCGACACTGAGCGGGACCTGCGGCAGGCGGAGGAGTGGTCGCGATGACGGTGATGGACGACTGGCTCACGGCGGCCTGCGCCGAGTTGGGTGTCGACCCGGCCGACGTGCCGGTACAACCCGTGCTCGATCTGGCCCGGGACGTGGCCCATCAGGTGCTCCGGCCGGGTGCACCGGTCACCGCCTACCTGCTGGGTCTGGCGGTCGGCCGGGGTGCGGATCCCGCCGTGGCAGCTGCCCGGCTGACCGAGTTGGCCGGCACCTGGCCGGTCGAGTTGGGCGGCGACCGCTGACCGCGTGAGCGGTGTCCGATCACGGTCCGGGCTGATCCCTGGAGACGGCGGGCTCGGTAGGGTGGCCGGAACGGACGGAGGCGATCATGACGGCAGACCACCCCTCGGCACCGCCCGGCACGCCGGCACACCACGAGTCGATTCTGCTCGATGAGCCGAGCACGGCCGACCTGCGGGCGAAGGTGACCCATGCGTGGCGGGAGTTCGCGCGGGCACTTGCCGACCGGCTGGCGGCCCTGCCACCGGGTGCCCACGTGGAGTTGACCCTCGACCCGACGGCCTCCGGTATCGATGACGCCGTCTACTCCGTCAGCGTCGACGTCACCGAGGACGGTGGGTTGACGGCGCGGGCGGTGGGCAACGCGACCCTGCCGCAGGGCTACCGGCTGGACCGGTCGGCGGTGGCCGACATGGTCGCGCTGGGCTGGTCTCCGCCGGGGGTGCTGGAGGGCTCCGGTGACCAGTTCGGCCTGCACTGCGCGGTGACCGAGAGCAGCCGACTGGCCGCCCTGATCTCGCGTACGCTGCGCGACATCTACGGCGCGCCACACCCGGCGTTCCTGGTCTACCTGATCGTCGACGCGGAGGGTGAGCCGCTTGCCGGCGCGCCACTGGGCACCGCACGCAGCGAGTTCGGCACCGGTCGGGAGATCGAGACCGATCTGGCGCAGGCGCTGGCGGACACCGCTGACTCCGGCGCGGACACCGAGGTGCTGGAGTTGGCCGAGCGGGTCCGGACGGTGGTGTCGACAATGCTGAAGTCCGACTCCGACCGGGTCCAGGTCGATTCCGACGGCGACATCAACATCCGTGCCGGATCGGCGATGGTCTTCGTCCGGGTACGCGACAACCCGCCGCTGGTCGACGTCTTCTCCCCGGTGCTCACCGAGGTCGAGCCCACCGAGCGGCTCTACGTGAAGCTCTCCGAGCTGACCAACCGGATGCCGATCGGCCGGCTCTACTGTGCCGACGACACCGTCTGGGCGTCGATCCCGGTCTTCGGCCGCAACTTCCAGCCCACCCACCTGATGCTCGCCGTGCAGGTGATGACCGGCCTGGCCGACGAGTTGGACGACCGGCTGCACGGTGAGTTCGGCGGCAAGCGCTTCTTCGGCGAGGGGGACAAGCCGGGGCGGGGTGAGCACCGCACCGGCATGTACCTCTGAGCCCGCCGTCGGGGTGCCGTCGAGGTCAAGTCGGGGTGCCGTCGAGGTCAAGAGGTGGGGCCCGGAGATCCCCAGATACCGGGCCCCACCCCTCGGGGGAGGGTGATTCAGGTCGTCGGGATCCAGCCGAGGCTCTGGGCTGTGGCCGGATCGGAGGCCCGTAGGCCCGCTTCGGAGACGGTCCAGAGCACGTCGCCGATCATCAGTGCACGCTGCACGTCCGGTCGCCGCCAGGCCCGGTCGCTGTGCGTCGTGACGGTCGGGTGGGTGACCTGACCGATCTCGCTGATCCGGTCGGCGCTGACCCGCAGCAGCCGCAGGCCGGTGTCCACCGGCAGCACCACCAGGCCGTTGGCCGGCCAGTACAGGAAGGCGTGCGGGTCGTGCTCGGCGGCGGACCAGCCGGACGGTAGGTGCCACTGGTCCAGTCGGGCCGGCCGGGCCGGGTTCCGCACGTCGAAGAGGGACACCTGCACGCCCTCGGTGCGGCCCTGACCGTCGGCCTCCTGACCCACGCCGAGCAGCCGCCCGTCGGGCAGCGGATGCAGGTACGCGGAATAGCCGGTGATCTTCAGCTCGCCGGTCACCAGCGGCTTCGTCGGGTCGGTCAGGTCGAGTGAGTAGAGCGGGTCGGTCTGCCGGAAGGTCACCACGTACGCGACGGGCCCGAGATACCGCACGGAGTAGATGCGTTCGCCGCGTCCGAGCCCGCCGACCGCACCGGTCGGCACGAGTGACCCGCCGTCGCGGCGCAGCACCCGTACGGTCGACTCGGATCGGCGTTCCTCGCCCCAGACGTCGCCGACGGTGGTGGCCACCCGCAGGTGTCCGTCCCATTCGGAGAGCGCGTACTGGTTGATCAGCCAGCCTGGCACGGTGCCGGCGGCGAGGTAGCGGGGACGACCCGGCTCGCTGGTGTCGAACTGGTAGATCTCGGTGACCTGGTCGCGGACGGTGGGTCGCCAGCGGAGCAGGCCCATACCGGGTTGTGGCTGCTGACCGGCGAGGTACAGGCTCCGCGCCGTGCCGTAGACGGTGGTCGCGTCGGCGGCGACGCTTACCGGGTCGCCCGCGCCCAGCTGGTCGGCGGCGAGGTCGAAGCTGAGCACGGTGAGCAGCGAGGTGCCGGTCATCCGCTTCGGACGGCTGAGCCGATCGCAGTCGACCCGCCCGGTGTGCCGCTCGTCGCCGGCCGTCCACTCGTACTCCGGCAGCCAGGCCTCGATTCCGGCCCGGTCGATGATGGCGCGGTTCTGCCTGGTCCGGGCCCGGTCGCTGCCGATCGCGTCGAGCGGGAACTCGATCCGGGGTGCGGTGCGGACCACCACCCGCGCGGTGTCGCCGGTCAGCCGGCCGTCGAGCAGGCTGCCCTCGATCCGGTACGAGCCGAGCACCGTGGGCGCACCGGCCAGGTCGACCAGGAACAGGCGGGCCGATTCGACCGGCGGCGTCGGCCAGGCCCGGTCCATCGTGACGAACGGTGACCCGTCGGCCAGCACCAACGCCCGGTCGCCGTGCAGCAGCAGTCGGTACGAGCCCCAGTAGGCGTCCGCTTCCGCGCCGGGCAGGTCGAGCTGGCCGGTGATCCGTCGGCCGGCCGGGTCGATCACCCGCAGCACGCCGGAGGTGACCGTGACGATCCGTCGGCCGTCGGTCTTCACCACGTCCGGCTCGTCCGCGTCGGCTTCATGGTTGTTGGTCTTCGAGTGGTCAGGCCCGGCATCGCCGAGAGGTTGGCTCCCGCCCTCTGCCCCGGCCGCGACGGCCGCCCGGGCGCTCAACAGTGTGCCGTCCTCGAAGCCGTACGGCCCGACCGAGTCGCGGGCTGCGGCGCGCAGTTCGGTCAGGGCGTCGGCGCAGGAGTCGAACGAGGTCAGGGCGGCCACCGGCACCATCACCGACCCGGTCGGCCGGACCGGGTTCGGACCGGCCGTACTGCCGGCGAGCAGGGTCAGTGCGACCAGGGTGCTGCCGACCGCGACGACTCTGCTTGCCCGCATCATGTCGGCTTCGACGCCGCCGGTCGTCGTCCGGTTCCGCACCGGCGGCGAGATCCCGACCGATGGTCAGCTGATCGACGGGCCGACGCCGGGGGACTCGACAAGTCGGGACAGCACGATGGTGCTGCGGCTGGAGGTCACGAAACTTTCCGCCCGCAACCGCTCCAACGCCTGCTCAAGGTGGGCGATGTCGGCGGCCCGCAGATGCACGAGCGCGTCGGCCTCCCCGGAGACCGTGTACGCCCCGACCACCTCGGGATGGCGGCGCACCGCGGCGCCGATCTGTGCCGGGGTGGTGCGGCCGGCGCAGAACAGCTCGACGAACGCCTCCGTGGTCCAGCCGACCGATGCCGGGTCGACGATGGCGGTGAATCCCCGGATGACCCCGGCGGCACGTAGTCGGTCCACCCGTCGCTTGACGGCCGGAGCGGAGAGTGAGACCCGGGTGCCGATGTCCGCGTACGAGGCACGGGCATCAGCGACGAGCAATGCAATGATTCGCTGGTCAACCGCGTCGATCTGCAACGTTTCGCCCCTGACAAGCAATGGTCGTGGCTGTTACGAAAGTCTGAGCCTACCTACTCTTGGTGACCGTGGACCAGCAGCGAGTGCCGCGAAAGCGGACATATCTCATGTGCTCACCGGAGTATTTCGCGGTCGAGTACGCGATCAACCCGTGGATGGACGTGACCAGGCCGGTCGACCCGGAGTTGGCCGTCAAGCAGTGGGACCGCCTGCGGGAAACCCTTGTCGGTCTGGGGCACGAGGTGCACCTGCTGGCACCCGAGCCCGGACTCCCCGACATGGTCTACGCCGCCAACGGCGCGTTCAGCGTCGACGGAACGGTCTACGGGGCCCGGTTCAAGCACCATCAGCGCACCGCCGAGGCGGCTGCCCACCGGGCCTTCTACGAGTCGCAGGGCTGGCGGTTCATCGCGCCGAACGAGACGAACGAGGGCGAGGGCGACTTCGCGTACCTGCCGGAGGCGCACGGTGGGCTGATCCTCGCCGGGTACGGATTCCGTACCGAGCTGGCCGCGCACGCCGAGGCGCAGGAGGCGCTGGGCCGTCCGGTGATCTCGCTGCGGCTGGTGGACCCGCGCTTCTACCACCTGGACGTGGCCCTCGCCTCGATCGACGACGGCAACATCGTCTACTACCCGGGCGCCTTCTCCGCGGCCGGTCAGAAGGTGCTCGCCCAACTCTTTCCGGACGCGGTGCTGGCGGAGGCCGAGGACGTCCTCGCCTTCGGACTCAACCTGGTAAGCGACGGCGCGAACGTGGTGCTCAACAGCGAGGCGACCCGGCTGGCCGGGCGACTCAAGGCGGCCGGCTACACGCCGGTGCCGGTGGAGTTGGCCGAGCTGAAGAAGGGCGGCGGCAGCGTGAAGTGCTGCATCGCCGAGTTGCGGCACTGAACGGACGACGAGCGGGGTGGCCGACCCTGCTCGTCGTGGGGGCGAACCGGGGTGGTCAGCCCAGCGTGGCCAGCTCGCTGACCATCACGTTCGACAGCACCTGGCCGTCGTGCTGAACCTCCCGCAGGTACCACTTCTGCTGCGGGGTACGCGGCTGGTTGAACTGCCAGGCGCCGCGCGGGCTGTCGATCTGACCGATCCGGCCCAGCGCCAGGTTGACCGTCTGCGGGGTGGGGTCCTCGCCGGCCAGGCGGATCGCCTGGTCGAGCACCTTCGCCGCGTCGTACGAGGCCATCGCGTAGGTGGTCGGCGAGGCGCTGTGCTTCTTGCGGTACGCCGAGGCGAACCGGCGATTGGCGGCGTTGTTCAGGTCGGCGGAGTAGTTCAGCGCGGTGCGGATGCCCAGGGCGTCGTTGGCCGGCCGGACGCTGTCCAGCACGGTGCCCTCGGTGAGGAACCCGGGAGCGTAGATGCCGCCCTGGAAGCCGGCGTCGCGGAGCTGCATGATGAACTCCGCCGCCGCCGGGCCGGAGTAGAAGCAGAAGACGACCGACGGGTTGCGGCTCAACGCGCGGTCGATGTCCCGGACGAAGGCGCCCTTGCCCGGGTTCGCGTTGTTGGTGGTGAAGACGACCTGATCCGCGATGCGCGGGTCGGATTCGCCGAACTCCTGGCGGAAGCCGAGCAGCACGTCGTCTCCTCCGACGGCCGACTCCGGCATGACGATCGCCACCCGGTCGTCGGGGCCCAACACGTCCCGCAGGTAGCGGCCGAGTGCCCGGCCGGCCTCGTCGAGCACGTACGAGGTGCGCCAGATGTAGACGACGCTCTGGAGGCTGGAGGGTGAGGCGTTGGAACCGATCAGCGGCACCCGGGCCTGCTCGATGGTGTCCCGGATGCCGAACATGACCGCCGAGGAGGCGACTCCGGTCAGTGCGAGCACGCCCTGTTTGAGCAGCCCGTCGACGGCGGCCTGACCGGACTTGACGCTGTCACCCTCGTCGGCGACGAGCAGGTTGACCGGATGGCCGCCGAGTTGGCCCTCGTTGAGGTCCAGATAGAGCTGGAAGCCGTTACGCAACTCGTCACCGACGGCCTTGCCCGAGCCGGACTGCGGTGCGACGAGCCCGACCTTGACCGGACTCTTCGGCTTCGCGGGCTCCTCGGTGTCCGAGGCACATCCGGCGGCGAGGCCGCCGGCGCCGAGCGCGGCCAGCATCTGGAGTGCCCGCCTACGGTTCATCTGCGACACCGGGGTTCCCTTCGGATGTGCTGCCGGGGCCTCCCGCCCCTCCGGCGTTCTACCTGCTTAGCGACGCTGCGTCAATGGTTAATGATCTTCGACTAGAGAACGGAACGCGGCGGTAACCTGCGACCAGGCCGGAGACTCCGGGTCGATGAGCCCGAAATGTTCGCAGTCGGGCAGCTCGACAAGGTGCATATCCGCACCTAGTGCCTGTGCGCCCTGCACGTACGCCCTGCTCATGTGGACCGGAACGTGCTGATCCAGGGTGCCGTGAATCACTACCGTCCGTGTTGACGGAGGTGGGGTGGCTCGTGGGTCCGCGACCTCGTAGCGATCGGGCACATCGGCCGGCCCACCACCCAGCAACGCCGCCACCGCGCCCGCGTCCAGATCCAGCCGGTACGCCTCGGCCAGGTCGACGACCGGGGCGAGCGCGAGCACGCCGCCGACGTCCTGCGGTGAGCGCGTCGCGGTGTGCAGCGCGAGATGACCGCCGGCCGAGTGGCCGACCAGGATCGGCGGCACCGGCGCGACCTGACCGGGCAGCGCCGCAGCGGCCAACCCCGGCAGTGCGGACACCCCGGAGCGGACGTCGGTCAGCGTGCCGGGCCAGCCACCACCGGGTTGCCCGGTCCGGCGGTACTCCAGTTGCGCGATCGGAAAGCCGAGCCGGGCCAGCCCGACGGCCAGCGAGTCGGTGTGCCGCCGGTCGTACTCCACGCGCCAGAAACCGCCGTGCACCACGATCACCAGTGGGCGGGGCGGGGTCGCGCCGGGCGGGCGGCGCAGATCGGCGACCTGATCGGGATGCTCGCCGTAGGCGACGGTGAGGTCCGGCTCAGGCGCGGGTCGGCTGAGCACGGCGCGGGGATCGGGCGACATCGGCCGACGGTAGCGCGGCTGGTCGGCGGCCGACCGGACGGGTCCATTGCACCTTCTCGGCCGGGCCGGCGGGCGGCGACGGGGACGGCTGAGTCAAGATGGATGCCATGACCGAAGCGCGTACCGCTGGACAGAACGACGAGCCTGGCCGGGACGGCACCGGGCACTCGGGCACCGTGGTGGTGGTCGGCCCGGACGGCCGACCCGTCGGCACCGTGCAGACCGACGACGGCCAGGGTGAGGACCCCACTCGCCTGGTCGAGCAGCCGGCAAAGGTGATGCGGATCGGCAGCATGATCAAGCAGCTGCTGGAGGAGGTCAAGTCCGCGCCGCTGGACGACGCCAGCCGGCATCGGATGCGGGAGATCCACGAGCGGTCGATCGTCGAGCTCAAGGAAGGGCTGGCGCCCGAGCTGCGCGAGGAGCTGGAGCGACTCTCGCTGCCGTTCACCGAGGACCAGGCCCCGACCGAGGGTGAGCTGCGGATCGCCCATGCCCAGCTGGTCGGCTGGCTGGAGGGGCTGTTCCACGGCATCCAGGCCGCCCTGGTCGCCCAGCAGATGGCCGCCCGGGTGCAGTTGGAGCAGATGCGCTCCGGCCGGCAGGCGTTGCCGAGCGGGCCGAGCGGAGCGGCCCTGCCGGGAATGCCCGGCCTGGGCCAGGTGCCCGGCGGTGAGGGCCACAGCACCGGCCAGTACCTTTGACGATCGCTGCGGGGTGCGGCGTGCCGCGCCCCGCAGCCGTCAGTCCACCCCGAAGACCTTCTCCAGGTACGCCGCCACCCCGTCGACCGAGTTCGCCGAGGTGACCTCGTCGGCGATCTCCCGTACGGCGGGGTGCGCGTTGGCCACCGCCACCGCCCGGCCGGCCCAGGTCAGCAGGGGTACGTCGTTGGGCATGTCGCCGAAGGCCAGCACCTCGTCCGCCTCGATGCCGAGCCGGTGGCAGTACCACGCGAGGCCGGCCGCCTTGGTCACCCCGGCCGCCGAAATCTCCACCAGGCCGGAGCGCGAGGAGTGGGTGGCCTCGGCCAGTCCGGCGAGGGCAGTGGCGACCAGCTCGGTGAACCGATCGGGATCCTGCTGCTCCTCGGCTCGTACCAGCAGTTTCACCGCCGGCAGCGAGTGCAGCTCGTCCGGAGTCGTCACGACCCGGATCGCCGTGTCGTCGGCGTCCCAGCGCATCGGGTAGTGCGCCTCGTGCCGCATCTGCCGGCTGTCGGCGATCTCCACCGCGAAGCTCACCCCGGGCACCTCGGCGCGCAGCCGGCGGGCCACCTCGGCGAGCAGTTCGGGGGCCAGCGGATCGGCGCGCAGCACCTCGTCGTTGACCGGGTCGTAGACCACCGCACCGTTGGCGCAGACCGCGGGCACCGGCTCGGCCAGCTGGTCGTACACCAGTTTCAGCCAGCGGATCGGTCGGCCGGTGACCAGCACGACGGGCGTGCCCCGGGCGGAGATCCGGGCCAGCACCTCGGCGGTGTGGGCGCTGAGCGTCGCGTCGTCGCGCAGCAGCGTGCCGTCGATGTCGCTGGCGACCAGGCGTGGAAGTGCCTCCATCACCTGGACAGTAGCCGGTCGAGGTAGACCGCCACCCCGTCGTCGTCGTTGCGCAGGGTCACGTCGTCGGCCACGGCACGCAACTCGGCGTGAGCGTTCGCCACCGCCACCCGCGCCCAGCCGGCCCACTCGAACATCGGCAGGTCGTTCGGCATGTCACCGAAGACCAGCACCTCGGCCGGGTCGACGCCGAGGCTCTGCGCCACCACACTCAGCCCGGTCGCCTTGTCCACCCCCGACGGGCTGATCTCGATGAAGCCGAGCCCGGCCTGGGTGAGCGCGGCCAGGTGCGGCGGGATGATCTGCCTGGCGACCGCCAGCAACTCGTCGACATGGTGGTCGGCGGTCCGCGCGAACGCCTTGATCACGTCACCGGCCAGGCACTCGTCGCGGGTGCGTACCTCGAACCGGTCCTGATACGGCCAGGCCGGGTGGTAGTCGCCCCACAGGGGCGCGTCGTGCTCGTCGGACGCCTCGACCATCACCGTCAGCGGGCCGACCGCGGCTTCCAGGTCGGCCAGGAGGGTAGCCAGCACCTCGCTGGAGAGCCGTTCGTCGCGCAGCACCACCGGCCCGGCCGGGTCGCTCTGGTCGACCACCCGGCCGCCACCGGCCATCACCAGGAAGTCCGCCGCGCGGATGTCGTTGCGGGTCAATTCGGTCAGCCGCGGGCCCCGGCCGGTGGCACCGACCACCGGAATCCCGGCCGCACGCACCCGGTCCAGAACCTCATGGGTGTACGCCGACACGGTGTCGTCGCTGCGCACGAGCGTCCCGTCGAGGTCGGTGGCGATCAGCTTGGGCAGGCCCGGGCGGGTCATTTCTCCTCCTTCGCCCACCGCCGTCGCAGCCAGCCGTTTCCGGTCGTCAGGTGGCGACCCGGCGTGACGGCGGGCAGCAACCGTACCTCGTCGAACGGGTCGCAACCACGGCTTCCAGGCGAATCGGATGCGGCGAGCGGAAGGGCTGCTGCTTAACGTCCGGTGGCCCGCTCAACGTGCGGTGGTCTGCCGGGGCGGCGTGGGGCACCGGTCAGTCGGCTCAGGGCTCGCGGGCGAAGGGCACGGTGGGGGTGACGGTGATGTCGATCGGCCGCCCGCCCTCGTCGGTGTCGGTGTCGTCGATCTGGCGGTGGGGGCGGGGCTGACGCCGACCCGGCTCGCTTGTCGCACCCTCGGGCCTGGTGGTGGTGCGGGCGAGGGCGATGGCGAACAGCAGGACGGCGGCGAAGGCCGCGACCAGTCCTCGCCCCAGCTCGACTGCGAATCCGTCTTCCGTGGAGTAGGCCAACGCCGCGCGGCCGCCGCCGTCTTCGAGGGCGACGGCGGTGGCCACCAGCACGGCGACCAGACCCACGGCCAGGGCGAGGCCGGCGACCCGGGCATTGGCGCGTACGTTGTCGGTGCCGCGCAGCGCGAGGGCCACCGAGACGCCGAGCATCAGCATCCCGACCAGGTAGCCGACGCCCAGACCGCCGATCTCGGACACGTTGCTCGGCAACTCGATCCGCTCGCTGCCGGTGGGCAGGGTGACGGTGACCCATTCGCCGAGCAGGGAGGCGAGGGTGGCGGCGACACCGAGCCCGACGAGCAGCAGCGGTACCCGGTGGTCGTGGCCGAGGCCGCCGAGGGCCGAGCGCCACCGACTCGTGCTGGTGGTCTTCTCGTCCTCCGTGCCCCACTCAAGGACGCTTGTGCTCTCGGAGCGGTCCTCCTGGCGGGGAATGGGGAGGTCATGGGTCACCGCTGCGCCTCCTTGTGGCCGGGCTGCCTGCTCGTGGCCCTGCTGCCTGCTCGTGGCTTGGCTGCGTGCCCAGGGCGGGGTCTGTGACGAATTCTGGCACAGCCCACCTCTCCCGTCGGGGAACGTGGACGCAGCTGGCGGGGTCGGTCGCCCGGCGGGTGCGCGTTCGGCTAGCGTCAGCTGCATGCCTATTCGTACCGCTTCCGCACGCTGGCAGGGCAACCTCCCCGAAGGGTCCGGCACCATTCGCACGGGCAAGGGTGGACTGGAGGGCAACTACTCCTTCAAGTCCCGCTTCGAGGAGGGTGAGGGCACCAACCCCGAGGAGCTGATCGGCGCCGCGCACGCCGGCTGCTTCTCGATGGCCTTCTCCAAGGCCCTCGCCGACGCCGGCACGACGCCGACCTCCGTGGAGACCACCGCGAAGGTGCACCTGGACAAGACCGACGCGGGCTTCACCGTGACCCGCATCGCGTTGGAGACCGTCGGTGTCGTTCCCGGCATCGACGAGGCACGCTTCGCCGAGCTGGCCGAGACCGCCAAGCAGAACTGCCCCATCTCCCGCCTCCTCTCCCCCGGCGCCGAGATCACCCTCACCACCCACCTCTCCTCCTAACCCACCCCCTTTGACCGCCGCGATCTTGCACTTTCGGTCGACTGGTTGAGGCTTACGTCCCGTTATGCGGCGACGAAAAGTGCAAGATCGCGGGGTGGGGGTGGGTTGGGGGTGGGGGAGAATGGTGACGTGGCGGTGGAGATGGAGCGGGAGCGGTTCGAGGAACTGGTGGGGGAGGCGCTGGACGAGGTTCCGGAGGAACTGCTGGCGCTGATGAGCAACGTGGTGATCCTGGTGGAGGACGATCCCCCGCCTGGGGAGGATCTGCTCGGCCTGTACGAGGGGCACGCGTTGACCGACCGGGGGTGGGACTACGCCGGTGTCCTGCCGGACCGCATTCTGATCTACCGCAACCCGATCCTGCGGATCTGTGAGACCGAGGACGACGTCGTCGAGGAGGTGGCGGTGACCGTGGTGCACGAGATCGCCCACCACTTCGGCATCGACGACGAGCGCCTGCACGACCTCGGTTGGGGTTGACGGTTTGCGCAGCTGACCTATCGTCTCGACCAGTCCCGGCCGAGTACGGAGGAAGACATGCGCAGCGAACTGTTCTCAGCGGCGAACCTGGAGCAGGAGTCCGCACAGCCCGGCATGCGGCTCCAGAACTCCAAGATGCTCAAGATCGAGCTCAATGGCGAAATGCTGGCCCGCGTCGGTTCGATGGTCGCGTACCAGGGACATGTGCAGTTCCAGGCGCTCGGCTCCGGCGGACTGGGCAACTTCCTCAAGCAGAAGCTCACCGGCGAAGGCGTGCCGCTGATGAAGCTCACCGGCCAGGGTGACGTCTTCCTGGCCGACTTCGCCAAGGACGTGCACATCATCGACCTCGAACCGGGCGACGCACTGTCCATCAACGGCTCCAGCGTGCTGGCCTTCGACCCCAGCCTCCAGTACGACATCAAGATGGTCGGCGGGGCGGGCATGGCCTCGACCGGCCTGTTCAACTGCGTCTTCACCGGCCACGGCCGGATCGCCGTGACCACCCGGGGCACCCCGGTGGTGCTCGCCGTCGACGCGCCCACCTATGTGGATCCGCAGGCGGCGGTCTGCTGGTCGGCCGGCCTGCAGACCGGCTACCACCGGGCCGACCAGCTCGGGTTGGGCACGCTGCTGGGCCGTACCACAGGCGAGGCGTACACGATGAGCTTCGCGGGGCAGGGCTTCGTCGTCGTCCAGCCGTCCGAGGAACCGCCGATCATGGGCAGCGGTCAGCAGGATCAGGGCGGCGTGCTCGGCGGCCTGTTCCGCTGAGCCGACTCAGCTCAGCTCGCCGGCCCTGAGCCGGGCGAGCCAGGCCGCGGCGTCGGCGTAGTCGGCGTCGGAGAGACCGGCCGGGGCGGGCACCGCCTGCTCGCCCTCGGCCCCGCTCCACCGGTGACGCGGATAGGAGCCGAGGAAGCGTACGTCGGCGCAGACCCGCCGTAGCCCCTGGAGCGCCTCGCCCAGCCGGACGTCGGCGACGTGGCCGGTGCAGTCGAGGAAGAAGACGTACTCCCCGAGGGCCTTGCCGGTCGGCCGGGACTCGATCCGGCTCAGGTTCACACCCCGGACCGCAAGCTCCATGAGTACGGACAACAGCGCGCCGACCCGGTCGTGCGCGATGTACACCGCAAGCGTCGTCACGTCGTCGCCGGTCGGAGGCGGTGGTGGACCCGGCCGGGCGACCAGGGCGAACCGGGTCACCGCGTCGGGATGATCGGCGATCTTGTCAGCGAGCACCGCCAACCGGTGTCGCGTCGCGCCCACCGGAGCACAGATCGCCGCGTCGTACTCACCCGTGGCCGCGCCGGCCGCCGCCGAGCCGTTGGAGAGTACGTCGATCACTGTCGCGTCCGGCAGGTACGTCCGCAGCCAGCCGCGACACTGCGTGGACGCCTGCGGATGAGCGGCGACGGTGCGAACCGCCGACAGTTGAGTGCCCGCACGTGCACCGAGGACGAACTCCACCGGCAGGATCACCTCGCGGGTGATCACCAACGGCTCGCCCTCGGCCAACTCGTCCAGCGTCACCCCGACGGCGCCGCCGATCGAGTTCTCCAGCGGGACCAGCGCGGCGTCGGCGTCACCGGCGCGTACCGCGTCCAGCGCCTCACCGACGCTGCGGGCCGGCGTACGCGTGCCCCGCTCGGCCGCGGGCAGGGTGCGCAACGCCTGCTCCGCGAAGGTCCCCTCGGGACCGAGGAAGGCGAAGCGGGTCGGCGGTGTTCCCGGCATGGCGTCCAGCCTACGCACCCGGTCCGGGTGTGGTGGTCGAAGGCGTCGCAGCGGGCGTCGTCGGCAACGGCGTCGGTGTGGTCGGGAACTGCGTCGGCAACGGCACGGTGACCGGGGCGTCGTCGCCGCAGGCCAGCCTACGGACGCCGGGCGGCGCGGTGACCCGTACCTCGACCGAGCACACGTCGGTGCCGGCGGTGACCAGCCGTAGCGCGCCCGCCTGCCGGCGGGTGACCACGTGCAGCGGCTCGTAACCGGTCACGTCGAGGGCGGTGAAGTGCCAGTCCGCGGCGCACAACGGGCCTTCGCTGACCTTGACCTTCGCGTTGCGGGGCAGGAGGCCGGAGCGCCCCCGGACCAGATTGACGACGCCCTGACCCGACGGTTCGCCCCGGCAGGCCGTGGCGACCAGGCCGGCATCCGTCGTCGGAACGGCCGTGCCGGCGACGGGCGGTACGGCGACCGAGGGCGAGGGCGTAACGGGCCCGGAAGGGCTGGGAGTCGCCGTGGTGGTCGGCAATCCGGATGTGCCGCCATCGCGCACCTCGGGAGGCTCGCCACAGCCGGACAGCAGCAGCCCGGTCAGCGCCAGGACACCGGCCGCCCAGCCGACGCGCGGGCGCGGGTCGGGGCGGGCCGGGCGACGGCCGGCAGCGGCGCGACGGAGGGGACTGGGCGGCACGGGAGGGATCCTCGGGGAACGCGGGGGCGTGCATGGGGTGGGCCCATGGTAGGAGGATCCGTTGCCGTGGTGGAAGACCGCACCGACAGCGGCCCGCGAGCCTGTGCCGGTGACGGGTGCTCAGACCTCGGAGAAGAAGGTCAGCGAGCCGGCGACGGCACCATCGGCGAGCACCGGGGTGGAGACCGCGTCGACTGTCGCGTCGGGCCCACCGACGGTGGCCGACTCGATGCGTAACAGACCTCGGGCCAGCCGGCCCGAGGTGAGCGCGAGCAGCGGTGGGATCTTGTCGATCTCCGGCTCGGTCAACTCGCCCCGGTTGGCGGTGAAGTCCAGCAGGCGCAACCCGCCGTCGAGCAGCGGCAGGCCGATCAGTTCCTCCGGCGTACCCAGACAGAGCAGCTCACAGCCGGCGGCGGAGACGGCCACCACCCGCGTCTGGTCGTCGATCAGCAGGCACGGCTCGTCCGCGCTGGACACCGTCGCCGACCAGCGACCGATGTTGTCGCACTCCTGCTCTGTCGGTGTCCCCGTCGTGGGCGCGAACACTTCCGAGAGCGAGAGTTCGACGTGGGCCACCGCGCCTCCTATGTACACCGACGGTACGTCCACGCTAGCCGGTCATCGCGGCGACCGCCGACCGTGCGTCGCGCATCGGGTCGTCGGTGGGATCGGTGTCCCGGTCGGCAGCTGAGCCGGCCGGGACGAATACCGAGCCGGGACAGCCCGGCCGCGTGGCGTCGTGGCAGACGTTACCGGTGGGTGGCCGCCTTGTCAGCGGCCGTTCGGCCGTCCTCGTACCACCGGTAGTCCGCCGCCGGCTGGTGTCCACCGGTGGTCCAGGTGCTGGGATGCTGGGCCACCCGGGAAAGCTTCTCCGCCGTGGCCGGACTGATCCGGTTGCCGCCCGCGACGAGCAACCTGTCGAGTTCCCGGTGCGTGGCCATCAGGCAGTCCTTCGGCAGGCCGTAGACGCTGATCACGCCGGAGCCGACGAAGTTCAGCACCGGCGTGACCGGAATCGGATGGCCGACAGCTGCGGTGAGCGCCTTGCTGGCTCGCCGGGCGTCCCGCCGGGCCTCCGTCACGTACGGCGGACGCTTGCCGTTGATCTGCACCACGTCACCGGCGACCAGTACGCGAGCCCGGCCGTGGTCGGCGATGGTAACGGCGAAAAGGCCGCTGGGACCGATGGCGAGGAACCCGGCCCGGTTGTCGTCGCTCTCGTCGAGCAGCACGTCGGCGGGGTCCATCCGGGGCCAGTCGACGACGTGCCAGGCCGGCCCGAGGTGACCCAGTTGGCCCAACGCGCGGGCACCGGCTGCCTCCAGCCGCCGTGCGCCACGCTCGGCCCGGCGACGCCGGGCCCACTCCAACGGGGACGGACGAGCGGCCACCCCTGCCGCCTCCGTCCGGGGGTGCGGTACCGCCACGGGCGGCAGTGCCCGGGTCGGGGGTACGGCTCGACGAGCGGGGAAGACAGTCATCGCGACCTCCGGCAAAAGGTCCCTCGAAGTTACGTTCTCACTACACTACGTTGCTGGTCCGGGTGGTCGGCAAGCCGGAGCGCCGGAATGACTGCGGATGAATGCCGTATTCATCCACAGCTGTTTTCCCAGATGCCGCCAAACCCTGCCCTACGCTGCGAGAGTGAGCCACTACGTGGACAGTGAGGTCGGTCGGCTCGGCAGCGTGCTGGTGCACCGACCGGGGCCGGAACTCGCCCGACTCACCCCACGCAACAACGACTCCCTCCTGTTCGACGCGATCCCCTGGGTGGGACGGGCACAGGAGGAGCACGACGGCTTCGCCGACGCGCTGCGCGCCCGCGGCGTCGAGGTGCTCTACCTGACCGACCTGCTCACCGAGACGTTGGCGGTGGCCGACGCCCGGCACGAACTCACCGAGCAGGTGCTCGACTCTCCCCGGCTCGGCGACACCCTGCGGGCCCGGGTCGCCGCCCACCTGTCGTACCTCGACCCGGCCGCCCTCGCCGGTGTGCTGGTGGCCGGTCTGGCCCACGAGGAACTGAGAATCGGCCGGGACCGCCCGGGTGGGCTGGTGTACACCCTGATGGACCGGCACGACTTCGTCATCGAACCGCTGCCCAACCTGCTGTTCACCCGCGACTCGTCGTTGTGGATCCGGGACCGGGTGGGCGTGACCAGCCTGGCCATGCCGGCCCGCCGCCGGGAGACCACCCTGACGGACGCGATCTACCGTCACCATCCGCGGTTCGCCAACACCGAGTTCGTCTACCGGCCCGAGCTGGAGCACCTGGAGGGCGGCGACGTTCTGCTGCTGGCGCCCGGGGTGCTGGCCGTCGGGGTGGGCGAGCGGACCACTCCGGCCGGTGCCGAGCGGCTGGCCCGTCGGGTCTTCGCCGCCGAACTGGCCCACACCATCCTCGTCGTGCCGATCGCCCAGGAACGGGCGACCATGCACCTCGACACCATCTGCACGATGGTCGACGTCGACGCGGTGCTGATGTACCCGAACGTGGCAACCTCGCTGTCGGCGTACACCGTGATCGCCGGTGCCGACGGCGACGACCCGCGGGTCGACGGGCCGGCGCCGTTCCTGCGGGCGGCGGCCGACGCGATGGACCTGGATCAGCTCCGGGTCATCGACACCGGTCTCGACCCGGTCACCGCCGAGCGGGAACAGTGGGACGACGGCAACAACACGCTGGCGCTGGCACCCCGACTCTGTGTCGGCTACGAACGCAACATCGAGACCAACGCGCAGCTGGAACGGGCCGGCATCGAGATCATCCCGATCGCCGGCTCCGAACTCGGCTCCGGGCGGGGTGGCCCCCGCTGCATGTCCTGCCCGCTGCTGCGGGGGTGAAAGGAGGGGCCCCTTCTTAACGCCTCAGGTAGAGGCGGGGCCCCCTGTTAACACCCCGCGCCCGACCTCAGCGCAGGGTGAGCTGGCGGCCGAGCAGACCCTGCCGGGACCGGCGGGCCGCCGCGTCGAGCGGGCCGGTCTCGGCGAGCGCCTCGGCGTACCGCTTGGCGAACCCGGCGACCGGCTCCTCCCAGTCGCTCGCCGGCACGTCCTCGGGCAGATCCCAGACCGGCACCAGTCGCCCGTGCGCGCGGAACATGCCCGCGAACTTGGTCGACTCACCCAGGGGCAGCGAGCCGGCCGCGCTCAGCCGTGCCAGGGCGTCCAGGGCGGCCTCCTCGTCCTCGGGCAGCACCCAGCGCACGTGCGCCTTCTCCGGCACCCGGCACCAGTACGCGGCAGGTGCGGCGGCCAACCGTACGGTCGGGTAGATCGCCGCGTTGGCCCGCTCCAGCGACGCCTGCACGGTCGGGTCGTCGACGGCCTCCGGAACCAGCCAGAACTCGAACCCCTCGTGCAGGGTGATCTCCAGCGGACCGTCGGCCAGGATGTCCTGCAGTCGAGGCCCGGGCCCGGGCAACGGCGGTACGGCGACCGGCGCGCCCGGTTCCGTCCGCAGCGCGCAGAGCAGCGACTCGGCCAGATCCCGCGACACGTCACCGGACTGCTGGTGCCGCTGGAGCCCGATGAAGACGCGCCCGTCCTGCCGGCTCATCGCCGGCGCGGCCATCGGCAGCACCGTGGCCAGCGTGATCGGGCGGTCGCCGTACTCCTCGGTCAGCGCCGGGGTGAGCCGCAGCGGCGCGGAGGCGGCGGGCACCAGCTCGCGCAGGGCGATCCACTCCGGCTCGTCGGCCAGCCCTTCGAAGGGGCGGGGCACGAAGACGTCGCGTACCCGCTCCCGCTTTGCGCTCGGAGTGGCCGCCCGCTGGTTCTTTCGACGCTTGCTCACGGCCAGACAGCCTAGAGGCCCCGGCGGCACCGCGTGGGCCGGACCCACCCCTGCCACCTTGGCGGGCCGTTCAGCCGGCGGGCACCAGGCCCGGCCGCTGCGGCACAGGATCGAAGTCGGCCCAGACGCTCTGCCCGAGACCGTCGCGTTCCACGCCCCACCGGTCGGCCAGCCCGGAGACGATGTGCAGGCCACGGCCGTCGGCCGCGCCCAGGTCGGCCGGACGGATCTGCGGACCGCACGCAGCCCCGCCGTCGGTGACCTGGAGCCGGACCTGGGTGCCCTCGGTCGTGGCGCGCAACCGCCAGGACACCCGGACCACCCCGCCGGGCAGCGGGTCGGCGTGCCGGACGGCGTTGCCCACCAATTCGGCCAGGACCGCCACCAGGTCGGCGAGGACCGTCGGGGGCACCACCTCGGCCAACTCGGTGGCGAGCCGGTGTCGGGCGACCCGCGCCCCGGTGGCGTGGTGCGGCACCACCACGCACCACGCTCGTTCGACAGCTGCGGTCGACACCTCTGCCCCTCTTCCGCCCCCGTTGTTCCCACCGGTCACCGGCAGGGCAGTCGCATCTCTGCGACCGTACCGCCGCCGGTCCTCGGTCGAAGGAATACCCATCCATTCTGCTGTTCAACGATCCGACGGACGAGATAGAGGCCCAGACCGGTGCCGGGATAGCGCCGCCGGTCGCCGGAGTCGCCCTGCCAGAACCGTTCGAAGGCGCGTTCGACGTGTTCCGGGCGGATGCCGATGCCGCGGTCACTGACCTGAAGGCTGACCGTCCGGCCGTCGGCTGCTGCGCTGATCTCGATGGGCGAGCCGGGTGGGGAGTACTTTCCGGCGTTGGTGACCAGTTCGGTGAGCACGGTGGCGAGGCTCTGCCGGTGCCCGACCGCCCGGGGCAGGTCGGCCGGCACCTGGAGCGTGGCGCGGCGGCGCAGGTCGGCCGGCAGGTTGGCGACGGCGACCCGGAGCGTCTCGGCGAAGTCGAACGGGGCCGGTGGGCCGTCGCCCGGCCACACCTCGGCGGCGGAGGAGAGCAGCCGGTCGAGCAGCCGGGCCAGTTCGTTCGCCCGTTGCCCGATGACCCGGGCCGCCTGCCGCCGGTCGGCCTCGCCGAGCGAGTCCCAGTGATCGTTGAGGGTGTCCGCGTACCCCTTGATGACGGTCACCGGGGTACGCAGCTCGTGGCTGGTGACGGCGACGAAGAGGTCGCGTTCGCGGTCGTGGCGTTGCTGGTCGAGGGCGTCTCGAAGGTCCGGCCCGTCGGCGCGGGTCGCGACCGTCGGATCGTCACCCTGCACCGGCAGGTGGCTGTGGTCGCCGTACATGTGCGCGATGCAGGTGCCGAGGTAGGCGACGACTCCCCGTTCCTCGGTGCTGGGTTCCTCGGCGTCGGCGGAGTAGAGGGCGTGCAGACTGCCGACGGTGTGCCCGCCGAGTTCCGCCCGGGACACGACCATTTGCAGCAGTCCACGGCCGGCCAGTTCGACGGCGAGTTGATTGGTCAGCTGGTCGGTCCGTACGCACCGCACGCGCGGCCCGGAGAGCAGGCAGGTGGTGGCCGGGTCGTTGGCAGGCACCGGCCGGCCGACGATCCACTCGGCGGCGCCGGTGGCGGCGATCACCCGCCCACCGCTCGGCGCGAACTCGACGAACGCCATGCCTGCCGCACCGAGGGCCGGCTGGGCCATCCGGAGCAGTCGGTTCAGGACCGGCAGACCCGCGTCACCGGAATTGATCATCTCGATGATGACGGTGTGCCCGGCGATGAGGGCCGAGTAGTCGGTGCGGTCCGGCATGACCCAGAGTGTGCCCCGCGATTCGTGTATCTGGGCACCCCCGAGTTGGTTACCGGGCCAATCGGGCGAGCGTGTGCGCCGGACGGTCGGTGATCACGCCGTCGACCCCGGCGGCCAGCACCAGGTCGAGGTCGTTCGGCTCGTTCACCGTCCAGACGTAGACCTGGTTGCCGGCTGCCCGCAGGGCGGGCACCAGCATCGGTCGGGCCCGCACCAGCCCGATGCCCGGACCGGCGATGCCGGCACCGAACGGCAGGCGGCCGAGGCGCAGCCAGCGCGGCAGCACCTCCAGCAGCAGCACCGTCGGCAGCGCGGGAGCAAGAGCCCGGATCCGGCGTACGGCCAGCGGGGAGAACGACATCACGGTGACCTGTACCGGGGCGTCCGGGCGCGGTTCGGCCAGCCCGTGGCGGCGCAGCAGGGCGACCAGTCGACGTTCGACGTCCCCGCCGTGGCGGGACGGGTGCTTGGTCTCCACCAGCAGCCGTACCGGTCGACCGGCGGCGAGGACCGCCTCCAGCAGCCGTTCGAGGGTGAGCAGCCGGGTGTGCGACTCGTCGAGCACCTCGTCACCGTCGGGCGGTACGCAGCCCGGGTGCCAGGAACCGAAGTCCAGGCTCTCCAACTCGGCGAGGGTACGGGTGCTGACCGGCCCTCGGCCGTTGCTGGTCCGTTCCAACCGACGGTCGTGTACGCAGACCAGGTGCCCGTCGCGGGTCAGCCGTACGTCGCACTCCAGCCCGTCGGCACCCTCGTCGAGCGCCCGCAGATAGGCCGCGAGGGTGTGTTCGGGCAGGTCGTGCGAGGCGCCGCGGTGCGCGAATACGAGGGGTGCGCCCATTGCGCCCTACAGAACCCGGCCCGGCTGCCCGTTGTCGGCGACCACCGGCCGTCCGGCGCTCGCCCAGTCGCCCATCCCGCCCGCGACGTTGCGGACCTGGTCCCACCCGTTGCGCATCAGGTACGCCACGACCTGGGCGGAGCGCCCGCCCGAGCGGCAGATGACGGCCACGTCGCGGTCGGTCGGCACCTCGGCGATCCGGGCCGGCAACTCCATCATCGGCAGGTGGTGGGCCTCCGGCGCGTGACCGGCGGCCCACTCGTCGTCCTCCCGGACGTCGAGCAGGTACGTGTCGTCGGTGATCTCGGAAACGGTCACGGTGGGTATCTGGGATCCGAACACGGGTACCAAGGGTAGATCCTCGGCGGGCCCGGCGAGGATCGACGCCACCTATGGCTCCGTCAGAGCTGGGTCACCCAGCGCGGATGCGCACCGGCCCACTGCGGCATCCGGGTGCCGCGGACCGCCTCGAACAGTCCCTCACCGCCGTTGTCGAGCAGGACGTAGGAGACCTGGTCGATGGTCTGCGGGTACGACGGCACCTGCACACCGCGCAGTCCGTCGGTGGAGAGCCCGCGCAGGGCGAGCAGCAGATCCTCCACCGGTACGCCGTTGGTGTCCACGGTCAACGACTCGCCGACGGCCCTGATGAGCTGGTGCATCTGGACGGGGTTGGTGCGCACCCGGGTCTCGCCCGCTCGTTTGAGCATCGCCGCCAGGAGTTGCTGCTGGTGGGTCTGCCGGTCGTAGTCGCCGCCGGGCAGGTCGTAGCGCTGGCGTACGTAGTCCAGTGCCTGAGCGCCGTCCATCCGCTGACAGCCGGGCTGGAAGACCCGGTTGGTGTGGATCGAGCGCACCTCGGTCCGTACGCACATCTCGACGCCGTCGAGCAGGTCGATGACGCTGCGTAGTCCGGCGAAGTCGACGAGGGCGGCACCGTCGAAGCGGATCCCGGTGAGCCGGGTCAGGGTGGTGGAGAGCAACTGGGCACCGGACTGGCCGCCCCCGCCGTACTCGTAAGCGGTGTTGATCTTGTCATCGCCGCCCGGCCAGCCGGCCGCGGCCGGGATGCTGACCAACAGGTCCCGGGGTACCGAGACGAGGTAGCCGTCGCGCAGCCCGGCGGGGACGTGCACGATGAGGATGGTGTCGGTGCGTTGCTCCGGACCGGTGTCGCCGGGACGCCGGTCCGAGCCGACGAGCAGGTAGTTGAGCGGTCCGTCCAGGTCGGTACGGTCGGTGCGGGCGGACGGATCGAGCAACTGCTCGTGGGTGATGGTGCGTTCGTACCGGTCGGCGAGCACCCGGAGGCCGACCACGGCGACCGCCGCCAGCAGCACCACCACCAGCCCGGCTCCGAGCAGCACGCGGGCCCAGCGCGGATGCCGGGAACCCTTCCCCGGCGGCCGCGTCCCGCCGTCGCGCACCCGACTGGCCGTGACGTCCCTCCCGCTAGCCCAACCTGAACACGTCTCATGTCAGGCTAGGAGAGGTTTACGCAGCGTGACGGGACATTGCGAAGATCCGCGCCCGCCGGTCACTTCCGGTTGGAGATCACCTCGGGGTTGTAGAAGACGAACTCGGCGAGCTTGTCCTGCCGGACCGCCCGGAACATGTCCAGGGTCTGCTCGTCGAGCGCCTCGTTGCCGTTGCCCTTGGCGTTGTAGGTGCCGCCGTTGGTCTTGAGCATGATCAGCTCGTTGCCGGTGACGCCGCGCATGGTGAAGACGAAGTCCTCCACCGAGACGCCGCCGGTGTCGAGGATGAACGCCTTGCCCGCCGCCTTGATCAACTCGTTCAGCTTGACCGGGTTGGTCAGCGTGCCGTTCTGGCTGGCCTTCTTCGCCATCGCCTTGATCAGCTGCTGCTGGTTCTGCTGGCGGTCGTAGTCGCTGTTGGCGAGGCCGTAGCGCTGCCGGGAGAAGTCCAGCGCGGCCCAGCCCTCCATCTCCTGGCAGCCCTTCTTGTGCACCACCGGAGTACGCGGCTTGCCGGTCTTCTTGGCGTCCGCGTTCCACATCGGCTTGCCGTCGACGTACGACATGTGGGTCGACTTGACGTCCTGCTTCGGGCAGATCCGCACCGAGCCGAGGGCGTCGATGACGTTCTTGAAGCCGCCGAAGTTGATGATGGCCGCGCCGTCGAAGCTGACGCCGGTCATGTTCTTGATCGTCTGAGCCATCACCTGGGCGCCGCCCTCCCAGCCGCCGCCGTTGCGGGCGCCGACCTGGAACGCGGCGTTGATCTTGTCGACCCCGCCGGCGTAGTTGCCCTTCGGCCAGGCGGGGATCTGCGCCTCGGTGTCCCGGGGAATGGAGATCAGGTACGCCTGGTCGTGGGTGGCCGGGATGTGCAGCACGATGATGCTGTCCGCCCGGACGTCGTCGGCGGCCCAGCGCTCCCGGGCGTCCACGCCCAGCAGCAGCATGTCGATCGGGCCCTTGAGGTCGGACCCGCCCTCGGCCAACGTCTTGCCCGCGTCGCCGAGCAGGTTGCGCTGGGTGATGCTGCCGGTGGCCTGGCTGATCACCGCCTTGCTGCCGACGATGGCGACACCGCTTGTCATCATCAGCACGGCTCCGGCCACCACGGTGAGTCGGGCCCAGAGCGGATCCTTGCGCCGCGGACGCCCCTTCCCGGCCTTACCGGATCGCTTCCTGCCCCCGGGCGGCGGCGGTGGGGTGGCTGTCGCATGAGGTGGTTCGAGCAAGGCGGAACTGTGAACCGGCATGCGCGCTCCAGCTCTTGTGTAGCAAAAGGGGGCGGAGACACTTTACGTACGCAATCCCGCCGAAGCGAGTTCTCATGACGGCCAGTTACTGTTCTCCGCCGCGTCATCCTGGCGAAATGACCGAACGGTCAGAGTCAAACATCCGATCAGCCGTTGGCTCACAGGAAGGGTTCAGCTGGCCGCGTCAGCCGTTGCCGCTGGTCGATGGCTTGTTGGCCGACATCCACTCGGCCATCGTGTCGGCGGACATCGCGCGGTACATGGCCAGGGCCTTCTCCCGGTCGGAGACCACCACCGACTCGCCGTTGATGGTCTCGCTGCCCAGGTGCGGGCTGGTGACGAAGGTGAGGTTCTCGCCCCGCAGGTTGCGGAACTGCACCGCCATGTCGGTGAGCGAGAAGCCGTGATCGACCGTGACCGCGTCGGTCACCGACCGTAGGAAGGCGTTCAGCTTCTTCGGGTTGGTCAGCGTGCCGGTGCTCGCCGCCTTGTCCATCAGGGCACGCAGGAACTCCTGCTGGTGGCGCATCCGGGCGAAGTCGCCGTCGGGGAACTGCTTGCGCTGACGGATCCAGTCCAGCGCCTCGGTCCCGTTCATGTGGTTGGTGCCCTTGGTGAACTTCCGGTACGGCTTGTGGATCGAGGTGATCGTCCGCTCCACCTCCAGATCCACTCCACCGAGGGCGTCGGTGACCTGCTTGAAGCCACCGAAGTCGATCGCCATCACGTGATCGATGTGCACGTCGGTGAAGCACTCGACCGTGCGTACCGCCAGCGGCAGCCCGCCGAAGGCGAAGGCGGCGTTGATCTTGCGACGCTGGCCGGAGCCGCAGTCCGCGCCGGCGCTCTCCGGAATCGGCACGTACAGGTCACGGGGGATGGAGACCAGGTACGCCTTCTGGTGGTCGGCGGGGATGTGCATGACGATGATCGTGTCGGCCCGCCACTCACCGGGCCGGTCCATCGGCGCGTCCGGATCCCGCGAGTCGGTACCCACCATGAGGATGTTCAGCGCGCCGTCCACCGACTTCGCCGGCCGACCGCCGGTGATCTCCGAGAAGGGGTCGGTCCGGGCCAGATTCTTGTCGAGGCTGCGGGCGTAGAACCAGGCCCCGCCCCCACCGATCAACGCCAGCGCCAACACGACGACGCCGGCCACCAGGGCGATGCGCCGCCAGTGCGGTCCCCGCCTCCGGGGTGGACCACTGCCCGGCCCTCCCGGCCCCAGCGGCCCACGCGGGCCGCCCGGCCCGCCGGACCGTACCGGCTCCTCGTCGTAGCCGGGCTGCCACTGGGCGGTGTCGGCCGGTCGGGCGGCACGCCCGCCGCGACCGGGGCCCGGCACCGCCGCGCGCCCGGCGCTGCGGTGCAGGTGAGGGAGCCGGTGGGCATCGGGGCTGGTCGCTGACATGTCACTCAGGGTACGCAGCCCCGGCCACTGTCGCCCTGCGTCGAACCCCCGCGCCGTGTCGGACCGGCTAGGCCAGCCGCTCCCGGAAATGGTCGATGGTGCGTCGCAGGCCGATCTCCGGCGTCACCGTCGGCTCGTAGCCGAGCACCTCGCGGGCGAGGCTGAGATCGGGCCGGCGCATCTCCGGATCGTCGGCGCTGCGGGTGACGTACGTCACCTCAGAGCTGCTGCCGCAGAGTGACACGATCGTCTCGGCCAGTTCCCGCATGCTCACCTCGTGCTCGGTGCCGCAGTTCACCGGCCCGCTCTCGGTGGAGTCGAGCAACAGCAGGATGCCCCGGACCAGATCCGCCACGTAGCAGATCGAGCGGGTCTGGTTGCCGGTGCCGTGCACGGTGATCGGCTCACCACGCAGCGCCTGGGAGATGAAGGTCGGGATGGCCCGTCCGTCGTCCGGCCGCATCCGGGGGCCGTAGGTGTTGAAGATGCGCACGATGGCGGTGTCCAGACCCCGACTGCGTCGGTACGCCATCGTCGCGGCCTCGGAGAAGCGCTTCGCTTCGTCGTACACGCTGCGGATGCCGATCGGGTTGACGTTGCCCCAGTACGTCTCCCGCTGCGGGTGTTCCTTCGGGTCGCCGTACGCCTCGGAGGTGGAGGCCAGCAGGAACCGGGCGCCGTCGGCGACCGCGCGGTCCAGCAGGTGCAGGGTGGCCACCGAACCCACCCGCAGGATCTCCACTGGCAACTTCTCGAAGTCGGTCGGGCTGGCCGGCGAGGCCATGTGCAGGATCGCGTCGAACCGTTCCGCCAGCGCGGGATGATCCGGCAGCCCGTCGGAAATGTCCGCCTCGACAAGTGTGAAGGTCGGCGCGTCGAGCAGGTGGGCGACGTTCTCCTTCGAGCCGGTGACGAAGTTGTCCACCGCGATCACCGTGCAACCGCGGGCGATCAACGCATCCACCAGGTGCGAGGGAACGAAGCCGGCGCCGCCGGTGACCAGGACCCGGTGACCGGGACCGAAACGCTGCTCAACCTTCATGCCGCCAAGCCTAAAGGAGGGGCCCCCTGTTAACGCCTCGCGTACTACAGGGGGCCCCTGTTAACAGGTGCGGGTCAGTGCGCGCCGGCACCGGTCAGGGCACGCACCTCCAGTTCGGCGTACTTCTCCTCGTCGCTCTCCTTGGAGATCACCGTGCCGATCCAGCCGCAGAGGAAGCCGAACGGGATGGACAGGATGCCCGGGTTGGACAGCGGGAACCACTGCCAGTCGTGGTCCGGGAACATCGCCGTCGGCGCACCGGAGACAACCGGTGAGAAGAACACCAGCACCACAGCCGCGAGCAGACCGCCGTAGATCGCCCAGACCGCGCCGGAGGTGTTGAACCGCTTCCAGAACAAGCTGTAGAGGATCGCCGGCAGGTTGCCCGAGGCGGCCACCGCGAAGGCCAGCGCCACCAGGAACGCCACGTTCAGGTTCTGCGCGTAGATCGACAGGGCGATGGAAACCGCGCCGATCACCAGGGCGGAGATCCGGGCGACGTTCACCTCCTGCCGTTCCGACGCGGAGCCCCGCTTGACGACGTTGGCGTAGAAGTCGTGCGCCAGGCTCGACGATGAGGCCAACGTCAACCCCGCGACCACCGCCAGGATGGTGGCGAAGGCGACCGCCGCGATGATCGCTAGCAATGCCGCACCACCCAGTTCACCGCCGAAGAAGTCGATCCCCAGGGCCTCGGCCAACTGTGGTGCGGCCGTGTTGCCGGCCCGATCCTGCTCCCGGATGGCGTCGCCACCGACCAGCGCCGCCGCGCCGAAGCCGAGCGCCAGGGTGAGCAGGTAGAACGAGCCGATGATGCCGATCGCCCAGAGCACGCTCTTGCGAGCCGCCTTCGCCGTCGGGACGGTGTAGAAGCGGATCAGGATGTGCGGCAGGCCGGCGGTGCCGAGCACCAGCGCGATGCCGAGGGAGAGCAGGTCGACCTTGTTGTAGAAGGTCTGTGTCGCGTTGCCGGCGACCTCGACGCCGTACCTCAGACCGGGTTCCAGGAATGCGGTGCCCTGGCCGGAACTCGCGGCCGCGTCACCGAGCAGCGAGGAGAGGTTGAACTTGTACTTCGCCAGCACCAGCAGGGTCATCAACAGCGCGCCACCCATGAGCAGGAACGCCTTGACGATCTGCACGTAGGTGGTGCCCTTCATGCCACCCACGGTGACGTAGATGATCATGAGCGCGCCGACCATGATGATGGTCGCCACCTTGGCGGTGTCCGCGTCCATGCCCAGGAAGGTGGTGCCCGGCCGGATGCCGAGCAGCAGTGCCACCAGGGCGCCCGCGCCGACCATCTGCGCCAACAGGTAGAAGATCGAGACGGTGATGGTGGAGACCGCCGCCGCCGTACGCACCGGACGCTGGCGCATCCGGAACGCCAGCACGTCGGCCATCGTGTACCGCCCGGAGTTCCGCAGCAGCTCCGCGACCAGCAGCAGCGCCACCAGCCAGGCCACCAGGAAGCCGATGGAGTAGAGGAAGCCGTCGTAGCCGTAGAGCGCGATGATGCCGGCGATACCGAGGAAGGACGCGGCGGACATGTAGTCGCCGCCGATCGCCATGCCGTTCTGGAAGCCGGAGAACGACCGGCCGCCCGCGTAGAAGTCGGTGGCGGTCTTGGTCTGCCGGCTGGCCCAGATCGTGATGGCCAGGGTCGCCGCCACGAAGGCCAGGAACAGCACGATGGTCAGGTTGCGGGCGGTGGTGTTGCCCGCCTCGGCCGCGAGGACGACTGAGTTCACGACTCACCTCCGGTGAGCTCGCCGCGGATCTTGTCGGCCACCGGGTCGATCTTCCGGTCGGCGTACCGGGAGTAGAGCCAGGCGATGAGGAAGGTGGAGACGAACTGGAGCAGGCCGAAGACCAGCGCAACATTGATGTTGCTGCCGAACAGTCGGGTGCCCATGAAGTCTCGCGCGTACGCGGAGAGGATCACGTAGAGCGCGTACCACAGGAAGAACGCGATGGTCATCGGGAAGACGAAGCCGCGCAGCGCGCGACGCAACCCGGCGAACTCGTCGGACCGTTGGACCGCGAGGTACCGCTCCGGTTCCGAGTCGGTCGGCGCGGTAGCAGGGGTGTCCGTGGACATTTGATCACCACCTTCACAGACGTCAGGAGTTTCGCGCACGGTAGAAAGCGCGCTCCCCGCCGGAGAAGAGGCAATATCGGTGCCGGTCGACGGCTGCGCCGAACGGCCGCGCTGCTGCGCTCAATGACCTGGATCACACCGCTGACCGGTAACCGCGCGGCAGCGGGCAGGTGGTTGTAGCTCGGGTG
Organism: Verrucosispora sp. FIM060022; assembly: GCF_003977705.1. Lineage (NCBI taxonomy): Bacteria > Bacillati > Actinomycetota > Actinomycetes > Micromonosporales > Micromonosporaceae > Micromonospora > Verrucosispora sp. FIM060022. Next base: position 266,469 of record NZ_RQIV01000007.1, read on the forward strand.
CGACGGTGGTGGCTCGGCGGGATCAGCCCAGCTCGTGGTAGCGGCCACGGTGGTGCAGCAGCGGCCCACCGTCGTCCGTCAGCTCCACCCGCTCGATGGTCGCCTCGACCAGCAGGCTCCAGCCGTACTCCCGCGCGCCGTCAAGCCGGCAACCGGCCCAACCGCCGCCGTCGGCAGGCACCGGCCCGTAGGGCGTCTCGGCCCAGCTGTCGATGGCGAACAGGCCGCCAGGGGACGGGAACAGACCGGCGAACCGGTCGGCGAGCTGTCGGTGCCCCGGGCTCAACGGTGCCACGGCGAACCGACCCGCCTCCTCGACCGCCGCCCAGAGATCCGACTCCGCGTCGATCAGGCCGAGCAACCGCCCGGGATCACCGTCGGCCACCAACGTCGACGAAACCGTCAAACCCGCCGGCCCCGGCGCCGTCCACAGCGTCACCGGCGCGGCGAGCCGACCCCGAAACCGGCGTACGGGCGAACGCTTGTCGGCCGGTACGGCGAACGGATCGCTGTGGTGGATCTGGGCGCCCGGCTCTGGATTCACGTGAAACATTGTGACCCGCCCGGCCTGCCCGCGTGCCCGCGCCCAGCCGACGAACCGCTGATAGAGCTCGGCCCGGTGTCGCGGCCCACCGGCGCGTGCAAGAGGCCGGAACAGGGCTGAATACGCCAACTCGCCGTGCGCGGGTGCCGCTTAGCGGCCCGGCGGGGGTGAACGCGGGGTCGCAGCAAGGCCCGATCCGACAAGGTCACGCTCGATCTGGGATCGAGTGGTCTGGTTGCCAGCACGGAACCACTCGATCACAGATCGAGCGTGACCTTGTTCGAGATAACCCCTCTACGGGGCCTGCGAGGGCACTTGTTCCCACGTCGAGCGCGATCTTGCTGGAGGTAATCCCCTGCGGGACGTGCGAGGGCGCTTGTTCGTTGGGTCGCCCAGGCGGTGGAGCGGGCTCCCGCATCGAGCGCGATCCTGCATCGAGGCCATGCCTCTATGGGGCCGTGAGGGCCCGCGTGTCGCGGTCGACCTGGCGGATGCCGGGGCCGAGTCGCCGCAGGAGTCCCGTGCTCGGGTTCGGCTCGTGTTGGCCGGGCTGCCGCGTCCGCGTACCCAATGGGTGGTGTCGGCCCAGGGTCGGTTCCTCGCCCGTCTCGATCTTGCTTGGCCGGACTATCGGGTGGCGATCGAGTACGACGGCCTCTGGCACGACGACCCGGCGCAGTTCGACGCGGATCGCCGACGGCTCAAGCCGGTGGTCGGCGGTGACTGGATCGTCCTGCACCTGACTGCGAAGCGCCTCCGCGAGGACTTCGACGGCTTCGTCGCCGAGGTGCGGGCCGCCCTGCGCTCCCGCGGCCACCGCAACGGTGCACCCCGCATCCCCGAGCAGCATGCCCCGTGACCGCCGGCCGTCACCCCGCGACCGCCGGCCCGTGAGCCGCGACCAGCGACCCCAAACCAGCGACCCCAGACCAGCGACCGCCGAGCCGCGAGCCGCGATCGGCCGCGGATGGTCAGCGGCGCGGGGTGACGGCGGTCAGCAGTTCGGGCTGGCGACGGTCCAGGGCGTCACCGGCCAGGTAAGAACCGAGCAGCGCCACGCCGACGCCGTAGAGGATGCCCAGGGGCAGACCCAACCAGAGCCAGGCGTCGCCGAGCAGCGCGGCGGCGATCACCGTGGGTAGGCCGGTCGCGGCGGTGGCGACCATGGCCACCAGGGCCAGCAGGCTCTTGGTCACCCCGGCGCCGCTGTTCATCGCGAACGGGTTGCTCGTCTCGGGCAGCGAGTAGGCGGCGAGGACGGACACGAACGAGTTGACCGCCAGCCCGGCGCCGAAGGTGGCGATCAGGGTGCCGGCCATGAAGCCCACCCAGGTCGGCTCGCCGAGGATCAACGCCATCACCACGGCCACGAGGACCAGCATGGGCAGCACGTAGAGCGAGAAGGCGACCATCCGGGCGCGCAACTCCAGGCGGCCGGGCACGCCGGCGATCACGTTGGCCGCGTACGCGCTGCCGTCGAAACCGAACTGGTTGGCCAGGGTCATCGCGGCCAGCAACCCGACGAAGAGCATGGAGAGACTGACCAGCAGCGGTGAGGTGTCGGAGGGGAGGCTGAAGCCCTGCTCGCTGTCGATGCTGAAGCCCTGCCCACCCACGTTGACCATGACCGGCACGAAGAGGCCGACCACCGCGATGGTGATCAGGTTCGCCCGCCGTCGGGCGTCCCGCCACCAGTAGCGGGCCTCCCGGGCGACCAGCGCGCCGAAGCGGTCCCGGCGCAGCCAGCCGGCCGCCTGTGGGAACAGCTGGGCCACCGCGCCGCCACTGACCTCCGGCTTGCCCTTGGACGGCCCGGTGCTGGCCGTACCGATCATCGCCGACTCCAACGAGCGCGACCACCAGGCCAGCAGCGCGACGATCGTCACGACGGTGATCAGGAGTTTCAGCGGTGCCGCCCAGGCTCGGCCCTGCGCCACGTCGATGCCGGCGGTCCAGGGTGCGCCGAACGGTGTCCAGCCGATCACGGTCGCCACACCGGTGAGCCGGTCCCAGTCGGTGTCCCGGATCGCGGCGAGACCGGCCAGCTGCAACGGACCGAGCAACGCGGCGGCCACCGCGAGCAGGACGGCCGCCAGGTCGCGTACCCGGCGGGATCGGAGCATGCTGGCGAAGGCGCTGGTCATCGCCCGTGCGGCGGCGACGCAGAGCAGCAGTCCGGAGATCACTCCGAGAACGGCCACCGCGGCTGCGGGCCAGCCACCGAACACCCCGGCGGTGACCACCAGCCCGGAGAGCGCCACCAGTACGGCGACCGTGGGCACGCTCACCAGCGCCGCGGCGAACAGCCCGGTGACCAGGGTCCGGCGGGACAGCGGCAGCAACGCGAAGCGGGCCGGGTCGAGGGTCTCGTCGACGCCGAAGAAGACCAGGGGCAGCAGCAGCCAGCCGAGCACCGTCAGGCCGCCGGCGAACGCGGCGACCAGCAGCGCGTACCGGTCCTCGCCGGCGAACCCGGGGGCTGCCAGGCCGAAGAAGGCGGTGGCTGCGAGCCAGAGCCCGACCAGCGAGCCGATCACGAACAGCACGGCCCGCCAGGCCTGGCCCCGGAAGTTGTTGCCGATCACCCGCAGCTTGAGCCGGACGAAGTGCCGCGCCTTGACCGGGTGTACGCGGCTGGCCGGGTCGGTCACCGGGACAGCCACGACAACTCCTCGCCGGTTGCCGTACGCCCGCCGACCACCTCGACGAAGACCTCCTCCAGCGAGCGCTCCCCGCGTACCTCCTCCAGGGTGCCCACCCGCTTGATGGTGCCCTCGGCGAGGATCGCCACGTGCGAGCAGAGGCGCTGCACGACCTCCATGACGTGACTGGAGAAGATCACCGTCCCGCCGCCGGTGACGTACCGCTGGAGGATGTCGCGGATCAGCGCCGCCGAGACCGGGTCGACCGCCTCGAAGGGCTCGTCCAGCACCAGCAGCCGGGGTCCGTGCAGCAGGGCGCAGGCGAGGCCGATCTTCTTCTTCATGCCGGCCGAGTAGTCCACCACCAGGGTGCGGCCGGCATCGGAGAGGGCGAGCACGTCGATCAGCTCCGCCGCGCGCTGGTCGACGACCGCCGGGTCCATGCCCCGCAGCAATCCGTGGTACGCCAGCAGTTCGGCGCCGCTGAGCCGGTCGAACAGCCGTACGCCGTCGGGCATCACCCCGAACAGCCGTTTCGCCTCGACCGGGTCGGCCCACACGTCGCGCCCGAGCACCCACGCGCTGCCGGCGTCCGGTCGCAGCAGCCCGACGGCCATCGACAGGGTGGTGGTCTTGCCCGCGCCGTTGGGGCCGAGCAGCCCGTAGAACGAGCCCGCCGGTACGTCCAGGTTCACCCCGGCCACGGCGACCTTGCTGTCAAATCGTTTGGCCAGGCCACGTAGCGCCAACGCAGGGTACTCGCCAGTCATGTGACAGACCGTATCCGGTGGCGGCCAGCGCACCCTGAGCCACCAGGCTGAGCTTGACTCATCCCACAGTCGTAGGCGTCATCCGCTGCGAGTGTTAACAAGGGGCCCTTGCTCTACACGAGGCGTTAATAAGGTGCCCTTCCTTTCACAGCCGGAGGCTGTCGGGGGCGTGTAGGCGGAGCATGGTGCGGCCGGTGTCGGCGGGGGTACGGCCACGGGTGGCGAGCGAGACCGCGACCATCACCGTGAAGGCCAGCGGCACCGTCCAGGCGGCCGGCTGCGCGGTGAGGGTGGCCGGCCAGCCGCTCAGCGGCGGCCCGAGCACGGTGATCAGCACCGCCGACACCGCCGCGCCGCCGCCGACCAGGATCCCGGCGGCCGCGCCCGCGTCGGTGAGCCCACGCCACCAGATGCCGAGCACCAGCAGCGGGCAGAAGCTGGACGCGGCGACGGCGAAGGCCAGCCCGACCACCTGTGAGACGTCGAGTCCGGAGACGTTCAGCGCGAGGATCAGTGGCACCCCACCGGCGATCACCGTGGCGAGCCGGAAGCCGCGTACCGAGCCACGGCCCAGCACATCCGTGGAGATCACCCCGGCGACGCTGGTGAGCAGCCCGGACGAGGTGGAGAGGAAGGCCGCGAATGCCCCGGCGGCGACCAGGGCGGCCAGCAGTCGACCGGTGGTCCCGGCACCGAGCGCCGCCTCGGGCAGCAGCACCACCACCGCGTCGGTCTGGCCACTGACCAGCAGTTGTGGGGTGTAGATCCGACCCAGCACGCCGTAGATGGTGGGCAGCAGATAGAAGACCCCGACCAGGGCCAGCACGACAAGCGTGGTCCGGCGGGCCGCGGTGCCGTCCGGGTTGGTGTAGAAGCGGACCAGCACGTGCGGCAGCCCCATGGTGCCCAGGAAGGTGGCCAGAATGAGGGAGTACGTGGCGAACAGCCCCCGGTCGTCCGAGCCGGCGGTGCTGGGCAGCAACCAGTCGGTCGCGCTGGTGGCGACCCCGGACACCTCGGGCACCGGCTCGCCGGCGGCGAAGGTCAACTCGTCGCCGGGGTTCACCTGGCGGCTCTGCCCGTCCGGCAGGGTCAGGACGGCGCGATGTTCGACAACGACTGTGGTCGCGGTTCGGAAGGTCGGCCCGTCGGGCGGGGTCACCGCCGGCCGCCCGTCGGCCTGCCACTGAAGCGCCAGAAAAATCGCGGGCACGGCCAGCGCGGTCAACTTCAGCCAGTACTGGAACGCCTGCACGAAGGTGACCGCCCGCATCCCGCCCAGCGCCACGTTGGCGGTCACCACCACCGCCACCACCAGGGCACCCACCGGGTACGGGGAACCGGCCAGGGTGGCCAGCGTCAGCCCGGCGCCCTGCAACTGGGGCACCAGGTAGAGCCAGCCGATGAAGATCACGAAGACGGTGGCCAGCGTGCGCAGGCGACGGGAGCCCAGCCGCAGTTCGCAGAAGTCGGGCAGGGTGAAGGCGCCGGAGCGGCGCAGCGGCGCGGCGACGAAGAGCAGCAGGGCCAGGTAGCCGGCCGCGAAGCCGACCGGATACCAGAGCACGTCCACGCCGTACTTGAGGATCAGCCCGGCGACACCGAGGAAGCTGGCCGCCGACAGGTACTCGCCGCCGATCGCGGCGGCGTTCCAGGTCGGGCTGACCACCCGCGAGGCGACCAGGAAGTCGGAGGTGGTGCGGGCCAGCCGCAGCCCGTAGAAGCCGATCCCGAGGGTGGCCAGGGTGACCGCCACGATCGCCGGTACGACGAGGTCGTTTGTCACCTCAACGCTCCGGCCGCTGGACCAGGTCGGTGAAGTCCTGCTCGTTGCGTTCGGCCAGCCGTACGTACGTCCAGCCGACCGCGACCAGGAACGGGAAGGAGAGCACGGCGAGCAGCAGCCAGGGCAGGTTGACACCGAGCACTGTCATCCGGCCCACCGAGGGGGCGATGGCGAACAGCCAGGGCAGTCCACCCAGCCCGACCAGGACCACCGCCGACAGTTGCAGGGCCAGCGCGAGCTGGGCGCGTACCAGGCCGCGGATCAGCGTCTCGCCGACCCGGGTCTGCTGGGTCAACTCGGTACGGGCACCGCCGGCCCGCTGTCGTCGGCCCGAGACCTCGGCCAACACCACCCGGGTACGTGCAGCCGGCCCCGACCCGCGCAGCTGCGCGGCAGCCAGCTCCCCAGCCTGAAGCGGCTCCTCAGCCCGGGGCGCCTCCCCAGCCCGGGGCGGCGATGCAGCCTGAAGCGGCTCCGCAGCCCGGGGCGGCGGCGCGGCGGTCCCGGCTGGCTCGGGTCGGCGGGGTGCCGGTGGTGAATCCTCGGCGGCCACCCCGGCAGTCTCGTCCGCCCGACGGGAATGTCAAGCGGCTGTGGACAACCTGTGGACAACCCGCTGACCCTGTGGACAAGGGTGTGGACGCTCAGCGGCTCCATTCCTGCTTCGCGGCTCGGACCAGCTTGTCCTTCAACTCCCGGGTGTGCCGCCGACTCACCGGCAGCTCCGCGTCGTCGACCACGACCACGTAGCCGGAATTGACAAGTCGAAGCTCGGCGATCAGCCGCAACTGCACCAGGTAGGACCGGTGGATCCGGACGAACCCGGCGTCGGCCCACCGCTCGGCGAGCGTCGCCAGGGACACCCGCACCAGGTGCGAACCTTCTGTGGTGTGCAGCCGGGCGTAGTCGCCCTGCGCCTCCACCCAACGCACGGCGGAGCGGGGCAGCATCCGGGTGGAGCCGGCCAGCTCGACGGGGATCGTCGGGTCCTCCTCGGCGCGGGCCAGGGCCGCCGGATGCGACGGCAGCACCCGTGACCCGACGACTCGACGCAGCGCCTCGGCGAGCCGCTCCGCGCGTACCGGCTTGCGGACGTAGTCGGTGGCGCCCAGGTCGAAGGCGTCCGCGGCACCGTCGTCGTACGCGGTGACGAAGACGATCGCCGGTGGCCGGGCGAACTGACGCAACACCCGGGCCAGCTCCATGCCGTCCAGGCCGGGCATCCGGATGTCCAGGAAGATCACGTCGACCTCGTCGTCGCGGAGCACCCGCAGCGCCTCGGTGGCGTCGCCGGCCGTGTGCAGCCGAGCCACCCGAGGGTCGGTACGCAGGTGGTACGCCAGCTCGTCCAGGGCCGGGGGTTCGTCGTCCACCGCCAGCACCCGCAGGAAGCCGGGCGTACCGCCGTTGCCGGTCACGAACGCGCCCGTACGCCGGGGTGGAACTTCGGCACCCGCATGCTCACCTTCGTGCCCGACCCCACGCCCGTCTCCACCACCAGGCCGAAGTCGCTGCCGAACACCGAGCGGAGTCGTTCGTCGACGTTCGAGAGGCCGACGTGCTGGCCCGGGTCGTCCCCCGGATCACCGGTGGCCCCGGCCAGCTCGGCGATTCCGGCGGTCAGTGTGCCCGGATCCATCCCCACTCCGTCGTCCTCCACCGTGATGTGACATTCGGCGCCCGCGTCCCGCGCCTCGATGCTCACCATGCCCGTGCCGGGCTTGCGCGACAACCCGTGCCGGACGGCGTTCTCCACCAACGGCTGCAGGCAGAGGAAGGGCAGGGTCACCGGCAGCACCTCCGGGGCGATCTGCAGCCGCACCTGAAGCCGGTCGCCGAAGCGGGCCCGCTCGATTGTCAGGTAGCGGTCGATCGACCGAAGCTCCTCGGCCAACGTGGTGAACTCACCGTGGGCCCGGAACGAGTAGCGGGTGAACTCGGCAAACTCCAGGATCAGCTCCCGGGCCCGCTCCGGATCGGTCCGGACGAACGAGCCGATCGCGGTCAGCGCGTTGTAGATGAAGTGCGGGCTGATCTGCGCCCGCAGCGCCCGGACCTCGGCGCGGGCCAGCCGTTCCCGGGACGAGTCCAGCTCGGCCAGGGCGAGTTGGCTGCCCGCCCAGCGGGCGGTCTCCATGGTCGCCTGCACCAGGCCCGGACCGGGCACGCCGTCGGTGACCGCGATCATGGCACCGGCCACCCGGCCCTCCGCGCCGGCCATCGGGGCCACCACCGCACCCCGGACCGCGCAGTCGATGCGGTCGCAGAACAACTCGGCCTCGCCCAGCACGGTGGACCGCTCGGTGGCCACCACTCGCTGTGCCGCCGCGCGCAGCTGGTCGGTGTGGTGCGCACCGCGCCCGTCGAGGGCGAGCACCTCCTCGGTGTCGGTCAACGCCAACCCCGCCGCGCCGACCAGGCCACGCAGGTGCCGGGCCGCCTTCGCCGCACCCGCCGGGCTCAGCCCGGCCCGCAGCGGCTCGGCGGCCAACCCGGTGGTGTGCAGCACCTCGTAGGTGGCCCGCTGGCTGGCCGTGGCGATGCCCCGCCGGCCACGCAGCCGAGCGACCGCGACCAGTGCCCCGGTCAGCACGACGACCAGCGACAAGACTCCGATGCCGGCCGAGAGGTTGCCACCCACGTCGATGATCCTGCTGGTTGCGGTGGCGCAGGGAAAGAGCTGATTCAGTACGCGCCCTTGCGCGCCAGCACCACGCCCACCGTGCGCCACAGGATGCTCAGGTCGTACGCCAGCGACCAGTTGTCGACGTAGTAGAGGTCCAGTCGGACGGCCTCGTCCCAGGACAGGTCGGAGCGGCCGGACACCTGCCACAGCCCGGTCATCCCGGGGCGGACCAGCAGCCGGCGGCGTACGTCGCCGAGGAAGTCGCCGTCGTCGGCGGGCAGCGGACGCGGCCCGACCAGGGACATCTCGCCCATCAGCACGTTGATCAGCTGCGGCAGCTCGTCAAGCGACGAGGCACGCAGGAAGCGACCCACCGGGAAGACCCGAGGGTCCTGCTTCATCTTGAACAACATGCCGTCGGTCTCGTTCTGGTCGACCAGGCTGGCCAGCCGGTCCTCCGCGTCGACGTACATGGTGCGGAACTTCCACACCCGGAAGGTGCGCCCCTCGTGCCCCACCCGGGGCTGGCGGAAGAAGACCGGACCGGGATCGGAGATCCGGATGGCGATGGCGATGACGATGAAGACCGGGATCAGCGCCAGCAGGCCCAGGCCGGCGGCGACCCGGTCCATCATGTTCTTGGCCAGCAGCGCCGGCCCCGACAGAGTGGGCTCCTCGACGTGCAGCAGCGGCAGGCCCTCGATCGGGCGGATGTGCACCCGGGGGCCGGCGATGTCGGTCAGCTGCGGTGCCACCACCAGGTCGACGCCGGAGCCCTCCAACTGCCAGGCCAGCCGGCGCAGCTCGCCCGGCTCGGCGCTGGCCGAGCCGCAGACCGCGATCGTGTCGCCGCCGACCTCCCGCACCAGGGCCAGCACGTCACGGCCGGCGTACACCGGGACGGGGGTCTGCACGCCCTTGGCCGCGGCGTAACCGTCGGTGATGTGGATGGCCACCGGCACCAGCCCGGCGGCGGGGTTGCGGGTGACCGCGGTGTAGACCTCCAGGCACTCCGGCAGGGTGCCGACCAGCACCATCCGGTGGGCCGCCTGCTGGGTGTTGCGGCGCATCACGTGCAGCACGAAGCGGGTCAGGATCCGGCCCAGCAGGATCAACAGCAGGGCCAGCAGCAGGGCGGTGCCGACGGTGAACCGGGACAGGTCGGTCTTGGTGGCGAAGGCGAGGAACGACACGGCCGCGCATACCGCCACGCCGGCCCGGATCACCCGCTTGAACTCGTCCGGCCCGAGACCGAGACAGCGCCGGTCATAGGCCCCGTTGAACCACAGAATGGTCAGCCAGCCCAGCGGCAGCAGCAGGAAAGCCACCGTGTGGAACCAGGTCGGGTCGTTCTGGGCCTCGTGGAAACCGGCGGTGGCCTGGTCGAAGGTGCGGATCGCGGTGAAACTGGCGAAGGCCGCCGCCGCGAAGTCGAGCAGCAGCAGAATCGCGGTGTACGGCCGATGCCAGCGGGAGACGCGTCGTCGAGCCCGCGCCCACGCCGAGCGGGGCACGCCGTTGTGCGACGGCGGGTTCGGCGGCTGGATCTCGAAGCTGTCGACGTGCCGCACGAGTCTGCTCCGGCCTTCGTTGGTTACCGGGCGCTGGAGGCTTGTCGTCACCTCACCCATGTCCTCCCGCATGACCCGCACCGCTTACTCGCCGTAAGGGCCCGAGTCTCCCACCGTTCCAGTTTCCCACGCGGATTCCGCCTCGACGCCGACCCGAGAGACATTGCGTGACGGATTCGTTTTCGCCTGGGATCTGGCCGGCTCCACGCCATCCGGAAGCCGGGGACCGAGCCACTATACCGATGGATGGCGGCCCGGGAAGAGTGCCGGACCGTGGTTGCGTACCCCGCGTCCGATTCCGCTCCGTAGTCAAGCGTGTCGTTACTCACCGTACAAGTCTGGACAGCCTTCGGTCAGCAAGGGGCTTGCCGCCGGTCTGACAGGTCGGGCAGTACTGGAGGCTCGAATCGGCGAAGGAAACCTCACGCACGGTGTCGCCGCAGACCGGGCAGGGCAGTCCCGTACGGGCGTGCACCTTCAGCCCGGAGCGCTTCTCACCCTTCAGTTCCGCAGCCCGCTGCCCCAGTGAGCGGGTGACCGCGTCGCCGAGCACCCGTCGGGTGGCCGCGTGCAGCGTCGCCATCTGGTCGTCGGTGAGTCGGTCGGTCAGGGCGAACGGTGACAGCTTCGCCGCGTGCAGGATCTCGTCCGAGTACGCGTTGCCCACCCCGGCCAGCACCGCCTGATCGGTGAGCACCCCCTTGAGCTGTCCCCGGCGGCTCCGCAGTGCCCCGGCGAAGGCGGCCAGATCGGCTGAGAGCGCGTCCGGGCCGAGCTTGGCCACTCCGGGCACCGCCTGCGGATCGGTCACCAGGTACACGGCGAGCTTCTTCTGCGTACCGGCCTCGGTCAGGTCGAAACCGGAACCGTCGTCCAGACGGGCCCGCAGCGCGATCGGGCCCTTGCCCGGTCGGAGCGGGACGGTCGAGGCGAACGCCTCCCGGTAGTGCAGCCAGCCGGCCCGCGCCAGGTGCACCATCAGGTGCAGGTCACCGTCGAAAACGACGTCGAGGAACTTGCCGTGCCGGCGGGCGTCGGTCACCGACCGGCCGGTGACCGCGGTCAGCGCCGGATCGTACGTCTTCAGGGCGCTGATCGCGACGGCCTCCAACCGCTCGACGCGGCGGCCCACCGCGCGCTGTCGCAGGTAACCCGCGAGCGCCTCCACCTCCGGTAGTTCGGGCATCGTCCAACGGTAGCCTTCTTTCCCGTGAGCGCGAGGAATGAGCTTGCGAGTCCCGCAGTCGTGAACGAAAGACGAATCCCGTGAGAATCGTGGTGGCGCACAACCGGTACCGGGAAGCTCAGCCCTCCGGTGAGAACACCATCGTCGACGCGGAGATCGCCCAGCTCACCGCCGCCGGTGTGGAGGTGCTGCCCTTCCTGCGCAGCTCCGACGAGATCCCGTCGATGCCGAAGACGGCGAAGGCCCTGCTGCCGATCTCCCCGATCTATGCGCCCCGGGCCCAGCAGGAGCTGTCCCAGTTGCTCACCGAGCACCGGCCGGACGTGCTGCACCTGCACAACCCGTACCCGCTGCTCTCGCCCTGGGTGGTGCGGACCGCGCACAAGCACGGCGTGCCGGTGGTGCAGACGGTGCACAACTACCGCCAGGTCTGCTCCTCGGGCCTGTACTTCCGCGACGGGGTGATCTGCCAGGACTGCCGGGGGCGGGCGCTCGGGGTGCCGGCGGTGGTGCACCGCTGCTACCGCGGGTCCCGGGCGCAGAGCGCGCTGATGGCCACCACCCTGGCCGTGCACCGGGGCACCTGGAAGTCGGTGGACCGGTTCATCGCGCTGACCAGCGCGGTCGCCGACCACCTGCGCGACTACGGCATCCCGGACTCTCGGATCGTGGTGAAGCCGAACGGCATTCCCGATCCTGGTACGCCCGCCCCGCTTGGTCAGGGCTTCCTCTTCCTCGGCCGGCTCTCCCCGGAGAAGGGGCTCGGCCTGCTGCTGGAGGCGTGGCGTCGGCACCCCGACGGGGGGCTCGGGCCGCTGCGGGTGGCCGGTGACGGTGAGTTGCGTCCGCTGGTCGAGGCGGCGGCGGCCGAACGCGCCGACGTGACCTTCCTCGGCCCGCTGGACCGGGCCGGGGTCCGCTCGGCACTGGCCGCGAGCGCCGTGGTGCTGGCCACCTCCACCTGGCACGACGTGCTGCCCACGGTGATCATCGAGGCGTTGGCCAGCGGCCGACCGGTCCTCGGCACGGCACTGGGTGGTATTCCGTACCTGGTCGGCGCGGACACCCCGCGCGAGCCCGCGGGCACCGGCCCGGCGGTGATCGCCTCGGCCCCCGCCCCGGCCAGCCCCGGCGGCCCCGCCGCTTCAGGCGGGCCGGGTGGTGTCGGTGGCATGGCCGGTCTGGGCAGTGCCTCCGGGGTGGCGTCCGCGCTGCCGGCCGGGGTCCTGGCCGGTGAGGCCGGCTGGGTGGTGCCGCCGGAGCCGGCGGCGCTCGCCGCCGCGCTGCCGCTGGCCGCCGCCGGCGCCGCCGCACTCGCCGCCCCCGCCCGGTCCCGCTACGAGCGGGTCTTCCACCCCGACGTGGTCACCGAGCAACTCCTCGCCGTGTACGCGGGGCTCGCGCGTTCTTGATCAACGCTGTTACGCCGTAGTGGCGGTATCCCACCTGCCTGGATACCGCCACTACGGCGTAACGAAGTCGATCTAGTAGGCAATGAGCTTGTAGGAGAGGAATACGCCGGGGCTCCAGCCCTGCCAGCCGCTGAGCTGCAACCCGTAGCCGGTGCAGTCGTCACTCGCGTAGGCGATGGCGTACACGGGGGTCCAGCTGATGGAGGTGGCCGCGTCCTGCATCGGGTGGCAGAGGTCATCGGCTGCGGTGTGCCGGGCGACCACGTAGGCGCTGTTCGCGGTGTAGAGAACCAGGCCCTGGTCAGGCACCTTGAACGGTTCCCGCTCCACCTCCTTCGCGACCGCGGGCGCGGCAGCCAGAGTGGTGGTCAGGGCTGCGACGGCCAGGACCGAGGCAATCCGCTTGGCGGTTTTGCGCATGAGGTCTCCCAAGGGTGGGGTGGCGTGGGGAGCGAGAACATCAGCTTCGCCATGAAGCGATATCCGTCTATGGGATCTTCCATGGCTTTGCTTGAAGTGTCAACAATTGTCGATCACCTTGAAATCGGCACAGCGGGAGCGGCGTCTCGTCGTCGCAGCCGGCCACCAGCGCCCTTGGATCAGACCGGGATGCCCTGGAGCCCGGCATCGGGATAGCCGGTGCACCAGCCCGGCTCCCGACGCGTTAATAGGGGGCCCTTCCTATACGCGAGGCGTTAAGAAGGTGCCCTTCCTTACCAGCTGGCGCGGGCGGAGAAGGCGATGCTGGCGAGCAGGAAGCCGCCGTTGACGATCGTGAACGCCGCGATCACCCAGAACACCAGCGCCGGGGCGACGGCCAGGACCAGCGCCGCGGCGAAGATCACCGCGCCGTAGTCGCGGACCAGCTTGACCAGGCGTACGGGCAGCGAGGTCGAGGTGACCATGCTTGCCGCGTTCGGGCCGGACTGCATCACCGAGGTGACCAGGTTGACCATCCAACTCCCGGCGAACGCGGCCACCAGCCACACCGGCGTCGAGGGACGCTGCGCCACCGCAGTCGCGGACAACGCGGCGACCAGGGCGATCTGCGCCGCCACGTCACAGAGCACGTCCACCCGGGCGCCGGCCGCACTGCCCTGGCCGGTCACCCGGGCCAACTGGCCGTCGGCGCAGTCCAGGGCGTACGCCACCTGCCAGCCGACCAGGGCGAGCAGCCCGACCAGCCAGGCCGGTACGTCCCCGGCGGCGACCGGGCCGGCGAGGGCGACCACGGTCGCCGAGGTGGCCAGCCCGAGCACCAGGTTGGTGATGGTCAGGGCGGTCGGCCGGAGCCCGAGACGCTGGGCGACAAGCGCGAAGACCGCACCGATCCACTGGCTGACCGACTCGCTGAACAGGCCACCGCCCCGGTTCACCCGGTGGAAGTCGGCGACCGTGGGGTGGGACGGCTCAGCCAAGGTGCTCACGGAGGGCGTCAACGTAGTCTCCCAGCCGGGTACGGAGGTCGTCAGCGGACAGCGCAAGGTGCTCAAGGATGGTGTAGCGGTCCGGCCGGGTACGCGGCGCGAAGGCGACCGCCTCGACGAACTGCTCGTCGGTGAGACCCAACTCGCTCGGCCGGGTGGAGAGGCCGTGCCGGTGCAGGCAGCGGGCGAGCTGGCCGAAGCGCTCCAGGTCACCACGGAGGAAGGTGCAGAACAGCGCACCCAGGCCGACCTGCTCGCCGTGCGAGCCGGTGCCCGGGTAGAGGTGGTCGATGGCGTGCGAGATCTCGTGGTCGCCGCCGCTGGCCGGTCGGCTGGAACCACAGACCGACATTGAGATGCCGCCCAGGATCAGCGCCTCGGCCAACGTGGTCAGGAACGCGTCGTCGGTGATCTTGCCGGGGTGGTTGACCAGGGCCTCCGCCCCGGTCCGGGCCAGCGTCAGGGCCAGCCCGTCGATCGGCTCGTCGCGTACCTGATGGGCCAGCTCCCAGTCGGCGCAGGCGCTCAGGTTGCTCACCGCGTCGCCGATGCCGGCCTGGGTCTGCCGATCCGGGCCGTTCTCCACGAAATCCAGGTCGACCAGGACGGCGATCGGGATGTGCACGCCGTACGACCCCTTGCCGCCCTCGTGGCTCAGCGAGGCCACCGGGGAGGCGATGCCGTCGTTGGCGAGGCTGGTCGCCACGGTGACCATCGGGAGGGCGTAGCGGGTGGCGGCGTACTTGGCCGTGTCGATCGTCTTGCCGCCACCGATGCCGACGACCGCGTCGTAGTGCCGGCGGCGGAGCTGATCGCCCAACTCGTTGGCCGAGTCGACGGTGCCGCCGCTGACCGTGAAGATGTCGGCCGATCCGAGCGAGGGCCGGCACATCTCGGCGATCTTCTCGCCCTGCCCGGGGCCGACCACCACCGCGACGTCGCCGCCACCGGAGATCCGCCGGTCGGCGAGCAGCGCGCCGAGGTCCGTCACCGCACCACGGCGGACCTCGATCGACAGCGGCGTCGTGACGGTACGGGCTAGTAACGGCACGCGATCTCCCGAGCCCGGGCCAGGTCGGCGTGGTTGTCGACCTCGACCCAGGACACGTCACCGATCGGAGCGGCCCGCACCTCGCCACCCCGGTCGGCGAACTCCTGGTACCCGTCCTCGTAGTACAGGTTCGGGTCGCGTCGCCAGGTCGCCTCCAGCGCATCGGCGAGCGGCTCGGCCACCTGCGGCTCGATCAACGTCGCGCCGATGTACTCGCCGTACGCCTCGGCCGGGTCCATCAGCTTGGTGATCCGGGTGAGCTGGCCGGCGGCGTCGAAGGTGGTCTTCATCTCCTCCTCCGCCAGCGGCTTGATGTTGTCGATGGCCAGCAGGACACCGGGACCCCGCTCGGCGAGCAGCGTCTTCTCCACGCTCACCGGATGCACCGTGTCACCGTTGACCAGCAGCACGCCCCGGGCGAACCAGTCCCGGGCCAGCCAGAGAGAGTACGCGTTGTTCCACTCCTCGGCCTTGTCGTTGTGCACGAGAGTGATCGTGACGCCGTACCGGCGCTCCAGCTCGGCCTGTCGTTCCCGGACGGCGTCCGCGGCGTACCCGACCACCACCACGACGTCCGTGAGTCCCACCTCGGCCAGGTTGCGCAGGGCGATGTCGAGGATGGTGATCTCGCCATCCACCGGCACCAGCGCCTTCGGCAGCGTGTCGGTGTACGGGCGCAGCCGGCGACCCGCGCCAGCCGCCAGCACCATTCCGACCATGCCGGTACCAGTCTCTGTCTTCACGGCGTTCACCGGAGGAGGATAGCGCCGTCCCGAGGGCTGCCGTCGGCCCAGCCGGACACCGCTGCCAGGTGGGCCAACATCTCCAGCCGCCGCGACCCGGGGTCGGCCGGCGTGTCCAGCCGTTGCGGCACGAGTCCGCCGGCACCGTCGCGACGAACAGCGGGTAGTTGGCGGGCGCGACCATCGCGGCATGGGTGCGCCGGTCGGCCGCTGTCGTTCAGGAATGCGTTGACCTCAGCAGGGCGAAGGCTCGTTCCGCGATCTGGCGGATCAGGCCCTCGTTGACATGGCGGTGCTCGTCCAGCACGTCGACATCATCCGGACCGAGCCAGCGGTACTCGGTGTGCTTGCCGGCCTCCAACACCGGAGCGGCCAGGTCACCGTCGACCCGGACCAGCCAGTCGTACTCGATCCGGGTCAGACCGTCGTCACCGACGTAGCGGAACTCACCGACCGGGCCGAGGATCTCCGCCACCCGCCAGCCGGTCTCCTCCAAGACCTCTCGACGCAGGGCCTCCTCGACGGTCTCGCCCGGTTCGAGGTGACCACCCACGATGTCCCAGCAGTTGGGGAACAAGCGCCGGTCCGGCGACCGACGCTGAAAGAACAGCCGCCCCTCCGGGTCGACGATCAGCGCCCCAGCACACCGCAACGGCTCGACCGACACCCCAGCACCCTAACCCTCCCCCACCCCCGCCCCCGCCCCCGCCCAGCGCCTGCTGGCACCTGCTCGGCGATCTTGCACTTTGTGTCCCCGCATAACGGGTACAAGCCGCGAATCAACGACCGAAACTGCAAGATCGACGGACTGGCCCCCTCGGCCTGGGGTGGGCGGTGTGGTGGGGTGGGGTGGGGGGTATGGGGGTTGGGTCGGGGGTGGAGTGGGTTGGTGGGGAGGACGGGATGCGTGGCGCGGACCGGTTGATCGAGCAGCAGTACGCCATGCTGCTGCGGCGGGACGTGGCCCGCCTGCCCGAGTTGTACGCGGTCGACGGCAGCTACGGCATGCCCGGCGTGACGGTGCGCCCGACCGAGTTGCCGGCGCTGCTGCGTACCTGGACGGGTGCCTTTCCTGACCTGCGGGTCGACCCACTCGGCGCGGTACGCACGGCCGGTGGGGCGGCGGTCGAGCATCGGCTCACCGGCACCCACACCGGGGTGCTGCACACCCCGTTCGGCACTGTCGCACCGACCGGTCACTCCGTGTCCTGGCAGGTGGTGGACATGGTCCGGGTGCGGCGGGGTCGGATCGTCACCTGGCGGTCCTACTTCGACTGGGGACAGCTGATCACCTCGCTCGGGGTGCAGGTGGCGGGCCTGTCCCGGCAGGTGCCGTTGGCCTCCGTGTCCCCGGTGTCGACCGGCGAGCCGGTGTTCGCCGGACGGGAACCGGCGGCCGCCTGACCGGCTCCGCCGTCAGGTAAGTCCTGACCTGCTCGGCCGTCCTCCCGATCACCCACTCGCCTTTCCCGGTCGCCCGGCTCACCCGACCCGGTGGCTCAGGATGCGGACATCGCCGTGCCGTCGGCGTACGCCCTGCCACCGCACGTACGCTGAACAGCCATGACCGCCGAGCAGCTGATCTCCTTCGCCCGTGGCGCGCCTTCGCTGGACATCGTCGATGTCGAAGGGCTCAAGGCCGCCGCCGTCCGCGCGTTCGACGCCGACCCCGCCGGGGTGACCGCGTACGGTACCTCCGTCGGCTACCTTCCGTTGCGGAAGTGGATCGCCGAGAAGCACGGGGTCGAGGCCGACCAGGTGTTGATCACCAACGGTTCCCTGCAGGCCGACGCCTTCCTCTTCGACCACCTGGTACGCCCCGGCGACGCCGTGGTGGTGGAGCGGCCGACCTACGACCGGACCCTGCTGAACCTTCAGCGGATGGGCAGCGAGCTGCACGGAGTCACCATCCAGCCGGACGGCCTGGACACTGCCGAGCTGCGCAAGCTGCTGGAGTCCGGGGTGCGGCCACGGCTGGCGCACATCATTCCGAACTACCAGAACCCGGCCGGTGTGACGCTCTCCCTGGACAAGCGCCGGGAGCTGCTGGAGTTGGCCGCGGAGTACGGCTTCACGATCTTCGAGGACGACCCGTACGCCGACATCCGGTTCCGTGGTGAGCCGCTGCCGTCGATGCTGTCGATGGACACCCGTGGTGTCGTGGTGCACGCCTCCAGCTTCACCAAGACGGTCTGCCCCGGCGTACGGGTGGGCTACCTGGTCGGCCCGGCGGACCTGATCGGTGCCATCGCGAGCAAGGCGACCAGCCTCTACATCTCGCCCGGCATGGTGGCGCAGGCGATCGTGCACCAGTTCTGTGTCTCCGGCGACATCGAGCGGTCGATCGAGACGGTCCGGGCGGCGCTCGGCGAGCGGGCGCGGGTGCTGGCCGAGTCGCTGCGCCGGCACATTCCCGAGGCCCGGTTCGTGGAGCCGGACGGCGGCTACTTCCTCTGGGTCGAGTTGCCGGAGGACGTCGACGTCGAGAAGCTGGCGCCGGCGGCCGCCGAGCGGGGCGTCGCGGTGGTCAAGGGCAGTGACTTCGTCATCGACGGTGGGCGGCACGCGCTCCGGCTCGCCTATTCGGCAGTCACCGCGGATCGTGTCGACGAGGGTGTCCGGCGGCTGGCCGAGGCGATGGAAGCGGTTCGCGGCTGAAATCTGTCGGATTTCTGACAGTACGGCCACGCCGGTCGCTCCAGGGCTCCCCCTCGGGGCGACCGGCGGCTCACAATGCTGCGAGCGTCACTCACCTGCGTACTGCGGCCTTCCGGGCTTCGACCATCGTGGACATGCCCGACGCGAGCCGGCCGCCGTACGCCCCTGGGTGACGCGGCAGCACCACCCCCGCCCCCATGGCGCCGGGCGGGCCGGGCCGCAGCCTCACCCCCCGTAGCGGTCCGGTCCGTCCGGCGCCACCCCCCGGCGGTCGCCGAAGCCACCATGATCGTTGCTGCGGCGTACCCTGCAAGCCGCAACCAGGGCGTGCGGAGGGGGCGTGATGACCGATCGGATCAAGCGAGGCCGGAACACCTCCACCGCCGACCAGCGGACGTCACCTCCGGATCAGGATCGGGCCCGCTCCGCGGTCGCCGGCCGGGCACTGCGGCCCCGCGACTGGTCACCGGTACGCGCCATGACACGTCGACTCAGCCCGGACGGAACACGGACGGTGACGGTTCCGGCCGAGTCGCCACGCAGCGCGGTGGTGGACTGCGCCGTCTACGTCGACGGTAGGCGCCAGCCCGGCGAGTGGACCTTCGCGGAGGCGCTGGCGGCGGCGCGCCGCGAGGAGAGCGGCTTCGTGTGGCTCGGGCTGCACGAGCCGGAGCTGGCCGAGATGACCGAGATCGCCGAGAGCTACGGGTTGCACGAGCTGGCTGTCGAGGACGCCGTCAAGGCCCAGCAGCGGCCCAAGCTGGAGCGTTTCGGCGAGGTCAGCTTCCTGGTGTTGCGTACGGCACGCTACTGCGAGCACACCGAGTTGACCGAGAACTCCGAGGTCGTGGAGACCGGGCAGGTGATGCTCTTCATCGGTCCGCACTTCCTGATCAGCGTCCGGCACGGCGACGCCAGTCGGCTCGCACCGGTGCGGGAGGAGTTGGAGAGCCGCCAGGACCTGCTGCTGCACGGCCCCTGGGCGGTCGCGTACGCGATCACCGACCGGGTCGTCGACCTCTACCTGGAGGTCGCCGACCAGCTCGAGGACGACATGGACGTGTTGGAGATCGAGGTCTTCGACCGTCAGGCCACCGGCCGGATCCAGCGGATCTACCAGCTGAAGCGGGAACTGGTGGAGTTCAAGCGCGCGGTGATGCCGTTGCAGCGTCCGCTGCTCGCGTTGACCACGCAGATGAACCGCGAGGTGCCCAAGGAGGTACGCCGCTACTTCCGTGACGTGCAGGACCACCTGAGCCGTACGGTCGAGCAGGTCAACTCGTACGACGACCTGCTGAACTCGATCCTCCAGGCGCGTCTGGCCCAGGTGACGGTCGACCAGAACAACGACATGCGCAAGATCGCCGCCTGGGCGGCCATCGCCGCCGTCTGGACCGCCATCGCCGGCATCTACGGCATGAACTTCGAGTTCATGCCCGAACTGAAGGTCGCCTACGGCTACCCCGTGGTCCTGGCCCTGATGCTCACCATCTCCCTGGCCCTCTACCGCTGGTTCCGCCGCAACGACTGGCTCTAACGCCCTCCCTCCCCACCCCTCCCCACCCCTCCCCGCCGATCTTGCAGTTTCGGTCGCTGATTCGCGGCATAAGTCCGCTATGCAGCGACACAAAGTGCAAGATCGACGGGGTGGGAGGTGGGGTTAGGGGCGGCCGTTGGAGGAGGTGGGGGAGTTGTTGACGGCCTTGGTGAGATTGTCGGCGGGGCGGCCGCTGGTGGTGCGGGCGCCCTCGGCGACCGAGGGAACCTTGTCGGTCGGGGTGGGCTTGGGCGGGGTGGTGGTCTTGGTGGTGGAGGCGCTGTCGCCAGCGGCCACCGCGGAACTGCCCGCGCCGGTCGAGGCCTTGCCCGCGCCGGCCGGTCCGGTCGTACGCACCTCGATGGTCTCCACCTCCTCGCGCATCGGCTCAAGCGTCGTGCCCGGGTCGTACTCGGCCCACGCCTGCTGTTCCCGGTAGCGCCGCAGAGCCATCGCACCGGCCAAACCGGCCACCGTGCCGGCGGCGAGCAGGCCGATCATGGTGCCGCGGCGGGACTTCTTCTTCGCCTTCATGTTCTTCGCCTTGACCTTCCTGGTGGCCGCCGCCTTCTTGGTGGCGGCAACCTTCTTTCCGGCAGCAGCCTTGCCGGCTGCCTCGGCCTGCGCCTGCCGCATCGCCAGGGTCAGGGGCGCGAGTGCCGCAGCCGTCGTCGCCAGACCGCTCGACGCGCGATCACGGATCATGACAGTGGCTGGCATGACGGCACTGCGAGCCGCCTCGACCCGTGGACCGACAGTGGCACCGGCACCCTTCGCCGCGTGCGTGGCAGCCTGACGCAGGTGACCAACGCCGCGGTTCAGCTCGGCCCTGGCCAGTTGCCCCTGGGTCTTGCGCCGCGCGAATCCAAACACGTTCCCACCTCCTGGGAGTTGTCCTCTGTCATCCTCCACCTTCGGATGCCTCCGCATGTCCAGATCGGGCACATGGGAGGATCCGCAAGGAACTGACCAACGAGTGAGGAGTACCCGTGGCTGAGGCTGTCTACGCCACCTTGCACACCAACGCCGGTCCGATCCGGCTGGAGCTTTTCCCGAACCACGCGCCGAAGACGGTCCGCAACTTCGTCGAGCTGGCCGAGGGCACGCGCGAGTACACCGACCCACGGACCGGCCAGCCGGGCAGTGGTCCGTACTACGACGGCACCATCTCGCACCGCGTGATCAGCGGGTTCATGATTCAGATGGGTGACCCGACCGGCACCGGTCGCGGCGGTCCGGGCTACAACTTCGCCGACGAGTTCCACCCCGAACTGCGCTTCGACCGGCCGTACCTGCTGGCGATGGCGAACGCCGGGCCCGGCACCAACGGCTCGCAGTTCTTCATCACGGTCGCGCCGACCCCGCACCTGAACAACCGGCACACCATCTTCGGTCAGGTGGCCGACGAGCAGTCCGCGAAGGTCGTCGACTCGATCGCCAACACCCCCACCGGCCCGAGCGACCGGCCGCTTCAGGACGTCGTCATCGAGCGGGTCGAGATCGAGCGTCAGGGCGCCTGACCCGTACGTCGTCCGGCCGTGTCCGCCGCCCGGGCCTGGGTGTGGCGGGCATGGAGGATCCGACCGGGGTGCGGCCCATCCGTCGCTGCGGCGGATCAAGGTACCTTTGCTCGCATGACTGAGCGCTCGGGCACCTGGGGCTCGCGGTGAGTGAGTCCGCGCCGACCACTCCGGCCTGTTACCGCCACCCCGGGCGGGAGACGTACGTCAGATGCACCCGGTGCGACCGGTCGATCTGTCCGGACTGCATGAACGAGGCATCCGTCGGATTCCAGTGCCCGGAGTGTGTGTCGGAAGGACGTCGTAGCGTCCGGCCGGCGCGTACCGCCTTCGGTGGCGGTGCCGCCGGCCGGCACGGCTACGTGACCAAGGCGCTGATCGCGATCAACGTGCTGATCATGCTGGTGTCGATCGCCTCCGACCGGGGCGGGGACGCGGCGGCCGGTGGCACCGGCTTCGGCGGTCTGATGGGTGGCAGCACCCCGCTGACCGAGTGGGGTGCCGTGCTGGGTCGGGCGATGTTCCTCGACGGCAGCATCGGCGGGGTCGCCGAGGGCCAGTGGTACCGCCTGGTCACCGCGATGTTCCTGCACTACGGCATCCTGCACCTGTTGCTCAACATGTGGGCCCTCTGGGTGCTGGGCCAGTCGTTGGAGGCGGTGCTCGGGCCGCTGCGCTTCGCCGCGCTCTATTTCATCGCCGGCTTCGGCGGCAACGTCGCGGTGTACGTGTTCAGCCCGCCGAACCAGATGTCGGCCGGCGCGTCCACCGCCATCTTCGGTCTCTTCGCGGCGATATTCGTGATCATGAGACGGCTCGGTCGGGACACCTCGGCGATCCTGCCGATCCTGGTGATCAACCTGATCTTCACGTTCACCGTGCCGCAGATCTCGATCGCCGGGCACCTCGGCGGCCTGGTGTTCGGCGGGCTCATGGCCCTGGTGCTGGCCTACGCCCCGAGGTCACACCGGACGCTGGTGCAGGCGGTGGGCGGCACGGTGATCATGGTGCTGCTACTCGGCGCGGCTCTGATCCGTACCGTCGCTCTGCTCGCCTGAGGGCGGCCGGGACGGTCGTGCCGGCTCCGGGCGGACGGCGGCCAGGGCGTCGGCGACGTCCTCCGGGTCGGTGCCGAGGTCGAGCCGGCTGAACAGGTGCAGCGTCTCGCTGGTGTCGATCTCCAGCGCCGGGCCGGCGAAGCCGCGCCCGGGTCGGCGCTGCACCCGGATGCTCTCCACCGCCGACCAGGGCAGGTGCTGCCGGCCGGTCCAGCCCTTCGGCACGGTGATCCCGCTCGGGTCGACCGCCAGCCGGACCGGTGCGATCACGTCTCGTACGCCCCATCCGGCCAGCAGCGCGGCGCCCAACGCGCCGGCCACCGGCCGGAGCAGATCACCCTCGGCCAGCAGGAATCCCAGGGCGAGGAGGCCGGCCGCGCCGACCAGTTTGAGCACCGGCAGGGCCGCAGGTATCCGCCACTGCATCGGAGTCGTCCCGGAAGGCACCCGACCAGCATCCGTTTCGGAAGGCACGAGACCAGCATGCCAGCGCGGGCGGACGACCGGCAGATGGGCGTAGGATCGAGGCAGCCCAAGTTACCGGGGAGTACAGATGAGTGACGCGGTTGTCGTCGGTGCGGTGCGTACCCCGGTCGGACGGCGCAAGGGCAGCCTTGCCGCAGTGCACCCGGTGGATCTGTCGGCGCACGTGCTGCGCGCCCTCGCCGAACGGACCGGATTCGACCCGGCGCAGGTCGACGACGTGGTGTGGGGGTGCGTCTCCCAGGTCGGCGAGCAGTCCTGGAACGTGGCACGCAACGCCGTGCTCGCCGCCGGCTGGCCCGAGTCGGTACCCGGCACCACGCTGGACCGGCAGTGCGGCTCCAGTCAGCAGGCGCTGCACTTCGCCGCCGCCACCGTGCTCTCCGGCCAGGCCGACCTGGTGGTCGCCGGCGGGGTGGAGTCGATGACCCGGGTGCCGATGGGTTCCAGCGTGGCCGGTGGCCAGCCGTTCAGCGACCTGATCCTGGCCCGTTACCGGGGCGTCGAGGGCGTCGCCGAGGATTCGCCGCTGCCGTTCAACCAGGGCGTCGGCGCGGAGTTGATCGCGCAGCGCTGGCGGTTGTCCCGTACCCAGCTCGACGAGTTCGCCCTGGCCAGTCACGAGAAGGCCGCCGCCGCCCAGGACGCGGGAGCGTTCGAGGGCGAGATCGCACCGGTTGTCCTCCCGGACGGCGGCAAGTTCGCCGCGGACGAGGGCGTACGCCGGGACACCTCACTGGAGAAGCTGGCCGAGTTGCCCACCCCGTTCCGCCCGGACGGAGTGGTCACCGCCGGTTCGGCCTCGCAGATCTCCGACGGCGCGGCCGCGCTGGCCGTCACCACCAGCGAGTGGGCCAGCCGGCACGGACTGCGGCCGCTGGCCCGCATCCACACCGCCGTGGTCGCCGCCGACGACCCGGTCGCCATGCTCACCGCGCCGATTCCGGCCACCGCGAAGGCGCTGCGCCGCGCGGGGCTGGGCATCGAGGAGATCGGGGTGTACGAGGTCAACGAGGCGTTCGCCCCGGTGCCGCTGGCCTGGCTGGCGGAGACCGAGGCGGACCCGGAGCGGCTCAACCCGCGCGGCGGGGCGATCGCCCTCGGGCACCCGCTCGGCGGATCCGGTGCCCGGATCATGACGACGATGCTCGCCCACATGCGCGACAACGGCATCCGCTACGGCCTGCAGACGATGTGCGAGGGTGGCGGAATGGCGAATGCGACGATCGTCGAGCTGCTCTGACCTGCGCCGCCGAGCCGATCTTCGTAACGTGGAATTTGCAAAAAGCAGTTGCGTGAGCCACGTCACCGGTTGAGCAAGGTCGTTGGGTAGGGCATGGACGTCTTCTCCCGAACGTTCCTTCCCGCCGCCGCCGAGGCCGGGCTGGCGGTGCAGACCGCGACCCGACACATGCCGGTGTTCCGTCGCTGCGTCGGCGCCAGCGACGCCACAGTCCTGGTCACCCGGTGCAGCCGGCCCGACCGGCCGATGTCCGGCGAATACCTTCTCCTGCTCACCCATCGACGTCTCGTGATCACCCGGCAGACCCGGGTGCTGCACCGGCTGCGGCTGCACCTCAACACCGAGTTGCGCGAGCTGAGCCACGTGACCTGGAGCCCCGACCCCCGACTGCACTCGGTCGAACTGGCGGCCACCGCCATCGACGGCATCCGTGAGCGCTTCCTCGTCCGCACCCAGCACCCGAAGCAGGTGTGGCAGCTCGACGCGCTGTTCAACCACGCCTTCCGCACCCGGGTACGCGCCACCCGGCCCCGGGTTCTGGCGACCGTCGCGGAAGCCTCCGCCGTCCGTCCGACCACGCTGCACCCGGCCGCGGCGCACTGACCGTCGCCTCGGCGAAAACGACCGGCGAGGCGGCAGGTGAACCCACCGCCCCGCCGATGATCAGGGGCCGGCGTCAGTAGACGCGAGACCCGATGAAGTCGTCGTACCCGTACCCGACGGGCTGCGCGAACGACCGTGACTCGAACGACCACTGCTGCCGGGAGCTGCTGGAGCAGTTCGCCAGCCGCAGCCGGGGAGTGCCCAGCAGCGGGTTGTCGAAGGCCAGGCAGAGGTTGGTGTTGCCGGCGGCGCGGATCTGGTTGCCGGAGAAGACGAACTTCTGGTTGTTACCACCGTGGCAGTCGTAGATGTTGACAGTCGTGCCGGAGGTCAACGATCCGCCGGAGACGTCCAGGCAGCGGTCGTGGGACAGCTCGGAGTGCAGCGACTGCCGCGTCGGGTCGTACCAGAAGCCCTGGTTGCGGCCCCCGTGGCAGCGGTACGACTGCTGCGCGGTGTTGTTGCGTGAGTCGTACCCCTTGCCGTCCACGCAGGTGCCGGTGGCGGCGTTGCGCAGCTGCTTGAACTGCATCAGGCCCGGGTAGAGCACGCCGTTGCCGGTGCTCGCCGGGTCGACGCAGGTGCCCTGCTGCTGGCCGGAGGCGTAGAACTGGGTGATGCACTGGGCGAACATGCCGTGACCCCGGTAGTTCGGGTGGAACGACTGGCGGGCCGCGTTCTCGTCCCAGACGCCGAGTTCGATGTAGAGGCCACGCACTGACGTGTTGTCGGTGCACACCTCATGGCCGTGGAAGAGTCGGCTGCCGTCGAGGTAGCGGGTGCCGGTGTTGGCCGCCGCCGCCCGGAGCGCCGACTCGAACAGCGGTACCGCCTTGTTCCGGGCGAAGGCGGCGTCGGCCAGGTAGAGCAGGCAGCCGCCGGCGTACCAACCGGGGAAGTTGGGGTTGTCCTCCACGTCGGGGCTGGCCGGGCTGGAGTACGACATCAGCACCAACTCGTAGTCGGTGTTGAGGTAACCGGCACCGGTCATGGTCCGGCGGATGTCGGTCAGCGCGTCCTCGACGGCGCGCCGGCTGCCGTCGGTGCGTACCGTCCACTGGTCGGTGTAGGTGGGCCAGCAGGGGCCCTGGAAGAGGACGCGGCGCACCGCGCAGTCGGTGGCGACCGGACCGAACTGGATCGTGCCGTCACCGTTGGCGCCGACCACCACCCAGATCAGCTTGATGTTGGTGTTGCGCGCCTTGATGGCGAGGTGGTCGCCCTGGTTCAGCTCGTTGTGCTGGGTCGGTCCGCCCGCGATCAGGTTCCACGGGGTGGCGCCCGAGCAGGCGATGTTGTAACGCTCGTCGGCGGCGATGCCGGTACGGAACACCGCCTGGTCGTACGAGCGGTCGCACCAGTTGCCCGGCTGGTGGGTGCCGGGCACGTAGTTGCCCACCCCCTCGCCGGAGATCTGACTGTCGCCCATGGTGATCAGCGCGGTGCGGCGCTGGGCGAGTGGCCGGATGCCGGGAGTGCCGTACAGCTGGGTGGCTTCGGCGGCGCGGATCGTTTCGAGGTGGGCGGGGAGTGGCTGGACGGCGGGACGGTCGGCCGCGGCGGCTGGTGAGGCCGGCCCGGCCAACATGGGCAGGACGAGAGCGGTGGCGAGGACGGCGACCTGGACGAGTCGCCGTCGGGGCGTCCGTTCACGCCTGGCAGGGAAACCAGACATCGACGCGCTCCTTTCGGTTCGATCGTGGGACGTCGATCGAGTTACCGGACGGTAACGCGTGGAGGCATGTATGTGAATACGCTTCGGGATACTTGCGTGCTGCGATCAACCGGGCCAATGGGGCAGGAGATCAGCGGCCGGGCAGCGCGTAACCGACGTAACTGCGGAACTCGAACTCCCAGCCGTCGGGCACCAGGTCCGCGCAGAGGGGCTGGCTGCCGACGCAGACGATCGCGTCCACCGACGTCGGGTCGGCCGCCGGACGGCCGTCCACCACCGACTGGAGCGCGAGCAGCTCCGGTGGCCGGCCGTCCTCGTCACGCAGCAGCAACCACCACGGGTACTCCCAGTCGTCGTTGCGCTGCGACAGGCCGATCCGGCGGGCCTCGGCGGCGCGTACCGCGTCGGCCGCCCACCGGTACTCCTCCGCCCACTGGGGACGCCGCAGGAAACGCAGCTCCCACTCGGCGGTGGTGAAGACCGAGCCCGAGCCGACCAGCCGGCGGGGAAAGCCGTACGACACCGCCAGCACCCCGGCCAGTGCGGAGGTCGCCAACACCGTCACCACGACGGTCGCGGCGACCGACCGCCGCCCACCCGCAGCGCGTCCCGACGGGCCGGCGAGCCGCGCCGAGGCCGAGCGGCGCAGCAGCGCGTCCAACCAGAGCCCGGCCAGCGGCACCGCCACCGCCAGCGCATAGAGCAACAGCCGGTTCCCCCAGGGCTGCCATTTGATCATCGTGGTGTGCAGCAGCACCGCCACGACGACCACCACGCCGTACGCCCGCGACGCCCCGGCCGCACCAGGGCTGATCCGAGCCGGGCGGCGGAGCGCCGCCACGACGGCGAGCAGCGCCAGCACCCCGGCCAGTGGGAAGGCCACCCGATCCTCGTCCGGATACCAGGACGGCTCCGGGAAGCTCTCCCGCCCGAAGGTGATGTCGCGGTCCTGCGGATCGACACCGAGCAGGTCGGCCACCCCGACGATCGCCCGGGCGGTGACGTCACGCAGCGGGGCCAGCGGGGTGTCGAACGCGGTGTGCCCGATGCGCAGCGCGTTGACCAGCACCGACGGTGGATCGTGCCGCTCCATCGGCACCGAGTTGCGCAGCCGGTCCGGGCCGAGGGGATGACCGAACTCGGCGTACACCCGACCCATGAAGGGACCGACCACGACGACGGCGACCAGCAGGATCAGCACCGACGCGCCGACCGTACGGGCCAGGCCGCCGGCCGGGATCCGCCGTCGACCCGCCGGCCGGGCCAGGTACGCCAGGCGCAACTGGCCCAGCCCCCAGAGCACCAGCAGCGGCCCTACCGCGAGCAGGCCACTGGTCTTCGTCACCGCGACCAGACCGGTGGCCGCACCCAGGGCGAGCAGGTCGCCGAGGTGGGCGCGTCGCCGCAGCCCGTCCAGGGCGAGGGTGGCCGCGCAGACCGCCCAGGCGGCACAGACCAGATCGGTCTGGGTGCTGGTCGCCTGCAACGCCACCATCGGCGTGGTGGCCAGCAGGAACGCGGTAAGCAACTGGGCCCGTCGACCACCGCCCAGTTGAGCGGTCAGCCGGGCCACCGCCAGCAGGGCACCCACCCCGGCGGCCCACTGGACCAGGTTGAACAGCACGTCCGAGCCGGTGAACAGGCGCAGATGCAGCAGCAGGTACTCGGCACCCGGCGGAATGGTCACCTGCCGGTGGATCGCCGTGGCCCAGAACGTCAGGTCACCCTGCGCCACCCACCGTTCCACCTTCGGCAGGTGGTAGGTCTGCGAGTCGAAGTTGTTCGGTGCGGCCAGCAGTGCGATCAGCAACTCGACCAGGACGAGGCCGCCGACCGTGCCGGCGAGCAGCCGCTCGCCCCGACCCGCCGTACGCCAGAAAGCGGTGAGCGGTGCCCACCAGCGTGCCGGGCCGTCCCCGCCCGGTGTCGGCGCCCGGTCGAAGCCTGCCCCGGCAGGGCGGACCTCGGTGGCCAGTCGGGTGCCGGACGACACCGACGTGCCCGACCCGGCCGCGACCAGGGCGGGCGGCGGTGCGGCGGTGCGGTCCACGGCATCCGCAAGGGACGCCGTCGCGGCCTCGGTGGACAGGTTCCGCCGGTCGCGGCGCTGCCGCCACCCGGCCGCCGCCACGCACCCGGCCACGAAGAGCAGCCAGGCCACGGCGAACGCGGGCGGTGTCAGCAGCCCCGACCCGCCCAGCACCTCGACGGTCACCACCGCGAACGCGCCGGTGGCCAGGGCGGCCCGGATCACCGCGAGGCGTCGGGGCGCGACACTGTCCACGGCCCGTGGCCGTAACGCCACGGTCAGCGCGACGACGGCGGCGACGGGTGCCAGGACGAGCGGAAAGCCGACGGCCGACATGGCCGGAAGTAAACACCATCAGCCTGAATGTGCGATGGCGGATGTCCATCGGCAGTCGCCACCACATCGCTGAGCTGCCAGGCTAGGCTATGGCCGACACACTGCCGCCCTCGTGGAGAATCCCGTGAAGCTGTCGATCCTCATGCCGGTCTACAACGAGGAAGAGCGCATCGGGGACGCCCTCAAGCAGGCGTTGGCCGTGGAATATCCGTGCGAGATCGAACTCGTGGTGGTCGATGACGGCAGCCGCGACGGCACCGGAGAGGTTCTCGGTCGCGCCGACGACGCCCGACTGCGCGTGATCACGCATCAACGCAACGCAGGCAAGGGCGCCGCGATCCGTACGGCGGTCGCCGCCGCCGAGGGCGAATACATGGTCATCCTCGACGCGGACCTGGAGTACGACCCGCAGGACATCCCCAAACTGCTCGCCCCGGTGCTCGACGGCCGGGCCACCGTGGTCTACGGCAACCGGACCTTCGGCAGCCACAGCGCCTACAGCTTCTGGTACGTGATGGGCAACCGAGGCGTCACCATGGCCGCCAATGTGCTGTTCAACTCCTACATCGGCGACCTGGAGACCTGCTTCAAGCTGATGCCGGTCGCGCTCTACCGCTCGCTGGACATCCGCTCCCGAGGCTTCGGCATGGAGGCCGAGGTGACCGGCAAGCTGCTGCGTCGCCGTATCCGGCCGTACGAGGTGCCGATCAGCTACCGGGCCCGGGGCCGTGAGGAAGGCAAGAAGATCACCTGGCGGGACGGGGTCGAGGCGCTCTGGATCCTCGGACGCGAGCGCACTCGCCGCCGTCCCACCGCTGCCTAGCCCGCGATCGCGGCCGGGGTGAGGAAGCCGGTCAGCGAGCGGCGCAACCCGGCCGGGTCCAGCCCGTGCCAGCGCAGATGATCCTCCGCCGAACCGTAGCGGCGTAGCTCCTCCCGACCGACCCCGAGCGCGAGCAGCCGGTGCGGTCGATCCGCCAGCGCTGCCGAGACCACGCGGGCGGAAGTCCCCGCCAGGTAGGGCTCGACCAGGATCACCTCCGTGCCGGCGAGCGCCCGCAGCCCGGCGACGTCGAACGGACGCGGCCGGTGCGTGTACGCCACCGTGACGGGCAGGTCCGCGACGGCGGCCAGCGCCGCGTCCAGCATCGGGCCGACCGCGACCAGCAGGGCCGCGCCGGGACCCGCGTCCCGCACCACCACCAGATCACCGGCATCGGCGTACGGGCGATCGTTGTGCAGGGTCGACAGCCGCAGGTACGCCGAGGTGTCGGCGGCCACCGTCGCACGCAGCAGCCCGGACACCTCGCCCGGGTGCCCCGGCACGTGCACGGTCCAGTCGGCGAGGGTGTCGAACAGCGCGACGTCCGCCGGGCTGAAGTGGGTGCGACCGGACTCCGCCCGGTCGAACGAGCCGCCGACGCTGACCAGCACCGCGCTCGCCGCCTGGTGGTCGAGGTCGAGCTTGATCTGCTCGTACGCCCGCTCCACCAGGAACGGCGCGTAGCTGTGCACGATCGGGCGCAACCCGGTCAACGCCAGCCCACCGGCCACCCCCACCATCAACTGCTCCCGGATGCCGACGTTGAGCACCCGGTCGGGGTGCCGCTCGGCTGCCGAGGCGAACAGGGAGGCGGAGATGTCGGCGAGCACCAACGCCGTACGCGGCTTCTCGGCCAGCAGGGCGGTGGTGGTGTCGACGAAGCAGTCCCGCATGCTCAGTTCCGCTACTGCCGTAGTCATCTCGCTCATGCCTGCTCTCCGTTGTTGACGACTGCGACGACGACGTGCGGCCGGTGGCCGTGGTGCCCGGTCAGGGCCGCGTGCAGGGCGTCCTGGTCGTGCCCGTCGACGGTGGCCGCGGTCCACCCGTTGACCGTGAAGCGGGTGGCCACCCCGCCCGGCCAGCCGTACGTGGCGGAGGAGTTGTCGACCACGACCGCGGTCAGGTTCCCCAGGCCGACGGCACCGGCGTACGCGATCGCCTCGTGGTTGGAGCCCTCGTCCAGTTCGGCGTCGCCGAGCAGCACGTACACCCGGGGGTCGAGCAGGCCCTGGGCGCGCAGGCCGAGCGCGCTGCCGACGGCCAGGCCGAGACCGTGCCCCAACGACCCGGAGCCGATCTCCACCCCCGGCACCAGCGTCCGGTCCGGGTGGTCGCCGAGCCGGCTGTCCGGCCCGCCCTGGTCGTCGAGCCAGTCGGGTGGGATGAAGCCCTTCGCGGCCAGCACCGCGTAGTAACCGGCGACCGCGTGCCCCTTGGAGAGCAGGAAACGATCCCGGTCGGGTTCGTCGACGGTTGCCGGGGTGACCCGCAGGACGCGGTCGTAGAGCACCCACAGCACGTCGCGGGTCGAGTAGACGTTCGGGCCGAAGTCGCGGCCGGCGCGGACCCGCTCCAGCAGCGGGGCGACGGGGTCTCGACCGTCCAGCGGGGCGGCCGCCTCGGCGACCTGGGTGGTGATGGTGGCTAGTGAGGACATGCGACTAGCCTGCAAGTTGAAGCGAGGTTCAGTTCAAGGCGAAAGTGATGCACGAAGCACTCACCATCGGTCAACTCGCCGCCCGCAGTGGGGTGGCCCAGTCCGCGCTGCGCTACTACGAGCGGCTCGGGCTGATCCGGGCCGAGCGCACCGGCGGCAACCAGCGCCGGTACCACCGTGGCGAGTTGCGCCGGGTCGCCTTCATCCGGATCGCCCAGCAGGTCGGCATCTCGCTGGAGGAGATCAGGTCCGCACTGGACTCACTGCCCGCCTCGCGTACGCCCACCGCCGACGACTGGGCGCAGCTGTCGATGGCCTGGCGCGACCGTCTGGACGAGAAGATCAGGTTGTTGAACCGGCTCCGCGACGACCTCGACAGCTGCATCGGCTGCGGCTGCCTGTCCCTGAGCCGCTGCGCCCTCTACAACCCGGGCGACGAGTTGGCCGGTGAAGGCCCCGGAGCGCGACTGACCCTGCCCCGCTGAGGCGGCACTGTTTTGTTGCGGTCCGGGTCGGCTCAGTCGACCGTCAGCAGCACCTTGCCGACATGGTCGCTCGACTCGACCAGGCGGTGCGCGTCGGCCGCCTCGCTGATCGGCATCCGCCGGTCGATCACCGGCCGGATCCGACAGGCCTCGACCAGCGGCCACACCTGTTCGCGTACCCCACGGACGATGGCACTCTTCTGCTCCAGCGGGCGGGACCGCAACGCCGTCGCGGCGACGGTGCCGCGCTTGGCCAGCAACGCACCGAGATCCAACTCCCCCTTGCGCCCACCCTGCATGCCGATCGTCACGAGCCGTCCGTCGTACGCCAGAGCAGCCACGTTACGACCCAGGTACGACGCGCCCATGATGTCGAGGATGACGTCGGCACCCGCGTCGGAGGTGACCCTGCGGACCTCCTCGACAAAGTCCTGCTCCCGATAATCGATCAGGTGCGCGGCACCCAACGCCCGCAGCCGATCGTGCTTGGCCGCCCGGGCGGTCGCCACCACCGTCGCGCCCCACGCCGCACCCAACTGGATGGCGAACGTGCCGATCCCGCTGCCACCGCCGTGCACCAGCAACGTCTCGCCCGCCGCCAACCGAGCCACCTGGACCACGTTGGACCAGACCGTCGAAGCCACCTCGGGCAAGGCTGCGGCATCCACCAGATCAACCCCATCCGGTACGGGCAGCAGCTGCCCCACCGGCACCGCCACCCGCTCGGCGTACCCGCCACCGGCCAGCAGCGCGCAGACCTGCTGCCCCACCGCCCAGCCGTCCACCCCGGCACCGAGCGCACTGATCACGCCCGAGCACTCCAACCCGAGATACTCCGACGCGCCCGGTGGGGGTGGGTAGTGCCCCTGCCGCTGCAACAGGTCCGCCCGGTTGACGGCGGTGGCCCGTACGTCGACCAGCACCTCGCCCGGCCCCGGCTGCGGATCAGGCACCTCGCTCCAGCTCAGCACCTCCGGCCCACCCGGCTCGGAAACGACGATCGCGCGCATGTCCCCAGTCTTACCCGATCCGACCCGCACCCCACCTCAAGGTCCCCACCTGCTGCCCGCACAGAGGGTGAGTGATCATGACGAAACGGGTAGCTCCCCCCGTTCGGCGCTCGCCCGGGCGTGGCAGACTAAGCACGGCCGCGCGGCGCGCGGTCCGGGAGGGTTCGCCTAGTGGCCGATGGCGCTGGTCTTGAAAACCGGTAAGGCAGCGATGTCTTCGTGGGTTCGAATCCCACACCCTCCGCTCACTGGGCTGACACAGCGCGGGTTTCACGAATGCCAGCGGGTCACAGGGTATGAAGGGGGCGGCAGAACGCCACCCCGCATCGGAAGGACCTGACTCGATGACCCTGGAACGTCCCATCGCCCCGGACCCGTACGAGCTGCTGCCGACGGTCGCCTCGTTCACGCTGACCAGTCAGGACGTCCAGAACGGTGAGCCGATGGACGCGGCGCACGCGCACGGCAGCACCGGCGGCGGCAACGTCTCACCGCAGCTGTCCTGGTCGGGCTTTCCGGCCGAGACCAAGGGTTTCGCGGTGACCTGCTTCGACCCGGACGCGCCGACCGGTAGCGGCTTCTGGCACTGGGTGCTGGTGAACCTGCCGGCCGACGTGACCGAGTTGCCGCGGGGGGTCGCCGACGACGACCTGAGCGGCGGATTCACCGTCCGCAACGACTACGGCGAGCAGGGCTTCGGTGGCGCGGCCCCGCCGCCCGGTGACCGCCCCCACCGGTACGTCTTCGCGGTCCACGCACTCGACGTGGAGCGCCTCGACGTCACCCCGGACGCCACCCCGGCGTACGTCGGCTTCAACCTGACCTTCCACACCCTCGCCCGCGCCACCATCCGCCCCACCTACCAGGTCACGCCCTGACCCCTCGCCCTGGACCCAGTTGATCAAGAGGTTTGCGTCAGAATCCGGCCGGATCCAGACGCAAACCTCTTGATCAACGCGGCGGGGGAGCGCCGCGGGGAGGGTGCGTGGGTGGAGGGGTTAGGCGGGGGTGCGGGCTACGGCGAAGACGGACTGGCCGAAGGGGGGAAGGAGGACCTGTTCGGCGGCCTTGGTGGCGGGGAGGACCAGGGTGTCGTAGACCTTCACCATGGGGCCCTCCTTCGGCATCAGGCGGAAGACCTTGGTGGCCATGAAGTAGCCGATCAGGCCGAGCGCGTTCGCGTAGTGGATCTTCTCCACCCGCAGGCCGGCCTCGGTCATCGCCGCTGACAGGGTCTTCTTGGTGTAGCGGCGGACGTGGCCGGTGGCGATGTCGGCGGGGCTCATCGCGAACTGGAAGGCCGGCACGATGATGACCACGGCGCCGCCCGGCCGGACCAGCTCGCCCATGCTGCGCAGCGCGCCCACGTGGTCCTCGATGTGCTCCAGCACGTTGTACGACACCGCCGCGCTGTAGTCACCCTGCTCCGAGTGCGGCAGCAGCATCTGGCGGACCTCGATGTTGGGCCGGTCGGCGAGGCGTTCCTTGAGCGCGACCAGGCGGTCCGGGTCGGCCTCGGTGGCGGTGAACCGGGGGAAGTGCTCAGCCCACTCCAGCGCGTAGTCGCCGAGACCGCTGCCGATCTCGATCGGGTTGTCGCCGAGGTAGGGCACGGCCAGCTCGACGAACCAGCGTCGGTGGTTGACCGCGGTGGCGAGGCCCTCCAGGACCTCGGACTGTATGCGCTGATCCCCAGTGATTTCTGTCATGCGTCGATTCCTCACGATACGACTCGACCGCGCCAGGACCGACTGAGTGAACCATCCGCCCGGCGTGACGGAATTGTCGGGGTCTGGCACAACCGAATTGGTCGGGGGCTAGGTGCACGATCGGTGGTGGTCAGCGAACTTGGCAGATGTTACGCGAGTGACCCGAACCCTGCACGACGGCCTGATTGGCCGACTACGCTGCGAATTGTTATGACTACTCCTGAATCGGGTCGCCACGTCGAGGAGTCCGGGGCGGGAGAGTCGCCGGGCGAGCTGCGGGACACCAGGCGTTTCAGCAGGTCAGGGCGGTGGAAGGACGTCGCCGCCGTGGCGAGTTTCGTGCTGCTGGCGTTCTGGGTTACGGCCCGGATGTGGTGGAATCCCACACACGGCATTCGGGACAACAAGACGGATATGGCGCAATTCGAATGGATGATGGCGCACGGCGCGCGGGTCGTGACCGAATTTGCCTACCCCTTCTCGTCGGACCGGATGAACGTCCCCGAAACAGTCAATCTGGTAGCAAATACCTCGGTGTTGTCTGTTTCGGTGCCAATGACGCCTGTCACCCTGCTGTTCGGCACCCGTACCGCGTTCCTGGTATTCCTCACGCTGGGGATGATCGCCACGGCGACCGCCTGGTACTTCGTGCTGTCCCGGGTACTCGTCGGCGCGCGCGGCCCGGCCTGGCTGGGCGCCACCTTCTGCGCGTACGCGCCGGCGATGATCTCGCACGCGAACGCGCACCCGAACATCGTGTCGCAGTACGTCGTACCCCTGATCATCTGGCGTACGGTGCGGCTGGCCGACGGGGGACGCTGGCTGCGCAACGGCCTCCTGCTCGCGTTGGTGATCGTCTGGCAGGCCTTCCTGAACCTGGAGATCCTGCTGATGACCGCGATCGGTCTCGGCGTGGTGATCGTGGCACTGGCCCTCGCCCGACCCGCACTACGCGGCCGGGCCCGTACCTTCCTGGCCGGGCTCGGCATCGCCGCGGCGGCGTCCGTGGTCCTGTTGGCGTACCCGTTGTATGTCCAGTTCTTCGGTCCGGGCGCCTACAACGGGCTGTCCTGGGTGATCCGGGGCTACTCCACCGACCTGGCCTCGTTCGTCGCGTACGCCCGGGAGTCCCTGGCCGGGGACGCGCGGAGCGCGACCGGCCTGGCCAAGAACCCCACCGAGGAGAACTCCTTCTTCGGCTGGCCGCTGGTGATCCTGATGGCGGCGGTGGTCTGGTGGCTGCGGCGCAACGTGGTGGTGCTCGCGCTGGCCGCGTTGGGCGTGCTCTTCGCGGTGCTCTCCCTCGGCCGCGAGATCCGCTTCGACCGGGAGGGGACCGGCATACCGGCCCCGTGGGCGCTGCTGGAGGACCTGCCGGTGCTGCACTCGGTGGTGCCGACCCGCTGGGCGCTGGCGATCACACCGATCATCGGGCTGCTGCTCGCCTATGCTGCCGAGCGTGCCCGGGAGTTGGCGGCCCGCTATCCGGCCCGGCGTTCGCAGATCCGCTTCGGCACGGTGACCGTACTGGCGATGGCGCTGGTGCCGGTGCTGCCCACCCCGCTGCCGACCAAGCGCCTTGATCCGACCCCCGAGTTCGTCACCTCCGGTGCCTGGCGTCCCTACCTGGCCGGTGGCCGCAGCCTGGTCACCCTGCCGCTGCCGGACACCGAGTACGCCGACCCGCTGCGCTGGTCCGCCCAGACCCGGCTGGAGATGCCGATCGCCCGCGGCTACTTCCTCGGCCCGGACACCCGCCCCGGCAAGGACCGGATCGCGTTGTTCGGCGCACCACCCCGCCCGACCAGCAGCTTCGTCGCCACCGTCCGGCGCAGCGGCGAGGTGCCACCGGTCACCGCGGAGAATCGGCGGGAGGCGGTCGAGGATCTGCGCTACTGGCGGGCCGGCGCGGTGGTCCTCGCCCCGCAGGAGCGCGCGGACGCGCTGCGCCAGGCGATGACCGAGTTGACCGGGATCGAGCCGGTGCACACCGGCGGTGTGTGGGTCTGGGATGTCCGGCCGCTGACTGGCTGAGAGCGTGAAGGCCGCTGACCGACTGAGAGGATGAAGGCCGGTGGGCCGTCAGGCGGTGCGCAGGCAGCAGCCCTGGCACACCTTCGGCTTGGGCAGGGTGAAGGCGAGGCAGCAGGTGCGCCGCTGCACGGTCGGCTTGCCGTCCGCGTCGGGCACCAGCTCCACCAGATCGGCCAGGCCGAGCGTGTCGAGCAGGGTGTCGATCGCATCGACAGTCGAACCGGGCACGCTGTCGGAAGCCGTCAGCAATCCGTGCGCGATGCCGGAGGCCACCGAGCCGAGCAGGGTACGGGTGCCGATGCGGACCTCACCCTGGATCGCGGTGATCAGCGGCGACAGGTGCGCCTCCAGCAGGGCGGCCCGCAGTGTCGCCAGCAACTCCTGCTCGTCGGCCACCACCTGGACCCGCTGCGGCTCGGTGACGACCAGCGGATCGGCCGGCAGCACCGCGACCCGGGTCGACTGGCGCAGGCCGAGGGTGATCAGGGTGTGCGGGTCGGCGAAGTGGATGAGCGTGCTGTCGGCGTCGAGCAGCGGTACGCGCCGGGCGACCGCCCAGCCGAGCACCACCGGCAACGCCGCCCAGTAGCTGTACGCCTTCCAGGCCAGCGCGGCGGAGGCGTGCGGGCTGCCACCCCAGAGTCGGGCGGCGGAACCGAGCAGCTCCGGCAGCCGACCGCCGTCGGCGAGGGTCGCGGCCGGGGCCCAGTCGGCCTCGTCGACGACCAGCAGCCCCGGTGCCAGCCCGGGGAGGACGTCGGTGCCGAACATGGCCCGCAGGGTCGCGGTCACCGGATCGAGAGCCGTCGAGGAGGCGGCGTGCGCCGGTAGTACGGCTGTCACCTGCTCCACCTCCGTCCGAGATCCTCAATTAAGGCTAGCCTAACCACACTTTGCCGGTGGTGGTAACCCTCGACGGAGGCAGTTACAGAGGCAACAAGTGGGAAGCGCGACACGCGGTTACCCAGCGTGTTCATCGGGAAACGCGCCGCAGTATCGGGGTGAATCGCCCAGCCGTCAAGCGTCCTGTCGAGAAGGTGCCAGTCCTGTACACGTCCGGCCACTGAACGTGAAAGTTTTGGTACTCCCGGCCACGAGGAAGCTGATGACGACCTCACCGCTCGATCGGGCTGCCGACTCCTTCGCCGCCGAGCTCGCCCGCCACCGCACCGAGCGGGGTCTGTCCAAGAAACAGCTGGCAACGCTCATGGGCTTCGACCCGTCGTACGTCAGCCACGTCGAAGGGCGGCGGCACCGACCCACCGAGGACTTCGCCCGGCGCGCCGAGGCCGTCCTGGATGCCAGCGGCGCGATCTGGCAACGCTTCCGGGAGTACGACCACCTGCGCCACGCCCGCACCGAACGGGACCCGCGGGAGCCCGACCCGAGCGGCCGGTGGATCCCGCCGGGCACCGGGCTGATCGTCGAGAACGAGTCGAGCATCCTCACCTACACCGAGGACGGGTACCGCTGCCTGATCCGCCGGGAGCTGTACAACGCCGGCACCGAACCGATCACCCGCTACCTGGTACGGGTCGCCGTGGACCGCTACCCCAACGATCCTGGCCGCTCCAATCGGCACCACCGGGAACGCCCGCTCACCTTCGCCGAACTCGGCCTACGGGCCTACCGGGAGGAATCCGGCGAACGCGAGGCCATGCACTGGCGGGCCAAGTACGACCGGGACGCGTTCAAGGAGATCTGGCTGCTCTTCGAGAACGGCGAACGGCGCTTCCCGCTCTACCCCGGTCACCGCGCCACCATCGAGTACACGTACACCGTCGGGCGGGACAAGTGGGGGCCGTGGTTCCAGCGGGCGGTCCGCGTACCGACCCGGCACCTCGCCGTACGCCTGGACCTGCCTGCCGAGCTGGATCCGCAGGTCTGGGGCGCGGAAACCTCGCTGTCGGCGGAGGAGGGCCCGTTGCGCCGGGCCGTCGCCCGGCGCGACGAGGGTGACCGGGCGATCTTCGAATGGGCGACCGACGACCCGCCGCTGAACGCTCGCTACCGGATGCAGTGGCGCTTCCGGGCCCAGTCGGACGCCGAACCGGAGGGCGAGCGGATCCGGCCCTCCGAGCGGATGCGCGGGCTCGGCATTCTGCAACGCGGGGCCGACCTGCTGCGGCAACCGGCCCGCCCGTTCGACCTGCCGCGCGAGGCACGGGCCGCCCGGGAGGTCATCGATCGGCTGACGGACGCGCTGGCCCGCCTCGACGAACTGCACCCGTTCGCCAAGGGAGTGGGGATCGCCGCCCCGCAACTGGAGATCGGCCGGGCCGCGGCCGTGATCCGCCCACCCGACCGCACCGCCGAGCCGGTGGTGCTGCTCAACCCCCGGGTCGTCGACGCGGCACCCGACACCGACGAGCAGTACGAGGGCTGCCTCTCCTTCTTCGACCACCGGGGTCTGGTGCCGCGCCCGCTCCGGCTCGACGTGGAGCACGCCCAACTCGACGGCCGGCGTGTGATCACCTCGTTCGAGTTCGGCATGGCCCGCCTGGTGGCACACGAGATCGACCACCTGGAAGGCCGGCTGTACGTCGACCGGATGGCACCCGGCGTGCCGCTGGTGCCGATCGAGGAATACCGCGAAACCGGCCACCCCTGGCGCTACTGAGTCGTGCCCGCGCGACGGCTGTGGCACGACCACGCCTGGTCCGGGTGGAAACGACGCCGGCCAGGCGTGGTCGTGCGGGCGGTGCCGGTCCGCCCGTTCGGGGGACCGGGGCGCGTGCCCCAGGGGGCAGGGGCACGCGCCCCGGTTCGGGGGGAGAAAAGCTCTACAGATTGCCGAAGGTGTCGTACCGGGTGTGCTGCGGCGGGACGTCGTCGGCGGCGAGTACCCGCAGCGTCGACCGCACCATGGCCGCCGAGCCGGAGACGTAGCAGTCGTGCGTCGTCCACGGGCCGTAGCGGGCCACCACGTCGGAGATGTCGCCGTGCTCGCCGTCGAAGTCCGGGTCGTCACTACAGGCGGCGGTCACCGACAACCACGGGTGGGCGGCCACCAGGTCGCGCAACCCGTCCAGCCCGTAGAGGTCGGATTCGGTACGCGCGCCGTAGAAGAGGTGCACCCAGCGGGTCCGGTTGAAGCTGACCAACTCCTCCACCAGGGCCTTGATCGGGGCCAGCCCGACACCCCCGGCGACGCAGAGCACGTCCCGATCCGACGAGCGGTCCAGGGTCATCGAACCCATCGGGGCGGCCACCCGCAGCAGGTCGCCCGGCTTCACCCGGCGGACCAGGGCACCGGAGACCCAGCCGGCCCCCTCCGGCGTACGGACGTGGAACTCCAGCACGTTGTCGTCGTTCGGGGCGTTGGCCACCGAGTACGTGCGCCACACCCGAGGGTGGTAGCGGGGTGCCTCGATGCTGACGTACTGCCCCGCCTTCCAGGTGAGCGGATGTTGCAG
Organism: Verrucosispora sp. FIM060022; assembly: GCF_003977705.1. NCBI lineage: Bacteria > Bacillati > Actinomycetota > Actinomycetes > Micromonosporales > Micromonosporaceae > Micromonospora > Verrucosispora sp. FIM060022. The sequence goes on from NZ_RQIV01000007.1 coordinate 306,506, forward strand.
CGCCCGGCAGGTGAACACGGCGGTGTCCGGCCCGTACCGCTCGTGGGTCAGTACCTCGGCGTGCCAGAACGGCGGGTTGTCGTCCGCCGCCGCGCCGGCCAGCATCTTCTCGCTGATCGCCGCGTACGCGTCCCGCCACGCCTGGTCGTACTCCAGGTTCCAGCCGTCCCCGGCGGTGCTGCGCAGCGCGTCCAACAGCGCCACGCCCATGGTGTCGTAGTTCGCCGCCTCGACGTGGTACTTGCGGTGGTCCCGGCCGAGCGCGCGGAGGAACTCGTCGAAGCCCTCCGGGTCGTCCACCGTGTGGATCGCCGCGATGATCGCTTCCAGCAGTCGGTCGCCCTGCCCGGCCATCTGTACCGGGAAGAGTTTGCGCAGTTCCGGATCGAGGAGGAAGAGCCGGGCGTAGAAGTGCTCGCTCAACCGGACCCGGTCGGCCTCGACGAGGGCCCAACTCTCCTTCAGTAGCCGCGCGAAGTTGTCCACGGGGGCGCTCCTTCTCTGACGGCGGTTCGGGCCCTCATAGAATGTCCACGGAGCGTGTATGAAGGTCGCACAGAATGTGCGATCGCATCGTGAGGCCGGCTCAGTGGCACCCGGGTGCCAGCAGTGCGGCAGAGTGGTGCGGTGACCGTTGAGCTCACCCGACCGGCGTCCCGCCGGATGCTCGGCACCGAAACACTTCTGGTGCTGGGCCTCTCCCTCGGCCAGTCGGCCGTCTACGCCACGGTGTCGATCATCGCGAAGCTCACCGCCGAGGGTGGGCTGTCGAAGCAGACCGCCGCGCTCAACACCTCCGCGTCGGCTCGGCCGTACCTCGACCTCACGTACCAACTGCTCGGCATCGTCTTCGCGTTGCTGCCGGTGCTGCTCGCCGTACACCTGCTGGCGCGTGACCCCGGCGACCCGGCGCGGACCCTCGGCGTCGACTTCCGGCGGCCCGGACCCGACCTCGCGCAGGGTGCCGGGCTGGCGGCGCTGATCGGGCTGCCCGGCCTGGTCCTGTTCTGGGCGGCGGCGCAGCTGGGTCTCAACGCCACCCTGGTCCCGGCCGCGCTGCCCGACCTGTGGTGGGCCGTGCCGGTGCTGATTCTCGCCGCCTTCCAGAACTCGATCCTGGAGGAGGTGATCGTGGTCGGCTACCTGATGACCCGGCTGCGGCAACTCCAGTGGCGGGTCGGCGCGATCATCGCCACCAGCGCCCTGCTGCGCGCCTCGTACCACCTCTACCAGGGCTTCGGCGCATTCGTCGGCAACGCCGTGATGGGCATCGTCTTCAGCTACTTCTACCTACGCACCCGCCGCGTGATGCCCCTCATCATCGCCCACGCCCTCCTCGACATCGTCGCCTTCGTCGGCTACACCCTCGTCCCCGACTCCTGGCTAACCTGGCTCTGACCCCCTTTTTCTGCGTGGTTGATCAAGAGGTTTGCGTCTGTAGCGGTGCCTGACCTGACGCAAACCTCTTGATCAACTCTGGCTTCGGGGTGGGCGGTAGGCGGTGAGGGCCCGGGCGGTGAGGCGTTGGGTGGCGGTGGAGGTGGTGACGGCGGCGGCCAGGGGAGCGGCGCCGGGGATGAGGCGGGAAGCCAGGCGCAGGACCAGCCAGCCGCCGGCCTGGGCGGTCAGGGGAGCGGCCAGACGCCAGGCCGCCTCGACCGCCCGTGGGCCGGGCTCCTCGCCGGGCCCGTCGGCCGCGCGGGCCGCCGCCAGCGCCGAACGGGCGGCCTCCAGATCCGGATGCACCAAGATCAACACCAACAGCTCCGCCGCCCGGTCCGGATGCGCCGGATCCCGGCCGTACGCCGCCGCCAGGTGCAGCACCAGACTCGCCTGCGACCAGAGCACCACGGCCAACTCGACCACCGGCGCGAAGGCACCGGCCAACGCGGCACCCGCCCCACCGACCGTCGCCTGCCGGACGAACCGCTGACCGGCCAGCCGAGCCAGACCGTCCGCGCTCGCCCCCGGGTACGTCTCCCGCAGCCGCCGCGCCCACTGCGCCGCGCGCGGCCCGAGCACCTCGACCGCCGTCAGCGCCAACAACTCCGGCGCAAAACCCGGATGATCGAGTACGCGCGCCACAAGCGCCCGCAACTCCACCTCCGGCACCCCGCCGGTGCTGCTGCCAGCGTCCCCGGCCCGGTCAGCAGTCGTGCTGCTGGTCAGGACCGGCTCGGCCGCTGTGGTTGTGGGTGCGGTCTGCTGGGCGGCGGCCTTGCGGGCCGGTGTCTTCTTGGCCGCGAGTGGCTGCGGGGCCGCCTTCGCGGACGCGGCCCTGCGTGCTGGTGCCTTCTTCGCAGCGCTCGTCCCGGTGACGTCGGCGTCCTCGACCGTGGTGCTCGGCGGCACGGCGCTCTTGGCAGGAGTCGCTCTTTTGGCGGGCGCAGCTCTCTTCGCCGGCGTCGCCTTCTTCGGGGTGGCCTTCCTCGCTGCGCGGGGAGCCTGCCGAGTTGTCGGAGACTCCGGCCGGCCCTCCTCGCCACTGAGCTGAGGTCTCCCCGTACCCGAGGTCGAATCGGTGATCCGCGTCTCGCCGACGTCGACCGGCGTGGCCGCGAACGGCGGCGGCGCGGGTGAGGACGAGGCTGGCCGCGCCTGACGCGGCAGCGGCTGCTCCGCAGTGGGAGGCGGCTGGAACAGCACGCCGGGAGCCGCCTTCGCCCGCCGAGGACGTGCCCCACCAGGCTCGTTCCGCTCATCCGGGGTCGGGGCGGGCGGTGCCGGAGGTGGCGTGAAGGTCGCCTCCGGGGAGCGCCGACGTGCTCCCTCGGCAGACTTCGGGCGGTCCTGCTCGCTGGGCGGCTGCTCCTGCATGTCGATGGAGCGTAGTCCGGAAAACGGCAGCGCACAGCGGTCACGTTCCCCATCCGCGCGGCCACGGTCGAGCGGCACCCGATAGTCGCTTTGCTCCCGGCCGGGGCGGACCTGTATCCTCGGGCGCGGTGGTCTGCAGGGCCACCAGGGAGACTTCGCCTAGTCTGGTCTATGGCGCCGCACTGCTAATGCGGTTGGGGTCTTAAAGCCCCTCCCGGGTTCGAATCCCGGAGTCTCCGCGCGAAGGCCGGGTGTGTAGACTGGCCGAGCACCAGCGCCCGTAGCTCAACGGATAGAGCATCTGACTACGGATCAGAAGGTTAGGGGTTCGAGTCCCTTCGGGCGCGCAGACAGCCCCCTAGCAGGCCCAACAGCCGCTAGGGGGCTTCTTTCTGTCTTGCCGCCGGTCATGCCCGCGCCGCGGCAGCGGCCCTCGTCGCGGTCATTCGGGTCAGCGGGAGTGGGTGGTCCCGATCTATCATCGGCGCTCCGCCCGTTGTCGTACGGGCTGGATTGGTTTCCACCCATGAGGATGTGGAATTGTCTGATCGACTCAGCCCGGCCGGTGCCAGCCTGGGCGCGTCCACCCGTAACCGCCGCCGGATTGCCGGCAAGGTCGTCGCGGCGGCGCTCGTGCCGGCAATCCTGCTGGCCATCGGCGCTCCTGCGGTCGCCGCCAGCAACACGCTCACCATCACCACGCTGGATCGCAACGGCAAGAAGGTCAACGTCACCACGACGGTGGTCAACCTCGCCACCAATTCGAGCCGCTCGGTGAAGTCCAACAAGTCGACGAAGCTGCCGAAGGGCAGCTACGCGGTGCTCGCCTCGATCAGGACCGGCTCCGCGGTGACGCTCGGCGCGCGTACGGTCAAGGTCTCCGGTGCCAGCAAGACGACTGTGGACGCCCGCAAGGGCAAGAAGATCACCTTGGGTGTCAGTCCAGCACCAGCCGGTGAAGGAATCATGGCGCAGACCAGGGCGCAGATCTGCACCAAATCCGACTCCGCCAGCTACGACGTCGAGGCTTCGGACTGGGACGGCAGCAGCCTCTACGTCATTCCCAACTCGTCGAAGAAGCTTGCCTTCGGCGCGATGCGGCAGTGGAGCGACAGCTCCGGGCTCTCCGACAGCTACGCGGTCATGTACACCCGCACCGGCGTCCCCAGTGGGCTGTCCAAGACCTACAAGCGCTCCTCGCTCGGTACGGTGAATGCGACGGGCCGGCAGGGCACGGCCGCGACCATCGACGGCCTCCACCTCGCCGTGCAGCCGATCAAACGCGTCTGCGGTGACCACATGTACGCGGGCCTGTTCGGTGCCGACCGGCCGTACCGGACCAAGGTGCACCTCTCACCCGGCAACTGGCTGATCCGCGCCAGCAGCTATGCAGCAGCCAAGGATGGCACCACTGTCACCCTCGGCGGCTACATGGTGTCCCGCAAGGTTGTGGCGGGCAAGTCGCACACCCTCAACTTCTTCCGGGCTGCCTGGGGCCCGTCCGCGCGGCTGCCGGTCGTGATCAACGGCCGGATCTCCTACTCGCTGAACAGCATGTTCGCCGATCCCGGTTTTCCTCGCGACGACAACGTCGAGGGCGGCGACAAGGCGACCGCGACGCTGACCTTCGGTGGCAAGACGGTCAAGACCAAGAAGGACAAGGGCTGGGAGCCCGGCGATACGTACCTCGAATACAAGGTGAAGAAGTCCGGCTGGTACAAGCTCACCAACAACGCGAGCCGCTACTACCCGGAGATCACCTTCCCGGCCGGGATGCTGTCGCCGAAGACCAGCGTCACGTACCGGTTCAAGGCGAAGCCGAACACCTCGGTGACGGCGCCCGTCTACGCCGTCACCATGCTGCCCACCGGCCTGAACCTCTACAACCAGGCGAAGCCGGGCAGCACCACCGACGTCAAGTTGACGTTGAGCCGGCCCAAGCTCAACCCCGACGCCAAACTGGGCAAGAACCCGAAGGTGAAGACGGTCACCGCCAAGGCCTCGTTCGACGGCGGTAAGACCTGGCGTTCGGTGAAGGTCAGGAAGATCGACGGCACCTGGACCGCCCAGGTCGGCAACCCGACCTCCGGTGCGGTCTCGCTGCGGGCGAAGGTCACCGACACCACCGGCGGCTACACCGATGTGACGATCATCCGGGCGTACGCGATCGGCTGATCGACAGGCTCCGACAAAGGCGCTCCGCTGAAGTCGGGCGGAGGGTGCCTACGCGAAACGGGCGGGCCCGACGTGATGTCGAGCCCGCCCGCTTTCGGTTTAGAACTGGCTGATCTGCCTGTTCTCGAACAGGCCGTCAACCACTGTCATCGTGCGACGAGGTTGAATCGCTGGTTGGTGCCGCCGTGGCAGTCGTAGAGCTGGACCTGGGCGCCGTTGGAGGTGCTCCAGACGTCGAGGCAGCGCCCGGACTGGACTCCGCTGATGGTGCCGTTGGAGTTGACGTTCCACTGCTGGTTGGCACCGCCGTGGCAGCTGTAGATCTGCACGGCCGCGCCGTTGCCGGTGCCGGCGGCGTCCAGGCACATGTTGCCGTACACCTGGAGTTGCTTGTTCGCGGTGTAGGTCCAGGCCTGGTTGGTCTGTCCGTGGCAGTCGTAGAGCTGGACCCGGGTGCCGTTGTTCCGAGAGGAGTTCGGGACGTCGATGCAGCGGTTCGACTGGACGCCGACGATCTGGGTGGCCGAGCCCGGCGGCGGCGTGGTGGGCGGAGGGCTGGTCGGCGGCGGGCTGGTGGGCGGAGGGCTGGTGGGCGGCGGAGTGGTCGGGGTGTTGATCAGCGGGCAGGTGCTGCGGTAGGTGACCACGCCGCTGTTGTCCATCAGCGGGCACAGGAACTGGCTGTACCGGGCGTCGTTGTCGACGAAGATCTTCAGGAAGGGCAGCATGGTCCGGATCATCACCGGGTTCGACCGGCCGACCATGAAGCCGTGGTCTCCGCCGGCGACCTCGACGTACACGCTCTCCGTGGTGGACGGGAGGCTGTTGTACAGGTCGAGGGCGTAGGACGGGGTGACCACCGTGTCGGCCTGCCCGGAGATGACCATCGTGGGCACCCGGTCGTTGGCCAGGTTCGACGACGGCGAGAAGGGCGTGATGCCGACCGCCGCCTTCAACGCCGGACGCCGCGTGGCGGCGCTCAGCGCCCCACCGCCGCCCATGGAGTGACCGGCCACGGCCAACCGGCTCGCGTCGACCCGGTCGCGTACCGGGCTCTGCTGCGTCAGGTAGTCCAACGCGGCGAGCAGCTGGGTGCCGCGGGCGGTGTCGAAGTCGTTACGGCTGTTGGTCTCGATGCCGATCACGACGAAGCCGTGGGACGCCAGCCACGGTCCCATCCAGGCCAGTTCCGCGGAGAACAGTGCGGTGTAGCCGGGCGAGATGGCGATGGCCCCGAAGGTGCCCTGGCTGGTGTCGGTCGGGTAGTAGATCCGGCCGCCGTTGAAGCCGTACCCGGTGGGGACGCTGACCGAGGTGTTGGCGAAGGGGCCGCGTTCGGTGGCGACGCTGGTCCGGGTGGGGTCCGGGCCCCGCTCGTACGGGTTGTCGGCGGCCGACGCCGACCCGGCCGCCACCGTCACGGTGAGCAGTCCGACGGCGGCGGCGATCCCGGCTGCGGCGAGCTTGGTCAGCCGTCCCCGAAGGGTGGGCACTCGGTCAGCATCGGCAGTCGCCGCGGGTGGGGGATGGTGTGCCTGTCCTTGCACGGTCGGTACCTCCTGGTGGTGGGGGTGATTGAGGGGTGGGCGGGCTCGGCTGGTGCCGAACCCGCCCGCTCCGGCTGTGCCCGAGCCGGACCTGCACGCGGTCAGCGCTGCAGAGTCAGTACTCCCGGGCGGTAGGGCAGGAGGCCGTAGTCGCCGCCCGAGTTGGGGGACCGCCCTTGGTAGAGCAGTTGCAGGTTGCAGGGGTCAACGGTCATCGTCTGGTCGGCGTTGGAGCGGATCAACTCGCCGTGGCTGATGTCGTTGGTCCAGGTCGCGTTGCTGTTGGCCTTGCCCGCGAACGGGTTGCTCTCGGAGGTGGCCTGCGGCGTCCACGTCCCACCGAGGCTGGTGGCCGTGAAGGACCGGAAGTAGCGGCCCTGCGAGCCGATCGCCTCGACGATCATCAGGTAGCGCTGCTGGCCCTGGAGCTTGTACACCTGAACGCCCTCGAAGAGGTTGTTCGTGGTGTCGGTCATGATCGTGGTGTAGTTGGAGCCGAAGCTGCCGGGGAAGTTCCCGATCGGCATGCTGGCCCGGTAGATGCGGCCGTTGTCGCCGGCGAAGAACAGGTACATGTTCTGGTCGTCACCGATCAACGCCTGATCGATCGGGCCGGTGCTGGAGTTGGAGATCGACCCGGTGAACAGCGTCTGGGCCGACGACCAGCTGTTGACGTTGGTGGGGTCGGTCGAGGTCCGGTACGAGAACGCCGGTCCACCCCACTGGTAGGCGAGGACCCAGATGTTGCGCGGGGCGAAGTAGAACAACGACGGCGCGACAGCGGCGAACGGCATCTGGTTCTGGCTGGCCGAACCCATCTGGTTCCAGTTGGAGAACAGGCCGAAGTTCATCGAACCCCAGGTCGTACCCGTGTCGTGGGTGGTGGCGTAGACCAGGTGCTGACCGTTGTACGGGGCGTGCGTGAAGTCCTTCAGCGACACCCAACCGGACCTCGGCTGCGCGAGAGCGCCGGTCGACGACCACCGGTACGACGACGGCAGGTCACAGCTGGTGCCGGGCGGCGGAGTCGTCGGCGGCGGGGTGGTCGGCGGCGGGTTGGAACCGCCGAGGGAGACGAGCCGGAACTGCTGGTTGGCACCGGTGTGGCAGTCGTAGAGCTGGACCTGGGCGCCGTTGGAGGTGCTCCAGACGTCGAGGCAGCGCCCGGACTGGACTCCGCTGATGGTGCCGTTGGAGTTGACGTTCCACTGCTGGTTGGTGCCGGTGTGGCAGCTGTAGATCTGTACGGCTGCGCCGTTGCCGGTGCCGGCGGCGTCCAGGCACATGTTGCCGTACACCTGGAGCTGCCTGTTGGCGGTGTAGGTCCACGCCTGGTTGGTCTGCTTGTTGCAGTCGTAGAGCTGGACCCGGGTGCCGTTGCTCTGTGACGCGTTCGGTACGTCGATGCACCGGCCCGACTGGCTGCCGACGATCTCGTTGGCGGAGCCGGACGGAGGCGGGGTCGGGGTGGGGGTGGGGGTGGGGCCCGGAGTGGTCGGCGTGGGGGTCGGCCCGGGGGTGGCGCTGTTCAGCGCGTCCAGGGTGGCCGTGTAGGCGGCCTTCTTGTTGCCGTTGTTGTCGAACAGCAGCGGCGTGCCGTAGGAACGCCAGGAATCGCTGTCCCGGATGCCCCATACCGTGATGCCGTTGCAGCGCGGCACCGCGAGGCAGTCGTTGACCACGGCGCGGAAGGTGTTGGCCTGGGTGGTGCCCGAGCCCTCGATGTCCAGCTCGGTGATCTGCACGTCCACCCCGAGGGCGGCGAAGCTGGACAGCGTGGTGCGGTAGTTGCTGTTGTACGCCGACTGGGCGTTGAAGTGCGACTGGAAGCCTACGCAGTCGATCGGTACGCCGCGCTGCTTGAAGTCGCGCACCATGTTGTAGACGGCCTGGGTCTTGGCCCAGGTCCAGTTGTCGGTGTTGTAGTCGTTGTAGCAGAGCTTCGCGCCCGGATCGGCGGCGCGGGCGGCGCGGAACGCGGCCTCGATCCAGTCCCCGCCGGTGCGCTGGAGGTTGGAGTTACGGCGGGCGCCGCTGTTGCCGTCCTCGAACGCCTCGTTCACCACGTCCCACGAGTCGATCTTGCCGCGGTAGTAGGTCGCGACCCGGGTGACGTGGTTGAGCATGGCCGAGCGCAGCGCCTGGCCTTCCATCCGCTCCATCCAGGCGGGCTGCTGCGAGTGCCAGGCCAGGGTGTGACCCCGGACCTTCCAGCCCCGGGAGAGGGCGTGGTTGACGATCCGGTCCGCGTTGCCGAACGTGAAGTTGTTCTGCTGCGGCTCGGTCGCGTCGATCTTCATTTCGTTCTCGGGCGTGACGCTGTTGAACTCGCGGTTCAGGATCGTCGTGTACGCGCCGTCGTTGAGCTTGTTAGCCGCCACGGCGGCACCGAAGTACCGGCCGGACTGGTTCGCGGCCGCACCGAGGGTGGACTCGGCAGCGTGGGCCAGAGTGGGCAGCATCGACGCGGCGAGGACCGCAACTATCGCGGTCGTTCCGGATAGGGAGAGCGTTCGAAGTCGACGCCCGGAGGGACGGGTCCGGGAGATCATGCTGATCCTCCACTAGTGGGATAGGAGATGTCTGTCGCTGTTCGGGGCGCTCGGACGGCGGCGAGCTGCGATGTAGGTCCGCCGACCGGGCCAGGAATCACATCAGCGTCCGCCCGGAGGCGAGTCGGCTGACCAGCGGGTAAAAGGGTTCCAAATGAGTTGCCCGGTCTGCCCGCGGAGACGTTGTTGCGGGCGGTGGACTGGCAGGTGGTGGAGATGTGACCGGGTGCGTAGGTGGCCTTGGTCGCGAGAGGCGCCTCCCCGGTCCGGAAGATCATGTTAGCGACAACATCGATCGGTGGCTATCAGGCTGGCAGAAAGTTCCAGCCTTTTCAACCGGTAGTTTCGGTAAGTAATCGGTACCGTTTCCGGCCGTCGCTCCGGAGTGGAGGACTCGACACCTCCGGTGGCGCGGAAGACCCGCCAAGTGCGCGTTAACCTTCCGGCCCGGCCTGCTGGCGGCGCTGGTGGCGAGTTCCGTCCGCAGCGCCATCACCGACCAGAGTTGGGACAGCTACCAGCACACCTGGGGTGGAAACGCCCGGCCGAGCAGCGGCCCGCAGGAGATCGACTTCAACACCGACCTCATGCGGCTCGCGACCGGCGGGTCGACCCGGGCCGGCCGCGATACCGGCACCGCCTGAGGCGGTGCCGGCGGGCCGGCAGAGCAGCTCGGGCGGGTCGGTTAGCCTGCCTGGTCATGGGGGCATCCGACGACGACCGATTGGAACTTGTCGTCGATCCGGTCCGACCCACCGGGCGTACGCTGCTGGCCGGCGGTGTCGAGCAGTCGTACGTCGATCTTGCCGATCCCACGTACCTGCACTTCGAGTACGTCCGGCGGATGGCCGCCGTGGCCGATCTCGCCGCGCCCGCCGGTCGGCCGCTGGACGTGCTGCACCTCGGCGGCGGTGCGCTGACGCTGCCGCGCTATCTCGCCGCCACCCGGCCCGGCTCGACGCAGTTGGTCGTCGAGCGGGAGCCGGCGGTGGTCGACCTGGTGACACGCGAGCTGCCACCCGTCCCGGCCGGCGTCGAGATCCACGTCGCCGACGCGCGGGAGGCGGTCGCCGAGGTCCCCGCCGGGGCGTACGACCTGGTGCTCGCCGACATCTACCGGGCGGCCCGGATGCCGCCGCACGTGGCGACGGTGGCGTTCGCCGCCGAGGTCGCCCGGGTGCTGCGCCCGGACGGCATCTACCTGGTCAACGTGACAGACCTGCCGCCGTTGGTCCTCGCCCGGGTGCAGGCGGCCACCCTGCGGGCGGTCTTCGCCGACGTCTGCATCGTCGCCGACCGCCGGATGCTGCGCGGCCGGCGGTACGGCAACGTGGTCCTCGCGGCGGCGCTGCGCCCGGACCGACTACCCGTGGCGCGCCTGGTGGTACGGGCACTGCGTGATCCGTTGCCCGGCGGCGTGCTGCACGGGCCGGCGCTCGACACGTTCATCGCCGGTGCCCGTCCGCGTACCGACGACGTCGAGCGGTGAGACCGGTCAGTCGTCGAGCAGCCCCGCATGGCCCGCGAAAGCTGCGGCCTGGGCGCGGTTGGAGACCCGCAACTTGCGCAACAGCGCGGCCGACATCCGCTTCACGGTCCGGTCGGAGACGTGCATCTGATCGGCGATATCCAGGGTGCTCCGGCCGGCGGCGATGGATCGGAGCAGGGCACGCTCCGCCTCGTCGAGGCTGACCGGCGGGAACCGGGCGGGTCGCAGCAACGTGCTCAGCAGTTGCGTCGGCATCACCGCCCAGCCGTCCAGGACCGCCAGCAGTGGGGGAAGCAGCTTCTCCGGCTCGGCGCTCTTGGGCATGTACGCCTCGGCACCGGCCTCCAACGCCTGTAGCGGCGAACTCAGGTCCTCCGCGTCGGACATCGCCACGATGCGGACCTGTGGTGTGGTCCGTCGGATCGCCGCCACGGCTCGGATCCCTCCCGGCGCCGGCATGTGCAGGTCGACCAGGGCCAGGTCGGGTACGCACCGGCGGACCAGCGAGGCCGCCGCCGCGGCGTCAGCGGTGAAGCCCACCACCTGCGCCCGCCCATCGGTGGCAGCAGGAAGCAGCAGTTCGAGGCCGCGAGCGAAGATCGGCTGGCCGTCGACGACTGCGACCCGGATGGGGGAACAGTGTGACATGTTCGCTCCTTCCCGGTTAACGAGCCATCATGCGCATTCGTACCGAAGGTGATCCCGGACCGTGACTGGACCGGATGACCCAGCGGGGTCGCCGACTGGCCCATAAGGGCCAGCGTCCGGGGAAGTGCCGTGGCGTACCTGCTGCGGCCTGGAGCAGCACATCCCCCGCAGGCCGTCTGTCGCCTGGAGGTGTGTTGATGACCGAAATCGTCCTGCGTCCGATCGCTGACGCGTTCATGCAGGTTGGTGTCTACGTCGCCGTGATGGTGGCGCTCTTCGGTTGGCTGCGCTGGCGCTACGGAGACCGGGTCACCGACGGCTTGACCCGGCATCGGCGGTTCGGGCCGATGGTCGGGGCGCTGCTGGGGGTGAGTCCCGGCTGCGGTGGCGCGATCATCCTCATGCCGCTGTACGCCCGGGGCAAGGTGTCGTTCGGCACGGTGATCGCCGCCCTGGTGGCGACCTTGGGCGATTCCTCGTGGGTGGTGATGGCCTGGAATCCGATGTTCGCGCTCAAGATCCATACGCTGCTCTTCGTGGTCGGCCTGATCACCGGGTACGTGGTGGACGCGCTCGGCATCGACCCGGCACGTGCGGTACGCCGGACACCCGCCGTGGTGGCCGTGCCCGCCGGGTCCGCGGCGGTGCCCACGCCCGCCGGATCCGCACCCGTCAGGCCCACGCCCGTCGGATCCGGGGTCGGCGGTTCCGGGTCCGGCGGTTCTGGGGTCGGCGGTTCCGGGTCCGTGCCGGTCGGGTCCGGGGCCGGTGGCGGCCTGGTTGCAGTCGGCGTGCCCGACCTGGCCGGCTCACGACGGTTGCTCGGTGGCGTGCTGCCGCAGATGTCGGCGTCCACGCTCTTCTGGGGCCTGACCGTGCCGGCCTTCGCCGTGTCGGTGCCGGTGCTGTTCCAACTGGTCGACCCGACGGTGCTGACTCGGGCACTCGGTGGGATCGACCCGTACCTGGCGCTCGGTGTGCTCGGCACCCTGCTCGCCGCGGTGATCTTCGCTGCCGGTCGCGGGCGGCTGGCGGACGACAACCTGGAGACGGCGCATCCGCAGTCGATCGGGGCGACCCTGCGGCACAGCGCCCACGAGGCGTCCTTCATCACCGTCTGGGTGGCGGTGGCGTACCTGGCCTGGCAGGTGGTCACCAGCACCACCGGATTCGACGGTTCGCAGATCGCGCTCGGTGGGCTGCTGGGGGTGCTGGTCGGCGCCGGCATCGGCCTGATCCCCGGCTGCGCGGTGCAGATCGTCTTCACCGGCCTGTACGTCAGCGGGGGACTGCCGCTGCCGACCCTGGTCGCGAACGCGATAAGTCAGGACGGCGACGCGTTGATCCCGCTCGCCACGCTGCGCCGGCACTCCGCGTTGATGGCCACGGTCATCACCACCATTCCGGCGGTGGTGGTCGGGTCGGCCCTGCTGCTTCTGCTCTGACCAGCGCGGCCCGTGCCTCGGCCGGGGTCGGTGGGCGTCAGTCCTGCGGACCCAGGCCGAGGTACGGGCCGAGCAGTCGGCGCAACCGGGCGAGCGTGACGTCTGCGGTCTTCCTCGCCTGCGTACGGGCGGTGGCGCCGACGTCCTGGGACGCGCGCACGATGAGGGAGTCGATCAGCTCGGCCATCGTCTCCGGCTCCGGCTCACCGAACTCGGTGAGCGCCTGCCGCAGTGGCCCCTGGAGTTGGGCGTGGAACTCCTCCATCGGGCCCTGCAACACGCGCGGTTCCACCACCCGGGTGAGGGCTCGGGCCACCGCCTGCTCGGAGCTTGCGAACAGGTCGACGTTCGCCACCACGTACGCCCAGATGCGGGTGCCCGGCGTCGGCGCCGCCGCCACCCGCTCCAGGACCTGGCCCGCCCAGGTCGGAAAGACGTCCGCGACGACGGCGGCCAGGAGATCCTCGGCGGAGGCGAAGTACTGGTAGACGCTGGAGCGGGCGAGCCCGGCGCGACGTCCGATCGCCGCCATGGAGGGCGCCTGCTCGGTCTCGGCCAGCAGTGCGCGTGCCGCGTCCAGCAGGGCACGCCGCTGTCGGGCGTGGTGCTCGGCGACGCTGGCCGCCTGGATCCGCGGCACGCGCTCCTCCTCGTCTGAGTAGCTGGCCTAGGCGGTGACCTCAGACCGCGGCGTTGCTCTCGGCGGGCAACAGCCTGCCGTCGATCATCTCAAGCACCCGGTCGCAGTGGTGCAGCACCTCGTGGTCGTGGGTGACCATGACGGTGGCGACCCCGTGCTCGTGCGCCTCGCGGGCCAGCAGGGCGACGACGTCCTGACTGCGCTGGCGGTCCAGCGCCGCGGTCGGCTCGTCCACCAGGAGCACCTGCGGGCGGGTGACAAGTGCCCGCGCGATGCCGACCCGCTGCCGTTCGCCGCCGGAGAGCTGGTGCGGGCGTCGGTCCGCCTTGTGCGACATGCCGACCTCGGCCAGCAGCTCCCGGGGGTCGCGCGAGTTGGCGACCTTGCCGAAGGTCAGCGGCAGCCGTACCTGGTCCAGGCTGGTGAGCGAGGGGATCAGGTTGCCGCTCTGGAACACGAAGCCGATCCGCTCCCGACGGATCGCGGTGAGCCGGCGCGGCGACTGCGCACTGAGGTCCAGGTCGTTGAGCCGGATCGTGCCCGAGGTGGGGCTGATGAGCGCTCCGCAGACCGCCAGCAGGCTGGACTTGCCGGCGCCGGAGGGGCCGACGATCGCGACCAGCTCGCCCGCCTCGACCTCCAGGTTGACCTTGTCGAGGGCGGTGACGGTGTCTTCGCCGTCGCCGTGGATCAGGGTGACGTCGGACAGGGACAGCATGGCGGTCATCGGTTGCCTCCGAGCGCGGTGAGCGGGTCGACGCGAGTGATGCGCAGGACGGCCACGGTGGCACCGACGACGCCCAGGATGAGCAGCAGAGCGGTGGCGACGGCGATGGGGGCGGCCTCCAGCACGAACGGCATGGGGGTGGCCGAGATGCCGACGCCGGCTGCCACACCGATGGCGACGCCGACCCCGGCGGAGAGGACGAGGAGCACCACCGACTGGAGCAGGCTGTCCCGAAGCAGGTAACGGGTGCTGGCACCGAGCGCCCGGATCACCGCGATCTCCTGCTTGCGCTGCACGGTGAGCACGGTGAAGAACGCGCCCACCACGAGGGCCGAGATGGCGTAGAGGAAGACCTGGATCAGCTGGAGCGTGGAGGTCTCGGCGGTGTAGCCCGGCGAGGCACCGAAGGACTGCTCCAGGGTCAGCGAGGTCGTGCCGGCGGCCTTGTCACCGGCGGCCAGGTCGATGTCGGCACCGTCGGCGGCGCGTACGGCGACCGCGGTGATCTCGTTGTAGATGCGCTCGGGTGCGGCGTCGCCGGCCCGTACGCCTGCCTTCACTTCCTGCCACGAGCGCAGCGGGAGGTAACCGATGTCGACGTGACCGAAGGTGTGCTGCTCGCCGAGGATGCCCACCACCTTGAGGGGGGTCCCGGCGGGTTCCAGGGCGATCGTGTCGCCCACCGAAATGCCCAGCTCGGCGGCGGTGGAGCTGATCACCACCTCGCCTTCGCCGGCCAGGCGCTGACCCTCGGCGACGGCCGGGTCGAGGAAGGAACCGACCTCGACGCCGAAGAGGGCGAGGTCGACCTCGACTCCCTGGTTCGTCCGACCGTTGGCGAGGGTGTTGCCCAGCGGTGCCGCCTCGGCGACACCGTTCTGGGCCGCCCAGGTGTCGACGGCTGAGGTGTCCACCACGCTGCGGGAGAAGGCGGAGTCCTTGGCGACCTCGTGCTGGAAGGCCAGCGAGGTCACGGGGAGACGTTTCAGGCCGGAGACTCCGTCGTTGACCAGACCGACGGAGAGTCCGCTCAGCAGTACGGTGAGGATCGCGATGAGCGCGACGACGACGCCCATCAGGGCGAATCGACCGCGGGCGAAGGTAAGTTCGCGTATGGCGAGGAACATGGGCTCACCGCATCCGATAGGTAGCCGACAGCATGTCGGCAAAGATACCGACGCCCTGTCGAGAAGATGGCGTCAGGGTGGATGCTGTAAGGGAACTCACGCAGAGTGAGGGGTGACCTCGCCGAATTGCGGTTCGGCAGGTGGGCGCCCCTTCAATTCGTGAAAGCCGGGCATCGCGGCGACGAGTACGACGCCGTCCCAGAGCCGGCCCGCCTCCTCGCCCCGCGGAATCCGGGAGATCACCGGGCCGAAGAAGGTCATTGGATTTCCACCACTGTCGATGGTGCTGTTGTTCGCCAGTCCGTCGTCCATCCGAGCGAGCGCGATGGTGCGCCGCAAGGCGAGTCTCTGCCCGGCCGGGTTCGGTACGCCTTTCCGGGGCGGGCGCGGGGCGACCGAATCATGCGTAAACGCCGATGTTAGCGCCATCAGGGAGCCTGCTGCGGGCGGCTCCCCCTGGGCTGCGGCGGTGGGCAGGGCGATGCCTGCGCAGCGACGGTTTGGCACTGGCCGCGCCCAGGTTCCCGGCGCGGCCAGTCTCCATGAAACCACCAAGTTACGACTTGACGAACGACATGTTATCGCCCACATTCGATGTTCAAGGGTGATGACGCCGGAGGTTCACCGGGCAGGCCTGTGTCGTCGGATCTTGGTTCAGGCGTGCGCCAGGGCATGCGGACGCCACTGTTAGCGCTAACACGTCACGGCTCGGTCGCTGCGCGTCGTGGTGTGCCCGTCCTGGACCGTTCGGGGTCCTGGTCATCTTGAAGGAGGATCATGTCTGCCTTTGGTAGATCTGAATTGCTCGCGCCGCCGTCGCGTCGGCGCGGGCGGTTGCTGCGCGTCGTCGCGGCCGGCGTGGCGGCGGTGGTGGGCGGTGTCACCGCCGTAGCGGTGACATCGACCCCGGCCGCCGCGGCGACGGTCGACACGAACGCGTGGTACGTGCTGCTCAACCGCAACAGTGGCAAGGCGTTGGACGTGTACAACCTGGCCACCAACGACGGAGCGCGGATCACCCAGTGGACGCGTAACAACGGCAATCAGCAGCAGTGGCAGTTCGTCGACTCGGGTGGCGGCTACTACCGCCTGAAGTCGCGGTTGTCGGGCAAGGTGCTCGACATCTACAACTGGTCGACCGCCAACGGTGGCAGCATCGTGCAGTGGACCGACCACAACGGAGCGAATCAGCAGTTCCGGCTGGCCGACTCCGACGGTGGCCACGTCCGGTTGATCAGCCGGCACAGCAACAAGGTGGTGGAGGTGCAGGGCGCCTCGACCGCCGACGGTGGAAACATCGTGCAGTACGACGACTGGAACGGCGCCAACCAGCAGTGGCAGCTCGTCCGCGTCGACGGGGGTAACAACCCCGACCCGACCCCCACCACGCCGCCGCCGACGGGCACCTGCAACCTGCCGTCGTCGTACCGGTGGTCGTCGACCGGTGCGCTCGCGCAGCCTCGGGCGGGTTGGGTGTCGTTGAAGGACTTCACGCACGCCCCGTACAACGGTCAGCACCTGGTGTACGCCACCACGCATGACACGGGTACGACGTGGGGTTCGATGAACTTCGGTCTGTTCTCGAACTGGAACCAGATGGGTTCGGCCAGCCAGAACCAGATGCCGTTCGCCGCGGTGGCGCCGTCGTTGTTCTACTTCGCGCCGCGCAACATCTGGGTCCTCGCCTACCAGTGGGGTGGGCCGGCGTTCTCGTACCGGACGTCGACGAACCCGGCGAATGTGAACAGTTGGTCGGCGCATCAGACGTTGTTCACGGGCAGCATCTCGAACTCGGGTACCGGGCCGATCGATCAGGCGTTGATCGGTGATGACCAGAACATGT
>NZ_RQIV01000008.1:0-276465 GCF_003977705.1 Verrucosispora sp. FIM060022
ACCCGTTCGCCGCTCGAGTACCCCGAAGGGCCTTTCCGCTCGACTTGCATGTGTTAAGCACGCCGCCAGCGTTCGTCCTGAGCCAGGATCAAACTCTCCAACAAAAACCTGTTGAACAATCCATCCCGACAACAAACAAAATGTTGCCAAAGGAATCCCAACCAGACCAGACCACAAAGGCCCAACCCAGTCCGGGGTATCAAACTACTTGGCACTGGCTTATCAAGCACCCTGTTGAGTTCTCAAAGAACAACCACACACCATCAAGCAACCCACCAGGGCCACCATCCGGGGCATCCGTTCCACTCTCACACCCGCCGCTCTCGCGCCGGGCACTTTTACTACGTTACCCGCTGGTTTCCGCCGTGTCAAATCGACTTGCGCCGGTTTGTCACACTTCCACCCTTTCTCCGGGCACCATGAGCGAATCGGCTGACGCCGTTACGTTCGTGGTTTCCGGCAGGCCAGCCGCTGCGGTTTCCCGCTAGCGCGCCTGGGCCCCTGCCAGCGGCCAACCATACCCGGTCGGCTCCGCTTCACCAAATCCGCCTCGCGGCGACTCTGGGGCACCACCCGGTCCCGTCTCGAAGCGGCTACGCCGCCCGCTCGGGAAGGTTGACCTGCGCTCGGCCTTCAGGTCTTTCGACCTGTTTCGTCCGGTCCGCGCTGGCAGAGAGAAAGTTACGCGCCCGGCGGTTTGATCGTCAAATCCGCCGGACGCGTTGCGCGTCACACTCCGCGACAGCGGCTCATTCGACCGCGGCGGGAACGTCCAGTTCGACACCGGCGAACGACCGCTTGCCCCGACGAAGCACCAGGTAGCGGCCGTGCAGCAGCTCGTCGGCCCCGATCACCGCGTCGGCCTCGGTGACCCGGATGTTGTTGACGTAGGCGCCACCCTCGGCGATCACCCGGCGGGCCTCCTTCATGCTGGGCACCAGGCCGGACTCCTTGAGCAGGGCGGCCGCCTCCGGCAGTGTGTCGAGGCGTACCAGGCCGGCTTCGGTGAGGGCGGCGCGCAGGGTCGCCGCCGACAGGTCCGCCAGGGAGCCTCGACCGAACAGCGCCTGACTGGCCGCCACCACCTGGGCCATCTCCCGCTCGCCGTGCACCAGGGTGGTGAGTTCCTCGGCGAGGGCACGCTGGGCGGCACGGGACGCCGGCCGTTCCGCGGTCTCCTTCTCCAGCGCTTCGAGCTCTTCGCGGGAGCGGAAGCTGAAGTAGCGCAGGTAGCGCCCGACGTCGCGATCGTCGACGTTGATCCAGAACTGGTAGAACGCGTACGGGCTGGTCATCTCGGGGTCGAGCCAGATCGCGCCGCCCTCGGTCTTGCCGAACTTCGACCCGTCGGACTTGGTGACCAGCGGCGTGGTGAAGCCCTGCACCGGGCCGGCGCCCCGGCGACGGACGTAGTCGACGCCGGCGGTGATGTTGCCCCACTGGTCGGAGCCGCCGAACTGGAGTTGGCAGCCGTGCCGGCGGTGCAGTTCGAAGAAGTCGTTGGCCTGGAGCAACTGGTAGCTGAACTCGGTGAAGCTGATGCCGCTCTCCAGCCGGGCCCGGACCACCTCCCGCGCCAGCATCTTGTTCACCGGGAAGTGCTTGCCCACGTCCCGGAGGAACTCGACCACCGACATCTCGCCGGTCCACTCCAGGTTGTTGACCAGCAGGGCTGCGTTGTCACCGGTGTACGACACGAAGGGCGCAAGCTGGTCGCGGATGCGCTGCACCCAGCCGGCGACCACCTCGGGCGGGTTGAGGGTGCGCTCGGCGCTCTCTTTCGGGTCGCCGATCTGACCGGTCGCGCCACCGACCAACAGCAGCGGACGGTGGCCGGCGAGTTGCAGGCGACGGGCCGTGGCGACCTGCATCAGATGGCCGACGTGCAGGCTGGGCGCGGTCGGGTCGAAGCCCACATAGAAGACGGCCGCCGGGCCGTCGAGCAGTGCGCGCAGCTCGTCGGGGTCGGTGGAGTCCTGGATCAGGCCACGCCACCGCAGGTCGTCGGTGAAGGAGTCCCGCCCGGCCGGCGGGAGGTTGCTGTCGGTCACGGTCACCGATTCTCCCCCATCAGCGCCTCTGGGCCCTACCGGGTTAGCAGCGCTGCCACCTCGGTAGGGTGACGTTGCCAAGATCGAGGAGGCCGCCATGGAGATGTCCGAGCTCTCGACCGGGTTCTTCGCCCTGCTCGGCTTGGAGTACGGCGAGGCCAGCGGTGATCGGGTGACGGTCCGTTGGCGGGTACGCCCGGAGCTGCTGCAGCCGTACGGCATCCAGCATGGCGGGGTCTACTGCTCGGTGGTGGAGACCGCGGCCAGCGTGGGTGCCGGCCTCTGGTTGGGTGAGCGCGGACGGGTGGTCGGCGTGTCGAACCAGACGGACTTCCTGCGGCCCGTCGGCGACGGGGAGTTGACCGCGATCGCCACTCCGGTGCACCGGGGGCGCAGTCAGCAGTTGTGGCAGGTGGAGATCACCGACGCCAAGGATCGCCTGGTCGCGCGGGGACAGGTCCGCCTGCAGAACCTCTACCCCGACAGCTGAGCCCGGCCGGATCACCGTGTGATCCGGAAGTCGTTGAGCAACAGACCCAGCCCTATGCCCGTTTCGCGGTAGTTTGCGGCTTGGCGGCGATATTGTCGCGTCGATGACCGAGCCCGCGACGCCGTCGACGTGAAGAAGCTGCTCGCCGCCACGCTCGGCATCCTCTCCGCGGTCGGTGGCTTCGTCGACATCGGCGACCTGGTCGCCGCCGGTCAGGCCGGTGCCCGCTTCGGCATGGCCCACTCCTGGGTGCTGCTGCTCGGAGTCATCGCGATCTGCGCGTACGCCGAGATGGCCGGACGGATCGCGGCGGTGACCGGCCGGGCGGTGTTCGACCTGGTCCGGGAGCGGCTCGGGGCCCGCATGGCGCTTGTCAACCTGATGGCGTCGTATGTGGTCACGGTGATCACCCTGGCCGCCGAACTGGGCGGTGTGGCGCTGGCGTTGCAACTGGCCAGCGGGGTGCCGTACCTGCTCTGGGTGCCGGTCGCCGGGGCGGCGGTGTGGCTGGTGCTGTGGCGGGTGCGCTTCCCGGTGATGGAACGGCTGTTCGGGCTGGCCGGCCTGACGTTGGTGGTCTTCGCCGTGGCGCTGTTCTGGTTGCCGACCGACTGGGCGGCGCTCGGCCGTGGCACGGTGAGCATCGACGACGGCGGGCAGGGGTGGGGGGCGTACTGGTTCGTCGCGGTGGCCCTGTTCGCCTCGACGGTCAGCCCGTACGAGGTGTTCTTCTTCTCCTCCGGCGGGGTGGAGGAGCGGTGGAGCGCCGCCGACCTGGCTGACGCCCGGTTCAGCGTGCTTGTCGGCTTCCCGATCGGCGGGTTCCTGGCGCTGTCGCTGATCGCCACCGCGACCGTGGTGCTGCGACCCGCCGGCCTGACGGTCTCCGACCTCGGCGACGTCGCCCATCCGATCGTGCTGGCCTTCGGCGGGGTCGGCCTGGCGATCGCGGCCCTGGCGTTCTTCGCGGTCACCTTCGGCGCCGCGTTGGAGACCGGGTTGTCGGCCGCGTACGCCGCCGCGCAGTACTTCGGCTGGCAGTGGGGCAAGCGGGTCAGCCCGCGTGAGGCGGCCCGGTTCCACACCGTGTTGCTGGTCAGTGTGCTGCTCGGGGTACTTCTGCTGCTCACCAGGATCGATCCGGTGACGCTCACCGAATACATGTTGATCATCAGCGCGGTGGCGTTGCCACTCACCTACCTGCCGATCCTGGTGGTGGCCAACGACCGCACCTATCTCGGCGACCGGGTCAACGGGCGGTGGCTCAACGCGCTGGGGGCCGTGCTGCTGCTGATCATCGTGGCCGCGGCGATCGCCGCCATTCCAGTGGCTATCGGGACCAGAATGGGGCAGTGAGGATCCAGATCAGCCATGATCTGCTCGACCGCCAACTCGTCGACGTCGACGGCCGGCTGATCGGCAAGGTCGACGACGTGGAGTTCGCCCTGGACGCCCACGGGACGCCGTACCTGCGAACCCTGCTCACCGGGCCGGGCGCGCTCGGGCTGCGGGTCGGTGGCCGCATCGGCCGGATGCTGGCGTTGACCGCGGAACGGTTCGTCTCCGACCGGCCGATGGTGCCGCTGCGCATCCCGTACGGATTCGTCGCACGCATCGACAGCGCGGTGTGGCTGCGGATACGCGCCGAGGACCTGCCCACCTCGCCGGTGGAGTTGTGGCTGCGTCGCCACCTGATCGGCAGGATTCCCGGAGCCGGCCGTGCGGGCGGGTGAGCTGCTCGGCCGCACCGCGTACGACGAGCAGGGCCGGCGGCTGGGTCGGGTAGTGGATCTGGTGGTGCGCGGCACGCCGGGCGGACCGCTGCGGTTGACCGATCTGGTGGTCACCCGGCACTGGTACGGGCGGCTCAGCGGCCGGTTGATCGGGCCGGAACGCCATCCGTCCGGGCCGTGGGCGATCCGCGCCGCCGCCCGGTTGCTCGGCCGCAGCACCGTTCAGGTGCCGGTGCACCGGCTCAGGCTCGATCCGCCGGTGCCAGGTCTGCCCGAGGATCCCCCGACCCGGTGACGGCAGCGGACTCCGGTGCCTCCTGCGCCTCCGGCTCGGTCGCGTCCGGTGCGGTCGACTCCGCGTCGGCTGCCGATTCGGCTCGGCACAGCCGTACGCCGGTGATGGCACGTTCGTCGACCTGGGTGATCTCCAGCCGCCAACCGTCGACGGTGAGGTGCTCGCCGGAGGTGGGGATCCGCCCGAGGGCGGCGAGCACCAGGCCGGCGACCGTGGTGTAGTCGCCGGCCGGGCGGGCCGGCAGCTCCACGCCGATGTCCGGCAGGTCGTGCACCGGGAAGGTGCCGGGCAACGCCAACGCGCCGTCGGCGTCGGTACGCACCTCGCGGACGTCCCGGTCGGTCTCGTCGTAGATCTCCCCGACGATCTCCTCGAGAATGTCCTCCAGGGTGACGATGCCGTCGACGGCGCCGCGTTCGTCCACGACCAGCGCCATGTGCTGGCGTTCCGCCTTGAACTGGCGCAGCGCGTCAACCACCGACACCGAGTCCGGCAACAGCATCGGTGGTCGTACGCACTCGTCGACGGGCTGGTCGTCGCGGACGCCGACCAGGTCCCGCAGGTGGATGACGCCGACCGTGTCGTCGAGGCCGCCGTGGCGGACCACCGGTGCGCGGGAGTGCCCGGAGGCGGCCAGCACCAGCCGGGCCGCCTCGGCGGTGGTGCCGGTGTCCAGGCAGAAGACGCTCAGCCGGGGCACCAGCACGGCGCGCAGCTTGCGGTCGGCGATCTCCACGGCACCGGCGATGATGGTCTGCTGCTCCTTGGTGAAGCCGTGGTGGCCGGCGACGATGTCCCGTAGTTCGTCGGGGCTGATCTCGTCGCGTTCCGGCTCCGGGTTCAGCCCCGCCATCCGGACCACCAGGTCGCTGGTGGCGCCCAGCAGCCACACCGCCGGGCGGGTGAGCGTGGCGAGCAGGTCCAGCGGACGGGCGACGAGCAGTGCCCAGCGCTCGGGGATCTGCATCGCGATCCGTTTGGGGGCGAGTTCCCCGAAGACCAGGGTGACGAAGGTCAGCACCAGGGTGACCAGCACGATGGCGACCGGTTCGGCGGCTCGACCGAGCACGTCCAGCAACGGGGTCAGGGGCCGGGCCAGTGACACGGCCGCCGCCGCCGAGGCGAGGAAGCCGGCCAGGGTGATGCCGATCTGGATGGTGGCCAGGAACCGGTTGGGGTCGCGGGCCAGGCGGGCCAGCACCTGCCCGGCTCGGCTGCTGCGGGCCAGCCGTTGGATCTGGCTGTCGCGCAGCGACACCAGAGCCAGCTCACTACCGGCGAAGATCGCGTTGATGACGATCAGGACCGCGACCAGGGCCAGCTGACTCCAGTAGCTCTGCACGCCCGGCTCCCTCGTTGGACCGCGCCCGGTGGCGCCGCCGGTGGAAGTCCCACCGGCGTAGCGGTGCCTATGCCCATTGGCTGCGACGGTGAATCATCGTCATCATCCGGGCAGGTCGAGCACGTACGACTGGCCGTGCGGACGGAATCCGATGCGCTGGTAGTAGGGGGCGCGCATGCCCGGCGGGCTGATCACCCGACGGAATCCCCGGTCGGTGAACAGGCTGCTGCGTCGGTAGACGAACTCGCCCGGGGTGAAGTCCCGGAAGGCCGGGGTGACGTAGTCCAGGTCGACCTGGGCCACGCCGTCTCCGGCGTCGTGGGCGAGCACCACGCCGACGACCTCGTCGGCGCGTACCACCAGGAAGGCCGAACGGCCGGTCACCCGATCGGGGTGGAAGCCCGGGTTGAACCGGGCGATGTCGGCGGCGTGCACCCGCAGCGTGTGCGCCAGGAACGCGTCGTCGGCGCCCACCTCGACCACCTGGTAGGTCTGCTCGTCGTGCCGGGTGGCGAGCAGCCGCCGCAGATACCAGATGTTGATCACTGCCAGGACGATGTTGAGCCCCACCATGGGCCACACCCGCAGTGCGCCGTTGTAGCCGATGAGCACCAGGCAGCCGATCAGGTTGACCGCCCGTAGCCGCAGGATGCGCGTCTGCAGCAGCGACCAGACCAGCAGCGCGGAGCCGGCCCAGCCGACGAGTTCCAGCCAGTTCACTCCGCGAGGGTAGTGCCGCCCAGCCCGGGCCGCCGCCTGGCGGGGGTCGGGCCGATCAACCCGGCGGGGGGGTCAGGCCGGCAACTCCAGCAGGTACTCGTCGATCTCCTCGCCCCGACCGGGGGCGTACGCCCGTTCGGTGGACCGGACAACGAACCCGCAGCGGCGCAGCACGGTCAGCGAGCCGATGTTGTCGGTCGCGGTGCGCGCGTACAACGGGCGGCGGGTCACCTCGCGCAGCAGGGCGGCCAGCGCGCGGGTGGCGTACCCGCGACCCCACCGGGCCGGGTCGATCCAGTAGCTGACCTCGGTGCGGCCCTCGGCGGGAAAGGCCAGCACGTGCCCGACCACCGCGTCGTCGACGGTCACGGTCCAGGCGAGATTCTGCGGGTCGGTCAGGATGCGCATCCAGTGCGCGGCGAACGCCCGCGTGTCGGCCGGGTCGGCGGCGCCGAAGGCAGCCATCCGGCTGGCCTCGGGGTCGAGTTGGTGGGCGTAGAACTCCGGCAGGTCGTCCTCGGCGACGGCACGCAGCCGTAAGTCGTCGCTCATCGCCGACGACGATACGCCGCGCGACGGCAGGGCCGTTGGTCCCGTGCCGAGCGGGCCGTCGACTCTGCCGGACACCGGCGGTGGCACGCCACGCTGGTGGTGCAGGGCAGCCGTCGGGGCACGGCCTCGGGGCAGGGGTGCAGCGGTGAGGGGTACGAGGGCGTGGGCAGGGGTGCATCGTGAGCACTGACATCGTCACCCGGCCGGTAGCCGTCAACGGACTCAGTTCCGCCGAGGCCGCCGAACGGCTGCGCCTGGACGGGCCGAACGCCGCCGAGGCGCCACCCCGCCGGCACCTGACCGTCCGCGTCCTGCGGCAGCTCACCGACCCGCTGGTCGCCCTGCTGCTGGCCGCCGCCGTGGTCACCACGGTGCTGCGGGACTACCCCGACACGGCGGTGATCCTGCTCGTCGTCGCGGTGAACACCCTCATCGGCGTGGTGCAGGAGGTACGCGCCGAGCGGGCGATCGCCGCGCTCGACCAGTTGGCCGCACCGACCGCCCGGGTGGTGCGCGACGGCCGGGACCTGGTGCTGCCCGCCGCCGACCTGGTCCGGGGCGACCTGGTGCGCGTCGAAGCCGGCGACGTGGTCCCCGCCGACCTGCTGCTCGACGAGGCCAGCCGGCTGCGCCTGGACGAGTCGGCGCTCACCGGCGAGTCGCTGCCGGTGGCCCGCGACGTCGGCGAGGAGGCCAGCGCCGGCACCGTGGTCACCGTGGGCCGGGCCACCGGCACGGTGGTACGCACCGGCGCGGCGAGCGCGCTGGGCCGGATCGCCACCCTGGCGGCCACCACCCGACCGGGTCCCACCCCGCTGCAGCGGCGTCTCTCAGCGCTCGGCCGGGTCCTCGGCCTGGTCGCCGTACTGCTGTCCGGGCTGGTCTTCGTCGTCGGTGTGCTCGGCGGGCGGCCGCTGGTGGACATGGCCGTCACCGCGGTGAGCCTGGTGGTGGCCGCGGTCCCGGAGTCGCTGCCCGCGGTGGTCACCCTCGCGCTCGCGCTCGGCGCACGGCGCATGGCGCAGGCCCGGGCCATCCCCCGCCGGCTGCACGCGGTGGAGACCCTCGGTTCGGTCACCGTGATCGCCTCGGACAAGACCGGCACCCTCACCGAGGGACGGATGGCCGTGCAGCACGCCCGCACCGCCGACGGCGCCGGCTTCGACATCACCGGCACCGGGTACGCCCCGCACGGCGCGATCCACCGCGACGGCCAGCGGATCGCGGTCACCGACGAGCTGCGTCAGCTGGCCCGGGCCGGGCTGCTGTGCAACGACGCGACGCTGACCCCGCCGGACGACAAGCGGCCCGACTGGGGTGCCGTCGGTGACCCCCTGGAAGGGGCCCTGCTGGCCTTCGCGGCCCGGTGCGGCCTCGACCCGCAGGCCACCCGCCGCGCATGGCCGCGCGTCGCCGAGCACCCCTTCGACCAGGAACTGCGCCGGATGACCACGGTGCACCGCTGCTGCGACAACAGGTATCTGGTGGTCTGCAAGGGTGCGCCGGAGAGCGTGCTGGCCGCGCCGCTTGTCGACGCCGACGCCGAGGAACTGGCCGAGCTGGCCGCCGCGGCACAGGAGATGGCGGGCGCGGGCCTGCGGGTGCTCGCCCTGGCGGCGGCGCTTGTGGACACCCCGCCGGTCGACCCCGCCCACCCGGTCGGGCTGCGAGCGGTGGGCCTGGTCGGTGTCGGCGATCCGCTGCGCGCCGGTGCGCCGGAGATCGCCGGCAGCTTCACCGAGGCCGGGGTGCGGCTGGTGCTGGTCACCGGCGACCATCCGGCGACCGCGGCGGCCATCGCCGGTCAGCTCGGTGTCTGGGACACCGGCGACCCGGTGGTACGCGGCGACGACGGTGACCCCGCCGAAGCCGACCCGGCGGCGCGGGTGTTCGCCCGTACCCGCCCGGAGCAGAAGCTCGACATCATTGCCGCGATGCAGGCCCGCGGGCATGTGGTGGCGATGACCGGCGACGGGGTCAACGACGCGCCGGCGCTGCGCCGCGCCGACATCGGTGTGGCCATGGGCGGCGGCACCGAGGTGGCCCGGCAGGCGGCCGACCTGGTGCTTGTCGACGACGACCTGTCGACCGTGGCGACCGCCATCGGCGAGGGGCGGCGGATCTACGACAACATCCGGCGGTTCCTGCGCTACGCCCTCTCCGGCGGGGTGGCCGAGATCGTGGTGATGCTGCTGGGTCCGCTGTTCGGGCTGGCCGTGCCGCTGCTGCCGGCGCAGATCCTCTGGATCAACCTGCTCACCCACGGGCTGCCGGGTGTCGCCCTGGGCGCGGAACCGGCGGAACCGGGGACGCTGCGCCGGGTGCCGCGCTCGCCGCAGGAGTCCGTGCTCGGGGCGGGCCTGGGCCGGCACATCCTCATCGCCGGCGCGTTGATCTCTGCGGTGACTCTCGGCGCGGGTGTGCTGGCCGCCCACTGGGACCGGCCCTGGCAGTCGGTGGTCTTCGTGGTGCTGGGTCTGGCCCAGCTCGGGGTGGCGTTGGCGGTCCGCGCACCGCGCCCGCCCGACGGGCGGCGGGGCAACCCGGCGCTGCCGCTGGCGGTGGCGATCTCCGCGTTGTTGCAGGTCGCCGGGGTGCTGGTGGCACCACTGCGGGACCTGCTCGGCACCGAAGCGCTGGGTGCGGTGGAACTGCTCGCCTGCGCCGCGGTGAGCGTCCTGCCCGGCCTGCTGCTCCGGCTGACGATGATGATTCGTCGCCGGAAGGCGGGGTCGGTGAACCTGACCTCCCCTGATGGGTCAGGCTGGTAGTGAGCCGAAGGAGGACTCGATGAGCAGCAACAACGCCCCCGTCGTGGTGGGTGTGGACGGTTCCGAGACTGCCCTGCACGCGGTGCGGGCCGCCGCCCGGGAGGCCGCGTACCGGCAGCGACCGCTGCGGGTCGTGCACGCGTTCATCTGGCCGTTGATGCGGGTGCCGCTGGGTCCCGCGCCGGGCGCGCCGGCCGACGCCGGCCTGCGCAACCAGGCCGAGCAGTTCGTGGCCGAGGCGGTGGCCGAAGCCACCAAGGTCGCCCCGGAGGTGTCGGTCACCGGCGCGGTGGTGCACGGCGCGGCACCGGCGGTCATGCTCGCCGAGGCCGACAACGCCGCGCTGCTGGTGCTCGGCAGCCGGGGCCTGGGCGGCTTCGCCGGGCTGCTGCTCGGCTCGG
Organism: Verrucosispora sp. FIM060022; assembly: GCF_003977705.1. NCBI lineage: Bacteria > Bacillati > Actinomycetota > Actinomycetes > Micromonosporales > Micromonosporaceae > Micromonospora > Verrucosispora sp. FIM060022. Next base: position 10,356 of record NZ_RQIV01000008.1, read on the forward strand.
TGGCCGTGCAGCTCAGCGCCCGGGCCGCCTGCCCGGTGCTGGTGGTCCGGGGTGAGCAGCGCGCGGACGGGCCGGTGGTGGTCGGCGTCGACGGCTCCCCCGCCTCCGATGAGGCGATCGGTTTCGCGTTCGAGGAGGCCGCCCGGCGCGACACCGAACTGGTGGCCGTGCACTCCTGGCTCTACCCGGCGCCGGCCGGTCCGGGCGACATCCTGCCGCTGGTCTACGACCTGGACGCCTTCCGGGAGCAGGAGGAGAAGGTCCTCGCCGACGCCGTGGCCAGGTGGTCGCCGCGGTACCCGAAGGTGCCGGTGCGGCAACTGCTGGTCCGTGGCTCCCCCGCCCGGGCACTGGTGGAGCAGTCCCGCGACGCCCAGTTGGTGGTCGTCGGTGCGCGGGGACGCGGGGCGCTGGCCGGGCTGCTGCTCGGCTCGGTCAGCCACGCGGTCCTGCACCACGCGGACACTGCGGTGGTGGTGGTCCGCGAGCCGCGTACCGTCGACGGTTCGTGATCCGGTGGGGTCGCGCCGCTCCCCCGGCGCCACCTCACCACGGGTGGCGGGCCCATCGGCCCGCCCGGCCGCCGGTGGACCGGCCCCGCATCAGGTGTGTCGGGGGCCGGTCTACCGGCCGGCGACGTTCGACAATGGCGTGACGACGTCTGGAGGCATCATGAACCGACCTGTCGTGGTGGGGGTGGACGGCTCACCGCCGAGCCTGGTCGCCGCGGAGCACGCGGCCCAGGAGGCGGTGTGGCGGTCCCGTCCGCTGCACCTGGTGCACGGCTACCTGCATCCGCTCGGCTACGGGGTGCCGATCAACCCGTACGAGATGGGTCTGCCGGCGCCCTCGGAGGACGGTCGGAAGATGCTCGAACAGACCGCCGCCGAACTTGTCGACCGGTGGCCGTCGCTCACCGTCGAGGTGCGGCAGGTGGCCGGTGGACCCGGCGCGACCCTGGTCGAGGAGTCACGTCGGGCCGAGTTGGTCGTGGTGGGCAGCCGGGGCCTGGGCGGCTTCGCCGGCCTGCTGCTCGGCTCGGTCGGCACCCAGGTCGCCGCGCACGGACACTGCCCGGTGCTGGTGGTGCGGCCCCCGGACCGGCCGCTGCCGACCGACGGGCCGGTGCTGGTGGGGGTGGACGGCTCCGAGTCGGCGGAACTCGCCGTCGGCCACGCCGCCGAGGAGGCCGTCCGACGCGGTGGCACGCTGCTGCTGGTGCACGTCTCCGGTGAACGGGACGTCGACGGCGAACACCTGCTGGCCACTGCCGCCGCGGCCACCCGGGGCAGCCACCCCGGCCTGACCGTCGAGGAGCGGGTGATCACCGGCCGCAAGCCCGACGAGGCGCTGATCGAGGCCTCCGAACAGGCGGCGCTGGTGGTGGTCGGGTCCCGGGGCCGGGGCGGTTTCGCCGGCCTGCTACTCGGCTCGGTCAGCCAGGCGCTGGTGCACCACTCCCGCTGCCCGGTGCTCGTCGCCCACCCGCACGCTGCCGAGCACGCCATCTGACATCTCGTCGCCCCGCACCACACCGGGTGGTGCGGGGCGACGCCGTACACCTTGCGCGCCGGGTCAGGTGTCCCCGCCGCGCAGCAACTGTTCGAAGTCGGTGGTCAACGCGAACGGGTCGACCGGACCGGACGACGGGGCGCTGCGGTGCACCTGCCCGGCCAGTTCGGCGGCGGCCCGCGCGATCCGGGTCCGCAACGCGCCCTGCGCGGTACCGCCCGACCAGTCCTCGGGGGCGGCGAAGACGGCGGTCGGCAGCACCACCGCCCGCAGGTAGGTGAACATCGGCCGGATCGCGTGGTCCAGGGCCAGCGAATGCCGGGCGGTGCCGCCGGTGGCGCCGATCAGCACCGGCCGGCCACCGACGGCGTCGGCGTCGACCAGGTCGAAGAACGACTTGAACAGCCCGCTGTACGAGGCGTTGAAGATCGGTGTCACGGCGATCAGCCCGTCCGCGCCGGTGACCTGGTCCAGCACCTGCCGCAGCGGCTCCGACGGGAAGCCGGTGAGCAGGTGGTTGACGATGTCGTGGGCGTGCTCGCGCAGCTCGATCGGGTGCAGCGTGACCTGTTCGCCGTGGCCGACCAGCTCGTCGCGGGTGGCGGCGGCGAGCTGGTCGGCGAGCAGCCGGGTGGACGACGGCTGGCTGAGCCCGGCCGAGACCACGGCGAGGGTACGCACGGTCACCGTCCGGCCTCCGCGCCGGCGCTCTGGTCGGTGGCGGCCTGCTCGGCGGCGGCGCGCAGCGAGGCGTGCGTGGGCGCCAGCGGCACGTGCGCCGGACGCAGCGACTCGAACTCCTTGCGCAGCACCGGTACGACCTCCTCGCCGAGCAGGTCGAGCTGCTCCAGCACCGTCTTCAGCGGCAGTCCGGCGTGGTCCATGAGGAACAGCTGCCGCTGGTAGTCGCCGACGTAGTCACGGAACCCGAGGGTCCGGTCGATGACCTGCTGCGGGCTGCCCACGGTCAGCGGGGTCTGCGCGGTGAACTCCTCCAACGACGGACCGTGCCCGTAGACCGGGGCGTTGTCGAAGTAGGGGCGGAACTCGCGTACCGCGTCCTGGGAGTTACGCCGCATGAACACCTGGCCGCCGAGGCCGACGATGGCCTGGTCGGCGGAGCCGTGCCCGTAGTGCGCGAAACGCTGCCGGTACAGGCCCACCATCCGCTTGGTGTGCTCGGCCGGCCAGAAGATGTGGTTGGCGAAGAAACCGTCCCCGTAGTAGGCGGCCTGCTCGGCGATCTCCGGGCTGCGGATCGAGCCGTGCCACACGAACGGCGGCACCCCGTCGAGCGGACGCGGCGTCGAGGTGAACGACTGCAACGGGGTACGGAACTTGCCCCGCCAGTCGACAACGTCCTCACGCCAGAGCCGGCGCAGCAGGTCGTAGTTCTCGATCGCGAGGGGGATGCCGTTACGGATGTCCTGCCCGAACCAGGGGTACACCGGGCCGGTGTTGCCGCGACCCATCATCAGGTCGACCCGACCGTCGGCCAGGTGCTGCAACATCGCGTAGTCCTCGGCGATCTTCACCGGGTCGTTGGTGGTGATCAGCGTGGTCGCGGTGGACAGCAGCAGCCGCTCGGTACGGGCGGCGATGTATCCCAGCATGGTGGTGGGCGACGAGGGCACGAACGGCGGGTTGTGGTGTTCGCCGGTGGCGAAGACGTCGAGGCCGACCTCCTCGGCCTTGAGCGCGATGGTGACCATCGCCTTGATGCGCTCACGCTCGGTCGGCTCCCGCCCGTTGGTCGGGTCGACGGTGACGTCACCGACGGTGAAGACTCCGAACTGCATGATGCGCTCCTCGTGTCGTCCGACCGGGGACAGGTGTCCCCGGTGCCCCCGACAACATATTTGACGAGTCAACTATTCCGCGAGTCGGGCTGCCCTCGTCTCCCCCGGCAGGCCGCTTCCAACCGGTTGCGCGGAGGATCGTCGACCTGCATTCAGAGCGGATGGGAGCGGCTACGACTTCGGGCTGGGGCCGAAGCGGTTCGGACCGGGCGTCCCGTTCTGAAGGGCGAACACCAGCAGCACGATCCACCCGACGATCGGGATCAAGGCCAGCAGGAGCCACCAGCCGGTGCGGTCGATGTCGTGCAGCCGTCGGACGGCGACTGCCAGTGACGGCAGCAGTACCGCCAGATTGACGAGCAGGGAAACCGGCCCGCCCGACCCCTCGAAGTCGACACCCAACGCGCTGTCGAGGACCGAAGCCACAATCCCGACCAGGAGAAGGAACAGGGAGAACCACCAGTACTCGGAGCGACGGGCCCGCCCTCGGAACGTGGCGTACTGGGAGAAAGCGGAACGAATGGCATCGGGGAACGACACGACAAGCTCCATTCATCAAGAGCGATGCTGATGCCAGCAGGGTAGGTCGTCGTGTCACGCAGCAGTGGCCCATGACCGGCCACGAGAGCGTCAGCGGATCGACGCCGGACGCCGCCGTGGGACATGGCGGCGGTAAGGGCTGACGGTCGGGTCGCCGGTGATCCAGAAGCGCCAGGGCACGTCGTGGGCGGCGGCCACACCGACACGCGGGCCGGCGGAGACGGCCGACGGCGCGACCGGCCGGGTCGGCGGAGTCAGCAGCAGCGGCCCGGTCCCGTCCAGCATGCTGGTGCCGTTGGCCGCCGCCGTCACCCCCAGCGCCATCACCAGCCGGGCCGGCCCACGGGCCAGGTCCCGGTCGGGCACCCCGCCGCGCCGCTCGCGGGCCAGACCCCGCCCCTCGACCACCTCGCCCGCGCGCAGCAACACCGCCGCCGCCTCCCCCTCCGCGCCGCAGACGAGATTCAAACACCAGTGCATACCGAAGACGAAGTACGTATAGGCGTAGCCCGCCGGACCGAACATGACAGTCGTACGGGGCGTCGGCCCACGATGGGCGTGCGAGGCCGGATCCTCGCCAGTGCCCGCGTACGCCTCGACCTCGGTCAACCTGATCCGCACACCGTTGGCCGTCACCTCCCAGCCGAGCAGCGACCGCGCGGTCTTCGCGATGTCGGCGGCGGGGGCGCTCAGCCAGGGATGGTCCACCCGTCCAGGTAACCCGGTCCCGCCCTGACCGGCAACCACGCCCCCACGCTCGGTGCGGGTGCCTCCGGTCGAAGTGCGGACCCTGCCGCAGTTGACCAGGGGTTTCGCTCCTACATGACGGGTAATCGCGGGTACCGGCGCTGCCGGCGGTGAACAGGTCTCGGAGTGAGGGAGCGTGCGCATGTCCGATCAGCAGCCCACCATCATTCTCGTGCACGGAGCGTTCGCCGAGTCGGCAAGCTGGAACGGTGTGATCGACCGGCTGGGTGCCGGTTACAACGTGGTCGCGCTCGCCAACCCACTGCGGAGCCTTCCCGGTGACGCCGCGTACCTGCAGGACGTGATGCGGTGGGTGGATGGCCCGGTCGTGCTCGTCGGGCATTCGTACGGCGGCATGGTGACCACGCAGGCGGCGGCCGACAACCCGTCGGTGCGCGCCCTCGTCTACGTCAACTCGTTCGCGCCGGAAACCGGCGAGTCGGCGCTGTCGTTGTCCGGGCAATTCCCCGGCAGCACCCTCGCCGGCACGCTTGTCCAGTATCCGGTGTCGACCGGCGGCAACGAGGTGGCGATCGCCCAGGACGCCTACCACAAGCAGTTCGCCGCAGACGCGCCCGCCGACGTCGCCTCACTGATGGCCCGGACCCAGCGGCCGGCCACCGAGCAGGCCCTCAACGACGCGCTCGTCGGCGACCCCGCCTGGCGGTCGCTGCCCAGCTGGTTCGTGTTCGGCGACGCCGACATGAACATTCCGGTCGCCGCGCACCGGTTCATGGCGGAACGGGCCAACCCGCGGGGCCAGCGCGAGATCGAGGGCGGATCGCATGCGATGGCGGTGGCCCGACCGGGTGAGGTCGCGGAGACCATCATCGAGGCGGTCCGGGGCTCCAGCTGATCTGGCGGGGTGACGCAGCGGGGCCGTCCATCAACGAGGTGTTGACAACACTTCGTTGAAGTGCTGGAGTTGGCGCATGGCCGACTCCAGCACCACGTCCGAGGATCGGGCGCACCGCAGCTATGCCGCACTGCAACGACTCACCGAACGGCACGCCGCCAGCGAACAGCAGCGGCGGCGGCACACCAACCCGTACGCTGCCGACCCGTACGAGGCGATCGCCGTGCTCCTGGCGCTGGCTGCCGGGGCAGCCCAGCCGGAACCGGGCGAGGAGCCGGTGGACGAGGCGGATCTGCTCGCCGCGCTGACCCTTTTCCCGCACCTGCGCGCGGAGATCGACACCATGGAGGCGGGCCTGTTCCACCTCGCCCGCAGCCGAGGCCTCACCTGGCAGGCCATCGGCCAGGGCCTCGGCCTCGGCAGCGCCCAGGCTGCCAAGCAACGCTACGACCGCCTCACCGCCCGCACCCCGCCACCCCAACCCGCCCCCTGAACCAACCACGACCGCCCCTCGTCGATACGTCGGCAGCAGGTTCGGGGAAGATGCGGTCTCGATGGACCGGGAGGCAGCATCTTCCCCGAAGTTGCAGGCACCGCACGTGGGAGCGGAGGGCTCAGCGGGGGACGACGGTTTCGGCGGCCCACTCGCGCCAGGTGGCGAGGTGGTCGGCGGCGGCGGCGAGTTGGTCGGCGACCGGGCCGGGGCCGGTGGAGCCGGGGGTGATCCGGGCGGCCAGGGCCGAGCGGACCGACAGCACGTCGCGTACGGACGGGTCGAGGTGTTCGCTGACGGTGGCCAGGTCGTCGTCGGAGACCTCATCGAGGGCGCAGTCCCGGGCGGCGCACAGCGCCACCAGCTTGCCGGTGATCTCGTGGGCGTCGCGGAACGGCACGCCCTTGCGGACCAGCCAGTCGGCCACCTCGGTGGCCAGCGAGAAGCCCACTGGTGCGGCGGCGACCAGGCGGTCGACGCGTACCGTCATGGTGGAGATCATCCCGGCGAGGGCCGGCAGCAGCAGTTCCAGGGTGTCGACCGCGTCGAAGGCCGGCTCCTTGTCCTCCTGCATGTCCCGGTCGTAGGTCATCGGCAGGCCCTTGAGCATGGTCAGTACGGCGACCAGCCCACCGACGAGCCGGCCGGACTTGCCCCGGGCCAGCTCGGCGATGTCCGCGTTCTTCTTCTGCGGCATGATCGACGAGCCGGTGGCGAAGGCGTCGTCCAGTTCGACCCAGCCGAACTCCTGCGACGTCCAGAGCACCACTTCCTCACCGAGGCGGGACAGGTGCACGCCGATCATCGCGGTGATGAAGAGGAACTCGGCGACGAAGTCCCGGTCGGCGACCGCGTCCATCGAGTTGGCGAAGGACGTGCGGAAGCCCAGCTCCTTGGAGACCGCCACCGGGTCCAGCGGCAGGCCCGAACCGGCCAACGCGCCGGCACCGAGCGGGCTGACCGCGGCGCGGTGGTCCCAGTCGCGCAGCCGCTCCAGGTCCCGCAGCAGCGGCTGGACGTGCGCCAGCAGCCAGTGGCCGAAGGTGACCGGCTGGGCGTGCTGCAGGTGGGTCATGCCCGGCGCGGCGGTGTCGACGTGCCGCTCGGCCTGCTCGACAAGCGCCTCGGCCAGCTCGACCAGCCGCGAGGCCACGCCCCGGGCATGGTCACGCAGGTAGAGCCGCAGGTCGGTGGCGACCTGGTCGTTGCGGGACCGCCCGGCGCGCAGCTTGCCGCCGAGGCTGCCGAGACGCTCCAGCAGACCGCGTTCCAGCGCGGTGTGCACGTCCTCGTCGTCGACGGTCGGCCGGAAGGCACCCGAGGCGCAGGCGGCTTCCAGGTCGTCCAGGGCGGCGAGGATGCGGCCCAGTTCCTCCGGGTCGAGCAGCCCGGCACCGGCCAGCACCCGGGCGTGGGCCCGGGAACCGGCAATGTCGTACGGGGCCAGTCGCCAGTCGAACTGGACGCTCACCGACAACCGGGCGAGCGCCTCCGACGGGCCGCCGGCGAACCGGCCACCCCACAGGCTCGTCCGGTTGGCTGCGGTGCTGTTCTCGGTCAGGGTCTTGTCGTCCACCCCGTCCATTCTGGTGGTCACGATGGCACCTCATCCAACCGGGCGTACCGAGCGTTCATGGTGTGACACTCCCGTCGACGTTCTCGTCGCGGCGGGCCCAGCCGGCGAGCCGTTCGCCGAGCGCGGCGCCGCCGTCGCTCTCGCGGGCCACGACGAGGATGGTGTCGTCGCCGGCGATGGTGCCGACGACCTCCGGCAGACCAGCCCGGTCCAACGCGCTGGCCAGGTACTGGGCGGCCCCCGGTGGGGTACGCAGCACGGCGATGTTGCCGCTGGAGTCGACCTCGTTGAGCAACTCGCGCAGCAGCCGTACCAGCCGGGCCGGGGCCGCCTCCGCGTCGCGCAACGGGCGGTGCCCGTCCTCCGGGATCACGTACACGGCGCGTCCGTCGCCGCCGCGGGCGGTGACGGCGCCGAGTTCCTTCAGATCCCGGGAGAGGGTGGCCTGGGTGACCTGGACGCCCTCGTCGCCGAGCAGTTCGGCGAGTTCGGTCTGCGACCGGATCGCCTTGTCACGGATCAGCTCGACGATGCGGGCGTGCCGGGCGGCACGGGTCAGCGGTGTCGTCATGGGCTCCTACCCTGCCAGGAGGAAGGCCAGCAGCGCCTTCTGGGCGTGCAACCGGTTCTCCGCCTGGTCGAACACCGCGCTCTGCGGGCCGTCGAGCACCTCGTCGGTGATCTCCTCGCCGCGGTGCGCGGGCAGGCAGTGCAGCACGATCGCCTCCGGCGCCGCGTGCCCGAGCAGCGTCTTGTTGACCTGGTAGGGCAGGAACGGGGTGATCCGGTCCAGGCCGTCGCTCTCCTGCCCCATCGAGGTCCAGGTGTCGGTGGCGATCACGTCGGCGTCGCGGACGGCGGCCACCGGGTCGGTGAACACCTGCGCCGACCCGCCGGTGTCGGCGGCGATCTCCTCGGCACGGGCCACCACCTCGGCGGCGGGCTGGAAGCCGTCCGGTCCGGCGATCCGCACGTGCATGCCGGCGGTCACCCCGGCCAGCAGGTACGAGTGGGCCATGTTGTTCGCCGCGTCGCCGACGTAGGTCAGCGTCCGCCCGACGGTGCCGCCGCACCACTCCCGCACCGTGAGCAGGTCGGCCAGCAGTTGGCAGGGGTGGAAGCCGTCGGTCAGCGCGTTGACCACCGGCACGGACGCACCGGCGGCCACCTCGGCGATCCGGTCGTCGCCGTGGGTGCGCAGCACGATCGCGGCCACGTACCGCGACAGCACCCGGCCGGCGTCGCTGAGGGCCTCACCCCGACCGAAGTGCGTGACCTGGGTGTCCACCACCAGGGGGTGGCCGCCGAGTTCGGCGATACCGACGTCGAAGGAGATCCGGGTACGCAGGCTCTGCTTGTCGAACAGCACGGCCACCGCCCGGGGCCCGGCCAGCGGGGTGTGCGCGAAACGGTCGGCCTTCATCCGGGCCGCCAGGTCGAGCACGGCGGACTGCTCGGCCGGGGTGAGGTCGTCGTCGCGCAGGAAGTGCCGGGTCATGCGGGGGCCTCCGTCGGGGTCGGATCCACGTCGGTCGGCGTGGTGTGTACGGCGATCGGTCCGCGCGGGTGCTGGTCGGTGGCGCCCGGGGCCACCGACGCGGCGGCGGTCAGCGCGGTGGGCAGGGCGGCCAGGAAGGCGTCGACCTGCGCGGCGGTGAGGATCAGCGGCGGGGCGAGCCGGAGCACGTCCGGCTGCACCGGGTTGACCAGGAAACCGGCCGTACGCAGCGCCTCGGCGGCGGCAGGGGCCACCGGCGCGGTCAGCGTCACGCCGAGCAGCAACCCGGCGCCCCGGACCCCGGCGACCAGTGGGTGCCCGAGCGCGTCGATGCCCCGGCGGATCCGTTCACCGACCCGCTTGACGTGGTCGAGCAGCCCTTCGTGGGCGATGGTGGAGATCACCGCGAGGGCGGCGGCGCAGCTGACCGGGTTACCGCCGAAGGTGGTGCCGTGCGAGCCGGGGACCAGCAGGTCGGCGGCCGGGCCGAAGGCGAGGGTGGCGCCGATGGGCAGCCCACCGCCGAGCCCCTTGGCCAGGGTCACCACGTCCGGTTCGACGCCCTCGGCCTGGTGGGCGAACCAGTGCCCGGTACGCCCGATGCCGGTCTGCACCTCGTCGAGCACCAGCAGCGCGCCGTGCCGGGCGGTGATCCGCCGGGCGGCGGCGAGGTAGCCGGCGGGTGGGACGACGACGCCGTTCTCGCCCTGGATCGGTTCCAGGATCACCATGGCGGTGGCGTCGGTGACGGCCACCTCCAGTGCGGCCACGTCGCCGTACGGGACGTGGGTGACCTCGCCGGGCAGCGGGCGGAACGGGTCGGCCTTGGCGGGCTGGCCGGTCAGGGCCAGGGCTCCCATGGTGCGCCCGTGGAAACCACCCACGGTGGCCACCACGTGGGTGCGGCCGGTGCGCCGGGACAGTTTGAACGCCGCCTCGTTGGCCTCCGCGCCGGAGTTGGCGAAGAAGACCCGGCCGGGCCGGCCGGCGAGGGCCAGCAGCAACTCGGCCAGGGCCACCGGAGGCTCGGAGATGAACAGGTTCGACACGTGCCCGAGGGTGGCGACCTGCTTGGACACGGCGGCCACCACTGCCGGGTGGGCCTGCCCGAGGGAGTTGACGGCGATGCCGCCGAGCAGGTCGACGTACTCCCGGCCGGTCTCGTCGACCACGACGGCGCCGGAGCCGGAGACGAGGGCCAGCGGTGGGGTGCCGTAGTTGTCCATCATGGACTGACGCCACCGGTCGCTGAGGGCGGTCATGACGCCACCGAGCCTTCCTGGTTCGCGGGGCCGGCAACCTCGCTGGGCGCGCTCACGACCATGGTTCCGAAACCTTCCGAGGTGAATACTTCCAGCAGCGTGGAGTGGGCCACCCGGCCGTCCACCACGTGCGCGGCCGGCACGCCGCCGCTGACCGCCCGCAGGCAGGCCTCCATCTTGGGCACCATGCCCGACTCCAGCGACGGCAGCAGCTTCGCCAGCTCGTCGGTGGTGATCTCGCTGATCAGGCTGGAGGTGTCCGGCCAGTTGGCGTAGAGGCCGGGTACGTCGGTGAGCACGACCAGCTTGCGGGCCTGCAACGCGATCGCGAGCGCGGCGGCGGCGGTGTCGGCGTTGAGGTTGTGCAGCACCCCGTCGGCGTCCGGCGCCACGGTGGAGATCACCGGGATGCGGCCGGCCGCGATCAGGTCCGTCACCGCGGAGGCGTTCACCGACTCGACGTCGCCGACCTGCCCGACGTCGACCGGCTCCCCGTCGACGTACGCGGGGCGGCGTACCGCGGTGAACAGGCCGGCGTCCTCACCGGAGAGCCCGACCGCGAGCGGGCCGTGGGAGTTGATCAGCCCGACCAGTTCCCGCCCGACCTGGCCGACAAGCACCATCCGGACCACGTCCATCGCCTCGGGCGTGGTCACCCGCAGGCCGCCCCGGAACTCGCTGTCGATGCCGAGGCGCCCGAGCATCGCCGAGATCTGCGGGCCGCCGCCGTGCACCACGACCGGCTTGAGACCGACGTGGCGCAGGAACACCATGTCGGCGGCGAAGGCCCGCTGCAACTCCGGGTCGATCATGGCGTTGCCGCCGTACTTGACCACGACGGTGGCGCCGGAGAACCGCTCCAGCCAGGGCAGCGCCTCGATCAGGGTGGCCGCTTTGGCCTGGGCGCGGGTCAGGTCCGAGTTCAGGTTCATGCTCATGTGGAGTAGGCCGAGTTCTCGTGCACGTACGCGTGGGACAGGTCGTTGGTCCACACCGTCGCCTCGGTGACGCCGGCGTGCAGGTCGATGCGGATGGTGACGTCCCGGCCGGTCAGGTCGACCTTCGAGCGGTCCTCGGCGGCGGCACCGCCCCGGCAGACCCAGATCCCGTTGACGGCCACGTCGACGGCGTCCGGCTCGAACTCGGCGGCGGTGGTGCCGACGGCGGCGAGGATCCGACCCCAGTTCGGGTCGTTGCCGAACAGCGCGGTCTTCACCAGGTTGTTGCGGGCCACCGACCGGCCCACCTCAACCGCGTCGTCCTCGTCGGCCGCACCGACGACCTCGATGGCGATCTGCTTGGTGGCGCCCTCGGCGTCGGCGATCAACTGTTGGGCCAGGTCGTGGCAGGCGGCGGTGACCGCCGCGGCCAACTCCGCAGCGCTCGGCGTGACCCCGGAGGCGCCGCTGGCCAGCAGCAAAACGGTGTCGTTTGTGGACATGCAGCCGTCGGAGTCGATCCGGTCGAAGGTGACCCGGGTGGCGGCGCGCAACGCGGCGTCGAGCGTCTGCGGGTCGGCGACCGCGTCGGTGGTCAGCACGCAGAGCATGGTGGCCATCGCCGGGGCGAGCATGCCGGCGCCCTTGGCCATGCCGCCGACGGTCCAGCCGGCACCGGAGATCACCGTGGTCTTCGGCCGGGTGTCCGTGGTCATGATCGCCTCGGCGGCGGCGTCCCCGCCGTCGACCGTCAGACCGCCGATGGCGGCGCTGACCCCCGGCAGGAGCTTGTCCATCGGCAGCCGCTCGCCGATCAGGCCGGTCGAGCAGATCGCCACCTCACCCGCGCCGATCGGCTGGTCGGGGTGCTGCGCGGTCAGTGCGGCGGCGGCGTGCTCGGCGGTGGCGTGGGTGTCCTGGAAGCCGGCCGGGCCGGTGCAGGCGTTCGCTCCGCCGGAGTTGAGCACCACCGCCCGGACCAGCCCGCCGTGCAGCACCTGCTCGCTCCATGCCACCGGTGCGGCCTTGACCCGGTTGCTGGTGAAGACACCGGCGACCCCGATGTCCGGGCCGTCGTTGACGACCACCGCGACATCCGGTGCGCCGCTGCTCTTGAGGCCGGCCGCGACCCCGGCCGCCCGGAACCCGGCAGGTGTGGTGACGGTCATGGCGTGACTCCCAACGGGGACAGGCCCGTGGTCTCGGGCAGGCCGAACATCAGGTTGGCGTTCTGCACCGCCTGACCGGCGGCGCCCTTGCCGAGGTTGTCCAGCGCAGCGACCACGATCAGTCGGCCGGAGTCGACGTCGACGGTGGCCTGCAGGTGGCAGGAGTTGCTGCCCAGGGTGGCGGCGGTGTGCGGCCAGCGGCCCTCGGGCAGCAGGTGCACGAAGGGGCTGTCCGCGTACGCCTGGGCCAGCACGGCCCGGGGGTCCGCCGAGCCGGTCGGCCGGGCGGTCACGGTGGCCAGGATGCCGCGTGGCATCGGCGCGAGCACCGGGGTGAAAGACAGGCCGGTCGCGCCGGTGGCCTGCTTGATCTCCGGTACGTGCTGGTGGGCGCCGACCTTGTAGGGCGACAGGTCGCCCATCACCTCGCTGGCCAGCAGGTGGGTCTTGGCGGCCCGGCCGGCCCCGGAGGTGCCGGAGGCGGCGACGACCACCACGTCGGCGGGGTCGGCGACACCGGCGGCGATCAGCGGCGCGAGCGCCAGGGTGATCGTCGCGGCGTAGCAGCCGGTGTTGGCGACCCGGGTGGCGGCGGCGATCCGCTCGGCCTGCCCGGGCAGTTCCGGCAGGCCGTAGGTCCACGCGCCGGCGTGCGGGCCGCCGTAGTAGCGGGCCCAGGCGTCACCGTCGGTGAGGCGGTGGTCCGCGCCGAGGTCCACCACCCGGACGCCGGTGGGCAGCTGCGCGGCGAGGGCGGCCGACTGGCCGTGCGGCAGCGCGAGGAAGACCAGGTCGGCCTCGGCGAGCGTCTCCGGTACGGTCTCGGCGAAGGTGTGGTCCAGCCCGACCAGCTGCGGGTGCACGCTGTCGACGCGCTGCCCCGCCTGACTGTGCGCGGTGGCGGTGACCAGGTCGAACTCAGGATGCCCGGCGAGCAGGCGGAGCAACTCACCGCCCGCGTAGCCACTCGCACCGGCGACCGCGACCCGGATTCCCATGCCTACCTCCGTATGACTATGCAGGGAGGTTAGCAGCAGCGAGACTGGCGCTGCAAGTTCATGCAGTCGACCGTATGAGAATACTTGCTGTGTTAAGAAGGGGCCCCTGCTCTACCGGAGGCGTTAACAGGGGGCCCTTCCTTGCACCTACAGCCGGCCGGCGTGCACGGCGTCGGTGACCCAGGGGATGACCTCGTCGAGCATCGTGTCGAGCGAGGTCGTGGCGGTGAAGCCGAGCACCTCGGCGGCCTTGGTCGTGTCCGGCACCCGCTTGCGGACGTCGTAGCGGAACGGTTCGTCGCTGACGTACCGGAACGGCACCTCCGCACCCTTGATCTTGTGCCAGATCAACTCGGCCAACTCCAGCACCGTGGTCGACCGGGCAGTGGAGAGGTTGAAGTCCTCGTTGTGGGCCGCCGGATGCTCGATCGCCGTCGCGATGCCCCGGGCTAGGTCACCACCGTAGGTGTAGTGCCGCACCTGATCGCCCTCGCCCAGGATGTGCAGCGGATCCTGCCCCTTGACGATCTTCTGCACCAGGTCGGGCACCACGTGCGACATCGCCAGCTTCACGTTGCCGGAGAGCACCTCGGCCTGACCCAGCGCCCGCCCCTCCCCCACACCCACACAGTTGAACGGCCGCACGATCGTGTACGGCAACTGGTACTGCTCCCAGGCAGCGCGGGCGTAGTACTCCACCGCCAACTTCTGGAAGCCGTACGACGACAGGGGTGGCGGGATGCGCCGCTCGTCGCCCTCCCGGCTCGGCCAGTGCTCCGTCGACTCGTACACCATCGAGGAGGAGAGGTAGGTGACCTTGCGCAGCGTGCCCTCGCGGTGCGCCCGCAGCGCCGCGTCGCAGGTCGCCGCCATGATCCGCTCGTTGGTGGCGAGCAGGTCATAGGCGTACGCGTGGAAGTAGGAGATCCCGCCGATCATCGCCGCCCCGGCGACCAGGTGGTCACAACCGTCCAGCAGCTCGGTCAGCAGGTCGGTGTCGCGGGCGTCGCCCTCGACGAACCGGAACCGCGGATGGGTGTCGTAGCTGTGGCTGACCGGGCCGTACTTGGAGAAGTTGTCCACCCCGACGACCTCGTGGCCCCGGTCCAACAGCTCCGCGACCAGGTAGCCGCCGATGAAGCCGGCCGAACCAGTTACCAGGACCTTCGCCACGTGCGCTCCTATGCGGTCTTCTCGTACTCGGTGGACTCGACGCTCTGCACCGCCGCCGGTCGGGTCCGGGCGGCCAGCTTCTCCCGGCTCAGCCGTCGACCGTAGGCGAACAGATACCAGCGCAGGTACCCGGGGAGGAACCGGCCCAGGTCGAAGTGGGACTCCCCGAGCGGCCGATCCAGCCAGATCGTCGGGATCTCGGCCACCGGCAGCCGCAACCGGGTCGCCTTGGCGGTCAACTCCAGCCCGATCTCGAAACCGGTCCGCGACTCGATGCCCACCTCCCGGACGAAGGCCGTGTCGTACGCCTTGAAGCTGTTGGTCGCGTCCCGGGTGCCCACCCGCGCCAGGGTGTAGAGGCTGCGCCCCGCCCAACGGGACATCAACCGCTTCAGCCTCGGCCCACCCACCTGCTGACCGCCGGGCATGTACCGGGAAGCGGCGGCGACCACCACGCCCCGGTCCACCAGCCGGGCCAACTCGTCGATCTGCCGAGGATCGTCACAGCCGTCGGCCATCGTCACCACCACGACCGGGGCCCGCGCCACGTCGATGCCGAACCGGATCGCGTTGGCCGGCCCCCGCCCGTACGTGTTGAGCACCGCCCGCACCCGCGGGTCGGTACGGGCCGCCTGCACGACGTACGGAACCGTGGTGTCCTCCGGCATGTCGTGCACGATGAGCACCTCGGCCGGCAGCAGCATCTCCCGCAGCATCCGCTCCAGACAGCGCACGATCGCCGCGCCCTCGTTGTAGACCGGCACGATCACCGAGACCCGGGGGATCACACCCGCACCCCCTGCCCGGTCAGACCCCACATGTCGATCACCGGTTTGTCGGTGTCCAGGCGGGCGTACTGCTCGTGCGGGGCGGCGATGACCAGCAGATCGGCCCGGCGCAGCACCTCGTCCAGGTCGACGAAACGCTCGTCGATGACGTACGGGTCGGTGCAGAGCGTCTCCCGGGTCTTCAACGCCAGGATCTTGCGCAGCTTGTACGCCAGACTCTCCCGGGGATCGTCGCTGCCACCCTTGAACGCCATGCCGAGGATGCCCACCGTCGAGCTGGCCAGGTCGAACCGGTCCTCCAGCCGCGAGACCAGGTACAACGGCAGACCCTCATTGATCAGCATCGCCGAATGGCCGAGCACGAAGTTGTTCCGGTTGAACGCGGCCAACTGCATGGTGTCCTTGAACAGGCACGGCCCGGCCGCGAACCCGGGCATCGGCAGGTCGGCGGCGCGGGGGTACTCGTACGCCACGGCGTGCCGGATCCGGGCGAAGTCGAGCCCGAAGTCGTTGGCCATCATCCAGAACTGGTTGGCGGTGGCGAACTTGATGTACCGCCAGGTGTTGGTGAACAGCTTCGCCAGCTCCGCCTCCTCCGGCGTCAGCGTGACGATCCGGTCGGTCAGGTGCCGGAACAGCTTCTCCGCCCGGGCCAGCGACTGCGGGGTACGCGCCGCCACGATCTGCGGCAGCGTGAACAGCTCGGTCATCGCGTGCCCCTCGGCGATGCGCTCCGGGCAGAAGGCGACATCCGCCTGCACTCCCCGGCCGACCAGCAACTTCTCGGTCAACGCGGTCACTCCGGGGTAGACGGTGCTGCGCAGCACCACCAACTGCCCGTCGCGCAGATGCTCCGCACAGCGTTCCAACGCCCGCGGCACGGCCCCCAGGTCCGGGTTCAGATGCTCGTCGACCGGGGTGCCGACCACCACCACCAGATGCTCGGAGGTGCCGACAGCGGCCGGGTCGGTGGTGGCCCGCAGCCGCCCGGCGGCCACCGCCTCCGCGAGGGGCTCGGCCGCCCCGGCCTCGGCGAACGGCAGGGTCGCCGAGTTGACCGTGGCGACGGCGTCGGCGTTGATGTCGTACAGCACGACGGAGAGCCCGCGGGCGGCGAACGCGATGCCCAGTGGCAGGCCCACCCGGCCGCAACCACCGACTATGCAGACGTCGACCGAGGCGGGTGGCTCATCGGGCATGAGGGGGCTCCCGTGGGGGTGGCGGGTGTGATCCCAGGGTCATCGGGGTCACAGCAGGCTAACCCCTCAGAGGTGACTCGTGGGTAACCAAATAATCCAACCGTCGTGACCTTTCGGCCGATGCCGCCCGCCGCCGACTCCTCCCCCGCCCGATCAGGGGGAAGAGTCGACGACCCGAGTTGTCACATCGACTGTCGGGTAAGCCCCTGCTGCCGCTCGTAGGTGCGCAGCGCGATGTCCCATGCCTGGGTGTACTCGGACGGGCCGAGACCGAGATCGCCGTGTCCCTTGACGGCCTCCCGCAGCAACTCCACAAGCTTCGGAACGATGTCGCGGCGTTCCGTGACGTAGCGCTGGAACACCTCGGCGAACTCCGCGCCGGTCAGTCTGGCGGCGTACGCGGTGACTGGTTCGTCCTGGAGGTTCTGCAACACCGCCGCCCACCGACGGGTCAGATCGTCGGCCTGCCGGGTACGGATCTTCTCCAGTTCGTGCTCACACTCCAGCGCGATCCGCTGTTCCCAGTACGGACGCAGCCATTCCCGCACCCGCTCGTCCGGGCTGACCCGGAGCCGCACCGTGAACTGGGGCAGGTGCGCTTCCTGCGGCCAACGCTGGTGCATCAGCAGATCGTTCAGCGCCCGTTCGAGGTCGTGGGAACGGTGCGGCTCATGCTCGCGAGCCAGGTCCACAGCACGCTCACGGACGATCCCCATCGCCCAGGGCAACAGCGCCTCGGCCCGCAGCCGCAGCCCGTCGAAGGTCATGTTGGTCGCGGTCCACAGGTAGACGACGTGCAGGTTGAAGTCGAATGCGTCGCCCTTCGCCGGCACCAGCAGGGGTTGTGGCACGTCCTGCCGAAAGGTGACCCGGGTAGGTGCCGGGGGCGGCAGTGCGGGGGCGGGAACCGGGGCGGGCGGAAAGATCGCGTGCCACCAGCGGCGAGGCCGCGGCGGCACACCCTGCCGCACGTGAGACGTCCCGGAAGGTCCAGTGGTCATCAGGCATCCTCAAAGGTCAGAGTTTCGACGTCGTTGAGCAGGGCGCACCCGGGCATGACCGGGCGCCAGACGTGACGCAGCTGGTGATGGAGCCGACGACGCAGCGGAGGCCGTCCGGCCAACACCAGCCGCAGCAGCGCCAGCACGTGCGCGGACACCTCGGCCTGACCGTCCGCCCGGCTGAGCCAGAAGCCGAGCGTCCGCCAGGATCGGTACGCCGTCTCGGGCAGGCTCAGCGCTGTCGCCCAGAGAGTTGCCAGGTCGTGGGCAGAGACGATCTCGCTACGCGCCAGATCCAGCAGCTCCGGCCAGTGTTCCCGAGGTGGTCGTGCCCACCGTTCGGCCAGGATCCGCAACGCTCGCGCGGCGTGCAGCCGCACCTCTCGGTCTTCCGGGTCGGTCGATCTGGCCCACTGCGCCAGAGACGTCACCAGAGCAGCCCCGTGTCCGCCCTGGTAGACCTCGACCAAGCCACGCACGACCGAGTTGTGCCAGCGTTGCATCCGCCCGGAGGCGACCAGCCGAAGCTGCACCAGGGCGGCGTCCGGCCACAGCCGGGCCAGCCCCAGTTCGTGGGCGCGGGCGACGGTGTCGCGCAGATGTGCCGCCGGCCCGGCGGCCCAGCGGTCCAACTCGACGCTGACCCGCTGCCGCAACCGAGGCTGCATCGCAATCGCGACAAGAACGATCGCGGCCGCCTGCCGTACGCTCGCTCGCCGCTCCCGGGCAAGGTCGCGCACAGTGTCCAGGGCCGTCTGCACGTCCCGCCCGGCCGACCATCCGATGGCGGCGGCTGCCGCCTGTCGTACGTCCGGCTGCTCGGCCCGCACCATGTCCGCGAACCAGCCGAGCAGCGCCCGGGGCGTCCACCAGTCGGTCCAGGCCACATCCAGGACAGCGGACCGCAGCTGCTCGGTGCCGGCCGAGAACTGCATCCGGATGCCGCCGGTCGCCCAGTCCTCGTCCGGTATCACGATGGCGCCGCGCAGCATCGGTCCGAGCACCTCGTCGAGGGTGACGCCGCGCAGACGTACCGTGGCCGACTGTAGCCCTTCCGGGCCGGACACCAAGCGTTCAGCCGCGAGGCGGATCTCGACCGTCGACAGTCCGGCGAGAACCACGCAGGCCAGCCGGAAGGCCCGTACCTGCTCAGCGGACCAGCCCACCGAGGCACCGGCGTCGGCCGGCACGTCGAGGATCTGGGAGGCACGCTCACGAAGCTGTCGGGGCAGCAGTTGCGCCAGCCGGTCCGTCAGTGCCCTGGCGCGCGGCACCGTCTGCGCGAGCGCCGCCACGACGGGGACCACCTCGCGGGGCCGAGGTGCTCCGGCCAGGTACACCGAGAGCAGTTGATGCCGGAGGCATTCCTCGTCGACGTACTGATCCACGCACTCGCCGACACAGTGGCCGGCGCAGAAGCCCACACAGCGCCCGGCCAACTCCCGCCGTAGTGCGGCCCGGAACACCTCGGCCGCAGGTGCCGGACGGTGCTCGACGACGTGCCCGGCGAGGTCCTGGACACGCCGGGAGAAATCGCCGACCAGCAGCAGTGTCATGGCATTGGCCGCAGCCCGCTCGGCGAGCCCCATCAGGGTGTAGCCGTCCAGCGCACCGACCATCTCATCGGTCAGCCGCAGCACGTAGCCGCTGCCCCGGCGCTGACCCAGCTTCGTCCGGAACACATCGGTGAGCTGCTCGACCCCGAGGATGTTCACCCCGCCGACACCGTGTCGGCGAGCCGAGGCGACCAGCGCTGAGGTGAGTCTTCCGCTGCCCGACGGTCCGGACAGGCACACCAGATGGCGCTGCTTCAGATGGTGATCGAGTTGCTGATCGCTGCCGGCCGGCGCGTAACCCCGCACCAGGTCCAGCACCGTCGTCTCACTGAGCGTCTCCGACCAGACCCGACGGCCGTCCACCGAGTCGGACGCCGCAGTGACGTTGACCGTACCGATGGCGAGGGCACCGTGCCCGGTCGCGTTCTGGCCCCGGACGTACATGTTGCCGGCATCGATCCCCGCGTCACCGAACAGACCGGCCAGCCGGCGCAGCACATCACCGGAGTCGAGCGCATCCTCACGGTCCTCCTCATCGTCGTCGTCCGACTCGTCGTTCGGAGCTGGGTCGGCGTCCGTGTCCGGTGCCGATCCGTCAGCGGCACCACTGGCCGGATCACCGGGACGTCCCGGACCCGAATCGCCGCCGGCATCTGGTCCGACTTCGGCCGCCCCTGCTTCGGACTGGCCCGGCCGGGATCCGCCCGCCTCGCCGAACGTGGCAGGGTCGGTGCGCCCCGGCGGGTCCCCGGCCACCGGCTCCGGATATCGGTCGTTCATCGGTCCACGTCCGGGCGCAGGATGGCGTCACGACCGATGGATCCGATCGCCATCGCACCCGGTCCCACGGCGTTCTGGCCGTTGACCCGGATGTTGCCGGTACGGATGCCACCGGTCGGCGGCTCACCACCGCGCCCGGTTCCGCTCTCCCCGCTCGGCTGCGCCGCCTCGCCCGGTTTCACCGCCTCGTCCAGCGACGACGGCTGCTGGCCGGGCGACGCCTCGTCCCGCCAGGAGGTTACATCCTCGTCGAGAACACAGAGCCACGCCGGCTCAGAGAACCCCTTCTCTGGCTGGACCACCTCGATGCGCCGGAACCGGTCCGGCCGAATCTCCTCCGGGTACTCGGTCACCACGTCCCGGTAGATGTCGGAGGAGACCACCAGGGCAACTCCGGCGTCCGGGAAGGCCGCCAACGCTCGGCGCACCGGTGTCGCGTCGCAGAGCCGACTGACCATGACGACCGCCTGGCCGGGAAAACCGTTGGCCCCGTCCAGGTGCACCATGCCCTGATGTACCGCCACACGTAGCCGGATACGGGCCACCGGGAGACGGCTGGCGTTGTACTGCCGCAGTCGCCGGTTCAGTTCCGGCAGGAACCGTCCGATCACCCTCGCCTCGGGAATCTCGCGGGGCAGGACGGCCAGTTCGCCGTCTCCCGCCTGCTGCGTCGCCCAGCCGACACGATCCATGCCCACCCCGTCGGCTGCCTCACGCAGCAGCCGATGGAAGTCCTGCTGCGCTTCGTACTGCTGGACGTTGCCGCGCCGGCTGTAGCGCTCCATGTCCACGCAGACCAACAACCGCCGCTCCGGATGTTGCATCTCGTCACCCTCCTCACCCCGGTCCGTGAGGCCGGGCACGAGCGACATCCAACTGGCGGCGACGTCCAGAGACCCCGTAGAAGTACGGCTTCAGTGGCAATGTCCGTCAGCAGTCATCCCGCACGACACGGGTATTTTGGGCGACTGTCCAGGGTGCACTTGTGGCATGTGGAGCGTCCCGATCGACGTACTGTTGGAGCTGGGCCTGGATCTGCACCTCACACTCGGGCTGTTGCTCGCCTACCTGCTCGGTGTGGTGCTGGCACGACGGGTGAGACGTATCGCGGCCGGACGGTTACGCTGCGGACGCTGTCGTCGCTTGAGCGGAGTGGGAGCCTGGATGCGGCGCGAACCTACCCAGAACTCGCAGTGGCCCTACGGCACATTTCTGCAACGGCTCGGCCCACCCGTACGCTCCGCCCTGTTGGAGCTCGGCGTACGTCGCCAGGTGCCGGCCGGTCAGATCCTGATCCACGAAGGACAGCAGCAATCACACCTGGTGCTGATCGAAGAGGGCCTGACGAAGGTCACCGCCGCCCTGCCCGACGGCCGCACGGCGCTGTTGTCCCTGCGGGTCGGCGGTGACCTGGTCGGCGAGATGTCGGCACTCAACGACCGGCCACGCTCCGCGACTGTCACCACCTGCAGCGCCGCCCGCTACAGCGTGATCCCCTCGGAGCGGTTCCGCGCGTTCCTCAGAACCAATCCGGACGCTGCGCTCGAACTCGCCGCCATGGTCTCCGACCGGTTGCGCTGGTCGAACCGCCGACGGATCGACTTCTCCTCGTACCCGGTCAAGATAAGGGTCGCCCGGGTGATCGCCGAACTGTCACGTACCCACGGCCGCCAGACACCCGACGGCGTCGTCATCGACGTCCGACTCACCCAACCGGAACTGGCCTCCATCTGCGGCGCCTCCGAGACCTCGGTCCAGAAGATCCTCCGGGAGCTGCGCACCGACGGGCTGGTCGACACCGACTACCGCCGGATGACCGTCCGGAATCTGCCCGGCCTTCAACAGGTCGGGCAACTCCAAGCCGACGAATGTTAAGAAGGGCCCCTTCCTATGCACGAGGCGTTAAGAAGGGGCCCTTCCTTACATCTCAGGCGCCGCGGAGAGTGGCGCCGACGCGTTCGGTGGCGCGGGCCACCGCGGCGTCGCGGGCGGCCACGGCCTCCTCGACGGTGAGGGTGCGGTCGGGTGCCCGGAAGGTGAGCTTGTAGGCCAGCGACTTGCGGCCGGCACCGAGCTGCTCCGAGGCGTACACGTCGAACAGGCGCACCGCCTCCAGCAGTTCACCGGCGCCCTCGGTGAGGGCCTGCTGGACGTCCTGGGCGGGGACCGCCTCGTCGACCACCAATGCCACGTCGATCAGGGCCGGCGGGAAGCCGGAGACTCCGGGCGCGGGCAGCACCGGCGCCGCCGGCAACGCGTCCAGGTCCAGTTCCATGGCACTGGTACGCCGAGGCAGCTCCAGTGTGGCCAGCACCGCCGGGTGCAGTTCCCCGGCGTGACCGACGACCGTCCCGTCGACCAGCAGCTGCGCGCAGCGGCCGGGGTGCCAGGGGGCGTACTCGGCGGCCCGTACCTCGATCCGGTCGGCCGGGATGCCGGCGGCGGCGAGGACGTCACGGCCCGCCTCCACGGCGTCCGCCCAGGTGGCCGGTCGCCCGGCACCCCACCAGCCGGCCGGCTCGATGTCGCCGGTCAGCACGACGGCGACGTGCCGGGGCTGGTGCGGGACCACCGCGTCGGCGGCGGCGAACTCGGCGTCGGTGGGTCGCCGGTCCACCCCCATGGCCGGCGGGCTGCCGGCGCCCGGGCGCGGCTGGAAGACCACACCGATCTCGTAGAGCGCCAGGTCCCGCAGGCCACGACCGAGGTTGCGGCGGACGATGCCGAGCAGCGGGCCGAGCAGCGTGGTCCGCAGCAGCGGCTCCTCGTCGGAGAGCGGGTTGGCCACCCGTACCGCCTGGCGACGCGGGTCGTCGGCGGGCAGGGCGAACTGGTCGGCGAGGTCGGTGGCGACGAACGGGTGCGCCAGCACCTCGACGTAGCCACGCTCGGCCAGCGCCCGGGACACCGCCCGGTTACGCCGCTGCTGCCAGGTCAGCCCCCGGCCGGGCGGTGCGGTGGGCAGCAGCGACGGCACCTTGTCGTACCCGTCCAGGCGGACCACCTCCTCCACCAGGTCGGCCGGGTCGGTCAGGTCGGGCCGCCAGGTCGGCGGGGTGACGCTGAGGACGTCGGCGTCACCTGCGGCGACACCCACCTCGCCCGGATCCTCGGCGAGCCGGTCGGTACCCCGCGCCACGGTGCAGCCGACCTGTTCCAGCAGGGCGACCACCCGTGCCGGCGGATACGCCACACCCACTCGCCGGCTGGGCAGGTCGACCGGCAGCGTCACCGGGGTACGCGCCACGACGTGGTCGATGTCCAGCACCTCGTCGCCGGCGGTGCCGCCCGCGTGCTCGGTGAGCAGGGCGACCGCCCGGTCCAGGGCGACCAGCGGCAGGGCCGGGTCGACGCCCCGCTCCCACCGCTTCGCCGCCTCACTGAACAGCTTGTGCCGACGCGCGGTACGCCCCACCATCGCCGGGTCCCAGTGCGCGGCCTCGAACAGCACGTTGACGGTGCTGGGCAGCACCTCACTGGTCTCGCCACCCATCACGGCGGCGAGCGAGATCGGCACCCCGTCACCGTCGCCCGCGACCGGGTTGGACAGGCCGGCGTCGCAGATGACCATGTCTTCCGGGGCGAGGGCGCGGGTCACCCCGTCGAGCGTGGTCAGCTTCTCCCCCGGTACCGCCCGACGGACCACCAGCGGGCCGGCGAGACGGTCGGCGTCGAAGGCGTGCATCGGCTGCCCGAGTTCGAGCATCACGTAGTTGGTGATGTCGACGGGCAGCGAGATGCTGCGGATGCCGGCGACGGTGAGCCGCCGCTGCATCCACTGCGGGGTCTGCGCCGTCGGGTCGACGCCGCGCACCATCCGGGCCGCGAACCGGTCACAGCCGACCGGGTCGCGTACCTCGACCGGGTACGCCGGTTGGGCGGTGCCCGGCGTGGCCGGCACCCGACCCGGGTCCTGGAAACCGACGCCGAGAGCGTGCGCCAGTTCGCGGGCGAGCCCGCGCAGGGACATCTGGTAGCCCCGGTCCGGGGTGATCTCCACCTCGACGACGATGTCGTCGAGCCCGACCACGGGACGGGCGTCGTCGCCGGGCTTGGCGGCGACGTGTTCAGGCAGCACCAGGATGCCGGAGTGGTCGTCGCCCAGACCCAGCTCCTTGGCGGAGCAGATCATGCCGTGGGAGTTGCGCCCGTACGTCTTGCGGGCCCCGATGGCGAAGCCGCCCGGCAGCACCCCGCCGGGCAGGATCACCACGACCCGGTCGCCGGGGGCGAAGTTGCGCGCCCCGCAGACGATCTCCTGCGGTTCACCGGTGCCGTTGGCGGCGCCCACGTTCACCCGGCAGAACCGGATCGGCTTCTTGAAGCCGGTCAACTCCTCGATCTCCAGGACCTCACCGACCACCAACTGCCCGGTGACCGTGGTCGACAGGTCCACGATGGACTCGACCTCGATGCCGAGGTCGACCAGGGCCCGCTCCAGGTCGGCGGCGGGCAGGTCCGGCAGGTCGACGTACTCCCGCAACCAACTGACAGAAACTCGCATGACTCGTTACCACCGTCTCCGTTACTCGCGCGCCCGCACTACGCCCCGTGGCCGAACGCCCGGGTGAACCGGACGTCGCCCTCGACCATGTCCCGCATGTCGCCCACCCCGTGTCGGAACATCACGGTGCGGTCGATGCCCATGCCGAAGGCGAACCCGGAGTAGACCTCCGGGTCGATGCCGCAGGCGCGCAGCACCCGCGGGTTGACCATGCCGCAGCCACCCCACTCGACCCACTGTGGGCCCTTGCGGTGCTCCGGGAACCACACGTCGAACTCCGCCGACGGCTCGGTGAACGGGAAGTAGTGCGGCCGGAACCGGGTCTTCGCGCCCTCGCCGAACATGGCGCGGGCGAAGTGGTCGAGCGTGCCGCGCAGGTGGGCCATGGTGATGCCCTTGTCCACCACCAGGCCCTCGACCTGGTGGAACACCGGCGAGTGGGTGGCGTCCAACTCGTCGGTGCGGTAGACCCGGCCGGGCACCACCACGTAGATCGGCGGCTGGCGGGTCAGCATCGTGCGCGCCTGCACCGGTGAGGTGTGGGTACGCAGCACCAGC
Source organism: Verrucosispora sp. FIM060022 (assembly GCF_003977705.1). Lineage (NCBI taxonomy): Bacteria > Bacillati > Actinomycetota > Actinomycetes > Micromonosporales > Micromonosporaceae > Micromonospora > Verrucosispora sp. FIM060022. The sequence continues at coordinate 35,303 of NZ_RQIV01000008.1, forward strand.
CCGGACTGCTCGGGTGCGATGTGGAAGGTGTCCATCAGGCCCCGGGCCGGGTGGTCGACGGGAATGTTGAGCGCGTCGAAGTTGGTCCACTCCAACTCGACCTCGGGGCCCTCGGCCACCTCGTAGCCCATCCCGATGAACAGGTCGCTGATCTGTTCCATCAGCACGCTGACCGGGTGCCGGGAGCCACGCGGGCGCCGGTCGTAGGGCAGCGTCACATCGACGCGCTCGGCGACCAGGACCCGCTGCGCCTGCTCGCGGTCGAGCACCTCGGACCGGGCGGCGTAGGCCTGCTCGATGCTGCGACGGGCCTCGTTGACCCGCTTGCCGGCGTCGGCCTTGGCGGCGGGCGGCAGCGCGCCGATCTCCCGACGGGCCAGCGAGACCGGGGCCCGGTCGCCGAGGTGCGCCGGGCGGACCGCGGCCAGCGCGTCGGGGTCACCGGCGGCGGCGAACGCCTTCTCGGCCTCGGTCACGGCCTCGGCCAGGGCGGCCGGGTCGAGCAGGGCGACCTGCTTCGGGTCGTACGGATCGTTGCGGTAGGTCATGGCGTACGGGCACTCCTCACGGCGGCGCCGGCCCTCACAGGCGGCGAAGCGAGTCTACGGACGCGCGGCTGCGCCGCAGCCCGCCGGTGGGAGTGGTGCGGAGAGCAGGTCAGGCTCGCCGCCCGCCGACACCGGCGGGCTGGCTAAACGTACGCCGTGGTGCGTCCACCATCACCGGCCGCTCTCCTCGTGCTCTGCACATGTTCCTGCGCGTGATCTCATGTCAGCGCTGGGCTCTCGCCGAAGCGTACAGGCAGACCGCCGCGGCCGCAGCCAGGTTGAGGCTCTCGGCCCGCCCGTGCAGCGGGACCCGGACCCGGGCGTCGGCGGCGGCGATCAGCTCGTCGGGCAGGCCGTGCGCCTCGGACCCGAACAGCCAGGCGGTGGGGGCGGCGAGTCGGCCGGCGTCGGCCAGGTCGTCGAGATCCGCTTCGCCGTAGCCGGTCGCGGCGAGCACCACCAGACCGGCGGCGCGGGCGGCGTCGACCACCGCCGCCGGGTCGCGTTCGCGTACCACGTCGACGTGGAACAGGCTGCCCGCCGAAGACCGGACGCACTTGCCGTTGTACGGGTCGACCGCCTCCCCGGCGAAGACCACCGCCGCGGCACCGGCCGCGTCGGCGGTCCGCAACACGGTGCCGGCGTTGCCCGGGTCCCGGATGCCCGCGAGCACCGCGACCAGCCGCGGACCGCGGGACAGCGCGGTCGCCAGCGGCACGTCGAGGTGCTGGCAGACGGCGACCAGGCCCTGCGGGGCGACGGTCTCGGCGAGCGCCGCGAGCGCCTCGTCGGTCACCTCGGAGACGGGTACGTCGGCGCCGGCGGCGGCTGCCGCCAGGTCGGCGTGGCGGTCGAGCGCGGTGGGCGTACCGAACAGTTCGAGCACCGTCCGGGAGCGGGCCAGGGCCTCGCGGACCGCCTGCGGTCCCTCGGCGAGGAACCGGCCGGTGGCCTCGCGGTCGCGGCGGCGTTGCAACCGGCGGGCGGCGACCACCCGGGGTGTACGCGGCGTGAAGGGCATGGTGTCCTCACCACACACGCGCGAGGCGCCCCCCGTTGTCGAGGGACGCCTCGCTGCGTTGTGCGGGGATCAGGCGGCCTGGGCCGCCGCGCCGCCGGTGCCCTCGGCCTGCACCGCGGCCCGGGCCAGCTCGACGATCGCCGCGAAGGCGGCGGCGTCGTTGACGGCCATGTCGGCCAGGATCTTGCGGTCGACCTCGATGCCGGCCAGGCGCAGGCCCTGGATCAGCCGGTTGTAGGTCATGCCGTTGGCGCGGGCACCCGCGTTGATCCGCTGGATCCACAACTGCCGGAAGTCGCCCTTGCGGTCACGACGGTCCCGGTAGGCGTACTGCATCGAGTGCAGCACCTGCTCCTTGGCCTTGCGGTACAGCCGGGAGCGCTGACCGCGGTAACCACTCGCGGTCTCCAGCAGGGTACGGCGCTTCTTCTGGGCGTTCACAGCCCGCTTGACGCGTGCCATCTCAACTCCTTCTTGGGCTCAGGTGGCGCGCGTCAGCGGCCGAGCAGCTTCTTGAGGCGCTTGACGTCGGACTTGGCGGCCTCGACCACGCCCGTCAGCCGCCGGGTACGGGTGGAGGGCTTCTTCTCCAGGTTGTGGCGCAGACCGGCCTGCTGCTTCATGATCTTGCCCTTGCCGGTTACGCGGACCCGCTTACCCGTCCCCGTGTGGCTCTTCATCTTCGGCATGTGGAACGTCTTCTCCCCTGTTACTGGCCGCTGGTGTCAGCGGTCCCGCCGGTCTCACCGGCTGCTGCGCTCTCACCGGCCGTCACGGACTCGGTAGCCGCTGCGGGCTCGGTAGCCGCCGCGGAATCCTCCGCGGTCCGCTCCCGAGGTCCGCCACGCGACGCCGTGGCGGCGACCGCGGAGGCCTTCACGGCCCGGTGCGGAGCGAGAACCATGATCATGTTTCGGCCGTCCTGCTTAGGAGCGGACTCGACATATCCCAGTTCCGTGATCTCCGACTCGAGCCGACGCAGGAGCCGGTAACCCAGCTCCGGGCGACTCTGCTCGCGACCGCGGAACATGATCGTCACCTTGACCTTGTCTCCGGCCTTGAGGAACCGCACCACGTGACCCTTCTTGGTCTCGTAGTCGTGCGGATCGATCTTCGGTCGGAGCTTCATCTCCTTGATGACGGTCTGCTGCTGGTTACGCCGCGCTTCGCGCGCCTTCAGTGCGCTCTCGTACTTGAACTTGCCGAAGTCCATGAGCTTGCACACCGGCGGGCGCGCCATCGGCGCAACCTCGACCAGGTCCAGATCGACGTCCGCGGCCAGCTGAAGGGCGCGCTCCAGCGGGACGATGCCCACCTGCTCACCCTCGGGGCCGACCAGTCGGACCTCACGTGCCCGGATCTGCTCGTTCACGCGTGGTTCGACGCTGATGGGGCCTCCTCGAGTCGGTTCTTCATCGGTGGCCGACCCGTGCGGCTCCCGTCGGGAACCGGCGCGGAAAGCAGAAGGCCCCGGCGCATGCCAGGGCCCGCTCGACCGGTCGGCACGATCACAGGATCGCGCATCCGGAGCCGGGACGTGCCCGGAACCGGTGACCGGACCCGGCCGCCGCAGTTGGCGAACTCGGGTGGGAGCAGGCGCCCCACTTTCGTGGCCGCCCGCTCACACGGACAGCCTGGTCGACTTGACCACACTACACCCCGGTCACCGAGGCCTCAAACCGACCCACCGTGTCGCCTGCGCTGTCACACGGACCGGTGGTGCCGACGCTGTCCGCCGCCGGGCGGCAGGCAGGTCAGGGGCCGGGGGTGCGCTCGGCAAGGGCGGCCAGGTGCGCCTGGTGCAGCCGGCGCAGGGCACGCACCCCGTCGACCGCATGCTGCTTGTCGGCGGCCTGCAGCGCCACCACCGGCAGCAGATCGTCGTCGTACAACTCCAGGGCGGCCCACGGCGCGCCGCGGTCGAACCGGATCCCCCGGACGACCTCCCAGGGCAGCTCGTACGAGCCGATGATGTTGCGGACCCGCACCCCCCGCGCGTCCGCCTCCACCCGGGGACGGGTGAACAGCAGGGCACCGAGGGCGAAGAGCACGCCGAGCCCGATCATGGCGAACTGGTCGCCGCGCTGGAAGGTGCCGTAACCGTTGCCGGTCGGCCCGGTCAGCGTGGTGGCGATCACCGCGAACAACACCACCACCACGACCGCCGACACCCAGCAGACCACCCGGATGCGCCGGGGCCGCAGCCGCACCGGCTCGCCGCCGGTCACCGGCCCACGGTCGGCCGTGTCGGCACCCGGCTGCGCTGCGCCCCGCTGAGCTGCGTCCCGCTGACTCATGGCACCAGTCTGCCATCCGCCCCCGGCCCGGCGGACGGTGCCACACGCAGCGACACCGTCCGCCGCACCGGTCACAACCGGCAGGCGTGGATGTTGGTGACCAGGATCGCCCGGGCCCCGAGCTCGTAGAGCTCGTCCATGATCCGGTGCACGTCGTCGCGGAGCACCATGGCCTGCACCGCCACCCAGCCCTCACGGTGCAGCGGCGAGACGGTCGGTGACTCGATGCCCGGGGTCAGCGAGCTGGCCCGGTCCAGCAGGCCGGCCGGCACGTCGTAGGCGAGCATGACGTACCGGCGGGCCACCAGCACCCCGTGCAGCCGGCGCAGCAACTGCTCCGCCTGCGGGTGCGCGGTCGCGCCGGCCCGGCGGACCAGCACCGCCGAGGAGCGCAGCAGCGGCTCGCCGAAGACCACCAGGCCGGCCTGGCGCAGCGTGGCGCCGGTCTCGACCACGTCGGCGACCACGTCGGCCACGCCCAGGCGGATGGCGTTCTCCACCGCGCCGTCGAGGCGGATCACCTCGGCCTTGACGCCCAACTCGGCGAGGTGACGCTCGACCAACCCCGGGTACGCGGTGGCGATACGGTGCCCACCCAGCTCCTGGACGTCGTGGACGTCGTCGGGGCGAGCGGCGAACCGGAACGTGGCCCGGCCGAAGTTCAGGTCGACGACCTCCTCGGCCGGCGCGCCGGAGTCGATCAGCAGGTCCCGGCCGGTGATCCCGACGTCCAGGTCACCGGAGCCGACGTAGGTGGCGATGTCCTTCGGTCGCAGGTAGAAGAATTCGATGTCGTTTGCCTCGTCCCGGCAGACCAGGTCCTTCGGGTCGGTGCGCTGGCGGTAGCCCGCCTCGCGCAGCATCTCGGCGGCCGAGGAGGCCAGGGCGCCCTTGTTGGGTACGGCGACACGCAGCATGACGGAGTGCTCCTTCGATCGGGTCAAGAGTCGACGGCGGGCACTCAGAGATGTCGGTAGACGTCCTTGAGCTCCAGTCCGCTGGCGAGCATCAACACCTGCACCTGGTAGAGCAGCTGGGAGATCTCCTCGGCGGTGCGTTCGGGCCCCTCGTGCTCGGCGGCCATCCACGACTCGGCGGCCTCCTCGACCACCTTCTTGCCGATGAAGTGCACCCCCTTCTCCAGCGCGGCGACCGTGCCCGAGCCGGGGGTGCCGGCGGCGGCCTTGGCCTGCAGCTCGGCGAACAACTCCTCGAACGTCTTCACGGAACCGGATTCTCCCAGTTGCCCCGGGTCGTGGCATGCACCGGGTCCGGTGGTGACCGGTGAGCGGGACCCTGTATTCCCTACCACCATGGTGGGACAGCTCTACGGCAGCCGCCGATGGTGGTCGTACGCTGTCGGCCATGGTCAGCACCCCACGCATCCGTACGCTAGCCACGGCCGGCGCGGTCCTTTTCGCCGTCACCGCCTGCGCGCCGCAGAACGAGCCCGCTCCCCCGCCCTCGACCTCCGACGCCGCCTCGTGCGCGAAGGAGAACCTGCCCACCCAGACCCCCGGCAAGCTCACCATCGCCACCGACCAGCCGGCCTACCAGCCGTGGTTCGTCGACGACAAGCCCGAGAACGGCCAGGGCTACGAGTCCGCGGTGGCCTACGCGGTGGCGGAGAAGCTCGGCTACACCCGCGACGAGGTCGTCTGGACCCGGGTCAAGTTCGACTCGGCGATCGCCCCCGGACCGAAGTCCTTCGACTTCGACATCAACCAGTTCTCGATCACCGAGGAGCGCAAGAAGGCCGTCGACTTCACCGCGCCCTATTACCTGGTGCGGCAGACCGTCATCGCCCTGAAGTCGTCCAAGATCGCCGGTAAGACCAGCCTGGCGGACCTGCGCGAGGCCAAGCTCGGCGCCCAGGTCGGTACGACCAGCTACCAGGCGATCACCGACGTGGTGAAGCCGACGACGAAGCCGCAGGTCTACAACAGCAACGACGACGCCAAGAAGGCCCTGCAGAACGGTCAGCTCGACGGCCTGGTCGTCGACCTGCCCACCGCCTTCTACATCACCGCCGCGGAGATCGACGACGCGGTGATCGTCGGCCAGTTGCCGCAGGTGGGCACGCCGGAGGCGTTCGGGCTGCTGCTGGACAAGGACTCCCCGCTGACCGGTTGCGTCAGCAACGCGGTCGGGCAGCTCACCGCCGACGGCGTGTTGAAGCAGTTGGAGCAGCAGTGGCTGGCCCAGGTCGCGGGAGCCCCTGAACTCACGTGAGCACTACCTCGTACGTCCCCTCCCCCGCCCAGCGGGCCCGAGAGGAGTACCGCCGCAGGCAGACCGTACTGAGCGTGCTGATCGCCGCCGCCTCCACGGCGGCGGTCGGCACGCTGCTGGCGTTCGCGGTGACCGGGGCGCCCGGCTGGGACCGCGTACGCGCCTCGTTCTTCGACCCGCAGATCGCCCGGGACGCGCTGCCGGCGGTGCTGACCGGGCTCTGGCTCAACCTGCGGTTGCTGGTCTGCTGCGCCATCGGCGCGTTGCTGCTCGGGCTGGTGATCGCGATCCTGCGTACCCTGCGCGGGCCGGTCTTCTTCCCGATCCGGGCGCTGGCCACCAGCTACACGTACGCCTTCCGGGGCCTGCCGCTGATCATCGTGCTCTACCTGCTCACCCTCGGCGTGCCGGGCCTGCGGTTGCAGGGCATGCCGCCGGTGCTGGTGCTGGGCGGGCTCGCGCTGGTGCTCACCTACAGCGGATACCTGGCCGAGGTGTTCCGCGCCGGCATCGAGTCGGTGCATCCCAGCCAGCTCGCGGCGGCCCGGTCGCTGGGCCTGACCTACCGGCAGACCATGCGGCACGTGGTGCTGCCGCAGGCCGTCCGGCGGGTGGCGCCGCCGCTGCTCAACGACGTGGTGGCGTTGCAGAAGGACGTCGGCCTGGTCTCCCTGGCCGGCCCGATCGACGCGGTCCGGGCCGCGCAGATCGCCACCGCGCAGAGCTTCAACTACACGCCGTACATCGTGGCCGGGGTGCTCTTCGTGCTGCTGGCCATTCCGCTGATCGCCGTCACCGACCGGGTCACCCTGCGGGCGGCCCGACGCCAGTCCGGAGGCTGAGCATGGACGTGTTGCGGTGCCGCGGGCTGCGCAAGGTCTTCGGCGACCAGGTGGTCCTCGACGGCCTCGACCTGACCGTGACCGAACACCAGGTGGTGGCCCTGATCGGGTCCTCCGGGTCGGGCAAGTCGACCCTGCTGCGCTGCATCAACCTGCTGGAGGACCTGCACGACGGGACGATCGAGCTGGACGGCGAGGACATCACCGCCCCCGGCGTCGACCCCGACAAGGTACGCCGCCGCATCGGCATGGTGTTCCAGTCGTACAACCTCTTCCCGCACCTGAGCGTGCTGGACAACATCACCCTCGCACCCCGCCGGGTGCACCGTCGGGCGCGGGCCGAGGCGGAGGCCCGGGCCCGGGAGCTGCTGGAGCGGGTGGGGTTGGGGGCGAAGGCCGACGCGTACCCGGACCGGCTCTCCGGCGGCCAGCAGCAGCGGGTGGCGATCGTGCGGGCGCTTGCCAACTCGCCCCGGCTGCTGCTGCTCGACGAGGTCACCTCGGCACTGGACCCGGAGCTGGTCGGTGAGGTGCTGACGATGATCCGCGACCTCAAGACCGAGGGCATGACGATGATCCTGGCCACCCACGAGATGGGCTTCGCCCGCGACGTGGCCGACCAGGTCTGCTTCCTCGACGCCGGCCGGGTCATCGAGTCCGGCCCGCCCAGCCAGGTGCTCGCCGATCCCGTCCACCCGCGTACCCGCCAGTTCCTGGCCCGCATCATCGAGGCCCGCCGCCTCTGACCGACCCGGTCGAGGGCGGGATGAGCGGTTACCGGCACCGATTACGCCATGATCGAGGCCACAATGTGGTGGGTCGGTAAGCTCGATTGGGTACAAAACGCACCCATGACGATGTCGCCAGAGGTAGCAGCCATGTCCAGTCAGCCGTCCGTACCCGTCGACGTCGCCCGCCTGCAAGAGGTGCTGGACGGACCGTGGGCCGAGGTCCGCGAGGCCCACCGCACCGAACTCGACGACAGCTTCCTGCCGGTGTACGGGGAAACCGGCGACCAGGCACGGGAGCGGATCACCGGGCTGCTGCCCCGGCTGCCGGTCACGATGGGCATGCCCGCGGCCTTCCCCGCCGAGTACGGCGGCCGGTCCGACATCGGCGCCTCGATCGTGGCCACCGAGATGCTGGCCCAGGTCGACCTGTCCCTGATGGTCAAGGCGGGCGTGCAGTGGGGCCTGTTCGGCGGCGCCGTGCTGTCGCTGGGCACCCGGCGGCACCACGACGCCTACCTGCGCGACATCGTCGCCGGTGACATCCTCGGCTGCTTCGCGATGACCGAGACCGGGCACGGCTCGGACGTGCAGCAGCTGCGCACCACCTGCACGTACGACCCGGCCACGCAGACCTTCGACCTGCACACTCCGCATCAGGCGGCCCGCAAGGACTACATCGGCAACGCGGCCCGCGACGGCCGGATGGCTGTCGTCTTCGCCCAGCTGATCACCAACGGGCAGCGGCACGGCGTACACGCCTGGCTGGTCCCGATCCGCGACGCGCAGGGCAACCCGATGCCCGGGGTGACCATCGGCGACGCCGGGCCCAAGGCCGGCCTGCTCGGCGTGGACAACGGGCGGCTCAGCTTCGACCACGTCACCGTGCCCCGGGACATGCTGCTGGACCGGTACGGCCAGGTGGCCGCCGACGGCACCTACTCCAGCCCGATCTCCAACGACTCCCGACGCTTCTTCACCATGCTCGGCACCCTGGTCCGGGGGCGGGCGAGCGTGGGTGGCGCCGCGGCGGCGGCCACCAAGGTGGCGCTGACCGTCGCGGTGCGCTACGGCGACATCCGCCGCCAGTTCAGCAGCCCCGACGCCGAACGCGAGGTGCTGCTCAACGACTACCTGGCCCACCAGCGCAAGCTGCTGCCCGCGCTGGCCACCACGTACGCCCTGCACTTCGCCCAGGCCGAGCTGGTCGCCGCGATCGACCAGGTGCAGGGCGGCGACGGCCCGGTCGACGAGCATCGGCAGCGGGAGCTGGAGTCGCGGGCCGCCGGTCTGAAGGCCGCGCAGACCTGGCACGCCACCCGCACCATCCAGATGTGCCGCGAGGCGTGCGGCGGGGCCGGCTACCTGGCCGAGAACCGGCTGCCCGGCCTGAAGGCCGACACCGACGTCTTCACCACCTTCGAGGGCGACAACACGGTGCTGTTGCAGCTGGTGGCCAAGGGGCTGCTCACCGGCTACCGGGACGAGTTCGGTTCGCTGGACGGCTGGGGGCGGGCCTCGTTCGTCGCCGAACAGGTCCGCGAGATGGTGTTGGAGCGTACCGCCGCACGGTCGCTCATCGAACGGCTGGTCAGCGCCGTGCCCGGCCGCGACGAGGAGGTCGCGGTCACCGACCGCGGCTGGCAGCTGAAGGCCTTCGAGGACCGTGAACGACACCTGCTCGACGGTGCGGTCCGGCGGCTGCGCAACGGCGCCAGCACCAAGAAGGACCGGCCCTTCGACATCTTCAACGACGTGCAGGACCACGTCCTGGCCGTCGCCGCCGCGCACGTCGACCGGGTCACCCTGGAGGCGTTCGTCGCCGGTATCGAGGCCACCTCGGATCCGGCGGTCAAGGCGCTGCTGTCCCGGGTCTGCGACCTGTACGCGCTCAGCGTCATCGAGGCCCACAAGGGCTGGTTCCTGGAGCACGGCCGGCTCACCCCGGCCCGCGCCAAAGTGATCACCGCCGTGGTGAACAACCTGCTCAAGGAGCTACGCCCGCAGATGGGCACGCTGGTGGACGGGTTCGGCATCCCGCAGTCGTGGCTGCACTGCGCCATCCTGCGCGAGGAGGCCGACCGGCAGGAGGCCATGGCCGCCCACGACGCCGCCGGTGACCCGCAGACCGTCCCGGCGTAACCGGACCGCCGGTCGGCGGCGGGACCCGCCGGGGTGGCGGTCGGCGTCGGGGTGGCGTACGCCCTCAGACGCCGAAGCCGACGCGCTGGTTGCCGCCGGTGCTGACGCCACGGATGGCCAGGGCGGCGTCCAGCGCGGCGACGGTGGCGGACCAGCCCTTGTCCTCCGCGGAGCCGGGCAGCCCGGCCCGGTCGCGGGCCTGGTCGAGGGTGTCGACGGTGAGCACCCCGTGCGCCACCGGCTTGCCCTCGTCGAGCGCGACCCGGGTCAGCCCGTCGGTCACCGACCGGCAGACGTAGTCGAAGTGGGCGGTGGCGCCGCGTACCACCACGCCGAGGGCGACCACCACGTCGCAGCGGCGGGCCAGGGCCTGGGCCACCACCGGCAGTTCCACCGAGCCGGCCACCCGGGCCACCACGGCCTGCGCCCCGCACGCCTGCGCGGCGGCCACCGCCCGGTCGAGCATGTGGTCGGTCAGCTCACCGTGCCAGCGTGCGGCGACCACGCCCACGGTCATTCCCGACGCGTCGACCGGGGTCGTCCCCGGCTCACCGAAACCTGCCATCTGTCCTACGCTCCGATCTCGTTGCCGGCCACCGGACGACCCATCGGGGCCTCGGCGGTCTCGTCCACGTCGAGCAGGTGCCCCATCCGGTCCCGCTTGGTCCGCAGGTAGCGCACGTTCTCCGGGTGGGTGCGCACCGGCAGGCTCTCCCGGCCGGTGACGGTGAGCCCGTAGCCCTCCAACCCGGCCCGCTTGGCGGGGTTGTTGGTGAGCAGCCGCATCGAGCGCACCCCGATGTCGTAGAGGATCTGCGCGCCGGTGCCGTAGTCCCGCGCGTCGGCGGGCAGACCGAGGTCGAGGTTCGCGTCGACCGTGTCGCGGCCCTGGTCCTGCAACTGGTACGCCTGAAGCTTGTGCAGCAGCCCGATGCCCCGCCCCTCGTGGCCGCGTACGTAGAGCACCACGCCCCGCCCCTCCTTCGCCACCCGGTCCAGGGCGGCGTTGAGCTGGGGACCGCAGTCGCAGCGCACCGAGGCGAAGGCATCTCCGGTCAGGCACTCGGAGTGCACCCGGACCAGCACGTCCCGGCCGTCACCGATGTCCCCCATCACCAGGGCCACATGCTCGGCCGAGTCGGTCTCGCTGCGGTAGCCCAGCGCCCGGAACACCCCGTGCTCGGTGGGCATCCGGGCGTCGGCGACCAGTTCGACCTGCTTCTCGATACGACGCCGGTACGCGATCAGGTCGGCGATGGTGATCAGGGCCAGCGAATGCTCGGCGCAGAACTTCTCCAGGTCCGGCAGGCGCATCATGCTGCCGTCGTCGTTGACCAGTTCGCAGAGCACCCCGGCGGGTCGCAGACCGGCCAGCCGGGCCAGGTCGACGGCCGCCTCGGTGTGTCCGGCCCGCCGCAGCACCCCGCCCGGGCGGGCCCGCAGCGGCACCACGTGCCCGGGCCGGGCCAGGTCGGCGGGCCCGGTCGACGGGTCGGCGAGCAGCCGGATGGTGTGCGCCCGGTCGGCCGCCGAGATGCCGGTGCTCACCCCCTCCCGGGCGTCCACCGTCACCGTGTACGCCGTCTGCCGGCGGTCCTGGTTGGTGTGGTGCATGGGCGGCAGGTCGAGCCGCTCGCACTCGGCTTCGGTGAGCGGTACGCAGATGAAGCCCGAGGTGTGCCGCACGGTGAACGCCAGCAGTTCCGGGGTGGCCAGTTCGGCGGCGAAGATCAGATCGCCCTCGTTCTCCCGGTCGGGGTCGTCGACCACGACGACCGGCCGGCCGGCGGCGATCTCCGCGAGCGCCTGTTCGATGTCGGTGAAGGGTCCCGGCTCGCTGTGCTCGGTCATGCGACGGCCTCCGCGTAGGTGGATGGAATCGGGACGGACGTCGCGGTGGTGGTGGTCCGCGCGGTGCGCCACCGGCTGACCTCGGCGGTGAGCGACCGGCCGCACGCGCCGGTCACGACGCCACCGGGCCGGGCACGGGCGCGTCGGCCGGGCGGGCGCCGAGCAGCCGCTCGACGTACTTGGCCAGCACGTCCATCTCCAGGTTGACCGGGTCGCCGACGGCTCGGGTGCCGAGGGTGGTCAGTGCCAGGGTGGTCGGGATCAGGCCGACGCTGAACCAGTCGTCGCCGACCTCGGCCACGGTCAGCGAGACCCCGTCGATGGTGATCGAGCCCTTCTCCACCACGTACCGCGACAGCGCCACCGGCAGCCGGAACCGGACGGTCTCCCACCGCGGCGCGGGTTCCCGCGCGAGCACCTCACCGACGCCGTCGACGTGCCCCTGCACCAGGTGCCCACCGAGGCGGCTGCCCAGCGCGGCGGCGCGCTCCAGGTTGACCGGGTCCCCGGCACGCAACGTGCCCAGCGCCGAGCGGCGCAGCGTCTCGCCCATCACGTCGGCGGTGAACACCCCGCCGTCGACGTCGACGACGGTCAGGCAGACGCCGTTGACCGCGATCGAGTCGCCGTGCCGGGCGTCGGAGGTGACCAGCGGGCCACGGACCGCGACCAGGACGGAGTCCTGCGCCGTCGGGGTCACCCCGACGACCTCACCCAACTCCTCGACGATGCCGGTGAACATGCCTAGCCCTCCCTCTTGCGGGGCAGCGCGGTGATACGTAGATCGGGACCGATCTGCGTAACGTCGGTGATCTCCAGGTCGATGGCCTCGGCGATGGTGGTCACACCGGCGTCGACCAGGGCCGCCGGGCCCGCGCCGAGCAGCCGGGGGGCGAGGTAGCCGACCACCCGGTCGACCAGGCCGGCGGCGAGGAACGCCCCGGCCAGCTTCGGCCCGCCCTCCAGCAGCACGGCCCGTACTCCCTTGGCGTGCAGGGCGGCCAGCAGCGCGTACAGGTCCACCCCGCCGTCCGGGCCGGCGCCCACCTCGGCCGCGGTGGCGATCCAGGTGCGGGCGGCGGCATCGCGAATCTGGGCGTCGAGCGGGGTACGCCCGGCCGAGTCGACCACCACACGCAACGGTTGCCGGATGGCCAGGCTGCCGTCACGCAGGTTGCGCACGGTCAGTCGAGGGTCGTCGGCGAGGACCGTGCCCACCCCGACGATCACCGCGTCGACTGTCGCGCGCAGCGCGTGCACGTCCATCCGGGCCGCCTCGGACGTGATCCACATGCTGGTGCCGTCGGCCGCCGCGGAGCGGCCGTCAAGCGTCGCCGCGTACTTCCAGATCACGTACGGCCAGCCCCGGCGCATCGCGGTCAGCCAGGCGACGTTGCCGTTCTCCGCTTCGGTGGCGCGTACCCCCAGGTCGACCCGGATGCCGGCGGCCCGCAGCGTCGCCGCACCCCCGGCGGCCACCGGGGTGGGGTCCGGCACCGCGATCACCACGCGCGCCACCTGCGCCTGCACCAGGGCGTCGCTGCACGGGCCGGTACGCCCGGTGTGATCGCAGGGCTCCAGGGTGACCACCGCGGTGCCGCCCTTCGCCCGGTGCCCGGCCTGGGCCAGCGCGACGATCTCGGCATGCGGCCCACCGGCGTACGCGTGGAAGCCCTCGCCGACCACCTCGCCGTCGGCGTCGAGCAGCACACACCCGACCACCGGATTGGGACTGGTCGTGCCGAGCCCGCGCGCCGCGAGTTCGATCGCGCGACGCATCGCCTCGTCCACGGAGACGCTCGCCATCGCCTGGCCCCTGCCCTCTCGCTGTCCGGGCGCGGGCGGGGAGGCGACAGGCATGCGGGCGGAATCCGGGAACGGCACAGCCGCCCCGGCAGGGAGGGTGCGCACGCCACGACACGGCGAGCACCGACCCCTTCCGATCCGCGCGCTGTCTCCCATCCGGACTGTCTGGGCGCGGACGGGCCGCACCCAACCGTCGGCCCCGGATTCTCACCAGGTCCACCGGGCGGACGAACCGCTCCCGGGTCGCGGGCTTACCACGGTCGGACCGTGGATCACCGCCGGTTCGGAATTACACCGAGTCCCGCCAGCGCGTGGTGGGTACTGAGGGAAAGTCTTACACGGCGAGTGGGTGGTTTGGCCAGAGCGGCGAGCTACTTCACATGACGCTGATTCGGATCGGAGACGCCGCGCCGACGATCCACCGCCACGTACGAACCGGGCTGGCTCTTGGCCACGCTCTTCATCTCCGAGGCGATGGTCATCGCCTCAAGTGGGCTGGTCAGACGCTTGTCGGCGTCGGAAACGCAGACCCCGATGGACAGCGTCACCAAAGCCGCTTTTCGCATGTTTCCGCGCCGGTCCTTCAGCTCCACATACCCCCGTTCGCGGTCCGTGGGGTCGTACAGCGCGTCCGCCGCCTTCTCGAAATCTGCGGAAACTCGGGACGTCAACGCCAGAACCTGATCCGGGGTACAGACGAACACGAAGTCGTCACCGCCGACGTGACCGAGGAAGGCCGGCGGCGGCGCCACCGAGACCACCGCCTGGTGCAGGGTCCGGGCCAACGCGGCGATGAAGTCGTCGCCGCGGACGAACCCGTACCGGTCGTTGACGCTCTTGAACCGGTCGATGTCGATGTACCCGACCGCGTAGTCGGTGCCGCTGCGGACCCGGTCGGCGATCTCCCGGCGGATGCGGCTGTTGCCCGGCAGCCCGGTCAGCGGGGAGACCTCGCGGAACTCCTTGTTGCGGCGCAACGTCGAGGTGACCCGGGCCAGCAGTTCCAGTGTGTCGAAGGGCTTGACCAGATAGTCGTCCGCGCCCGCGCTGAGCCCGTTGACCTTGTCCTGGGTCATCCCCTTGGCGGTCAACATGATCACCGGCAGGACCGCGGTCATCGGGTCGGCCCGCAGCCGCCGGGTCAGCTCCAGACCGTCGATGCGAGGCATCATCAGGTCCACCACGGCGAGATCCGGACGCTGACGTTCGATCAGCTCCAACGCCTCCTGACCGTCGCTGGCCAGCATGACGTCGAAACCGTGCAGCCGCAGGTTGAACTCGACGAAACGGGCGATGTCCTCGTCGTCGTCGACGACGAGGATCACGTCCCTGCGGTCACCGGCGGCCTCCACCTCACTGCCCGTCGGCCGCGCGCTCCGCCAACTGCCGCAGCCGGCGTACCGCCTCGGCCGGATCGTCGGCGCCGTAGACCGCGGTGCCCGCGACGAACGCGTCGGCACCGGCCGCCGCGGCCTGCTCGATGGTGTCGGCGGCGATCCCCCCGTCGACCTCGATGCGCAGTTCCAGATGGCCGGCGTCCCGGTGCCGGCGGACGGCGCGGACCTTGTCCAGCAGCTGCGGGATGAACCGCTGACCACCGAACCCGGCCTTGATGGTCATCACCAGCAGCGTGTCGAAGTTCGGCAGCAGGTCCAGGTACGGCTCGATCGGGGTGTCCCGGTCGATCGCCAGCCCCGCCTTGGCGCCGGCGGCACGCAGGTCCTTGGCCAGCGCCACCGGATCGTCACACGCCTCGGCGTGGAAGGTGACGTTGTAGGCGCCGGCGTCGGCGTAGCCGGGCGCCCACCGCTGCGGATCCTCGATCATCAGGTGGACGTCGAAGGGGAGTTCGGTGGCGGCGCGCAGGCTCTGCACGACCGGCAACCCGATGGTCAGGTTCGGCACGAAGTGGTTGTCCATCACATCGACGTGCAACCAGTCCGCGGCGTTCTCGACGGCACGGACCTCTTCGGCGAGGCGGGCGAAATCAGCGGCGAGGATGCTCGGCGCGACGATCAGCGGCGGTACGGTCACGCGGCCAGTGTACGAAGGCGGCCACCGACCACCGGCAGCACGGCACCATCTGACGGACACCGCGTGACCCAGAGGTGACCAATGGTGCAGAATGGCACCCGCCGGAGGCGATGGCACGGTGTGCAGGTGGTCCCGACTGGCCAGACGGGGAAATCGCGGCGACACTCCATCCGGGACGGTGACGGTAACGTGCAGGCCGGTTGGCACGGGAGCCGACAGCCGGGCACCGACTCCCGGAAAGGGCGGACGATGCGACGGTGGTTCGCAGCGCTGGCGTTGGCGAGCGCGGCTGCGATTGCACTGAGTGGCTGTGTACGGCAGGGCGCGACGGACGGCGACCTCACCGACGACTGGCCCGCGCTGCGCGTGCCGACGATGTTCGTCCCGGCCACCGACGCCTGCCTGCCGCGGGTCACCGCGATCGTGCAGGCGAGCACCTACGAGACGGTCGACTGCGCGCGCAACCATCTGGCCGAGGCGGTGCACGTCGGCGCGTTCACCGGACGGGCGGCCAACGGTCCTCGACCCGAGCCCGGTTCCGCGGCGCTGCGCACCGCGCGGGCCGAGTGCGACCAGCGGGCCCGGCTGGTGCTCGGCGGCGACTGGCACGTCGCCCGCCTGACCCTGAACATCGCCCTGCCGTCGGTGTCGGCCTGGAACGGCGGCGCGCGCTGGTTCCGCTGCGACCTGAGTGAGACCGACAGCATCGACAACACCCGGCCGGTCAACCGCACCGGCAGCCTGCGCGGGGCGCTGATCGGCGACTCACCGCTGGTGCACCGCTGCTTCGACCCCAAGCTCATCGGCAACAGCCTGAACTACATGGCGCCGGTGCTGTGCACCGAACCGCACGGCGCCGAGTTCGTCGGGGTGTACACCGAGCAGGACATGACCTGGGAGGAGTTCACCAACTCGGCCGGCCAGGCACACCGCCGTTGCATGTCGCTGATCGCCGAGTACGCGGACGTACCCAACAACTCCGACCTGCCCTACCGCGCCGGCTCGATCTTCTACCCGCCGTCGCAGCGCGAGTGGGAGGAGGGCGACCGGGGGGTGCGCTGTCTGTTGTGGAGCGATGATCGCAAGCTCACCGGTTCGATGCGGGGGGTCGGCCCGCAGGGACTCCCCGTGACCTGATCACCGTGCCGTATGCTGCCGCTGCGCGAGCCGGCGGGCGGGGCGAGCGCGGACGGCGGGAGGGCCGACGGGGATGCGACGATGGCTGACCGGAATCGCGCTGGGCACGGTGGTGACGCTGGCGCTGGCCGGCTGCACGAAGCCGGCCGGGATCGACGGCGACCTCAGCGACGACTGGGCACCGATGGCCGCGCCCGCCGTGTTCACCCCTGAGTCGCCGACGTGTCACGCCCAGCCGGAGGCGATCGGCTATGTCCGCGCGTACGCCCCGGTGGACTGCGATCAGCCGCACCGGGCCGAGACCCTGCACGTCGGTACGCTGCCCTCGGCCGACACACCGACGCCACCGGGATACGACAGCGACCCGATGCGTACCGCCTTCGCCGAGTGCGACCGTGAGGTGCGTACGGCCCTGGGGGCCGACTGGCGGAGCGGCCGGATCGGGATGAGCGTCGTCTTCCCCGCACCGGCGGCATGGACCGGCGGAGCACGCTGGTTCCGCTGCGACGTGACCGAAGACCGTGGCCTGGACGCCCCGATCCCGGTAGAACGCACAGCCAGCCTGTCCGGGGCCCTGGCCGGGCCGTCGCCGCTGCGGCATGGTTGCTTCGACGCCAAGACCAGCGACGACGAGGTCACCGAGATGGTCGCCGTGAAGTGCACGGCGCGGCACCGGGCCGAGTTCGTCGGCGTCTGGAAGGCGCCGAACAGCAGCTATCGGGCTTTCCTGGACAACGCCGAGCGGACCCATCGCAACTGCCGCAGCCTGGTCGCGAAGTTCGCCAAGGTGCCGGACGACGACAACGTCCAGTACCGCGTCGGCACCATCTTCTACCACCCCAGCGAGACCGGGTGGCACAGCGGCAACCGGGGCGTGCAGTGCTTCCTGTGGAGCGGCGAGCGCGTCCTCACCCGTTCGATGAAGGGCGCCGGCAGCCGAGCCCTGCCGATCACCTGAGGCGACCGGCCGGGCTCGGCCTCAGCTGCGGCGCAGCACGGCGAGGAACATCGCGTCGGTGCCGTGCCGATGCGGCCACAGCTGCACCGTCGGCCCGTCCCCCAGCCCCGGCATGCCCGCCGGCAACAACGGCCGGGCGTCGACGAAGTCCACCGAGGCGCCGGATCGGCGGGCCGCCTCGGTGACCGTCACATGAGTTTCCACGGTGTGCGGGGAACAGGTCACGTAGGCCACCACGCCACCCGGGCGGACCGCACGGAGCCCTGCGGTGAGCAACTCGCGCTGCAACCGGGTCAACGCCGGCAGGTCCGAGGGCTGACGCCGCCACCGCGACTCCGGACGGCGACGCAGCGAACCCAGACCGGTGCACGGGGCGTCGACCAGCACCCGGTCGAAGTGCCCCTCGGGCAGCTTCGGCTCGGCACCGACCAGCCGCCCGTCGGTGTGCAACACGGTCACCGGCAGGCCACGGGTGGCACCCTCGACCAGGCGCGCCCGATGCTCGGCCACCTCCACCGCGGTCACTCGCGCGTCGCGTTGCGCGGCGAGCGCGCCGAGCAGCCCCGCCTTGCCGCCCGGCCCGGCGCACAGGTCGAGCCAGCGGCCGTCCGGGCCGTCGATCGGCGCCACCGCCAGAGCGTTGGCGACGAGCTGGGAACCCTCGTCCTGGACGTGGGCGCGCCCGTCGGCCACCGCCGCCACGTCGCCGGGTGCACCGCCACCGAGATAGACGGCGTACGGCGAGAAGGCGCCGGGCGCGCCACCGGAGGCGTCGGCGAGCTCGACCGGGTCGGCGAGACCCGGGCGGGCGCACAGGTGCACCGGTGGGCGTTCGTTGTCCTCGATCAGCAGCCGGGTGGTCTCGCCGAGGTCGCCGTCGAGCGCCTCGGAGAACGCCCGGACGATCCACTGTGGATGACTGTGGGCGAGAGCCAGGTGACCGATCGGGTCGGTCTCCATCGACGGGGCGAGGCGGGACACCCACGTGTCCAGGTCACACGCGGCGACCTCGCGCAGCACCGCGTTGGCGAAACCGGTGGCGCCCTGACCGACCATCCGGACCAGGTCGACGGTCGAGGAGACCGCCGCGTGCGCCGGCACCCGGGTGTGCAGCAGCTGGTACGCGCCGATGCGCAGCGCGTCGCGGACCGGCGGGTCGATGCGCTGCACGTCCCGACCGGCGGCCGAGGTGAGAATCGCGTCGAGGGTGCCGGAGTGCCGCAGCGTGCCGTAGGTCAGCTCGGTGGCGAAGGCGGCATCGCGCCCGAACAGCCCCTCCTCGCGCAGGATCGACGGCAGCACCAGATTGGCGTACGCGTCGTCCCGGTTGACCGCGGCCACGGCCTGGTACGCGGCGTACCGGGGGCGGTCCACCGTCGGACGCGCAGGGCGTGCGCCCCGACGGTCCGTTCCCCCGCGGGGCGCGGTGTCCCTCACGCCAGTTCCTCCCCAGCACTGACCCGAACGCCGCGCGCCCAGTCGGTCGCCGGCATGGCCCGCTTGCCTGCCGCCCGCACCTCGCCGAGGCGAACCGGGACGGTGGCCGTGCCGACCAGCACCCGCGACTTCTCCACCTTCAGCTCCCCGGGCTTGAGGGCGTCGGCGTCCGGTGCCGCGACGACCGGTCCCAACTTCACCCGCTCGCCCCGGAACGTCGTCCACGGCCCGGGCGCGGGGGTGCAGGCACGGATCCGACGGTCGACCGCGAAGGCGGGGTCGGACCAGCGGACCCGAGCATCCTCCACGGTCAGCTTCGGTGCCAGGGTCACCCCGTCGGCGGGCTGCGGCTCGGCGCGGGCGGTGCCGTCGGCCAACGCGTCCAGCACCGCCACCAGCAGCCCGGCGCCGGACTGCGCCAGGCGCTCCAGCAGGTCACCGGAGGTGTCAGCGGGCCGGATCTCGTCGGTCAGCGTGCCGTAGACCGGACCGGTGTCCAGCCCTTCCTCCAACTGGAAGACGCTGGCACCGGTGAGTTCGTCGCCGTGCAGCACCGCGTGCTGCACGGGTGCGGCACCGCGCCAGGCGGGCAGCAGCGAAAAGTGCAGGTTCACCCAGCCCAGTCGGGGAATCTCCAGCGCGGCCGGCGGCACCAGCGCGCCGTAGGCCACCACCGGCACGCAGTCCGGGGCGAGGTCGCGCAGCCGCTCCAGGAACTCCGGCTCACGCGGACGGGCCGGGGTGAGCACCTCGACGCCGTGCTCGTCGGCCCAGGCACCCACGGGGGAACGAACCAGGCCACGGCCGCGACCGGCCGGCGCGTCGGGGCGGGTCACCACGGCGATCAGCTCGTGCCGGGACTCGGCGACGGCGGCGAGGGCGGGTACGGCCACGGCCGGGGTTCCGGCGAAGATCACACGCATCCCGGTCACCGCCCCAGACCGAAGGGGCTGCCGGCGGCGTGCGGGCTCACCTTGACCGTGGGCGGGGCGCCGTCGTCGTACCACTCGGCCTGGCGGATCGCCTTCATCGCCTCCTTGCGACCGGCCGGGTCCAGCCGGTCGATGAACAGCACACCGTCGAGGTGGTCGGTCTCGTGCTGCACGCAGCGGGCCATCAGGCCGGTGCCGACGATCTGCAGCGGGTCGCCGTAGCCGTTGAAGCCCTTGGCGATCACGTTCTGCCGGCGCTTGGTGTCGAAGTACATCCCGGGGATGGACAGGCAGCCCTCCGGGCCGTCCTGCTCCTCGGCGTCGGGAAACTCCAGCACCGGGTTCACCAGGTGACCCACCACGTCATCGACGTCGAAGGTGAACACCCGCAGGCCCACACCGAGCTGTGGCGCGGCGAGCCCCGCCCCGGCGCTGTCACGCATGGTGTCGGTCAGGTCGGCGATGAGCTTGCGCAGCTCCACGTCGAAATCGACAACCGGATCGGCCGGCGTGCGCAGCACCGGATCGCCGAACAGACGGATGGGCTGGACGGTCACGCGGGTTGACTCCTTAACGGGCGGGCGGTGGTGCCGTACCAGTCTACGGAGTGTCCGGGGTCGCCCCGACCGGCGCACCATGATCGGCGACCGGGGCCAGCTCACCCACGGTGACCGGCAGCGTCTCGTACCCGCGCAGGGTCAGCCGCGACCGGCGCCGGGGCGTACCCGACAACGCCAGCGCGGGCAGCCGGCGCAGCAGCCGGGTGAAGGCAACCTGCCCCTCCAACCGGGCCAACCCGGCCCCCAGACAGTAGTGCGGGCCGGCCCCGAAGGACAACGGGCTCAGCAGCGCCCGCCACGGGTCGAAGCGGGCCGGGTCGGGGTAGCGCCGGGCATCGCGGTTGGCCGCCCCGAGCAGCAGCAGCACCCAACTGCCGGCCGGCAGCTCCACCCCACCGGCGCGCAGCGTCTCGCTGCTGGTACGGCTGGTCAGTTGCACGGGCGAGTCGTAGCGGAGCAGTTCGTCGACGTACGCCGGGGCGTGCTCCGGGTGGCGTCGCAGCACGTCGGCGGCGCCGCGATGGGCCAGCAGCACCGCCAGACCGTTGCCCAGCAAATTGGTGGTGGTCTCGAAGCCCGCGACGAGCAGAACCACGAGGTTGGCCAGCAGCTCGTCGCCGGTGAGCCGGTCACCGGCGTCGTGCGCCTGCACCAGAGCGGTGGTCAGGTCGTCGGCCGGCCTGCGTCGACGCGCCGCCACCAGCTCGGTGAAGTAGCCGACCAGCTCGGTGGCACCCGCGTCGGCGACCACCAGTTCGTCCCAGGTGATCTCGGGTTCCAGGACGCCGGTCAGATCGGCCGCCCACCGCCGGAACAGCGGACGGTCGGCGGCGGGTACCCCGAGCAGCGCGCAGATCACCGCCACCGGCAGCGGATAGGCGAAGTCGGCCATGAAGTCGACGGGTCGGCCGCCACGGCCGGCCGACGCCATCGCCTCGATCAACTCGTCGGCCTGGGCGGCCACCACGTCCCGCATGGCCGCGATCCGGCGTGGGGTGAAGGCCCCGGCGGCGAGTCGGCGCATCCGGCTGTGATCCGGCGGGTTGGTCTCCAGCATCGACCGGGCGATCGTGGACAGGGCCGGGCTGTCGCGCCACTGCGGCAGCATCATGTCGCGCCACTTGTCGTCGGAGACCCGCATCCGGGGGTCCCGCAGGAGTTCGTCGACCTCGGGATAGCCGGTGACCGCGTACACGCCCGGACCGGTCTGGACCACCGGCCCGTGGGCACGCAGCCGCTCGTACGCCGGATAGGGGTCGAGGCGTCCCTCGGGCGACATGAGGGTGGCGAAGGTCTCCGCAGGGTCCATGGCTGGCCTCCCGGTGTGCCGGAAGGCTTCATCATGCCCACCGCACGCCACCCGGCGCGCACCGCGCCGGGTGATCTATCAGCGCGCCGCCCGAATGGTCAGCACGCCGGCCCAGTGGTCAGCCGAGGCCGCCGGGCTCCCCGGCCAGCACCGCGTCCCCGGCGAGCAGGGCGTGCTCGGGCAGCGGCAGACGGATGTCGTGGGCCGCCTCCCAGTCGTGGATCAGGCTGGGGCGGGCCTGGGCGGCGAAGAAGTCGACCGCGCTCGTGGTGCCCACCACCGGCTCGTCGACCTCGGCGACCAGCCGGCCGGGCACCAGCCGGAAGCCGTTGCGCAGGGCGGCGCTGAGCCGACGGTGCCCGTTGATCACGAAGAAGTACTCGCCGGTGTAGCCCAGCTCCAGCGGCTCCAGCCCCGTCTCGCCGGCCTCGGCCACCGCCCCGACGTCCGTCGAGTCCCACAGGCCACGCAGACCGGCGACGTCCTCGGTCGGGTAGACCCGCGCCGGGTCGAGCAGCAGCAGCGGCGGCGCGGTGCGCAGCACCTCGGGGGCGAGCCGACCCTCGTACACGTCGACGATGCGCTCGATCACCTCGTCGGCGGGGGCCCGGGTGGTGTCGCAGACCAGGTCGTAGTTACGCAGCCGGGCCTTGTCCACGCCGTAGCGGACCAGGAACCGACCCCGCTCGCTCTCGCTGCGTTCCCGGAGCTTGGCCTTGGCCTCCTCCAGCGAGGTGTAGCTCTCCGCCGGCCCGGAGGGGCGCAGCAGCACCCGGCGGGCCGCCTCACCCGGCTCGGTGATCATGTGCACCTTGAGCGCGTCGGTGAAGAAGTGCCAGGCCAACCGCGAGTCCATGACGAGGCTCTCACCGGAGGCGGCGATGTCGCGCTGGAGCTGGTCGACATAGCCGTCGACGGCCTGGTCCAGCTCGGCGTGCAGGTTGAGCTGGAGCGCGGTCATCTGACGCTCCTGGGCCATCTGCCGGTAGAGGTCGCCGACGCTGACCCGGCGCAACCCCAACCGCTTGGCGATCTCCACCGACACGGTGCTCTTGCCGCTACCGAGGTCACCGTTGAAGACGATCGACTGACGAACGGTCACGACTGGCCCACCCCTGATAACCGGCTGATTTGGAAGCATCGATATCGCGCCGGACCGACGCGGTCGCGCCGCCCTGCGACAACCCCTACCCTTGCGCGCCTGCCGCCGCGCCGTGACCTGGAGCTGTCGTCCGCCCCGGCATGACGGGCGACTCTATCACCTTCGGTACGGCGGCCCCGAAGACACGACCACCGACGCGCGCCATCGACACGCACGGCAATGACACCCTCACATATGGCAGATAATTGCCGTGTCGGCCGCCACACAAACCTGAACGCACGGACGGCGCAGGGCGTGGGCGGGTGGCGTCAGAACATCGCGAGCGGGTCGACCTGCAGGCGTACCGGATCGGCCGCCTTCCGGGCGCTGCGCACCCCGGCCGCCGCGTGCAACGCCTCGGCCAGCGCCGCCGCCCGCGCCCGGGGCACCCGGACGAGCATCCGCTCCCGGTCACCGTCGGCAGGCACCGGACCGAGCAACTGCGCCTCCTCGGGCAGGCGCGCCTGCGCCAACAGGTCGGCCACGGCATCCGGGGCACCGGTCAGGCTGGCCATCCGCACGGCCGGCGGAAAGCCGAGTTCCCGCCGCTCGGCCAGCTCGCGGGCGGCGAACCAGGCGGGATCCCAGCGCAGCAGCGCCTGCACGGGGGCGAGCGCGCCATCGGCCACCACCACGACCCGACCCCCGTCGGCGGCCGGCCTGGCCAACGCGGCCGCCGCCGCCCACCGCCGCAGCGCCTCCTCCCCCGCGCGCAGGTCGGCTCGGGTGAGCAGGGCCCAGGTGTCCAGCAGCAGCACCGCCCCGTAGCCACCCTCGGCGACCGGCTCGGCACCCGGGGTGGCGATCACCAGTCCGGCGCCGCCGGGAACGTCCGCCAGCACCTCCTCCCGTCCGGAGGTGCGCACCGGCACGCCGGGAAAGGCCCGCCCCAGTTCCTCGGCGGTCCGTCGGGCCCCGGTGACCGAGGCCCGCAGCCGCCGCCCACCGCAGTGCGGGCAGGCGTACGCGGCCGCCACCCGTCCGCACCAACGACAGGCCGGAGTCCCCCCGGCGGACGGCAGCGCCAACGGCCCGGCGCAGTGCACACAACGTGCCGGGGTACGACAGTCGTCACAGGCCACCGACGGCAGGTAACCGCGTCGGGGCACCTGCACCAGCACCGGAGACTCCGCCCGCAGCGCCTCCCGGGCAGCGGTCCAGGCCAGGCTGGGCAGCCGGGCGGTCGCCGCCGCCGGATCACGGGCCAGCTGAGGGTCGTCACCGGTCGGCGCCACCGCCGGGGCACGGGCCCGCAGCACCTCCCGGGCCGCCACCACCTCGCGGGCCCACCCGGTCTCCACCAGCAGTTGCGCCTCGGCGGTGCGGGCGTAGCCGCCGACCAGTGCCGCGGCCTCGTCGAGCTGGGCGCGGGTGAGCAACACCTCACGAGCGTGCGGGTACGGTGCCCGCGGCTCGGCGTGCAGGTCGTCGCCGTCGTCCCAGATCGCCACCAGGCCCAGCCGGGCCACCGGGGCGAACATCGCGGCCCGGGTGCCGATGACCACCGGCGCATCGTGGTGGCGGGCGGTGAGGAAGGCGCGATAGCGGCGGGCCGGACCGAGCGCGGCGGAGAGGCAGACGTGCCGGTCCGGCCCGAGGGTCGCGGTCAACGCGGCGTCCAGCCGATCCAGGTCCCGACCGTCGGGGACCACGACCAGCGCGCCCCGGCCGGCGGCCACGGTCGCGGCGACCGCGGTGGCGTACCTCGCCGCCCAGTCCTCGCCCGGCAATGCCGACCAGACGGCCCGGGCCGGGCGACCGTCCGCGAGGGCCCGCAGCAGCGCCGGCCCGGCCGGGTAGTCCCGCCAGCCGCCCGGCTCGACGGGTCCGACCGGTCCATCGGCCGCGACGGCCGGCATCGGCGGCCCGACGGAAGTGGAAACGGCTCCGGTGGAAGCGGAAACCGGTCCGGTGGGCGGGGTGGGCGGCGCGGTGGCGTCGGTGCGGGGAAGGAACTCCTTCTCCACCCGCGCGTGCCGGGGTGGGATCGCCAGACGCAGCACGTCGGCGAGGCTGCCGGCGTACCGGTCGGCGACCGCGCGGGCCAGCCGGAGCACCTCCGGGGCGAGCACCGGCACCGGCGAAACCACCTTCTCCAGGTACGCCAGCCGGGGATGATCGGAGTGGTCGAGGCGTTCCAGCAGCCAGCCGTCGACCTGCTGGCCGGCGAAGCGCACCTTCACCCGTACGCCGGGCCGCGCGTCCTCGCCCAGCCCGTGCGACACCAGGTAGTCGAAGGGGCGATCCAGGTGGGGCAGCGGCACGTCGACGCAGACACGAGCGACCGGCGACCCGTCCACGGGCCGCCGGTCGTCTCGCCTGGTGCCGGTCAGGCTCCCGCGGCCGACTTGAGGTCGGCGGCCCGGTCGGTGCTCTCCCAGGTCAGCTCCGGCAGTTCCCGGCCGAAGTGACCGTAGGCGGCGGTCTGCGCGTAGATCGGGCGCAGCAGGTGCAGGTCCCGGATGATGGCGGCCGGACGCAGGTCGAAGACCTCGGTCACCGCCTTCTCGATCGAGGCCACCGGCACGGTCTCGGTGCCGAACGTCTCGATGAACAGGCTCACCGGGTGCGCCTTGCCGATGGCGTAGGCGACCTGCGCCTCGCACCGCTCGGCCAGGCCGGCGGCGACCACGTTCTTGGCCACCCACCGCATCGCGTACGCGGCCGAGCGGTCGACCTTCGACGGGTCCTTGCCCGAGAAGGCGCCACCGCCGTGGCGGGCGTAACCGCCGTAGGTGTCCACGATGATCTTCCGGCCGGTCAGGCCGGCGTCGCCCATCGGGCCACCGATCTCGAAGCGCCCGGTCGGGTTGACCAGCAGCCGGTAGCCGTCGGTGTCCAGGCCGAGGCTCTCCAGCTCCGGGGCGATGACGTGGTCACGCACGTCCGGCGTGAGCAGCGACTCCAGCGAGATGTCCGCGGCGTGCTGGCTGGAGACGACGACGGTGTTGAGGCGTACCGGCCGCAGCCCTTCGTACTCGATGGTGACCTGGGTCTTGCCGTCGGGCCGCAGGTAGGGGACGGTGCCGTCCTTGCGGACCGCGGCGAGGCGACGCGCCAGCCGGTGCGCCAGGGCGATCGGCAGCGGCATCAGCTCGGGCGTCTCGGAGCAGGCGAAGCCGAACATCATGCCCTGGTCGCCGGCGCCCTGCGCGTCGAGCGCGCTCTCCGACGCGCCGGTACGCAGCTCGAAGGCGTTGTCGACACCCTGGGCGATGTCCGGTGACTGGGAGCCGATGGAGACGCTGACACCGCACGAGGCGCCGTCGAAGCCCTTCTTCGACGAGTCGTAGCCGATGCCGAGGATGGTTTCCCGCACGATCGTGGGGATGTCGGCGTAGGCCTTGGTGGTCACCTCGCCAGCGACATGCACCTGACCCGTGGTGATCAGGGTCTCCACCGCCACCCGGCTGTGCGGGTCCTGGCTGAGGAGGGCGTCGAGGATGCCGTCGCTGATCTGGTCGGCAATCTTGTCCGGGTGGCCTTCCGTGACCGATTCGGACGTAAATAGGCGGCGTGTCACGGCACTCCTAAGTCAGTGGATGTCGTTCGGCGGCAGTGTAGTCACCAACAGGTACGGGTACGTCGATGGTCGTCTAGCGGTCCACCCGTAAGGAGGAGCCGCCGCCCAGCCTAACGACGACCTGGTCCCACACCTGGTCGGCGAGATCCTCCTTGGACTGTTCGGCCAGCCGGGTGACCGAACCGTCCACGTCGATCACGGTGGCCGCGTTCGTGTCGGCACCGAAGACCTTGTCCGGCCCGACCTCGTTGATGACGATGAGGTCGGCCCGTTTCCGGGCGAGCTTGGCCCGACCGTTGGCCTCGGCGTCGCCGGTCTCGGCGGCGAAGACCACCAGCACCTGCTCCGGCCGCCGCCGCTGACCCAGCTCGGCGGCGATGTCCGGGTTGGTCACCAGTTCGATGGTGGGCGCCACCCCGTCGTCCGTCTTCTTGATTTTGCCGGATGCGTAGGTCGCCGGCCGGAAGTCGGCCGGCGCCGCCGCCATCACCACCGCGTCGGCCTCGACCGCGGCCTTCAGGGTGGCGTCCCGCAGCTCGGCGGTGGTGCCCACCCGGATCAGGTCGACCCCGGCCGGATCGGGCAGCGACACGTTGGCCGAGATCAACGTGACCCGGGCGCCGCGGGCCACCGCGGCGCGGGCGAAGGCGTAGCCCTGTTTGCCGGAGGACCGGTTACCCAGGAAGCGCACCGGGTCCAGCGGCTCCCGGGTGCCCCCGGCGGTGACCACCACGTGCCGGCCGGTCAGGTCGGCCGGGGCGGCGACACCCCGGGCCAGGGTCCGGCGGGCGACCGCGAAGATCTCCGCCGGGTCGGGCAGCCGACCCTTGCCGGTGTCGGCCCCGGTGAGCCGTCCCACCGCGGGCTCGATGACCCGCACCCCTCGACGTCGTAGCGTCGCCACGTTGTCGACGGTGGCGGGATGCTCCCACATCTCGGTGTGCATGGCCGGTGCCAGCACCACCGGGCAGCGGGCCGTGAGCAGGGTGTTGGTGAGTAGGTCGTCGGCGATGCCCTGGGCGGCCTTGGCCAGCAGGTCGGCGGTGGTGGGTGCGACCACCACCAGGTCCGCCTGCTGGCCGAGACGTACGTGCGGCACCTCGTGCACGTCGGACCAGACGTCCTCGGCGACCGGTTGCCCGGAGAGCGCGGCCCAGGTCGGCGCGCCGACGAACCGGAGCGCGGCGGCGGTCGGTACGACCCGGACCTGGTGGCCCGACTCGGTGAACAGTCGGAGCAGTTCACACGCCTTGTACGCAGCGATCCCGCCGCCGACCCCGAGGATGATCCGGGCGTTCATCGAACGTGGAACGGTTACGGCTGGTCGGTCGGTTCAGCGGTGAGCAGACCCGCGTTGATCTCACGCATCGCGATGGAGAGCGGCTTCTCCTGAGGGGTGGTCTCGACCAGCGGGCCGACGTACTCGAGCAGACCCTCGCCGAGCTGGCTGTAGTAGGCGTTGACCTGACGCGCACGCTTGGCCGCGAAGATGACCAGAGCGTACTTCGACGTCGTCTTCTCCAGGAGCTCATCGATCGGCGGGTTGGTGATGCCTTCTGGGTTGGCGATGGATCCCACGGATAAACCTCTGCGTCTTTCGCACGGACCGCGCGAACGCGGTGCCGGCGCTCAACCGCGCAGGCGCGGCCGGGCCGGAGCCAGGAAGGAAGAACCGATGAATCCTACCAGTTCGTCCACGACCTGCTCAGTGCGGTCGTACGAGACGGCGTGGTCGAAGGCCGTCGTCACGGTCGGAACCGGCATCCGACCGGGTGGGTGAAGCAACACCAGGCGGGCCTGCGGCCAGGCGGCCCGCACCAGCAGCGCCCCGTCGAGGTCCAGGGGCAACAGGACCGGCACGCCGGCGGCGATGCGGCTGCGCAACGGGGCGATCTCGGTGCCCCGGCGGTGCGCACCGAACCGGCTCCACTCCAACAGGTCACCGGCGGCCAGGCGCCGCTCGAACTGCTCAGGGGTCAGGAAGTGGCGATCGACCCCGTCCAGCTCGCCCTCACGTCGGGGGCGGGTGGTGACCGGAATCGGCCGCCACACGGACGGAGAACGCGCCCGGACCAACTCGACGACACTCTCCCTACCGGCACCGGATGGGCCAGCCAGGACAGTGAGCCGAGCCGCCGGGCGCGTCTCGTCATCCAAGCTCACTGCTTGTTTCTACACGCAGCCACACTCAGTTGGCGGCGAACTCCCCAAGCAGGGCCTTGCGCTGCTGCTCGCCGAGGCCACGCAGGCGACGGCTGTCGGCGATCTTGAGCTTCTCCATGATCTGGGTGGCCCGGATCTTGCCGATGCCCGGCATCGCCTGCAGCACGGCCGACACCTTGAGCTTGCCGACGACGTCGTCGGACTCGGCCCGTTCGAGAACGGCTCCGAGGGTGGTCTTGCCCTGCTTGAGCTGCTCCTTCAGCTCGGCACGGGCTTTGCGGATCTCCGCAGCCTTCTCCAGCGCGGCTGCGCGCTGCTCGGGGGTCAGTGACGGGAGCGGCACCAGTTCTCCTCAGGTCCCTATCGCGACGGGCGGGACGCACCGCCGCATCTGTGAAACGTGGTGTCGCTGTGAACCCAGGGGTTCCCAGCGCCGGGAAAACTAGCGGTCAACGGAGCTTTCGGCAACGTGGGCGCGCGATGATCACCACAAAGTGACCGAGCCATCAGTCAGTCATGACAGCTTGAGCGCGGCCCGGCAGTCGACTACCGCCCGGTCGGCTGCGGCCCGCAGAGCCTCCGGGTCTGGGCCCGCTCCCAACACCTCTCGGGAGTACGAAGGCAGCACGGCGGGCAGGCTCGAGCCGAACACGACGCGGAGATCCGCCGCCGTGGCACCCTGCGCGCCGAGGCCCGGCGCGAGCAACGGACCGTTCATCGCCGACAGGTCGCAGCCGGTCTCGCCGACCGTCGCCCCGACCACCGCACCGATGCTGCCGAGCGGCTCCGCACCGACGTTGAGCTGCGAAATCTCGTCAATCACGGTCTGCGCGACGGTGCGTCCGTCGGCGGTCGTGGCCCGCTGGACCGAGGCGCCCTCGGGGTTGGAGGTGAGCGCCAGAACGAAGACCCCGCCGCCGTGTTCGGCGGCCAGTTCGAACATGGGGGCCAACGATCCGACCCCCAGGAATGGGCTTGCCGTGATCGCGTCGACATGCATGGGGCTGGATGGGTTGAGGTACGCCGACGCGTACGCCTGGACCGTCGAGCCGATGTCGCCACGCTTGACGTCGAGCAGAACGAGCGCGCCGCGCTCACGCAACTGTCGGATAGTTGACTCAAGCACCGCCACCCCGTGGGACCCGAATCGCTCGAAGAACGCCGACTGCGGCTTGACCACCGCAACCCGGTCACCGAGGGCGTCGACGACCGTCCCGGCGAAGTGACTGAGCCCGTCCACGTCGTCGGCCAGACCCCACCGGGCCAGCAGTGCCGGGTGCGGATCGATGCCGACGCAGAGCGGGCCGCGCTCGCCAACGGCCCGATGCAGCCGGGCGCCAAAGCTCTCCATCCGTGCCTTCCTCTCAGTGCTCAATCTGCCCTGTCCGACTACTCAAACTCGGCTTCTGCGGGCTACCGGTTACTCAGGCGACCCGGGCGGCCGCGCCGATAGCCGCCGCGATCCGGGCCAGGTCAGCGTCGTCGGTGACGTACGGCGGCATCGTGTAGATCAAATCCCGGAACGGGCGCAGCCACACCCCCTGGCCCACCGCGGCGGCGGTGGCGGCCGCCATGTCGACCTCGTGGTCGAGTTGCACCACGCCGATGCCGCCGAGGACCCGGACATCGGCCACGCCCGGCAGGCCGCGCAACGGCTCCAGGCCGGCCCGCAGATGGCGCTGGAGCCTCGCCACCTGCCCGGCCCAGTCGCCCGCCCGCAGCAGCCCCAACGACGCGTTGGCGACCGCACAGGCGAGCGGATTACCCATGAACGTCGGGCCGTGTGCCAGCACCCCACCCGTACGGATGCCCGCCGCCACCTCGGGGGTGCACAGCGCGGCGGCGAGGGTCAGGTAGCCGCCGGTGAGGGCCTTGCCCACACACATCACGTCCGGGACGACCCCCGCGTGCTCGGCGGCGAACATCGTCCCGGTACGCCCGAACCCGGTGGCGATCTCGTCGAAGATCAGCAACACCCCGTGCGCCCGGGTCACCTCGCGCAGCACCCTCAGGTAGTGGGGGTGGTGGAACCGCATGCCACCGGCGCCCTGCACCACCGGCTCGACGATCACCGCGGCCAACTCGTCGGCGTGCCGCTGCACCGCGTCGACGAGCGCCGCCTCGTACGCCGGGTCGGGGGGTGTGTCGAAGCCGCCCGGCGGCACCGGCGCGAAGACCTGCCGGGGCAGCACGTCGCCCCAGAGATGGTGCATGCCGCCCTCGGGGTCGCAGATGCTCATCGGGTGGAACGTGTCCCCGTGGTAGCCACCGCGCCAGGTGCCCAGCCGCCGCCGCTGCGGCCGGCCGGTGGCCCGCTGGTACTGCAGGCACATCTTGATCGCGACCTCGACGCTGACCGAGCCCGAGTCGGCCAGGAACACGTGCTCCAGCCCGTCGGGGGCCAACTCGACAAGCGTGCGGGCCAACTCGACGGCCGGGGCGTGGGTCAACCCGCCGAACATGACGTGGCTCATCCGGCCCAGCTGGTCGGTCACCGCCGCGTCCAGCACCGGATGCCGGTAGCCGTGGATCGCCGCCCACCACGACGACATCCCGTCGACCAGCTCACGCCCGTCGGCCAGCCGCAGCCGCACCCCCTCGGCCGCCTCCACCAGATACGGCGGCACAGCCGGCGGCAGGGTCGCGTACGGATGCCAGACGTGCGCGGCGTCGGCGGCGAGCAGCTCCTGCGGAGTCACCCGGTCTCCCCTCCGGCACCTGGTCGTCGGTGCCGCGAACGGCCCGCGCCCGGCACCCGTCGCTCGTACACCTCGGCCCCTTTGCTCTGCTTCACCGCACGCACCGGTTCCGGTCGAAACCCGGTGCGTGGGTTGGCGCAGAGCAAAGGGGCCAAGAACAGGTGGGTCGGGCCCGTCGCGGCCTGCCGTCGGGTCCGGCGCAGCCCGCCCCACCGTGATCGGTCATGGTGTGGTGGTGGCCGCCCGCGGTGCGGTCGCCGCCGCCCGGGCGACGGCGCGGGGCAGGGCCGGGCCTCGGTAGATGAACCCGGTGTAGAGCTGCACCAGGCTGGCGCCGGCGTCGAACATCCGGGCGGCGTCGTCGGGGTGCACGATGCCACCCACCCCGATGATCGGCAGCCGTCCACCGGTCTCCCGGTGCACGAAGTCGACCACCTGTCGGGCCCGGTCGGTCAGCGGTCGACCGGACAGGCCGCCGGCCTCGTCGGCGCGGTGTCGGTCGCCCGGCGCGAGGCCGTCGCGCCCCAAAGTGGTGTTCGTGGCGATCACCCCTGCGGCACCCCGGGCCAGGCACACCTCCAGCAGTTCGGCGATGGCGGGTTCGGTCAGGTCCGGGGCGATCTTCACCAGCACCGGCTTCTCCCCCACCAGAGCGGCGAGCAGCGCGTCCAGGTGGTCCCGGTCCTGCAGGGCACGCAGGCCGGGGGTGTTCGGCGAGGAGACGTTGACCGCGAAGTAGTCGCCGTGCCCGCGCAACGCACGGTACGACGCCTGGTAGTCGGCCACCGCCTCGTCCAGCGGCGTCACCTTGGACTTGCCGAGCGAGATCCCCAGCGGTACGCCCAACGGGCGCGGCAACGCCGCCAGCCGGGCCGCCAGGGCCTCGGCTCCGGCGTTGTTGAAGCCCATCCGGTTGATCACTGCCTCGCTGTCCGGCAGCCGGAACAGCCGGGGCCGGGGGTTGCCCGGCTGCGGGTACGCCGTCACCGTGCCGACCTCGACGAACCCGAAGCCCAACGCCGGCCACGCCGGCAGCGCCACCCCGTCCTTGTCCATCCCGGCGGCCAGTCCCACCGGGTTCGGAAAGCGCACCCCGAACACGGTCCGGGGTGCGGCCACCGCGTACCGGGCACGCAGCACCGCCAACGCCCCCGGCGTCCGCGACAGGGCGCTCAACCGCCGCAGCGTCCACTCGTGGGCCGCCTCGGCGTCCCCGCCACCGACCCGGAACAACCCCCGCCGCACCGTCTGCTCAAACATCACGCTCACCTCCCGGCGCCACCGCCGCCACCCCCATGACCGACATGGGTGCAGCGAGGGTCATCGGGAGGTCCGGAGGCTGGCGTGCAGGGCCTGCAGCGGGCGGACCTGCATGTCGCCGCGGATGAGGGCCTCGATGCCCATCACGGCGGCGGCCACCCCGGGCACCGTGGTCACGCAGGGGATGTCCGCCGTGACCGCGGCGCTGCGGATCTCGTAGCCGTCTGAGCGGGCGCTGGCACCGGACCCCTGCGGGGTGTTGATCACCAGGGCGATCTGGTTGCTGCGGATCAGCGACACCGCATCGTCGTCGGCACCTG
Organism: Verrucosispora sp. FIM060022; assembly: GCF_003977705.1. Classification (NCBI taxonomy): domain Bacteria; kingdom Bacillati; phylum Actinomycetota; class Actinomycetes; order Micromonosporales; family Micromonosporaceae; genus Micromonospora; species Verrucosispora sp. FIM060022. Next base: position 68,243 of record NZ_RQIV01000008.1, read on the forward strand.
CCTCGTAGTGCTTGCGGGCAACCTCGCAGGCGATCCCGTGCCGGCGCAACACCTCGGCGGTACCGGCCGTCGCCACGATCTCGAAGCCCAGATCCGCCAGCCGCTTCACCGGGAAGATCATGCCGCGCTTGTCCCGGTTCGCCACCGAGACGAAGATCTTGCCCCGGACGGGCAGTGACCCGTACGCGGCCGACTGGGACTTGGCGAAGGCGTGCCCGAAGGCGGTGTCGATGCCCATCACCTCACCCGTCGACTTCATCTCCGGGCCGAGCAGCGAATCCACCCCCTTGCCGGCCGGCGTCCGGAAGCGCTTGAACGGCAGGACCGCCTCCTTGACCGCGATCGGGGCGTCCGGCGGCAGGGTGCCACCGTCCCCGGTCGCGGGCAGCATGCCCTCGGCCCGCAGCTCGGCGATGGTCGCCCCGAGGGCGATCCGGGCCGCCGCCTTGGCCAGCGGCACCGCCGTCGCCTTGGAGACGAACGGCACCGTACGCGAGGCGCGCGGGTTGGCCTCCAGCACGTACAGGGTGTCGTCCTTCAACGCGTACTGCACGTTGAGCAGGCCGCGTACGCCGATGCCCCGGGCGATCGCCTCGGTGTACCGGCGGACCTGCGCCACGTGCGAACCGGCCAGGGTGATCGGCGGCAGGGCACAGGAGGAGTCGCCGGAGTGGATGCCCGCCTCCTCGATGTGCTCCATCACACCGCCGAGGTACACCTCCCCGTCGGCGTCACAGAGCGCGTCCACGTCGATCTCGATGGCGTCGTCGAGGAACCGGTCGACAAGCACCGGGTGATCCGGCGAGATGTCGGTGGCCCGCCCGATGTAGTCACGCAGCGTGGCATCGTCGTAGACGATCTCCATGCCCCGGCCGCCCAGCACGTACGACGGGCGGACCAGCACCGGATAGCCGATTTCGTCAGCGATCTCCTTCGCCTCCTCGTACGAGGTGGCGGTGCCGTGCTCCGGAGCCCGCAGACCGGCCCGGGCCAGCAGCGACCCGAATGCGCCCCGCTCCTCGGCCAGGTGGATCGACTCCGGGGAGGTGCCGACCACCGGCACACCGGCGTCCTTGAGCCGCTGCGCCAACCCGAGCGGGGTCTGCCCGCCCAGCTGCACGATCACGCCCACCACGCCGGGCCCACCGGCCTCCCGACCGGAGGAGTCCTCGGCGTGCCAGACCTCCAGCACGTCCTCGAAGGTCAACGGCTCGAAGTAGAGCCGGTCGGCGGTGTCGTAGTCGGTGGAGACGGTCTCCGGGTTGCAGTTGACCATCACGGTCTCGAACCCGGTGCCGCCGACACCCGACTGCGCACCGCGCAGCGCCTGGACCGCGTGCACGCAGGAGTAGTCGAACTCGATGCCCTGCCCGATCCGGTTGGGTCCGGAACCCAGGATCAGCACCTTCGGTCGCGGCGACCCGATCACCTCGGTCTCCGCGTCGTACGACGAGTAGTGGTACGGCGTGGTCGCCTCGAACTCGGCGGCGCAGGTGTCCACCGTCTTGTAGACCGGCCGGATCCCGAGCCGGTGCCGCAGGGTCCGCACGCCGTCCTCGGCGGCCAGTTCGGGCCGCAGCGCGGCCAGCTGACGGTCGGACAGGCCGGCCCGCTTGGCCTGGTAGAGCAAATCACCGTCGAGCACCGGCGCGGCCACGATCTCGTTGCGCAGCTCCACCAGCGCGGCGATCTGGTCCACGAACCACGGGTCGATGCCACCGGAGGCCGCGGTGACCTCGGCGATCGAGGCGCCCAGGCGCAGCGCCCGCTCCACCGTGTAGAGCCGGCCGTCGTGCGGGGTGGCCAGGGCGGCGAGGGTGTTCTCCTTGGTCGCGCCGGCCGGGTCGGGCACCGTCCAGAAGCCTGCGGCCTTGGTCTCCATCGACCGCATCGCCTTGTTCAACGCCTCGGTGAAGTTGCGGCCGAGGCTCATCGCCTCGCCGACGGACTTCATCGTGGTGGTCAGCTCCGGGTCCGCGCCGGGGAACTTCTCGAACGCGAACCGGGGGATCTTCACCACCACGTAGTCCAGCGTCGGCTCGAACGCCGCAGGCGTCTTACGGGTGATGTCGTTGGGGATCTCGTCGAGGGTGTAGCCGATGGCCAGCTTCGCGGCGATCTTCGCGATCGGGAAGCCGGTCGCCTTGGAGGCCAGCGCCGACGAGCGGGACACCCGCGGGTTCATCTCGATGACCACGATCCGCCCGTCGGCCGGATTGATCGCGAACTGGATGTTGCAGCCGCCGGTGTCCACCCCGACCTCGCGCAGCACCGCGATGCCCAGGTCACGCAGCTGCTGGAACTCGCGGTCGGTGAGCGTCATGGCCGGTGCCACGGTGACGCTGTCGCCGGTGTGCACACCCATCGGGTCGATGTTCTCGATCGAGCAGACCACCACCACGTTGTCGTGCCGGTCCCGCATGAGTTCGAGCTCGTACTCCTTCCAGCCGAGCACGCTCTCCTCGATCAGCACCTCGTGCACCGGGCTGGCGGCCAGCCCCGCACCGGCGATGCGCTCCAGGTCCTCGTCGTTGTGCGCCATGCCGGAACCGAGACCGCCCATGGTGAACGACGGCCGGATCACCACCGGCAGACCGAGGTCGGCAACGGTCTCGCGGACCTCGTCCATCGAGTGGCAGACACGCGAGCGGGGCACCAGACCCTCCGGGTCGGCCACCTCGAGCCGTACGCCCGCCTTGGCCACGATCTCCTTGAACAGCTGCCGGTCCTCGCCGCGGCGGATCGCGTCGATGTTGGCGCCGATCAGCTCGACGCCGTACTTCTCCAGCACCCCGGCCTCGTGCAGCGCGACCGCGGTGTTCAGCGCGGTCTGCCCGCCGAGGGTCGGCAGCACCGCGTCCGGCCGCTCCTTGGCGATGACCAGCTCGACGAACTCCGGGGTGATCGGCTCGACGTACGTGGCGTCGGCGAACTCCGGGTCGGTCATGATCGTGGCCGGGTTCGAGTTGACCAGGCTGACCCGGATCCCCTCGCTGCGCAGCACCCGGCACGCCTGGGTGCCGGAGTAGTCGAACTCGCAGGCCTGCCCGATGACGATCGGCCCGGAGCCGATCACCAGAATGTGCTTGAGATCGCTCCGCTTAGGCATTGCTGTGTCCCTCGTTGTGGGTCCGACCCTCGATCAGTTCGGCGAAACGGTCGAAGAGGTAGTCCGCGTCGTGCGGGCCGGACGCCGCCTCCGGGTGGTACTGGACGGTGAACGCGGGCACGTCCAGGGCCCGCAGCCCCTCGACCACGTTGTCGTTGAGGCAGACGTGGCTCACCTGCACACCGCCGAACTCGGTCTCGATGACCTCGTCGGGCACCGTCGCGCCCGGCGTGACGCCCGGCACCTGCACGGCGAAGCCGTGGTTGTGGCTGGTCACCTCGACCTTGCCGGTCATCCGGTCCAGCACCGGCTGGTTGATGCCGCGGTGGCCGTAGTCGAGCTTGTAGGTGCCGAAGCCGAGCGCCCGACCGAGGATCTGACTGCCGAAGCAGATGCCGAACAGCGGCACCTTGCGGCGCAGCACCTCACGGGCCAGCTTCACCGGCCCGTCGGCGGTGGCCGGGTCACCCGGACCGGGCGAGAAGAAGATCGCGTCCGCGCCGGTGGCCAGCAGATCGTCGATGGTCGCGGTGACCGGCAGCACGTGGGTGGTCACACCCCGGGCGGCGAGTCGACGCGGCACGTTGCGCTTGATGCCCAGATCCAACGCGGCCACCGTGAACCGGTGCTCGCCCTCGGCGGCCACCACGTACGGCGCGGTGGTGGTCACCTCGGCGGACAGGTCCGCGCCCACCATCTGCGGCGACTGGCGGACCCGGGCCAGCAGGGCGCGCGGGTCGTCGTCGATGCTGGAGATGCCGACCCGCATCGCGCCACGCTCACGCAGGTGCCGGGTCAACGCCCGGGTGTCCACCCCGCTGATGCCGACGATGCCCTCGGTGGCCAGCCGGTCCTCCAGCCCGCCGGTGGCGCGCCAGTTCGAGCTGATCCGGGCCGGGTCACGCACCACGTAACCGGCCACCCAGATCCGCCGGGACTCGTCGTCCTCGGCGTTGACACCGGTGTTGCCGACGTGCGGGACGGTCTGCACCACCACCTGCCGGTGGTACGACGGGTCGGTCAGCGTCTCCTGATAACCGGTCATCCCGGTGTTGAAGACCGCCTCACCGAAGGTCTCCCCGACACTGCCGTACGCCTCACCATGAAACGTGCGCCCGTCCTCCAGGACGAGAATCGCTGGACGCCTACGACTCACTTGACTGCCTTTCCGTCCAGGACCGTCGCCTCGCCACGCAGGAAGGTCGCCACGATGCGACCCGGCAGCGTCATCCGGGCGTACGGGGTGTTGCGGCTGCGACTTGCCGACTCAGCCGGGTCGATCAGCCGGCGGCTCGCCGGGTCGACCAGGGTCAGGTTGGCCGGAACTCCGGGGGCGGGATCACGGCCGTGCTCGGTCAGCCCGGCGATGCGGGCCGGGGTGCGCGACATCCGCTCGGCGATCATGTCCCATTCGGGGCCGAGCACGTCGAGCGCGATCGACAGCGCCGTCTCCAGCCCGAGCATGCCCGGCCGGGCGTACGCCCACTCGCACTCCTTGTCCTCCACGGCGTGCGGGGCGTGGTCGGTGGCGATGATGTCGATCACGCCGTCGACCAGCGCGGCCCGCAGGGCGGCGACGTCGGCGGCGGTACGCAGCGGCGGGTTGACCTTGTACACCGGGTCGTACGCCCCGGCCGGGTGCCAGGTGTCCGCGATGGCGGGGCTGGCGAGTTCGTTGCTGCCGCCGACGACCGAGTCGGTGAGCAGCAGGTGGTGCGGGGTCACCTCGGCGGTGACCCGTACGCCGCGCGCCTTGGCCTGACGCAGCACCTCGACGCTGCCGGCGGTGGAGACGTGGCAGACGTGCAGCCGGCCGCCGACGTGCTCGGTCAGCAGCACGTCCCGGGCGATGATCGCCTCCTCGGCCACCGCCGGCCAGCCGGTCAGGCCCAGCCGGGTGGAGACCTCACCCTCGTGCATCTGCGCGCCCTCGGTGAGCCGGGGCTCCTCGGCGTGCTGGGCGATGATCCCGTCGAACGCCTTGACGTACTCCAGGGCGCGGCGCATCAGCCTCGGGTCGGCGACGCAGTGCCCGTCGTCGGAGAAGATCCGCACCCGGGCGGCCGAGTCGGCCATCGCGCCCAGCTCGGCGAGGCGCTCGCCGGCCAGCCCGACGGTGACCGCGCCGATCGGCTGCACGTCGACCAGCCCTGCCTCCCGACCGAGCCGCCAGACCTGCTCGACCACCCCGGCGGTGTCGGCCACCGGCGAGGTGTTCGCCATCGCGCAGACCGCGGTGTAGCCGCCCAGCGCCGCCGCCCGGGAACCCGTCTCGACGGTCTCGGCGTCCTCCCGGCCCGGCTCGCGCAGGTGGGTGTGCAGGTCGACCAGGCCGGGCAGGGCCACCAGCCCGTCGGCGTCGATCACGACTGCGTCCGGCGCGGACAGCCCCCGACCCACCTCGGCGACCACGCCGTCGCGCAGCAGCAGGTCGGTCGGTGCCGCGCCGAGCACGCTGACGTTTCTGATCAGGTACGAGTTCACCGGTTGTTTCCCCCGAGCAGCAGGTAGAGGACGGCCATCCGTACGGAGACTCCGTTGGTGACCTGTTCGACGATGGTGGAGCGGGGCGAGTCGGCGACCTCCGGGGTGATCTCCATGCCCCGGTTCATCGGACCGGGGTGCATGACGATCGCGTGCTCCGGCAACCGGCGCATGCGGGCGCCGTCGAGACCGTAGCGGCGGGCGTACTCGCGGGCGGACGGGAAGTAGGAGTCGCCCATCCGCTCCCGTTGCACCCGCAGCATCATCACCACGTCCGTCGACGGCAGCACCGCGTCGAGGTCGTAGCAGACGGCGGTGCCGGGAGCCAGGGCGGCGGCGATGTCGACCGGGATGAGGGTGGGCGGCCCGACCAGGGTGACCTTCGCGCCGAGGGTGGACAGCAGCAGCACGTTCGACCGGGCCACCCGCGAGTGCAGCACGTCCCCGACGACCGCGACCGACAGGCCGGCCAGCCGGCCCATCCGGGAGCGCATCGTGTACGCGTCCAGCAGCGCCTGGGTGGGATGCTCGTGGGTGCCGTCACCGGCGTTGACCACCGAACCGTCGACCCAGTCGGCGAGCCGGTGCGGGGCGCCGGAGGCCGGGTGCCGGACGACCACCGCGTCGGCGCCCATCGCCTGCAGGGTCAGCGCGGTGTCCTTGAGGCTCTCGCCCTTGGCGACGCTGGACCCCTTGGCCGAGAAGTTGATCACGTCGGCGCTGAGCCGCTTCGCCGCCGCCTCGAAGGAGATCCGGGTCCGGGTGGAGTCCTCGTAGAAGAGGTTGACCACCGTACGCCCGCGCAGCGCGGGCAGCTTCTTGACCTCGCGGCCGGAGACGGCGGCCATCTCGGCCGCGGTGTCCAGGATCTGGATGGCGGTGTCGGCGTCGAGATCGGCGCCGGAGAGCAGGTGCCTGATCATGAAAGCGCGGCCTCCCCGTAGAGCCGTACCTCGTCGACGCCGTCGGTCTCGGCCAGCGTCACCTTCACACTCTCGGCGAGGGCGGTCGGGATGTTCTTGCCGACGTAGTCGGCGCGGATCGGCAACTGCCGGTGGCCCCGGTCGACCAGGACCGCCAACTGCACGGACGACGGACGTCCGAGGTCGCTCAGCGCGTCGAGGGCGGCGCGCACCGTACGGCCGGAGAAGAGCACGTCGTCGACGAGGATCACCCGCATGCCGTCGATTCCGCCCGGCGGCACCTGGGTCGGGCCGACCGCCCGGGTGGCGTTGCGACGCAGGTCGTCGCGGTAGAGGGTGATGTCGAGCACACCGACCGGCACCGCGGTGCCCTCGAAGGCGTTGATCCGCTCGGCGAGGCGTCGCGCCAGCGGGGCGCCTCGGGTCGGCACTCCGAGCAGTACGGTGTCCGCCGCGCCCTGGGTCTTCTCCAGGATCTGGTGGGCGATCCGGTCGACGACACGTTGCACCTCGGCACTGGTCAGAATCACCTTCACCGAGGGTTGTCGCGGTGGCGACGGGTGGGCAGCCGGTGGGCAGGCCACGGCGGACCTCCTTCCCCGCCTCACGGGACGGGTCGTTAAAGGATGTCGGATCCCCCCAGGTCAGCCGGGTACGGCCGGCGGGAGGGCTTGGGCCACGTTACCAGTGGTCGTTGCCGTAACCACGGTCGGGCACGAGTGGCTCAGACCACGTCGGGGAGAGACCGGTCGGCGTATCGGTTCAGCGGGCAGAACGGGACAAGTCGACCGGGGTGTTCAACTGAGGTATCGCCACCACTTGACCACGTTTACGAATCCCCGTACCGTCACGCTCCGTAGCGATCGCTGGGAGAACCCCGAGCAGCACTGGGAGTGTCCGAATGCCCTCTGAATACGCCAAGTCTCTGGGCGCCCGTCTGCGCTCCATTCGCCAGCAGCAGGGTCTGTCCCTGCAGGGCGTGGAGGAGAAGTCGAACGGGCGTTGGAAGGCGGTTGTGGTCGGCTCGTACGAGCGCGGTGACCGGGCCGTCACGGTGTCCCGCCTGGCCGAGTTGGCCGAGTTCTACCGCGTACCGGTCTCGGAGTTGCTGCCCGACGGCAGCGGGGTGCGGCACGAGCCCACCAGCAAGATCGTCTTGGACCTGGAGCGGCTCTACGACGAGGCCAGCGAGGACCTCGCCTACGTCGCCCGGTACGCCCGCGCCATCCAGCAGCAGCGCGGCGACTACAACGGCCGGGTCCTGTCGATCCGCGCCGACGACCTGCGGGCCCTCGCGATCGTCTACGACGCCTCGCCCTCCGGCCTGATCGAGCGGTTGACCGAGCACGGCGTGCTGGTCGCCGACCCCCGGGCGTTCTTCGCTTCCTGAATTCCCAGCAACAAAAGGCCCGCGCCGGACGGCGCGGGCCTTTCGTTTCGTCGCACTCCCCGACGGCCACCGCAAGCGGTGGCCCGCATCGGAGCCGATCAGCGGGTGGCGTACTCGGCGATGCGGCCGAGCAGACCGTTGAGGAAGCGAGGCGAGTCGTCGGTCGACATCTGCCGAGCCAGTTCGACGGCCTCACTGATCGCCACCGCGTCGTCGATCTCGTCGACGTAGAGCAGTTCGTAGACCGCGATCCGGGCGAGGTTGCGGTCGACCACCGGCATCCGGTCCAGCGTCCAACCCTCGGCGTAGCTGGCGATCAGCTCGTCGATCCGGTCGAGATGACCGGCCACGCCCTCGACCAGGCCGACCGCGTACCCGAGGTGGTCGGGGCGCGGCTTCTCGATCCGCTCGATGTAGCCGGCCAACACCTCGACCGGCGGACGATCACGCAGGTCGGCCTCGAAGAGCACGTCCAGCGCCCGCTTGCGCGCCTTGCGGCGCGCGGGCATCTGCTGCTTCGGACCCTCGGCCATCAGGCGCGGCCGAGGTAACGGCCGTCGCGAGTGTCGACCTTGATCTTCTCGCCGGTGGTGATGAAGAGCGGCACCTGCACGGTCGCGCCGGTCTCCACCGTCGCCGGCTTGTTGCCACCGGTGGACCGGTCGCCCTGCAGGCCCGGCTCGGTGTAGGTGATCTCCAGCACGACCGAGGTCGGCAGCTCGACGTAGAGCGGCACGCTCTCGTGCGTCGCCACGATCGCCTCGGCCTCGGGCAGCAGGTAGTTCGCCGCCTCGCCGACCGTCCCACCGGGCACGGTGATCTGGTCGAACGTCTCCATGTCCATGAAGACGTAGTCCTCGCCGTCGGCGTAGAGGTACTGCATGGTGCGCTTGTCAACGGTCGCGGTCTCGACCTTGGTGCCCGCGTTGAAGGTCTTGTCGACGACCTTGCCGGAGAGCACGTTCTTCAGCGTGGTACGCACGAACGCACCACCCTTACCAGGCTTGACGTGCTGGAACTCAACGACGGCCCAGAGCTCCCCGTCGAGGTTGAGTACCAGGCCGTTCTTCAGGTCGTTGGTGGTGGCCATTTCCTGCCTTGATCGTCATTTGGCGGACAGACCTAGCAAGTCTACTAGCCGCCCTGCGGTACCCCGACCGCCGCCGTCCACGGTCAGTCCGGCCCCACCCGACCCGGACCGCCACCCTCCGTGACACAACCCACCCCACCGCCTCCCCCACCCCGCCCCTTTGCTCTGCTTCAACCCGCGCAACGGTTACGCCCCGTGGCGAAAGCGCGGGACATCTCGCGCCACCCGCAACACGAAGATGCTGCTCATCGACGGTTGCGTGGGTTGAAGCAGAGCAAAGGGCGAAGCGAGGGTACGAGGGACGGAACGGCGGACATCACCGAGCGTGATTGAAGCAGGGGAAGCCGAGCGTAGTGCTCGCCCGGCCGACCGGAGTATGCGTGCCGGCGGGGAGGTCAGCTGCGCTGGTCGCGGCGGGCGGCGAGGTGGTGCAGGGCGAGGCGGTAGCCGTCGACGCCGAGCCCGCAGATCACGCCGGTCGCCACCGCCGAGACCACCGAGCGGTGCCGGAACTCCTCCCGCGCGTGGATGTTGGACAGGTGCACCTCCACCAGCGGCCCGCGCAGCATGGCGCAGGCGTCGCGCACCGCGATGGAGTAATGCGACCAGGCGGCCGGATTGAGCACCACGGCGGCACCCTCGTCCGCGGCGGCGTGCAGCCAGCCGAGCAGTTCGTGCTCGGCGTCGGTCTGCCGCACGACGACGTCCAGGCCCAGGTCTCGTCCCGTCGTCTCGCAGAGTGTGACCAGGTCGGCGTAGCTGGTCGTCCCGTAGACGTCGACCTGGCGGGTGCCCAGCCGGCCCAGGTTCGGCCCATTGAGCACGTACACCTTCATGCTGGTTCGCCTTCCACTCGCGACAGTTCAGCCGCAGAAACCCGCGACGATTCAGCCGGACACCGCGGCGTACGCGGTGTGCAGCAGGTCGTCGTCGGGACCGTCCAGGATCGCCGGTCGGGCCAGCCCGTCGAGCACCACGAACCGCAGCCGGTTGCCTCGGGCCTTCTTGTCGACCCGCATGGCGGACAGCAGCCCGGGCCAGGCGTCGGCCGGGTAACGGGTCGGCAGGTCGAGCGCGGTCAGCACGGCACGGTGCCGGCCGGCGGTGGCCTCGTCCAACCGGCCGGTGAGGCGGGCCAGTTCGGCGGCGTAGACCAGGCCGACCGAGACGGCGTGACCGTGCCGCCAGCGGTACTCCTCGACCTTCTCGATGGCGTGCGCCAGGGTGTGCCCGTAGTTGAGCACCTCGCGTACGCCTGACTCACGCAGGTCTCCGCCGACCACGTCGGCCTTGACCCGGATCGCCCGCTCGATCAGCTCCCGGGCCACCGGCCCGGTCGGATCGACGGCCGCCGCCGGGTCGTTCTCGACCAGTTCGAGGATGACCGGGTCGGTGATGAAGCCACACTTGACCACCTCGGCCAGACCGGCGGCCAGGTCGACCGGCGGCAGGGTGTCAAGCGTGCTGAGGTCCGCCAACACCCCGACCGGCGGGTGGAAGGCGCCGACCAGATTCTTGCCGGCCGTGGTGTTGATGCCGGTCTTGCCGCCCACCGCCGCGTCGACCATGCCCAGCAGCGAGGTGGCCACCGGCACCCAGCGCACCCCGCGAAGCCAGCAGGCGGCCACGAACCCGGCCAGGTCGGTGACCGCGCCGCCGCCCAACCCGACCACCGCGTCGGTACGGGTGAACCCCGCCTCGCCGAGCCGGTCCCAGCAGGCCGCCGCCACGTCGACGTGCTTGCCGGCCTCGGCGTCGGGCACCTCGATCGGCAGCGGTGTCATGCCGGCGGCGCCGAGCCGGTCACCGATGGCGTCGGCCAACTCCTTCAGCGGCGGGGCGTGCAGCACCGCCACCCGGGTGGCATCGGGCAGCAGGCCGGGCAGCGTGTCGAGCAGGCCACGACCGACCAGTACGTCGTACGGCCGTTCGCCGCCGACCGGGATCCGGGTCACGTTGTCCATCGCCGGGAGCCTAGCCCACCGTCGACCGCCTGGACCGGATCCGCTCACCGGTGCCCGATCAATGGAACGGAGGTTTACCGGTTCGTGGACCGGGCAGGGGACCATCACCAGCTATCCAGGGGGCACCATGACCGAGCGGACGATCGACGGCGCCGACATCCGGCTGCCGGCCACCATCCTCGGCGTCGGGCTCGGCGGTTTCGTCGACGGCATCGTGCTGCACCAGGTGCTCCAGTGGCACCACCTGCTCAGCAACACCGGCGCCGACAACATCGGCATCCGCGAGTACCCGGTGGACACCGTCGCCGGATTGCAGATGAACACCCTGTGGGACGGGCTCTTCCACGTGGTCACCTGGGTGGCGGTGCTGACCGGCCTGGCCATGCTCTACGCCCGGGTGACCCGGTCCCGGGGGCGACTGTGGCGCTCGCCGATGCTGTGGGGCTGGGCGCTGATCGGGTGGGGGCTGTTCAACCTGGTCGAGGGCATCATCGACCACCACATCCTGGCCATCCACCACGTCCGGGCCGGCGAACACCAACTCTGGTGGGACCTCGGCTTCCTCGCCCTGGGCGTCGTGCTGATCGCCGTCGGGTGGCTCGTGCAACGCCGCGCCACCGCCGTGGACCTCTGCGCCGACGACACGACCTCGGCGAGCCCACGCCGATGAGCGTGGCGCACACCGCGCAGCACGCCACGACCGTCGGCCCGGCTGTGCTCGTACCCCTGGTGGCGGGTTGGTGTTATCTGGCTGCCGTGTTGCGGCAGCGCGAACCGGACCGGCCGGGCTGGAGCCATTGGCGTACGGCCGCGTTCGCCGCCGGATGTGCGCTGCTCGCCGTCGCCCTGCTGCTGCCGGCCGACGGGTTCGCCGCGCACATGTGGCAGCACCTGCTGCTCGGCATGCTCGCCCCGCTGGGCCTGGTGCTCGGCGCGCCCGGCACTCTGCTGTTGCGGACCGTCGACCGGCGGGTCGGTCGGGCTGCGCTGCGGGCGGCGCGGCATCCGGTGGCGCGCACGCTCGCCCACCCGGTCACCGGCCTGCTGCTCACCGCCGGTGGGCTGTGGCTGCTCTACCTCACCCCGCTGTACCGGGCCACCCTCGCCAGCCCGGTGCTGCACGACCTGGTCAACCTGCACTTCCTGCTCAGCGGGTTGCTGTTCACCTGGTCGATCGCCGGCCCGGAACCGTACCGGCACCGGGCGTCCGTGCCGGTACGGCTGGTGGTGCTCGGCGCCGCGGTCGTCGCGCACGCCAGCCTGGCCCAACTCCTGTACGCGGGGCTGCTTGTCGACGTACCGGCCCCGCCGCAGGCGCTGCGGGCCGGCGCGGCGGTGATGTACTACGGCGGCGATGCGGCCGAGATCCTGCTCGCCCTGGCCCTGCTGGCCAGCTGGCGCCCGCAGCCGCGCCGCGCACCGGCACCGGCCGCCGCGTCAGGCGTTAAAAGGGGACCCCTGCTCTACCTGAGGCGTTGAGAAGGTGCCCTTCCTTACCGCTTGAGCAGGGGGATGATCTCGGCGGCGATCTCCTGCGGAGTGCGGCCGTCGGTCACCACCGTCACGGTCGCCACCTCGGCGTAGAGCGGTCGCCGCTGGTCCATCAGGTGTTTGAGGGTGGCCCGCGGGTTGATCGCCAACAGCGGACGCCCGACACCGAGACCGACCCGCTTCACCGCGTCGGTCAACTCGACCGACAGGTGCACCACCTGGTGACCGACCAGCGCGGCGCGGTTCTCCTCGGCCAGCACCGCGCCGCCGCCGAGAGCCAGCACCCCGTCGCAGGAGGCCAGCGCCGCGGCCACCGCCGCCCGTTCGAGGGCACGGAAGTGCTCCTCCCCCTCGTCGACGAAGATCTCCGGGATCGGCTTGCCGGCCAGGCGCTCGATGTCGGCGTCGGTGTCCCGGAACTCGACCCCCAGCTCGGCCGCGAGGACCTCACCGACGGTGGTCTTGCCGGAGCCGGGCGCGCCGACCAGCACGCAGACCGGACGGGTCCGACCGGTCACCGGATCACCAGCGCGTCGAGGTAGCCGGCGAGGTTGCGCCGCATCTCGGCGATCGAGTCGCCGCCGAACTTCTCCACTGCCGCCTCGGCCAGCACCAGCGCCACCATCGCCTCGGCGACGACGGCGGCAGCGGGCACCGCGCAGACGTCGGAGCGCTGGTTGATCGCGGTGGCCGGCTCACCGGTGGTGATGTCGACAGTCGCGAGGGCCCGGTTCAGCGACGAGATCGGCTTCATCGCGGCCTTCACCCGCAGCGGCTCGCCGGTGGTGATGCCGCCTTCCAGGCCACCGGCCCGGTCGGTGACCCGACGTACGCCGGTGGCGGTGGGGATGATCTCGTCGTGCGCCTCGGAGCCGCGCGAGCGGGCCTGCTGCCAGCCGTCGCCGATCTCCACACCCTTGATCGCCTGGATCGACATCAGCGCGGTGGCCAGCCGGGCGTCGAGCTTGCGGTCCCACTGCACGTGGCTGCCCAGGCCGGGCGGCACGCCGTACGCCAGCACCTCGACCACACCACCGAGGGTGTCGGCGGCCTTCTTCGCGGCGTCGACCTCGGCGACCATCCGGGCGCTGGCCTCCGGGTCGAGGCAGCGCAGCGGGTCGGCGTCGATGCGCTCGGCGTCCTCCGGGCGGGGCCGCAGCCCCGGCTTGACGGCCACCGGGCCCAACTCCACCACGTGCGAGACGATCTCCACGTCGAGGGCCTGCCGCAGTAGCGCCTTGGCCACCGTGCCGACGGCCACCCGGGCGGCGGTCTCCCGCGCGCTGGCCCGCTCCAGGATCGGCCGGGCGTCGGTGTGGCCGTACTTCTGCATGCCGGCCAGGTCGGCGTGGCCGGGCCGGGGCCGGGTGAGCGGGGCGTTGCGGGCCTGGCGGGCCAGCTCGTCGGCGTCGACCGGGTCGGCGGCCATCACGGTGCGCCACTTGGGCCACTCGGAGTTGCCGACCCGCAGAGCGACCGGGCTGCCCAGTGTCACCCCGTGCCGCAGCCCACCGATGACCTCGACCTCGTCCTGTTCGAAGGACATCCGCGCACCCCGGCCGTAGCCGAGCCGGCGGCGGGCCAACTCCCCGGCGATCTCGGTGGTGGTCACCTCGATCCCGGCCGGCACCCCCTCCAGCAACGCGACGAGGGCGGGTCCGTGCGATTCCCCTGCGGTCAACCAGCGCAACACAGCCATGAGTCTGTCACGCCCGGTGCCCGCCGCACCGCACCGCCCGCCCCGTCCCGCCCTACGGACGTCTGCCTCAGATGCCCCGGCCGCGCTTGTGCAGGGTGCGCAGCACGGCGTCGGCGCGGACCACCCGCCCGGCCACCGCCAGGGCCAGGTACGCCCGAGGCTCCCGCGGATTGCGGCGGATGGTGCGTCGGGCCCAGCGCATCGCCCCGCGCCGGTCCCCGGAGGCGGCCCGGGCGAAGGCGATCTGCCCGGTGACCCGGGCCTGTCCCGCCGGCTGGGTGGCGAACTCGGGGTAGCGCTCCAGCAGCCACTGCAACGCCTCGGAGATGGTGTCCCAGCGCTGCGCGAAGTACGACCGCTTGTGCCAACGCACCAGCACGTACGGGGTGCGCAGGTTGACCAGCGGGGCGCTGCGGGCGGCCCGCAGCAGGAACTCGTAGTCCTCGGCGTAACTGCCCGGGATCTCCTCGTCGACCAGCCCGAACCCGTCGCGCAGGGCTGCCGCCCGGATCAAAAAGGTCGACGGGTGCAGCTCGGTCATCCGGTCCCGCAGCAGGTCGGCCAGGCTGATCGAGTCGCGTTCCAGCACCCGCTCGACGGTGTGCCCGTCGTAGCTGACCCGGATGCCACAGCTGACGAACTCCGCACCGGGCACCGCGTTGAGGGCGTCGACCTGGGCCGCCAGCTTGCCCGGCAGCCACTCGTCGTCGTCGTCACAGAAGGCGATCAGCTCACCGGTGGCAGCCATGGTGCCGGAGTTGCGGGCCCCGGCCAGCCCGGGGGTGCGGGTGTTGGTCACCACCCGCACCGGCCGGTCGGGGGCCGACAACTCGGCCAGCGACGGGTCCGGCTCGGACTGGTCGTACACCACGACCGTCTCGACCTGCCCCGGATAGTCCTGCCCGACGATGGCCCGTACGGCGGCCCGGAGCAGTTCGGGACGATCCCGGGTGGGTACGACGGCGGTGACGCTCGGGTACGCGGTCATAGCTTGTGCCTTCCATTCGGGCCGGGCTTACGCCACGGTCGCCACCAGGGCCGGTGACGCCGCTGCGCGGCCTCGGCCACCAACTCCTCGACGATCATGCCCACCCGGCGCACGGCGGTGCGCTGCGCCTCGGCCGCCTCGGCGTCCACGGTCACCGTGAACCGTCCCGGATCGGCCAGGCCGGCGGTGAGGGCGTCCCGCAACTCCTGCTGGGTCTCGCAGAGCGCGACCAGGCCGGCCGCACCGAGCCGGCGGGCGAACAACTGCTGGTGGTTGTCGACGTGCTCGCCCAGACTCGGGTCCCGGGGCACGACGATCGGCAGGTGCCCGTGCCGGCGGGCCTCCAGGATGGTCGCCGGGCCACCGTGACAGACCACCAGGTCCGCCCCGGCCATCGCGGTCTGCAACTCGGCGTGCCCGAGGAACGGCACCGCGTCGGGCAGACCCTCGACCCGGGTGTGGCCGTGCTGCACGGTCAGCACCACCTCGTCGGCGACCTCGCCGTACCACTCCCGCAGCCAGCCGACCAGCCGGTCGAAGGGGTGCTTGTCGGTGCCGACCGCCACCAGCAGCTGGGCCCGGCCGACCCGGTTGCCGTCGCGAGGCGCCGGAACGTGTCCGGCGGCCCGGTCCGCAGCTACGCCGAACTGCGCGTCGGTGCGCGTCACCTCGCCGCTCACAGCAGCGTCCCCACGACCGTGGCCTCCGGGTACTGGCGGCGCTGCTCCTCCCACTGCACGAGCATCTTCGACAGGAACGGGCGACACAGCCGGGCGGTAAGCGTCGGGGTGTCGATCCGGTCGTAAACCTCGATGTAGACCGTCGGGATGCGGCGCAGCCGGGCCAGCACGACGAACGGCAGCGCCACCCCGGCCCCGGTGGTCACCACCGCGGCGATCCGCCGCCGGCGCAGCACCCGGGCCGCCAGCAGCGTGTTGCGCAACAGGTTGCGCACGTTGCGGGTGGTCGGATGGTAGGCCGGGATCAGGTCCTCGCCGGCCAGCAGGGACACCGCCTCCGGCGTGTCGAAGGTCACCCAGCAGCGCTGCCAGGTCTCGTACCAGGGTTTCAGGGCGAGCAGCTGGGCCAGGTGCCCGCCGCTCGACCCGACCAGCAGCAACTGCTGCCCCACTTTGTCTACGTTGTCCACGCGACTCCCCACAAGTCCGCTGTGCCTGCACCACGGTCGAGCCGTACCCCCAGCGGTCGGCCCGACCATCTCTCACTGTCGTTTCTCGATGACGTCAAGCAACGCCGGATGCAGCGCCGGGTTCCAGCCGGCACCGGCGTCGGCCAGCCGCCAGGTCCGCAGCCACATCTCGATCAGGTACGCGTCGGCGACCAGGCGGCGGCGGGCCGGGTCCAGGCCCAGCCGGTCGCCGTACCGGTCTAGCCACTGAGTCACCTGCTCGGCCGCGGTCGCGGCCGGTTCACCCCGCAGCACCAGGGACCGCTGGAACGCGTCGTGGGCCAGGTCGAAGCCGACCGGTACGTCCGGCCCGCTGTGCTCCCAGTCCCAGGCGACCAACTCACCGGCGTGCCGGCCGAGGTTCCACGGCACCCAGTCGCCGTGCCAGTGGCCGAACTCGACGGCCACGTCGCCGTGCCGGCGGGCCAGTTCCGCCACCGCCGCCACCGCCCGCGCCCCGGCCGGATCCGTCTCGGCCGCCCGCTGCGCCGCTACGGTCAACCGGTCGAGGAACGACGAGCCGGCCAGCGGACGCGGGGTCGCCGGTGGCCGACCCCGCCGGGCCACCGCGAGCAGCGCCGCGAGCTCCGGCGGGGCGTCGACCGGCACCCCGCGCACCCCGGTGGGCAGCGGCTCGACAAGCGCCACGGCCTGCCCCGCCCAGTTGGTCTCGGCGAGCAGCCGGGGGGTGGCCGGATGCCCGGCGACGCCGGCCACCTCCGCCACCTCGCGCAGCGCCGCCGCCTCGGCGGTGACAAGCGCCCGGGTCGCGTCGTTCCAGCCGATCTTGGCGTAGCCGCGGGGCGTCCCCGCGTGGTCGAACAGTTGCAGGGTCGGCTTGTGGTTCGGATCCGGCGGGCGGACCCCGCAGGCCGCGTACGCCCGGCCGCCGCCCAACTCGGTGCTGAGCCGCTCGGCGAGCAGCACCTCGGCGGGATCGAGCGCGGCCGGCACGGCGACACTCAGCACCGGAAACGGTGCCCGCGCGACCACACCGGCCCGCGCCGCCACGCCGAGCGCGGCCCGCACGGCTCGCACCTTCACCGGCCGCAACGCGTTGTACGCCAGCAGCGCCGCCGCAGTGGCCCGCGACGAGCCCAGCGGCAGCAGGAACCGGGCCCGGTCCACCGACGGGACGACGGCGTAACGGGCCACCACCGTGTGCCCGGCCGGCACCGGGGCGTCCACGACCAACGTGATCCGCTGGTCACCGAAGACCGCCCGGGTGACCCACCCCAACCCGTCCTCGCGGCTACGCAGATCGTCGGCCCCGGTCACGCGACCTGGTCCGGCCAGTCGAGACGCAGCCCCAGCCGCTGCCGCAACGCCTCGTTGTACGGACGGTAGTACTGCGTCAACTCGGCCCGCAGCGCCGGCTCCAGCGGCGCCGACCGCCGGTCGTTGTAGACCTTGAAGTCGGGCAGGTCGTGCGCGGGCAGCCCGAGGAAGTCCAGGGTGCGCCGGTAGGTGGCCCGCGCGTCGCGGTACAGGTCCTCGCTGGGCAGGAAGAGCAGCTGCTCGCGGTCGAAGTGCGTCAGCCACGGCTCCAGGTGCTCCAGGTAGCGGCCCCGCGCCCGGTAGGTGTACCAGTCGTAGGCCTCGCTGAAGTACTCCGGCTCGGCGATCAGCCGCTCCCGCTCCCCCGCCGTACGCTCCGGCTCGGCGGCCAGCGCGGCGGCGAAGTCCAACGGCTCCACCCCGTTGGTGCGCCGCTCCTTCCAGTGCGAGTACGCCCGCTCCACCGGATCACGCAACAGCACGATGAGCTTCACCTGCGGCATCAACGCGGCGACCCGCTGCGCGGCCAGCGGGTGGAACATGTACAGCGGCGCGGCCTCACCCACCCGCACCGGACCACCGTGCCGGTTCTCCAGCGTCTCCCGCTGCCGCTGGGTCGGGAAGTGCGACCGGTACCACGCCTCGCCCCGGCCCCAGTTCTCCTCGAAGTAGTGCGAGGACTTCGTGTTCCAGGCCGGGAAGAGTCGCGGCACCAGCGGATGCTGGATGAGGTAGTTCCACAGCGATGTGGTGCCGCCCCGCTTGGTGCCGATGATGAGGAAATCCGGTAGCGGTCGACGGTCGCTGGTGCGTACCCCGTAGTCGACGAGGCTCTCCCGCACCCGGCTCGTCACCTGGGTCGGCACCAACTGCTTCACCCGGTCGCGGATGGACGCCACGACGATGTCACCTGCCCTTCGAGGGTCGTGGCGAGACGCTCGGCGCCCCGCCACGGATCTGCACCATGGTCGCCCGGATGCCCTGCCGCACCCGAGGCAACGTCAACAAACCGACGCAACCGACGGCCAGTACGGCCAGCGCCACCGCCAGACCGACGATCCCCCGGCCGCCGACCAACACTCCGACGATCGCCGCGGCACCCACACCGCCGACCGTGAACAGCGCGGCCCGCAACATCGACATGTCGGCCAACGGCTGACCGACGACGATGCGGGCACAGGTCACCGCGATCAGGTTCTCTGTGACGATGCCCGCCGCCCAGGCGCAGGCCGCGCCGGTGGCACCGTGGGCGGGGATCAGCACCAGGCCGAGGGAGACGGTGACCGTGAGACCGGCCACGGTCGCCGCGAGATGAAGCCCGCTGCGCCCGCTCATCAGCAACATGCTCTGCACGTTGCCCACACCCGTGTTCACCAGCATGGCCAGCGCCAGCACGGTCATCGCGGTGGCGCCGCCGGCGAACCCGGAGCCGAAGAGTTCGAGAAACCCCGCACCGAAGACGGCCAGCAGCAGGTACACCGGCCAGGACAGCACCAGCGCCCAGGTGGTCAACTGCCGGTGCAGGGCGGCGGCCGCGTCGGGACGGTCCTGCCCGAACAGCCGGGACAGCTGCGGCGACACCGCCACCCGCAGCCCCTGCATGGCGAGCTGGCCGGCCAGGATGTAGCGGCTCACCGCGCCGAAGATGCCGGCATCGGCCGCACCGGCGAGCACTGTGGTGAGCAGCACACCGATCCAGACCGCACCCGAGTCGATGGCCGCCGACGCGGCCCGGGGCAGGGAGAACCGCCAGAAGGAACGCCACTCGTCGCGTCGGGCGCGCAGTCCCGCGCCCCGGCCGATCCCCAGCGGCCCGACGACCAGCAACAGGGTCACCGCAGCGGCCAGCAGGGCCGGCAGCACCCAGCCGGTCATGCCGGCCAGCAGGCCACCGCCGGCCAGCAGCACGGCCGCGCCGACCAGCAGCGGCCGCGCGGTGGGCAGCAGCACCGACTGCACCGCGACGTACATCCGCATCGGCCGTACGCAGCGCAGCACGCCGAACAGCAGGGTCATCGCCACCACCACCGGCACCGCGGCGAAGCTGACCCGCAGCAGCGCAGCACCGTCGACGCCGGCGCCGTCGAGCAGCCGACGCGCGAGCGGGTCGGCGGCGAGAATCCCGACGGTCGCGATGACGAGCGCCGTCGACAGCGGCGGAATCAACGCCACCGGCAGCATCCGGGCCGCGTCGCCCTGCGGGCCGAGCCGGCGTCGGGGCAGGCTCCAGATCAGGCCGGTCTCCGCGCCCAGCACGCAGAGCGCGGCGGCCACCGTCACCACGCCGATCGCCGCGAAGAAGACACCGGAACCCTCGGTGCCGTAGCCGCGGGTGATGACGACCACCAGGACGAAACCCATCAGCCCGTTGACGGCGGCCCCGAGCAGCCCGGCCGCGCCGCTGCGGGCGCCCCGGCGGGTCTCGGTCGCGGTGCTGTCCGACGCGGGTTCGGCGGGGCCGCCCGTGGCGGGTGGCTGCGGCGCGGGCGGGTGGACGGGGAGGCTCATGCCACCACCTCCGGTTGGGCCGCGGACGGGTGGGGCAGGGCCGGGCCAGGCGGTCGGGCCTCGCGTTCCACCAGGGACATGGTCAGGGCGACGGCGAAGAACGCCACCGCGAGGTTCGGGCTGGCCAGGCCGTAGAACGGGATCTGCACGATGCACACCACCGGCACCACCGCGAGCCACTGGCCCGCCGCCGAGCGGGCCCGCGCACAGATCACCGCCACGAGCGCGAACCAGGCCAGGAAGAACAACAACGCCGGTACGCCGTGACAGAACAGCACCATCCACAGCTGGCCCTGGGTGCCCACCGGGACGGGTGCGCTGATCGTGTCGACGGTGGCCGGCGCGCCGTAACCGAGCCAGGGTGACTCCGCCACCCGCCGCAGCACCTCTTCGTAGAGGGCGAACCGGTCGCTGTTGGTGTCGCTGGACTCGACCCGGTTGCCGATCAGCTCGGTGACCGGGATGAACAGGGTGGCCAGGCCACCGATGAGCAGCACACCGACCACGGAGGCGCCGACCCGGACGTTGCCGCGCCGGGCCGCCCGCAACCCGAGCACCAGCAGGCCGACACCGAGGCTGACGAACATCGTCCGGTTGAGGGTGAGGAAGGCCGGCGCCAGCGACAGCGGCAACGACACGATAACCGCCCAGCGCAGCACGCCCTGCCGCCGCAGCATGACGAAGGCCACCACGCAGGGCAGCGTCATCGCGTACGCGCTGCCGTAGTTGTTGGTGTACGGGAACGGCGCCGACGGCCGGTAGATGGGGTTGAGCGCACGCGGGCTGTACTCGCTGGCCGCGATCCGTACCAGGTCCTGGATGTAGGCGTTGCCGGAGACGCCACCCGGCAGGAGCATCTCCATCGGCGTGCTCATCTCGAAGCGGGGCGCCAGCACACCCAGCCAGCCGAGCACGACCAGCCCGAACCAGAACAGGCAGATCGGCACCAGCAAGGTGGACAACTCGATGCCCTGGCGCGCCACCGCGTACACGTACACGCCCACCACGAGGGCGGTCACGTAGAAGCCGAGTCGCAGGCCGAAGGCGAGCAACGAACCGACCGAGGACAGCTGGGTGGCGCTGACCACGACCAGCGACAGGAACAGCAGCCACAAGCCGGTGCCCGGCGGCAGCGGCACCCGACCCCGGACCAGCAGCAACGCCAGCAGCACCGCGCCCAGCAACGACCAGCCCAGGTAGAACGCGCCGGCCAGCCACCAGAGCGGCACCAGCCCGAACATCACCACCAGCGGCCACACCGGCAGCCGGGGCAGCACCGGAGCCGCCAGCCGGGCGCCCGGATGCTGGCCAGCCGGCTCGTCGACCGACGGCGGGCTGAGGGTGGGCACGGTCAGCCCCGGCCGGTGCGGGTCAGGACGAATCCCAGCGGGGCCACTCCGGCGGCCCGCAGTCGCTCCGCCAGGCGGCGCAGATCGCCCTGCTTCGTCCGATCCTGCTCGACCACCACGACGGCGGTGCCCTGCCGGGCGGCGGCCACGCCCCGCTCGTCGGCCTCGGCCGGCGGGGCGTTGAACAACACCAGCCCCTGGGCGGCGCGCTGCCGCCAGGTGCCGAAACGCACCCCACCGGCGCCCACCGGCACCTCGTCGGCCTGCTCGGTGACCGGGCTCTTCGCGGTCACCGGGCCGCCGCTCATCCGGGGCAGCATCATGGTCGCCTCCGGGTCACCGGCCGCCGGCCGGGCCGGGTTGGGATGCGGGGACGGACGGCGTACCGGCGTGATCAGCTCGGTGACGTCGTCGATGGAACCGGAGCCGTCCGGGCGCGGCTTGGGGATGGTGGGGCGGGCCGGGTTGACCGCGGCGGGCAGCCGACCGCGATCCGTCATCACCGTCGCGCGCAACTCGTCCAACCGGCCGCTGTCGTCGGCCACGTAGACGTCCCGGCCGGTGGCCGCCAGGGCCACCGCCAGGCCGGCGGTGAGGGGGGTCTGGTCCTCCCGGGTGGTCAACAGGGCGATCCGGGCCGGTTCGCGTACCCGCTCCGCGATGGCCATCGCCACGTACCGGATGTCCGCGTCCACCGGCCGGCGCCGTCCGAACAGCCCCTGCCCCCGCACGGTGCCCAGCAACGGCAGGCCGGTGGCGTCGCGCCCGTCGTCGACCGAGCGGATCCGCCGGTCCATCGACTCCCAGGCGTAGGCCAGCACCACCCCGAACAGCAGACCACCGAGCAGCCCCGCCGCCACGTAGAGCGGGCCGCGCCCGCTGGAGGAGACCAGGGCCTTCTCCGCACTCTGGGTGACCCAGCCCGGATTGACGTCGACCGCCGCGATCTCGGTACGGGCGGAGCTGAGCTGGGTCAACTGGTTGTTCACCCCGGCGAGTTCGGCGACGACCGCTTCGCGCGCCCCGTCCCGCGCGTTGGCCATCCGTTTCTGCAGGGCCGCCTGCCGCGCGGCGACATCTTCGATGCTCTTGTCGTACGAGCGCAGCATCTCCTCCCGCTGCCGTTCGTACATGTTGCGACGTACATCCAGATAGGACTGGGCGGCCAGGTTGGCATTGTTCACCGCCGACTCGGCCGAATCGGCGGTGAAGGTGAAACGCAGGATCTGCCCGCCGGCCGGTACCTCCACGTCCAGTGCGTCGCGCACGTCGCGGGGATCCCGGCCACCGGCGTCGGCGAGCCGCTGCACCACGTCGGTGCCGGTGGCGATTCCGCTCTCCACGTTCATGTTCACCGCCCGGTCGGCGGCCGCACCGCTGGGGGTGAAGGCGTCGGTGACCACCGGGCGGACCGCGACCACCGCGCTCGCGCTGACCGCACCGGGGATCAGGAAGACGTACCCGATCGCCGCCGCCAGACCCAGCACCGCGACTGCGGCCACCAGCCGGATCCGGTGCAGCGGAACCCGCAACAAATCGGTCAGCGTGACCGTACGAGCCGCAACCGTACCGCCGGACCAGCCGGGCTGTGCATCAGTCATGAACGCCACCGTCGCTACGTTGTCGAAAAGGAGCATCGCGGGTGCAGCGGCCTGCGGGACAGCTCCGCCCAGCGCTCGGGCCGGCGACGGGAATCCGCCGCCGGCCCGACCTGAACAAGTTACCGACCTTCTGCTACAACGGGTACACCCCTACTGCACCGCGAAGAACATCCGCGGAATCGACCAGGAGAGCCCATCTGCGGCCGTGGTGAGCACCGTACTCGCCGCCCCGCTGACCGCGGGCGCGGCCGTCGGGTCGAACGGCACGCTGCGCAGACTGCCGTCGGTGTGACCGTACACGATCTTGCCGTCGACCCAGGCCAGCCCCCGGACCGCAGACCAGGTCACGCCGGTGGTCGGCAGGGTGAACTCGGTGGCGCCCAGGTAGTTGCCGTCCACCTCGTAGTACCGGTAGTAGAGCCCGTTGGCGCCGGTACGGGTGTAGTAGAGGCGACCGTCGAGGAAGAAGGCGCCGGTCATGTTCGCCGGGTTGTACCAGGCGTTGAAACCGGACGACTCCCACGGCACCCCGACATTGCCGCCGTTGAACATCGAGATGTCGATCCGGCTGCCGGTGGTGCTGCCGGGGACGGTCCGCGACCAGTAGATCCGGTCACCCAGACCCCAGGTCGCGCCGGCACCGGTGTAGTTGGGCTGGCTGACCGTGGTCGGCGTGCCGACGGTGGTGCCGTCGAACGGCACCCGCTGCAGCTCGCCCGCGGTCACACCCAGGTACAGGTGACCGGAGCTGGCCGCCGACGGGTTGCGCGGAGTGATCGTCCGACCACCGGCGATCGGGAACATGCCGAGCCGGCCGTGGTACTCGTTGGCCATGCCGTCGGAGTTGTGCCCGAAGTAGAGCCCGTCGCTGCCCCGCCAGATCACCGGCACGGCCGAGCCCCAGTTGCTGGCCCCCGAGGGCAGGGCGCTGCCGCCGCGACGACCCGGGTTCCAGTTGACCGGCATGCCGGTGGCCGGGGTGACCGCGGCGATACCGAGCCGGTCGATCGCACCCGCGCCGGCCCGGTCGCTGGCGTTCGGGTTGTTCAGCCAGCGGAAGTGCCCACCGAGGTAGATGATGTTGTCGGCCACCTCGACCGAGGTGATCGTGTCGTTACCGGTGTAGTTGACCCAGGTGCCCAGCTGGTTGGGACCACGCGCGGCGGTCTCGAACCGGATCAGGGCGTCGCAGTAGGCGGCCGGCCAGCCGGAGCCACCGTTGGTGCCGACGACGAACCAGCTGCCGTCACCACCGAAGCGCAGGTCCTGCACGTAGTGCACGAAGGTGGCCGGGTCCACGCACGGCGCGACGAACTTCTCCGAACTCCAGTCGATCACGCTCGGCGTACCGGTCAGATCGATGAGCGCGATCTGGTTACGGGACAGCCCGTCGACGAGCGTGAAGTTGCCACCCACGGCCATGGTGCTGCCGTCCGGGGTGACGTCGATGGTCCAGGCGTACGAACCGGTGCCGTGCCGACCGACCGTGGCGTTGATGTTGAACGTCGGGTCGATCGCGCCCGTGGAGGCGTTGAGCCGGGCGAGCCCGGAGTGCGCGGTGCCGTTGATCCAGTTGAAGGCGCCGGCCAGGTAGAGGTCGTTGCCGTGCAGGACCATGTCGCGGATCATTCCGCCGTCGGAACGGCCGACCCAACTGGCGATGGTCTCGCCGGTGGCCGGGTCGAGAGCGACCAGGTTGCGACGCGACTCACCGTTGACGTTCTTGAACGCCCCGCCGACGATCAGCGTGCCACCCGGCCCGGCGATCAGGGCGTTGACGGCGCCGTCGAGCACCGGCACGAAGGCGGTGTTGATGACACCGGTGGTGCGGTTGTACGAGAACAGGTACCGCTGGGTGATCCACGGAGAACTGGCGGTCTGCCGGATCTGGGTGAAGTTGCCCCCGACGAACACGGTGTTACCCACTTCGGCGAAGGTACGAGCCTCACCGTCGCGGCCGTGCGGGGTGTGGTCGACCGGGTTCGTCGACACGAGGGTGCCCGTCTCAGGTACGGGCAACACGGCCGCCTCGGCCGCTTTGGGTACGGCCAGTACCGCCGCGAGAGTTGCCAACGCGACAGCTGCGACCCGTACTCGACGTCTACGGGTGGGATGCCGCCGGAAGGAGATTATGGGCACGCTACGCCTCCAGGGTGGACGGGATTGCCGGTAGCCTCTCGCGTCCACCCTGCAGGGCGACATCCGCCGATTGGGCGGTCGGTGAATCCGTTAGCGGACAGTGGCGACACCAGAGGCTTCAGCAGCGACCGAGTGTCCCAAACCGCTGTCCGGTTGCCGTCAGCGGCTCCCTCCGGTGGGTTGCCGCAGGTAGCTGTCCCGTCCCGCGGCGGTGAACCCGGCCAGCGCCGCGGCGTCGTGATTCATCGTCATGTTGCAGGTCTTGGTCGTGGTCGTCATGCCCGGCGAATTGAAGTAGATCGCTGCCTTGATTTTCGGGTGGGCCTTCAACGCCGCCGGGAATTCCTCGAACCAACGCCGCTTGGCGTTCGGATCATTCGCGTCGAAGTTCGTACCGAACTCGGCAAGCATCCGCGGCTTGCCCGCACCGATGCCCTTCTCGTCCAGCCACCGGTAGAACGATCCGACGGTGGTGCTCGGGCTCTTCCAGACCGTGCTGCCGTTGCAGACGTGGAAGTTGTACGGATCCCAGGCGACCCAGTCGACGTACCGGTCCCCGGGGTAGAGCCCGGCGTACCTGTCGTAGTGACCGGACCAGCCCATCATCGTCCACACCCAGACCGCGTTGCGCACGTCGGCCGCGGCGAACCGGTCGTGCACGTACCGCCAGGCCCGGACGAAGTCGGCGTCGCTGCCCTTGGCCGGCTCGTCCTCCGGTTCGTGATCGAAGCCGATGAAGACCGGCTGTCCCACCGCCCGGATCCGGCCGGCGACCGCGTCGATCGTCTCGTCGTACCGGCCGCTGTACACGTCCTTCCAGGTCAACACGGTGCCGGAGGAGAAGACCCGGCTCTCCCAGGCGAAGAACATCAGCCGACCCTCGCGCATCTGCTGCTGCTGGTACGCGTCCGGGAACGCACCGTTGCTGCCGGTGTTGGAGAAGTCGTGGTAGCGGTGCACGATGTCGAACTTGCGACCCACCTGCGCCTCGATGTCGGTGACGGCCCGGCCGTGGTCCCAGGTCTGTGGGTTGGTCGGCGAGTACATCCCCCACCAGGCGCCGCAGGACGGCACCAACTTGTCCGACACCTTCCCGCAGGCGCCGGAGTCGGCCGGCGGTCGGGTCGCGGTCGGCGTCGGCCGCGCGGGCGTCGGACTCAGGCTGGGCGAGACGCTGGGCGACGGGCTCGGCGAGACGGGCGGTCGGGTCGGCTCCGCGGTGGGCGGCAGGGTGGCGCTCGGCGGGGGCGGCGCCGGACGACCGGCGACGTCGTAGCTGAGCACCAGGTTGGGCCGCAGATCCGCGCTGCGGTTCTCGGCCGAGGCCCAGTAGATGCGGGTGTCGAGACCGGCCTGGGCCAGCGAGACCGTCCAGATGCCGTTACCCGTGACCAGCCCGGAGACGTCCCACTCGTTGAACCCCTTGGCGACGCCGGTGACCGTGTCCAGAGCCGAGGCGAGGCGCTCCGGCGCCGGGCGCTGCGCGGTGGCGTCCAGGTTCGAGGCGTGCGCGCTCACCGTGGCCTTGAACGCCTGCCAGGCGTGCACCCGCAGGGTGGCCCGGACGTTCGTCGCGTTCGCCGGCAGCGTGGTCACCATGAAGGCGAGCACCGCGTCCCGGCCACCACGTGGATTTCCGTCGCACCGCGCCGGGCAGGTGGCCAGGGTCGACTTGACGCTGTTGTCCCCGTCCTGCACCACGGCCGTGGCGGTGGTGTCGGCGACCACCGGGATGGAGACGTCGTCGTCGGCGAGCAGCGGCACCATGGTCGCGGTGAGTCCGAGCACGACCGTGATGCCGAGGGCACCGAGGACAACGGCCTTGCGCCGGGGACCGGGGTGCCGGATGAGGCGATGCAGTCCACGCCTGGTCACGGAAACTCCTTGCGTCTGCGGCGGTAACGCTGTGCAGCGTATCGGTGTACACAACAGAGCATGGGCATGACAGGGGGACCTAAGCGGGTCTTAATCCTCACCTAAGGCTCAGCGCAGAAACGACCCTTTCGGTCCGTGATCACTCTCGTCCGGATCGAGCATCACCACACTCGTCCGTAGATCATGGACGGTCGGCGTAGGCGGCGGTCAACGCCGAGGACATCGCCGCACGCGGGGCCGGCACACCGGTGAACTGCTCGAACTGGCCGATCGCCTGGGCCAGCAGCAGGTCCAGACCGGAGACGACGCGGCAGCCGGCGGCCGCGGCCGACGCGGCGAGCGGGGTCGGCCAGGGATCGTAGATGGCGTCGAAGAGGACCGTGGTGGGACGCCAGGCCACCGCATCGGCCAACCCGTCTGCGGCACCCTTGGGCACTGTGGAGATCAGCACGTCGGCGTTCGTCGATGCCACCGCCTCGGACCAGGGCGCGGCGGTCAGCGCCAGGCCCAGGGTGTGCGCCACCGGCGTCAGTTCGGCGACCGCCGCCGCTCGGCGGGCGATCACGGTGACGCCGGCCGCCTGCAACCGGGCCGCCGCCGCCAGCGCCGCCCGGGCGGTGCCACCGGCACCCAGCACGGTGACCGTGGCACCGGCACCCACCCCCGCCTCGGTCAGCACCTCGACCATGCCGGTGACGTCGGTGTTGTCGGCGTACCAGGAACCGTCGGGTCGGCGTACCAACGTATTGGCGGCACCGACGGCGGCAGCGACCGGCGAGACCTCGGCGGCCACCGCGAGCGCCGCCTCCTTGCCGGGCATGGTCACCGACAACCCGGCCCACTCCGGGCCCAGACCCGCGACCAGATCCGCCAGCTCCGCCGCCGCGCACTCGATCCGGGTGTACGACCACCCGTCGAGCCCGGCGGCCGCGTAGCCGGCGTTGTGGATCACCGGGGAGAGGGAATGCGCGATCGGCTTGCCCACCACCGCCGCCTTGTGCACCGAGCCCGCCACCGACGCTCCTCCACCGCAGGGACGACTGTCGCCTAACATCCAACAATGTCCGACAGCAGCCTGCGACACCGCATCGGAAAGACCACCCTCACCCTGCGTGGGCCGGACCGGCGGGCGCTCGCCGAGCAGGTCGTCACCCTCGCGCAGCGGCGGCACGCCTTCGCCTTCGGCAACATCGGCTTCGACTTCGTCAACCTGGTCGGCGGCCCCGATCCCGAGAATGCCCAGCCCTTCGGCGGTACGGATTCCGCGGATCTCGACCGGCTCGGCGACCTGTGGCTCGGCCTGTTCAACACCGCCACGCTGCCGTTCTACTGGGGCAGCTACGAGCCACGACGCGGCGCACCCGACACCGAGCGGCTGACGAGGACCGCGCGCTGGCTCGCCGATCACGGGGTGACGGTCAAGGGTCACCCGCTGGTCTGGCACACCGTGCAGCCGCCGTGGCTGCTCGGCCTCGACCTCGACGAGGTCGAGGCGCTGCAACGGGCCCGCATCCGCGACCTGGTCGGCGGGTTCGCCGGCCTGATCGACACCTGGGACGCGATCAACGAGGCGGTCATCATGCCCGTCTTCGCCAACGGGGACAACGCCATCACCGACCTGGCCCGGGCCCGAGGCCGGATCCACATGGTGCGGATGGCGTTCGAGGAGGCCCGGGCGGCCAACCCGACGGCGACCCTGGTGCTCAACGACTTCGACCTCAGCTCGGCCTACGAATGCCTGATCGAAGGCGTCCTCGAAGCCGGCGTCGGCATCGACGCGATCGGCCTGCAGACCCACATGCACCAGGGATACCGGGGCGAGGAGTACATGCACGAGATGCTCGACCGGTTCGCCCGCTACGGCCTGCCGCTGCACCTGACCGAGACCACGCTGGTCTCCGGCCACCTCATGCCGGCGGAGATCGAGGACCTGAACGACTACCAGATCCCGCAGTGGCCGAGCACCTCCGAGGGCGAGGCCCGGCAGGCCGAGGAGATCGTCCGGCACTACCGGTCCCTGCTCGCACACCCGGCAGTCGAGTCGGTGAACTACTGGGGGCTCACCGACCGGGGTGCGTGGCTGGGCGCCCCTGCCGGCCTGGTCCGTGCCGACGGCAGCCGCAAGCCGGCGTACGACGCCCTCGAAGCCCTGATCAAGGGCGAGTGGTGGCTACCGCCGACCCCGATGCGCACCGACGCCGACGGCCGGGTCACCGTCGAGGGCTTCCTCGGCGACTACACGGTGAGCGCGGGTGAGCACCGCGCCCACTTCACCCTCGACGCCGCCGACAGCGCCGCCACCATCAGCGTGGCCTGACCATGATCGGCACCGGAGGTCCTGCAAATCTCCGCAACACAGAGAAATCCGAGGCCAGGAGAGCCAGCCACATTGCCAACGAGCGCGCGATGACATTTTCGGTTGCCGCCGACTGCCGTCAACTCACCAAGACCCGATTTCACTAACGGATTAAAGCGCGCCCAGCAATTGCTGACCGGGCGC
Organism: Verrucosispora sp. FIM060022; assembly: GCF_003977705.1. Classification (NCBI taxonomy): domain Bacteria; kingdom Bacillati; phylum Actinomycetota; class Actinomycetes; order Micromonosporales; family Micromonosporaceae; genus Micromonospora; species Verrucosispora sp. FIM060022. Next base: position 97,820 of record NZ_RQIV01000008.1, read on the forward strand.
GCTTCAATCGTCAGACTTGAGCAGCGCCCTAGCTAATACAGCGTCTTGGGCGCGGAGCAGTTGCCGATACCAGTCCGGCAGATGCGGTACGAATACTGCGCGCGCCCGAAGGTCGCGTGCTGCTCGGTGGCGGTGCAGACGCTACTGCCTTGCCAGTTCCAGGTGCTGGATCCAGGCGCCCGGTACTGCCATCGTGCGCAATGACTGTCAGTCAGAGTGTCCCTGGCGTAGAGATTCCAGTCCCCGTTTCTGATGTATTCGGCTCTCCCCGCTGCTCCGGTCGTGCTGAAGTACTCGTTCACGGCCGCCTGAACGGGCAGCGCTGAAGCGGCGAGAACGGCAGCCACGCCCGCTGCGACCACTGCTAAGCGGCGTGAACCTCGAACAACACCCACAGAATCAACCCCCGAACTCTCCGTTAACTTCTGCAAAGAAGACCCTAGTACTCCAACGTCACTTGATCTTCCGTCTGGTTTCGTGACCGAGTCTGCGCTGGTAGTGGGATCGTCGGGCTCGGGCTTGGGATGTTCGTCGCCAGGTCGACCAGTGCAGGGTGTGTTGTGGCGGTAGTGATGCGGTGAGGACGAAGGCGTTGAGGAGTCGGCGGATCTCGGCGATGGTCAGCGCGATGATCTCGGGGTCAGCGTCGGGTTGTTGCGCGGTGGCGGTGAGGATGGTCAGGACGGCCAGGGCGAGCATGGCCAGGGTGATGAATCGGTGCCAGCCGGTCCAACCGCGGACTTGGTAGTGGTCCAGTCCGACCTGGCCTTTGCCGGTCTGGAACAGCTCCTCGATGCTCCAGCGGGAGCCGGCGACGGTCACGAGGGTGTGCAGCGGCACCGGGCGGGGTGACCAGCACAGGTAGAAGGCCAGCTCGCCGGTGCTGCGGTTGCGGCGGATGAGCAGCCACCGATGTTCACCGCGCCGGGTGGCGGTGGTGATCCAGGCCCACAGGTAGTCGCGGGGGCCTTTGGCCCCGGGCCCGCAACTGTGCTGCTGCCACTCGGTAGTGGGGATCCGGTCGGCGAGGTCGTCGACCCGCACGAGGGTGCGGCCGTTATTGACGTGCACGCGGCGGTCGCAGCCGACGGCCAGGACGTAGCCGATTCGGCGGTCTTCGAGGTCAGCGCGCAAGCTGGGGTCGGCACCGTAGACCTCGTCGCCGGTCACCCATCTGAACGGGACACCCGCGTCGAGCGCGGCGGCGATCATCTGCCGGGCAAGGGCGGGTTTCGTGGCGAACTCGACCTGGTCAGGGACACCGGCGGCGGTGAGACGGTCGCGGCGATCGCACCAGGTCGCCTCCGGCAGGTAGAGCCGACGGTCGATCAACGCCCGCCCGGCAGGCGTCACGTAGGCCAGGAACACCCCGACCTGACTGTTCTCGACACGACCGGCAGTGCCCGTGTACTGCCGCTGCACCCCGACCGAGCACACACCCTTCTTCAGAAACCCCGTCTCGTCAGTGACCAGCACACCATCGGGATGGCCGAGCTGCTCCACCAGCCAGTCCCGCACGTCGTCGCGGACGGCGTCGGCGTCCCACACCGCTGTGCGCAGCAGCCGCTGCATCGCCTGCGGATCGTCGTGACCCGCCCGCTCCGCGAGGGACCAGCAGGTCTTGCGTTCCACGCTCGACAGCAGCCCTTCCACGAACTGCCCGGCGCTGCGACGAGGCTCCGCTCGCACGAACCGGCCAGCGACACGCGTCACCGCCTCGTCCATGATGACCCGCCACCCGGCGGGGTCTACGCTGTGGCACACGGCCACCGCACGATCTTCGGTTGTCCTCACAAACCATCGATGATCAACGCGGTGGCCGTCCTCATGCCCACGCCACGCCCAACGCCGAAACCAACTGACGTTGGAGTACTAGGCCATCGATATGGGCGAGTCAACAGATCGATCAGGCGAGTTGTTGTTATAGCGTTGAACAGCCCCAAAGCACAATGACAAGACCGCAACTCGGTAACGACGTTGCCGGCCGCCGGTGCTGGTGTCATCCGGCGAGGGCCGCCGAACGCCGGGCTCGGGGCACCCGTACCGGCTCCGCGCGCGTTGACCTGCTTCTATCAGGCGTTGATGGTGCTCATCCGGTTCCGCAAAGCCGAGGACGTCGCCTTGCACGGCGCGGGGTTCGGCGCTTCACGGGCCACCGCGTACCGCTACCGCGACGAGGGCTTCACTGTCCTCGCGGCCCAGGCGCAGGATCTGCACACGGCCCTGCGGCGGGTCGCCGCCGACGGCTGGTCTCATCCTCCTAGGCGGGAAACCGTTCGACTGCGACCGGCCTCACCGAGACCACGCGCAGCGTCAAGGGCGACATGATCGACGCCTGGTATTCCAGCAGCATCGCGACTTCGGCGCAAACATGCAAGCCGTCATGCGCTCTCAGAGAATTCCGTTTTCCTTGGCCTTCGCCACGTTACGTTCGTGCTCGGCGTTGGTCTCGGCGAATGCGGAGCGCCCTTCCTTGTCGATCGCAACAAAGAAGAGCCAATCACCCTTGGGCGGATCCATCGCCCCTTCCAGCGCCTGCTTTCCTGGATTATTGATCGGCGTGGGCGTCAGACCGGGGTGTGAGTGTGTGCTGTACGGGTTCTTCGGATCACGAATTTCCTCCCTCCGCATTTCTTTCGAGGACTTGGTCTTTTTTCCAGTCAACTCCCAGTAGTAGTTGACCGACACGTCGAACTCAAGACAATTACACGGAAAGTTGCCGCTGTAGGCGCGGTTGTACGCCACCCGGGCGATTTTTCCTAGATCCTCGGCATTACCAGCCTCAGCCTGGGCCAGCGAGGCGACGATCAGCGCCTCGTACGGGCTGATCTTGCGGTCCTTCTGCACCCGGTCGGCGAACTCCATCTCACCGGTGACGCTCAGGAAGTGGTCGACCATCTGTCCGAGGATGGTCTCGGCGGTGGCGTTCGGCGGGATCTCGTAGGTGTCCGGGAAGAGGAAACCCTCGATGGACTTCTTGGACTTCTTGCCGTCGTCCCGCTTGAACCACCAGTCCGGTACGCCGAGCTTCTCCGGGTCCTTCGCGGCGGCCTCGAACTCCTTGACCGGGATGTCGGTCTTGTCGCTGAGCAGCTTGAAGATGCTCTTGGCGGTACGCCCCTCGGGGATGGTGATCCCATTGACGATCCGGCTGGCCGGGTCGAGCATCGCGGCCAGCGCCAACTCGCCGCTCATCTGCTTACGCAGCTTGTAGGTGCCCGACTGGATGTTGCGGCTGCGGGAGTTCTTCTCGGCCGCCTCGATGAACGCCTTGGTGCTCTTGATCACGCCCGCGTCGTAGAGCGCCACGGCCATGTCGGCCAGGAACGCGCCCTGCGGAATCTGGATCGTCACTTCCTCGGTGCCCGCGCCGTCGTAGTCGGGGGTGACGAAGTAGCTCTGGACCCGGTCGAAGCCGTAGAAGGCACCACCACCGATGCCGCCGAGCAGCACCAGGGCCAGCAGCAGCGCCAGCGCTGTCTTGCCCCGGCCCCCGCCGGAGCGACCGCCCCGCTTACGACCTCGACGGTGCTTGCCCTTGTCCCCCCGATCCTGCTCGTCGTGACCGAGGTCCAGCTCGTCAAACATCTACGTCCGCCTCCGCTGCGTGTCCAGCCAGCTCTGCAGAATCTCCACCGCGGCGGCCTGGTCGACCACCGCGCGTTGCTTCTTCCCCCGGACACCTCGTTCGGCCAGCCTACGGCTCGCCACGACCGTGGACATCCTCTCGTCGGTCAGCGTCACCGGGACAGGCGCTATCACCTCGGCCAGTTGTCGAGCGTACGCCTTGACGTGCTCGGCTGCGGGCCCATGTCGACCGGCCAGGTTGACCGGCAGGCCGACGACCACCTCGACCGCCTCGTGTTCGACGACCAACCCGGCGATCTCGACAAGATCCTTCGGCACCGCGTCCGGCCTGGGATTCTGCTCCCGAGCGACGGTGACCAGCGGGGTGGCGAGCACCCCGTGCGGATCGGACCGGGAGACCCCGATGCGGACCTGACCGACATCCACACCCAGCCGTACACCCCGGGATAACTCAGTCACCGACCGTCACCTCTGTTGCGAAAGAGGCCAGGGCGGACCGAAGTGGTCCGCCCTGGCCCGCTGTGCCGATGATTCACGCCTCGGCGATCGCCTTCTCGACCGTCAGCAGCAGGGTCGGCACCTCAGACTCGGGCAACCCGCCGCCCTGGGCGAGATCCGGGCTGCCGCCGCCGCGCCCGGAGAACGCCGCCTTGACCAGGTCGTTGGCGGCAAGACCCCGGCTGCGGGCGGCCGGGTTGACCGACACCACAAGCGACGCCTTGCCGTTCGACCGGGACGCCACCGCGACCACACCCGGCCGGGCCGCGTCGATCCGGCCCCGGATCTCCTGCGCGAGGGTGCGGACGTCGTTGCCGGCCGCGCCCTCGGGCGCCTCGATGCCGACGTAGGCGACCCCACGGACGTCCTTGGCCTGGGCGGCGAACGCCGCCGCGCCGCCGAGCACCAGCTGGGCGCGCAGCTTCTCCAGCTCCTTCTCCGCGTCGCGCAGCTGGGTGACGGTCTGCTCGACGCGGTCCGCGACCTGCTCGGAGGGAACCCGGTACAGCTCGGCGAGACGGGACACCAGCAGATGCTCCCGGGCCAGGAAGTTGAACGCGTCCATGCCGACGAGCGCCTCGACCCGGCGGACCCCGGACCCGATGGACGACTCCGAAAGGATCTTCACCAGGCCGAGCTGGCCGGAGCGGGACACGTGGGTGCCACCGCACAGCTCGCGGGCGTAGTCACCGACCTCGACCACCCGGACCTGGTCGCCGTACTTCTCGCCGAACAGCGCCATCGCGCCGATGCGACGCGCCTCGTCCAGCGACGTGACGAAGGCGTGCACCTCCAGGTCGGCCAGCAGCACCTCGTTGACCTGCTGCTCCACGTCCCGCAGCACGCTCGGGGCGACACCGGTCGCGGTGTTGAAGTCGAACCGGAGCCGACCCGGAGCGTTCAGCGAACCGGCCTGGGTGGCGGACTCGCCGAGGAAGTTGCGCATCGTCTGGTGCACCAGGTGGGTCGCGGTGTGCGACCGGGAGATCGCCCGCCGCCGACTGGTGTCGATCTCGGCGTAGCCGGTCTCCCCCGCGCGCACCTCGCCCCGGATCACCCGGGCCCGGTGCACGATCAGCCCCGGCACCGGCTGCTGCACATCGAGCACCTCGACCTGCCCACCGCCCACGGTGATCATGCCGAGGTCGGGCTGCTGCCCACCACCCTCGGCGTAGAAGGGGGTGGTGTCGAGCACCAGCTCGACCATGTCACCCTCGACCGCCGCCGCACGCGGGCCGTCGGTGCCGAGCACCGCCCGTACCGTCGACTCGCGGGCCGTCTCGGTGTAACCGGTGAAGGTCACCGGGCCCCCGGCGTCGAGCACCGACCGGTACGCCGACAGATCCGTGTGCCCGGTCTTGCGCGCCTGCGCGTCGGCCTTGGCCCGGGCCCGCTGGTCGGCCATCAGCCGGCGGAAGCCCTCCTGGTCGACGTCGAGCCCCTGCTCGGCGGCGATCTCCAGGGTCAGGTCGATCGGGAAGCCGTACGTGTCGTGCAGCTGGAACGCCTTGTCACCGGAGAGCGCCGGCTTGCCCGCCGACTTCGTCTCGGTGATCGCGGTGTCCAGGATCGTGGTACCGGCGCGCAGCGTGGCGAGGAAGGCGTCCTCCTCGGCGTACGCGTACGCGGAGATCCGGTCGAAGTCGGTGGCCAGTTCCGGGTACGACGGCGCCATGCAGTCCCGGGCCACCGGCAGCAGTTCGGGCAGCGCCCGCTCCTGCCAGCCGAGCAGCCGCACCGCCCGGATCGCCCGGCGCATGATCCGCCGCAGCACGTAGCCCCGGCCCTCGTTCGACGGGGTCACCCCGTCACCGATGAGCATCAGCGCGGTCCGCACGTGGTCGGCGACCACCCGCAGCCGTACGTCGTCGGGGTGGGACTGGTTGGCCGCCTGGCCGGACTGCGCGCCGTAACGCTTGCCGGTCAGCTCGGCCGCGCGCTCCAGGATCGGCCGAACCTCGTCGATCTCGTAGAGGTTGTCGACGCCCTGCAGGATGGAGGCCATCCGCTCCAGGCCCATGCCGGTGTCGATGTTCTTCTTCGGCAGCTCACCGACGATCCGGAACTCCTCCTTGCTCCGGACGTCCGCGATCTCGTACTGCATGAAGACGAGGTTCCAGAACTCCAGGTACCGGTCCTCGTCGACCTCCGGGCCGCCTTCGAGGCCGTACTCGGGGCCCCGGTCGTAGTACAACTCCGAGCAGGGGCCCGCCGGTCCGGGGATGCCCATCGACCAGAAGTTGTCCTTCTTGCCCCGGCGCACGATCCGCTCCGCCGGCACGCCGGTGCGCAGCCAGATGTCGTACGCCTCGTCGTCGTCCAGGTAGACCGTCGCCCAGATCCGCTCCGGGTCCAGCCCGAACCCCCCCGCCTCGACGGACTTGGTGGCCAGGTCCCAGGCGAACGGGATCGCCCCGTCCTTGAAGTAGTCACCGAAGGAGAAGTTGCCGTTCATCTGGAAGAACGTGCCGTGCCGGCTGGTCTTGCCGACCTCGTCGATGTCCGGCGTACGGATGCACTTCTGCACGCTCACCGCGCGGGGGAACGGCGGTGACTGCTGGCCCAGGAAGTACGGGACGAACTGCACCATGCCGGCGTTGACGAACAGCAGGTTCGGGTCGCTGATGGCGGGCAGCGGAGCGGACGGCACCACGGCGTGGCCATTCGCCTCGAAATGGGCGAGATACCGCCGCTTGATCTCCGCCGTCTTCATCGCTGGTGTTCCTCCGGAAAGATTTCTCGATCACCGAGCCGCGGGTCCTCCCGCAACTCGGCGAACTGGTCGTCGAACGCCTCACCCTGCGCGAACGCCTCGTGGATCTCCTGCTCCCGCTCGGCCATCCCGGCGCGCACGTCCGCGACGAAGCTACGCAGTTCCTCGACGAGGCCGCCAGCGGATTGCGACAGGTTGTCGGCGATGCCGGCCGGAGTGTACGCGTGCGCGGCACGGGTCGCCTTGCGGACCACCACCACGCCGACGGCCAGTCCGATACCCAGCCAGAACAGACGCCTCATGCTCGTACCTCCCGACGGGTCACTGGTTGCCGCGCCGGGCGGCGCGCCGCTGGGCCTTGATGGTGTCGCGGACCTCGCGCTCGGTCTCGGCGTGCCGGCGGGCGGATGCGGCCTTGCGCACCCCGTAGCCGAACGCGGCCACCTTGACCAGCGGGTTCGCCGCGGCGGCGGAGACGACGGTGACCAGGTTGGCGACGTTGGCGCTGATGTTCTGCGCGTGGCTGGTCATCGTGTCGACCTTGGCGAGTTGCAGGTTCACCCCGTCGAGCGAGGTCTGCACCTGCTCCAGGGTGACGTTGACGTTGCGCACCGTGGTGTTGACATCACCCAGCAGCGGGCCGGTCCGGTCGTTGAGCTCGTTGATCATCCGGGTGGTGGCGTCCACGGTGTGCCGCAGCCGCAGGATGGGCAGCGTCAGGATCAGCACCAGCATCGCGAACGCGATCGCCGCGATCAGCGCCGCGACCTCCAAAAAGCCCACGCCTGTCCTCCTCAACGAAATGTCTCGGGGCGGCATTATCCCCGATCCGCACGACCGTCTCGCCCGCGCCGACGCCCGCTGGCCCTGCCGAACGAACGGCAGGGTGACACGCGTGACGCCAGACCAGACCCTACCGTCCGTGATGACATCCGGCTCAGGACGGTGGTGACGGCGTCAAGTCACCCAACGGGTCGTCGCCCAGGGTCGGGTAGGGGTCCACACCGGTCAGTGACGGATCGGTGCTCGGCTGGGGCCGGGTCCGGTCGTCGTCGATCGCGTTGCGCACCTTCACCGTCACCAACGATCCAGGGCACTCCTCGGCGGCGGTCTCCGGGTCCAGCGACGGCACCACCGCCGGCTCACCGTCCACCGGAGGCGGTACGCAGGTGGGTGCCCGGACCCAGAGATCGAGGGTCAACTCGTCCCGCCGCCAGCAGGTGTAGCTGCCCTTCTCCTCCTGTTCGGGGCAGTAGGCCGGCTTCCACGGCTGCCAGCCGTCCTGACTGAGCGCCGACTCGTACACCTGGGCGGTCTCCTCCGGTGACCGCTCGGAGTTCACGGTCCGCTCCCGCAGCCGGCAGTCCAGCAGACACCAGCGGCTGCCGCTGACGGCGTCGACCGGGTCGACCGCGGCCCAGGTGGGCACCGCCAGGTCGTCCAACGAGGCGAAGACCGGGTCGCGGCCCTCCGCCCGCAGACCGAAGAAGGCAGGCACCACGCCGAGCAGCAGCACACTGGCCACCGCCAGGACCACCACGCGCAGCCGTTGGTTGCCGCCACCCTGGTGGCGCAGTTCGCCACCGTCGTCCGGCCCGTCGTCGACCGGCCCGTCGGCGTCCCCGCGTTCGGCGTCGGCGGGTCGCCGTACCTCCGGCTCCATGCCGGGTCGGAGCACGGCCGGGCCCATCGGCGCGACCGCCGCGGCGGCCCGGGCCACCACCGGCGATTCACCGACCCGCGACGGCGACGGGGGTACCGGTGCGGTGCCGGACGGTTCCGGACGCGACGGGTTACGTGGTGGCGGGGCGGCCCGACCCGCCTGCCGTTCCTCAGGGCGAACGTTGCCCCGGTGAGGGCCCGGTGGCGGGCCACCGGGTCGGCCGGGGCCACCGGCGGGTCCTCCGTCGGGACCACCCGCAACGCGCGGTCCGCCGCTGGTGGGCGCCGCCCTCGGCGGCACCGGCGGTTCGTCGCCGCGCCGCGCCCCCGGCGGGGGTACGGATGGAAACTCGCCCGACCGTCCCGTCCTCGGCGGCTCCGGCAGCCTGCCGGGGCGTGCCACATTCGGTGGCAGGTCGTCCGGCTCGACGGCGCGGCGCGCCGCTCCGGGCACTGCGGTGTCCGGCTGCCCCGGCACCCGGACAGGCCCGGCCGCCGGCGCTGACCCGGCGCGCCCGGCCACCGACGCCGATCCCGCCCGCCCGGCCGTCGAGGCCGTTCCGGGCCAGCCGGGCAGTGACTGGCCGGTGGTCGGCGGCCCGCCCGGCGATGGCTGACTGCCGGCCGGCAGCATGCCGGGCTGGTTGCTGACCGGCGGCACGCCGGGCGGCACGGCACGGCCACGGCCGGTGGGCGGCTCGTCGTGGCGCGGTGCGCCGGCGGCCGGCCGCCGTGGTCCGGTGCCGGGCCGGGCCGTCTCGGCGCCGGGGGCCGGACGGCCCGGTGGCGGCCCGGTGGGAGTGTCCATGCCGCGCTGCTCACGCGTCGCGGGCAGGTCGTCGGTGGACGAACCGGCCGGGGCGTTGCCCGGCCGGATCGTGCGCAGCGCCGGATCGGTGTGATGGGCACGACCGGCCTGTCGCAGCCAGTCCGCCGGCCGTTGTGGGCGGCCGGCGCCGCCAGCCGCGTCTGCCGGTGATTGTGGGCGGTCGGCACGGCTGGCCGGGTCGCCCGGTCGTGGGGCGCGACCGGTGCCGCTGGACTGGTCCGCCGGTCGTGGGGCGTGCCCGGCACCGCTGGCCGGGTCGGCCGGTCGTGGGGCGCGACCGGTGCCGCTGGTCGGGTCGGCCTGGCGTGGGGCGTGGTCGGTGCGGCCGACTGGATCCGCCGCCCGCCGCCCCAGGTCATCGGCCGGGCCGGACCTGGTGACCGGCCCTTCCTCGGCGGCTCGCCGGCCAGGCCGGCCCAGCGGTTCCGGTTCCCCTGGGTGTACGGAGGCGGGCACGTCCGTCGCGCCGGCCGCCCGAGCACCGGTGACCGGCGGCTCGGGTGCTGCCCGACGCCCCCGAGACGGAGTCGCCGGGGTCTGCGGCGGGACCGACGCGGCCCGGCGGGCCCGGGGCGGATGCTCGTCGCCGGCGGAGGACGACTCGGGAATCGACGGAGCGTTGCCGGACAACGGCACCGCCGGTTGGTCCACGTCGGGCTCGGCGGCGCGCCGTCGACCGGCGCGCCGGCCGCCGGCCGGTGCGCCGGTGGGACCGGCCCCCGACACGGGCGTCATGCCGGTCGGCGGACGACCCGGGCCGCGCTCGATCGGTTCGCCGCCGGAAGGTGCCTCGGGAACCGCCCGACGACCCGGCTGAGCGTACGGACGTGGCCCGGTGTTGCCTTCCGCCGGACCAGGAACGCCAGCAGGGTCCAGATGGTCCGGCGCGGCACGACGAGGGCCGGCGGGTGTGCCGGCCGGCCGGCCGACCGTGCGACGCGACGTGGGCGGGCCCGACACCGGACCGACCGGCACACCGGAGACCGGGCCGTCCGGCGTACCGGGGATCGGGCCGGTCACCGGCCCACCGAAGAACGGCGGGCCGCCGGCCGGACGGGGCCCACCGGCCGCAGCGGGCCCTCCAGGCACAGCGGATCCCCCATGCGCTGCGGGGCCTCCAGCCGGGATGGACCCCCCAGCCGGACGGGGTCCGCCAGCCGGGGCAGCCCCACCGGCCGGACGGGGTCCGCCAGCCGGGGCGAGGCCACCGGTCTGATGCGGGCCGCCAGCCGGGCGGGTGAGCGGCGCGCCTGGCCAGGGGCCGTCCACCGGGCGGGCGCGGGGCGGTTCGGCGGTTGCCGGGCGCGGCGGGGACGACGGGTCGGCACCAGCGGGACGTCCGAGATCCGGTTGCGTACGCGCGTCAGCGGTAGGCCCTGGGACCGGCCCCGTCGGCGGCCCCGACGAGCCCGGGGCAGGGTGGGGGCGGCCCGGAAGCGGACCGATACGGCCGGCGGCCGGCGGGCCGGCACGATCCGGGCCGGGTGGCACCGCCGCGCCAGGTGGCACTGGACCGGGTGGCACCGCCGGGCCGGACCGCGCGGCCGGTGCCTCCGGTGTGGGTGGCGCGCCGTCGGGACCGAGACCACCGCGCTGCTGCTTGGCCGAGCGCAGATCGTCGATCCAGCCGAAGTCCTCGCCGCCTTCCGGTTCCTCCGCGACGGCCTCGGACTTGTTGCGGCCCCAGCGGCGGTTCTTGGGACGCCGCTCGTCCTGGCCGTCCTCCGGTCGCTCCGAACCAGGCGATCTCACTGTTGACCCTTCCCGTCGGCGCGATCGCCGACCTCATCGGTCACTTCGGCGTCCGCGGTCGTCAACTGCGGTTCCTCGGCACCGGGTCGGGCCGGAGCCCGACCGGAGACCGGTGGCGTCGTCGTGGGGGCGGCCAGGCCACGGACGATCCGGCGCAACAACGGCAGCCGGGTGGCCACCGACCGTTCCGCGCCGTGCTGGCTCGGCTGGTAGTAGTCGGTCCCGACCAGGTCGTCCGGCACGTACTGCTGGCGGACCACGCCACGCTGGTCGTCGTGGGGGTAGCGGTACCCGGTGCCGTGGCCGAGGCCGCGGGCACCGGCGTAGTGGGCGTCGCGCAGACTCCGCGGCACCGCGCCACCCCGACCCGCCCGTACGTCGGCGATCGCCGCGCCGATCGCGGTGGTGGCCGAGTTCGACTTGGGTGCGGTGGCGAGGTGGATCACCGCCTGAGCGAGGTTGAGCTGCACCTCGGGCAGGCCGACGTACTCGACCGCGTGCGCGGCGGCGGTCGCCACGCTGAGCGCGCTCGGATCGGCCATGCCGACGTCCTCGCTGGCGAAGATGACCAGTCGTCGGGCGATGAACCTCGCGTCCTCCCCGGCGACCAGCATCCGGGCCAGCCAGTGCAACGCGGCGTCCACGTCCGAACCCCGCATGCTCTTGATGAAGGCGCTTGTCACGTCGTAGTGCGCGTCGCCGGCGCGGTCGTAGCGCACGGCCGCGGTGTCCACCGCCCGCTCGGCGGTGGCCAGGTCGATCCGACCGGTGCCCAGCGCGGTGGCCGAGCCGGCCGCTGCCTCCAGGGCGGTCAACGCCTTGCGGACGTCCCCGCCCGCCAGCCGGACGAGATGGTCCTCGGCCTCGCTGTCGAGGGTGAGCGCACCGGCCAGACCCCGCTCGTCGGTCATCGCCCGGCGCAGCAGGCCGCGCACCGCCGCGTCGTCGAGGGGTTGCAGGGTGAGCAGCACGCACCGGGACAGCAGCGGCGAGATGACCGAGAAGTACGGGTTCTCCGTGGTGGCCGCCAGAAGCGTGACGGTACGGTCCTCGACGGCGGCGAGCAGGGAGTCCTGCTGGGTCTTGCTGAACCGGTGCACCTCGTCGATGAAGAGCACGGTGGGCGGTCCCCCCGACCGGCGCTGCCGCCGCGCGGTGTCGATCACCGCTCGGACGTCCTTCACCCCGGCCGACAACGCCGACATGGCGACGAACCGCCGGTCGGTGGCAGCGGCCACCAGATGGGCGATGGTCGTCTTGCCGCTTCCAGGCGGCCCCCAGAGGATGACCGACATCGGGGCGTCACCGGTGACGAGTTGTCGCAGTGGCGCGCCGGGGGCGAGCAGGTGGTCCTGACCGACGAGTTCGTCCAGGGTCGCCGGACGCATCCGCACCGGCAGCGGGGCGTCCGGGCCGACCGGGGTGAAGCCGCCGACGCCACTGGAACCCGCCACCGCACTGGCTGCTGCGGCAGGTTCACCCAGGGTGAAGAGCGTCTCGGACTCCATCACGAGAACAGTACCGGGCTCGACCGACGGCGCCAGAATCACGCCGTCGACCGAGCCCGGGATGATCCTTCTCGGTCAGCCGCGACCGGGGCGACGGCCCCGGTACCAGCGGCCACCGCGCCCGCCCACGCCGGCCAGGTGCAGCGCGAGCAGCAGCAGGCCGATGAGTACGAGGGTGTTCCAGTTGAACAGGTCCGGCGCTCCGAGGTTGCTGCCCAGCAGGTCGAGCAGAAGTGCGAAGCCGAAGACCACGGCGGCGGCGATAGCGAGCATGACGTTCCTCCGGTGGGGGTGCCAGTAGGTCGTCCCGCATGTACCCGATCGGTCCCGACGCCAATCTCCACGGTGGAGCACCGACCCGCGCCGAGAAGGGCAGGCCGCCACCCCGGGAGGGGCCGTTCGTGCCCTTGTCCCGGCACCCCTAGGCTCATCCTCATGGTCATCGCCGACGGGGCGCTCGCCGAGCGGGAGGCGATTTTGAGCGCCATGGACCAGCACCCGTTCGTCCGACACTCACTACCGACGCGGGAGACCTTTCGGGTCTGGCGAGGGGACGGCACCCTGGGCTGGCTGCTACCCGCTGCCACGCTGGGGCCGCTGGGTGGAGTCTTCGGGCCGCCGGCCGAGGCGCTCGAATTGTTCGGCGCGCTCACCGCCGAGGGTGTCTTCCAGCCCGGCCGCTGGGTGCACCTGCCCCGGCTGGCCTCGGAAGCCCTCGACGCCGTGCCGAGCGTGACGGGCCACGAGGACTGGGACTTCCTCTGGACGACCACGCCACCGCCGCGGCAGCCGGGCGAGGAGCGGGTCGTCCGGCTCTCCGAGGCGGACCACCCGGCGTTGACCGCGCTCATCGACGAGTCGTTTCCGACCTCGACGGCACGGCCGGGCAATCCACAGGTCGTCGACTGGTACGGCATCCGCGAGGGCGACCGGCTGATCGCCTGCGGGGCCGACCGGACCCGAGGTGACGTGGGCTTCCTCGCCGGGCTGACGGTTGCTCCGGCCTTTCGCGGTCGCGGCCTGGGCGCCGCGCTCACCGCCGGCATGAGCCGCGCGCTGGCAGCCCACCACGACACGCTGGCGCTGGGTGTCTACCCGGCCAACATCGGCGCGATCCGGCTCTACCGTCGGCTCGGTTACACCGCCGCCTTTTCGCTCACCTCGGTGCGCTGCGCCTGACCAGCCGCCGGCTCACCGTCCCCCGCCAGTCTGGCCACCGGCACGCCTGGCGGTCCGGCCGCCGGCACGCCGGCATCCCGCCCATCGCCTGCGGGGTGGCGGCCGGCGCGCCAGGCCGGCAGGTAGAGCGGCGCGGCGACGGCCAGCACCACCGCGCCGACCAGCATCGCCGTACTCACCCCGGCTCGGTCGCCGATGTAGCCGAGCACCACCCCACCGAGGGCGCCCGCCGGCATCGCCACCATGGAGTTCAGCGAGATCAGACTGGTCCGGTACGGGCCGGCGACCTGCCGATGCAGCAGCCCCATGTGCAACGGGTTGGACGCGCCGTGCACGGCGTAGCAGGCGACGAAGGCGATCAGCACTCCGGTCGGACCGGCGAACAGCGCCATGCCGACGACGGTGATGCCCTGCAGGATCCGCAGCAGGGCGGCACCGGGCGCGGCACCGAGCCGACGGATGAGCAGTGGCGTCAACGCCGCGCCGCCGGCCGAGGCGAGCCACGCCGCCGTACTGGCCGGGCCGAGCAGGGTGGCGGCCCGATCCGCGTCGGCGACCACCTCGGCCAGCCGGATCGGCAACAGCCCCTCGAAGGTGGCCATGCCGAAGCCCCAGAACAACTCGACCGCCACCAACGCGAGCAGCACCCGGGAGCGGCGCAGCAGGCCGAACGCCTCGCCCACCATCCGTGGGGCCTCCCGCACCGAGGCGCGCAGCGCCGCCGGCCCGGTCACCGCGCGTCGTTCCGTCAACAGAGCCAGCAACGCCACCAGGTAGACCACCTGCAAGCCGACGGCGGCGATCACCGGTCCGGTCAGCGCGCTGAGCGGACCGATCGGCCCGAGGGCCACCAGGGCGCCGCTGAGCAGCGCGCCGGCCGCCATGGCCAGGCCGAGCACCGTGCCGCCCTGGCCGAGCCCGTTCTCGTACCGGGCGTCGGGGTCGGCGGCCAGGGTGGTGTCGACGTACCAGGACTCCAGGGGGCCGCTGTCCAGGGCGCGGAACACACCCTGCAACGCCCAGACGGCGACCAGCAGGGCGAAGGAGTCCGCCACCACCAGCAGCCCGGTCGAGACGAGACCGACCAGGCTCGCCACCACCAGCACCGGCTTGCGCCCGAGGGCGTCGGCGAACCCACCGGTCGGCAACTCCAGCGCCAGGACCACCACGCCCTGCGCGGCGATGGCCAGACCGATCTGGGTCAGCGTCAGGCCGCGTTCCTGCATGAGCAGGATGGTCACCGGGATCAGCAGGCCGACCGGCAACCAGCGCAGGCCGTGCAGGACCAGGTAACGCCGCCGGACCTGGCGTACGGACAGGGGGTTCACCGGCCGCCACCGATCAGCAACGGCAGCGCGGCGAGGAAGATCTGCACCTGCTCGGCACCGGGCTCGGCCGGATCAGCCTCGGCACGGTAGCGCTCCAGCACCTGCCACACCTGTGTGCGCAGCTCCGCCAGCCGGGTCACCGGAATGGTCATGAAGATGTCGCTCATGCCGAACGCGTCGCGCCAGGCCGGCGGCCACTGGTCGCGTACGGCGAACCACCGCTCGGCTTGCTCGGCGTACTGGCGTACCTGCTCGGCCTGGATCCACTCGATGGCCGCCCGCGCATCCGGGTCGTCGTCGAAGTCGGTGTTCTCCCAGTTCGTGACGTCGTGCGCGGCGCGCCACCATCGCTGCCGCCCGGTCCCCCGGTCGGGTTCCTCGACCACCAGCCCCACCTCGGCCAACTGCCGCAGGTGGTAACTGGTCGCCCCGGTGTTGGTGTCGAGCAACTCAGCAAGCCCGGTAGCCGTCGCCGGCCCCTTGATCCGCAACGCCCCCAACAGCCGCGTCCGCAGCGGATGCGCCAACGCCCGAACCTGCCGCCCATCGATCCGCACCCGCCTGGGCCGGCCCTTCTCACCACTCCCCATTCATCCACAATACCTATGCACAACTCTTATGCACAATCCCTGTGCACCCTCCTTGCCCCGCGATCTTGCACTCATGGTCGCCCTTTAGCGGCTTTTGCACGGGTTCGCCCCGACAGAAAGAGCAAGATCGGCGCGGGCGGGCGGGGTGGGGTTAGTACTCCAACGTCACTTGATCTTCCGTCTGGTTTCGTGACCGAGTCTGCGCTGGTAGTGGGATCGTCGGGCTCGGGCTTGGGATGTTCGTCGCCAGGTCGACCAGTGCAGGGTGTGTTGTGGCGGTAGTGATGCGGTGAGGACGAAGGCGTTGAGGAGTCGGCGGATCTCGGCGATGGTCAGCGCGATGATCTCGGGGTCAGCGTCGGGTTGTTGCGCGGTGGCGGTGAGGATGGTCAGGACGGCCAGGGCGAGCATGGCCAGGGTGATGAATCGGTGCCAGCCGGTCCAACCGCGGACTTGGTAGTGGTCCAGTCCGACCTGGCCTTTGCCGGTCTGGAACAGCTCCTCGATGCTCCAGCGGGAGCCGGCGACGGTCACGAGGGTGTGCAGCGGCACCGGGCGGGGTGACCAGCACAGGTAGAAGGCCAGCTCGCCGGTGCTGCGGTTGCGGCGGATGAGCAGCCACCGATGTTCACCGCGCCGGGTGGCGGTGGTGATCCAGGCCCACAGGTAGTCGCGGGGGCCTTTGGCCCCGGGCCCGCAACTGTGCTGCTGCCACTCGGTAGTGGGGATCCGGTCGGCGAGGTCGTCGACCCGCACGAGGGTGCGGCCGTTATTGACGTGCACGCGGCGGTCGCAGCCGACGGCCAGGACGTAGCCGATTCGGCGGTCTTCGAGGTCAGCGCGCAAGCTGGGGTCGGCACCGTAGACCTCGTCGCCGGTCACCCATCTGAACGGGACACCCGCGTCGAGCGCGGCGGCGATCATCTGCCGGGCAAGGGCGGGTTTCGTGGCGAACTCGACCTGGTCAGGGACACCGGCGGCGGTGAGACGGTCGCGGCGATCGCACCAGGTCGCCTCCGGCAGGTAGAGCCGACGGTCGATCAACGCCCGCCCGGCAGGCGTCACGTAGGCCAGGAACACCCCGACCTGACTGTTCTCGACACGACCGGCAGTGCCCGTGTACTGCCGCTGCACCCCGACCGAGCACACACCCTTCTTCAGAAACCCCGTCTCGTCAGTGACCAGCACACCATCGGGATGGCCGAGCTGCTCCACCAGCCAGTCCCGCACGTCGTCGCGGACGGCGTCGGCGTCCCACACCGCTGTGCGCAGCAGCCGCTGCATCGCCTGCGGATCGTCGTGACCCGCCCGCTCCGCGAGGGACCAGCAGGTCTTGCGTTCCACGCTCGACAGCAGCCCTTCCACGAACTGCCCGGCGCTGCGACGAGGCTCCGCTCGCACGAACCGGCCAGCGACACGCGTCACCGCCTCGTCCATGATGACCCGCCACCCGGCGGGGTCTACGCTGTGGCACACGGCCACCGCACGATCTTCGGTTGTCCTCACAAACCATCGATGATCAACGCGGTGGCCGTCCTCATGCCCACGCCACGCCCAACGCCGAAACCAACTGACGTTGGAGTATTAGAGAGTGAGGAGTTCGGTGATGCCGCGTAGGCGGGTGCGGAGCAGGGTGGTGGCGCGGGTGGTGTCGAGGCGGATCGTGGTGGGACGGACCAGGCCGTACTCGACCGTGGTCGTGGTCTTCAGGGCGGACGCGTCGAGTTCCTCGTGGTGCGCCACCAGCCGACCCAACTCGGCCCGGCTGACCGCCTCCGGACCGGCCACGTTCAGCGGTCCGGCGTAGTCGGAGTCGACAAGTTCCACCACGGCGGCGGCGAGGTCGGTGACGTCGATCGGGCAACGCAGCTCGTCGGTGAAGAGCGTGGCCCGACCGGCCAACGCGTCGCGACAGAGCTGGATCTGCTTGCTGCCCGCACCCACGATCAGCGAGGTACGCACCAGCACCGCAGACGGGTCGAGCGCCCGTACCACCGTCTCCGCGGCCGCCTTCGCCGCACCGTACGGGAAGACCGGGGTGGGTGGATCGTCGTCGGCGTACGCCTCGGGACGCCCGGCGTGCAGCGCGTCGCTGGACATGTGCACCAGCCGGGCACCCACCTCGGCAGCGGCCCCGGCCACGTGCGCCGCCCCGTCGGCGGTGACCGCCCAGGCGTCGTACCGGTAGGAGGCGTTGACCACGACGTCGGGGCGCACGTCCGCGACCAGCGCACGCACCGCGGACCGGTCCGTCACGTCCAGCCGCCGGACCACCACCCCCGGCACCCGCACATCACCGCAGTGGCACGTCCCGACCACCGACCACCCCGCGCCGACCCCCCGCCGACACACCTCCCGCCCCAGGAACCCGCTACCCCCCACCACCAGAACCCGCATCCTCAGCCTCCCCCGGTTGGTCGATCAAGAAGTTGCGTCGCCGAAGCGCCTAGAGCATGACGCAAACTTCTTGATCGACCAGGAAGCCAAGGAGGCCGCGGGGGCCGAGCAAGGGTGGGTGGGTCAGGTGGGGTCGGCTACCGGGGCGGCGGGGCCGGCGGTGCCGGGGTGGGGGGTCTGGGTCGGCTTGGGCTTGGCGTCGACGCCGGCTTCGGTGCGCTGCTGGGCGGTGATGGGGGTGGGGGCGCCGGTGAGGGGGTCGAAGCCGCCTCGGGTCTTCGGGAAGGCGATCACCTCGCGGATCGAGTCGGCACCGGCGAGCAGCATGCAGACCCGGTCCCAGCCGAAGGCGATGCCGCCGTGCGGCGGCGGGCCGTAGTTGAACGCCTCCAGCAGGAAGCCGAACTTGTCCTGCGCCTCCTCGGGCGTGATGCCGAGCAGGTCGAAGACCCGCTGCTGCACGTCACGCCGGTGGATACGGATCGAGCCGCCGCCGATCTCGTTGCCGTTGCAGACGATGTCGTACGCGTACGCCAGCGCCCGGTCCGGTGCCTCCTCGAAGCGGTCCACCCACTCGGAGTTCGGCGAGGTGAACGGGTGGTGCACCGCCGTCCAGCCACCCTCGTCGGTCTTCTCGAACATCGGCGCGTCGACCACCCAGCAGAACGCCCAGGCACTCTCGTCGATCAGGCCGGCCCGCTTGGCGATCTCGATCCGGGCCGCGCCGAGCAGCTCCTGCGCCTCCCGGGTCTCGGCGCTGGCGGCGAAGAAGATCGCGTCACCGGGCTTGGCGCCGACCGCGTCGGCCAGCCCGTTCAGGTGCTCGGCCGACAGGTTCTTCGCCACCGGGCCGCGTGCCTCGCCGGTCTCGGCGTCGAGCACCACGTACGCCAGGCCCTTCGCGCCGCGCGCCTTGGCCCAGTCCTGCCAGCCGTCCAGCTCCTTGCGGGTCTGGCTGGCACCACCGGGCATGACCACCGCGCCGACGTACCCCCCGGCGTCGATCGCGCCGGCGAAGACCCGGAACTGGGTGCCGCGCAGGTAGTCGGTCAGCTCGGTCAGCTCGACGCCGTAGCGCAGGTCGGGCTTGTCCGAGCCGTACCGCGCCATCGCGTCGTGCCAGGTGATCCGCGGGATCGGGCGGGGGATCTCGTACCCGGCCAGGTCGGACCAGAGGGAGGCGACGATCGCCTCACCGAGGTCGATCACGTCATCCTCGGTGACGAAGGACATCTCGATGTCCAGCTGGGTGAACTCCGGCTGCCGGTCGGCCCGGAAGTCCTCGTCGCGGTAGCAGCGGGCGATCTGGTAGTACCGCTCCATGCCGCCGACCATCAGCAGCTGCTTGAACAGCTGCGGCGACTGCGGCAGGGCGTACCAGCTGCCGGGCTGCAGGCGCACCGGGACCAGGAAGTCGCGGGCACCCTCCGGGGTGGACCGGGTCAACGTCGGGGTCTCGATCTCCAGGAAGTCCCGCTCGTGCAGCACGGTGCGGGCCAGCTGGTTGGCCCGCGAGCGCAGCCGCATCGCCTTGGCCGGGCCGCTGCGGCGCAGGTCGAGGTAGCGGTACTTGAGCCGGATGTCGTCGCCGGCGACCACCTGGTCGTCGACCGGCAGCGGCAGCGGCGCCGCCTCGGAGAGCACGTCCAGCTCGGACGCGGTCACCTCGATCTCGCCGGTGGGCAGCTCCGGGTTCTCGTTGCCCTCGGGGCGTCGGGTCACCTCACCGACGACCTTGACGCAGTACTCGTTGCGCAGCGCGTGCGCGTCCTCCTCGCGGAAGACCACCTGGACCACGCCGGAGCCGTCGCGCAGGTCGACGAAGATGACACCGCCGTGGTCGCGCCGGCGGGCCACCCACCCGGCGAGCGTCACCGTGGTGCCGGCGTCCGTCGCGCGCAGGCTGCCGGCGTCATGGGTACGGATCACGGCGTGCGTCTCCCTCGTGAAGCTCTACATCTGTTCCCGGCATTCTCGCAGCACGCCCCCGCCGCCGTTTGCCGGGTGCAAGGAAGGGCACCTTGTTAACGCCTCAGGTAGTAAAGGGGCCCCCTTTTAACAGTCAGCGCGCACCGGATCGAGGTGCTCCGCTACCTGGTGCCCGCGCACACGCGGGCGGCCCACCAGATCGACATGCGTCGGCGCGTGAACGTCGGCACGCATGCGGGCGGGCCGCCGGAGGAGGAATCCGGCGGCCCGCTGCGGTGAGGAGGGTCAGTGGTGCGAACGGATCAGTAGACGCTGACGCCGTAGCGGCTCAGCACCGGCCCGACCGGCTGGAAGTAGGTGGTGCCGCCGATGCTGCAGTTGCCGCTGCCGCCAGAGGTCAGGCCGAGCGCGATGGTGCCGCTGAACAGCGAGCCCCCGCTGTCACCGGGCTGGGCGCAGATGTTGGTCCGGATCAGGCCGCGGACCTGACCCTCGGCGTAGTTGACCGTGGCGTTGAGGGCGGTCACCGAGCCGCTGCGTACGCCGGTGGTGCTGCCGGAGCGCTGCGCGGACTGGCCGACGTAGGCGTTGCCGGAGGCGGTGATGTCGCGGAAGGTGCCGTTGTAGAGGGAGACGTTGCCCGGCTGCACCACGCTCTGGTTGCTGTACCGGACGATGCCGTAGTCGCTACCCGGGAAGACGCTGCCGGTACGCGAACCCAGCAGCGAGGTCTGGCTGGAGTTGCTGTACCAGTTCGCCGCGATGTTGGTGCAGTGCCCCGCGGTGATGAAGTAGTACGTGCTGCCGGCCCGCACGTTGAAGCCGAGCGAGCAACGCCCGCCGCCCTGCGCGTAGATGGCCTCGCCACCGGAGATGCGGGTGCTCAGCACACCGGCCTCGGCCTCGATGCGTACCGCGCCGTTGGTCCGCGCCGCGGCGGCCTTGACGCGCTCCAGCTTGGCGCCGGTCACCGTGCTGTCGACGGAGACGACGACCTGGTTGGTGGCCGGGTCGACCCACCAGGCGGTGCCCGGGATGGCCGCGGAGCGGTCCAGTTCGGCGG
This sequence comes from Verrucosispora sp. FIM060022, assembly GCF_003977705.1. Lineage (NCBI taxonomy): Bacteria > Bacillati > Actinomycetota > Actinomycetes > Micromonosporales > Micromonosporaceae > Micromonospora > Verrucosispora sp. FIM060022. The sequence goes on from NZ_RQIV01000008.1 coordinate 118,856, forward strand.
TGGCCCGGTTCAGCTCCGCCGCACCACGCTTGACCAGCTTCGGGGTGGCGCCGGCCGACGCCACCTGGCGGGCGGCGAGGCTGTCGGTCACCGCCACGACCATCTTGCCGGCCGCATCGGCGTACGCGCCGGCGGCGCGGGCGCCGAGCCGCTCGGCGAGAGCCGCAGCGGAGTCAGGCGTGGCGGACGCGGGGGCCGCCTGGGCGGGGGTGCCGGCCAGTACGCCAGCGACGAGGGTTCCGGCCGCGGCGACGGTGACGGCGCGGCGCAGCATTGACCTTGTGGGTCGCATGTAACAGCCTCCCGGAGGGGGTTGGAGGGCCCTGTCACGTCGACAGGGCAGGGCAAAACTCGGCCACCTGGGGAAACGGCCAAGCGAAGGCAAGTATTCACATATTTAAGATCATTGACAAGGCCACCCTTTGCCCCCACTTTCACCGTTCGACCGAGGTAACCCGTCTGCAACATTGTGGATACAGACAGTCGTCTATACGCTCTGGTCACCGCGCCGCCACCCGGCAACCGTGAACCGGAGGCCACCATGACCCTCGTCCGACGCGCGCTGGCCACCCTCGCCGGCGTCACCGCCCTCGTCCTGTTCGCCACCAGCCCCGCCGTCGCCGACCCCGGCCCACCACCGAACTCGATGGCCAGCCTCGGCGACTCGATCACCCGCGGCTTCAACGCCTGCGGGTGGTACGTCGACTGCACCGGCCGCTCGTTCAGCACCGGCGACGACACCACCGTGAACAGCCACTACCTGCGAATCCGCCGAGTCAACTCGGCCATCAACGGCCGCAACCACAACGCCGCCCGCACCGGGGCCAAGTCAGCCGACCTGTACGGCCAGGCCGGCACCGCGGTCAGCCAGGGCGTCGGCTACGTGACCATCCTGATCGGCGCCAACGACGCCTGCACCAGCTCGGAGTCGACGATGACCTCGACGGCCACCTTCCGGGCGAACATCGACTCCGCGCTGACCCGACTCAAGTCCGGCCTGCCGAACGCCAAGATCTACGTGATCAGCATCCCGGACGTGCACCGACTCTGGTCGGTCGGCAAGGACAGCAGCAGCGCGCGTACGGCCTGGTCGCTCTTTGGCATCTGCCAGTCCATCCTGGCCAACCCGACCTCCACCGCCCAGGCCGACGTCGACCGCCGCAACCGGGTCCGCCAACGGGTGGTCGACTTCAACGCCCAACTAGCCGCGGCCTGTGCCGCATACGGCGCAAACTGCCGGTACGACAACAACGCCGTCTTCAGCTACCCCTTCACCCTCGCCCAGCTCTCCACCTGGGACTACTTCCACCCCAACACCACCGGCCAACAAGCCCTGGCCACCATCTCCTACCCCGCCGGCTACCCCTGGTAGCCCTCCCCCTCTCTTCCCCTCCCCCTCCCCCCGCCCCCGCCCCCGCCCCCGCCCCGCGCCCGTACCCTCCCCGCGATCTTGCACTTTCTGTCGGTGCGAACCTGAGCAAAAGCCCCGAAAGCGCGACCGAAAGTGCAAGATCGACGGGCACGGGGCGGGAGCCCGGGCACGGGGCGGGAGTCTGCGGGGTGGGGAGGCTAGCGGGGGTGGGCGCCGGGGCCGGGGCGGGGGATGAGGTCGCGGGGGTCGGTGACGGGGTGGCCTGCGGTGCAGTGGAGTTCCACCTGCACCTCGGCGCCACAGTCGCGGTGGCCGACGCTCAGCGGCGACCCCTCCGGGTCGGCGAGGTAGCGGTCACCCCAGGCCAGGACGGCGACCAGCACCGGCCACAGGTCGAAGCCCTTGGGGGTGAGGCGGTACTCGTGGCGGATCCGGCTGCCCGGCTCCCGGTACGGCTCGCGGCGTAGCACGCCCTGCTCGACCAGGCCGGCCAGCCGGTTGGTCAGCACCTGCCGGGGAATCCCCGTCCGCACCCGCATGTCGTCGAAGCGGCGGACCCCGTTGAACACCTCACGCAGCACCACCAGGGTCCACTTCTCGCCGAGGATCTCCATGGCGCGGGCGACCGTGCAGTTGTCCACCGACCAGTCCAACGCGGCGGGTCTCATCCCACCAGGCTAGGTCTCGTTGACAGACTCAGCAACCGCTGCCAGGCTGAGTCCATGACGCAGACGCAGGATGCGACGCGCAGCCGCACCTTCTCGTGGTCCGACCCGAGCATCAACGCCGCGCAGATCGGCCGGCGCAGCGGCCTGGACCTGCTCCGCGCCATGGTCGCCGGCGAACTGGCCGCCCCTCCGGTGATGCACCTGATCGACATGGCCAGCATGACCGCCGAAGAGGGACGGGTGGTGGTCGAATTGCAGCCGCAGGAGTTCCACTACAACCCCCTCGGCACGGTGCACGGCGGCGTCATCTCGACGCTGCTGGACACCGCCGCCGCCTGCGCCGTACACAGCACCCTGCCGGCCGGCATCGGCTACACCACACTCGACCTGAACGTGAAGTTCCTCCGCCCGGTGACCGTGAACTCCGGCACGCTGCGCTGCGAGGGGACGGTGCTGCAACAGGGCCGTCGTACCGCCCTGGCCGAGGCCCGGCTGACCGACGGGCGGGACCGTCTCGTCGCCCACGCCACGTCCAGTTGCCTCCTGCTGCCCCTGGAGCCTCCCGCCGCCTGACGCAGCCAGCACCGGGCGGCACACGAGCCGCCCCGGGCGTGATCGTCGCCAGAGCCAGCAACGACCACGCCCGGGGCTTCACCGGGGTACGAGCACAACCAGGCCCGGTAGACGGCCGAGTTCGGGTCGGCCGGCAGACAGGCGGTCCGGGCTGCAGCGGGACCGCGCCGGCACCGGCTCGGTGCCGGCCCGCTCAGCCGACCAGCGGCTTGAGGTCGGCCTGGGGCGGGGTCCACTCCCCTGCTGCGGCGGCGACCTGGTCGCCGGAGCGGATGTCCTTGACCTCGTCGGGCGCGCCGTCGGTGCCGGGGAACCAGACGTACGGGATGCCGCGCCGCTCGGCGTACCGGATCTGCTTGCCGAACTTCGCCGCGCTCGGCGAGACCTCGGTGGGGATGCCCCGCGAGCGCAGCGCCTCGGCGACCCGGTTGCTGGCCGCGCGCTGCTCCTCGCTGGTCACGGCGACCAGCACGCAGGTCGGCACCGACCGTGACACCGACAGCGCGTCCGCGCCGAAGAGCAGGCCGAGCAGCCGGGTCACCCCGATGGAGATGCCCACCCCGGGAAAGCGGACGTTACCGGCGCTGGCCAGGTTGTCGTACCGGCCGCCGGAGCAGACCGAGCCGAAGCGCTCGTACCCGATCATCTGGGTCTCGTAGACGGTGCCGGTGTAGTAGTCCAGGCCCCGGGCGATGCGCAGGTCGGCCACGCAGAGGCCGGGCGAGTGCGCGGCGGCGGTCTCCACCACCCGGACCAACTCCTCGACGCCCTCGTCCAACAGCGGATCGCTGACCCCCAGCCCACGCACCGCGTCGGCGAAAGACGGGTCCGGCGCGGAGATCTCGGCCAACGCCAGCACCGCCTTGGCCTGCGCATCGCTCGCCCCGGCCGTGGTCGCCAGCAGCTCCGTCACCCCGGCCGGGCCGATCTTGTCGAGCTTGTCGACCGCGCGCAGCGCCGCCTCCGGGTCGGTCAGCCCGACACCCCGGTAGAAACCCTCGCAGATCTTGCGGTTGTTGACCTGAATGCGTACCGGCGGGATCGGCAGCGACCGCAGCGCGTCGCCGATGACCAGCGGCATCTCCGCCTCATAGTGCGGCGCGAGGGTGTCCCGGTCGACGATGTCGATGTCGGCCTGGAGGAACTCCCGGTAGCGACCCTCCTGCGGGCGCTCACCGCGCCACACCTTCTGGATCTGGTAGCGACGGAACGGGAAGTTCAGCTTGCCGGCGTTCTCCAGCACGTAGCGGGCGAACGGCACGGTCAGGTCGAAGTGCAGGCCGAGGGTGTCGTCGCCGGACGGGCCCTCCGGGTCCCCGTGCAGCCGACGGATCACGTAGACCTCCTTGGAGGTCTCCCCCTTGCGCAGCAGCTGGTCCAACGGCTCGACCGCGCGGGTCTCCAGCGGGGCGAAGCCGTACAACTCGAAGGTCGACCGGATCCGGTCCAGGACGTACTGCTCGATCATCCGCTGGGCGGGCGTCCACTCCGGAAAGCCGGAGATGGGCGTGGGCTTGCTCATGATGCTCCGTTCGGAAACCCGCACGGTCCGCGCGGGTGAGCGTGGGAGCGGCCGCTACAGGCCGCGGGTGGAGGCCGCCGGTCGCCCGCCGCCCATCCCGGCCACCTCGGCGAGGTACGGGTTGGTGGCGCGCTCGCGGCCGATGGTGGTCGCGGGGCCGTGGCCAGGAAGTACGACGGTGTCGTCGGCCAGCGGCAGGATCTTGTCCCGCAGGCTGGTCAGCATCGTCGGCATACTGCCGCCCGGCAGGTCGGTACGGCCGATCGAGCCGGCGAACAGCACGTCACCGGAGAGGCAGACCTGATCGGCCTCCCACGGCGAACCGGCGCCGGGCAGTCGGAACAGCACCGACCCGCCGGTATGGCCGGGCGCGTGGTCGACGGTGATCTCCAACCCGGCGAGGGTGAGCGTCGCACCGTCGGACAGCTCGGCCACGTCCTCCGGTTCGGCGTACGGCAGCCGCCCGCCGAACAGCTGGGTCAGGTCCATCGACAGCGCCTTGGCCGGATCGGCCAGCAGCTCCCGGTCCCCCGGGTGCACGTAGGCGGTGATCCCCCGCGCCCCGCAGACCGGCGCCACCGAGAAGGTGTGGTCCAGGTGGCCGTGGGTGAGCAGCACCGCGGCCGGATGCAGGCGATGCTCGGCCAGCAGCGCGTCGAGCCGGTCGATCACCCCGATGCCGGGGTCGACCACCACGCACTGTTCCCCCGGCCCGGTGGCGACCACGTAGCAGTTGGTACCGAAGGCGTCGGCGGGAAAGCCGGCTACGAGCACGTCCGCTCCTCATCTGTCGTGCTGTCCGGTCGAAGCCTAACCGGCAGCTCGCGACGTTTTCGTCGTCCGCCCCACCAGCCTCACCGGGCGCTGGTATGTCCCGATCAGCCTGTGCACAGACCTCGTACACGACTTTTCCAGCCAGTACCCGTACACTCTGGCGGGCGTGTGGCGTGGCGCACCTGCCGCCCGACGGGTACGCGCAACCACCGGCTTGACGAACAGGGTAGAGGAAGGGGAGCACGGGTGGCTTCCAGCAGGGACCGGCAGCGCAAACTGGCGCGGGCCAAGCTCGACCGGCAAATGGCTCGTCGGGCCGCCGCCCTCAGACGACGTCGGCAGATTCGTGCCGGGGTCGGTACCGCCCTGATCCTCGTCCTTGTCGTGGCGGGCTCGGCCTGGGCGCTGGGTGCGTTCGACCGGGAACCGACCGAGGACACTGCGGCCCCCGAGGTCTGCCTCTGGACCCCGCAGAACACCGAGGGCAACAGCAACCTCAAGGACGTGGGCGAGCCGGCCACCACCGGGCTGCCGACCACCGGCACACGGCCCATGACGGTGACCACCAACCAGGGCGCGCCGATCAGCATCGAGTTGGATCTCGCGAAGGCGCCGTGCGCCGCCGCGAGCATCGCTCACCTGGCGAGCCAGTCGTTCTACGACAACACCAACTGCCACGAGATCACGGCCGACGGCGCGGTGCGCTGCGGTGACCCGAGCGGCACCGGACTCGGCGGCCCGGCGTACTCGTTCTACAGCGAGAACGTGCCGACCGCACCGGAGAGCAGCCCGGCCCCGGCGACCGAGCCGCCGACGTACCCCAAGGGCACGGTGGCGATGATCTCGAGCCCGCCGGGTGCCAACAGCAGCCAGTTCCTGATCTTCTTCAAGGACTCCATCAGCCACGAGCCGGCGTACCCGATCATCGGTCGGGTCACCGGGGGCCTCGACGTGGTGGAGAAGATCGGTGCCCTGCCGACCGTGGACAATGAGGCTGGGCAGAAGGTCAAGCCGGAGAACGACGTGGTCATCCAGAGCCTGACCGTCGGTGAGCCGGTGCTCGATCCGGCATCGCCGGCCGACCCCACGGGTACGCCGAGCCCGGCGGTCTCCGGCTCGACCGAGGCCAGCCCGAACGCCGGCTGACCCGCCACGGGCCAGCGGCATCCACAGACAGTCCAGGAGGATCGAGCGTGACGTCCACCAGAGAGCGGCAGCGCGCGGCGGCCCGCGCCCGGCTCGAGAAGGAGATGGCCGAGCGGGCGGCCCGGGCCCGCAAGCGCCGCCAGACGCAGGCGGTCGTGGGCGGCGGCGTGGTCCTGCTGCTGGTGGTCGCCGGTACGGTCTGGCTGGCCAGCAGCCTGATCGGCGACGACAGCGGCACCGACACCACCGCCCAGAGCGCGGACACGGTGCAGTGTGACTGGGTCGAGCTGCCCAACGGCGAGCGGAGCCCGACGACCAAGGACGTCGGTCTGCCGCCCGTCGAGCAGAGCAAGGTCGGCATCCAGACCATGACGATCACCACCAACCTCGGTCCGATCACCGCCCGGATCGACCGCTCGGCGGTGCCCTGCACCGCAGGCAGCTTCATCCACCTGGCCGAGCAGAACTTCTTCGACAACACCAAGTGCCACCGCCTGGTGACCGAGGGCATCAAGGTGCTCCAGTGCGGCGACCCGAGCGCCACCGGCAAGGGCTGGCGGGACAGCGACGGCACCGGCGGCCCGAGCTACCGGATGGCCGAGGAGAACCTGCCGACCGACAAGCGTCCGCCGTACCCCGCGGGCGTCATCGCGATGGCCAACTCCGGCCAGCCGGCCAGCAGCGGCAGCCAGTTCTTCATCGTCTACGGCGACTCGCCGCTGGACCCGAACTACACCGTGCTCGGCACCATCACCGACGGCATGGACATCGTCGAGGACGTCGCCAAGGCGGGCGACGACGGTGCCTTCGCCCAGCAGGCCGGTGGCGGCCACCCCAAGAAGGAAGTCGTCATCACCGACCTGACGATGAGCTGACCTCCTCCACCGCACGTTGAAGGGCCCGCCGGCTACCCCGGCGGGCCCCTTCAACATTGCACCCCCGCACACCCGCACACCCGCACACCCGCACACCCGCGATCTTGCACTTCATGTCGCCTTTATGCGCAGTTCATCCCGATATGTGACGACCAAACTGCAAGATCGCCGCGCACAAGGCCCGCGGGCGTAGACCCCTCAGGCAACGCGCAACACACGTACGCGTGGATCTTGCACTTTGTGTCGCCGTTACACGGCATTTATCCCGGTATTCGGCGACCGAAAGTGCAAGATCAACGCATGAAGGGGCCGCGCGTGCAGGCCCCCGGGGCAGGTTCCCGTGCACGGCCCGCGCGGCACGGCCCACGCACGGCACGGCCCACGCAGGGCATCCCCGTGTAGGGCACCCCTGGGCAGGGGTATGCCGCTGCACGGGCCCGCGTGTGCGAGCTTTGCCGCGGGGTTGGGGGCGCGGCGAGGGGTGGGGTTAGGAGCCGGAGGTTACGCGGTAGGCGTCGAAGACGCCGTCTACCTTGCGGACGGCGGCGAGCAGGTGCCCCAGGTGTTTCGGGTCGGCCATCTCGAAGCTGAACCGGCTGACCGCCACCCGGTCGCGGGTGGTGGTGACGGTGGCGGAGAGGATGTTGACCCGCTCTTCGGAGAGCACCCGGGTGACGTCGGCGAGCAGTTTGTGCCGGTCGAGGGCCTCCACCTGGATGGCGACCAGGAAGGTCGAGGCGGAGGTGAGCTTCCAACTCACCTCGACCACCCGTTCGCCCTGGGCGCGCAGGTCCTCGGCGTTGGCGCAGTCGTCGCGGTGCACGCTGACGCCGCCGGAGCGGGTCACGAAGCCGAAGACCGAGTCCGGGGGTACCGGGGTGCAGCAGCGGGCCAGTTTGATCCAGACGTCGCTGACGCCGCGTACGACCACGCCGGGGTCGTGGCTGGAGACCCGGCTGCGCGGCGGCCGGGTGGCCACGGCGGTCTCGGCGATGTCCTCGGCCGCGCCCTCCTCGCCGCCGTAGGTGGCCATCAGCTTCTGCACCACCGACTGGGCGGAGACCTGACTGTCACCGACCGCCGCGTACAGCGACGCCACGTCGGCCAGGTGCAGGTCCCGGGCGATCGCCATCAGGTTGTCGGAGGTGAGCATCCGCTGCAGAGGCATGCCCTGCTTACGCATCGCCTTGACGATCGCGTCCTTGCCCTCCTCGATCGCCTCCTCGCGGCGCTCCTTGTTGAAGTACTGCCGGATCTTCGTCCGCGCCCGAGGACTCTTGACGAAGCCGAGCCAGTCCTGCGTCGGGCCGGCCGTGTCGGACTTCGAGGTGAAGATCTCGATCACGTCGCCGTTGGACAGCGTCGACTCCAACGGCACCAGCTTGCCGTTGACCCGCGCCCCGATGCACTTGTGCCCGACCTCGGTGTGCACCGCGTACGCGAAGTCCACAGGCGTCGACCCGGTCGGCAGCGGAATGACGTCACCCTTGGGGGTGAAGACGTACACCTCCTGGCTGGACAGGTCGAACCGCAACGCGTCCAGGAACTCGCTCGGGTCGGCGGCCTCCCGCTGCCAGTCCAGCAACTGCCGCAGCCAGGTCATCTCGTCGATGTGCGCTGGCGGACCGACGATCTGAGTGCCCTTGTGCTCCTTGTACTTCCAGTGCGCCGCGATGCCGAACTCCGCCGTACGGTGCATCGCGTACGTGCGGATCTGCATCTCCACCGGCTTGCCGGTCGGCCCGATCACCGTGGTGTGCAACGACTGGTACATGTTGAACTTGGGCATCGCGATGTAGTCCTTGAACCGGCCCGGCACCGGCTGCCAGTTCGCGTGGATCACACCCAACGCCGCGTAGCAGTCCCGCACCGTGTCGACCAGGATCCGCACACCCACCAGGTCGTAGATGTCATTGAAGTCCCGACCCCGCACGATCATCTTCTGGTAGATCGAGTACAGGTGCTTCGGCCGACCGGTGGTCTCCGCCTTGATCTTGGCGGCCTTCAGGTCGGTCTGCACCTTCTGCGTCACCTGCCGCAGCAACGCCTCCCGCTGCGGCTGGTGCTCCCCGATCAGCCGGTTGATCTCCTCGAACCGCTTCGGGAACAGCGTGCCGAAGGCCAGATCCTCCAGCTCCCACTTGATGGTGTTCATACCGAGACGGTGCGCCAGTGGGGCGAGGATCTCCAGGGTCTCCTTGGCCTTCTGCTCCTGCTTGGGCCGGGGCAGGAAGGTCAGCGTACGCATGTTGTGCAGCCGGTCGGCCAGCTTGATCACCAGGACCCGAGGGTCCTTGGCCATGGCGACGACCATCTTCCGGATGGTCTCCGCCTTCGCCGCGTCCCCGAGCTTGACCTTGTCCAGCTTGGTGACGCCGTCGACAAGCAGGGCGACCTCGCCACCGAAGTCCGTCCGCATCTGGTCGAGGGTGTACTCGGTGTCCTCGATGGTGTCGTGCAGCAGCGCGGCGACCAGCGTGGTGGTGTCCATGCCCAGGTTGGCGAGGATGGTCGCCACCGCGAGCGGATGGGTGATGTACGGGTCACCGGACTTGCGGTACTGGCCGGAGTGCCAGCGCGCCGCCGTGTCGAAGGCCCGCTGCAACAGCCGCGCGTCAGCCTTGGGGTGATTCTCCCGGTGTGACGAGATCAGCGGCTCCAGCACCTCGCTGACCTGCGAGGACTGCCAGGGCGCGTTGAATCGGGCCAGCCGCGCCCGGACCCGGCGCCCGGTGGGCGCGTGGGACAACGCGAAGCTACTGCTCGGCGGGGAATCAGCGGCGGCCTCGACGGGTGTGATGTTGGCACCGGCACCCGTACGGGCCACATCGCCGGTGGGTAGCGCCGTACCCGGCCCGCCGCCCGGCGCCGCAGCGGCGCTGTTGCGGTTCACCGAGCCGTCCGCGTCGCCTGTCGGATGCACCGTGCCCTCCACCGGAGGGGCGACATCGTGGGACACCGGCCTCCTCACCGCTCGCCGGAAACGAACCGACCGTGCGCCGGCCGGCCTGGTCTCGTGCCGCTCGGACGGCTCACCGTCCGCTCAGCAATGGGCAATGCTACCCGCACCGACAGTGCCCTGCCGCTCCGCCGGACGTACCGTGCCGCCTCGTCCGGTGGCGGTCGGCGCTCAAACGGTCAACAGGGCATGGACGTCGCGTGGCGCCAGCCGCTCCCGCCCCTTGAGGAAGGCCAACTCCAGCAGCACGGTGAACCCGGTCACGGTGCCACCGGCGCGCTCGACCAGGTCCAGCGTCGCCGCGGCGGTGCCTCCGGTGGCCAGGACGTCGTCCACCACCAGGACCCGGTGTCCGGCGGTGAAGGCGTCCTGGTGCACCTCCAGGGTGGCCTCGCCGTATTCCAGGGCGTAGGAGGCGGCGTACGCGGGTCGGGGCAGCTTGCCGGCCTTGCGGACCGGCACCACACCGACCCCGGTGGCGTACGCGATGGCGGCGGCGACGACGAAGCCCCGCGCCTCGATGCCGACCACGGTGTCGAAGGACTCCCGCCCGTGGTACGCGACGATCCCGTCGATCACGTCACGGAAGGCGGCACCGTCGGCGAACAACGGCATGAGGTCCTTGAACATGACGCCAGGCTTGGGGAAGTCGGGCACGTCGAGCACCCGGCTGGCGACCAGCCGAGCGACATCCGGGCCGCTGTCCCCCCGTACCCCGCTGCTGTGGGTCTCCGTCACGGTAGCTCCGCTCCCCTTCCACGACGACGGCGGCGTCCGGCACGCTGCTCGCACAGCATGCCGGACGCCGCCGGATGAGTTCCTACCGGGTGGCCCCGGTGTCGCTCAGCGTCGCTTTCCGCCGCCCGGGCGGTTGCCGCCGCCGGGCCGCCCACCGCGGGCGCCGCCGGAGCGCTTGCCCGCCGGCCGGGCCCCCACCTTCGGGGCCGCCGCACCGGCCAGAGCCGCACCGGCCTCCGCCGGCACCGGCTCCTCGTCGTCCTGGTCGACCGCGGCGGCCGTGGCCGCTTTGGTGCGGGCCTCCTTCGCCGGCACCGGGTTGGCCCGACGGGCCTCCACCCGCTTGTTGTGCGCCTGGATCCGCGGGTCGCGGTTCTTCAGCACCACCAGCAGCGGGGTGGCCAGCGTGATCGAGGTGATGAACGCCATGGCCATACCGACGAACAGCACCAGACCCAGGTCCTTCAGGGTGCCCGCACCGAGCAGACCGGCACCGATGAAGAGGATGCCGCCGACCGGCAGCAGGGCCACCACCGAGGTGTTGACCGACCGCATCAGGCTCTGGTTGACCGCCAGGTTGGCGGCCTCGCCGTAGGTCTGGTTGTTGTTCGCCGTGATGCCTCTGGCGTTCTCCTGCACCTTGTCGAAGACCACCACCACGTCATAGAGCGCGAAGCCCAGGATGGTGAGGAAACCGATGATCGTCGACGGAGTGACCTCGAAGCCGACGATCGAGTAGATGCCGGCGGTGAGCACCAGGTTCATCACCAGGGAGAAGATGGCCGCGACCGCCATCTGCCACTCGAAGCGCAGCACCAGGTAGACCGTGACCAGGGCGATGAAGATGACCAGACCGAGCAGCGCCCGGTTGGTCACCTGGCTACCCCAGGCCTCGCTGACCCGGTTGGCGCTGATGTCGTTCGCGTCGATGCCGAACCGCTCGGCCATGTCGAGCCGGACGGTCTCGGCCTGCGACTGGTCGAGCTGGGTGGTCCGCAGCTCGTAGAACGAGCCGCCGGCCCCGCCGACCTGCTGGGCGGTGACCACGTGGGCACCCGCGGTGCTCAGCGACTCGCCCGCGGTCTCCTCGGCCTGCTGCATGGTGCCGACGCTGGTGGGGATCTGGAACGAGTTGCCACCGGCGAACTCGATGCCCGGGTTGAACCCCTTGATGAGGATGCTGGCCAACGCGATCAGCACCAGCACGGCCGCCGCGGTGAACCACATCTTGCGCCGGCCGACGACGTTGAGGCCGGCCTCGCCCCGGTAGAGGCGGCTTGCCAGAGAGTTCTCAGCAGCCATCTCAGGCCTCCTTGACACGCGGGTTGCGGGGCTGGGCCTGCTCCGACTTGGCCGGTAGCACCCGGCCGAGACCACTGACCCGCGGGGACAGGAACGCTTGGCTCCGGGCGAGCATCGTCATCATCGGGTGCCGGAAGAGGAAGACCACGACCAGGTCCAGCACGGTGGCCAGACCGAGGGCGAAGGCGAATCCCTTGACCGTTCCGACCGAGACGATGTAGAGGACCACCGCCGACATGATCGTGATGGCGTTCGCCGAGATGATCGTACGGCGGGCGCGGACCCAGGCACGGGAGACCGCGCTACGCGGGCTGCGGCCCTCGCGGATCTCGTCCTTCAATCGCTCGAAGTAGATGACGAAGGAGTCCGCCGCCACACCTAGCGAGACGATGATGCCGGAGATGCCGGCGAGGGTGAGGGTGAAGCCGATCTGCCGGCCGAGCACCACCAGCGCGCCGAAGAGCAGCAACGCCGACAGCACCAGGCTCGCGAAGATCACCGTGCCGAGCAGCCGGTAGTAGAAGAACGAGTAGATGATGACCAGCAGCATGCCGATGCCGGCGGCGAGCAGACCGGCCCGCAGGTAGCTGGCGCCCAGGGTGGCGGTGACGTTCTGCTGCTCCTGCGCCTCGAAGGTGACCGGCAGGGCACCGTAGTTCAGGTAGCCGGCCAGCTCGCTGGCCTCGGCGTTGCTGAAGTTACCGGTGATCTGCGAGTTGCCGGTGAGCACGCCCTGGATCTGCGGCGACGAGATGATCTGGTTGTCCAGCACCACGGCGACGCGGCAGCGGCCCTCGTCACCGAGCGCGGAGGCGTCACACGCCTGACCCTCGTTGTTGAAGGCCTCGCGGGTCAGCGCGGTCCACTTCTCCTGACCGTTGCGGGTGAAGTCCAGGCTGACCACCCACTGGCTGGTCTGGTCCCGCACCGCGGCGGCGGAGTCGACGTCGGTGCCGAGCACCTTCGCCTGGTCCAGCAGGTTCTTGGCGTAACCGCCCTCACAGGCGACGACCTGCTGGTCCGCGGCGGAGATGGACGCCGGCGGCCGGTCGTCGAGCTGGAGGCAGCCGATGGTCGGCACGTTGAACTGCATCTGGGTCGGCAGCACCGCGACCTCGCGGCCGGTCAGCTCGGCGAACGGCTTGAGCTTTTCGGCAAGCGTCGGGTCGGCGCTGAAGTCGGCCGGTGCCTGGAGGCCGCTCGCGGCGGCCCAGGCCTCCGCGCCGACCTTCGCCTCGACGGCCTTGCGCTGATCTTCGAGGCTCTGCGGCACCGGCTCCTCGCTGGCGCCCGGCGACGCGCTGGCGCTCGGCGACGGGGTCGCGCTCGGGCTCTCCGACGGGGCTCCACCGCCCTGACCGCCGGACGGCGATGCCGTGGCCTCGGCGTTCGGGGTGGGGGTGGCGCTGCCGGTCGGGCTCGGGGTGGCGGCCGGGTCGGCGGTGCCGCTCGGGCTGGGGGCCGGCGAGGGGATCGCACCGCTGCCGTCGACGATCTTCAGGACCTTGCGGAAGCGCAGCTCGGCGGCGCTACCGATCTCGGTCAGGTCCCGGTTCTCGCCGGGCAGGGAGACGACGATGTTGCGGTCGCCCTCGGTGACCACCTCGGCCTCGGCAACGCCGTACGCGTTGACCCGGCTCTCGATGATCTGGCGGGCCTGCTCGAGGTTGTCCGCCGTCGGTGCCCGGCCGTCGAGGGTGTTCGTCGCCTCCAGCGTGAGCCGGGTGCCACCGACAAGGTCAAGACCGAGGCGCGGTTCGAGCCGGTCCTTCCAGCCTCCGCTGGCACCGCCCGCGAAGAACACCAAAAGATAGAGGACGACAAGGATGCCGCCCAGTACGGCCAATTGCCGTCCCGGGCGCATCTGTCCCTGAGGTGGTGCCACGGCTGTCCTGTCTCCCTGTGCGGTCGCGCCGCCGCAGGCGCGACGGCGGGTCGGCCGGTCTGCCCGGCCGACGATCTGCCTTCCGACGGCGCCCGGGGCTGACGCCGCCGCCTCTGATGGTCGACGCGGGGGGCGCGTGGACCGGACCGAGCCGGCGCGCCGACGCCCGGCGTCGGCCTGCTATTCAGTTGTCACACCGCATCCGGCGGTGGGTGCCCGACGGGGACGCGTGCGGGCTGTTCCCCACCCCGGCGCACCGGCGTACCGGCAGGCCAGGGCGGGTGCGGTGCTCACTCCTTGACGGCGTCGGTTTCCTCGGCCACCGGCTCCGTGGGACGCTCCGCCTTGGTCACCACGCGGGCGATCGCCGGTCGGGCGTAACGGGTCTGCACTCCGGGGGCGACCTCGAGCAGGACGCTGTCGTCCTCGACTCCGGAGACCGTGCCGTACAACCCGCCGATGGTCACCACCTCGTCGCCGATGGAGAGGCCGGACTGCATCGCCTCCGCCTCGCGGCGGCGCTTCTGCTGCGGGCGGATCATCATGAAGTACATGACGCCGAAGAGCAGCGCGATCATGAGGATCGGCGTGAAGCTACCCGCTCCGCTGCCTTCTGCTGCGTAAAACACGGTTGTCGACCTTCCCATTGGCCCCGAGCCGGCACATGGCACCGGAGCGGAGGCGGATTTTCACATCCTGTACAGACCGCGGCGAGTCTAGTCGCTGTATCTGGGAACGCCGAACGCGCCGCAGATCACGAACAGATCACGCCTCCCCCGTGTCCACGGAAAACAGATCGGGTGCCAGGGGAACTTCAGCAGCAAATGTACCATTTGGCGGAGTACGGCCCAGGTGTCGCCAAGCAGCCTCCGTGGCCACCCGGCCCCGCGGCGTACGGGCCAGCAGCCCGGCCCGTACCAGGAACGGCTCGCACACCTCCTCGACCGTGTCCGGCTGCTCCCCCACCGCCACCGCGAGGGTGGACAGGCCGACCGGACCGCCCCGGAACGAGTCGACCAACGCAGTGAGCACCGCCCGGTCCAGCCGGTCCAGACCGAGCGCATCCACATCGTAGACCGTCAATGCGGAACGGGCGGTGTCAAGGGTGACCACACCGTCGGCGCGTACCTCGGCGTAGTCACGCACCCGGCGCAGCAGCCGGTTGGCGATCCGGGGGGTGCCCCGGGACCGGCCGGCGATCTCGGCCGCGCCGTCGTCGGTGATCGGCACGCCGAGGATGCGGGCCGAGCGGTGCAGCAGCGTCTCCAGGTCGGCCGGGGCGTAGAAGTCCAGGTGCGCGACGAAGCCGAACCGGTCACGCATGGGGCCGGTCAGCAGGCCGGACCGGGTGGTCGCGCCGACCAGGGTGAACGGCTCGACATCCAGCGGGATGGCGGTGGCCCCGGGACCCTTGCCGACCACCACGTCGACCCGGAAGTCCTCCATCGCGCTGTAGAGAAGCTCCTCGGCCGGCTTGGCGATGCGGTGGATCTCGTCGATGAACAGCACGTCGCCCTCGGCGAGGCTGGTCAGGATCGCGGCCAGGTCACCGGAGCGCTCGATCGCCGGCCCGCTGGTCACCCGGATGCCCGCGCCCAGCTCCGCGGCGACGATGTTGGCCAGGGTGGTCTTGCCGAGGCCGGGCGGCCCCGAGAGCAGGATGTGATCCGGTGGCGAGCCGCGCCGCATCGCGCCCTGCAACAGCAGGTCGAGCTGGTCACGGACCCGATGCTGGGCGATGAACTCGTCGAGGCGCTTGGGCCGGACGCTGACCTCGGCGTCGCGCTCCGCATCGTTGACGTACGCCGAGACCAGGCCGCTGTCGGGGCCGGTCACGGGATCATCCTCATCGGCGACCGCAGGGCTGGCAGACCCGCCTCACTCCGCGCGCTCATCGGGTCCGGCCCAGCAGCCGGATGGCCTGCTTGAGCAGCACCGGCACCGGCGGGGCGGCCCCGTCGACCGTCTCCGCGACCGCGGCGACCGCCTGGTCGGCCTGGCTCGCCGTCCAGCCGAGCCCGATCAACGCCTGGCGGACCTGCTCCGGCCAGGCGCCCCCGGTGACCCCGGCCGCGCCGTCGGCGCCGACCGGGACCGGGCCGATGCGGTCACGCAACTCCAGCACCAGCCGTTCGGCGCCCTTCTTCCCGATGCCGGGAACCCGGGTCAGCGCGGCGGTGTCGGCGTTGGCGATGGCTTTGCGTACCGCGTCGGGGGTGTGCACGGCCAGCACCGCCTGGGCCAGGCGAGGGCCAACCCCGCTCGCGGTCTGCAGCAGCTCGAACAGCGCCTTCGCGTCGTCGTCGGCGAAGCCGTAGAGGGTCAGCGAATCCTCCCGGACGACCAGGCTGGTGGCCAGCCGGGCAGGCTGGCCGACCCGCAGGTCGGCGATGGTGCCGGGGGCACACTGCACGGCCAGGCCGACGCCGCCGACCTCGATGACCGCATGGTCCGGGCCGGTGGCGGTCACCACGCCACGCACACTGGCGATCATCTCGCTCCTCCTCGTCTCGCCCGGTCCGCGGCGGCGGCCAGCTTGGACCGGGTGCCACCGCGCCACACGTGGCAGATGGCCAGCGCCAGGGCGTCCGCGGCATCGGCCGGCCGGGGTGGCTCGGACAGCCGCAGCAGCCGGGTCACCATCGCGGTCATCTGCGCCTTGTCCGCCTGACCGGAGCCGGTCACCGCCGCCTTCACCTCGCTCGGGGTGTACGTCTGCACCGGCAGCCCGGCCCGCGCCCCGGCGAGCACGGCGATCCCGCTGGCCTGGGCGGTGCCCATCACCGTCCGGACGTTGTGCTGGCTGAACACCCGTTCCACGGCGACACTGTCCGGCCGGTGCTCGGCGACCAGGTCGGTCAACGACCGGTCCAGGTGCAGCAGGCGGGTCGGCAGCTCATCGGCCGGGTCGGTGTAGATCACGTAGTAGGCGACGAGCGTGCAGGGGCGACCCGGCACTCCCTCGACCACACCCACCCCGCACCGGGTGAGCCCCGGGTCGACGCCGAGCACCCGCACGCCTCCCCCTCCCAGCCGTCGAGCAGTACGTGTGTTCGACACCCTACCGATGCTCCTGCGGGGCCGCGCCCGGGGACACGCCCGCGCGACGGCACCGCCGCCACGCCGGTGACGTCAACGGCGACGGAATGTAGCCGGAGGCCACCTGCCACCGTAGGAGTATGTGCGCGTACGCCATGTGCGCCCGGCCACCCAGCTCGTAGTTTCATGCGCCATGACGGCAGAACCCGTGGCGCGCCCCCACGTCGTGAACGTCGACCTCACCGGCCGCACCGCAGTGGTGACCGGCGGCGGCAGCGGCATCGGCCGGGCCTGCGCCCTACGGCTGGCCGTGGCCGGCGCCCAGGTGCTGGTGGTCGACCGCAACGCCGAGGCGGCCGAGCAGGTGGCGGCGGAGGCCGGTGGCCGGGCCGTGGGGGTGGATCTGGCGGACGCCGCCGCGGTGGACCGGCTCGACGCCGAGGTCGACATCGTGGTCAACAACGCCGGTCTGCAGCACGTCGCTCCGATCCAGGACTTCCCGGTCGAACGCTTCGAGTACCTGCAGCGGGTGATGGTCGAGGCGCCGTTCCTGCTGATCCGGCGGGCGCTGCCGCACATGTACGCGCAGGGCTGGGGCCGGATCGTCAACATCTCCTCGGTGCACGGGCTGCGCGCCTCGCCCTACAAGGCGGCGTACGTCGCGGCGAAACACGCCCTGGAAGGGCTGTCCAAGGTGGTGGCGCTGGAGGGCGCGGCGCACGGCGTCACCGCCAACTGCATCAACCCCGCGTACGTGCGCACCGCCCTGGTGGAGGACCAGATCGCCGACCAGGCCGCCACCCACGGCATCCCGGAGACCGAGGTGATCGAGAAGATCATGCTGGCCCGGGCCGCGATCAAGCGCCTGATCGAGCCGGACGAGGTGGCGGAACTGCTGGCCTACCTCTGCTCACCGCCGGCGGCGTTCCTCACCGGCGCGTCGATCGCGCTCGACGGGGGCTGGACGGCGAACTAGTGTCTCCCCGCACAATGTCGGTCATGTCGTCGCCGCTGGAGTTCCTGGAACTGCTCGCCCGGGAAGCCGCTGCGGTCGAGTTCGAGGGTCCGCTGGTCGCCGCCCGCTCGGCCGGGCTGCCCGCCGACCAGATCGCCGAGCTGGAGCAGGCCAAGACGGTGGCGCTGCGGGTCCGCGCGCTGCTGGAGCGCCGCCGCCGCCGGGAGAGCGAACTGCTGAGCCTGTACGACACGGTCAGCGACCTGGCCGGGCTGCGTGACCTGGACGACGTGCTGCGGGCGATCGTGCACCGGGCCCGGCACCTGCTCGGCGCGGACGTCGCCTACATGACCCTCAACGACGCCGAACGCGGCGACACCTACATGCGGGTCACCGACGGCTCGGTGTCGGCCCGCTTCCAGCAGCTGCGGCTGCCGATGGGCGCCGGCCTCGGCGGGCTGGTGGCCCAGTCGGGCGCCCCGTACGTGACCGCGAACTACCCGCAGGACGAACGCTTCCACCACACCCGGGAGATCGACGCCGGGGTGGGCGAGGAAGGGCTGGTGGCGATCCTCGGCGTGCCGCTGCGGCTCGGCTCCACCAGCATCGGCGTGCTCTACGCGGCGAACCGTTCGGCCCGGCCGTTCGTCCGCGAGGAGGTGGCGTTGCTGCTCTCGCTGGCCGCGCATGCCGCGGTGGCGATCGACACCGCGCGGCTGCTGGCCGAGACCCGGGCGGCGTTGGCGGAACTGTCGTCGGCCAACACCACCATCCGGGCGCACAGCAGCTCCGTCGAGCGTGCCGCGGCGGCCCACGACCGGATGACCGCGCTGGTGCTGCGCGGTGGCGGGGTGGAGGACGTGGCCGCGGCGGTCACCGAGGTGCTGGGCGGCACGCTGCTGGCGTTGGACGCCGAGGGCCGGCTGCTGGCCCGGGTCGGTGCGCTCGACGAGCCGGACCGCGCCGACCTCGTGGAGGCGGTGGCCGCGTCCCGGACCGAGGGACGCAGCGTACGCCGGGGTGAGGTGTGGTATGCCGCCGTGGTGGCCGGCGCGGAGAACCTGGGTGCGCTGGTGTTGCACCCCGAGGGCGAACTGGCCGACGCCGACCAGCGGATCCTGGAACGCGCAGCGCTGGTCACCGCGTTGCTGCTGCTGTTCCGGCGCACCGTGGCCGAGGCCGAGGGCCGGGTCCGGGGTGAGCTGCTCGACGACCTGATCGCCCGGCCGTTGCGCGACACCGAGGCGCTGCGCAGCCGCGCCCGCCGCCTCGGGGTGGACCTGGACGCCCCGCACGTGCTGGTGGCGGTCGACGACGACGCGATCGCGGCCACCGGCTCGGCCCGCCAGCGGGTGCTCTCCTGGGCCACCACGTACGCCTCGACCCGGGGTGGGCTGGCCGCGGCACGCGACGGGCGGGTGGTGCTGATGCTGCCCGGGCAGGATGCCGGTGGCAGCGCCCGGGCCGTGTCGCGGGACCTGTCCCGGATCACCGGCCGGCCGGTGACCGCCGGAGCGAGCGGCCCGGTCGCCGGGCCGACGTCGCTGGCCGTCGCCTTCCGGGAGGCCGACCGCTGCCTGGCCGCGTTGGGCGCGTTGGGCCGGGCAGGGCAGGGTGCGAGCACCGCCGAACTGGGCTTCGTCGGGCTGCTGCTGGGCACGGTCTCCGGCGACGGTGACGCCGACGTGCGTCAGTTCCTCGCCACCACCATCGGCCCGGTCGTGGACTACGACGCCCGTCGGGGCACCGCCCTGGTGCGGACGCTGGAGGCCTACTTCGGGGTCGGCGGCAGCCTGGCCCGGGCCGCCGAACTGCTGCACGTGCACGTCAACACGGTGACCCAGCGGCTGGAGCGGGTCGGGCAACTGCTCGGCGCGGACTGGCAGAAACCGGAGCAGGCGCTTCAGGTGCAGCTCGCGCTGCGACTGCACCGGCTGCGTACCCCCGGTGGTTGAGCCGGCTGCTCATTGCTGGCTGCCGGCCCGCGACGACCGCGCGCGGCTCAGTGCTTGCCGTAGTGCTGCCGGGTCTCCCGAATCGCCTCCTCGGCGGCGGCCTGCTCCTGCGGGGTGGTTCCGCGCCGGGCGGCCAACCAGGCCCGCAGCAACTCCACCGCGATCGGCAGGACCGAGATCCCCACGATGCCGATCAGGATGAACTCGATGTTCGCCTTGACGAACGGGATCTGCCCGAGGAAGTAGCCCAGCACGGTCACGCCGGTGCCCCAGAGGATGCCGCCGACGACGTTGTAGATGACGAAGGTGCGGTAGTTCATCCGGCTCACGCCGGCCACGATCGGGGTGAACGTCCGCACGATCGGCACGAACCGGGCCAGCACGATGGAGCGCGCGCCGTACTTCTCGAAGAAGTCATGCGCCTTGAGCAGGTTCTCCTGCTTGAACAGGCGTGAGTTGGGCCGCCGGAACAGCGCCGGGCCGACCTTGCGACCGAACAGGTAGCCGACCTGGTCACCGGCGATCGCGGCGACGGTGATGAGCAGACACACCAGCCACAGCGGATATTTGAGGTACTGCCCGTCGGCGACCAGCAGCCCGGTGGTGAACAACAGCGAGTCACCCGGCAGGAAGAAGCCGATCAGCAGCCCGGACTCGGCGAAGACGATCACCAGGATGCCGATCAGCCCGAAGGTCGAGATCAGCCACTCCGGTTCGAGCCAGTCCGGCCCGAGGGCCAGGTCGGTGACGGGCGAGGGCACAAAGACCTCCGATGACGGGAACGATCCCGACGACTGCGGGACGCCCGTAGTCTAGGCCGCTCCCGGTCCGCCGGGGACCCGACACCGATACACGCCGATGTCGCCGTTGCGCACCGGGTCGCCGTGGCCGTCCGCCGGCCGGAGCCCCGGCGGTGCGCGGCCCTGCCTCAGCGGGCCTGGATGCCCGCCAGCACCTGGTCGACGACCCGCGCGGGCAGCGTCGTCTCGTCGAGGTCAGGGTTCCAGTTCAGCATCCGTTGGATGAGCAGCGGGCCGGTGATCAGGGCCAGGGTGACCTCGACGTCGATGTCGGGGCGGAGTTCGCCGTCGCGGATGCCGCGCCGTAGCACCTCGCGCATCACCGCGCGGCGGGGCTCCACGATGCTCTGGTACAGCGCGTAGTGCTCGGCATTGCGTTTCACGTTGGGCACCAGACAGGGCATGATCTTCGCCGCGCGCGGGTCGATGTTCTGCCCGACCGCGCCGACCAGGGCGATGAGATCCTCCCGGACGGACCGGCCGGACGGCTGCGGCGGCTCGCCCTTGAGGGTGCGCAGCGCGTCGTGCAGCAGCGCGTCCTTGCCCGCCCAGCGACGGTAGATGGTGGCCTTGCCGACCCCGGCCCGCGCGGCGATCGCCTCGACCGAGATCGCCTCGATCGTGCTGCCCTCGGCGAGGAGGTCCAGCGTGGCCTCGATGATCGCTTCGTCTGCGCGGACGCTCCGCGGCCGGCCGGGCGGCCGCGGAGCGTCTGCCGTGCTCGTCATGCCCGCATTGTTCCCGACGCTATGCGGTGCCGGCCAACTCGGGTTCACCGACCGCTGCCGGCGCGCCGGTGCCGGACCGGGTGGGCATCCAGCGCAGCGCCACCAGGATGCCGGCGGCGGTGACCAGTGCGGCAAGCGCCGCCGACCAGTGCATCGCCGAGATGAAGGCGTCGTTGGCCGCCGTGATCAGCTGCGGCGCCGTCGGCCCGAGCTGACCAGCGGCGGCGTACGCCCCGGAGATCGACTCGCCGGCCGCCTCCCGTGCCTGCGGTGGCAGCTCGGTCAGGGCCGGGTCGATGCCGTTGCGGTAGCCCGCCGCGAGCACCGAGCCGAGCACCGCCACGCCCAGCGCGGCGGCCACCTGGCGGATGGTGTTGCTGACCGCGGAGCCGACACCCGCCTTCTCCCTCGGCAACGCCGACATGATCGACTCGGTGGCCGGCGGCATGATGTTGGCCATCCCGGCGCCCTGGATGAAGAAGAACACGAGCACCACCCAGATGGGCGTGACCGCGTCGATGAGGGCGAACGCGCCAAGCGCCACGGCGGACAGCACCAGCCCCACCACCGCGACCGCCCGGGGGCCGTACCGGCGCACCATGGCGGCGCTGCGCGGGGCGAAGAAGAGTTGGGCGACCGCGAACGGCAGGAAGATCAGGCCGGTCTGCAACGGGCTGTAGCCGCGTACCAGTTGCAGGTAGAACGAGCTGAAGAACATCACGCCCATGGCGGCGAAGAAGACCAGCCCGATCAGCGCCACCGGAACGGCGAAGCGCGGTTCCCGGAACAGCCGTACGTCCAGTGAGGGATGGCTGCTGCGCCGCTCGTGGGCGATGAACCAGGCCAGCACCGCCAGCCCGCCGACGATGGCGGCCCAGACCAGCGGCCGACCGAAGCCGTGCTCGCCGCCGTCGATGATGCCGTACGTCAACGTGACCAGGCCGACCACCGACAGCGCGACACCGAGCACGTCGATGCGCCCCGGGTTCGGGTCCCGTGACTCCGGCACCAGCAGCGCCACCAGGACGACGCCGAGCGCGACGACCGGCACGTTGATCAGGAAGACCGAACCCCACCAGAAGTGCTCCAGCAGCAGGCCGCCGAGGATCGGGCCGATCGCCATCGCCAACCCGACCGCGCCGGCCCATATCCCGATGGCCCGTCCCCGTTCCCGCGGATCGAAGACGTTGGAGATGATCGACAGGGTGGCCGGCATGATGGCCGCACCGCCGGCCCCCATCAGCGCGCGGGCGGCGATCAGCTGTGCGGGGTTCTGCGCGTACGCGGACAGCAGCGACGCCAGGCCGAACAGCACCAGGCCGATGAGCATCATGCGACGGCGACCGGCCCGGTCGCCGAGCACGCCGAAGGTGAACAGCAGCCCGGCGAAGACCAGGGTGTAGGAGTTGATGAACCATTCGAGCTCGCCGTGGCTGGCTCCGAGTCCGTGTACCGGATCGGCGAGCCTGCGCAGCGCGACGTTGAGGATGGTGTTGTCCAGGACGACCACGAGCAGGCTGATCACCAGCACCCCGAGGATCGCCCACCTCCTCGGATGTCCAGTGTTCGCATTCGGCGGCATTCCCCGCACCCCCCGCTTTTCGATACGGTCGCGTCCGTAATCGCATCTGAGCGTAGGCCCGACAGTATCGATACGGAACCGTTTCGTATTTAATGTGACCGCCGTCACACCAGCACCCCGACAGCCCCCACCCGCCAGGTCACCAGATGCCAACTTGGGGCCATTGTCCGGAAATGGTTGGCGCTCACCGGGCCGTGGACGGAATCCCCGGCGGGTGGGTGGCGTTGTAACCCATGGCTGACGAAGTAGGGGCCAGGTAGGCGCCAGTCACACCCGAGCACCCACGGTGACCAGCGCGATCCTCCCCCACGGCCCCGACCGACCGCCCAGGGAATGGGCCGGCCCTCCCGGTCGTTACACCTGGACCCGGCACCACGACGGGCGTGCACCGTACGCGTCAGCGACGCTTCCCCCAGCGCATCGCAGCACGCCGTACCTGCGCTTCTGGACTCTTCGCGCCGCGCCCCCTGGTCCTCCGCGCCCTTGCCGGCGCACACCTCCCCGCGCCCCTCCCCCGCGCGGACATCACCCCCGAATGGAGCTTTGATCATGAACACCATGCTGCGTAAGAGCGTCCTCGCCATCGCCGGTCTCACCGTCGCCGGTGGTCTCGCCGCCGGCCCGCTCAACCACACCACCACCGACACCACCACGAACACCAGCACCGCCACCGTCGCGCAGGCCACCAAGCCCGACACCACCACGCTCATCCCCCACGGCGTCCAGGGCAACCAGTCCCACATCGACCTCAACGACGAACAGATCGCCAACACCAAGGCCATCATCGCCGCCACCAAGAAGACCGGCATGGACGAACGCGCCGCCGTCGTCTCCATCGCCACCGCCCTGCAGGAGTCGAAGCTGGAAAACCTCGGCCACCTCGGCGACCGCAACGACCACGACTCCCAAGGCCTGTTCCAGCAGCGCCCGTCCAGCGGCTGGGGCACCGTCGAACAGATCACCGACCCCGAATACTCCACCACCGCCTTCCTCAAGGGCCTCCAGCAGGTCGACGGCTGGCAGAACATGCCCCTGACCGAAGCCGCCCAGACCGTCCAGGTCTCCGCCTACCCCTTCCACTACGCCCAGTGGGAACAACAGGCCGCCGACCTCGTCACCGAACACTGGAACAGCTGACCCCAAGACCTTCCACCACAGGGGGAACAAGACGCCGATGGCCGGCACCCGCACCCGGGTGCCGGCCATCGGCGTCTTCACCGTCCGCACGACCGCCCTCCGCCCGACTGCCCTCCGCCCGACGGGCGTCTGCGACACGAGCGGGCGGCGGCGTGCAGGCGGGGGGTTCCGAAGGGGGCTTGCGCAGGGCCGATAGGTTGATGATCCACTCAGCAGGTCGCTCCGGAAGGTACGTAACCCATGCCCATCGGCTTCATCCTTGCGATCGTCGGCGCGGTCATCGCGGCCGTCGCCGTCGCCGTCGCACTGCTCGGCGGACACCGGAACGTACGACAGGTCGGCGCCCTGACGGCGGTCTCCGCACTGGTCGCGACGCTCCTGCTCACCGTCGCGTCGAGCGCCCACTCGGTACCGATCCGCTCGGTCGGGATCGTCACCAGCTTCGGCAAGCCGACCGGTGAGGTCACCGGCTCCGGCCTGAAGTGGGTCGCGCCGTGGCAGCGGGTCGGCGAATGGGACGCCGGCCGGCAGAAGTACGACCACATCGGCAACGATGCCTGCGTACGGGTGCGTACCGGCACCCTCGCCGACGCCTGCGTCGAGGTGCTGATCGAGTGGCAGGTCCAGCCGGAGAACGCCCCGCAGCAGTTCATGGACTACAAGGGCGACTTCGACAGCTTCCGCGGTCAGCGGGTCGGTGTGCAGCTCGACAGCGCGGTCAACGACGCCTTCGCCTCCTACAACCCGCTGGAGCGCATCGACGCGAAGACCGGCAACCTGAACGTCGACCTCAAGCCGTTCGCCGAGAGCATCAAGTCCAGCGCCGAGGGCCGGCTGGGCAGCGACGTCGACATCCTGTCGGTGACCATCACCCGGGTCAATCACGACGAGAAGACCGAGGGCAACATCAAGGCCTTCCAGGACAAGCTGGCCCAGACCCGCAACCTCGAACAGGACCGCCGCAACGCCGAGATCCAGAAGGAGATCACCGAGACCAACGCCAAGGTCGACAAGGTGACCCGCTGCCTGGAGATCGCCGAGAAGAACGGCAGCTCGCCGGGCCTGTGCATCAACCCGGGCATCGTCACCGGCACCGCGAAGTGAGCTGACACCCCTCGCCGGACGGTGATGAGTTGTCTGGGCAGTCCGGCGAGGGCGTGTGATCAGCTGGTCAATGCGTCCAGGGCAAGGTCGACGTCGTCCTGGGTCGAGTACAGGTGGAAGGAGGCGCGGACGTTGCCGGCGCGGACCGCTGCGCGGACACCGGCCCGTTCGAGCTTCTCCTGCGCGCCGGCCACCTGGACGGTGACGATCGCGCTGTCGCCCGGCGGCTGCCCCAGCCCGGTGAGGAACCGGTTGGCCAACGCTACGTCGTGCGCGTGCACCGCCGACACCCCGATCTCCAGCAGCAACTCCAGCGTCGGGGCCGCGCCGACCCAACTGAACCAGGCCGGTGAGATGTCGAACCGGCGGGCGTCGTCGGCCAGCCGCAGCGGTGGACCGTAGTAGGAGCCGTGCGGGTCCTGGCCGGCGTACCAACCGGCGGCGTCCGGACGCAGCCGCTCCCGTAGCTGCGGCGCGAGGTAGGCGAACGCGGTGCCGCGCGGGCCCATCAGCCACTTGTAGCCGCCGACCACCACCGCGTCGGCGCGGGCCGCGTCGAACGGCAGCCAACCGCAGGCCTGGGTGGCGTCGACCACGACCAGCGCGCCGTGCGCCCGGGCCGCCGCGACGATCTCGTCGTACGCGGCCACCGCGCCGTTGGCGGACTGCACCAGGCTGAACGCCACCAGGTCGGTGCCGGCGTCGATCGAGGTGGCCAGGTCGGCGAGGGGCACCGTGCGTACCTCGACACCGCGTTCCCGCTGCACCAGCCAGGGGAAGAGGTTGGAGGTGAACTCCACCTCGGGTACGACCACCCGGGCGCCGGCGGGCAGGGCGGCCGCGATCGGTGCCAGCAGCTGCGAGACGTTGACGCCGACCGCGACGTCGGCCACCGGCACCCCGGTGAGCTGGGCGAAGGCCGCCCGCGACCGGTCGGTCGCCGTGCTCCAACTCTCCCAGGAGGCGGTACCTGCCCGCCACCCGGCGAGCGCCTCCTGCAACGCGTCCCAGGCCGGGTCGGGCGGTAGACCGTAGCTGGCGGTGTTCAGCCACCCGGGATGCGGTTGCCACAGCTTCTGTGCCTGCTCAAGCTCCACGCCAACCGACGCTAGTCGCCGGTCCCGGCCGGTGAGCAGCGCCAATCCGCACCCCCTGGCTCTCGACCCCGGCGAAGATCGACGCCGTTTCGGCGTTGTGGCGGGGCCCCGAACGGCCGGTCAACCCCACAGCGCCGAAACGGCGCTCAGCCACTGAGTGGCGCGCAACCGCCGGGCGGGTCAGCTGACGTTGGCTGGGCCTAGGACGCTCTTGAGGTCGGCCATCAGGGCGGTGGTCGCCGCCACCCGGACCGGGCCGAGCCGCAGCAGGGTGGTGCGGCTGCCGTTGAGCAGCTTGACGTGCACCTCGGCGTCGCCCGGATGCAGCACCAGCGTCTCCTTGAGCCGCTCCACCAGCGGCGGAGTGCACCGGGTCACCGGGATGGTCAGGGTGACCGCCTTGTTGGTCGTGCTGGTGGAGACGTCGGGCAGGGACATGTCCATCGCCATGATGCGGGGAATGTCGTCGCGCCGGTCCACCCGGCCTTTGACCACCACGATCGCGTCCTCGGCGATGTACTGGCCGATCACCTCGTAGGTGTTCGGGAAGAACAGCGTCTCCACCCCGCCGGCGAGGTCCTCCAGAGTGGCCGAGGCCCACGCCCGGCCCTGCTTGGTGACCCGCCGCTGCACGCCGGAGAGGATCCCGGCGAGGGTGACCACCGCACCGTCGGGCACGGTGCCCTCCTCGGACAGGGCGGAGATGGTGCAGTCAGCGGACGCGCCGAGGATGTGCTCCAGGCCGAACAGCGGGTGGTCGGAGACGTACAGGCCGAGCATCTCGCGCTCGAAGGCCAGCTTGTCGCGCTTGTCCCACTCCCCGTCGCCGATCGTCGGCATGACAGTGGTGTTGGTGGCGACCTCGGCTTCGCCGAAGCCCGCCCCGAACAGGTCGTACTGGCCGACGGCCTCCTTGCGCTTGACGTCGGCGTACGCGTCGATGGCGTCGGCGTGCACGGTGAGCAGGCCCTTGCGGGAGTGCCCCATCGAGTCGAACGCGCCGGCCTTGATCAGCGATTCGATGGTCTTCTTGTTGCAGACCACCGCGTCCACCTTGGACAGGAAGTCGTAGAAGTCGGCGTACTCGCCCTTCTCCTGCCGGCAGCGCATGATCGAGGTGACCACGTTCGCGCCGACGTTGCGGATCGCGCCGAGGCCGAAGCGGATCTCCTTGCCGACCGGGGTGAACGGACCGGCCGAGGTGTTCACGTCCGGCGGCAGCACCTGGATGCCCATCCGGCGGCACTCCGACAGGTAGAGCGCCATCTTGTCCTTGTCGTCGCCGACGGAGGTGAGCAGCGCCGCCATGTACTCGGCCGGGTAGTGCGCCTTCAGGTACGCCGTCCAGTACGACACCAGTCCGTACGCGGCGGAGTGCGCCTTGTTGAAGGCGTACCCGGCGAACGGGACCAGCACGTCCCAGACCTTCTGAATGGCGTCGTCGGAGTAGCCGCGTTCGCGGCAGCCGTCCCGGAACGGGATGAACTCCTTGTCCAGGATCTCCTTCTTCTTCTTGCCCATCGCCCGGCGCAGCAGGTCCGCCTGACCCAGGGTGTAGCCGGCGAGGATCTGCGCGGCGCGCTGCACCTGCTCCTGGTAGACGATCAGGCCGTAGGTGGGGGCGAGGATCTCCTTGAGCGGCTCCTCCAGCTCCGGGTGGATCGGGGTGATCTCCTGGAGGCCGTTCTTGCGCAGCGCGTAGTTGGTGTGCGAGTCCACGCCCATCGGGCCGGGCCGGTACAGCGCGAGGACGGCGGAGATGTCCTCGAAGTTGTCCGGCTTCATCATCCGCAGCAGCGACCGCATCGGCCCGCCGTCGAGCTGGAACACGCCAAGGGTGTCGCCTCGGGCCAGCAGTTCGTACGCGCCCTTGTCGTCCAGCGGCAGACCCAGCAGGTCCAGCTCCTTGCCGTGGTTGAGCTGGATGTTCTTCACCGCGTCGTCGATGATGGTCAGGTTGCGCAGGCCGAGGAAGTCCATCTTCAACAGCCCGAGCGACTCGCAGGTCGGGTAGTCGAACTGGGTGATGATCACCCCGTCGGAGTCCCGGCGCATCAGCGGGATGTGATCGATGATCGGCTCGGCGGACATGATGACGCCGGCGGCGTGCACACCGGTCTGCCGGATCAGCCCCTCGATGCCCCGCGCGGTGTCGATGACCTTCTTGACGTCGGCCTCCGACTCGTACATGCCGCGGATCTCGCCGGCCTCGGCGTAGCGCGGATGCTTCGGGTCGAAGATGCCTTCGAGGGGAATGTCCTTGCCCATCACCGCCGGCGGCATGGCCTTGGTGATCCGGTCGCCGACCGCGTACGGGTAGCCGAGCACCCGGGCCGAGTCCTTGATCGCGGCCTTGGCCTTGATGGTGCCGAAGGTGGCGATCTGGGCGACCTTGTCCTCACCCCACTTGTCGGTGACGTACTTGATCACCTCACCGCGCCGACGCTCGTCGAAGTCGATGTCGACATCCGGCATGGAGACGCGCTCGGGGTTCAGGAACCGCTCGAAGATCAGCCCGTGCGGGATCGGGTCCAGGTCCGTGATGCCCAGGGCGTACGCGACAAGAGAACCGGCCGCCGAGCCACGGCCCGGACCGACGGCGATGCCCTGGTTCTTGGCCCACTGGATGAAGTCGGCGACCACGAGGAAGTACGACGGGAAACCCATCTGGATGATGACGCCGAGTTCGTACTCGGCCTGCACCACATGCCCCTCGGGGATGCCGTTCGGGAAGCGGCGGGCCAACCCGGCGAAGGTCTCCTTGCGGAACCAGGACTCCTCGGTCTCCCCCTCGGGCACCGGGAAACGCGGCATCAGGTTGTGGAACTCGAACATCCCGGTCGGGTCGACCTTCTCGGCCACCAGCAGCGTGTTGCGGCAGCCCTCCAGCCACACGTCGGAATTGTCCACGCCGCGCATCTCGTCGGCCGACTTGATGTAGTAGCCGCTGCCGCCGAACTTGAACCGGTTCGGGTCGGCGACGTTGCTGCCGGTCTGCACGCAGAGCAGCACGTCGTGCGCCTCGGACTGGGCCTCGTGGGTGTAGTGCGAGTCGTTGGTGACCACCGGCGGGATGTTCAGCTTGCGGCCGATCTCCAGCAGCCCGTCCCGGACCTGCTTCTCGATGTCCAGGCCGTGATCCATCAACTCCAGGAAGTAGTTCTCCTTGCCGAAGATGTCCTGGTACTTCGCCGCCGCTTCGAGGGCCTGCGCGTCGTGGCCGAGCCGCAACCGGGTCTGCACCTCGCCGGAGGGGCAGCCGGTGGTGGCCATCAGTCCGTCGGCGTGCTCGGCGAGCAGTTCCGCGTCCATCCGGGGCCACTTCACGAAGTAGCCCTCGGTGTACGCCTTGCTGGTGAGCTTGAACAGGTTGTGCAGGCCGACCCGGTTGCGCGCCCAGATGGTCATGTGGGTGTAACCACCGCTACCGGAGACGTCGTCGCTCTTCTGCTCCGGGCGACCCCACCGCACCCGCTTCTTGTGGAACCGCGACTCCGGCGCCACGTACGCCTCGATGCCCAGCACGGGCGTCACCCCGGCAGCCATGGCCTGCTTGTAGAAGTCGTTCGCGCCGTGCATGTTGCCGTGGTCGGTCATCGCGACCGCCGGCATTCCCTGCCGCTTGACCTCGGCGAACAGGTCCTTGAGCCGGGCCGCCCCGTCGAGCATCGAGTACTCCGTGTGCACGTGCAGATGCGCGAACGAATCGCCCATGCCAAGCCCCCCGGGTCGGCTGATCAAGTCGGGTCGACTTACCCTAACCCGCCACCGAGGGGCCTTCCGAGCGGCGCGCGGCAGGCGTACCGCAGACCACCTGGCCATTGACGGAGGGTGACCGGTCAGCGACGCCGGCGTGGTCGGCGTCGCCTGGTCTGCACCGCAACTCCGCCCGGCTGAGCGACGTCAGCCAGGCGGCCTGCTGAGCAGGTCGGGCGGCTCCCGTCGGGTACGGGGGCCGCCCGGCCTCAGGTTCAGTGCGCGACGGGCAGGTTCGCCTCCTGGCGGGCCCGCTCGTCGCCGCTGAGGGTGTGCAGCGGCTTCTCCCGGATGAACAGCACCGCCAGCAGGGCGAGGAACGCGATCGGCGCGCCGATCAGGAACAGTTCCGAGGTGGCGGTGGCGTACGCGTTCTGCACGATCCGCAGCACCGGCTCGGGCAGCGTGGACAGGTCGGGTACCTCGGTGGTGCCGCCGTCGGTCGCACCGGCGGCCGGTCCGAGTTGCGCGGTCATCAGGCTGGTGACCCGGTTGGCCAGCACCGCGCCGAGGGCGCTGACGCCGATCGCGCCGCCCATGCTGCGGAAGAAGGTGAGCACCGAGGTGGCGGCACCCAGTTCGTGGGCGGGTACGTCGTTCTGGGCCGCCAGCACCAGGTTCTGCATGAGCATGCCGACCCCGATGCCGAGCAGCGCCATGTAGCTGAACAGCAGCGGCAGCGGGGTGTCGATGTCGATGGTCGACAGCAGCAGCATCGCGACAACCATGACGGCGGCCCCGGCCACCAGGTACGCCTTCCACCGGCCGTACTTCGTGATGAGCTGGCCGGCGATCGTGGAGGAGACCAGCAGACCGAGGATCATCGGCAGGCTCATCAGGCCGGCGATGGTCGGCGACTTGCCCAGGGAGGTCTGGAAGTACTGGGACAGGAAGACCGTCCCGCCGAACAGGGCGACACCGACAAGCATGCTGGCGACGGTGGTCAGCGTGACCGTACGGCTGCGGAAGATCTCCAGCGGAATGATCGGCTCGGCGGCGCGGGACTCGACCCAGATGGCCACCACCAGCAGCGTCAGGCCACCGACGACCATCAGCGCGGTCCAGCCGGAGGCCCAGGCGAACTTGTGCCCGGCCAGCGAGGACCAGATCAGCAGGGTGCTCACACCGGCGGTGATCAGCGCCGCGCCGGCCCAGTCGATGCGGGCCTTGCGGCGGATGATCGGCAGGTGCAGGGTGCGCTGGAGCAGGAAGATCGAGATGAGGCTGAACGGCACCCCGATCAGGAAGCACCAACGCCAGCCCAGCCAGGAGGTGTCCACGAGCACGCCGCCGATCAGCGGGCCGGCGATGGTGCCGACGCCGAACACCGCGCCGAAGATGCCGGCGTAGCGGCCCAGCTCACGCGGCGGGATCATGGCCGCCATCACGATCATCGCCAGGGCGGTCATGCCACCCGCGCCGATGCCCTGGATCACCCGGCTGACCAGCAGCACCTCGACGTTCGGGGTGAGACCGGCGACCAGCGAGCCGAGCACGAACAGCCCGAGGGAGAGCTGGATCAGCAGCTTCTTGCTGTAGAGGTCGGCCATCTTGCCCCACAACGGCACGGTGGCGGTCATGGCCAGCAGTTCGCTGGTGACGATCCAGGTGTAGACGGTCTGGCTGCCGTTGAGGTCGGCGATGATGCGCGGCAGCGCGTTCGCGACCACCGTCGAGGCGAGGATCGCCACGAACATCCCCACCATCAGCCCGGAGAGGGCTTGGAGGATCTCCCGGCGGGACATCCGGCCGCCGTCCGCCCCTGCGGCGTCGACCGGCTCGATCGCAGTCGTCATGACACTTCTTCCTCACGCATGGTTCAGTCCTCGACGCGGTCGCGCCGGAGAGGTGGTCCTGGTCTGGGTGCCGCGGCCAGCCTCGCCGGACGCCAGGCTCGACAGGCGGCAGATTCGGTGGGTGACGGGCGCGGCTGGCGGTGGGCTCGGCAGGTGGCAGGTGCGGCGGGCCCGGTGGTCAGCCGGTGCGGGGGTCGGGCAGGCCGGCGGCGACGGTGGCGAACGACTCGTCAAGCAGCGCGGCCAGGCGGTGGGCATCGCCGGTCGCCCACCGGATCATCGCGGCCCGCAGGGCAGCCCCCGCGACCGCCACGACCAGCGCCGGGTACGCGTCGTCGGCCGGCAGTCCGGTACGCGCGGCGATCGCCTCGACGAGGGCCCGTTCGGTGGTGGCGTTGCCGGTGACCAGGCGGCCCAGCAGCACCGGATGCTGGGTCACCACCCGCAACCTCAGCTGCCACAGTTCGGCGTCGCCCTGTGCCTCCTCGACGGCAGCGATGAAGGCGCGGCGCAGCGCCTCCAGTGCGGGCTGCTCGGCAGGTACGGCGGCCAGTGCCCGCAGTACCCGCTCGCGGTCGCCCTCGCTGTCGCCCACCAGGGCGTCGTCCTTGGTCGGGAAGTAGTTGAAGAAGGTCCGGGCGGAGACGTCCGCCGCCTCGCTGATGTCCTCGACCGTCACCTGGTCGAGGCCGCGCTCGGCGACCAGCCGCAGCGCGGCGGCGGCCAGGGCGGCCCGGGTCTGCCGCTTCTTGCGGTCCCGCCGTCCCAGCGTCGTCAGCTCGTCCACCTGCACGTCAGAAACCGTAAAGCCAAAGGTGCATAGGCTGCAAAGTTTTAGCGTGTGACACGAATTTCCCTGACTGACACCATGTCGGGCAACCAACATCATTGGCGGGCCAACACCATTGGCCGGTGGACAACACTGTGTGCCACACAGTATGGTGTGACGCATGGGCAGTGACGACGTGTTGCGGACGCATCTGCAGGAGTTACGCCGGGGGACGGTGGTGGTGGCCAGCCTGGTGGCGCTGCGCCAACCCGGCTACGGGTACGCGCTGCTGCAACGGCTCACCGGGCACGGCTTTCCGGTGGACGCCAACACCCTCTACCCGCTGTTGCGCCGGCTCGAGGAGCAGGGGCTGCTGACCAGCGAGTGGAACACCGAGGAAAGCCGGCCGCGCAAGTTCTACCGCACCAGCGAGGCGGGCGAGCAGGTGCTGGACCGCCTGCTCACCGACCTCGCCGCCGTGCAGATCTCTTTGACCGCCCTGATCGAAGGAGCCCCCCGATGACGACCTCCCTGACCGACAGATACCTCGCCGCCACCCTGCGCTCGGTGCCGACGGCACGCCGCGAGGAGATCGCCGACGAGCTGCGCGCCTCGATCGGCGACATGGTCGACGGCCGGACGGCCGAAGGGGTCGACGCCGCGACGGCCGAGCGCGAGGTGCTCACCGAGCTGGGCAACCCCGCCGAGCTCGCCGCCCGGTACGCCGACCGGCGACTGCAACTCATCGGCCCGACGTACTACCTGGCCTGGCAACGGCTGATGATCGGACTGCTGAGCACCATCCCGGCCATCATCGGCGTGCTGATGGGTGTGCTGGAGGCCACCGTCTCCGACAACGCCGGCGGCGCGATCGGCAAGGGCATCGTCGCGGCGTTCAACGTCGCGGTGCAGATCGCCTTCTGGGTGACCCTGGTCTTCGCGGTCATGGAGCGGGTGGGCACCCCGCTCAACCAGCCACAGTGGAGCGTCGACCAGCTCCCCGACGAGCCCGTCGAGCGGGACGTCAGCCTCACCGACGTGTGCGCCTCGATCGTGTTCCTGGTCCTGTTCATCGCCGCCCTGCCGTGGCAGCACTTCCAGACGGTCGTCGGCGACGGTGACCGGTTGCCGATCCTCGACCCCGCGCTCTGGAGCTTCTGGCTGCCGGCGCTGCTCGTCGTCCTGGTCGCCACCATCGGACTGGAGGTCGCCAAGTACCGGGCCCGCCGGTGGACCTGGCCGCTGGTCGCCGTCAACGCCGTGCTCAACCTGGCGTACGCGGTGCCGGTGATCTGGCTGC
Source organism: Verrucosispora sp. FIM060022 (assembly GCF_003977705.1). Classification (NCBI taxonomy): domain Bacteria; kingdom Bacillati; phylum Actinomycetota; class Actinomycetes; order Micromonosporales; family Micromonosporaceae; genus Micromonospora; species Verrucosispora sp. FIM060022. The sequence goes on from NZ_RQIV01000008.1 coordinate 152,688, forward strand.
TTTCCAACGACAAGTTGTTCAACCCCGAGTTCGTCGCCCGCTTCGCCTGGCTGCGCGAGGGCGGCATCGACACCGTCGCCCGGATCAGCATCGTGGTCGTCGTCGCCACCACCCTCTGGGACGTCGTCGACAGCGCCCTCAAGGCCCGCCGCGCCACCTCCTGACCCCCATCCCAGCGCTGTTGGTCATGAGGTTCGGCGGCAGCTGTGGAGATCCACCACTGCCGTCAACCTCATGACCAACGCCGTGGGGCGGCGGTCGGGTGGGGAGCGCGGGTGGTGGGGCGTCAGTAGGGTGGGCTTGACGGAACTGGTGCGGACCTGGGAGTTGCCGTGGAAGTGATCATCGGTTTGGTGTGCCTGGTCCTGATCGTCGTGGCGGTGCTCGGTTTCGGGGTGTCGATCTACAACGGGTTGGTTCGGGCCCGCAACACGTACCGCAACGCCTTCGCCCAGATCGACGTGCAGCTGGTACGCCGGCACGATCTGATCCCCAACCTGGTGGAGACCGCCAAGGGCTACCTCAAGCACGAGCGGGAGACCCTGGAGGCGGTGATCAAGGCCCGCAACGCGGCGGTCAACGCGCAGGCCACGGCCGCCGCAGCGCCGGGCGACCCGGCGGCGATGCAGCAGCTCAGCGGCGCGGAGAACGCACTCACCGCCACGCTGGGTCGACTGTTCGCGCTCTCCGAGGCGTACCCGGACCTGAAGGCCAACCAGAACATGATGCAGCTGTCGGAGGAGCTGACCTCGACGGAGAACCGGGTCGCCTTCGCCCGGCAGGCCTACAACGACGCGGTGATGGCCTACAACAACAAGCGTGAGGTCTTCCCGTCCAGCCTGATCGCGGGGATGTTCTCGTTCGGGCCGGCCGCGCTGTTCGAGCCGGACGACCCGCAGCAGCGTCAGGCCCCGCAGGTCTCCTTCTGATGAACTTCTTCGAACGGCAGCGCCAGGTACGCCGGCTGTCGACCCGGCTGGTGCTGCTGTTCGTGCTGGCCGTGATCGGCATCGTGGTGGTGGTGAACGTCGCGGCGATCTTCGCGTTCAACGCCACCGCCGCCGACCCCGGGCAGCTGGCCGGCTTCGTGGCCATGGTGACCGTGGCGACCGTCGCGGCGATCGGGCTGGCCGCGCTGGTGCGTACCCTCGCGTTGCGCGGCGGTGGCGGGAAGGTGGCCCGTGAGCTGGGCGGGGTGCCGGTGCCGCCGGACACCACCGACCCGGAGCTGCGCCGGCTGCGCAACGTCGTGGAGGAGATGGCGCTGGCCTCCGGCGTACCGGTGCCCGAGGTCTACATCCTGCCGGAGGAGACGGCGATCAACGCCTTCGCCGCCGGCTGGGGCCCGTCGGACGCCGCCGTCGCGGTCACCCGGGGCGCGTTGCAGCGACTCAACCGCGACGAACTCCAAGGGGTCATCGCGCACGAGTTCGCCCACGTGGTCAACGGGGACATGCGGCTCAACATCCGGCTGATGGGCCTGCTGTTCGGCATCCTGTTCCTGACCGTGATCGGCCGGGGCCTGTCCCGTTCCGGCCTGATCAGCGGCGGCAACCGGCAACGCGGCAACAGTGGCGGTGGCGTCAACCCGCTGCTGCTGGTGGGGCTGGCACTGCTGGTCGCCGGGTACGTCGGCGTGCTCGCCGGGCGACTCATCCAGGCCTCGGTGTCGCGGCAACGGGAGTACCTCGCCGACGCCTCGGCCGTGCAGTACACCCGGCAGACCCGGGGCATCGCCGGGGCGCTGAAGAAGATCGGCGGTCTGGCCGACGGCTCGGAACTGAAGTCGCCCAAGCGCGACGAGGTCGGGCACATGCTCTTCGGCGAGGCGGCCCGGACCTCCTGGTTCGCCACCCACCCGCCGCTTGCCGACCGGATCCGCGCGTTGGAGCCGTCCTTCGACCCGGCCGAACTGCAACGGCTGTCCCGGCAGTGGGCGGCGGCGCCACCGTCCGGACGGCAGGAGGACGTCGCACTGGGCCTGGCACCGGCCGCACCGCCGCAACCCGCGCCCGGCCAGGTCCCAACCGACCGGGCCGCCGGGGCGGAGGCAGCCGGTGGGGTACGCCCGGAAGCGTCGCCGTTGCCGGTGCCGGGAACCCGGGTACGCCTCGCGCCGACCGAGGTGCTCGGGCGGGTGGCCGCGCCGACGGAGAACGCCTACCAGCACGCCGCAGCCCTGCTCGACCAGATCCCGGCCCCGCTGCTCGACCGGGCCCGCGGCCGCGACACCGCCGTGCCGCTGCTGCTGGGCCTGCTGATCAGCGCCGAGCCGCAGGTCCGGCAGCACCAGCACGCCGCCCTCGCCCAGCAGCACGGCCGCGAACTGGCCGACGCCGCGCTCGGTCAGGCGCAGGCCCTGACCGGGCTGCATCCGATGCTCGTGCTGCCGCTGGCCGAGCTGACCTTCCCGGCCCTGCGTGACCGGCCGGCGCCGGAACTGGAGTCGACCGTGGCGGCGGTGTTCACGCTGATCCACGCCGACGGTGCGATAAACGTCTCCGAGTACTGCCTGTCCCGGCTGATGCTGGCCGAGATCCAGGAGTCGCTGCGACCGGACTCCCGCTGGCGTACCGACCGGCGGACGCTCACCGACGCCCGCTCCGCGGCAGGCTTCCTGCTGGCCACGCTCGCCCAGGTGGGGCACGCCGAGCGCGCCGACGCGCAACGCGCCTTCCAGGCCGGCGTCGACCTCCTGCTGCCCGGCACCACCTGGTCGTACGCGCCGCCGGAGAACGGCGTGCTGGCCCTGGAGACCGCCTGGCCGGTGCTCGACGGGCTGCGCCCGGCGGACAAGGAACGTCTGGTCGCGGCCGTGGTGGCGGTGATCAGCCACGACCAGATGATGACGGTGGCCGAGATCGAACTGCTGCGGACGATCTGCGGTCTGCTGCACTGCCCACTGCCGCCGATGGTCGGCGCCGGGATCGGCTGACCGCACCACCCGCCGCGAGCAGCCCCACCTGTTCGGCCGACATCACGTCGGCGCAGGTTGGGACACCGGCCGCCGAAGTGGCATCCTGACCCGAGTGACCAGCGAGACAGCCGACGGGTGGCAGCGGCCGGGGCCCACCCCCGAGCAGCAGCGGGTGGACCTCTACGCCGGTCTGGCGGCGACGGCCCTGGCGCTGTTCAGCCTCACCCTGGCGCACAGCACCGGGTCGTTCCTGCTCGGGCCGCCCCCTTCCGGCCTCGAACAGATCCTCTGGACCGTCGCGGTGCCGCTGCCGCTGATCTGTCGCCGCCGCTACCCCACCGTCACCACGCTGCTCATCTCCGCTGCCTTCATCGGGTCGCAGGTCCGGGCCGTACCCGAGTGGCAGCTGTCCCAGTGGGCGCTGTTCGCCGCGATCTTCACCCTCGGCGCGTGGGGGCGCGATCGGCGGCTGTCCCGTCGGGTGCGCGTCGGCGTGATCGTCGCCATGTTCGTGTGGCTGGCGATCTCCTACGGGATCAACCTCGGCAGTCTGCCGCCGGACGCCTTCGCGGACGCGGTCGGGCCGGTGCCGCCCGTCCTCGCCGCGATCGTCACCGGCGTCCTGATCAATGTGCTGTTCTTCGGTTTCGCGTATTTCTTCGGCGAGACCGCGTGGGTCGCCGCCCGCCGACAGCACGAGGTGGCCGAGCAGGCCGAGGCGTTGCGCCGGTCGCAGGCCGAGGCACGCGAGAACGCGGTGGTCGGCGAACGGGTCCGCATCGCCCGTGAGCTGCACGACGTGGTCGCCCACCACGTGTCGGTGATGGGCGTGCAGGCGGCGGCCTGCCGGCGGGTCTTCGACAAGGACCCGACCAAGGCCCGCACCGCGCTGACCGCGATCGAGGAGTCCGCCCGCACGGCGGTGGACGAGCTGCGCCGGATGCTCGGTGTGCTGCGGGCCCGCGACAGCGAACCCGACGCACCCCAACAGGTGGCCGGGATCGCGCAGGTCGAGGCGGTGGTCACCCGGGCCCGCGAGGCCGGCCTGGAGGCCACCCTCGGGGTGTACGGTGACCCGACGCCGCTGCCCGAGTCGGTCTCCCAGGCCGCGTACCGGGTGGTGCAGGAGGCGGTCACCAACGTGTTGAAGCACGCCACCGGGGCGCGGCTGCTCGACGTACGGATCCGCTATCTGGCGCAGGAGGTGGAGATCGAAGTGACCGACGACGGCCGGGGCAGCCGGGCACCGAACGCCGACGGCCTGGGCCTGATCGGGATGCGGGAACGGGTCGCCACGCACGGCGGCGAACTGGAGGTCGGTCCACGGACCGGCGGTGGCTGGCGGGTACGGGTGCGGTTCCCGCTGCCGGTGCCGGCGGGACGGGCGACGTGAGCACCGCTGCGGGCCACGCCGAGGAGTCCGGCAGCGACCGGCCGATCCGGGTGCTGCTGGCCGACGATCACCACCTGGTGCGTACCGGCTTCCGGGTGATCCTGGAGATCGAGGACGACATCGAGGTGGTCGGCGAGGCCGCCGACGGGCACCGGGCCGTCAGCATGACCCGCGCCCTGCGCCCCGACGTGGTGCTGATGGACGTGGAGATGCCCGACGTCGACGGGTTGGAGGCGACCCGGCGGATCCGCGCCGAGCAGGACCAGGCAGGGCCGGCCGTGCTGATCCTCACCACCTTCGACCGTGACGACTACCTGTTCGCCGCGCTGCGCGCCGGGGCCAGCGGCTTCCTGCTCAAGAACGGCACACCGGAGGCGTTGATCGAGGCGATCCGGGTGGTGGCCCGGGGCGACGGTCTGCTCGCCCCGGAGATCACCCGCCGGGTGATCGCCACCTTCGCCCGGCCGGGCGGGCCGAGCACCGGCGGGACAGATCCGCAGGCGGCCCTGCGTGACCTCACCCCCCGGGAACGGGAGGTCCTGGTCCTGGTCGCCGGGGGCGCCAGCAACGCCGAGATCGCCACCGCGCTGCACCTCGGCGAGGCGACCGTCAAGTCGCACGTCAGCCGGGTGCTGGCCAAGCTGGAGCTGCGGGACCGGGTGCAGGCGGTGGTCTTCGCCTACGAGCAGGGGGTGGTCCGCCCCGGCGGGTGAACGGACTCCACCGCGAGGAGGAGCCGCGATTTCCGTCGCCGGGCGGACGGCAGTCGATCATCAAAGAATTAGCGTGGACGCCGTGACCACAGTCCTCCGCCTCGACGGCGTCGACCGCAGCTTCGGCGACCGCCAAGTGCTCAAGAACGTGTCCTTCGAGGTCGCCGCCGGCCGGATGACCGGCTTCGTCGGCGGCAACGGCGCCGGCAAGACCACCACCATGCGGATCATCCTCGGCGTACTGGCCGCCGACGCGGGTCGGGTGACCTGGGGCGGTCGGCCACTGGACCGCCAGATCCGGGGACGCTTCGGCTACATGCCGGAGGAGCGCGGCCTCTACCCGAAGATGAGCGTCCGCGAACAGGTGGTCTACCTGGGGCGGCTGCACGGGATGACCGCGGAGGGCGCGCGGCGCGCCACCGACACCCTGCTGGAACGGATCGGGCTCGACGAGCGGGGCGACGACCTGCTGGAGACGCTGTCGCTGGGCAACCAGCAGCGCGCCCAGATCGCCGCCGCGCTGGTGCACGACCCCGCGGTGCTGGTGCTCGACGAGCCGTTCTCCGGGCTGGACCCGATGGCCGTGGACACCATCCTGACGGTGCTGCGGGAGCGGGCCGCCGCCGGCGTACCGGTGCTGTTCTCCAGCCATCAGCTCGACGTGGTCGAACGCCTCTGCGACGACCTGGTGATCATCGCCGACGGTACGATCCGCGCCGCCGGCAGCCGGGAGCTGTTGCGGTCCTCCGCCACCACCCGCCGCTTCGAACTGGTGGTGGACACCGACGCGGGCTGGCTGCGGGACCAGGCCGGGGTCAGCCTGGTCGACCTGGACGGCCCCCGCGCCGTCTTCGACCTCGCCGCCGACACCGACGAGCAGCCGGTGCTGCACGCCGCGCTGGCCCGTGGCCCGGTGCGCACCTTCCGGCCGGTCACCCCGTCCCTCGCCGAGATCTTCCGAGAGGTCACCAAGTGAACACCTTCGAGGCCACCCGGCTGGTCGCCGCCCGCGAGGTCCGGGTCAAGCTGCGCGACCGCACCTTCCTGATCAGTACGCTGTTCTTCCTGCTCATCGCAGCGGCGGCAACCATCCTGCCGCCCCTGCTCGCCGGTGGGCCGTCCACCGTGGCGGTGACCGAGGCAGCCGCCGGCCCGCTGCGGGAGGCGGGGCTCGAGGTGCGGATCGTGGCCGACGACGCCGCCGCCGAGCAGGCGGTCCGCGACGGCGACGCCGATGCGGCGGTGGTCGCCGGCCCGGCCGTGCTGGCCATGAACGACGCCCCCAGCGACGTGGTGTCCGCCCTGAGCAGCGCACCCCCGGTGCGGCTGCTGAACCCGGACGCGGTGGACCCGGTGGTGGCCTTCCTGGTGCCGTTCGCCTTCGCCTTCATCTTCTTCATCACCTCGCAGACCTTCGGCATGCAGATCGCGCAGAGCATCATCGAGGAGAAGCAGACCCGGATCGTGGAGATCCTCGTCGCCGCGGTGCCGGTACGCGCCCTGCTGGCCGGCAAGATGCTCGCCGGCACCCTGCTCGCGCTGGGACAGATCGGGCTGATCGCCGTCGTCGCAGTGGCCGGCATGGCCCTCGGCGACAGCAACCAGTTGCTCTCCCTGCTCGGCCCGGCAATCGGCTGGTTCGTGCCGTTCTTCCTGCTCGGCTTCGTGTTGATCGCCTCGATGTGGGCGGCGGCCGGCGCGCTGGTCAACCGGCTGGAGGACATCAGCGGGGTGTCCATGCCGGTGCAGCTCGCGGTGATGCTGCCGTTCTTCGCGGTGATCTTCCTCAACGACAACGCCGGTGCCATGCAGGTGCTGTCCTACCTGCCGTTCTCGTCGCCGACCGCGATGCCGCTGCGACTGTTCACCGGCGACGCCGCCACCTGGGAACTGTTCGCCTCGCTGGCCCTGCTGCTGGTCGCGGCGGTCGGGTTCGTGCTCGCCGGGTCCCGGGTGTACGAGGGCTCGCTGCTGCGCACCAACGGCCGCACCTCGATCCGTACCGCCTGGCGGGAGCGCGAGACGCTGGGCTGACGGCACCCGGCCCAGTGCAGCGTGCCGACGTCCTCCGGGACGTCGGCACGCTTGCAGATCACCCGTACTCGTGATGAATAGCTACATAACGGTCACATAATGACAGAAGCCCCTAATCTCCTCCTCGACAGAGTGACCTATCTGGAGGAGGTAGCTGGATGAGACGACGACTGGTGACAACCGCGCTGGCAGGAGTGGCCGCACTGGCGGGCACGCTACTGGCCGCAGCGCCCGCGCAGGCCGAAACCTGCGAGGCCGGCATCGACTGCGAGACAGACCTGACCTTCGAGGTCACCGCCGGGCCGCTGCAGATCACCGTGCCCGACGACGCGACACTCAGCAGCGGCCCGCCGGGCGGATACGCCTCCGGCCAGATCGGCGACGTCCTGGTCGAGGACCTTCGGGCCGAGTCGGGAGTGGGTTGGGTCGCCTCGGTCAGCAGCAGCGACTTCACCACCGGCACCGGCGTCGGCGCCGGCGAGACGATCACCAGCGACAACGTCTACTACTGCTCGGGTGATGCCGACACCACCGGAACGGGCACCTTCACCCCCGGCCAGGTGGGACCCTGCACCGCCCCGCCGCCTCCTGCCGGAGTCGCGCTGGACGCCGCCGTAACGGCCTACAGCCACGGCACCGACGGCTCCGGCAACAACACAGCGACCTGGGACCCGCTGGTCACCGTGTCGATTCCGCTGCAAAGCGTCGCCGGGACGTTCACGGGCACCATCACCCACAGCGTGAACTGAGTTCGATGCGCTCAGGGACAACCCGTTCGTGGAGCCTGCCGGTCGCGGCGCTCGCCATCCTGGTGGCGAGCGTCGTGATCGGCGCCCCCGCGGACGCCACCGACCGGGACCGCGGCACCGGCGCGAGCCCCGCTCCGGCATCGGGCAGCATCGGCATCCGGCTGGTCGAGGCATCGGTGGACCGGCGTGACGACCCCCGCGCCCGGGTCTACATCGTCGACCACGTCAAGCCGGGCAGCCGGATGACCCGACGGATCGAGATCAGCAACAGCTCCGCCTCGACCCATCAGATCACCATCGGGGTCGCCGCAGCCGAGATCAAGGACCACGAATTCGTGCCGGCGTCCGAGCCGGACGCCAACGAGCTGTCCGAGTGGACCACCATCGACCCACCCGTCATCGTGGCCCGGCCATACAGCACCACGACGGTACGCGCCACCATTGCCGTACCGCCTTCGGCGTCCCGAGGTGAGCGTTACGGCACGATCTGGGCCACCGTCGGCGCCGCGGAACGCCGGGACGCGGCGATGCTGGTGCGCAAGGTCAACCAGGTCGGCATCCGGGTCTACCTCGACGTCGGCCCGGGCGGCGAACCGCCGTCGGACTTCCGGATCGAGGAACTGACCCCGGGCCGGACCGAGCAGGGTGCCCCGGTGGTACGGGCGCGGGTGCGCAACACCGGGGAACGGGCCCTCGACCTGACCGGCAAGCTGTGGCTCTCCGATGGTCCAGGCGGACTGTCAGCGGGACCGTTCCCCGCGACCCTCGGTACGACCGTGCTACCCGGCGACACCACCCACCTTGAGGTGGAGCTGGACCAGCAGGTCCCCAACGGACCGTGGCAGGCCCGACTGCGGGTGGAGAGCGGACGCCTCCACCGGGAGGTCACCGCGAAGATCACATTTCCGGACCAGAAGGGTTCCTGGGGACTGCCGACCACCTTCTCCGAACAGCTACCGATGATCATCCTGGCCAGCGGTGTGGTCGCCACCATCGCCGGCGTGGTCATGGTCGTCGGCTACCGGTACGCCCGACGCCGCAGGTACCAGTTCGTCCGGTGATCCGGTGTCCGCCGAGTACGGCAGCGTGTCCCAGCCGGCCGGCAGACGCGGCACCGGCCAGGTCGGATCCGGGTGCCAGGTCGCCCACGATTCGTCCCACCAGCGCTGGCCCGCGTCGAGCAGGGCAGCGATCCGGTCACCCTCGGCCCGGATCGCCTCGGCCATGCCGGGATAACGCCCCTCCACCAGCCGCTGGGCGAACAGTTCCACATCCTTGAAGACGTACCGGTCGGCGTCCGCCGCCCACCACAGGTCCAGCTCGTGGTCGAGGGTGTCCACCCCGATCGGCGTACGCCGGAACGGGTCCTGGAGGTTGAAGTACCAGCCGGCGAAGGCGCGCTGCGGGCCGGACCAGAAGACGTCGACGGCGTGTGCCTCGCCGGGACGCTGGAGCATCAGCTTGCCGTGCCCGCTCCAGGCCCGGTGGCCCGCCAGCTGCCAGGGATGCCGGCCACACGGAAACCTGCCCTCGACCGGAAAGCCGAACTCCGCACCCGGCGGCAGGTAGAGCGCCAGCAGATCGGGGCTGTCCTCGACGCAGATCGTCGGGCAGGCGAACCAGGCCTCACCGTGCAGGATCTCCCGCCGGATCACCACGTCACCCGGGCTGAAGCGTTCGACCGCCACCACTCCCCCTGGTCAGTCCTGGGCCAACTCCGGCCGATACTCCCTGATCCAAGCCTCCACATCCGACTTCCGCCACACCTTGCCCTGCATCAGATCCGCTACCGGCTCAGGGAAGTTGCGGTGGCTGGTGATCACGTAAACCCGCTGTTTGCTGATGCCGCCGAGCATGACCCGAATCTCATGCGAACCCACCAGCTCCATAAAACGGACGCTAGACAGTTGCCTCGGCTCCTTGACTCGGGTCAACCAATAGGTCATCGTGTGGGTTATGTCGTCACTGAACCTCTCACCCGATCAGGGGCAGCCGCTGGACCGGTGGCATCCGGTGCACCGGCATCTGCCCGTACGCCCGGGGTGGTCTTGTGGGGTGTGCGCGGCGCCGTGGCCGTGCCCCAGGGCGCGGATGCTGCTGCGGGTCGAGTGCGGCGCCGACCGGGTCGGCCTGTCGGTTTACCTGGCCGGGATGCTCTTCGACGCCACCGGCGACCTGCTGCGGCACACCGGGGGCCCGCTGCCCGCGCCGGAGGAACTGTTCGACCGCTTCCTGGCCTGGGCCGCTCCACAACCCCGAGCCCGGCACCGGGCCGCGGTGTCGCAGCCCGGTGGTAGAACTCCGGGAACCACCTGCCCGAGGAGCATGATCATGGATGTACGGGACGCCGCGCAGCGCTGGGCGGACGCCTGGGCCCACGGCTGGCCCGCCAAGGACGTCGAGAGCATCGTCACGTTGCAGGCGACCGACGGGGTCCACTGGGCCTCCCTGTTCCGCCCCTGCCGAGGGCGTGACGGGCTGCGCGCCTACGTCGAGGAGTGTTTCGGCGAGGAGACGCGCCCGGCCGAGGTCTGGTTCGCCGCACCGCGCTGCGACGGTGCGACGGCGACTGTCGAATACTGGGCGATCACCTACCCGTACGACGCGCCGCTGACCATCTCCGGCTGCACCCTGCTGCGCTTCGACGCCGACGCCCTGGTGGCCGAGTCGCGCGACTACTCGCACACCAGGGAGGGCAGCTTCCCGCCACCGGCCGGCATCTTCGACTGACGGGTCTGCCGATCGGAAACGCGGCGGGGTGTCACTCTTCGGGCAGCGTGCGCATGCCCCGCAGCGGTGAGAAGACGACCCAGAGCAGCCCGAGCAGGGCGCCGATGCTGGCGATCCAGAGCGCGGGACGTACCCCGATCGCCGCACCGAGTGTCCCGCCGACCAGGGCGCCGATCGGTCGGATGCCGTGGTTGACGGTGCGTCGGAACCCGGAGACCACGGCGAGCACGGCCACCGGTGTGGCCGCGATCTGCACCGAGCCGACCGCGATGTCGAGGACCATGACACCCAGCGCGGAGACGAACTCTGCGGTGAACAGCAACGCGAGCACCACCGGCTCCGGCCCCATGGCCAGCGGCACGAGGACCAGTGGGGCGGGGAAGGCGACGAAACCGACGAGCACTGCGGGGCCGATGCCGATCCGGCGACTGACCGGGCCGGTCACCGCCGCGCCGAGGAGTCCGCCGACTGCGCCGGCCCCGATGACCAGCCCCAGGATGCCGGGTGAGACGCCCAACTCGGTGGTCACGTACAGCACGAAGAGTGCCGCGAACATGTAGTTGAACAGGTTGAGCGTGGTGGTGCCGAGCAGGGTCGCCCGCAGGATCTCGGAGCGGGCCACGAACCGTACGCCCGCCGCCATGCCCAGGGCGGTGCCGGTGGTCACGGTGCGCTCCGTGACCCTGGTCCGGGCCAGGAAGACCGCCGACACGAGATAGGTGAGCACGCCGGAGAGGAGCGCGACCGGGGCGGTGAGCACCTGCACGAGCAGCCCACCGATGCTCGGGCCGGCCACATGCGACATGGCCCGGCTGCCGTTGACCAGACTGTTGGCGTCCACATAATCCGGTCGACGGACCAGGGCGGCGAACAGGCTGCTGTGCGCCACCTCGAAGAACACCGAGAGACAACCGATCAGGAAGGCCACGGCGCACAGCAGCATCAGGTTCAGGGTGCCGGTCCACCAGAGCAGCGGCACGGCCAGCAGCAGGCCCGCCCGGCCCAGGTCGGCGGCGATCATCACCCGACGTCGGCGCGGGTGGCGGTCCACCCAGGCGCCGGCCGGCAGGGAGAGGAACAGGTTCGGCAGCAGCGAGGCGGCGGTCAGGTAGCCCATCTCGGCCGGTCCGGCACCGACAGCGAGCAGGGCGAGCAGCGGCACGGCGAGCATGGTGACCTGGTCGCCGAAGAGCGAGACGGTCTGCGCCGACCAGTAGCGACGGAAGGCCGTCTGCCGCAGCAGGCGGGGGATGCGGGGCCGGCGCGGCGGTGCCGGGTCGGCCAGGACCAGGGGTTCAGTCATGGTCGGACTCCGCGCGCTGACCCTCGGCGGGTACGGCGCCGCGCGGGAGCGCCATCTGGACGAAGGTCACCGGGCGGGACCCGGGCGGACGCTTCGCCGGGTCGGCGATCCGTTCGTCGTACCGGGCCAGCAGCGCATCGACCTCGGCTGTGAGCTCGCGCAACTCGGCGGCGGTGACGTGCAGCAGCGTGTCGCCGAAGCCGGCCGCGATCCGCCACTCGACGGGCTCGTCGGCACGGATCGCCAGGTAGTTCTGCGCCCGTTGCAGGTAGATGTCGACCATCACGCTGTTGATCTGGTCCGTAGCGGCCCGCATGGCCGGATCGTCGGAGTCGTCCCAGGACGTGTACAGCGTGGTGGCCCGCCACGGTCGCTCCCGCCCGTCCGCCCCGGGCACCCGCTCGGCGAACCCGTACTTGGCGAGTTGCCGCAGGTGGAACGAGCAGTTGGGCACGTTGTCGTCGAGCCTGGCGGCGGCCTGCGTCGCGGTCATCGGGCCTTCGCCGCGAAGGAGCCCGATCAGGCGCATCCGCAGCGGATGCGCGTACGCCCGCAGGGCGCGAGGATCGGTGACTTTGACGGTTCGCTGAGGCACCTCTTCGCTCATATGGTAGAGAATGCTTTAGCAAGATATCTCTAGCAACCCTTGATGGACGACGAACGCGCCGACGAGTCTCCGACCGGGTGAGGCGTCTCGTGCGACCGACCTCCGGAGACACATCAGGGCGTGCACACAAGCCCGTGGCTCGCATACACGCCCTGATGTGGTGCCAGTGGTCGGAGCCGGCTCAGCCGACGGCCGCCGTGACGTCGTCGGAGACCTTCGACGGAGCGGATCACAACTGCATCCGACAACGGCGCTCAGGTAATCCGTTCTTGACTCAGTTGCGGCACCAGCCGGGCAGCAGTCTCGAAGTCAGCGTCCTGATGAAGTACCACCAATTTCAGCCGAATGGCAGTAGCCGCCACGAGGTGATCTGCCACGGAAAGCCCTTGGTGGGCACTGTGACTGGCGAGTTCCTGCCGCACCGCCCGCACGACCTGCCAGGCGTCGTCCGGCACGGGAACCCAGGGATACAGGTCGCGGAGTCCGCGTTCGACCCGGTCGTACGCCTTGGCATCCGCGATGGTCAAGGTCTCCACGAGCACCGGGTCGCAGATGCCGATCAGACCACGGGCGGCCAGGTCGGACCAGTGTGGTTCGGCTTGACGACGAACCATGCGGACCAGCGCGCTGGTGTCGATGAGGTATTTCACCTGTCGAGTTCGTCGAGCTGATCGAAGTCGAAGCCGCCCCCGTCAGCGACCTCCTGAAGGTCAGCCAGGGCTCGCTGCCGTCGCTCCCGGCTGGACTCCACCGCCTGCCTGAGCGCCTCTGTCACCGTCTCCTTCTTGGTCGCGGTGCCGAGCGCAGCAGTCGCCTCCGCCAGAAGATCCTCATCGAGATCCAACAGGGTTTTGGCCATGAGATACACCTCCCGGACAAGGATATATCCGGGAGGTTCGCATATCCAACGATCGAAGCGGCTGTCAGCCGACGGCCGCCATGATCTCGTCGCTGACGTCGAAGTTGGCGTAGACGTTCTGCACGTCGTCGCAGTCCTCCAGGACGTCGATCAGCTTGAAGACCTTCCGCGCGCCCTCCTCGTCCAGCGGCACGTTGACGCTGGGGATGAGGGAGGACTCGGCCGACTCGTACTCGATGCCGGCGTCCTGCAACGCGGTCCGGACCGCCAGCAGGTCACCCGGCTCGGAGACCACCTCGAACGCCTCGCCCAGGTCGTTGACCTCCTCGGCGCCCGCGTCCAGGACGGCCAGCATCACGTCGTCCTCGCTGGTGTCGGCCTTCGGCACGATCACCACGCCCTTGCGGGAGAACATGTACGACACCGAGCCGGCGTCAGCGAATGAGCCGCCGTTGCGGGTCAGCGCGGTACGCACCTCGGTCGCGGCACGGTTGCGGTTGTCGGTCAGGCACTCGATCAGCAGCGCGACGCCGTTCGGGCCGTACCCCTCGTACATGATCGTCTGGTAGTCGGCGCCGCCGGCCTCCAGGCCGGAACCGCGCTTGACCGCGCGGTCGATGTTGTCGTTGGGGACCGAGTTCTTCTTGGCCTTCTGGATCGCGTCGTAGAGGGTCGGGTTGCCGGCGGGGTCGCCGCCGCCGGTCCGCGCCGCAACCTCGACGTTCTTGATCAGCTTGGCGAACATCTTGCCGCGCTTGGCGTCGATGACCGCCTTCTTGTGCTTGGTCGTCGCCCACTTTGAGTGGCCGGACATCTGTTACCTCCGTTGCTACCCGCCGTCTGCATCGACCGCACCGCGCACGCCCCGCTCCGCACCCGCGCACGCGGTGGTGCCGGTCTGTTCTGGTGGAAGCCGTGGCGGGCAGATGGCCCTGCCGAATCTCGACAATCCTACCGACGGACGGCGGGGAACCGTCACCCGCCGCACGCCCACAGCCTTGTCGATCAGCGCAGAACGCCGGATAGCGGGCGAAGCTACTCCCCCATGCCGTACGATCCCGACACGCTGACCTCCGACATCTCGAAATCCTCGCAACGCTCGTCGAACCCGGTCCGGTAGCGGACGAACGCCGGCAACAACGGCAGTGGCGCCGGCAGACGCGGGCCGATCACCACATCGATGAAGCGGTGCCCGTCGGCAAGCCGCAGCGACAGGTAGCGCAGGCCGGGCGGGCGGGTGTGAGCCAGTTCCCGGTAGACCTGATCGAGCAGGGCCAGGTGCTCGTCGAGCCGCTCCGGCCAGACTGCGCCGAGCCGAGGTCGCCACACTGGCCCAGGTCAGCATGGAGTACCTGACCCGCCTCGAACAGGGACGCGACAGCCGCCCGTCGCCGGAGATCCTCGCCGCGCTGGCCGACGCCCTGCGACTCGACGACGCCGACCGGCGGCACCTTCAGCAACTCGCCTCGGTCGACCACCATCGGCACCGTTCCGGTCCCGGTGGCAGCGCCGCCCGGTCGCGACCCACTCCAGCGGCGTGCGCCGGCTGCGGCATCCGGAGGTCGGGCCACTACGGCTGGCGTACGAGACCCTGGAAGTCGCCGGCGACCAGCAGCGACTGGTGGTGGCGCAGCCCGCCGACGCCGACAGCGCTGCGGCACTGGATCGCCTGCTCGGCCGCCGCCCAGGCAGCCTGCGCTCCATGGTCGGCTGATAGCCCGGCCCCCGCCTACCCCGCGCCATGAGGCGGCGCTCGTCCAGGTCCTCGATCATGCTCCGCCGCCCTGCGGCGCTGCGGGACGCGGCGATGCGGCTGCGCGCTGCGGGACGCGGCGATGCGGCGATGCGGCGAGCAACTTCGGGGATGTTGCTGCCTGCCTCCGACCGAAGGCAGCAACACCCCCGAAGTTGCTGCCGATACCTGCCGGGTTCGGCGGGTCCGGCGGGTTAGGTGGCATGGTGGGTTCGGCGGACGTCTTTGGCCGGTGGGAACCGGTGGGACCCGTGGGCCGATGGGACCCGTGGGCCGATGGGACCCGTGGGCCGATGGGACCCGTGGGCCGATGGGATCGGTGGGGCCGGTGTGGCCGGGACCGGTGTGGCCAGTGGGGTCAGGTTGCGGTGCGGACCATGTCAACGAAGTGGGCGTGCAGGCGCAGGTCGCCGGTGAGTTCCGGGTGGAACGAGGTGGCCAGCAGGTTGGCCTGGCGCACCGCCACGATGCGGCCGGTGGCCGGCCCTTCGGCGACCGTGCCCAGGATCTCGACGTCCGTGCCGACGCGCTCGACCCAGGGGGCGCGGATGAAGACCGCGTGCAGCGGGCCACCGTCGATGCCGGTGATCTGCACGGGCGCCTCGAACGAGTCGACCTGGCGGCCGAAGGCGTTGCGCCGCACGGTCATCGCGATGCCGTCGAAGCCGCGCTGGTCCGGGCGGCCGTCGAGGACCTCGGCGGCCAGCATGATCATCCCGGCGCAGGAGCCGTAGACCGGCATCCCGGCGGAGATCCTCTTGTCGATCGGGTCGCGCAGCTCGAAGATGTCGACGAGCTTGCTGATCGTGGTGGACTCGCCGCCGGGGATGATCAGGCCGTCGACCGCGTCCAGTTCCGCGCTTCGGCGCACCGGGCGAGCTTGCGCGCCCGCGCCGGTCAGGGCGGTGAGGTGTTCACGGACGTCGCCCTGAAGGGCGAGCACGCCGATCACGGGTGCGGGCACTGTGCTCCTTCCGGGAAGCGTTAAGAAGGGACCCTTTCTCTACCGCAGGCGTTAATAAGGTGCCCTTCCTTGCACCTCACCAGCCGCGGTCGGCCAGGCGGTGGGGGACGGGGATGTCGTCGACGTTGATGCCGACCATCGCCTCGCCGAGGCCACGGGAGACCTTCGCCAGTACGTCCGGGTCGTCGTGGAAGGTGGTCGCCTTGACGATCGCGGCGGCCCGCTGGGCCGGGTTGCCGGACTTGAAGATGCCGGAGCCGACGAAGACGCCCTCCGCGCCGAGCTGCATCATCATCGCCGCGTCGGCCGGGGTGGCGATGCCACCGGCGGTGAACAGCACCACCGGCAGCTTGCCGGTCTCGGCGACCTCCTTGACCAGCTCGTACGGGGCCTGCAGCTCCTTGGCCGCGACGTAGAGCTCGTCCTCGGGCAGCGAGGAGAGCCGGCGGATCTCCTGGCGGATCTTGCGCATGTGGGTGGTGGCGTTGGAGACGTCCCCGGTGCCGGCCTCGCCCTTCGAGCGGATCATGGCGGCGCCCTCGGTGATCCGGCGCAGCGCCTCGCCGAGGTTGGTCGCCCCGCAGACGAACGGGACGGTGAAGGCCCACTTGTCGATGTGGTTGGCGTAGTCGGCCGGGGTGAGCACCTCGGACTCGTCGACGTAGTCGACGCCGAGCGCCTGGAGGATCTGCGCCTCGACGAAGTGACCGATGCGGGCCTTGGCCATCACCGGGATGGAGACGGCGTTGATGATCCCGTCGATCATGTCCGGGTCGCTCATCCGGGACACCCCGCCCTGGGCGCGGATGTCGGCGGGCACCCGCTCCAGCGCCATCACCGCGACCGCGCCGGCGTCCTCAGCGATCTTGGCCTGCTCGGCGGTGACCACGTCCATGATGACGCCGCCCTTGAGCATCTCGGCCATCCCCCGCTTGACGCGGGCAGTGCCGACGACCGGGGTGGTGCCGCTGGTGTTCGGGGAAGTCGTCTCGGACACGGCTCATCGCTCCTTGATGCGCACCGGTGGGGCAGCGACATGCTACGACCGGCGCGAGTGCCGTGCCGACAGCCAATCAGGGCCGTGGTGGCCTGCGGTGTGGCCGCCGTCACCGTACGCAGGGGCGGCGGGTCAGCGGGTGGTGACGTCGGCGGCGGGCGTGGTCAGGGTCGGGTCGTCGATGTCGAAGTAGCGCGGCCAGGTGTGTCGGCGACCCATCCGGAACAGGCGTACCAGGCGACGGCTGCGCGCCGTACGGGCGTCGCGGACCAGGTCGGTGTGCACCTGCCGGGCCAGGGCGAGCCGCCGGCTGGCCGCGATGACCGCCTCGCAGTCCGGGTCGGTGGGGTCGAGTTCGACCGCGCGCAGCTGCCGGGTCAGGTCGTTCTCGGCCGCCTCCCGCTCCTCCGGCTGCGCGTCGAGCGCGATGCGCGCCGCCGCGTACAGCTCCACGCCGTAGCGGCGTTCGGCCAGCACCGCCGCGGCGGCGGCCCGGCGCAGCAGGTGGGCGTCGAGGGCACGGGCCGCGAGCTGCGCGCGGGCCTGCAGCCGCTCGACCCGGCCGGCGGTCCAGATCAGGTACGCCGCCACCAGGCCGACGACCACCGTCGCGCCCACCACCCACCACATGCCCGGCATCGTAGTGCTGCTCCCGTTCCTCCCGGTCAGTCCGACCCCACCCACTCCTGGTCGATCACCCGCCCGTCGGTCGCCTCGATCGCAGCTGCGTATACCTCCAGAACCCGGCGGGCAACCACGGGCCAGTCGAAATTTGCCACCACCTGGTCGCCGCAGGCGGTCAGCTCCGCCCGGGCAGCCGGATCGTCGAGCAGGTCAGTGAGGGTCTGCGCCAGCGCCGCCGCGTCGCCGGTGCGAAACAGCCGCCCGGCCCGGCCGTTGTCCAGCACCCGGCGGAAGGCGTCCAGGTCGCTGGCGACCACGGTGGTGCCGGCGGCCAGCGCCTCGGTGAGGATCATGCCGAACGACTCGCCCCCGGTGTTCGGCGCCACGTAGAGGTGCACGCTGCGCAGCATCCGGGCCTTGTCCGCCTCGGGTACCAACCCCAGGAAGGTGACCCGATCCCGCAACTCGGGCGGAAAACGGTCGAACAGGTCGTCCGGGTCACCGGGGCCGGCGACCAGCAGACGCAGTCCGGGACGTCGGGCGGCCAGTTCGACGAACGCGTCGCGCAGGATCGGGAAGCCCTTACGCGGTTCGGTGAACCGGCCCAGGAAGCCGAGCGTGCCGCCGGTGCCCGGCCCGCACTCCCCCGGCCAGCCGGGCAGCGGCTGCATGCCGGCGAACTTGGCCACCGCCACCCCGTTGGGGATCTCCACCGCGCCGCCGTCGAGGTGTTCCACCTGGACCTTGCGGGCCAGCGCGCTCACCGCGATCCGGGCGGTGATCCGCTCCAGCACGATCTGCAGCGCCCCCTGAGCGGCGGAGAGCACCCGGGACCGGGTCATCGCGGTGTGGAAGGTCGCCACCACCGGTCCCCGGGCGGAGAGCACCGCGAGCATGGAGACGCTCAGCGTCAGCGGCTCGTGCACGTGCAGCACGTCGAAGTCGCCGCGGGTGATCCATCGGCGTACCCGGGCGGTGGAGACCGGGCCGAACGCGATCCGGGCCACCGAACCGTTGTACGGCAGCGGCACCGACCGGCCCGCCGACACCACGTACGACGGCAGGGGTGAGTCCTCGTCCGCCGGGGCGAGCACGCTCACCTCGTGGCCGAGCCCGATCAACGCCTCGGCGAGGTCCATGACGTGGTTCTGCACCCCGCCCGGCACGTCGAAGGAGTACGGACAGACGATGCCGATCCGCATTGCGCCCGTCCCCTCAGTCCAGCCACATCCGCTGCAACATGTGCCAGTCTTGCGGATGCCGGGCGATGCCCGCCGCGAGACCGTCCGCGATCAGCTGGGTCAGCGACCGAACTCGCTTGTCCAGCGTGCCGTCCTGGTGGCCCGGCACCGGCAGCGGACCCTCGAGCGAGGCACACGCCGCATCCGGTTCGTACCACATGGACGCCACGTACAGCGGCGCGCCGGTACGCAACGCGAGCAGCGCCGGACCGGCCGGCATCCGGGTCCGGCCGCCGAAGAACTCCACCTCCACCCCGCGGGCGGAGAGGTCCCGGTCGGCCAGCAGCGGCACCACCGCCCCGGCGTTCAGCCGGTCGGTCAGCACGTCCAGCGGCGGCCGGTGACCACCGGTGGTGGGCAGGATCTCCATGCCCAGGCCCTCCCGGAAGGCCATGAACCGCTGGTAGACGGCCTCCGGCTTGAGCCGCTCCGCGACGGTGGACAGCGGCCAGCCGTTGGCGACCACCCAGGCACCGGCCAGGTCCCAGTTACCGGCGTGCGGCAGCGCCACCACCGCACCCCGACCGGCCGCCACGTCGGCGGCGAGCAGCTCGGCACCGTCCAGCCGGAAGGTGGCGAGCACCTGATCGCGGCTCAGCGACGGCAGCCGGAAGGCTTCCATCCAGTAGCGGGCGTACGACCGCAGACCCGCGCGGACCAGCTCGTCCAGCTCCGCCTCGGGCAGGTCGGGGCCGACCACCTGGCGCAGGTTGGCGCGCAGCCGGGTGGCACCGGCGCCCCGACGACGGTGAGCCCGGTCGGCGCCGGCGGTGAACGCCGCCGCAGCCACCGGGCGGGGTAGGGCGCGGACCAGCCGCCAGCCGGCGACGTAACCGATTTCGGTGAGATTCACCGGCACCCCCGTCGCCGGGCTGTGCCGCTCACCCGCGGCCACCCGGCACGTCGACCTGCTGGGCCTGGCGGTAGACGTGCCGCATCCGCTGGCCGACGGTGAACAGCGACACCGCCGCGAGCAGCCAGAGCGCGATCGGCAGCGCCAGCGGGTGCACCAGGGCGGCGAGCAGACCACCGACACCGACGATCAGCAGGCGCTCCGTACGCTCGGCGACGCCGACGTTGGCGTTCATGCCCAGTCCCTCGGCGCGTGCCTTGACGTACGAGACGAGCCCGCCGGCGGCCAGGCAGATCAGCGCGGCGGCCATGCCCGCGTGGTCCCCCTCGGTGGCCAGGTAGTACGCGACCGCGCCGAACACCGCGCTGTCGGCGACCCGGTCCATGCTGGAGTCGAGGAACGCGCCGAACCGGGTCGACCCGCCGCTCATCCGGGCCATCGTTCCGTCGAGCAGATCGGTCAGCGCGAAGACCGTCACGATCAGCGCACCGGCGACCAGGTGGCCGCGGGCACCGAAGCCGAGAGCGCCGACGAGCACCCCGAGGGTGCCCGCGACGGTGACCGCGTTGGGGGACACGCCCGCGCGCAGCAGGCTGCGGGCAATCGGTTCGACGACGCGGGTCATCCCCGCGCGGACCGACACTTGGAAGATCTTCGCCATGGCGGTCCCACGATAACGGTCGGCCCGACCACGCCGACAACGCCGGTCCGAGCTGGGAGGGTTGTGTCGTGCGGCCATCGGGTGTGGGATCGGGTCGGGAGGGTGACCCAGCTCACCCGACCGCCCGTTGACTGCCCGGTCCGGGGCGATCCACCGGAGGATAGCGCCGCGGTACCCCGTCCGGGCCGCATCCCCGTCGCGCGCGGCGGTCGTCACCACCACCGGTTGAGGGAGGTGCGCCCGATGGCGCAGAGGAGTCAGGACAAGCACGCCGCCGGGGTACCGGTGGTGACCGATCCGGCGAAGATTCGCAACGTGGTACTCGTCGGGCATTCCGGCGCGGGCAAGACGACCCTCGTCGAGGCGCTGCTCGCGGCGACCGGCACGATCGCCCGCGCCGGCTCCGTCGCCGACGGCACCACCGTCTGCGACCACGATCCGGCGGCCGTACGCCAGCAGCGCTCGGTCTCGCTGGCCTGCGCGCCGCTGATGCACGACGGCATCAAGATCAACCTGCTGGACACGCCCGGCTACGCCGACTTCGTCGGCGAGTTGCGGGCCGGCCTGCGGGCCGCCGACGCCGCGCTGTTCGTGGTCTCCGCCGTGGACGGGATGGACGCCGCCACCGCCGCCCTGTGGGAGGAGTGCGCCGCCGTCGACATGCCCCGGGCGGTCGCCGTCGCCCGGCTGGATCACCCCCGCGCCGACTTCGACGAGGCGGTGGCGCTGTGCCAGCGGGTCTTCGGCGACAACGTGCTGCCGCTGTACCTGCCGATGCTCGGCGACGACGGGGTCTCCACCGCCGGTCTGCTCGGGCTGATCACCCGGCGGGTCTTCGACTACACCGACGGGCTGCCGGCGCAGGTGCGCCAGCCCGACCCGGAGCACCTGCCGGCCATCACGGAGTCCCGCGACGAACTCATCGAGGGGATCATCGCCGAGAGCGAGGACGAGACCCTGATGGACCGGTACCTCGGCGGCGAGGAGATCGACGCCGAGATCCTGATCGAGGATTTGGAGAAGGCCGTCGCCCGGGGCCACTTCTATCCGGTGGTGCCGGTCTGCGCGGCCACCGGTGTCGGGGTGGACGTGCTGCTGGAGGTGCTCACCGCCGGTTTCCCGTCGCCGCCGGAACACGCGCTGCCCGCGGTCACCGGGGTGGACGGCTCCCCCCGCCCGCCGTTGACCTGCGACCCGGACGGTCCGCTGGTCGCCGAGGTGGTCAGGACCACCATCGACCGGCACGTCGGCCGGGTCTGCGTGGTCCGGGTCTTCTCCGGCACCCTGCGCCCCGACCAGACGGTGCACATCGCCGGGCACGGGCTGGCCGAACGCGGCCACCCCGACC
This sequence comes from Verrucosispora sp. FIM060022, assembly GCF_003977705.1. Classification (NCBI taxonomy): domain Bacteria; kingdom Bacillati; phylum Actinomycetota; class Actinomycetes; order Micromonosporales; family Micromonosporaceae; genus Micromonospora; species Verrucosispora sp. FIM060022. The sequence goes on from NZ_RQIV01000008.1 coordinate 174,434, forward strand.
ACGACGCCGACGAACGGATCGCGCACCTGTACAGCCCGCTGGGCGCCACCTTGCGCGAGGTCGGTGTGGCGGTGGCCGGCGACATCTGCGCGATCACCAAGTCCGGCAGCGCGGAGACCGGCGACACCATCTCCGCCAAGGATGATCCGCTGCTGATCGCCCCGTGGGAGATGCCGGAGCCGCTGCTGCCGGTGGCGATCGTCGCCCGGTCCCGCTCCGACGAGGACGCCCTGGCCCGCAACCTGGCCCGCCTGGTCGCCGGCGACCCGACGATGCGGCTGGAACGCAACCCGCAGACCCATCAGCTGGTGCTGTGGTGCATGGGCGAGGCGCACGCCGACGTGGTCCTCGACCGGCTGCGCGCCGGCGGGGTCGAGTTGGACACCGAACCGGTCAAGGTGGCGCTGCGGGAGACGCTGACCGCCCCGGCAACCGGGCACGGCCGGCACGTCAAGCAGTCCGGCGGGCACGGCCAGTACGCGGTCTGCGACATCGAGGTGGAGCCGCTGCCGCGCGGCGACGGCTTCGAGTTCGTCGACCGGGTGGTCGGCGGGGCGGTCCCGCACAACTACATCCCGTCAGTGGAGAAGGGGGTACGCGCCCAGATGGAACGCGGCCTGCTCGCCGGGCACCCGATGGTGGACCTGCGGGTGACCCTGGTCGACGGCAAGGCGCACAGCGTCGACTCCTCCGACGCGGCGTTCCAGACCGCCGGGGCGCTGGCCCTGCGCGACGCCGCCGCCAAGGGCCGCCCGGCGCTGCTGGAGCCGGTCGACGAGGTGACCGTACGGGTCCCCGACGGCAGCGTGGGCACGGTGCTGGGTGACCTGTCCGGCCGGCGGGGCCGGGTGCTCGGCACCGAGTCGGACCCGGAGTCGGAGGGACGCACCCTGGTCCGGGCCGAGGTGCCCGCCACGGAGTTGCTGCGCTACGCCGTCGAGTTGCGGGCGATGACCGCCGGCGCCGGCACCTTCCGCCGCCACTTCGTGCGGTACGACCCGATGCCGGAGCACCTGGCCGACCAGATCCGCAAGGAGCACGCCTGACGGGAGCCCGGGTCCGGTCAGGGGCGGGCGGTGGGCAGCATCGGGCTCGGCCAGTAGGGGCGGTCGGCCTCGCGGAGGGCGGCGGTGCGCAGCGCGGCGAGTTGGCGTTCGACCTCGGCGAAGTGGTCGGGGGTGAGCGGGCCGAGGGTCAGCGCGGCGGCGTTCTCCTCGACCTGGGCGACGGTGCGGCAGCCCGGGATCGGGATGGTGCGGTCGCTGCGGGCCCAGATCCAGCCCAGCGCACCCTGGGCGAGGGTACGCCCGTCGGCGGTCAACGCCGCCCGGACCGCCTGTACCCGGCGCAGCCACTCCGGCGCGGGTCGGCCGCCCCGGAACCACTCCAACCAGCCCGAGGCCATGCCCCGTACGTCGTCGTGGGGCAGCGTCGAGTCGGGGTGGTACTTGCCGGTGAGCAGCCCCATGCCGAGCGGCCCCCGGTTGACGCTGGCCAGGTCGTACTTCTCGCAGACGCCGAGCAATTCGGGGGCGTCCCGCAGCACCGACAGGCTGTGCTGCACGGCGACGGCGTGCGGGGCGTCACCGAAGGCGGCAGCCCGGTCGGTGCGGTCGGTGCTCCAGCCGTACGTCCGGATCAGGCCGTCGGTGACCAGGTCCTCCAGGGTGCCGATCAGCGCCTGCGCCCGGGCGACCGGCAGGTCGGCCAGGTGCAGCTGGTAGAGGTCGATGCGGTCGGTGCCGAGCCGACGCAGCGAGGCCCGCACGGCCCGGTGCAGGTACGCCGGTGAGGCATCCGACCCGGTGGCCTGCCGGGTCTGCTCGTCGAAGGTGTAGCCCCACTTGGTGGCGATGATCGACACGTCCCGCCGCCCGGCCAGGGCCCGCCCGAGGATGCGCTCACCGTGCCCGGCCCCGTACGTGTCGGCGGTGTCGAACAGGGTCACACCGAGGTCGAGGGCCCGACGGATGGCCCGTACCGACTCGGCGTCGTCGACCGCTCCCCAGCCCAGCGGGGTGCGCCCCTCCGCCCACGGGCCACCGATCGCCCAGCAGCCCATGCCGAGGGCACTGACTTCGATGCCGCTGCGCCCCAGCGTCCGCGTCGACTGCACCATCGGCGCATCGTGCCATCTTCCAGCCGGTGCTGGGCAGAGATCCATCACGACCATACGTACGAACGACCAGACCCGGAGGATCACCCGCATACGGGTCCGTCTCGCCCGTGTTCCCGGCGCGGATCCATCCGTCCCAGCTCACCGCCGGATACCGGCCCGTCACCGAGCGGTTCGACTGCTCACGCGGCGCCACCGCGCCCTCACCGACATCTCCGGACACCGGACCGACCCGGTCCGGCCCGCCGGTCAGCTGGGCCAGGCGCGCACGAACAGGTCGCGGGTGTCGCTGAGCAGTTGCGGCAGGACCTTGGTACGCCCGATCACCGGCATGAAGTTGGCATCGCCGCCCCACCGGGGCACCACGTGCTGGTGCAGGTGGGCGGCAATGCCCGCGCCGGCCACCCCGCCCTGGTTCATCCCGAGGTTGAAGCCGTGCGCGTTGCTGACCTTGCGGACCACCCGCATGGCGGTCTGGGTGAACGCGGCCAGCTCGACGGTCTCCGGCTCGTCCAGGTCGGTGTAGTCGGCCACGTGCCGGTACGGGCAGACCAGCAGGTGACCCGGGTTGTACGGGTACAGGTTGAGCACGACGAACACGTGCTCGCCCCGGGCCACCACCAGGCTCTCCTCGTGGGGTCGACCCGGGGCCAGGCAGAACGGGCAGCCGGAGGGCTGTTCGTAGCCGCCCTCGGGCCGGTCCTCACCGGAGATGTACGTCATCCGGTGGGGGGTCCAGAGCCGGTCCAGCCCGTCTGCCATGTCCCTGTCGATGTGCTGCTCGTCCGCCCCAGTCACACGGCGATCCTACGTACCGCACGGGGCCGGTTCGCCACCCCGTACCGCAGACGTCCGGCGATCGCGGCCACCGGGTGACGGCCAATTGCAGAATGCGACAAGGATTTCTTGACTATTGCATCGATGTCGATGAAACTTTCACTCCTCACAATTCGAAGATCGTCGATTGGAGTGGTTGTGGAGCGACGTACCGTCCGGCACCGTCTGGTCAGCGCCCTCACCGCCTGCGCCCTGGCCGCACTGGCCAGCCTGGCGGCGGTGACCGCCACCGGCACCCCCGCCCAGGCCGACGCCTGCTACACCTGGGGTCGAACGCTCTCCTCCGGCATGACCGGCGAGGACGTACGCCAGTTGCAGATCCGCGTCTCCGGCTACCCTGGCTACGGCGCGGTGCTCACCCTCGACGGGGCGTACGGCCCGGCCACCCGGTCGGCGGTGATCCGCTTCCAGCAGGCCTACGGGCTGGCCGCCGACGGGGTGGCCGGTGCGCAGACCTTCAACCAGATCTACGCCCTGCAGGATCCGGACTGCACGCCGGTCAGCTTCAGCTACGCCGAGTGGAACCGGTGCAACAGCGACTGGTCCGGCGGCGCGGTGTCGGCGAGCACGGCCCGGTTCAACGCCCTGGTCTCGATGTGGAAGCTCCAGGCGATGCGCCGCGCCATGGGCAACGCCCCGCTCTACCTGAGCAGCGGATTCCGCAGCTACTCCTGCAACAGCGCGGTCGGCGGCGCCAGCAACAGCCGACACCTTTACGGCGACGGGATCGACCTGGTCGGGTCGCACTCCTTCTGCGCGCTCGCCCAGCAGGCCCGCAACCACGGGTTCACCAACATCCTCGGCCCGGGATATCCGGGACACAACGACCACACCCACCTGGGCAACACGCCCAGCCGTTCCTGGTCGGCACCGAGCTGCGGGATCTGACGCACCCGTGCGACGGCAGCCCCGCCGAACGCGGGGCTGCCGCAACGGCGGGTCAGGCGGCGGACGGGCCGACGTTGGTGCGGGTGTTGACCACGTCGAGGACGTGGGTGACCGCCTCGGCCAGCGGCACGCCGTTGCGCTGCGAGCCGTCGCGGTAGCGGAACGAGACCGTACCGGCGGCGACGTCGTCGTCCCCGGCGATCACCATGAACGGGATCTTCTGCTGCTGGGCGTTACGGATCTTCTTCTGCATCCGCTCGTCACCGGAGTCGACCTGGGCGCGGATGCCCTCGGCGCGCAGCGCGGCGACGAAGCCGTGCAGGTAGTCCGCGTGGTCGTCACGGATCGGGATGCCGACCACCTGCACCGGGGCCAGCCAGGCCGGGAACGCGCCCGCGTAGTGCTCGGTGAGCACCCCGAAGAACCGCTCGATCGAGCCGAACAACGCCCGGTGGATCATCACCGGTCGCTGCCGGGTGCCGTCGGCGGCCTGGTACTCCAGGTTGAAGCGCTCCGGCAGGTTGAAGTCGACCTGGATGGTGGACATCTGCCAGGTCCGGCCGATGGCGTCCTTGACCTGTACGGAGATCTTCGGCCCGTAGAAGGCCGCCCCGCCCGGGTCCGGTACCAGGGTGAGCCCGGACTCCTCGGCGGCCGAGCGCAGCGCCTCGGTGGCCCGCTCCCAGTTCTCGTCGGTGCCCACCGACTTCTCCGGGTTGCGGGTGGACAGCTCCAGGTAGAAGTCGTCCAGGCCGTAGTCGCGCAGCAGTTCGAGGACGAAGGCGAGCAGCGACTTCAGCTCGCCGGCCATCTGCTCCTCGGTGCAGAAGATGTGCGCGTCATCCTGGGTCATGCCGCGCACCCGGGTCAGACCGTGCACCACACCGGACTTCTCGTACCGGTAGACCGTGCCGAACTCGAACATCCGCAGCGGCAGTTCCCGGTAGGAGCGGCCACGGGAGCGGAAGATCAGGTCGTGCATCGGGCAGTTCATCGGCTTGAGGTAGTAGCTGGCGCCCTCCACCTCCATGGGCGGGAACATGCCGTCGGCGTACCAGTCCAGGTGACCGGAGACCTCGTACAGGTGCCCCTTGGTGATGTGCGGGGTGTTGACGAACTCGTACCCGGCCTGCTCGTGCTTGAGCCGCGAGTAGTTCTCCATCTCGCGACGGATGATGCCGCCCTTGGGGTGGAAGACCGCCAGGCCGGAGCCGAGCTCGTCGGGGAAGCTGAACAGGTCGAGGTCCACACCGAGCTTGCGGTGGTCGCGCCGGGCGGCCTCCTCCAACAGCTTCAGGTACGCCTTGAGCTCGTCGCGGGTCGGCCAGGCGGTGCCGTACACCCGCTGCAGCTGCGGGTTGCGCTCCGACCCGCGCCAGTACGCGGCGGCCGAACGCATCAGCTTGAACGCGCCGATCAGCCGGGTGTTGGGCAGGTGCGGGCCCCGGCACAGGTCCGACCAGCAGACCTTGTCCTCGGTGGCGGCCAGGTTGTCGTAGATGGTCAACTCGCCGCCGCCGACCTCCATCACCTCGGAGGAGTCCAGCCCCTCGCCCTTGACGTCGATCAGTTCCAGCTTGAACGGCTCGGCGGCCAACTCGACCTTCGCCTCGTCCAGGCTGTCGAAGCGGCGGCGACGGAACCGCTGGCCGGACTTGATGATCTCCTGCATCCGCTTTTCGAGCTTGGCCAGGTCGTCCGGCTGGAACGGCTTGTCGACGGCGAAGTCGTAGTAGAAGCCGTTCTCGATCGGCGGGCCGATGCCGAGCTTGGCCTCGGGGAAGATGTCCTGCACCGCCTGGGCGAGCACGTGCGCGGTCGAGTGCCGCAGCACGTTGAGCCCGTCCGGGGAGTCGAGGGCGACCGGCTCGACGACGGTCTCCTCGGCCGGACGCCAGTCCAGGTCCCGCAGCACGCCCTGCGGGTCACGGACCACCACGATCGCCTTCGGACCGCTGGTGGGCAGTTCGGCGGCGGCCACCGCGTCGGCCGCCGTCGTCCCGGCGGCGACGACGACAGGGTCGGCCACGGCGGGGGTACGGGGTGCGGACACGGGGAACTCCTCGCAGCAGATGTGACGGAAGGTGCCGGTGACGGCTCACCGCGATGGTATCGGTCGGCCCGACGGCCACCGTCCCCGACACCGTAGGGGACGAATCCGGGCGGCGTTGAACCTTTTCGGCCCGGAAACCGAACTACCAGGTGTGGCCGGAGCCGGTTCCGGCCACGTCGACACGGATGGGGAACCCAGGATGGCGATGACGCGCGGCGGGAGCCGTCGACGCCGGGGTGGGCTGGTGGCCGCCCTGGCCACGGCCGGGGTGCTGCTCTGGCCCGCGACCACGGCGTGGGCCGACGGCGTGACGTTCACTCCGACCGAGGCCCAGCAGGGCAACTCGGTCAAGCTCGAGTTCCTGGTGCCCGACGAGCGGCCCGGGGTCCGGACCGAGCGGATCGAGATCCGGATGCCGGCGGAGACTCCGGTGGCCGAGGTGTATCCGCTCTCGGTGCAGGGCTGGGCGCCCGCGATCACCACCCGCAAGCTGGACGTCCCGGTCGCGGGCATGCACGGCCCGGCGACCGACGTGGTGACCGCCGCGCTGACCTGGACCCGGGGCACCGGCGAGGCGGGCACGGGCCCGGCCCGGCTGGTGTTCTCGATGGCGCCGCTGCCGCAGACCGACCAGGTGCGGTTCGAGCTGACCCAGACCTACGCCGACGGCCTCCAGGTGCACTGGGGCGACCGTCCCGGCCAGCGCCCGCTGCCCGCGCTGATCCTCACCCCGGGCGACCCGGCGTACCCGGGTGCCGCCCACGGTGGTCACGGCGCGGCCCCCGGCGGTGCGGTGCCGGGCGCCCCCGCGCCGGCCGCCGCCACGCCCGACGAGGGCCCGAACGCCAACAGCCTGCTCGCCGCCGGCCTGGTCGCCGGCCTCGGCGGTGGCGCGGTGGTCGGTTGGCTGATCAGCCGACGCCGCCGCGCCGACACCGAGGAGATCGACCGGTCGGTCCTCGACGAAGAGCCCGCCGCCGAGAACGGCCCGACGGCGGTGGCCGACGCGGAGCCGACGCAGCGCCGCGACGACCGGGTGACCCGGGCCGGCGCTACCCGCTGAGCGGCACAGGTCAGCCGGTCCACTCCGGCAGCGGTTCACGGGCCGCCAGCCAGCCAGTGGGCACCCCGCCCGAGGTGCCCACTCCGGTGTACCCGGCCACCGTCCCGCCGACGATGGCGGCGGTGGTGTCCACGTCCCCGCCCGCCTCGACACAGGCCCGTACGGCCGCCGGATAGTCCTCCAGGTAGCTGGCGGCGACCCACAGGGTGAAGGCGACGGTGTCCTGGGCGGTGACCCGGCTGCCGTTGCCGAGCGCCGCCACGACCTCGGCCAGCGGTCGACCGAGCAGGTCGACTGCCCGGCGTACGCCCCGGTGCACCTCGGTCGCCGGATCCAGCGCGGCGGCCACCCCGGCGAGCAACCGGGCCGGGTCGGGTCGGTCGCCGTCCAGGCGGGCCCGCGCGGCCAGCGACGCGGCCACCGCCACCGCGACGGCACCGGCGATCCCCTCCGGGTGGGCGTGGGTCACCTCGGCCGACGCCTGCGCCTGCGCGGCGGCCCGGCTGGTCGAGTCGGCGAAGTACGCGCCCAGCGGCGCGACCCGCATCGCCGCGCCGTTGCCGCAGGAGCCCTGCCCGTCGAAGGCGGCGGCCGCGGCGACCGGCCAGGGGGTGCCGGTACGGATCAGCCGCAGGATGCGCACGGCACCGGGGCCGTAACCCCGGTACGGTTCGCAGCGCTCGGCGAACGCGACCGCCAGGGCGTCCCGGTCGATGCTGCCCGTCTGCGCCAGGGCGGCCAGCACCGAGCAGGCCATCTCGGTGTCGTCGGTCCACTGCCACGGTGCTGGCGGAAGCAGCCCGGCAGCCAGGTCGGCCGGCTGGCGGCCCGGTACGAAGAACTGGGATCCGAGGGCATCACCGACCGACAGACCCGCGAGGCTGTCCCGGGCCAGCGTCAGTCGGGTGTCCGGGTAGAGAGTGAACGTCATCGTCGTACCAGCTTGGCGGGTTCCGGGGTGGGCCGCAACGACGAACCATCCGCCGCGCCGAGTACCGTGCTGGGGTGGCCACCGTCCTCCTGGTCGAAGACGATCATGTCGTACGCGGCGCGATGCTGCGTTCGCTCACCGACCGGGGTCACGCGGTACACGCCGTGGGCACCGCCCTGGACGCGCTGCGGCGGGTCGCTGCGGAGGCGCCTGACCTCGTCGTCCTCGATCTGGGGTTGCCGGATCTGGACGGCTCGGACGCGCTGCGGATGCTGCGCGGCATCACCGACGTGCCGATCATCATCGCCACCGCCCGCGACGACGAGCAGTCCGTGGTCAAACTGCTGCGGGCCGGGGCCGACGACTACATGGTCAAGCCGTTCACCGGCGCACACCTGGACGCCCGGATCACCAGCGTGCTGCGGCGGGTGGGCCGGGCCAGTCGGGCGGAGCAGCCGGTCGTGCTCAGCGTCGGCGGCCTGCGGGTCGACCTCGGCGAACGCAGCGCACAGCTCGACGGGGAGTCGCTGGCGCTGACCCGAAAGGAATTCGACCTGCTGGCATACCTCGCCGCGCGTCCCGGCCGGGTAGTGTCCCGGCGGGAGCTCTTGGAGGAGGTATGGCGGCAGCCATCGGTCGGCGAGGACCAGACCATCGACGTTCACCTGTACTGGCTACGCCGCAAAATGGGCGAGTCCGCGGCGAAGCCACGCTACCTGCGCACCGTGCGGGGGGTGGGCTTCCGGCTGGTGGCGCCGGACTGAGGCGTTCCCTGGCCCTGGCGACGACCGGCATGGGCGTACTGCTGGCGCTGGTCTTCCTGGTGCCGCTCGGGCTGACCCTCGGCAGCCAGGCCCGGGAGGAGGCGATCGCCGACGCCGCCCGGCGCAGCGCGCTGGTGACCGGGGCGCTCGCGGTGAGCACCGACCCCGACGTGGTGGCCCGCGCGATTGAGGCCAGTGGCGACGACGTGGCGACCCGCCCCGTGGTGCACGGCTTGGCCGACGCCGCCGCCGACACCGACTCCGACGTCGCCGCGACCGGACGGGCCGACGCCGACCAGCTGGCGCAGGCGCAGGCCGAGCGACGTTCCGTGGTGCTCGACGTCGACGGTGGCGTGCTGCGGTTGGATCCGGTGGTGCTGGCCGACCGGACCGCCGTGGTGGAGGTCTTCGTGCCGGACTCCGCCCTCGGCGGGGACGCCGGCAACCGGTGGCTGCTGCTCGCCGGTGTGGCCGTCGCCCTGGTGGGCGCGGCGGTGCTGGTGGTGGACCGGGTCGCCGCGCGGACCGTGGACGCCACCCGGGATCTGGTCAAGGCGGCGCTCGCGGTCGGCGACGGCGACCTGGGCGTACGCGTCGAGCCCAGCGGCCCACGCGAGTTGGCCGAGGCGGGCCACGCCTTCAACCGGATGGCCGAACGTCTCGTCGCGGCCCGCACCGACGAGCGGGAACTCGTGGCGGATCTGTCGCATCGGCTGCGTACCCCACTGACCGTGCTACGGCTCGACGCGGAGGCGTTGGAGCCCGACGACACCAGCGTGGGCTCGTTCAGCCAGGCGGAGTTGGACCACCGGCGGGGGATCCGGCGCATCCGGCAGGCGATCGTCACCCTGGAGGGTGAGATCGACACGCTGATCAAGACCACTCGCAAGGCGGTGGCCACCGAGGCGGGGCCGGCCATGTGCGACGTCAGTGAGGTGGTCCGGGACCGGATGGTCTTCTGGGCGGCCCTGGCGGGCGACCAGAACCGTCCGCACCGGGTGATCGGCGCCCAGTTGCGGATTCCCGCGCCGGTGCCCCGGGCGGAGTTGGCCGCCGCGCTGGACGCGGTGATCGGCAACGTGTTCCGCTACACCCCGCAGGGCACCGCGTTCGAGGTGGCGGTCTCCCGACGCGACGGGTACGTGGCGATCCGGATCGACGACGCCGGACCGGGCATCCCCGACGCCGACCGGGCCCTGCGCCGGGGTGCCAGCGACCAGGGCTCCACCGGGCTGGGGCTGGACATCGCCAAGCGGGTGGCGTTGCAGGCCAACGGTTCGGTGAGCATCGACCGGGCCCGGCTCGGCGGGGCCAGCGTGGTGATGCTGCTCGCCGACCCGGAGGCGACACCGCGTCAGGTCAGTCGTTTCGGCCTGGTCGGGCGGATGGCCCGGGAGCAGAAGAGCAGCGGGCGGCGGTGGCCCCGGCAGCGTCCGACGGGCCAGTGAACCTCGACGCGTACGGTGACCGTCAGGCGTCGCCGAGATGAACGGGTTGTGCCCCGGAACAAGTCTTCCTTAGATCGGGATTAACCCGGGCGGTGCGCTCGCCGTCGACTGGCAGGATTCCTTCGAACCCAGCAGTTCCACCGGCCTTTCGCTCCCAGCGCACCGGCCGGTGGAGCCGTGCGCGCGGCGGGAGACATGGTCCCCCCACACCTCCTCCCGCCGCGCGCCACTCGCTCGGGTCGTTGCCCCTTCTGCGCCGGTGCTCAGGCCAGCGCGGTCGCCAGGTAGGCGTCGATCTCGTCGAGGATCCGGCGCTTGCCGGTCTCGTCGAGGAACGACGCGGTCACCGCGTTGCGGGCCAGCTGCGCCACCTGCTCCGGGCCGGCGTCGAGCAGCCGGGCGGCCACCGCGTACTCGTCGTCGAGGGTGGTGCCGAACATCGGCGGGTCGTCGGAGTTGATGGTCACCAGCAGCCCGGCCTCGACGAGGAGGGGCAGCGGGTGCTCCTCGATGGCCGGCACCGCCCGGGTGCGCACGTTGGAGGTCGGGCACACCTCCATCGGGATCTGCCGCTCGGCGAGGTACTTCAGCAGCTCGGGATCCTGCGCGGCGGAGATGCCGTGACCGATGCGTTCGGCGCCCAGGTCGCGCAGCGCGTCCCAGACGGTCTGCGGGCCGGTGGTCTCCCCGGCGTGCGGCACCGAGCGCAGTCCCGCCGCCCGAGCCTGGTCGAAGTAGGGCTTGAACTGCGGGCGCGGCACCCCGATCTCGGGCCCGCCCAGGCCGAAGCTGATCAGCCCGTCCGGGCGTTCGTCGAGGCTGATCCGCAGCGTCTCCTCGGCGGCCTCCAGTCCCGCCTCGCCCGGGATGTCGAAGCACCAGCGCAGCTCGATGCCGAAGTCGGCGGCGGCCCGCCGGCGGGCGTCCTCAATGGCCTCGCAGAACGCCGGGGCGGAGATGCCGCGGCGTACGTGCGAGAACGGCGTCACGGTCAGCTCGGCGTAGCGGACCTGCTGGCGCGCCAGTTCCCGGGCCACCTCGTGGGTGAGGATCCAGACGTCCTCCTGGTCGCGGATCAGGTCCACGACGCTGAGGTAGAGCTCGATGAAGTGCGCGAAGTCGCGGAACACGAAGTAGTCGGCCAGCAACTGCGGATCCGCCGGGACCGGGCTGCGCCCCTCGTGCCGCGCGGCCAACTCGGCCACGATCCGGGGTAAGGCGGAGCCGACGTGGTGCACGTGCAGCTCCACCTTGGGCAGTCCGGCGATGAAGGTACGCAGATCGGTCACAGATTCTCCTGGGCGCTGGCGTCGACACGGGCGACGACGAAGATCCGGCGGAACGGGAAGTACACCTGCCCCTGCCGCACCGGGTACGCCTCGGCGAGGCGTACGCCCAGGGCGGCCCGGAAGGCCGACCAGCCGGCGGCGTCGAGCGTGGCCCGGACCGGACGCAGCGCGGTGCCCTCCATCCAGGTCAGCACCGGATGATCCGCATCGGGCCGGGCCTCCAGCAGGTGCACGTAGGTAGTCTCCCAGGCGTCCACGGCGCAGCCGGCGGCGACCAGCGACTCGGCGTAGTCGGCCGGCTCGGCGACCGGCGCCTCCCGCTGGAACGGGGCCAGTTCGGCGCGCCAGGCCGCGAGCCCGGCGACCTCACGCAGCGCGCGGTGCGACGGGGCCGCGAAGTTGCCGGGCACCTGGATCGCCATCCAGGCACCGGCGGGCAGCTGCGCGGCCCACCTGGTGAGCAGCTCACGGTGGTCCGGCACCCATTGCAGGGCGGCGTTGCTGACCAGCACGTCGGTGTGCGGGTCGGGATGCCAGTCACGCAGGTCGGCCACCTCGAAGGTGACCGGTACGTCGAGCGTGGCGGCCCGGGCGATCATCTCCGGCGAGGAGTCCAGGCCGACGATCCGGCTGTCCGGCCAGCGGGCGGCGAGGGTGGCGGTCAGGGTGCCCGGGCCGCAGCCGAGATCGACCACCGTCCTCGGCTGTTCGGCCGGCACCCGGGCGAGCAGGTCCTCGAAGGGCCGGGAACGTTCGTCGCGGTAACGCAGGTAGGTCGCCGGGTCCCACATATCACGCCTCCAAAAATACAAACCGTACGTACGTCTTGTTAGATTACGGCCCGCTCCGGCTCACAGCAAGTGAGCAACTAGGCTCAGCCTCATGGAGCAACGCACCTTCCCCCGACTGGGTCGGCAGGCCGGCGTGGTCGGCCTCGGCGCCTGGCAGCTCGGTGCCGACTGGGGCACGGTCAGCGAGGACGACGCGATGGCGGTGCTCGATGCCGCGGTCGAGGCCGGCGTCACCTTCCTGGACACCGCCGACGTGTACGGCGACGGGCGCAGCGAGCAGCTCATCGGCCGCTTCCGGGCCGCCCGCCCGGACACCGCGCTGACCGTGGCGACCAAGATGGGCCGCCGCGTGCCGCAGACCCCCGAGGCGTACACCCTGGACAACTTCCGCGCCTGGACCGACCGGTCCCGGGCCAACCTCGGCGTGGACACTCTGGACCTGGTGCAGTTGCACTGCCCGCCGACGGTGGTCTTCGCCGACGACGCGGTCTTCGACGCCCTGGACACCCTGGTCGAGGAGAAGCGCATCGCCGCGTACGGCGTCAGCGTGGAGACCTGCGACGAGGCGCTGACCGCGATCGCCCGCCCCGGGGTGGCCAGCGTCCAGATCATCCTCAACGCGCTGCGCCACAAGCCGCTGGAGCGGGTGCTGCCGGCCGCCGCGAACGCCGGTGTCGGCATCATCGCCCGGGTGCCGCTGGCCAGCGGTCTGCTCTCCGGCCGCTACGACGAGCACACCACCTTCGCCGCCGACGACCACCGCTCGTACAACCGGCACGGGGAGGCGTTCGACGTCGGCGAGACGTTCTCCGGCGTCGACTTCACCACCGGCCTGGCCGCCGTACGCCGCCTCGCCCCGCTGGTCGGCGACGACCGGACGATGGCCCAGTTCGCGCTGCGCTGGGTGCTCGACCAGCCGGGCGTCACCGTGGTGATCCCCGGTGCCCGGGACGCGGCACAGGCCCGCGCCAACGTCGCCGCAGCCGATCAACCGCCACTGTCGACATCGGAGCTGGCCGAGGTGGCCTCGGTCTACGACGAGCTGATCCGGCCGCAGGTGCATCACCGATGGTGAGTGACACACCGGCCGACAGCGTCGCGCCTCGCCGGCCCGACGACCAGGAGATCGCGATGAGCGGATGGTTCCGGCTCACCCTCGGCCTGCTGGGCGTGGTCCTCGGTGCGGCCTGCACGGTGCAGGGGCTGGGCTATGTCGAGGGCAGCGTGATGGCCGGCCAGCGGATCTGGGCCGTCATCGGCCCGGTGCTGATGCTGGCCGGCCTGGTCCTGCTCTGGCTGGGCGCGCGCGCCCGCAACCGCCGAGGATCGGGACCGCCTGCCTGAGGTGGGCAGGAAAAAGCCCCGCGTCCTGTCGGAACGCGGGGCTTCACACCGATGTGTGGGGCGGCCTCGCCACTGGCCGGCAGCCGCCGACCGGTGTTCTCAGAGGGGGCGGACCTGCTCGGCCTGCGGACCCTTCTGGCCCTGGGCGATCTCGAACTCCACCCGCTGGTTCTCCTCCAGCGTGCGGTAGCCGCTGGACTGGATGGCCGAGAAGTGGACGAACACGTCTGCACCCCCGCCGTCGACGGTGATGAAGCCGAAGCCCTTGTCAGCGTTGAACCACTTCACGGTTCCCTGCGCCATGTGTATCTCCTTCTAAAACTGGCGGCCCAGCACGCCGTGCGGCCGGTTGGCCGTTTTCGAGCAGCGGTGCCTGAGGCGGCCCCCGGTGAAGGAGAGCTTCTCTCAACCACGCCATCTCTCAACAGCGTGGAACAGCAAACCACGTACGCAAAAACTCTGCACAGCCTACCGGACGAAATTCTCCGACATGTGACCTGACGGATACGTCGGGACCGCTCGGCGGTGGCTGTGCATGAGTCGAAAGTGCCCTGCGCGCGGCCGTTCTAGTCCGGCCAACTGCCGGTCAGGCGGCGTACGCCCACCGCTCCGCCGCGGTCCACGGCGGCCCGTACCACCGCGAAAATTGCTCCCTGCAGGGCCGCCGCCGCGAGGATCTCACCCCAGCGACGGTCCTCATCGGTCGCGTTGGGCGCCTCGCCGTCTCCGGCGGTCATCTTCCACACCTGACGGAAGATGCTGCCGGCGATGGCACCGGCGGCGATGCCCATCAGCACCCCGACCGGCCGATAGGCGGCCTTGCCGATGCCCTTGCTCATCGACGCCTCCCCTGGATGATGGCCAGAATCACCGCGGCGACGACCGCGCCGGCGGCCAGCGCCACGAAGGGTGCCGGACCGCCGCGAGCCCCGTCTGCGGACATCTCCCGGCGCAGGCCGGTCTGTGCACGGACCCGGGCGACGGTCATCGCGGCTTGGTCACGCACCCGCTCCCGGGCCTGGTCCGCAGAGGACTTCAGCCGCTTCTTGACGTCGGCCTTCGCGGCCAGCGCCTCCATCGTCTCGCCCAACTCGACCCTGGTCCGCTGGATCTCCGCCCGCAGCGCCTCGGTGTCGCCGGTGCCGTTGCGCGTCATGCCCGTCCCCTGTCCTTCACCGCGGCGCTGACCACGTCGACGTCGGCGCGCAGGCTGCGCACGGTCGCCTGCGGCACCGGCGGCACCGCCCGGCTGACCTGACGGCGTCCGATCAGCGCCAGCACGCCGGCGATCAGGAACATGGCCACCGCCACGATCAGCGCGGCGGCCCACGCCGGCAGCACCAGGGCCAGCAGCAGGATCGCGGTGGTCACCAGCGCACCGAGACCGAAGAACGCGAACGCGCCGCCGCCGGCGAGCAGACCGGCACCGATACCGGCGCGCTTGCCCTTCTCCGTCAGCTCGGCGCGGGCTAGCGTGAGTTCGTCGCGCACCAGCCGGGAGACCTGCTCGGCCGCCCGCTGGACCAGCTCGGCGGTGGACGGTTCGCTCCCGAGATGGGCGGTCTTCCCGTTGTGGGATGTCCTCCCGTTGTGGGATGTCCGGATGTTCGCCACGTCGGCCATGCTGTCCCCCTCTCGTTCATCACCGCGCTGTATGCCCGAACTCGCCGCCGGTCAATCCTCGACTCGTCACCCGGCGCAGCACCGAGATGGGACAGAAGCGTCCCGCAGCAGGTCCCCAGAAAACGCGCCGGCAAACGGACGCCACCGAGCCGGATGTGAAATCCGACGGTCGACCGAGTGCCGGGACGTCCGCGCGCCACCGCCGGTGCCGCGACGTCCCGCGCCGACGCGGCCGGCGCCGGGTCAGTGGCGCGCCTCGGCGGGTTCGTCGGGGCCGACGAACGCCTCGCTGCGGGCCTCGCCGTCGTCGCTGCCACCGAAGAGGCGCGCGTCGTCCGGCACGTCGGAGCGACGGCGTGGGGCCCGTGCGGGCCGCACCCACTGCCAGGGCAGGGTGCCGGCGCCGTCGCCGACCTCGGCCCGCAGCCGGGGCATCGCGGTGGGCCGCTGGTCGCGTACCCAGGCCACCAGGTGTTCGCGGACCAGGCAGCGCAGGTCCCACAACGCGCCGGCGCTGGCGGCGCTCACCAACGCGCGAATCTTGATCATGCCGCCGGTCGCGTCCGTCACCTGGAGTACGCAGACGCGGCCGTCCCACAGGTCGGTGCCCTCCACCAGGCGACGCAACTCCTCCCGCATGGCCTGCACCGGCACCGACCAGTCGACCTCGAACTCGGCCGTGCCCAGCACGGCGGCCTCGGTCCGGGTCCAGTTCTGGAACGGGGTGCTGGTGAAGTAGGAGGTGGGCAGGATCAGCCGCCGGTCGTCCCAGATCTGCACCACCACGTAGCTGAGGGTCAACTCCTCGATGCGGCCCCACTCCCCCTCGACCACCACCACGTCGTCGAGGCGGACCGCGTCGCTGAAGGCCAGTTGCAGCCCGGCGAAGAGGTTGCCGAGCAGGCTCTGTGCGGCCAGCGCGGCGACGATACCGACCACCCCGGCGCTGGTCAGTACACCGGCACCGATGCCGCGGACCGCGGGAAAGGTCATCAGCATCACGCCGAGGGTGAGGATCACGATCACCACGATGGTGACCCGGCGGAGCATGACGACCTGGGTGCGTACCCGGCGGGCGTGCCGGTTGTCGGGCACGTCGACGCGGAACCGGGCCAGCGCGGTGTCCTCGACCACCACCAGCAGGGCGGCGACCAGCCAGGCGCCGGCGGCGATGACCGCGAGCACCAGCAGATGCAGCAGTACCCGCCGCCAGGTGGCGTCGACGGCGTAGCCGGTGCTGAAACGGACGGCGAACTGCACGGACAGCACCGTCGCGGTCACCTGTGCGGCGCGGTGCGCGTGCTCGGCCAACTCGGTCAGCAGCACCGACCGCCGTCCCCACCGTCCGATCAGCCGATGCACCACCTCGACGACCACGACAGCGGCCGCCGCCGCGACGAGCGCGGCGACGACCGTAACCAGGTAGCTGTGCACGTGTTCCTCTCCCTCCGGTCCGACGACAAGATCCGCACAAAGGGGCCATGTTGCCTCGGATCGCCGTCACCGGCCACCGCTGGGGACGCGGTGGCCGGCCGGAGGGTTCAGACCTTGCGGTAGCGGGACTGGAGGAAGCAGTAGACGCCGAAGGCGGCGATGCCCAGGCCGATAAGGATCAGCAGGATGGTGCCGAACGGCTGGTCACGCAGCGTCCGCAGCGCGGCGTCCAGGCCACGGGCCTTCTCCGGGTCGTAGTTGACCGCGGCCAGCACGACCAGCAGACCGGTGACCGCGAAGGCGCTGCCCCGGGAGATGTAGCCGGCCATGCCGAGACGGCGGGCGAGCTGGGTGGTCCGGGCGTTCATCTCGCCGGTCTTCAGCCGCTTCATGAACTTCTTCTTGGCCCCGTAGATGACCATGCCGACACCGACGCCGGCGAGCACCAGACCGGCGAGGCCGACCAGCCAGCGGCCACCGCTGGACTCCATCATCCGCGCGGTGAGCTCCTCCTGCTGGGAGGAGCTGTCGGAGTTGGCGTTGGAGAAGACCTTCCAGGCCGTCCAGGCCAACCAGAGGTAGATGACCGTCCGGGCGGCGGAGACGACCCGCTCCTTGGTCCGGTCGTTGCCCTGCGCGGCGTGGTGCCCGACGGCCGCCTCGAGGGCCTGCCAGATCGCCATGGCGAGCATGCCGACGGCGATCGCGATGACAAGGAACTTGCCCATGGGTTGCGCCGCGAGGGTACGCAGCGCGCCGGACTGGTCGCCGTCGTCGGCAGACTTGCCGAACGCGAGCTGCAGGACCAGCCAGCCGAACAGCAGATGCACGATCCCGTAGCCGATGAAACCGGCCCGGGCGAGGAGTTCCAGCCACCGGCTGTCGGCCGTACGGGCGGCGGTGGCTTCGGCGTTCCGGGTGAGAGACATGGGCTCTCAATCACCGAACACGAAGATTTCCAAACGTGGGCCGCCGCCCGCCGTGACCGCTCAGCCCGGGTTGCGGGCGATCCGGACCGCGACCTGCGAATCGGTGACGCTGTCCAGGGTGACCCCGAGGCCACCGACCTCGGCGGCCTGCTGGCCGACGGTCAACGTCAACTGCTCACCGGCGATGTCGAGGGTGACCTGGTCGTTCTGCACACCGACCAGCTTGGCCTCGACGCCGAAGATGTTGGCATTGGCCTCGACGCCACGGTCGAAGGTCACCGTGCAGGCGTCCAGGCCGCAGTTGGTGCTGGCGCCTTCCGAGCTGCAACCGGCCAGCAGTGCCGTGCCCAGGGCGAGGCCGGCGAGCAGACCGACGAGTTTGCGGGTGCGGGGAGTCTTACCGGCGGGGGGTCGGTTCATCACGTCGCCCAGCGTACGAGACGCCGGCGAACGCCGTCGGCGTCGCGCCGGCCGGTGGACAATGGGCGGCGTGAGCATGCTGGTCGAGGAGAACGCCGCCAAACACCGCTACGAGATCCTGGTCGACGACGCGCTGGCCGGGTTCACCGCGTACCTGCCCCGCGGGGAGGCGCTGGTCTTCACCCACACCGAGGTGGACCCGGCGTTCCAGGGCATGGGTGTGGGCTCGGCGCTGATGCGCGGCACGCTGGAGCAGCTCCGCGCCCAGGGTCAGCGGATCGTGCCGCAGTGCCCCTTCATGGCCGCGTTCATCAAACGCCACCCCGAGTACGCCGACCTGGTCACCAGCCTGACGTGACCGTGACCCCGCTGAGCACCTCGGCCGCGGCCCGTCCCGCGGCCCGGGTGGCGCCGTGGGTGGCGATGTGCACCGGCCCGGTGACCAGCGCGGGGACTCCCAGCTCCACCACCACCGCGTCGGGGCGGGCGATCAGCGCCCGGTCGACGGCGGCGCGCATCCAGGTGTGCCGGTGCAGGTCCCGCACCACCAGGACCAGGGGACGGCCGGCGGCGTCGGCGCCCGGGTCGGCCGGCGTCGCCGCCTCGGTGTAGCGGGCGACGGTGGTGCCCGGCAGCAGTTCGGCCAGCGGTGCGGCCACGCCCCACGGGGTGTCCGCGCCGATGGCGATGTTGTGCGGTGGCGCGAACTCCACCACGTGCGCGGCGCGGCCCAGCGGCAGCGCGGCCTCCCCGCCGGTCCGGGTGATCCGGACGGCCCGACGGGCCGCGTGCAGACCGACCGCCGAACCGGTGCCGTCGGCCGGATCGCCGAGTGGCCCGGCCGCCCGGGCGGCCACCGTCCAGGCGGCGAGCTGACCGACCCGTTTGGCCGCTTCGGCCAGCCGCTCCTCCGGCAGGTCCCCGGTGACGACCGCGGCCACGATGGCGTCCCGCAGGTGACGGACGGTCTGCTCGTCGGCGTGCTCACCGCCCACGCAGATCGCGTCCGCACCGGCGGCGAGGGCCCGTACGACGGCGCCGGCGAGGCCGTACCGGCCCGCCACGGCCTGCATCTCGATCCCGTCGGTCACCACCACCCCGCTGAAGCCCAACTCCTCCCGCAGCAGGCCACCGAGGATCCGGCTGCTCAAGGTGGCCGGCAGGTGCGGGTCCAACGCGGGCACCAGCAGATGGCCGGTCATCACCGCCTGCACGCCGGCGGCGACAGCGGCCCGGAAGGGGGCCAGCTCGACGGCGTCCAGCCGGGCCCGGTCGGCGGTGATGCGGGGCAGGTCATGGTGCGAGTCGACGTGGGTGTCGCCGTGGCCGGGGAAGTGCTTGGCGCAGGCGGCGACACCACTGGACTGAAGGCCGCGTACCCAGGCGGTGGTGTGCCGGGCCACCAGCGCGGCGTCGGCGCCGAAGGAACGGACCCCGATCACCGGATTGTCCGGGTTGGAGTTGACGTCGGCGTCCGGCGCGTAGTTCAGGGTCACTCCGGCGGCGGCGAGTTCGGCCCCGAGGTCGCGGGCGACCTCCTCGGTGAGCGCCGGGTCGTCCACGATGCCGAGGGCGAGGTTGCCCGGCCGGGAACTGCCCCGCACCGACTCGATCCGGGTGACGTCGCCGGCCTCCTCGTCGATCGCGACGATCACGTCCGGCCGTTCCGCCCGCAGCGCGGCGGTCAGCGCGCTGACCTGCTCCGGGTCGACGACGTTGCGGCTGAACAGGACCACCGACCCGAGCCCGTCGCCGAGCCAGCGGCGGACCCAGTCGGGTGGGACGGTGCCGACGAAACCCGGCTGGAGAACGGCCGTCGCCAACGCCGCCAGGTTTCCGTTGGACGCGCTCATGCCCGCTCTCCTCCGCTCGTACCGCCACCCGACGGTGCAGACATGGTCACACCGCGCCAACGAATAGTCAATAAACCTTACAGTTGCCTTGGGAGCGCTGCCCCGCGAGAGTGCGGGGATGGAACTGCTGCTCGCCGACGCGACGAACGCGGCCGACATCCCCGGCGTACGCCTGCTCGGCCTGGTGGTCGGCGGCCTGCTGCTGCTCCTCGCGATCCGGGCGATGTTCCGGCGCTGACCCCCGTCGGGTGTGACCGGAACACCGTGGGGTACCGCCTGCCGCAGACACCGACACAGCGAGGGGCAGCCCATGAAGATCGGCTACTTTCTGTCCACTGAGGAGTATGCGCCTGCGGAGCTGCTGGCCCAGGCACGGGCCGCGGAACGGGCCGGATTCGCCGCCCTCTGGATCTCCGACCACTACCACCCGTGGATCGACGCGCAGGGCCAGGCACCCTTCGCGTGGTCCATGATCGGCGCGCTGAGCCAGGTCACCCGGCTGCCCGTCACCACGGCGGTGACCTGCCCGACCACGCGCATCCACCCCGCCGTGCTGGCCCAGGCGGCGGCCACCAGCGCGGTGCTGCACGAGGGACGCTTCGTCCTCGGGGTCGGCTCCGGCGAAGCGCTCAACGAGCACATCCTCGGCGACCGGTGGCCGCAGGCCGGCATTCGACTTGAGATGCTGGAGGAGGCGGTCGAGGTGATGCGCAAACTCTGGGACGGCACGTTCGTCAACCACCACGGGCGCCACTACCAGGTCGAACACGCCCGCCTCTACACGCGGCCCGAGACCCCTCCGCCGGTCTACGTCTCCGCGTTCGGCCCCAAGGCGGTCGACCTCGCGGCCCGCATCGGCGACGGCTTCATCAACACCGTGCCCGACGCCGATCTGGTGCGCCGGTTCCGCGACAACGGCGGCGGCGACAAGCCGTGCCAGGCCGGCTTCAAGGCCGCGTACGCGCCGACCGAGCAGGAGGGCGTACGGCTGGCGTACGAGCGGTGGCCGACCGAGGCGATCCCGGGCGAACTGTTGCAGGTGCTGCCCTCGCCCCGGCACTTCGAGCAGGCCGCCCAACTGGTCGACCCGCAGGCGTTGCGCGAGGCGATCGTCTGCGGCAACGACACCGACGCACACCTGGCGCGGATCGACGCGTACGCGAAGGCCGGTTTCGACGAGGTCTACGTCGCCAACACCGGACCGCACTGGCAGGAGCTGCTCGACCTGTACCAGCGGGAGGTGCTGCCCCGACTGACCTGACCGGCGACTCCGGTATCCGGTTTCGGCGCGGCAGCGCCCGGGTACCTGCGGCCCTCGATGAAACTGACCACGCACTCGATGTCGTTGCGCCGCGCGGCTCGCAGCCTGTTCGGTTGGAGCACCCTGCGGCCCAACCAGCTCGCCGCCATGCGGGCCGTGATGAAGCGCCGCGACGCCCTGGTGGTCCTGCCCACCGGCGCCGGCAAGTCGGCGATCTACCAGATTCCGGCCAGCCTGATCCCCGGCCCCACCGTGGTGATCTCGCCGCTGCTCGCCCTGCAACAGGACCAGATCGCCGCGCTCAACGAACGGCAGCGACCGGAGCTGCGCGCGGTGCGGATCAGCTCGGACGAGGCGCCCAGCCAGCAGGCCGAGGCGATCGCCGAGATCCGCGACGGGCGGGCCGAGTTCCTCTTCATCACCCCGGAGCAGCTGGCCAACCCGCAGCGGCTGGCCGAGGTCCGCGACCTGAAACCGGCGCTTGTCGCCATCGACGAGGCACACTGCATCTCCGCCTGGGGGCACGACTTCCGCCCGGACTACCTGGCCCTCGGCCAGCTCATCGAGGGCATCGGCCGGCCCCCGGTGGTGGCGCTGACCGCCACCGCCTCCCCGCCGGTACGCGAGGACATCGTCGCCCGGCTACGGCTGCGCAACCCGGAGATCGTGGTGTCCGGGTTGGACCGGCCGAACCTCTTCTTCGAGGTGGCGCACTGTCCGACCGAGGACTACCGGTGGCGTCGGTTGATCGCGCTGTTGGAGCAGGACGAGCGGCCGGGCATCATCTACGTGCCGACCCGTCGGGCCGCCGAGGAGCTGGCCGAGCGGCTCACCGCCGCCGGCTTCCCGGCGCAGTACTACCACGGCGGGATGGCCGGCGGTGCGCGTGCCCGGCTGCACGAGGCGTTCCTCGCCGACCAGGTGCCGATCATGGTGGCCACCTCGGCGTTCGGCATGGGCATCGACAAGCCCAACATCGCCTGGGTGGTGCACATGGCGCTGCCCGACTCGCCGGACAGCTACTTCCAGGAGATCGGTCGCGCCGGACGCGACGGCCAGCCCGCCCGGGTCCTGCTGCTCTGGCAGGCCGAGGACGTCGGGTTGCAGCGGTACTTCAGCGGCGGCCTGCCGGACGTCACCGAGCTACGCGACCTGGCGGCGCTGCTGCGCAGTGGCCCGACCACCCGTAAGGAACTGCGCGAGACCACCGGCCTGGGGCCGCGCAAGCTCGGCCAGTACCTGGCGTTGCTGGAGCAGGTGGGCGCCGCGCAACCGCGCGCCGGGCAGCGGGTCGGCGCGCCCCGCTACTCCCCCACCCCGGTCCAGGCCGCCGAGGCGGCCCTGGCCGAGGCCGAGCGGCAGCAGAACCTCACCCGCTCGCGCACCGACATGATGCGCGCCTTCGCCGAGACCAACGCCTGCCGTGGCCAGACCCTGCTGGCGTACTTCGGTGAGCAGATGAGCGCGATCTGCGGGCACTGCGACAACTGTCACGCCGGCACCAGCGTCGCCGACGACGGCGCGGTGGGGCCGTTCCCGGTGCACAGCCAGGTCCGGCATCCGGAGTGGGGTGCGGGCCTGGTGCTCAGTTACGAGGAAGGCCGGATGACTGTGCTGTTCGACGAGGTCGGGTACAAGACGTTGTCGGTCAGCGTGGTGTCCGAACAGGGGCTGCTGTCGCTGGACTAACCTGGGCCAGCCATCGGCCGCACCCTTGCCCGGGTGCGGCGAGGAGACCGACGACGAGCGGGAGGGCACATGATCGAAGAGCCGGCGTACACCGGTTTCGGTTTCACTGACGAGGAGTGGGGGCTGCTCGTCGGTCTGCCGCAGTCGGTGCTCACCGCGGCGAGCGCCGCCGAGTCCGACGGCACCAGGGCGACGATGGCCGAGAGCGCCGCCGGCCTGGAGAGCATCTCCGCCGGTCGGGAGTCGGCCAGCCCGCTGGTGGCGGCGGTCGCCGGTGAGCTGGTGACCCGGGTGGGCGACCCGGAGGCCGGCGAGGAGTTGCCCGCCATCGCCCCCGCCGACCCGCGCGCCTACGCCGAAGACGTGCTGGTCCGGGCGAAGGAGGCGATGGCGCTGTTGGCGGCCAAGGTCGACTCCGGTGAGGCCGGGGCGTACCGGCACTGGCTCGTGGAGATCGCCGAGCGGGTCGTCGGCGCGGCCAGCAGCGGCGGGGTCCTCGGCCTGGGCGGCAGCCAGGTCAGCCCGTCGGAGCGACGCTTCCGCGACCGGCTGGCGCAGGTTCTCGACGACTGATTCGACCGTACGGCGGCGCTGTGCAGCGCCGCCGTACGTCTGCGTCGGACCACGTGCCGCCCGCTTCGCCGACCGCGACGGCAGGTCAGGCGACCCGGCGGCGGAACAGCACCGCGGAGAGCACCACCCCGAGGGCCAGGATGCCGAGAAACCAGGCCAGCGCGCGGACCGGCGCCGATCCGACCGGCGTGTCCAGCAGCAGCCCGCGCAGGGACTCGATGACCGGCGTGACCGGCTGGTGCTCCGCGAAGCCGCGTAGCCACCGGGGCATCGTCTCCACCGGCACGAACGCGCTGCTCGGATAGGGCAGGAACATCACCAGGAAGGTGTAGCCGTTGGCCGCCTCGGGAGTGCGCGCCAGCAGGCCGAACGCCGCGGACAGCCAGGACACCGCCAGCACGAACAACACCAGCAGCCCGGCTGCGGCCAGCCAGCGCAGTGGCGCGACGGCCGGACGGAACCCGATGGCGACGGCCACCGCCAGCACCAGCGTCGTGGCGACCAGGTTGCGGGCCACGCTCGCCACCACGTGACCGGCGAGGATCGAGGTGGCGCCGACGTCCATCGTGCGCAGCCGCTCGATCATCCCCTCGGTCAGGTCGGTGGTCACGCTCACCGCGGTGCCCGCCGCGCCGAAGCCCGCACAGAGCAGCAGTACGCCGGGCACGACGTAGGTCACGTACGCCGAGCCGGTCTCGATCGCCCCGCCGAAGAGGTAGACGAAGAGCAGCATCAGCAGCACCGGCAGCACCAGCGAGGTGAGCAGTGCGTCGACGTTGCGCCGGGACAGCCGGACGCAGCGGCTGATCATCACCGCGGTCTGCGTACCCCGTACCGCGAGCTCAGACATTCGCCACCTCCTGCGGCGCGCCGGTCGGTCGGCCGGTGAGGGTGAGGAAGACGTCGTCCAGCGTCGCCTCCCGGACGGTGAACCGGACCACCCCGTGCTGGTCCGGGTCGAGGTCGTCGAGCAGGCGTCGGACGTCCGGCGCGCTGCCGTCGGTGGTCACCGACAGTTCTCGCCGGGCCGGGTCGCGGTGGGTGACCCGGTCGCCGAGTCGCTGCGCCGCCTGCTCGAAGGCGACCGCGTCCCGCCATACCAACTCCAGCCGCTGGGCGCCGAAGCGCTGCTTGAGCTCGGTGGCGGTGCCTTCGGCGGCGAGCCGACCCTGGTGCAGCACGGTGATCCGGTCGGCGAGGCGGTCCGCCTCCTCCAGATACTGCGTGGTCAGCAGCACGGTGACGCCGGCCCGGGCCAGGTCGCCGATCACCTCCCACAGGCCCTGCCGGCTGCGGGGATCCAGCCCGGTGGTCGGCTCGTCCAGGAAGACCACCGACGGCGTGCCGACGAGGCTGGCGGCGAGGTCGAGCCGGCGTCGCATGCCACCGGAGTAGGTCCGTACCCGCCGGCCGGCGGCCTCGACCAGGTCGAAGCGTTCCAGCAGGGCGGCGGCCCGCTGACGGGCGGCGGAGGGCGACAGACCGGCCAGCCGGGCCAGCATGGTCAGGTTCTCCACGCCGGTCTGCCCGTCGTCGAGAGCCGCGTGCTGGCCGGCGAGGCTGATCGCCCGCCGCACCTGCCGCCGCTGGCGCAGCACGTCGTGCCCGGCGACCCGGGCGGTCCCCGAATCCGGCCGGGTCAGGGTGGCCAGGATCCGCACCGTGGTGGTCTTGCCCGCCCCGTTGGGCCCCAGCAGCGCGTGCACGCCGCCGGCGGTTACCCGCATGGTCAGCCGATCCAGCACCACCAGGTTGCCGTAGGTCTTGCGCAGGTCTTCCAGTTCCACTGCCGGCGGCCCGTGCGCCATGATCACTCTCCTTAACTGCGTATGCAATACGCTTATCTGCGTAGACCATACGCAGAGGCTAGGATGACGGTCAAGGGAGGTGGAGTGGACGACGTCGAACTGCCCGAGAACATCGCGCTCGCCTGGGGGCTGCGCGACCGGTCGAGTCGCGGCCCGAAGCGCAGTCTCAGCCTGGAGCAGGTGGTCGCCACCGGCATCCAGGTCGCCCAGGCCGAAGGGCTGCCGGCGGTCTCGATGAGCCGCGTCGCCAGCGAGCTGGGCGTGTCGACCATGTCGCTGTACCGGTACGTGCCGACCAAGCACGACCTGCTCGATCTCATGGTCGACACCGCATTCGGCCCGCCGCCACCACCCCGCGCCCCCGACGAGGGCTGGCGAGCCGCCCTGGCCCGCTGGGGTGAGGGCAACCTCGTCGCGTTGCGCCGACAGCCCTGGATGCGCCACGTGGCGATCAGCGGTCCACCGATCAACCCGAACCAGGTCCGCTGGTTCGAGTACGGGCTGGTCGCCCTGCGGGGCACCGGGCTACGGGCCACCGAGCGGATCTCCACCATCATGCTGGTCAGCGGGTACGCCCGCAGCTGGGCCATGATCAGTCTGGATCTCGCCGAGGCCGCCGCCCGATCCGGGCAGACCCCCGACGAGGTCGGCCTGCGCTACTGGCGCAACCTCGCCGTGCTCACCGCGCCCGGCCCGTACCCGGCCATCCACGAGCTGCTGGCCGAGCCGTTCGACGACGAGGAGCACCCCGACGAGGAGTGGCGCTTCGGCCTCGAACGGATGCTCGACGGCGTCGAGATGCTGATCCGCAGCCGCGCCTCGGGCCCACCCCGGCGCTGACCTGCCCTCAGGCCCCCTCCAGCAGCGTCAACACCGCCCGCTCGGCCTGCTCGCGAGGGGCGTCACCGTCCACCGGCGCCAGCACGCCGTCGTGGAACAGGTCGACCACCCGAGGGTCCACGTAGGACGTACGCGCCACTGTCGGGGTGTTGCCCAGCAGCTCCGCAACCTCCCGCATCACCCCCGCCACCGCCCGGCGACGGGCCGTCACCGACCGCAGGGTGCCCAGCGCAGCCAGTTGGGTGGCCGCCCGTACCGTCGCGTGCCAGGTCCGGAAGTCCTTCGCGGTCATCTCCCCGCCGCTGGCCTCACGCAGGTAGTCGTTGACCTCGTCAGCACGCACGTCGCGCCAGTCCCGGCCGTCCCAGTAGCCGAAGAGCCGCTGCGCCGCGCGCCGCCGCCGACGCAGGTTGGCCAGCACCTGACACAGCTCGGGGTCGGAGACCAGCCGCACCTGCTCGACGCCGCCCTTGGCGGGGAACTCAAAGACCACACAGCCCTGCCGCAACCGGGTGTGCTCGGCGCGCAGGGTGGCCACCCCGAAGGTCGGTTCGTCCCCGGCGGCGTACTGGTCGCTGCCGACCCGGAAGGTGCCCATGTCCAGCAGCCGGGTCACGGTCGCCAGCACCCGCTCCCGGCGCAGCCCTCGCCCGGACAGGTCGTGACCGACCCGTTCCCGCAGCACCGGCAGCCGGCGGGCCACCTCCAGCACGTGGTCGAACTTCGCCTGGTCCTGACGCTGTCGCCAGACCGGGTGGTAGAGGTACTGCTTACGCCCGGCGGCGTCGATGCCGATGGCCTGGATGTGCCCGTTGGGGTACGGCGAGATCCACACGTCGCGCCAGGCCGGCGGGATGACCAGTGCCCGCAACCGGGCCAGCTCGTCGGGGTCACGTACCGGTTCCCCGCCCGGCCCGAGGTACGACCAGCCCTGGCCGCGCCGGCGGCGTCCGTACCCCGGCCGACCCGGATCGCTACGCCGCAACCGCACGGTCCGCACGCACCGCCCGTTCCACTTCGTCGACGGCCGCCAGCACCTGGTCGAGATCGAGCGCGGCCATCGTGGGGTGACTGCCTACCCCGTCCCAGTCCGGCCATGCCCCGCCGCCCGCCCAGAGCACCCGGTGTCGCCGCCGCTCCGGCGGCGGTCCCCACCGGCTCGGCGGAACCGGGCCGAACAGCACCACCGAGGCAGTGCGGTAGCCGGTGGCCAAGTGGGCCACCCCGGTGTCCCCGCTGACCACCAGACGGGCGCCCGCGACCAGCGCCGCCAACCCGGCGACGTCGGTGCGCCCGGCGAAGACCGCCTCCGGCGGCAGGCCCGCCTCGGCCGCGACCCGCGCGACGGTGTCCCGCTCGCGCGCGCTGCCGGTCAACACGACCCGGTGCCCCCGCTCGGTCAACGTCCGGGCCAGCGCCGCGTACCGCCCGGGTGGCCAGCACTTGGCCGGCACCTTCGACCCCGGATGCAGCACCGTCACCCCGGCGGGCAGACTCGTCGTCGCCGGCCGACGCAGGTCCAGGTCCGTCGGGTCGGCCGCGATGCCGTACGCGGCCAGCAGCCGGCACCAGCGCGCCACCTCGTGCTCGTCGTCGTCCCACGCCGGCCCGTCGAGATGCCCGGCCTCGGCGTTGGCGAAAGCGAGCAACCGGGCGGGGCCGACGGCGGCCAGCAGCCGGTGCGAGTCCGGCCCCCGCCCGTGCAGGTTCACCGCGACCTCGACCGCCGCCCCAGGCCACGCCAGCCGCTCCAGCCCGGCGGTCGGCAGCACCCGGTCGACCCCACCGACCAGCTCCACCAGCGGGGCGAGCCAGGCCGGCGCGGCGAGCACCAACTCACGATCGGGGTACGCCGCCCGCAACGCCCGCAACGCCGGGACCGCCGTGGCGAGGTCACCGACACCCAGGGCACGCAGCGCCACGATCACGGGTAGGAGGTCTCCTGCTCGGCGCAGACGACCAGCTCACGGACCGCGCAACCGGCGGGCTGGGAGAGCGCGAACATGATCGCGGCGGCGGTGTCCGCCGGCTCGTTGAGGATCGCGTCCGGCCCGGGACGGTACTGCGCGTCCCGGTCGTCGAAGAAGGCGGTACGCATCCCGCCCGGCACCAGCAGGGTCACCCCCACCGACCCGGCCAGCTCGGCGGCGAGCGCCCGGGTGAACCCGACCACGCCGAACTTCGCCGCGCAGTACGCCGTCGCGTCACTGACCGCCTTCAGCCCGAGAGTGGAGGCCACCGTGACGATGTGCCCCCTCGACGCCTCCAGGAACGGCAGCGCCGCCCGGATCACCGCGGCGGTGGCCAGCAGGTCCACCGCGACGATCCGGTCCCACGTCTCGCCGGGCACGTCCGCCAGCCGGCCCGGCACGTCGATACCCGCCGCCGTGACCACCGCGTCCAGCCCACCCGTGCGCTCGACGAGCCGACGGGTGGCCTCCTCCGCACCCCGGGTGTCGGCGAGGTCGCACTCGATCCACGGCACGCCGTCGGCCGGCGGCTGCCGGTCGAGCACCAGGGGCCGGCCGCCGGAGCGGGCCACCGCCGCGACCACCGCCGCCCCCAGACCGCTGGATCCGCCGGTGACCAGCACCGTCCGGCCGGTGTCCGGGGCGCTCATGCCAGCGCTCCGGTGGCCCGGGTGGCGGCGATCAGTCCGGTGGTCGAGCGACCGTCCAGATAGGGCACCACCACGCTGTGACCGCCCCAGCGGCGCAGGATCTCCGCCTCGGGCAACGCCTCACCGTCGGCGCCACCGGTGGCGTAGTCGCCACCCTTGACCCAGATGTCCGGTCGCAGCCAGGACAGCGCCGCCGCCGGGGTGGACTCCTCGAAGATCACCACGGCGTCGACACAGCTCAACGCGGCCAGCAGCCGACCACGGTCGGCCTGCCCGATGACCGGCCGGTCCGGCCCCTTCAACCCGCTGACGCTGGTGTCGGAGTTGAGGCACACCACCAGGCAGTCGCCGAGCTGCCGGGCGGCCTGCAGGGTGGCCAGGTGACCGGCGTGCAGCAGGTCGAAACAGCCGCCGGTGGCGACCACCGTGCCACCGGCGGCCCGGACCCGGGCGACCACCGCGGCGGCCGCCGCCACCCCGACCCGGTCCCCCGCGACGGCGGTGTGCACCGGCTGCGGGGCCCGCCGCACCGGCTGCGGCAGCGCCGTGGCCACTCCCCCGTCCGCCACGTACGCCGACGCCTCGGTCACCGCCTCGGTCACCGCCTCGGAGACGAGCGCCCCACCGGCCAGGGCGAGGCTGGCGGTGGCCGCGAAACGATCTCCCGCACCGCAGGTGTCCCCCTCGGCGGAGACCGGAGCGGGCACCATCAACGGGGTCGAGCCGGCCTGGCTGAGCAGGGCGCCGTCGGCACCCAGCGTCACGGCGACCGCGCCCGCCCGCCACCGCTGCCGCAGCCGCTCGGCACCCTCGGCGGCGGTGGCCAACCGGGTCGCCCCCGGCGACGCCTCCACCAGTTCCCGCACCTCCGCCTCGTTCGGCGTCGCCAGTCGTACCCCGGGCACCGCCGCCGGCCCACGGGGATGCGGGTCCCAGACCACCGGGGCCCGGGTCGCCGCCAGCGCCGCCCGCAGCGCCGGCTGGCGGGCCACCCCCCGCCCGTAGTCGCTGACCAGCACCACCGACGCCCGGTCGATCACCCGTAACACCGCCTCCGCGGGCTCCCCCGGCTCGCTGACACCACCACCTCGGTCGTGGCGTAGCAGCACCCGCCCGCCGGCGCGCAGCCGGATCTTCTCCGGGGTGGCCCCGGCCAGCCGCAACGGATACACCTGCACCCCGGCCGCGGCCAGCAGCACACCCAGGCGGGCCGCACCGGCGTCGTCGGCCAGCGCGGTGACCAGGACCACCTCGGCGCCCTGGGCCGCCGCGAAGACGGCCGCCAGACCGGCACCGCCCGGCCGGTCGACGTGCGCCATCTCGTCGAGCACCGGCACCGGTGAATCCGGACAGAGCCGGTTGACCACACCCTCGACGTCGCGGTCGAGCAGGGTGTCGCCGAGCACCACCACGGGTCCTGTCACGCTTGCCTCCTCACGCCTCGACCGGTCGCCCGGCGCCGCCGTCCAGCACCACCTCGACACCCGCCCGCACCGGGCCCTCCGCCGGGGCGCTCGACACCGCCGGCACCTGCGGCTCGACGTAGCGCGGTGTCGTGCCGCCGGTGTGCTCCGGCATCGCCTGTTCCACGTACTCACAGAGCAGATGGCTGGAGACCAGGTGCAACTCCTGCACGACCTGGCTGTCCGACGACTCCACCGCGAGCACCTCGTGACAGGCGTCGGCCAGCGGATTCGGGGCCGGTCCGGTGAAGGCCCAGCACCGCAGCCCGGCTTCCCGCCCCGCCCGGGCCGCGGCGAGCAGGTTGCCGCTGCCACCGCTGGTGGACAGCAGCAGCAGTACGTCGTCGGGCCGACCGTGCGCCCGGACCTGGCGGGCGAAGACCTCGTCGTAGCCGTAGTCGTTGCCGATCGCGGTCAACGCCGAGGTCTCGGCGTGCAGGGCGATCGCCGACAGGGGTTGACGGTCGTCGCGCAACTTGCCGACCAGTTCGGCGGTCAGGTGTTGCGCCTCGGCGGCGCTGCCGCCGTTGCCGGCCACCAGCAGCCGACCACCGGCGGTGAGTCGCTGCGCCAGCGTCGCACCCCACCGGGCGAGCAGCGGCTCACACCGCTGGTACGGCGGCAGCGCCGCAGCCAGGTTCGCCAGGTGCCGCTCCAGCAGGGTGGCCGCCGGCATCAGGCCACCACCCGGGTCGGCCGACGTACGGCGACCACCTCGGCGTACACCTCGGCGATCCGCTCGGCGGTGACGGTCCACGAGTAGTGCTGCCGGGCCCGGGCCCGCGCCGCACCGGCGTAGGCGAACCGGCGGATCCGGTCGTCGAGCAGCCGGCGCAGCGCCTCACCCAGCGCCCGGGGATCGCGGGCCGGCACCAGATCCCCGGTCACCCCGTCGACCACGGTGTCCCGCAGGCCGCCGACGGCGGTAGCCACCACCGGCACCCCGCACGCCATCGCCTCCAGCGGGGTCAGGCCGAACGGCTCGTACCAGGGGG
The DNA here is from genome assembly GCF_003977705.1 of Verrucosispora sp. FIM060022. Lineage (NCBI taxonomy): Bacteria > Bacillati > Actinomycetota > Actinomycetes > Micromonosporales > Micromonosporaceae > Micromonospora > Verrucosispora sp. FIM060022. The sequence goes on from NZ_RQIV01000008.1 coordinate 205,466, forward strand.
CGGCGACCAGGATGTCCGCCGAGCGGTACCAGCGACCCATCTCCTCCCGGGGCACCGCACCCACCAGCCGCACCCGGTCGGCCACCTCGCAGCTGCCCGCCAGGGCCCGCAACCGCCGGGCGTACGGGTCGGTCTCCAGCAGCCCGGCCGGCGGGCCGCCCACCACCACGCACTCCGCCTCGGGTACGTGTGCCATCGCCCGCACCACGGTCTGGAAGCCCTTGCGTTCCACCAGCCGGCCGACGGTGAGGATCCGGGGGCGGTCGGGTTCCCGCTCGGCCGTCGGTCCCAGCGGCGCGAAGGTGCCCAGGTTCACCCCGGACGGGACGACGGTCATCGCCGAGCGGGGCACCCCCATCCGGACCAGCTCCCCCACCTCGTCGCGGCACTGCGCGATGACCCGGTCGACGCAGCGGCCGAGGTGCAGTTCGTAGCCGATGCGGCGGGCCGGGCTGGTGTCCTGCACGCCCTGGTGGCGGCGCTTGACCGTGCCCAACGCGTGGTACGTCTGCACCACCGGTATACCGAGGGCCCGGCCGGCCTGGAGGGCGGCCAGTCCGCTCATCCAGAAGTGCGCGTGGATCACCTCGGGCGTCCAGTCGCCGCCGCGCCAGCGGTCCACCAGCCACGCGCCGAACGGTCGCATGTGCGGCAGCAGCGCGTCCTTGGCCACCGGTTCGGCCGGGCCGGCCGGCACGTGCACCACGTCGTAGCCGTCCGGGCCGCGGACCAGCACCGGCAGGTCGACCGCGTCGCGCCGGGTGTAGACCCGTACGTCGTGCCCGGCGGCGGCGAGCGCGGCGGACAGCTCCGCGACGTGCGTGTTCTGGCCGCCGGCGTCCTCACCGCCCAGGATGGCGAGCGGGCTGGCGTGCTCCGAGATCATCGCTATCCGCATACTTCCTCCTCCAGCAGCCGGTCCCAGTCGGCGAGGAATCGGTCGAGGCCGTAGCGCTCCCTGGCCGCGGCACGGGCCGCGAGGCCCGCTCGGCGGGCCTGCTGCGGCTGCGCCACGAACCGGTCGGCGGCCGCGAGCAGGGTGTCGACCCGGGTGGACAGCGCACCGGCGTCCGGCGGCACCGCCATCGCCGCCTCGGTGGTGGCCAGCGCCACCACCGGCATGCCGATGCTCATCGCCTCGATCAGGCTCAGCCCGAGCGAGGTCCACCGGCACAGGTGCAGGTACGCCCGGCGGCGCGCCAACTCGGCGTGCATCCGGTGCTGCGGCACGTCGTCGTGGCTCATCAGCCGGTCGGCGGGCAGCCCGAGGTAATCGGCCAGCCCGGCCACCTTCATGCCGAAGACGTCCAGCGGGGCGATCTCGGCGAACCGGGGCAGCAGGTCGGTGCCGGTGACCCGCCAGCGGCGTACCGGCTCGTTGATCACGACGGCGAGTCGGTCCAGCTCACCGGTGTACTCCACCGCCGGGGGCACGATGCCGTGGTCGACGACGGTGGTCCGGGTCGCCCCGGTGTCCCAGAAGAGTTCGTTGAACGCGGTCACGTGCGCGACCAGCAGGTCGTCCCGGTCGGCCATCGGGTGGCGGCTGTGCGGGACGTCGCCGTCCTTGGGGGTGTTGTGCTCCACGTAGATCGCCGGCAGGTCCCGGCCGGGGCGGCGGCCCAGCCACTCGGTCGCCAGGTCCAGCTCCTCGGGGCGTTGCAGGATGACCACGTCCACCTCGGCGTCGCGCAGCTGCTCCGGGCTCACCTCGGTCGCGCTCTCCGGCCAGGTGTACGTGCGGGCCCGGCCCAGGCCGTACGGACCCCGGTCCGGGGTGGCCGGCACCAGGTAACGGTGTTTGCCGTGCACGAAGGAGGTGGTCCAGGAGCCGTGCACGTGCCACAGCAGGATGTTCATCGGCCACTCCCACCGCTCGGCACGGCCAGCAACCGCAGGGCGGTCAGGACCGCTTCGGGTTCGACCCGGCTCAGGCAGGGATGCCCGGGTACGGGACAACGCGCGGCCCGGGTGTCGCGACACGCGGCGGTGGCGTCGCCGAGGCGTACCGTCGGCACCCGCCAGGGTCCCCACTGGCCGAACGGGACGGTGGGCGCGAAGAGGCTGACCACCGGCACCTCGTGGGCGGCGGCCAGGTGCGCCGGGCCGGTGTTGCCCACCACGACCGCGCCGGCTGCCGCGACGACCCCGGACAACTCGGCCAGCCCGGTCCGGCCGCCCAGGTCCACGGCGTGGGCGCCGGCCACCCGGGCGGTCAGGTCGCGTTCCTGCGGGCCGCCGGTGACCACCACCCGGTGGCCGGCGTCGACCAGTTCTCGGGAGATCCGTTCGGCCAGCTCCGGTGGGCAGCCCCGGGCCTGGGCCGCCGAGCCGGGGTGCAACACCACGTACCCCGGTTCGCCGGCCTCGGGTGGGGGCGGTGGCGCCGGCCGCAACCGCAGGCGCGGCTCGTCGCCGGGCGGTAGCGGGTAGCCCGCCGCCGCGGCGAGGGACAGGGCACGCTCGGCCTCCGGCACACCGGCCGGTACCCGGTGCCGCACGTCCAGCAGCGAGCCGGGATAGTCGTCGCTGATCGCGGCGATCCGCGCGACACCGGCCATGCGCAGCAGCAACGCCAACGGCAGCGGCGACTGGTGGAAGGAGGTGAAGACGACCGCCTCGTCGGCGGCGACCGCGGCGAGCCGGGCGATCAGCGTGGTCATCTCCGCCGGGTCGACGGGTCCGGGCGCGGGGTCGATCCACGGCAGCCGGTGTTCGATCACCTCGTCGACGCCGGGCAGCAGGTCGGCGGCGGCCCGACCATGCGGACCGCAGAGCAGCACCACCCGGTCCGCGCCGGCGGCCACCGCCCGGATGCCCGGCCCGGTCACCAGCACGTCGCCCGCCGAATCGGAGCGGACCACCAGCACGGTCCGTTCTGCCTCGACGCGGGTGGCGGTCGTCGCCGGTGTCAGCGCCTGCTGGCGGCGCAGGATCTCCGCGACCGCCGACGGCAGGTCGTCGGCCACCCAGGGCGCCGCGGCGATCTCCTCGGTCCGGGTGACCGGCGTCGGCACCAGGATGCCTGCCGCACCGGCGGCCAGCGCCGCCGTGATGTCCCGCCCGATGTCACCGATCAGCGCGCACCGGGCCGGTACGGTGCCCAGCGCCTCGGCGGCGGCGTGCACCAGACCCGGTGCCGGCTTGCGGCAGGCGCAGCCGTCGCCATCGTCGTGCGGGCACACCTGCCAGCTGTCGAAGGGCCCCAACAGTTCCTCGACCCGGCGGTGCACCCGGTCCAGTTGCGCCTCGGTGAACAGGCCCCGGGCCAGCCCGGACTGGTTGGTCACCACGGCGAGTTTCAGACCGGCGGCACGCAGTCGGTCCAGCGCCGCGCGGGCGCCGGGCATGGCCCGCACCTTGTCCGGATCACCGTTGTACGGCACGTCCTCGATCAGGGTGCCGTCGCGGTCCAGCAGCACCGCGTCGAACAGCGGGGATTCGCGACCGACCGGTCCCGCGCCGGCCAGCACCCCGGCTGACCTGCGCTTATCCGGTTCCCCACGGTCCCCTCGCACGGGCGGCGGGTTCCCGACGCCCCGAGGAGTAAACGTCGACTGCGACGCGGCGGACGGATGCCGCGCGTCGGCGGCCTGCTGGGCGCCGCCAGCGGTGGCCTTACCCGTCGCCCCGGAGAAGCTAACCCGGGTGCGGTTAGCCGGCGACGCCGGCGGGGTACGGACAACCGGTGGCGATCGTGCAGCAAGTGATCAAGGCCCCGGTCCAGCAGGTCTGGGCGGTCCTCGCGGACGGATGGACCTACAGCGACTGGGTGGTCGGCACCGCCCACATGCGCAACGTGGACGACGGCTGGCCCGCCGTCGGCACCCGCCTGCATCACCGCGCCGGTCCCTGGCCGTTCTCGCTGGAGGACTCCTCCCTGGTGTTGGAGTGCGAGCCGGAACGCAAGCTGGTGCTGCGGGTGAAGCTCTGGCCCGCCGGTGAGGCGATCGTGGTGTTCGCCCTGGAACCGGTCGGTCCGGACGCCACCCGGGTGTCGCTGGGCGAGGACTTCGCCGCCGGCCCGCTGCGCTGGGTGCGCAACAAACTCAACGACCTGGTGCTGCACCAGCGCAACAAGGAAACGCTCAACCGGCTCTCCGACATCGCCCGCCGGCAGAAGACCCCGGACTGATCCGGTCCCGTCGACCGACCGCGTGCCGGCAGACCGGCCGACACCGGGCGGGGGAGCCATTTCGCCCCGGAAGGGGCAAGTAGCTACTCTCTGAGAGACCCTGTTCGCAGACCGAGGATGTCCCCCATGATCGAACCCGTCCAGTTGCCCTCGCCGTGGCGGGACGCGCGCCTGACTGTCGTGGTGCCGACCTACAACGAGGCCGGCAACCTGCCGACGCTGGTCGAGCGGCTCCTGGCGCTGCCACTGCCCGGCCTGAAGGTGCTGGTCGCCGACGACAACTCGCCGGACGGCACCGGCGACGTGGCGGACAAGCTGGCCATCGAGCACCCCGAGCGGGTCGAGGTGGTGCACCGGCCGGGCAAGGAGGGGCTCGGGCGCGCGTACGTGGACGGGATCAGTCGGGCCCTCGACGGTGGGGCGGAGTACGTGGCCCAGATGGACGCCGACCTGTCGCATCCGCCGGAGGCGCTGCCCGGCATGCTCGGCGCCCTGCTGTCCACCCAGGCCGGCGTGGTGATCGGATCGCGGTACGTCCCCGGTGGTGAACTGGACGAGAACTGGCCGCTGTACCGGCGGGCCCTCAGCGGCTGGGCGAATCTGTACGTGCACACCCTGCTGCGGGTACGCATCCGGGACCTGACCGCCGGCTTCAAGATCTGGCGGGCCGACGCGCTGCGCGACATCGGGTTGGAGCGGGTCCAGTCCAACGGCTACAGCTTCCAGGTCGAGATGCACTACCTCGCCACGAAGCTCGGGCACACCATCCTTGAGGTGCCGATCCGGTTCGAGGAGCGGCGGGACGGCATCTCGAAGATGACCACGGCCACCAAGATCGAAAGTGCGCTGATGCCGTTCAAGCTGCGCACCCGGCATCGCCACATCGAGCGCTGACCCGGGTCAGCGGTAGATCGCGCGGTGCGCGGTGCGTACCGCGCCGTGGTAGAGGTCGCCGGTGAGCACGCCGTCGCGGGCCAGCGCGGCCCGGGCGGCGTTCGCGCCCGGCGCGCCGTGCACCCCGCCGCCCGGGTGCGCCGACGAACTGGCCAGGAAGAGCCGGTCCACGGGCGTGTCGGCCCGGCCCAGGCCGGGGATCGGGCGCAGGAACAGCTGCTGGTACGGCGCGGCGGTGCCGCCGCCGAGCGCCCCGCCGACCAGGCTCGGGTTGGCCTGCTCCAACTCGGCCGGTCCGGCCACGTGCCGGCCGACGACCAGTTGCCGGAAGCCGGGGGCGGCGGCCTCCAGCACCTCCTCCATCCGCTCCACGTGCGTCATCAGTTCCTCGGCCCGCCAGTCCTGCCGGAACGGCAGGTGGGTGTACGACCAGAGGGACTCGGTGCCCGGCGGGGAGTGGCTGGGGTCGGCCACCGACATCTGCCCGAGCAGCAGGAACGGATCACGCGGCAGGTCGCCACGGGCCAGGTCGGCGGCGTACCCGGTCAGCCCACCGAGATCGGCGCCGAGGTGCACCGTGCCGGCGGTGGACAGCCGCGGGTTGCGCCACGGCATCGGGCCGGACAGCGCCCAGTCCACCTTGAGCGTCGAGCCGTCCCAGCGGAAGTGTTCCAGGTCCGCCACCAGCCGGGGCGGTAGCGCCGAGGCCCCGACCAGGTCGAGGTAGAGCGCGGGCGCGGGCACGTCGGCCAGCACCGCCCGGCGGGCCTGCCACAACCGTCCACCCACCGTGCGTACGCCCACCGCCCGTCCCCGGGCGATCAGCACCCGATCCGCGCGGGCACCGTAGCTGATCCGGCCGCCCCGCTCGGTCAGCCGGTCCACCAGCGCGTCGGTGATCTTCTGCGCCCCGCCGACCGGCACCGGCCAGCCGACCTGCTGCCCGAGCATCGCCAGCAGCCAGCCGTACACCCCCGAGCCGGCCTCCTCGGGGGACAGGTCGGTGTGCAGGGCGCAGCCCGCGAGCAGCGCGGTGCCGCCGTCACCGGCGAACAGTTCCGCACCGAGGCGACGTACCGGCAGCACCATCCGCCGGGCCAGCCGCAGCGCGCCACCGACCCGCAGCCGACGCAGCAGGTCCAGCCCACCGCGTACCGGTGGGAACGGCGTGGTGATCACGTCGATCATCGGGGCGGCGACCTGCCGCCACTGCTCGTACGCGGTCAGCCAGCGCTGCCCGTCACCGGGCGCGAACTCCTCCAGGGAGGCCGCGGTGACCGCCGGATCGCGGTTGAGCAGTGCCGCCCGCCCGTCGGGAAACAGGTGCGCCAGCACGTCCGGGGCGTGTCGCCAGACCAGCCCGTGGCGCGGCAGGTCCAGGTCCCGCAGCACCGGCGAGACGTAGCCGAGCGGGTAGAAGGAGCTGTAGAGGTCGCTCAGGTAGCCCGGTGCGGTGACCTGGGCCGACCGCACCGCCCCGCCGGGCACCTGGGTCGCCTCCAGCACCAGGACGTCCCAGCCGGCGTCGGCGAGCAGATTGGCGGCGACCAGTCCGTTGTGTCCCGCTCCGATGACGAGGGCGTCCGCCCGCTCGGAACCGGTGGAACCCGGCGAAATCATCCACCGACGCTACCCCGCGGCCAACCGGACGAAACGTTTGCCGGCCCCGACGTCGGGCATCCAGCGCCCATGTACACGGTTGCGCAGCTGATCGGCGGGGTGTGGGGGGCCGGCGGGGACGACGGCGAGTTCGTGGTCTGCGACCCGTCCGACGGCAGCCGGGTGAGCACCGCGCCGATCGCGATCGCCGACGAGGTGGGCAAGGCCGTGGCGGCGGCCCGGGAGGTGACCGCGCAGTGGGCGGCGACCGCACCGGCGGAACGGGCGGCGGCGCTGCACCGCGCCGCCGACGCGGTGGCCGAGGCCGCCGACGAACTCGCGCAGGCCACCACGGCGGAGATGGGCAAGCCGCTGGCCGACGCCCGGGGCGGAGTCGACGCCGGCATCGGCACCCTGCGCCAGTACGCCGAACTGGCCGCGACGCGTGGTGGGCGTACCCTGCACGGCGATCCCGCCGCTCTCGACTTCATGGCCCCCGAGCCACGCGGGGTGGTCGCCGTGATCACCCCGTGGAACGATCCGGTGGCGGTGGCCTGTGGGCTGCTCGGCGCGGCCCTGGTCACCGGCAACGTGGTGCTGCACAAGCCGAGCGAACGGACCCCGGCGACCGGGTGGCTGCTGGCCCGGGCGTTCGACACCGCGCTGCCGGCCGGGGTGTTGTCGCTGCTCACCGGCGGGCCGGAGACGGGCGCGGCGCTGGCCGCCGCCGAGGTGGACGTGGTGGCGCACGTCGGCTCCACCGCCACCGGCCGGGCCATCGCCGCGGCTGCCGCGGCCGGCGGCGCCAAGGTGCTGCTGGAGAACGGGGGCAGCGACCCGCTGATCGTCGACGCCGACGTCGACCCGGTCTGGGCGGCCGGTCAGGCGGCGCAGGGCGCGTTCGCCAACGCGGGGCAGATCTGCGTCGCCGTGGAACGGATCTACGTCCATCGGGACATCGCGGAGGACTTCGTCGACGCACTCGTCGAACGGGCTGCGGCACTGCGCGTCGGGCCGGGCCGCGACCCGGACACCGAACTCGGCCCGCTTGTCGACCGGCGGCACCGTGACCAGGTGCACGGGCAGGTCACCGCGGCGGCGGCCGACGGTGCCCGGATCCGGGTCGGCGGCACGCTGCCCGAGGGCCCCGGCGCCTTCTATCCCGCCACGGTGGTCGACAACTGTCGGCACGACCTGACGCTGGTCCGGGAGGAGACCTTCGGGCCGGTCGCGCCGGTGGTGGTGGTCGACTCGTTCAGCGAGGCGCTGCGGTGTGCGGCCGACTCGCCGTACGGGCTGGCCGCCACGGTGCTGACCGGGTCGATGAGCCACGCCCAGCGGGCCTGGCGGGAGTTGCCGGTCGGCACCGTCAAGGTGAACGCGGTCTTCGGCGGCGCCCCCGCCGGTGCCGCCCATCCCCGTCGGGGCAGTGGTCAGGGCTTCGGCTACGGGCCGGAACTGCTCGACGAGTTCACCGCGATGAAGGCGGTGCACATCGAGGCGCCCGGCGGCGGGCACTGGTGAGCGCGAGGGTCCCGGTCGCGGGCGTACCCCTGCGACCGGAACCCTCGACGTCAGCTCAGTCGCCGCGGGCCTTGCGGGTCTGCCGGTCGTTGGCCTTCTCGATGGCCTTGACCAGTTCCGGCTTGGTCATGCTCGATCGGCCCCGCACGTCCAGCTTGCGGGCCACCTCCAGGAGGTGGTCCTTGGGGGCGTTGGCGTCCACCCCACCGGCCGTGGGTGCCCGCCGCTGCGGGCCGCCACCTGCGGCCTGCGCGTCGCTGGGGCCCTTGCGGCCCTTGGGCTCCCAGTGGTCGCCCACCTTCTCGAACTGGTGCTTCACCGCGGCGAAGGCGGTACGGTGCGCCCGCTCGCCCTCGCCGTAGGTCTCGACGGCGGAATCGTGCGTCTTCTCCCAGGTGCGCTGGGCCTTCTCCGGGGAGCGCCGCAGCGTGCTGGGCAGTACCTCGCGCCCGGGCATCTCGTCCTCCTGTCGTCTGCGAGCGTTCCTACTGGCGTCCCCGTTGCCGCAGCCGGTAAACGGGCGAGCGGTTTGCCGACGGCTGAGGCCGGGTACCGGCCGGGCCACCCGAACCGGGTCGCGAACTGCGAGGGAGCGGTGATGACCACGACGAACTCCGACGTCCCGCCGGCCGACGGTCGCACCGCCGGGCTGCCCCGCCGGATCCGCCAACTGAGCTGGCCGACCTGGCGTGGCGTGCTGATCCGCAGCGGCCGCAACTTCCTGCGGGACAACTGCACGGACTGGGCTGCCGCGCTCACCTACTACGGCGTGCTCGCGCTGTTTCCGTCCACCGTCGTGGTGGTCGCCCTGGTCGGTCTCGTCTCCGACGGCGAACGCACCGTCGACACCGTCCTGGACCTGGCCCGTGGCGTCGGCGCCGGTGACGTGGTGGGCAACGAGAGCTTCGTCGGGGTGGTTCGGGCGCTGGTGGACCAGAACAGTTCGGCCGGGGTCCTGCTCAGCTTCGGCCTGTTCGGTGCCCTCTGGTCGGCGTCGAACTTCATCGCGTCGTTCACCCGTGCCTCGAACGCGATCTACGGGGTGACCGAGGGCCGGCCGATGTGGCGGTTGCGTCCGATGCAGATCGGGCTTGCCGCCCTGTCGCTGGTCCTGATCGCCACGGTGGCCGCCGGTCTGATCGTCAGCGGCCCGGTCGCGGACGCGGTCGGTGACCTGATCGGTGCCGGTGGCGCGGCTCGTACGGCCTGGGCAGTGGCCAAGTGGCCGGCCCTGGCGATGATCGCGATGCTGCTGCTGTCCCTGCTGTTCTGGGTCGCGCCGAACGTGCGCCAGCCCCGCTTCCGCTGGCTCACCCCGGGCGGCGTGGTGGCCCTGCTCGCCTGGATGATCTCCTCCTTCGGCTTCGGCCTGTACGTGGCGAACTTCGGCTCGTACGACGCCACCTACGGCAGCCTCGGCGCGGTCATCGCGTTCCTGGTCTGGCTCTTCCTGTCCAACTCGGCGCTGATGCTCGGCGTCCAGATCAACGCCGAACTCCAGCGCGGTCGGGTGATCCAGTCCGGCGCGAGCGACAGCACCGAACCGGTGTTGCCGCCCCGCTCACCGGCCGGTTCGTGACTGCTTGCCGGGTTTACCACTCACCGTGGCGGGTAGCGCAGAAGGCATGGATCGCGGCAACAGCAAGCACGCACCGAGAGTCGACGAGCAGATGAGTCAGGAGGTCAACGGCCTGGTACAGGGGCCGGGGACCGGTGGCTCGCGGGTCGACGAGTCCCGGGTGCCGGAACCCGCCGGGGAAGACCAGCCGGAGGCGACCACCGCCCCCGGCGGTGACCTGCGCAGCGGCACCCCACAGGGGATGACCTCCGAGGACGTCGAGGCGCGAAGTCGGCTCGGGCGGTTCATCACGATGACCGCCCTGCCCGGCGACCGGGCCGCGTTGCTCGCCAACGCGCGGGAGAACGAGGCACCCGACGACGTGATCGCCGCGCTGGAGCGTCTGCCCGACGGCACCCGGTACCAGACGGTGTCCGAGGTGTGGGCGGCGCTGGGGCACAAGAACGAGACGACGCGCTGGTGAGACGGGCCGTCCAGGCCCGTCGCCCCCGCCGGCGCAGGGAGGGATGCTGATGAGTGGCGTAACCGAACATGTCGACGTGGCCGTCCCGGTGCGGACGGCGTACGACCAGTGGACCCAGTTCGAGGAATTCCCCCACTTCATGGAGGGCGTGGAGTCCGTACGCCAACTGTCCGACACGATGACCCACTGGACCGTGGAGATCGCCGGGGTCAAGCGGGAGTTCGACGCCGAGATCACCGAGCAGCTGCCCGACGAGCGGGTGGCGTGGCGCTCGACCGGCGGCACCCAGCACGCCGGGGTGGTGACCTTCCACCGGCTCGACGAGCACAGCAGCCGGGTCAGCCTGCAACTGGAGTTCGACCCGCACGGCGTCATCGAGCAGGCCGGCGACAAGCTCGGCGTGGTCGACCGGCGGGCCAAGGGTGATCTGCAGCGGTTCAAGCAGTTCATCGAACGACGCGGGCAGGAGACCGGCGCCTGGCGCGGCAAGGTCGACCGACCGCAGCCCTGAGCATGATCTCGTCGACGGCCGCCGGTGTCCCCACCGGCGGCCGTCGCCGTGCACGGCGCACCGTCGGTCGCCGGGCCGGCTGGGCACCGTCGGTGCACGGCTCGGGCCGCGGGTGGCCGCTCCCGTTTGCGGCGACCCGGCGGGGGTACGGCTCAAGGCATGACGGACGACAGGACGTGGCGCAAAGAGGAGCGGCTCTCGCTGGAGGAGTTGGACCGGGCCGTGGCCCGCAACACGCTCGACGGGCAGGCCGATGACGTGACCGCCAACGACGCCGGTGAGGAGGCCGCCTTCGGGCACGGCCCGGAGCCGGCCGACCGCGGTCGGGTCGTGCCCGGCAGCGACCTGGAGCCGACCGACCCGGAGCGGGGTTACCGCCCGTCGACCACCGGCCGGACCGGACCCGACACCATGTGACGCCCGCCCCGACCGGGGCGGTGAGGCGCTGGCCGGACGGTCGGAAATCCGGACAGCTCGGCCAGAATCGGCCGTTCGGCTGACGGCAACGCCCTCGATGCGCGTAAGACTTTCGGAATGCATCAGGGCTCCGGCTTCCTCACCACGCGTCAGCGCCGCCTGGCATGGATCGGCTTCCTCCTCGCCGCCGTGCAGGCACCCGTCTCCGCCCGGCTGGTCGCGGACAGCTCCTGGCTGTTCAGCCTCTGCGTCGCGCTGATGGTGGCCACTGTGATCATCGCCGACGACGCCGCCCGCCGGCGTCCCGCCGACGCCCGCTCGTCCGACTGACTTCACCGCCGACGGCCCGGCTCGCCGGGTCGTCGGCGCTGTGTGATCGGTCACCCCGGCCGAGGGTCGGGTTCGCTCGGTGACGTTGCCCGCTGGTCCGTTTCGTGCCTTGCTGAGGGCTGGTGCACCATCCGCGGCGGCGTGGGCTGCCCGGTCCGCACCGACTCGGAACGCGCGGACAGCCGACGGCGACCAGCGGTGGATGCGCCGGCCAACCGAGTGGACGAGGACGCTACCGGTCCGGGTTGGTTAGATTCGTTCCCCATGCGCGTGCCCCCGAACGAGGTTCCCACCTCCACTGCTGTCGACGCGACGCGAACCACCCTCGTGGGGCTCGCCAACGCCGTCGGGCTCGACGGGTTGGCCGCCGCCAACCAGCTGCCCGGGCTGCTCGCGGTCGTCGATCAGCACGCCGCCGCCGTACGCGACAGCCTGCACGGTGACCAGCGCCCGTTGACCGCCGCCGCGCTCGCCGGCTACGCCGAGGGCGTACGCGCCGCAGCCGACGAACACGGGTGGCAGCCGCCCACGGATCCGATCGACTGGTCGGAGGCCGACTGGGTGCTGGTGCGCCTGCTCGCCGTCTGCGCGCTGACCGCCGCCCTCGACACCCCGGCCCCGCAGCCGCCGCCGTTGTGACGGCAACGGGTGCCCGCGGTCGGCGGACACCCGTTGCGACCTGCTGCCGTGCTCACCGGCGAAACTGCTGCGTTTCGTCACTCGCGGCCCCGGACTGGTGGGTCGCCCGGCCACCGGCCATCGCCTGACTCCGCTCGGCACCGGCCCGGTCGGCCATCTGCCGCTGGGTGTCGCCGCGACCGGCCGCAGCGCCCTGCCGCTGTTCACGAACGGCCCGCGACTCCTCGGCGATCCGGTGCAGCCAGTCCTCCCAACGGTTCTGCATCGGCTTGACGAGGCCACCACCGACGCCGACGATCAGGATGCCGGCCACCGTGGCGAGCACCGCGATGAGCACCGGCGTCGTGACGGTGGTGGCGATGCCCACCTGGTTGAGCGCCGCGATCACACCCAGGGCGATCACGAAGAAGGCCGTCACGTCGGCCAGCACCTTGCCGTACGACAGGCCGCCCAGGAACCCGCTGACGATGTCCCGTACGGCGTTGGCGATCGCGAAGGCGATCACCACGATGACGATCGCGACGAACGCGCGTGGCAACCAGGCCACCACACCCGAGATCAGGTTGCTGATCGCGTTGGGTCCCCAGACCCCGAACGCGAACTGCAACGTGAACAGCAGCACGGCGTAGTACGCCAGCTTCGCCAGGATGTCACTGGCGTCGTACTTCGTTCGTTCCAGTGCTCGTTTGATGCCACCTCGTTCGACCGCCCGGTCGAACCCCACCCGTTCCAGCGCCGCGTCAACGATCTTGAGCACGGCTCTGGCGATGAGCCATCCGACCACCAGGATCGCGATGAACGCGATGGCCCTCGGTACGAACAGCAGCACCGACCTCCACATGTCAGCCACGGCATTGCCGATGTCGACCTGCCTGGCCGCGAAGGTTTCCGGCATGATGTCCCTCCTGTCGCATGGTCTGCCCCGCGCGCTTACCCCTTCGCTCGGACGGCACGCCGCGCCGATCGCCTCCTTTTTCTCGACAGATCGCCACAGGATTGCTCTGAACTGGACTTATGTCCCGAGCCTCGGGGATCGCAGCGCATGATCGAAACACTGTTCGGCTCGCCGGACTAGGCTGCTGTCATGCCAGGAACGGTCGGGCGAGTCCCCACGCCAGCAGGCAGCGTCCCGAGCGCGCGGATGCCTGGCGTCACCGGCATGGTCAGCCGCCATCAGTGGAGCGGCAGCAGGCTCGGCCCCCCGGAATACTGGGACCTGGCCGTACGGGCCGCCGCCGAGATCGTGCTCGCCTCGCCGGCACCGATGGTGCTGCACCTGAGCGACGAGTTCTTCCTGCTCTACAACGACGCGTACGCCGAACTGATCGGCGACAAGCACCCCCAGGCCCTCGGACAGCCCGCGCCGCAGGTCTTCGCGGACATCTGGCCGATGCCGGGCATCGGTGACGTGGTGGAGCACACCTACCGCACCGGCGAGCCGTTCCTGGAACGGGAGATGACCCTGCCGCTGCGCCGGGCCAACGGGCAACTCGACCAGGTGGTGTACGTACGGGCCTGCTCCCCGGTGCGGGACAGCCGGGGCCGCATCGTCGGTGTGCTGTCCGTGATCACCGAGACCAACCCGGCGATCCGGCAGTTGCAGGGGATCAGCGAACTCGCCGCGGCGCTGTCCGGCACCCTCACCCTCGACGACGTGGCCCGGGTCGCGCTGCGCTACGCGATCACCTCGTTCGACGCCGACCGGGTCTCCTTCGCGGTAGACGACGGTGGCGGCTGGCGGCTCGCCCGACGGGTGCGGGGCGAGTTGGTGGACGAGGCCGACGAGCGGCTCCCGCCGCTGTGGCGGCGCGGGCCGGCGGACTGGCCGGCCCCGGCAGTGGTCAGCGCCCGCACCGGACGGGCCAGCTACACCGACGACGGCGAGCCCCTGCGCGAGGTCGCCGCCGACCGTCACGACCAGAAGATCCGATCCCTGGCCACGGTGCCGTTGAGCGCCGCCGTGGTACGCGGTGCCCTCACCGTCGGCTACCGCTCCCCGCACAGCTGGTCCGCGCAGGAGCGGGTGTTGCTGGCGGCGTCGGCCGAGTTGGTCGGTCAGGCCACCGAGCGGGCCCGCCGCTTCGAGACCCAGCACGGTACGGCCCAGTTGTTGCAGCGCAGCATGCTGCCGGAGAATCTGCCGGGCCTGCCCCGGCTGCGGATCGCGGCGCGCTACGACCCGGGCGTGGACGGCAACGCCGCAGGTGGCGACTTCTACGACGCCTTCGTGCTGCCCACCGGTGAGCTGGGCGTGGTGCTCGGTGACGTCGCCGGACACGACGTGCAGGCCGCGGCCCGGATGGGTCAGGTACGCGCGGCCCTGCGGGCGTTGGCCCTCAACGAGCCGCGCCCGGACCAGGTGCTCGTCGGGCTCGACCGTCTGGTCAGCAGCCTGGGTGCCGAGGCCGGTACGCACGAGCTGTTCGTCACCGTGGCGTTCGGGGTCATCGACGTGGCCCGGGAACTGCTCACCCTGGCCAGCGCCGGCCATCCGGCACCGTTGATCCGGCGTTGCTCGGCCGACGGCGAGCCGCGAGCCGAGTATGTGCAGGTGCCGGCCGGCGCGCCGCTGGGCGTCGGATACCAGCCGGCGACCTGCACCGTCGCGTTCCCGCCCGGCGACACGTTACTGCTGTTCAGTGACGGCGTGGTGGAACGGCGACGGCAGGGGCTCACGCACGGTCTGGCTCGGTTGGCCGAGTCGGTGGGCGCCGCGCACAGCGGCGACCCCCGCGCGCTCTGTGCCACCGCCACCGCCGCGGTGCCCGGCGCCACCGAGGACGACGTGGCTGTGCTCGCCGTCGAGTACGCGCTGCGGCCGAGCCGGTCGGCCCGGATGGAGGTACCGGCCGAGCCGACGGCGCCGAGCCGGGTACGGCACTGGATGACCGCCCAGCTCACCGAGTGGCAGGTGGCCGAGTCGGTGATCGGCGCGGCGGTGCTGTGCACCAGCGAGTTGACCACCAACGCCCTGCTGCACGCCGGCACGGCGGCCCGGGTGGAGATCGACCTGAGCCCCGAGCGCCTGCTCGTGTCGGTGGCCGACTCGGGTTCGCGCGGCACGGTCACCCGGACCCGGACGGACACGTTGAGCAGTCGGGGCCGTGGGCTGGGCCTGATCGAGGAGTTGAGCGACGCCTGGGGCACCGATCCCACCGTGCGGGGCTCGACCGTCTGGTTCGAGATCCTCACCCCGCCGCAGTAGGGCTTCAGCGCGGGTAGCTCAGGTCAGCCGGCTGGCAAGCGCGCGACCGAGGTCGTGGCCGGAGCGCCACGCTGTCTGTACCCGGGGTGGCGCACCGTACGCGTCTCCGGCCAGCCCGATCCCCTCGTCGTCGAGGTGGAACCCGGCGGCGGAGCCGGCGGTGGGCTGGGCGTACGTCCACCGGTGCAGGTGCACGTGTACCGCCGGTTCGGGCAGGGCGAGCAGGTCGCGTACGGCCGCCTCGACCGCCGGGGCGGCGGCGGTGGGCTGGGCGAGATGCCCGGCGGCGAACTGCGCGGTGGTGTGCGCGACGAGCACGGGCTCCCGGTCACCTCGGCGGTCCCCGTCGTCGCAGACCAGGCGCAGCACCGGGTGGTCGTTGACGAACGCGCCCCGGAAGTCCGGCCAACGCCGGTGCGGGAACCGCAGCATCGCCGCCAGTGACGGTGACCAACGCTGGTTCCGCAGCGCCTCGGTGGCGGCGGTCAGGGCCGGGTCGAGCACCAACGCGGCCTGTGGCCCGGGCATCGCCAGTACCGCTGCCTGGCACCGCTGGCCGTCCACCGACGGTCCCGGGGCCACGTCGAGCACCAGCCGGTTCACCAGCACCGGCAGGTCCTGCGACAGGTGCTCGACAAGTGAACGGAGTCCGCCCGGCGCCGCCCACCGCATCGGGCCACGGACCTCGTGCCGCCCCTGCGCGCCGTACGCGACGAAGGTGTCCGTCCACTCCCGGACCAGCCCGGCGGCCTGCCACTGCGCCACCACCTCGGCGAAGTCCGGATCGCTGACGGTGAAGTAGGCCGCGCCCAGGTCGGCCGGACGCCCGTCGAACCGTTTGCTGGCCATCCGGCCACCGGTCACCTGGGCACGTTCCCTGAGCTGGACGGGCACGCCGGCCCGTTGCAGCTGCACCGCGCACGCCACACCGGCGATGCCGGCACCGACCACCACGACGCCGGTCCGCTCCGTAGTCACCCGGTGATCTTACGTACCGGTCCCTGCTGGCTCCGTCGTACCTGGCCGCTGGCCAGGCCGCCAAACATACCTAAAGCCATCGATGCTTCCGGAAGGTCTTCACAATCTCGCAACGGGTGCGTACCTTGACGGACATGTGGGAGCGCTTCCACGCAACTTGCTCGATATATCCGAGGAGCAGACCATGAGAACCCGACGCACGTCCGCCGTGGTCGGCGCGGTGACGGCACTCACCGTCGCCGCCACCGTCGGCGTGGGCGCGCTGCTGGCGGCGCCCGCCGCGGCTGCCGATTCCGCCTTCTACGTGGACCCGCAGACCAGCGCCGCCCGCTGGGTGGCGGCCAACCCGGGCGACTCCCGGGCCGCCGTGATCCGGGACCGGATCGCCAACGTGCCGCAGCCCCGCTGGTACACCACCACCAACACCTCGACCGTGCAGGGCGAGGTGAGCCAGTTCGTCGGCGCCGCCGCGGCAGCGGGCAAGATCCCGATCCTGGTGGTCTACAACATCCCCAACCGCGACTGCAGCAACCACAGCGGTGGCGGCGCGCCCAACCACAGCGCCTACCGTCAGTGGGTGGACCAGGTGGCGGCCGGCCTGCAGGGTCGACCGGCCACCATCATCCTGGAGCCCGACGTGCTCCCCATCATGACCAGCTGCATGGACGGCAACCAGCAGGCCGAGGTCCGGGCCTCGATGGCGTACGCCGGTAAGGCCCTCAAGCGCGGCTCGTCGGCGGCGAAGGTCTACTACGACATCGGCCACGGCGGCTGGCTCTCGGCCGGCGAGGCCGCCAACCGGCTGCTCGCCGCGGACATCGCCAACAGCGCCGACGGCATCTCGGTGAACGTGTCGAACTACCGCAGCACCGCCGGTGAGGTCTCCTACGCCAAGTCGATCATCGCGGCGACCGGGATCTCCCGCCTGAAGGCGGTCATCGACACCAGCCGTAACGGCAACGGTCCCGCCGGCTCGGAGTGGTGCGACCCGCCGGGACGGGCGATCGGCACGCCGAGCACCACCAACACCGGCGACTCGGCGATCGACGCCTTCCTCTGGGTCAAGCTGCCCGGCGAGGCCGACGGCTGCATCGCCGCCGCCGGTCAGTTCGTGCCGCAGCGGGCGTACGACCTGGCCATCGCGGCCGGGCCGCTGCCCACCACGCCGGCCCCCACCACCCCGGGGCCCACCACTCCCCCGCCGCCCACCACTCCTCCGCCGCCCAGCACCCCGCCGCCCGGTGGCGCCGGTTGCACGGTGACGTTCACCCCGAACACCTGGACCGGTGGCTTCACCGCCGAGATCCGGGTGACCAACCGCGGCAGCTCGGTGAACGGCTGGACCCTGGCCTTCACGGCCGGCTCCGGGGTACGGCTGAGCAACGGCTGGAACGGCGTCTGGAGCCAGTCCGGCGACCGGATCTCGGTCCGTAACGCCGACTGGAACGGCAGCCTGCCCAGCGGTGGCACCCTCAGCACCGGCTTCCAGGGCACCTACAGCGGCAGCAGCCTGCCGGCACCGAGCGGTTTCACCCTCAACGGCACCAACTGCACCTGATCGCACCTGCCTGGGCCCCTCGCCACCGCCTTCGGGCATCGGCGAGGGGCTCACGCCTGCGTCACCCTTGTCGGCTGATTCTCCGTCGGCTGTCGCCTCCGTCGGCTTCAGCGCCGGTGGCCGACGTCCGGTTCGCCGGCCCGGCCGACGCGTTACCGCTGCCCTCGGGCGGGAACGCGTGGAGCGACGAAGGAGGAGACCCATGACCACACAGTCGAATCCCCCGGCCTGGCAGCCGGGCGTGACCGGTGGCGGCACCCTCCCGTCGGGGCCGGGTGGCCGTACCGCGGCGCCCAGCGGCGACGGGCACGGTCCGCAGCTCGGCCCGCCGACCGTGACGATCGGGGCCTACCCGGACTATCCCTCCGCCCAACGGGTGGTGGACCACCTGGCCGACAACCGGTTCCCGGTGGAACGCAGCGCGATCGTGGGCACCGATCTGACCCTGGTGGAGACCGTGCTGGGTCGGATGACGACCGCTCGTGCCGGTCTGATCGGCGCCGGCACCGGTGCCTGGTTCGGTCTGTTCATCGGCCTGTTGTTCGGCATCTTCACCGTCGGCAACTGGCTCGCGGTGATCCTGGCCGGCCTGGTCATCGGCGCGATCTGGGGCGCGGTGTTCGGCGCGGTCGCCCACGCCATGACGGGCGGCAAGCGCGACTTCACCTCGGCCAGTTCGCTGCGCGCCAACCAGTACGCCGTCATCGTCGACGCGGACGTCGCCGAACAGGCCCGTCAACTGCTGGGCCGACTGCACCTGGGTGGGCGCGCCCCGCAGACCGCAGGTTGACCTCAACCGCGCACGATTCCCACCGCCCCCGACCGGTACGGTCGGGGGCGGATCGTGTGCCCGCGACGGTCAGTCGGTGGCCAGGCGGGCGTGCAGATGCTCGTCGTGGCGCCGGCCGTCGCCGTAGCGGTGCGACTGCCGCAGGGTGCCTTCGGCCAGGTAGCCGGCCCGTTCGGCGACTCGGCAGGAGGCCGGGTTGCCCACCGCGTGACACAACTCGATGCGGTGCAGTCCGAGTTCGGCGAAGGCCCAGGCGGTGACGCGGGCGACCGCGGCCGAGGCGAGCCCTCGTCCGCGGGCCGCTGGCACCACCCAGTAGCCGATCGAGGCGTCCCCGTCGTGGATGCGGTGCAGCGACACCGAGCCGAGCAGCACGGCCGGATCGGTCGGATCGGCCAGCGCCAGCGCCACGTTCGTGCCGTTCGACCAGTCGGCGCGCCGCCGTACCCACTGTCGGGCGGCGTCCAGGTCGAGACCGTCGCCCTGGGGGTTCCACAGAGCGATCTCCGGGTCACCGAAGGCGTCGAGGGCGGCAGGGGCGTCGCCATCCTGCCAGGGACGTAGCAGCAGGCCAGGGCCGGTCAGGTTCACCACGTCGGGCAGTGTGGCACACGCTCCTCGCGTACCACCGCTGGAATACGGTCACCGGTCCGAGGCTGTCATTCAAACCTTCAATATCTTCTCCCATGAGCCCCGCTGCCCGCTTTCCGGGCAGCAGTTCAGCGAGATAGTTCAAATTTTAGTTTGTGCTACTGTGGGGGCATGACCGAGAGCCTGAGCCCCGACCGCCTCGCCGCCTGGCGGGGGTACATCGAGGCCAGCCAGCGGTTGCTCACCCGGCTGGAGGAGGATCTGCGCGCCACCAGCAACCTGAGCCTCGCCGACTATCACGTGCTCGTGCTGCTCAGCGAGGTCCCCGGGCAGCGACTGCGGATGGGCGAGCTGGCCGAACGGCTGGTCTTCTCACCCAGCCGCCTGACGTACCAGATCTCCTCGATGCAACGGCGCGGCCTGGTGGCGCGGCAGCCGTGTGCGCAGGACGGGCGGGGCAGCGAGGCGGTGCTCACCGCCGCCGGCCTGCTGGCCCTGCGCGAGGCCGCACCGCAGCACCTGCACTCGGTACGCACGCACCTGATGGACGACCTCGACGACGCCGAGATCGCCTGCCTGACCAGGATTTTCACCCGACTCGGCCAGCGGCTGCAGGCCACCGCCAGCCCCGCTCACAGCGACAGTTGAAGGAGCCTCCGATGCCCGCGATCACCGTCGACAACGTCCTCGTCCTGCCCCGACTGCCCCGGCTCGACGAGTCCACCACCACCATCCGCCCGGTCCGCCGGCTGACCACCGCGCCGAGCGGCTTCGAGGGCGAGGGCTTCCCGGTGCGCCGGGCCTTCGCCGGGGTACCGACCAGCGAACTGGACCCGTTCCTGCACCTGGACCAGATGGGCGAGGTCGAGTACGCCCCGGGCGAGCCACGGGGCACCAGCTGGCACCCGCACCGGGGCTTCGAGACCGTCACCTACATCATCGACGGAATCTTCGAGCACCAGGACACGCACGGCGGTGGCGGCACCATCACCAACGGCGACACTCAATGGATGACGGCCGGCAGTGGCCTGCTGCACATCGAGGCGCCGCCGGAGCACCTGGTGGTCAGCGGTGGTCTGTTCCACGGCACCCAGCTCTGGGTCAACCTGCCCAAGGTGGCGAAGATGAGCCCACCGAAATACCAGGACATCCGGGGCAACCAGGCCGCTCTGCTCACCACGCCGGACGGCGGCGCGCTGATCCGGGTGATCGCCGGTGAGATCGCCGGACACCAGGGACCGGGCTCGACGTACACCCCGATCACCGTGACCCACGTGACGGTGGAGCCGGGGGCGCAGGTCGACCTGCCCTGGCGGCCCGACTTCAACGCCCTGGTCTACGTGCTGGGCGGGCGCGGCACGATCGGCGCCAACGGCCGTGGCGTACGCACCGGGCAGCTCGCGGTGCACGGCCCGGGTGACGCGCTGCGGTTGCGGGCCAACGCCCGGCAGGACAGCCGCACGCCGACGCTGGATCTGTACATCATGGGCGGTCAGCCGATCCGCGAGCCGGTCGCCCAGTACGGCCCGTTCGTGATGAACAGCCGTGACGAGTTGATCCAGGCCTTCGAGGACTACCAGGCCGGCCGGCTCGGGGTGATCCCGGCCGAGCGGCTGGCGCACACCGACGGCCAGGGTTCGCGACCCTGACCCGGTGACGACAGATGGGGGCGCCCGATGCGACCGGGGCGCCCCCGCTGGTCAGGAAACGGCGAATATCCCGGCCACGCCGAGCACCACCATCACCAGTACGGCCAACAGCGCTCCCCGCTCCCCCTCCACCGCCTGCTCACGGTGTTCGGTCACAGCGCGCTCTGCCGGGCGCACCCGTACCGTGAGGGCGAGGCCATGCGGTACCGGTGGAGGATCAGAGAAAGACCAGGCGGGCGGCGAGGGCCACGAAGACCGTGCCGGCGATCCGGTTGAGCAGCGTGTCGACCCGGTGCCGCCGGTGCAGCCACTCCCCCAGCCGACCGGCGGCGAGCGCGATCACCGAGTCGACCAGCAGCCCCACCAGCACGAAGAGCAGCCCCAGCACCAGCAGTTGCACACCCGCGCCCCCGGCGTCGGCATCGACGAACTGCGGCAGGAAGGCCAGGTAGAACAGGACGATCTTGGGGTTGAGCAGGTTCGTCATGGTGGCACGCCAGAGCACCGTACGCAGCGGCACTACCGCACGCTCCTGGACCTCCGACGCCGACGAGGAGTCCAACCAGGCCCGGACACCGATGTAGACCAGGTAGGCGGCACCGACGTACTTGATCACGTCGAAGAGCACCGGCACCGCAGCCATCAGTGCCGCCAGGCCGAGCGAGACCAGCACGGTGTGCACCAGCATGCCCAGGGACATGCCGACCGACGCCACCAACCCGGCCCGGATGCCCTGGCTGACCGAGGTGGCCAGGATGTAGAGCATGTCCGGGCCGGGCGTCACGCAGATGACCAGCACCGCGACGAGGAAGACGGCCAACAGGCCAGGATCGATCAGCACAGACACCAACCACAGTGAACGGAGGTTCCGAAGAAAGGCACTACCTTGCCACATCCAACCGATCAAGAAACGCCGCCAGGTCCGCCAACGGGGAACCGGCCGCGAACGCCTGCCCAGCCAGCTCACAGGAGGTGAAGTGCGCGGAGCTATCGGTGAAGAGACGGTCGAAGCTGGCCGGGGCGACCGGGTCGGCGCCCTGCGGTGCCGGCAACAGCATCGCCACCCGGACCAGCCGCTCGTCCGCGTCGCCGGACGCCGCCAGCGCGCTCAGCCGGGACCGGAACTCGGCGTAGCCGAGGTGTTCGGCGCCGGCCTCGGCCAGCCGGGCAAAGATCTCCGCGTACCCGAGACCACCGGGTCGGAGCAGGTGCACCGTGCCGCCGGCCGCAGGTGCCGCACCGAGGACCGCGTCGGCCAGACAGCCGGCCAGCAGATCCACCGGCAGGTGGTCGGTGCGCGCCCCGGTCGGAAAGACCACCCCGGTACGCGCCGCCGCGTAGACCACCGAGTGCGCCAGTGACGCCCGGTTCGGCAGCCCGATCCGACGGTGCGGCCAGATCTCGCCGAGCCGGTAGACCACCGCGTCGACCCCGAAGCCGCGGGCCCGCTCCAGCAGGTGCTCGGCGACCAGCTTGGACTGGTCGTACCCGCCCGGCGGGAGCGGCTCGTCCAGTCCGGGCAACCGGTCCGGGCCGATCGGTGTCCCGGACGTGCCGCGCGCCGCGGCGGACAAGACGCTGAACGTGGAGAGCACGTGCAGCCGGCAGCCGGATCCGGCGGCGGCGAGCCGGACCAGCTCACCGGTGCCGAACACGTTGGGGCGCCGGTGGGCGCCGTAGTCGCGCAGAAAGTTGACCAGTGCACCGGCATGCACCACCGCGTCCACCGCGCCGGCCAGGGCCCGGAAGGCAGTGTCGTCGAGGCCGAGCAGCGGTGCGCCCAGGTCACCGGTGACCACCCGGACCCGCCCCTGCACCAGGGCGTGCTCCAGGGCGGTGAGCGCGTCGGTCAGCCCGTACGCCCGCAGCACCGCCACCAGCCGGGCCGCTCCGGCAGCCGGATCGGCCGCCCGGACCAGGCAGTGCAGCTCGACCTCCGGCCGGGTCACCAACTCGGCCAGTACGTGCGCGCCGACGAAACCGGTGACCCCGGTCAGCAGCAGCTGTCGGGCCACCGTCGGTGCCGGCGGCACGCCGGCACCGACCAGGTCGCTCGGGTCGGCGTCGCGGGCCAGCAGCCCGAGATCCACCGCTGCGCCGGTGTCGCTCTGCCCGCTACCCAGCAGCCGGGCCTGGGCCCGTACGGTGTCGGCCGCCAGCAGGTGGGCCAGGGACACCGGACCGGCCTGGCGCAGGCCGAGCAGTGCGGCGAGCTGGTGGGTGAGCAGCGAGGTGCCGCCGTAGTCGGCGAAGGGCACGCTGACCGAGACCTCGGCGCGGCCGAGCACCTCACACCAGGCCGAGGCGACCAGCTCCTCCGCCGGGCTGCCGGGCGCCTCCACCGGAGCACTGCCGGCGGCCGTCCGGGCCACCTGCTCCAGGGCGCGCCGGTCGAGTTTGCCGTGTGGGGTCAGCGGAATCTCGTCCACCACGGTCACCGCCCGGGGCACGGTCTCCGGGGGCAGCGACGCCCGCAGCCAGTCGACCAGGGTGGCCGGGGTGACGGTGTGGGACTCGTCGGACCGCAGACTCACGAAGGCTGCCAGGGACCGGGCGTCGCCCTCGCCCCGGACGATCACCGCGGCGCCACGTACCGCCGGGTGCGCGGCGAGGACCCGCTCCACCTCGGCCAGTTCGATGCGGACCCCGCCGACCTTGACCTGGTCGTCGCGGCGGCCGTCGAACATCAGCAGCCCGTCCGGGGTGTGGTGACCCAGGTCCCCGGTGCGGTAGAGCAGGTCACCGGCGATCTCGGGGAACGGGTTGGGCACGAAGGCCCGGGCCGTGCGCTCCGGATCACCGAGATAGCCGGCGCCGACGCAGAGGCCACCGATGTAGATCTCGCCGACGGTCTCCGGGGGCACTGGGCGACGTGCGTCGTCGAGCACCACGGCGGCGGTGTTGCCGATGGCGGTGCCGAGGGGGATTCGGCCGGTGACCTCGGTGATCTCGTGGAAGACGGAGCCGATCGAGCACTCGGTCGGGCCGAAGGTGTTGGTCACCCTCAGGTCGGGCAGGAGCTTCCAGAGGCGGTCGAGCACCGCACCGTTGGCTTCCTCGCCACCGATCAGCATCCGGCGCAGACCGGCCAGTTCGGCGCAGAGGTCGGCCCGGAGTTCGAGGAGGCTGACCAGTGCGCCGAGCACCGAGGGGACGAAGTCGGTGATGGTCACCGCGTACCGGCCGAGGATGTGGCAGGTCTGCTCCAGGTCCAGGATGCCCTGCCGGTCGGGCAGGACCACCTGGCCGCCGGTGGTCAACGGCCAGAGCAGTTGCCACATCGAGGAGTCGAAGGTCGGCTTGCTGTTCTGCAACACGATTTGCTCGGCGCCGTCACCGAAGTGGTGTGACATTGCCGCGAGCCGGTTGACCAGACCCCGATGTCTGTTCAGTGCGCATTTGGGAGTGCCGGTGGAGCCGGAGGTGAAATACCCGTAAATCAGGTCGTCCGGGCCGGGGCGTGGGCCGGTCGGAGTTCCGCTCACCAATTGTGTGCGGTCAATTATCAGAACATGGTCGGCGGTGCCGAGGCCGACCAGTGCCGGTGCAGTGGCGGCCACGGCGAGGACGACCCGGGGCGAGAGTTGACGGAAGAGTTCGGCCAACCGGGACGCCGGCCAGCCCGGGTCGACCGGCACGAAGGGGGCACCGACCTTCATCGCCGCCAGCAGACCGATCGGAAACTCGACGCCCTCGGCGATGACCAGCGGGACGAAGTCACCGACGCCCACCCCGCGCTCGACCAGACTCTCGGCCAGCGCCTCGGCATGCTGGTTGAGCTTGCGAAACGTGAGGGTCTGGTCGCGGAAGCGGACGGCCGGCCGGTCCGGGGTCCGTGCCACCGTGGCCTCGAAGAGGTCGATGACCGAGCTTTCGGCCGGCACCGGCAGGATGGGCCCGAGACCAGCCCGGAGCGTAGCGGCGGGTCGTGGTGCGGATGATCGGGCGTCCAACGCTCGTCCCTTCTGCCGTGCCGCCGGCAGGTGTCGCCAGCGCGCACGGTCGAGGACCGGCGATTCACTGGGAATCGTCAGGTCATAGTGGATCTTGGTGTGATATGACCGAAATAATGGTTGCCGATCGTCGGCGAGGATTCGATTTACGCAAATCGAGTTACGTTTTAACATAGACCCGCTTGTCGCGACAGTCCTTGATGAGTGACGGATCAGGTTGCTAGGGTGTGCCGGCCCTGCCAGGAGCCCTTTCGGGCAGTGCTGCCCCATGACGAGAGGCACCGAACACATGCGACACGGGGACCTCGCCGACCAACGCGTCGGCGTCTTCCAGGCCGGTGGCCTCTCCAGTCTGGCCCTCGGTGTGTGGCTGCGGGAGCAGGGCGTGGCCAGTCACCACTACGTCGCCGACCTGGGACAGAGCAACCCGGACGAGATCGCCGACCTGGTCGCCTCGCTGCGCGACGCCGGCCTGCCGGCCAGCGTCGTCGACCTGCGCCCCCGGATGGCCGAGATCGGTCTCGACCTGCTGCGTTACCAGGCGCGACATGACGGCGGTTACTGGAACACCACCGGTGCGGCCCGGCTCGTCCTCGTCGAGCAACTGACCCCGGTGCTGCGGGCCGACGGCTGCACGGTGCTCGCGCACGGCTGCGTGGGCGGCGGCAACGACCAGCGTCGCTTCGCCGCGTACGCTCGGGAGTTCGCCCCCGACCTTCGGGTCTACGCCCCCTGGACCGACCCGGACGCCCTCGAGCGCTTCGCCGCCGGCCGGGGCGCCATGCTCAACGCGGTCAAAGACGCCGGCTTCTTCCTCGACCGGGGCAGCGACGCCGACCGCTCCACCGACGCCTGCCTCGCCGGCGCGTCGCACGAGTCCTCCGCCCTGGAGGATCTGGCCACCCCGGTCGACGCCGGCAGCCTGACACCCCGCTGGAGCGTCTATCCGAGCGAGGCACCGGCACAGGCCGAGACGGTCGCGGTCAGCTTCGACGCCGGCCGGGTCACCGATGTCGACGGCAGCGGTCCCGACCCGGTCGACGTGCTGCGTACCGCCCGGGATCTCGGCGCCCGGCACGGCGTCTGGTTGCGCGACGTGGTGGAACGCCGGATCATCGGCACCCGGTGCCGGGGCGTCTACGAGGCACCCGGGCTGGAGATCCTCGACACCGCCTGGCAGCGGGTGCTGGAGGTCTGCCTCGATCCGCACGCCCGAGGGCTCTACCAGTCGCTCGGGCCGGTGCTCGGCGCGGCGGTCTACGAGGCCCGCTACGCCAGTCCGGTCGCGGCGGCCGCCCGCGCGGCGATCGACGAGCTGGTCCGCCCGGCCACCGCCACGGTTCGGCTGGTCCTGCACCGGGGCACCGCCCGGGTCGCCGGCATCGACGCCCCCGGGGTCGGCCACGACCAGCAGACCCGCTTCGGCACCGGCGGCAACCGGTGGCGCGAGCCGATCGTCGGCCTGCGCTGACGGCACGTCACCGGCGCCTCGGCCCGGTCCCGCACCACCATCGAAGGCAGCGACAGGACAGGAGAGGTCCGTGCAGTACCGCAGGTTCGGTCGGTTGGGCTGGTCGGTCAGTGACGTCGGTTACGGCATGTGGGGCATCGCCGGTGGCGAGGGGGGTTGGAGCGGCGCCGACGACGCCACCGGCCACGCCGCCCTCGACGCGGCGGTCGAGGGGGGTTGCAACTTCTTCGACACCGCCTGGATCTACGGCCGCGGCCACAGCGAGGTGCTCCTCGGTGAGCTGCTGCGCCGGCATCCGGACCGCCGGCTCTACGTGGCCACCAAGATCCCGCCGAAGGACCGTAACTGGCCGTCCACCCGGGAGTCGAGGCTCGAGGACGTCTTCCCGGCCGACCACGTCCGGGAGTACCTGCACAAGAGCCTGGAGAACCTCGGCGTCGAGCGGATCGACCTGTTGCAGTTCCACGTCTGGGAGGACTCCTGGGCCGAGGATCCACGCTGGCAGCACATGGTGCGGGAGCTGCGCGAGTCGGGGTTGGTCACCGGGATCGGGCTCAGCCTCAACCGCTGGGAACCGTGGAACGGCATGGCCGCGATGCGTACCGGCCTGGTGGACGCCGTCCAGGTGATCTACAACATCTTCGACCAGGCCCCGGAGGACGAACTCTTCGGTCTCTGCCAGGAGCTGGACGTGGCGGTGATCGCCCGGGTGCCCTTCGACGAGGGGACGCTGACCGGCACCCTGACCATGGAGAGCACCTGGCCCGAGGGTGACTGGCGCAACAGCTACTTCGTGCCGGAGAACCTCGCCGCCAGCGTGGCGCGGGCCGAGGCGCTGGCCAAGGACGTACCGGACGGGATGACCATGCCGGAGCTGGCGCTGCGGTTCATCCTCGCGCACCCGACGGTCAGCACGGTCATCCCCGGCATGCGCAAGATCCATCATGTGCAGGCGAACCTGGCCACCAGTGACGCGCCCCCGCTGGAGGAGTCGGTACTGGCCCGGCTGCGCGAGCACCGCTGGGACCGCCAACCCACCGCCTGGTCCCAGTGAGCGGCACCCCGGTGATCGCCCTCTGGGCGGTGCCGCGCTCCCGCTCCACGGCGTTCCTGCGGATGCTGATCGAGCGCGGTGACCTGGCCGTCGTGCACGAACCCTTCTCCAACCTGGCGGCCGTGGGGCACTTCGACATCGACGGCGAGCGCGCCGCCAGCATCGGTGAACTCTTCGACCTGCTGCTCGCCCTCGGCCGGCGCAGCGGACAGCGGGTCTTCCTCAAGGAGACCACCGACTACCCCTACGACGAGATCCTGCGCGACCGGCGGCTCTACACCGACGTCACCAACACCTTCATGATCCGGGACCCGGCCGCCGTGGTCGCCTCGCACTACGCGATGAACCAGTCGGTCGAACGCGACGAGATCGGCTTCGAGCGACTGCACGGCATGGTCGAGGCGGTCCGCGCGGTCACCGGGGAGGTCCCGCTGGTGCTCGACGGCGACGAGGTGGCCGCCATACCGGAGGCGGCCACCGAGCGGTTCTGCCAGGTGACCGGGCTCCCGTACCGCCCGGAGGCGCTGCGCTGGCAGCCCGGCGAGCAGCAGGCCTTCGCGCGCACCCGGGCGTGGCACCGGGACGTGGAGGCGAGCAGCGGCTTCACCACCCGGACCACCCGCCACGAGGTACGCCCCGACAACGACCCCTGGCTGGCCGCGCTGGAGGCGTACCACCGGCCGTTCTACCAGGCGCTGCACGCGCTGCGGTTCTCGCCGCACCCGGCCTGAACAGCGCCCGGACTGCAGTCCCGACGACCTTCCACGGCCGGTGCCGGGTCACTCCTCGCTGGCGGCATGCAGGGCGTTCGCGGCCCTGACCCGACTGTGACGACAGATGGGGGCGCCCGATGCGACCGGGGCGCCCCCGCTGGTCAGGAAACGGCGAATATCCCGGCCACGCCGAGCACCACCATCACCAGTACGGCCAACAGCGCTCCCCGCTCCCCCTCCACCGCCTGCTCACGGTGCTCGGTCACAGCGCTTGTCGTCTCGCCGGGCATGGTGCGGCCTCCTCGAGGTAGGGGTGAATGCCGATCCAGCCCCTGGGTTACCCGAATGGGCCTGCGGAAACCCCCGTCGCGCCACTGGACAGCTCCAGTTCGCCCCACACCGTCAGCCCGCCCGGGTAGGCGAACGACGACCGGGGGGCGTAATAGCCCCAGGCGATGGTGAGCGGATTCTCCGGACGCAGCGCGTAGACCGGATGCTCCGGTTCGAGGAACTCCACCGACTCGATCTCGAACCCGCCTACCGGTTCGGAGATCACCGGATAGGTGCTGCTGACCACCTGCCCGTCCAGGGCGGTGAGGTAGCGGTGGTGGCCGTTGTGTGTGGTGGTGCCCGTTTCGCCGACGCGGGCCTGGGCCCGGATCACCGGTACCCCGCCGATCTCCGTCTCGGCCACCACCTTGTCGTGGTCCGACCTGATGGTGGTGCTGCCGGCCAGGGCGGGAGCGCCGCGGGCGAGGGCGTAGTCGCGGACCTGGTCGCTGGAGGCCACGTAATGGGTCCACCAGCCGCCCGGGGTCACCCCGTCCGGAGCGGGCACGTCGGCCAGGGTCACGCCGAGATAGGCAAGTGAGTACGAGCCGAACCCGGAGGTCTGGACGGGGTCGTCCACCACGTACTGGTTCATGAACACCTGCCGGTCCGGATGCGGTCGCAGGCCGGCCGGAACGAGCGCGGCCACCGCGTCGGGATCCGCCGGCAGCCAGCTGAAGTAGAGCGCGCGGCTGTTGACCACGAGGTGGGGAACGGCAGGATCGAGCACGGTGCCTCCGGACAGGGGATGTACCGCGACGCTACGGCTAGTCCCGTGGACGGGACAAGGGCGAAAACTCGACAGTCACCATCTTTCGCCATCCAAACCACCAACCCGTGTCCAATTCATGTCGTTAAGCGACCTAAAATCACTTAAAGACATCGTCCGTTCGGCTAGATTTTCGCTGCCCTATCAGGCTATGGTGACTCCCGAACGTACGAACAGCGCCTAACCGAAGCGTCACGTCTTTATCCGCGGACGAGGTGCAGGGAGGACCACCATGACCGCGCCAACGATCACCGAGCCGGCGACCGCGCCGACGACCGCGACGAAGCTCGACCCGCGAGCGCTCACCGACAGCGCCACCGACCTGCTCAACGCGATGGCCGCGCTACCCGCCGGGCACCCGTCCCGTGCCGCGCTGCGCGACCGGGCCATCGAGGCATGGCTGCCGCTGGCGAACCACCTCGCCCACCGCTACAGCGGCCGGGGCGAGCCGACCGACGACCTGGCCCAGACGGCGGCGGTCGGCCTGATCAAGGCCATCGACAAGTTCGACCCCACGCGCGGCGTCGACTTCGCCGGCTACGCGATCCCCACCATCATCGGCGAGCTCAAGCGCCACTTCCGCGACCGCACCTGGGACATCCGGGTCCCCCGGCGGCTGCAGGAGCTGCGCCTGGCCATCTCGGACGCGAACAGCTCGCTGCTGCAGACCCTGGGCCGCTCGCCGACGGTGGCGGACATCGCCGCCCACCTCAAGCTCACCGAGGAAGAGGTGCTGGAGGGCCTGGAGGGTGCCCGCGCCTACAACGCGGTGTCGCTGTCCACGCCCACCGGCGACGGCGACCGGGCGACCGAGCTCGGCGACATGCTCGGCGGCGAGGACAGCGAGTTCGAGCTGGCCGAGCTGCGGGTGGCGTTGGGACCGGCGCTGGCCACGCTTGACGAGCGCGAGCAGAAGATCCTGACGCTGCGCTTCTACGGAAACCTGACGCAGTCGCAGATCGCCGAGCAGATCGGCGTCTCGCAGATGCACGTGTCCCGGCTGCTGGCTCGGGCGCTGACGAAGCTGCGGGGGCAGCTCGACGGTACGTACTAGGAGGGGGTGGCGACGATGGCCGGGCCGGCGGGCCCGGCCATCGTCGTGTTCACGATCAGGCCGGCTGGCTGCCCGGTTCCCGCCACATCGGCCAGAACGGCGTGCCGTCCGGCAGCCGGAACGGCTCGGCGACCCGGTAACCGTGCCGGGCGTACAGATCCCGGCTGGTCTCGCTGCTCGCCTCCAGATAGGCCGGTACGCCGTTGGCGTCCAGCCAGGCATGGTGGTGCCGCAGCAACGCACTCCCGACACCCGTGCCCTGCCGGTCCGGCCGCACGGCCAGCATCGCCAGATGGTGGTGGTCGGCATGCGGGTGGTTCGCCGCGAACAACTCGTCGAGGTGGGCGAAGCGGGGCGTCCACTCCCCGCACGCGGCGGCCAGCCGGGCGTCGTAGTCCTCCGGCTCGGGCAGCGGATCGCCGACCGACGGCAGCCAGACGGCCACGCCGACCCGGTCCGCGGTGCCGAAGACCAGCCCGTGCCGCAGCGCGTGCGACACGACGATCTCGAACTGGGCGGCCAGCACCGCTTCCCGCTTGGCCTCGTCCGGCACCAGCCACCGGGTCGCGTCCAGCACCAGGAATGCCTCGGCGATCCGTTCGGCCACCCACCGGGCGTCAGCGGGGCCGAGACGATCGATGTCCGCCTGTGTCATCACCGCACCCCCGTCGTGGGCTGCACCGGATCGGTGCCCGCCGGCGGCAGCCCGACTACCGCGGCGGTGCTTTCCGCGCCCAGCCCGATCCGGGCGTACGTGTCGGGTCGGGTGCGCCGCAGCACCACGCCCCACAGCACACCGAGCGCGGCGGCGACCGGGTACGCCGCCGGGAAGAGCCAGCGCAGCGGCGAGTCGGGCTCCACGCCGAGCAGGTTGGCGAAGTTCTGCACCGCCAGCACGATGATCGCGAACAGCGCGATCGCGGCGATGCCGGGCGCGATCAGCCGCCGCCACAGGGTCTCCTGCTCACCGCTGCGCGCGAAGTACACGATGATCGCGATGGCGGTCGTCGCGATCAACAGCAGCACACCGAAGCCGCCACTGGTGCCCAGCCAGAAGAACAGTTGGAGCACCGGGTCCCAGCCGTTGACGGCGTACAGCAGGATCACCGCCAGGCCGAGCGTGCTCTGCGCCAGCGAGGCGGCCCGGGGCGCGCCGGTGACCGGCGAGGTCCGCCCGAACGCCGCCGGCAACACCCGCTCCCGGCCCAGCGCGAAGGCGTACCGGGCGGTCGTGTTGTGGAACGAGATCATGGCGGCCAGCACCGAGGTCAGGAAGAGCGCCTGGCCGATGGTGAGCACGGTGTCGCCCAGGTGCGCCCCGGCAAGGTTGAAGATCAGGTCGATGCTCTGGGCACCGGCCTCCTCGACGACGCGGTCCGGCCCCACGGCGACCGTCATGCTCCACGAGGAGAGCGCGTAGACCACGCCGATGATCGCCACGGACAGGTAGGTCGCCATCGGCACGGTCCGCTTCGGGTCCTTGCTCTCCTCGCTGAACACCACCGCGGCCTCGAAGCCGACGAAACCCAGGATCGCCAGCACCAGGACCGCGCCGACCCCCGGCACGAAGAAGTTGTCAGGCGAGAAGGCCGCAAAGGTCGCGCCCCCGGCGGCCGGGTTGCTCAGCTGGCCCAGGTCGAACAGCACGATGATGGCGATCTCGGCGCAGAGCAGCGCGGCCAGCACCATGCCGTTGATGTCCACCCGGAGCAGGCCGAGGACCCCCACCAGCGCCCAGGCCATCAGCGCCACGATCCACCACTGCGGGGTGATGCCGAAGAGCCGGTCCAGCACCGGCGTGGCCGCCGCGCCGATGGTGCCGTAGAGCCCGACCTGCAACGCGTTGTAGGCCAACAGCGCGACCCAGGCCGTACCCACCCCGGCGGGGCGGCCCAGGCCACGCGCGACGTAGGCGTAGAAGGCGCCGGCGTTGGCCATCCGACGGGCCATCGCCACGTAGCCGGCGGAGAAGATGG
This sequence comes from Verrucosispora sp. FIM060022, assembly GCF_003977705.1. Lineage (NCBI taxonomy): Bacteria > Bacillati > Actinomycetota > Actinomycetes > Micromonosporales > Micromonosporaceae > Micromonospora > Verrucosispora sp. FIM060022. The sequence goes on from NZ_RQIV01000008.1 coordinate 237,648, forward strand.
CCAGCACGGCGGCGACCGCCAGGAAGGCCAGCGGGATGCCGAGCACGCCGATGACCCCGTAGCCGGTGGTGACCACCCCGGCGACCACGGTCAGCGGCGCCGCCGCGGACAGGACGAAGAAGACCACGGAGGGTACGCCGAGGCGGCCACGGGCCAACGCCTCGGAGACGTTGCTTGGTCGCTGCGATGTCACTGTGGAGGACATGGGAGCTCCGGTGTGAGAGTGAGGGGTAGGGGGTGCCGGCTCAGGGAATGCCGCGCAGCACGGCCGCGCCCACAGCGGCCTCGGTGTGCGCCACGAGTTCCTTCAGCGGCGCCGGCAACGCGGGGATGATCAGATTGAGCCGGTGGTGTGCGCGGGGGCCGGCGCTCCACAGCACCTCCCGGGTCAACCCGGCGGAGGCGACGAGGCCGAGCAGCAGCGCGTCGGGCACGCTTGGCGGATCGGGGCGTTCCAGCACCGCGCGCAGCCGGGTGGCCGGCCAGGCGGCCACATTGGGGTCGATCGGTACGTAGCTGACGGTGGTGCGCAGCAGCCGGCGGCTCTCCTGCCGGCGTAGCGCGCCGGCTCGGGCGAGCCGCTCCCCCACCGCGGTCACCGCGGTCTGGGCGAGGAAGCTGAGCCAGGTGCGCACCGACTGGTGCTGGGCCTCACCGATCAGCTGGTCGAGCACGGTGTGCGCCAACGCGTCGGCGGGTGGACGGCGGTCGATCACGCCGACCTGGCCGTTGGCGACGGTGATGTGTCCGTAGAGGATCAGCTCACCGAGCAGGCCACCGGCCAGACCGAGGCCGGTGGCCGCCGGATGCAGCTTCGCCCTGCCCCGGATGTCGTTGTGCGCGATCAGGAAGAACTCGTCGGCGATGAGCACCGGTCCTCCCCCGAATCGCCGTCCATTGTGATCGCTAGCTCGGGGGCAAGCATGCACGTCGGACCCATTCAATGCAACTCCCGTTTTCGACAGTTGCACTCCGTGCTGATGCGACCTGCAGGTTTTCCCGTGACAGACTCGGAGGGTGACTGCGAGCCCCACTGTCCGACGCCGCCGCATCGCCCGGGAACTACGTCAATTGCGCGAACGCGCGGGAATGACCCTGGATGTCGCCGCCCGGCAACTGGACATGTCCAAGAGCAACCTGTCCCGCATCGAGAACGCCCAGATCGGCATCAAGCCGCGCGACGTCCGTGCCGCGCTGGCGCTGTACCAGGTGACCGGAAGCGACGCCGAGGCACTCATCGAGATCGCCCGTGGTGCCCAGCAACGCGGCTGGTGGCAGCACTACAGCGACGTACTGCCGGAGTGGTTCGAGTTCTACGTCGGCCTGGAGGCCGAGGCCGCCACCCTGCGCACGTACGAGGCCGAGGCGGTGCCCGGCCTGCTGCAGACCGAGGCGTACGCCCGGGAGGTCTATCGCCTGACCGCCGGCGAGGAGGACCTCGACCGCAAGGTCGCCGCCCGACTACGCCGACAGAACGTGCTGCGCGGCGATCAGCCGGTCGACCTGTCGGTGGTGTTGAACGAGTCCGTGTTGTTACGCCCGGTTAGCGATCGAGGCGTGATGGCGGGGCAACTGTCTCATTTGGAGGATGTCGCTCAGTTACCGAACGTCACTATCCAGGTACTGCCGTTCGAGGCCGGTGGTCATCCCGCGCTGAACTCCCCGTACGTGATCCTCACGTTCCCCGACGCCGCCGACGCCGCCGTGGTCTACCTGGAAAATCTCACGACAGGCCTGGCACTGGAGGAGGCTGCGCAGGTGCGCTCGTATAGCCTTGTGCACGAGAGGCTGCGCCAACTGGCGCTGGATCCGGCGGCATCCCTGGTCCGCCTCAAAGAGGCCTCTCGCTACTTTACGTGATCGCGTCGCCGCGATCACCCTGAGTATCGATGAAGGGATCGCGATGACCGCGCTCGACCTGTCCCGAGCGAAGTGGCGCACCAGCACCCGCAGTGTGGGCAACGGCAACTGCGTGGAGGTCGCCACACTCGACGGTCATGTCGCGGTGCGGGACAGCAAGGACCGCGGCGGACCGGTGCTGACGTTCCCACCGTCGGCCTGGACCGCCTTCGTCGGCGGCCTCCACGACGCCGACGGCCGCTGACCCGGCCCGCGCCGAGAGACGCACACCGACGTCGGACAGCGGCAGCCCTCACCGAGGGGTACTGCCGCTGTCCGACGTCGACCGTGAGCCACGTCGACGGCGTTTCACTCGGGCGGCGCACGGATCTCTCGCCGCGATGCCGCCGACACTCAGGACATCACTAGCGCAGCGACCGGAAACCGGCGCGCAGTTCCTCGGCGAAGACCTCCGGCTGCTCCCAGGCGGCGAAGTGCCCGCCCTTGTCCAGCCGGTGGTAGTAGACGAGATTCGGATACGCACGCTCGACCCAGCTGCGCGGGGCCTGGTACAGCTCGTCGGGGAAGGCGCTCACCGCAGCCGGTACGGAGACCCCCTTGGTGGCGAAGAAGGAGAGCGGGTTCTCCGCGTACAGGCGCGACGCGGAGACCGCCGTGTTCGTCAGCCAGTAGAGCGTGATGTTGTCCAGGACGTCGTCGCGGGTGAGGCCGACCTGACGCCCGGCGAACGCCTGCGAGATCAGATCCAGGCTACGGGCGTCGTGGTCGAGCAGGAACGCCGCCAGGCCCACAGGTGAATCCGCCAGCGCGGTGAGCGTCTGCGGCCGGGTCGCCATCATCAGGGCGTACGCGACGTGCTTCCACACGAAGTCCAACTGCTCGCTGGCGTGCCTCTCCTCGGCACTGAGACCGGCCGGCAGAGAGCCGAGCGCGTTGGTCGCCCCGGAGATGTCGGACTGGAACAACGCGTCGAGGTCCGGTGGCACCGCGCCGGGCATGTTGGTGTGGATGCCGAGCAGCTCCGCCGGCGCCTGCACCCCCATCAGGTCGGTGATGATCGCGCCCCAGTCGCCGCCCTGGGCGACGAACCGGGTGTAGCCGAGCCGCCTCATCAGTTCCGTCCAGGCGCGGGCGACATGCTCGGGTCCCCACCCCGGCACCGACGGCTTGCCGGAGAAGCCGTGGCCGGGCAACGACGGGATCACCAGGTGGAAGGCGTCGGACTCGGATGCGCCGTACGCCGTCGGATCGGTGAGCGGCCCGATGATCTTCAGCTGCTCGATCACGGACCCGGGCCAGCCGTGCGTGACGATCAGCGGTAGCGCATCCTCGTGCCGGGACCGGACGTGGATGAAGTGGATGTCCAGGCCGTCGATCTCGGTCAGGAACTGCGGCAGGTCGTTCAGTCTCGCCTCGACCTTGCGCCAGTCGTACTCGTTCTCCCAGTAACGCGCGAGTGCCTGGATGGTGGCCAGCGGCACGCCCTGCGACTGGTCGTCGACGGTCTCCTTCTCCGGCCAGCGGGTGGCCGCGATGCGCCTGCGCAACGCGTCGAGCTCCGCCTCGGGAATCTGCACCGTGAACGGCCGGATCTGCTCGGTGCGTACCGGCGCTTCGATCTTGACAGCCATGCAGGCCTCCTGTCCCCCGTCGATCAGGATCACGCAGGTGGGATCGCCGACCGTCGCCCTTCGCCGGCGCGCATCCCGCAGACGGCGGCTGTCTCGGCCAGGCCGGTTGTCGAGAACCAGACCGCCTCAGCCCAACACTAGGTCTCACCGCCGTGACGGCGAGCGCCCTCGGAGCAACGTCCCGTCCGTGCCCGCTCACGGTGTTCGGCGGGATGCCGCAAGCGGTACCGCCCTGTGGCCGGCTCAGCCCTCGTCGATCACGTCCGCGACGACGACAGTGACGTTGTCCGGTCCACCGGCCCGCAACGCGAGGTCGATCAGCCGGCGCGCGCACTGCTGACGGTCCGGATATTCGGCCAGCACCTCGGCCAGGGTCTCGGCGCTCACGACGTTTGACAACCCGTCGCTGCACAGCAGCCAGCGGTCGCCGGCCCAGGGCAGCATGGTCGCGTACGTCGGTGAGACCTCCTCGCCCTGCAACGCCTGGGTGACCACGGCCCGGCGGGGGTGGCTGCCGGCCTGGTCGGGGGTGATCAGGCCCTGGTCGACGAGCATCTGCACGAAGGTGTCGTCCCGGGTGATCTGCTTGAGCACGCCCTCGCGGAACAGGTAGGCCCGGGAGTCGCCCACGTGCGCCAACGCCAGGCAGCTGCCGGTACGCGCGAACAGCAGCGCGGTCAGTGTGGTGCCCATCCCCTGCCGCTGCGGATCCTCGGCGACCGCCTGGCGGATCCGGTTGGTGGCCAACTGGATGCCGCTCTGCAACGCGGCGACCAACGCGTGCTCGGGAGTCTCCACGTCCAGCGGTGCCATCGCCTCGATGGCGATCGAACTGGCCAGGTCGCCAGCGGCCATGCCGCCCATGCCGTCGGCGACCGCGACCAGCCAGGCACCGGCGTGCAGGGCGTCCTGGTTACCGCTGCGGATCAGCCCACAGTCGCTCGTTCCGGCAGAACGTAGCTTCAGGGTCATGGGACGCAGCCTGCCAGGCGAAGGGCGCGGTTGTCTCTAGGAGATCGGGACGACCGGGCGTGGCGCGGCGAATCTCACTGGCGAGCGCCCCTGAAGAAGATCGGGTGCGATCGATTGACACGGTCGGCTGTGCCTGGAAACATGCCCGATACCTGGGAGCGCTCCCAGCTTCTTCTTCGCCACCATTCGCCCGTCCCCCGTTCGTCGGAAGGATCCCCCGTGACGCCACCCCGACGTCGTCTCGCGGTACTCGCCGCGGCAACCGCCGTGGCGCTGGCCGGCACCACCGCCGGCACCGCGTACGCCGACCCCCCGGCAGACGCCCCCGAACAGATCAACAACGGCGACTTCAGCAACGGATCGTCGCCCTGGTTCTCCTATGGCACCGGCCCGCTCGGCGTGGTCGACGGCGAACTGTGCACCACCGTCGCCGGCGGCCTGGCCAACACCTGGGACGCCGGCATCGGCCACGACGGCGTCCCGCTGATCGCCGGCGCCGAATACACCCTCGGCTTCGACGTGCACGCCACCCCGGGCACCTCGGTGACCGCCGTGCTGCAACTCGGCAGCGCGCCCTACACCGGCTACTACTCGGTCACCGCGGCCGCCACGCCCACCCTGCAGCGTGTCGAGCGGACCTTCGTCGCCTCGACCGACGACAGCCGCGCCCAGCTGATCTTCCAGGTCGGCGGCGCCGCCCAGGAGCAGACCGTCTGCCTGGACAACGTCTCGCTGCGCGGCGGCAACCCGCCCGAGCCGTACGAGCCGGACACCGGCCCCCGGGTCCGCGTCAACCAGGTCGGCTACCTGCCGCACGGGCCGAAGAACGCGACAGTGGTCACCGACGCCACCGAGGCGCTGCCCTGGCAGCTGAAGTCCGCCTCCGGCGCGGTGCTGGCCAGCGGCACCACCACCCCGCGCGGTGTCGACCCGGCGTCGGCCCAGAACGTCCACTCGGTCGACTTCTCGTCGTACCGCACCCCCGGGCAGGACGTGACGCTGACCGTGGACGGCGAGGTCAGCCACCCGTTCGACATCTCCGGCACGATCTACGAGCAACTGCGCTCGGACGCACTGCAGTTCTTCTACATCCAGCGCAGCGGCATCGCCATCGACGGTGACCTGGTCGGCGAGGAGTACGCCCGCCCGGCCGGCCACCTGGGCGTCGCCCCCAACCAGGGTGACACCGACGTGCCCTGCCAGCCCGGCGTCTGCGACTACCGGCTCGACGTGCGCGGCGGCTGGTACGACGCGGGCGACCACGGCAAGTACGTGGTCAACGGCGGCATCGCCACCTACCAGCTGCTGAGCGCCTTCGAGCGGACCAAGAACGCGGCCACCGCCGGATTCGGCGCCGCCCTCGGCGACGGCACGCTGCGACTGCCCGAGCGGGACAACGGGGTACCGGACATCCTCGACGAGGCCCGCTGGGAGCTGGAGTTCCTGCTGCGCATGCAGGTGCCGGCCGGAAAGCCGCTGGCCGGGATGGCCCACCACAAGATCCACGACGAGAACTGGACCGGCCTGCCGTTGCAGCCCGAGGACGACCCGGAGCTGCGCGAGCTGCACCCGCCGTCGACCGCCGCCACGCTGAACCTGGCCGCCGTCGCGGCCCAGTGCGCCCGACTGTTCGCCCCGTACGACGCGGCGTTCGCGCAGCGCTGCGGCACCGCGGCGAAGACCGCCTACGCCGCGGCGAAGGCCAACCCGACCCGGTACGCCAGCCCGACCGACGGCAACGGCGGTGGCGCGTACGACGACAGCAACGTCACCGACGAGTTCTACTGGGCGGCGGCCGAGCTGTACCTGACCACCGGTGAGACCAGCTACCTGGCCGACCTGACCGCCTCGCCGCACCACACCGGCGACGTGTTCGACGCCCGTGGCTTCGGCTGGCAGAGCGTGGCTGCGCTGGGCCGCCTCGACCTGGCCACCGTGCCCAGTGGGCTGCCGACCGCCGAGGTGACCCGCATCCGGGCGTCGGTCACCGACGCCGCCGACCGCTACCTCGCCGAGATCGCCCGGCAGGCGTACGGGCTGCCGATGCCCGGTGAGGCCAGCAGCTACTTCTGGGGCGGCAACAGCAACGTGATCAACAACGCGATCGTGCTGGCCACCGCCTTCGACCTGACCGGGCAGGCGAAGTACCGCGACGGCGCGGTGCAGACGATGGACTACATCTTCGGACGCAACGCCCTGAACATCTCGTACGTGACCGGTTGGGGCGAGCACGCCGCGGAGAACCAGCACAGCCGCATCTTCGGCTACCAGCTCGACCCGAGCATGCCGAAGCCGCCCGCCGGCTCGCTGGCCGGTGGTCCCAACGCCGACCTGCAGGACCCGTTCGTGGAGCAACTGCTCGCCGGCTGCGCCCCGATGTTCTGCTACGTCGACGACATCGCCTCCTACTCGACGAACGAGGTGGCGATCAACTGGAACTCGGCGCTGTCCTGGATCGCCTCGTTCCTCGCCGACCAGGGCGACTCGGCGGCGATGCCGGCACCGAGCTGCTCGGTGACGTACACCAACTACGGCTCCTGGCAGGGCGGCACCGGCTTCACCGGCCAGCTGACCATCCGCAACACCGGCAGCACCACGCTGAACGGCTGGACCGCCAAGTTCGCCTTCACCGGTGACGCCAAGGTGCGCGAGGCGTGGATGGCCGACGTGAAGCAGTCCGGTGCCACGGTGACCGCGAAGAACGAGTCGTACAACGGCAAGATCGCCCCCGGCGGCACGGCGATGTTCGGCTTCAACGCCACCACCGGCAAGGGCGCCAACCCCGCCCCCAACCTGATCACGGTCAACGGCGCTCCCTGCACCGTCTCCTGATCCCCGGGTGGGGTGCCGTCGGCGACCGGCACCCCACCCGGCCCCACCCCCGTCTTCCCCCACCACCACCCCACCAGGGCCCGGTTGATCAAGAGGTTTTGGTCTGGATTCCGCATCCAGGCGACCAGAACCTCTTGATCACCGGGCCCTCGTGGGTGGTGGGGGTGGGGTGGAGGATGGGGGGATGGTGGATGCGGTGGTGCGGGCGGGCGGGCCGGGGGATGCACAGGCGGTGCTGCGGCTGCTTGATGGCGCTACGGCGTGGTTGGTGGAGCAGGGGCGTACGGGGCAGTGGGGTACGGAGCCGGCTTCTGCCGACCCGCGTCGTGTGGCGCAGGCTGATGGGTGGGCCAAGGGGGGCGGTCTGTGGTTGGCGCAGGTGGGGGAACAGCCGGTCGGGGCGCTGGTGGTGGGTAGCGCCTATGACTACGTGCCACCGGCCACCGAACCGGAGCTGTACGTGAACCTGCTGGTCACCGACCGCGCGTACACCGGTGCCGGCATCGGCGGTCGACTGCTGGCGCACGCCGCCGACCTGGCTCGGGAGCGCGGCGTCGAGCTGCTCCGTGTGGACTGTTACGCCGGTGACGACGGCGCCCTGGTGCGCTGGTACGAACGTCAGGGCTTCACCCGCACGACCGGCTTCACCGTGGAACGTCCCGGCCGACCCCCCTGGCCCGGCCAACTCCTCACCCGCCGCCTCTGACCCCAGGGTCAGGGGTGGGCGAGTTTGGGGAGGACCTGGGTGCCGAAGGCGTCCAGGAAGGGGCGTTGGTCCTGGCCCACGTGGTGCAGGGCGATCTGGTCGAAGCCCAGCTCGATGTAGTCCTCCAGCCAGCCGGTGTGCCGACCGAGGTCGGCGGAGATGTTCACGACCTCGGCCAGCCGGGCCATCGGCACCTGCGCGGAGACCACGTCGAAGTGTTCGGGGGTGGCCAGGTCCCAGCAGACCGGTGGGGCGAAGACGTTGCTGCGCCACTGGTCGTACGCGATGGCCTCGGCCTCGACCTGCGTGCCCGCCCAGCTCAGATGCACCTGGAGGTGCACCGGGCCGCGACCGCCGGCCTCCCGGTAGGCGTCGATCATGCGCCGGAGGTGTTCGGTCGGGGCGTTCACCGTGATCAGCCCGTCCGCCCACTCGGCGCACCAGCGGGCGGTCTCGACGCTGACCGCGGCCCCGACCAGCGCCGGCGGCTGCTCGGGGCGGGTCCAGAGCCGGGCCCGGTCGACCCGGACCAGGCCGTCGTGGCTGACCTCGTCACCGGCCAGCAGCGCCCGGATGATCTCGACGCACTCGCGCAGGCGAGCGTTACGCACGTCCTTGCGCGGCCAGGCATCGCCCGTGACGTGCTCGTTCGCGGCCTCGCCGGAGCCCAGCGCGGCCCAGAACCGGCCCGGGTACATCGCGGCCAGGGTGCCGATCGCCTGCGCGATGATCGCCGGGTGGTACCGCTGGCCCGGCGCGTTGACCACACCGAACGACAGCCCGGTGGCCTGTAGCGCGGCACCGAGCCACGACCAGGCGAACCCCGAGTGCCCCTGCCGCTCGCTCCACGGTGCGAAGTGGTCGGAGCACATGGCGGCGTCGAAGCCGACCTGCTCGGCGTGGCACACCGCCTCCAGCAGGGCACGCGGATGGATCTGCTCGTGGGAAGCGTGGAACGCGATCGCCGTCATGCCGGCCTCCCTACCCAGGCAGGCACGAAAGTAAGCCGGGCTACTCGGCGTGGGCACCGGCACCGACGCCGGCTGTTCCCTCCCCGATCCACACCGTCTTGACGTTGCAGAACTCGTGCATGCCCTGAGCGGACAACTCCCGGCCGTACCCGGAGTTCTTCACCCCACCGAAGGGCAGTTCGGGGTACGACGTGGTCATGCCGTTGATGAAGACGGCCCCGGCCACCAGATCGGTGGCGAAACGCTCCTGCTCCTGCGGGTCCCGGGTCCACGCGTTCGCGCCGAGCCCGAAGGCGGTGCCGTTGGCCACCTCGATCGCCTCGTCGTACGACGACACCCGGTACAACCCGGCGACCGGCCCGAACACCTCCTCGTCCCACATCCGCATGCTTTGGTCCAGGTCGGTGACGACCGTCGGCGGGTAGAACCAGCCCTCCCCGGTGGGCTTCTCTCCACCGCAGAGCACGGTGGCGCCCTTGTCGACCGCGTCGCGGACCTGGGCGTCGACCTCGTCGCGGCCCCGCTCGCTGGCCAACGGCCCGACGTCGGTGTCGGCGTCCATCGGGTCGCCGACGCGCAGCGCCGACATCCGGTGCGCGAACGCCTCGGCGAAGGCCTCGTACACGTCGGTGTGCACGATGAACCGCTTGGCCGCGATGCAGGACTGGCCGTTGTTCTGGCACCGCGCGGTGGTGGCCACCTCGGCGGCCAGTTCCACGTCGGCCGAGGGCATCACCACGAACGGGTCGCTGCCGCCCAGTTCCAGCACCGTCTTCTTCAGCTCGCGGCCGGCGATCTGGGCGATGGAGCGGCCGGCGGGCTCGCTTCCGGTGAGGGTGGCGGCGCGTACCCGTGGGTCGGCCAGGATCTGCTCGACCGCGTCGGAGCCGACAAGCAGGGTGGTGAAGGCGCCCTCGGGGAAGCCGGCGCGGCGGATCATGTCCTCCAGCAGCAGCGCGGTCTGCGGCACGTTGGAGGCGTGCTTGAGCAGCCCGGTGTTGCCGGCCATCAGCGCCGGCGCGGCGAAGCGCACCACCTGCCAGAGCGGAAAGTTCCAGGGCATCACCGCGAGCACCGGCCCGATCGGCTGGTAGCGGACGAACGCCCGGGTGGCGGAGACCGCCGCCGCGTCGGCCGGGACGTCGGCGAGGAACTCGGCGGCGCGGGCGGCGTAGAAGCGGCAGGCGGCGGCGCACTTGCTGACCTCGGCCTTGGCGGCGGCGTACGTCTTGCCCATCTCGGTGGTCATCAGCCGGCCGATGTCGTCGCGTTCCGCCTCCATCAGGTCCGCTGCCGCGGTCAACCACTGCCCGCGTTGCTCGATGGTGGTGCCACGCAACTGCTGGTACGCCAGGTCGGCCCGTTCGATCGCACCGCGCAGCTGCTCGTCCGACATCGGCTCGTACGTCTTGAGCACCTGGCCGGTGAGGGGGTTCGTGGTGGCGATGGTCATCAGGGCATTTCTCCCGTCACTCGAAGAGCGAGTGCCGTGCGCCGGGCTCCTCACGGCGGCGGGCGGCACGGCGGCGTTGGATGACGGCCAGGTCGACGACCGCGACCACCGCGAAGATCACGCAGGCGACGCCGAGCCAGGCCAGTTCGGCGCGGAACGCCAGCACCGCGAAGACGACCATGGTGACGAGCCCGAAGCTGGCCAGCACGAGCCGCAGGTTGAGCGCACTGTTCGCGTGGCCGACCGTGCCGCGGGCACGCCGTGGCTGTGATCTCGTCATCACTCCCACCTACCCGACAGCGCCCGAACTAACCGTCGGCACCGGATCCGGTGCCACTTAACACGCTCACCGCCCCGGCGACAGGGCTCTGCCACATCTCCGACAAGGCGGCACGAACACCACCCGCCCCACGCGTACAGTCACCATGCCATTGCTGCGCGCTACGAGGCTGGGGAAGTCATGCCGGGACGCTGGACAACGGCCGCCGTCTGCCTGCTCGCGTTGGTCGCTTTGGCCTGCGAGGCCGGTTCAGAGGTGACACCAAGGCCGACCGGCAGCGCCCCGCCCGGCTCCCCCAAGGTGGTCGCCGCCCTCGGTGACTCCATCACCACCGGTTTCGGCTCCTGCCTCGTGCTCACCTCCTGCGAACGCAACTCCTGGTCGACCGGCTCGGGGCTGCGGGTCGACAGCCACTACCGGCGGCTGCTCGACCGCAACCCGGGCCTGCGTGACAAGGCGTACAACCACGCCCGGCCGGGCGCCCGGGCCGCCGCGCTGGCCGGCCAGGCGGAGGCGGCGGTACGCGACCGGGCCGACTACGTGACGGTGCTGATCGGCGCCAACGACGCCTGCCGGGGCACGATCGAGGCGATGACCCCGGTGGCCGAGTTCCGGGCCGAGGTGGACCGGGGCCTGCGGGTGCTGCGCGACGGCCGCCCCAAGGCGCGGGTGCTGGTGGTCAGCATCCCCAACCTGTACCGACTCTGGGAGGTCGGGCACGACGACTCCCGGGCGGCCCGGGCCTGGCGACGCGGCGTCTGTCCGGCGCTGCTGGCCGATCCGACGTCGACGGCACCGGCCGACCGGGCCCGCCGGGCGGCGTTCAAGGAGCGGGTCGCCGCCTACAACAGGCAACTGTCGGCCGCCTGCCGTGCCTACGGCTCCCGCTGCCGGTACGACGGCGGCGCGGTGCACCGGGTCAAGTTCGACCTGGACCTGGTCAACCCGTTGGACTACTTCCACCCGAACACGGCCGGCCAGTCCCGGCTGGCCGAGGTGACCTGGCGGTCCTCCGGCTACGCCGACTGATCGTCGTCCTCGGGAGAACGGCGGGGCTGGGGAATGTGCGGGTTACCGTGCCGGCGGTAGTGGACACGCGAGCGTTCGGCGAGGTTCTTGGTGGCCGAGGAGTTCGCCCAGGTGCCCAGGATGATGGCGGCACCCGGCACGATCTTGGCGAAGACCCGTTTCGCGGCCCGCACCCCGGCCATCTGGGCCAGCCGGACGCCCAGCCGCAGCATCGCCCGGCCGAGTGTCGTCTGGCCGCCACCGCCGAACAGCGCCCCGGCCCGTTCCCGGCCCGCCGCCACCCCCAGGGCCAGCCGGGCACTCGACGCCACCTTGTGCACCTTCTGCAGGACCAGCAGGTCGGCGGCACGGTCCGGGTGCGCCGGGTCGGCGCCGTACGCGGCGGCGATGTGCAGCACCATGCGGGCCTGCGTCCAGGCGAGCACGCCGACGTCGAGCACCGCGCCGGGCAGCCCGGCGGCGCCCGAGACGGCACCGGAGAGCCGGGCCTGGTTGACGAACCGACGTACCGCCTGCTCGGCGAGGGCTTCGGCGGTGACCTCGGGCCGCTGGGCACGGGCCTGCCGGACCCAACCGGCGGCCTCCGGGCCGAGCCGGCGCACCGCCTCCAACGCGAGATGCTCCGGGGCGTACTGCGGGTCCTGGCGCATCCGGTCCCAGAGGGTGACCGGTGGCGTCTCGGGGGCGTCGCCGGCGGGCCGGGGTCCCGAAGTTGCCGGGGTACCGGGCTGTCCGTCGGCCGCAGCCGGGTCGCTCATCGACTCTCCCTTCCGTGGTGCCGACTCATATGTACCCCGGCCCCGCAACGCCTTATTCGGGCAGGGTCGGGTCGAATCCGGGCCGCGCGGACCGGCGCGGCAGGAATGCGCCAGGATGGCGGGTACGTTCTGGCGATCGGGGAGCCGTGAACGAAGGTGACCCGTTACGCGCAACCAGGGAGGCCGCACCGGTGCTCGATCCACACGAGCTCTACGAACTCACCGACGATCTGCCCGACCTCGGGCAACCGGTCCTGATCCAGGCACTCACCGGTTTCGTCGACGCCGGCAATGCCAGCCGGCTGGCCCGCGAGCAGTTGCTGACCTCGCTGGAGTCCCGTCCGATCGCCCGCTTCGACCTGGACCAGCTCTTCGACTACCGTTCCCGCCGCCCGGTGATGACCTTCGTGGAGGATCACTGGGAGAGCTACGACACGCCGGAGTTGGAGCTGCACCTGCTGCACGACGACGACGAGACCCCGTTCCTGCTGCTCACCGGGCCGGAGCCGGACCTGCAGTGGGAGCGGTTCGTGGCCGCCGTCGCCGGGCTCGCCACCCGGCTGGACGTACGCCTCACCGTCGGGCTCAACGCGATCCCGATGGCGGTGCCGCACACCCGGCCCGCCGGAGTGACCGCGCACGCCACCCGCCGCGAGCTGATCGTCGGTTACGAGCCGTGGCTGCAGCGGGTCCAGGTGCCCGGCAGCGTGGGCCACCTGCTGGAGTTCCGCCTCGGTGAGGCCGGTCGGGACGCGCTGGGCTTCGCCGCGCACGTGCCGCACTACGTGGCGCAGGCCGAATACCCGGCCGCCGCCGAGGTGCTGCTCGCCTCGGTGTCCCGCAGCACCGGGCTGCTGCTGCCCCGCGACGGGCTGCGCTCGGCCGCCGAGGCGGTCCGGGTGGAGATCGACCGCCAGGTGGCACAGAGCGAGGAGGCGGCCACCCTGGTCCAGGCGCTGGAGGAGCAGTACGACGCGTACGCCCGGGGTCGGGAAGGTAAGAACCTGCTGGCGGCGGAGAACGGTCCCCTGCCCACCGCGGAGGAGCTCGGCGCCGAACTGGAGCGTTTCCTCGCCGAGCAGACCCGCCCCAACAACGAATGAGGTGTAAGGAAGGGCCCCTTGTTAACGCCTGGTGCAGAGCAGGGGCCCCCTGTTAACAACCTCAGGGTGGCGGCGCGCGGAGCCGCCCCCGATACGGCAGGCTGGCATTATGCGTCTGGCGACCTGGAACGTGAACTCGGTGAAGGCCCGCCTGCCCCGGCTGCTGGACTGGCTCGCCGGCACCGAGCCGGACGTGGTCTGCCTTCAGGAGACCAAGTGCCCCGACGGCGCCTTCCCGGTCGCCGAGGTGGGCGACCTGGGCTACACCGTGGCCAGCCACAGCGACGGCCGGTGGAACGGGGTGGCCATCCTGTCCCGGATCGGCCTGTCCGACGTCACGGTCGGCTTTCCCGGCGAGCCCGGCTTCCCCGAGCCCGAGGCCCGAGCCATCGCCGCCACCTGCGACGGGGTACGCGTCTGGTCGGTGTACGTGCCGAACGGGCGCACCCCCGACGACCCGCACTACGCCTACAAGCTGGCCTGGCTGGCGGCGCTGCGGGACGCGCTGGACGCCGAACTGACCGACGGTAGAGCCCTGGCGGTCTGCGGCGACTTCAACGTGGCCCCGACCGACGACGACGTGTGGGACCCGGCGCTGTTCGCCACGTCGACCCACGTCACGCCGGCCGAACGGGCCGCCCTGGCGGCGTTGCGTGACCTCGGCCTCGTCGACGTGGTGCCCACCCCGATGAAGGGGCCGCACCCGTTCACCTACTGGGACTACCGGGCCGGGATGTTCCACCAGAACAAGGGCATGCGCATCGACCTGGTGTACGCCTCGGCGCCGTTCGCCCGTACGGTCAGCTCGGCGTACGTGGACCGGGAGGCCCGCAAGGGCAGGTCGCCCTCCGACCATGCCCCGATCGTCGTCGACGCCAGCCCCACCCCGAGCGTCGAGACGTTCTGACCGGGGCGAAGGACGGCTCTGCGCAGTGGCAGGCGCGGAGCGCGTCTAGGGTGAGGGCATGGCAGTCGTGAAGATCAACGCAATCGACGTACCGCCGGGGGCCGGCGAGGAGTTGGAGAAGCGGTTCGCCGCGCGGGCGCACGCCGTGCAGAATTCGCCCGGCTTCCTCGGTTTCGAGCTGCTGCGCCCGGTCGCCGGGGAGAGCCGCTACTTCGTGTACACCCGCTGGGAGAGCGAGCAGGCCTATCAGGACTGGGCCGCCGGGCCCGCTCGGGCCGCGCACGCCGCCCCGCCCGGCGCCGAGCAGCGCCCGCCGGTGGCCACCGGCGCCAACCTGCTCGAATTCGAGGTCGTCCAGCAGGTCCCTTGAGCCGAGACGGACGCTAGGCGGGGCGGGTCGTGGTGTGGGTGGCGAAGGCGATGACGTTGTCGGCGTATCCGGTCGGGCCACCGACCCACTGACCGCCGCAGGTGATCAGCCGCAGGCTCGGCGGGCCGTCGTGGCCGTAGATCCGGTCGGCCGGCAGTTCGTCCTTGGGGAAGCGTTCGACGGAGTTGACGGTGAACACCGCCACCGAGCCGTCCTCCCGCTTCACCTCGATCGTGTCGCCGACGCGCAGCTTGTGCAGGTCGTAGAAGACCGACGGGCCGGTCTTGGTGTCGACGTGGCCGACGATGACGGCGGGACCTGGCTCGCCGGGCACCGGTCCCCGGTCGTACCAGCCGGTCTCCTCGTGCCGGCTCAACGGCGGCACGTCGATGGTGCCGTCCGGAGCGTCGCCGACCGGCTTCACCGCGGCGGAGATGTCGACCGCCGCGACGGTGAGGCTCACCGGTCGGGGTGCGGTGGGCGCGGCGGGCACGCCCCGGGTCGACGTCTCGCCACCGGCGGCGGTCGCCCACTGCAGTGGATCGCCCACGCTGCGCCCCAGCCCGGCGCCGGTGGCGAAGACACCGAGCAGGACGAGCACCACGGCCAGCGGCAGTGACCAGGGGCTACGGCCTGATCGGGTGTCCCGTCGGGCCGGCTTGGTGGTCGCGGGCTTTCCGGCGTAACCGGTCAGCCGGGGCGGTCTGGCGGAGCCACGCGCCGGGTGACCGGCCGGCGCCGGACGCTCGGGGGTCGGTGGTGCCGGGCGCTCGGGGGTCGGTGGTGCCGGGCGCTCGGGGGTCGGTGGCTGCGGCACGAAGAGGTCGGGGTGGGTGCCGGTCGACCGCCGCGCCGGATCGCCGGCGGGCGGCACGAACATCTCGGGTCGGGGTACGGGGCTCGGCCGGCTACCCGGCGCGCGGCCGGTGCGTACGCTCCCGGTGCCTCGCACCGCGCCCAGCGGCCGTGAGCCACGGGCGGAGTTGGTGGGGCGGGATGCCCGTGCGGCGGCCATGGCGGGTCACCGGCCGGTCTGGCGACGCCGGGCGGCCACGACCCAGAGGATCGTGCCGCTGACGGTCAACGCGAGCCCGCCGGGCAGCAGCAGACCGGAGGTGCCCCCGGCCCCGCCACCGAATCCGGTGGCCGGTCCCCGGCTGGGTTTGACGGCGCGGACCACCTGGAGCATCGTCGAGGCGCTCTCCCCGCCCCGGCACTCCAGCTTGACCCGGTAGTTGCCGGGCAGCACCCGGTCCTTCACCTGGGCGGTGCCGGTCAGCAGCCCGCGTTGCGGCTGCACGGCGACCCGGCCGAAGGCGTCCGACACCGCGATGGCGCCGACGGAGTTGTCCTGGCAACTGGCCCGCAGGCCGACCAGATGTCCCGGTTCCACGGTGCTCGGGCTGACCTCGATGAACACGTTCGGGCCCGGCGGCTGCGGGGCGGCGACCGGCTGCCCCACGACGTGGGCGGCGGCCGGACCGGCGGCCCGGGCGGGCGTCGGGGCCCCGACCAGGGCCATGGCGAGCAGTGGGGCGACGGTGATGAGGGTGAGCACCGGGGCCGCGAAGGTGGCGGCCGACAACGCTGGGCGAGTACGGGTCACTGACACGATGCCCCCTCCCGGCGCGACGGAGCAGTCGCCGGGCGCCGCCGGACACCCGGTCTGCCGTACGGGATGATGGTCTCACCCCCGGTCGTACATCACATCCGATCCGGCACCGTGCTCGCGTAAGCTCGGTTCGCTGTGACCTCCACCGAACCGATCTCCGCAGGCGCCGCGCCGCATCCGGCGCGGGCGATCCGCACCTTCCACCCGCGGCGCGGCCGCATGAGCGACCGGCAGACGACGGCGCTGCAACAGCTCTGGCCGGTGTACGGCCTGCGCGTTGGCGATGCCGTGTCGTCCGATCCTGCCGTGCCGTTCGATGCTGCCGTGCCGTTCGATGCTGCCGGGCTCTTCGGCCGCCGGGCTCCGCTGGTGGTGGAGATCGGGTCCGGCATGGGTGACACGACGGTCGAGATGGCCGCCGCCGACCCGGATCGAGACTATCTGGCGGTCGAGGTGCACACGCCCGGAATTGCCAACCTGCTGGACCTGGTACACCGGCGTGAGCTGCGCAATGTCCGCGTCGCCGAGGGCGACGCGGTGGAGTTGCTGCGGGCGATGCCGGCGGACTCGCTGGACGCGGTGCACGTCTTCTTCCCGGACCCGTGGCCCAAGTCCCGGCACCACAAGCGGCGGCTGATCCAGCCGACACACGTGGCGTTGCTGCGCTCCCGGCTGGCCGTCGGCGGCACGCTGCACTGCGCCACCGACTGGGCGGAGTACGCCGAGGCGATGCGGGTCACCCTGGACGCCGACCCGGGCCTGGTCAACCTGCACGACGGGTACGCGCCGCGGCCCGCCCACCGGCCGGTGACCCGGTTCGAACGGCGGGCGCTGCGCGCCGGCCGCCCGATCGCCGACCTGATCTACCGCCGCCGCTGAGAGGTAAGGAAGGGCCCCTTTTTAACGCCTCGCGCGGTAAAGGGGGCCCTTGTTAACAGCCGGCCCGGCGAAACCGGTCACCCGGTTGGCGTCGGAGGGCATGATCCAGGCACCATGGACCGGCCATGACTCTCACCGCCGCGCTGCCCAAGACCGCCGACCCCGACACTCTCTACGACGCGTTCGCCGGCTGGGCCTCCGCGCGCGGCCTCGACCTCTATCCCCACCAGGAGGAGGCGGTCATCGAGATCGTCTCCGGCGCCAACGTGATCATGAATACGCCGACCGGCTCGGGCAAGAGCCTGGTCGCGATCGCGGCGCACTTCGCCGCGCTGGCCGACGACCGGACGACCTTCTACACCGCGCCGATCAAGGCCCTGGTGTCGGAGAAGTTCTTCGCGCTCTGCGAGGTCTTCGGCGCGGAGAACGTCGGCATGCTCACCGGCGACGCGAGCGTCAACGCCGATGCGCCGATCATCTGCTGCACGGCGGAGATCCTGGCCAACCTGGCGCTGCGGGAGGGCGCCCGGGCCGACGTCGGCCAGGTGATCATGGACGAGTTCCACTTCTACGCCGAACCGGACCGAGGCTGGGCCTGGCAGGTACCGCTTATCGAACTGCCCCAGGCGCAGTTCGTCCTGATGTCCGCCACGCTGGGCGACACCACCCGGTTCGTCGACGATCTGACCCGGCGTACCGGCCGCTCCACCGCCGTCGTCCGCTCGGCCGAGCGGCCGGTCCCGCTGATCTTCACGTACGCGATGACGCCGCTGCACGAGACGCTCGAGGAGCTGCTGGAGACCAAGCAGGCCCCGATCTACGTCGTGCACTTCACCCAGGCCGCCGCCCTGGAACGCGCCCAGGCGCTGATGAGCGTCAACGTCTGCACCCGCGCCGAGAAGGACATGATCGCCCAGGCGATCGGCAGCTTCCGGTTCACCTCCGGCTTCGGCAAGACGCTGTCCCGGCTGGTCCGCCACGGCATCGGCGTGCACCACGCCGGCATGCTGCCCAAGTACCGCCGGCTGGTGGAGACCCTCGCCCAGGCCGGACTACTCAAGGTCATCTGCGGTACGGACACCCTCGGCGTCGGCATCAACGTGCCGATCCGTACGGTGTTGTTCACCGGCCTGTCCAAGTACGACGGGGTGCGTACCCGGCTGCTCAAGGCCCGCGAGTTCCACCAGATCGCCGGGCGGGCCGGCCGGGCCGGCTTCGACACCCTCGGCCGGGTCGTGGTGCAGGCCCCCGAACACGTCATCGAGAACGTCAAGGCGCTGGCCAAGGCCGGTGACGATCCGAAGAAGCGCCGCAAGGTGGTGAAGAAGAAGCCGCCGGAGGGCTCGATCGGTTGGGGCGAGCCGACGTTCCAGCGGCTGGTCGAGGCCGAGCCGGAGCCGCTGACCTCCAGCTTCCAGGTCAGCCACTCGATGCTGCTCAACGTCATCGGCCGCCCCGGTGACGCCTTCGCCGCCATGCGGCACCTGCTCACCGACAACCACGAGGATCCCGCCGCCCAGCGCCGGCACATCCGCCGAGCCATCGCCATCTACCGGGCGCTGAAAGCCGGTGGGGTGGTCGAGGAACTGCCCGAGCCGGACGAGACCGGCCGACGGGTCCGGCTCACCGTCGACCTGCAACTCGACTTCGCGCTCAACCAGCCGCTGTCACCGCTGGCCCTGGCCACGATCGAACTGCTGGACAGCGAGTCCCCCTCGTACGCCCTCGACGTGCTGAGCGTGATCGAGTCGATCCTCGACGACCCCCGCCAGGTGCTCTCCGCGCAACAGTTCAAGGCGCGCGGCGAGGCGGTCGCCGCGATGAAGGCCGAGGGCATCGAGTACGAGGCCCGCCTCGAACTGCTCGACGAGGTGACCTGGCCCAAGCCGCTGGCCGACCTGCTGGACAACGCGTACGAGATGTACCGGCAGGGCCACCCGTGGGTCGCCGACCACCAGCTCTCCCCCAAGTCGGTGGTCCGCGACATGTACGAGCGGGCGATGACCTTCACCGAGTTCGTGCAGTTCTACGGGCTGTCCCGCTCGGAGGGCCTGGTGCTGCGCTACCTGGCCGACGCGTACAAGACGCTGCGGCAGACCGTGCCCGAGGAAGCCAAGACCGACGAGCTGATCGACCTGATCGAGTGGCTCGGCGAACTGGTCCGCCAGGTCGACTCCAGCCTCATCGACGAGTGGGAGCGGCTGCGCAACCCCACCGACCTGCCGGACGTCGCCGCCGCCCTGGACGACCGCCCCACGGCGGTCACCCGCAACGCCCGCGCCTTCCGGGTCCTCGTCCGCAACGCCCTGTTCCGCCGGGTCGAGCTGGCGGCGCTACGCCACTGGGACGCCCTCGGCGAACTGGACGCCTCCGCCGGCTGGGACGCCGACGCCTGGGCCGACGCGCTGGAGCCCTACTTCGACACGTACGACGAGATCGGCACCGGCCCGAACGCCCGCGGCCCGGCGCTGCTCATGATCGAACAAGGTCGCGAACGCTGGACCGTACGGCAGATCCTCGACGACCCCGACGGCGACCACGACTGGGGCATCAGCGCCGAGGTCGACCTCGCCGCCTCCGACGAAGCCGGCACGGCGATCATCCGCATCACCAACGTCGGCCAACTCTGACCCACCCAAGCAACCGGCCGCGTGTCTCGGCCGGCACGGCTTGTTGACCAAGAGGTTTGCGTCAGGATCCGGCGATCGCCGACGCAAACCTCTTGATCAACCGTGCGTCACCGATGCCGCAGGGGTGGGAGCGGAGGACCGGCCCACCCCTGCGGTCGACAGGCGTCGGTCAGTCGCGTGGGGCCTGGAATGCCAGGCGGCGACGACGGAACATCACGAAGAGGACCACGCCGAGCGCCACCACGGCGGCACCCACGCCGGCCACGGCGGCGGCCGGAGCGCCGGTCACCGGCAGGCCACCGCCGGAACCGCCGTCGCCGTCACCGGTGTCGATGACGATGCGGGCGGTGTTGTTCTCCGGCTTCGACTCGGTGGAGTACCCGGCACCGTCGACCACGATCGTGCCGTCCGTACCCGGCGTTGACTTGATCTTCAGCTGGACGGTCGCCTTGATCCGACCATAGCCGGACGCGGTGCTCGGGAACTCGCTCTCGAAGTTGCAGCGCAGCTTCTTCGACTCGGGCAGCGTCCCGCCCGGCTCGCCGTCGGTGTAGCACCACTCGGCGGGCAGCAGCACCGTGCCGCTCGGCGCGGTGATGAGCACGCCCGGGCCACCCCCGTCGGAGGGACCGTGGTTGACGACCTCGTAGGTGAGGTCGACCGTCTCACCCACGGCGCCCTTGACGGCCGGGGCGGTGACAGCGACGTCGATGGTGTTCTTCTTGCTCCAGAACCGGAAGTCCGCGTAGTTGTCCGACTCGTCGAGCTCCCACTTGGTGCTGGACTGGCGGGCGACCGTGGCATCCGCAGCCTTGACCTGCAGGGCCTTGACGGCGTCGGCGAAGGACGGGCCCGTACCCTTGCTGCCCGCGACCTTCTTCGCCGCTCGCGACTCCCCCGCCAGGGCGACGCTGACGAAACCGTAGTGCTCGCCGGGACCGGGCAGGTTGCGACCGAAGGTGATGTTGAAGACCGACTCGCCGGTCTCGTCGTCGAACAGCAGCAGCCCCTCACCCGGTTCGAGGGTCAGCGGCAGGACGCAGGTGACCTCGCTGGGTCCGTACACATAGGGCGCCCCGACATCGTCGGGGTAGTAGTCGGCGTACGTGCAGTCGCTGTAGCGCTCGACGAAGGTGGCGCCGGTGGTCAGGCTGACGGTGAACGTGAAGTCCGTGGCGGCAGTGTCGCCCTCGTTGAACACGCCACTGTAGAGCGGCACCGTGTCACCGGGGCCGACCCGGTCGGACTTGTCGTTGAGGTCCGCGGCGGCGGCCACCAGATCGGGCCCGGAAGCGACCACCGTGACCGGGAAGGTCGTGATGTCGTCGTCGGGATTCGCGTCGCCCTCCGTGCTGGCGATGGTCACCGTGACCGAGCCGGCATCGCCGGGCTTGGCACCCTGACGGCTGGCCAACGACACCGGGTAGAGGGTGTCGACCTGCCCAGCGACGAGCACGCCGACGTCGCAGGTGATCTTCTTGTCGGCGAGCTTGCAGTTGTCGACCCAGTCCGGCACGGTCGCGACGACCGCGTCGGAGAGCTTGCTCAGGTCGATGGTGACGGTCACCGCGTTCGCGTCCGCCTCGCCGTAGTTGTACACGTACATGCCGACGGTGGTGCCGCTGTTGTCGACCTCCGCGACCGGCTCTCGGGTGAACGAGACGGACAGGTCGGGAAGCGCGTCCGCGGCGTGTGCCACGGGGACGGGACCGAGAAGCGCCGTCGTCGCCAGCACCGCCGCGCCGACGGCAAGGCGGGGCCAACGGGCCGTAAGGGATGTCATGTGTGCTCCGAAAGAGGAATGAGGAAAGCCCGGACTGTAATCGATCTTCGAGCGGCGCGCTGTCCCGTCCGGCAGGGCTCGTACCGGCATCGGCCGGCCCGTTTTCTCCCCTGGGCGATGTCAGACCCGTCGATTAGAATGTACGTACTAATCGAGTTCCTGACCTGGGAGGATGCTCGTGACCGCGCCCATCTCCGCCCCCCTCACGCCGTACGCCACCCTCCTCGGCTTCACCCGCTACGTCGACCGCACCGGGCCGACCAAAGCCAGCTTCGTCGGCGGCCTGCGTCGACAGCGGGCCAGCCGCTCGGGTTTCAACCCGCACGGCCAGTTCGTCAAGGCGCTCAAGGCCGACATCGCCTTCCACACCGGCGGCACCCACCTGGCGCAGGTGGTCGACGTGGTCAAGCCCCGGTGGCGCCCCCTCTACCAGGCACTGGTGCCGGGCGCCACGGCCTGGCTGCACTCCCTGGGCGAGCCGCGCGAGGTGGACCTGGCCCAGACCCGTGACGCCCTCGCCCTGCTCGGCGACCTACCCGTCAAGATCAACCCCCATTTCGGCGTACGCCATTGCGACGGCCGCGCCGAAGCCGTCCGGCTGTACTTCGACGAGACCCCGCCCAGCGAGGAGGCCGCGCTCGCCACCCTGCACCTGATGGCCCGGCACATGGATGCCGTCCTGCCGCACGCCGAGCCGATCCTGGTCGACGTACGCCGGGGCGTAACCCACCGGATGCCCGAGAGCGCCAAGTCCGACGAGATCGAACGCTGGCTCGCCGGCGAAGCCGCCGCCTTCCGCGCCATCTGGTCCGCCGCCGCATAACCCCACCCACACCCCCGCCCCGCACCTCCCCGCCGCACCCCCGCTGCCCGCCCTCCTCCATGCCCGCCGCACCTCCGACGTGCAACTTCGGGGAAAATGCTGCCTCCACACGCGCCGAGGCGACTCTTTCCCCGAAGTTGCACCCACTGCGCCTTGTCGGCGTCGGCGTTGCGGGTCAGGGGTTATCCACAGGGGGTGTCGAGAGTGGGTTTACTCGTCCAGAGTGGATTTCATGGCCATATCCGCTCGGCGTCCGCCGCAGTTGCGCGGGCGCGTCTTCCGAGGGTCCCGTGCCGTGGCCCGGGGGTTGCTGACCCGGGGTGAGCTGCGCAGCAAGGCATGGCGGGCGATCTTCCGAGACGTGTACGCCGACGCTCAGCTCACGGTCTCGCACCGCACCCGTTGTCGGGCCGCGGCGCGGTGGTTGCTTCCACCCGGTGCGGCGATCGCCGGGCGCAGCGCCGCGGCACTGTTCGGTGCCGGAATCGTCGCTGACGCCGAGCCGCTCGACGTGCTGCTGCCCGCCGGGCAACGCTTCGGGCCGGTGGCCGGTCTCGCCGTGCACACAGCTGAGGTCGACCGGTTCGAGGTGCTGTCGCACGACGGGATGTCGGTCACCACACCGCTGCGGACCTGCTGGGATCTGGCCCAGTGGCTCGATCTGGAAGAAGCCGTGGTCGTGGTGGACCGACTGCTCAACCGTCGGCTGGTGCGCTGCGAACAGCTGCGGGACCTGGCGCACAACCGTCGCGGCGCCCGAGGCTGGAAACGCATGCTGCGGGTAGCGGAGCTGGCCGATGCCGGCGCGGAGTCGGCACAGGAGTCACGGCTTCGGGTGCGGATCGTGCTGGCCGGCGTCCCACAGCCGGTCACTCAGTTCGTAGTACAGCGAGACGGTCGATTCATCGCCCGAGTCGACCTCGCCTGGCCGCACCTGCGGATCGCGGTCGAATACGACGGCCTCTGGCACGACGACCCGGAGCAGTTGCACCGCGACCGCCGCCGTCTCAACCGCCTGCTCGGCGAGGACTGGATCGTCTTGCACGTGACAGCCCGACGCCTCCGCGAAGACTTCGACGGCTTCCTCACCGAACTCCGCCAAGCAATCCACACCCGCACCCGCTAACCCACCCGCCCCACCCCCCTGCTCCTGCACCGGCCCATCACCTCCCCGCCCGCCTCCACCGCCCTGCACCTGCGCGACCGCCCCGCACCCGCACCCGCACCTGCACCCGCACCCGCACCCGCAACTTCGGGGAAAATGCTGCCTCCGCACGCGCCGAGGCGACATCTTCCCCGAAGTTGCACACCACCTTGACTGCGGCGGGCAGGCGGCGGGGCCGGGTGGTGGGGTGCAGTGGGGTCGTCGGAAGGTCAGTGGGGGGTGGTTGGGGGGAGGTCGGTGATCGGTACGACCCGGGGGGTGTCGAGGGGGCCGATGATCACGCGCAGCGATGGGAAGAGGTCGCCCAGGAGTTGGCGGCAGGCGTCGCATGGGGTGACCAGGGACCGGCCGCGGTCGCCGACCGTGACGATGGTTTCCAGTTCGCCCACGCCCTGGGTCACTGCGGTACCGATCGCAACGACCTCGGGGCAGGCTCCGCCGGTCGCGTGCACCACGTTCACGGCGGAGACGACCCGACCATCGGCGGTACGGGCCGCCGTGGCGAGAGTGTGGGCTGCGCTGCGGCAGCGCAGCTTCGCCACCGCGCTGGCGGCCTGCACCAAGGCCCGATCGGTGTCACGCATCGTCATCGGCTTCCCCGTGTTCCGTCCCCCGCTCGACGCACAACGATAGACCGCCACCCCCGCCACCCCCGCCACCCCCGCCAGCCCCGCACCCCCGCACCCCCGTACCCCCGCACCCAACAGTGCACTGCGGTTGGTGGACGAGGCCGTGTCACGTCAGCGCCCTTTGCTCTGCTTCACCCCACGCACCGATTGGCGACGACATCCGTTGCGCCGGTTGAAGCAGAGCAAAGGGGTGCTGCGGTCTACCTGCCACCGCTCGGGCGGCCAGGTCCGGGGTCGATTGGGCCCGGGACGACCGACTCCGGGACGGCCAGGCTCGGGACGGTCAGGCGCGGGGGTAACCCGGAGGCGGGGCGGCGGCGGGCTGCCTATCCTTGGGCACGACATGCAGAATCCAGTCTCACCTGCCGCGACCGATCCGATCCGCGCGTTGCAGCGTCGCCTTCCCCCGTTGATGTTCCGTGACCAGCGTCAGCTGCGCCGGCGGCTGGACGGGGTACGCAGGCTGCGCGACCCGCAGCGGCGGGAGTCGGCGCTGGCTGAGATCGCGGCCGAGGTGGCTGCGGCGGAGGTGCGGCTGGAACGGCGCCGGGCCGCGCTGCCGAGGATCACTTATCCGGCGGCGCTGCCGGTCAGCGAGCGCAAGGACGATATCGCCGCCGCCATCCGGGATCACCAGGTGGTGATCGTGGCCGGTGAGACCGGGTCGGGGAAGACCACCCAGCTTCCGAAGATCTGCCTGGAGTTGGGGCGTGGGATCAGCGGGCTGATCGGGCACACGCAGCCTCGTCGGCTGGCTGCGCGTACGGTGGCTGATCGGATCGCCGAGGAGTTGGGCACCGAGCTGGGTGACGTGGTCGGTTACAAGGTGCGCTTCACCGACCAGGTCAGTGAGCAGAGCCTGGTCAAGTTGATGACCGACGGCATTCTGCTGGCCGAGTTGCAGAACGACCGGATGCTGCGCCAGTACGACACGCTGATCATCGACGAGGCGCACGAGCGCAGTCTCAACATCGATTTCATTCTGGGCTATCTCAAGCAGCTGCTTCCCCGTCGACCCGACCTCAAGGTGATCATCACCTCGGCGACGATCGAGACCGACCGGTTCGCCCGGCACTTCGCGGGGCCGCCGACCGAGGAGCATCCCGAGGGCGTACCGGCGCCGGTGGTCGAGGTGTCCGGGAGGACGTACCCGGTCGAGGTGCGCTACCGGCCGCTGGTCGAGGTGGCGGACACCGACGAGGAGGAGGCGGACGAGGAGAACGTCCGCGATCAGATCCAGGCCATCGGTGATGCGGTCGAGGAGCTGGCCGCTGAGGGGCCCGGTGACATCCTGGTCTTCCTCAGCGGGGAGCGGGAGATCCGGGACACCGCGGACGCGCTGGGCAAGCTGGTGCAGAACAAGCGGTCGCTGCTCGGCACCGAGATCCTGCCGCTGTACGCCCGGCTGAGCGTCGCCGAGCAGCACCGGGTCTTCGCCCCGCACAGCGGACGGCGGGTGGTGCTGGCGACGAATGTCGCGGAGACCTCGCTGACCGTGCCCGGCATCAAGTACGTGGTGGACCCGGGTACCGCCCGGATCTCCCGCTATTCGCAGCGGCTGAAGGTGCAGCGGCTGCCCATTGAGCCGGTCTCGCAGGCCAGCGCCAACCAGCGTAAGGGCCGCTGTGGGCGTACCTCGGACGGTATCTGCATCCGGCTCTACGACGAGCAGGACTTCCTGTCGCGGCCCGAGTTCACCGACCCGGAGATCCTGCGGACCAACCTGGCCTCGGTCATCCTGCAGATGACCGCCATCGGTCTGGGCGACATCGCCGCCTTCCCGTTCATCGACCCGCCGGATCGACGCAACATCGCCGACGGGGTCAACCTGCTGCACGAGTTGGGTGCCCTGGACCCGACCGAGACCGACCTGGATCGGCGACTCACCGCGCTCGGGCGGCGGCTGGCTCAACTGCCGGTCGATCCCCGGCTCGCGCGGATGGTGCTCGAAGGGGAGCGCAACGGCTGCGCCACCGAGGTGATGGTGATCGCCGCGGCGTTGTCGATCCAGGATCCGCGTGAGCGGCCGGCCGACAAGCAGGCACAGGCCGACCAGGCGCACGCCCGGTTCACCGACAAAGAGTCGGACTTCGTGGCGTTTCTGAACCTGTGGCGGTATCTGCGCGAGCAGCAGAAGGACCTGTCCTCCAGCGCGTTCCGCCGGATGTGCAAGGCCGAGTACCTCAACTACCTGCGGGTACGCGAGTGGCAGGACATCGTCAGCCAGTTGCGCCAGGTGCTGCGTACCGCCGATTCGGAGGGCCGGGGGCGCGGACGGCGAGGCGCCGACGACGACGCCCCGCGCGGAGGCGGGCGACGCCAGTCCGGCGCGGACCTGCCGGAGGAGATCGACACCCCGAAGGTGCACCAGTCGCTGCTGCCCGGCCTGCTGTCGCACGTCGGGCTCAAGGACGCCCAGAAGAACGAGTACCTGGGGGCCCGGGGGGCGAAGTTCGGGCTGTTCCCCGGCTCGGCGCTGTTCCGCAAGCCACCGCGCTGGGTGATGGCCGCCGAGTTGGTGGAGACCTCCCGGTTGTGGGGTCGGGTGAACGGGCGGATCGAACCCGAGTGGGTCGAACCGCTGGCCCAGCACCTGGTCAAACGCAGCTACAGCGAGCCGCACTGGGAGAAGAAGCAGGCGGCGGTGATGGCGTACGAGAAGGTGACGCTGTACGGCGTACCGCTCGTCACCTCTCGCAAGGTCAACTTCGGTCGGATCGATCCGGTGCTGAGCCGGGAGTTGTTCATCCGGCACGCGCTGGTCGAGGGCGACTGGTCCACCCACCACCAGTTCTGGCGGGACAACGAGCGACTGCGTACCGAGTTGGAGGAGCTGGAGAGCCGGGCCCGGCGGCGCGACATCCTGGTCGACGACGAGACGATCTTCCAGTTCTACGACGAGCGGATCCCCGCCGACGTGGTCTCCGGGCGGCACTTCGACACCTGGTGGAAGAAGACCCGCCGGGAGCAGCCCGACCTGCTCACCTTCACCCGTGAGCTGCTGGTCAACGCCGGCCGGGGCGGGGTGGACGAGGCGGACTTCCCCGACCGGTGGCGCACCGAGGGTGTCGAGCTGCCGTTGACGTACACCTTCGAGCCCGGGTCCCCGGCCGACGGGGTGACCGTCGACATCCCGCTGCCGCTGCTCAACCAGGTGCCGGCGGAGAGCTTCGACTGGCAGGTGCCGGGGCTGCGGGAGGAACTGGTCATCGCGTTGATCCGTTCGCTGCCCAAGCCGGTGCGGCGCAACTTCGTACCGGTGCCGGACTTCGCCCGCGCCGCGCTGACCGCGATCACCCCCGGCGAGGAGCCGCTGCTGGACGCGCTGACCCGGCAGCTGCGCCGGATGACCGGGGTGACCGTGCCCCGCGAGGCCTGGGATCTCGGCAAGCTGCCGGCACACCTGCGGGTCACCTTCCGGGTGCTCGGCGACGACGACAAGCCGGTCGCCGAGGGCAAGGATCTGCCGGCCCTGCAACGCCAGCTCAAGGCCGAGGTACGCCAGGTGGTGGCCGCCGCCGCGCCGGACGTGGCGCGTACCGGGCTGACCGGCTGGGAGATCGGCACCCTGCCGCGCACCATCGAGCAGATCCGGGCGGGGTACGCGGTGACCGCGTACCCGGCGCTGGTGGACGAGGGCGCCACGGTCGGGGTACGGGTCTTCGACTCGTCGGGCGAGCAGGAGGCCGCGCACTGGGCGGGTACCCGTCGGCTGCTGCGGCTGACCGTGCCGTCACCGGCCAAGTTCCTCCAGGGCCGGCTCTCCAACGAGGCGAAGCTGGCGTTGTCGCGCAATCCGCACGGCGGGGTGCAGGCGCTGATCGAGGACGCCACCGGCGCGGCGATCGACAAGCTGATCGGCGACGCCGGCGGCCCGGTCTGGGACGCCGAGGGTTTCACCGCGCTGCGGGACAAGGTTCGCGCCGATCTGGTGGACACCGTGGTGGAGGTGATGGAGCGGGTCCGGGCGGTGCTCGCCGCCGCGTACGCGGTGCAGCAGCGGCTCGGCGCGACGAGGAACCTGGCCGTGGTGGCCGCCCTGGCCGACATCCGTAACCAGCTCACCGGGCTGGTGCACGCCGGTTTCATCACCGAGGTCGGCTACGCCCGGCTGTCCGATCTGCTGCGCTACCTGACCGCCATCGAGCGGCGGCTGGACCGGCTGCCCGGCAATCCGCCCCGGGACAAGCAGTTGCAGGACCGGATCGCGGTGGTCCAGCGGGAGTACGACGAGATGCTCGCCGCACTCCCGCCGGCCCGACGTGACTCCGTCGCCGTACGGCAGATCCGCTGGATGATCGAGGAACTGCGGGTGAGCGTCTTCGCCCAGGCCCTCGGCACTCCGTACCCGATCTCGGAGCAACGCATCTACCGGGCCATGGACGACGCCGAAGGGCGCTGACGTGCGCCGAGGAGTACCCGGAGCATCACCCCCGGGCCGAGCAACCGGGCCGGCGGATCGATCAGGTTTATCACCCGCAGGAAGGCGGCGCCGAGCGCCACGTCGTGCGCGGCCGCCGCGTGCAGTCGGGCCAGGTAGGCGTTGACGAACCGGACCTTGCGGGTACGGTGCCCGGTGACTCCCGGAAAGCGCAGGTCGGTGCCGACGGCGATGGACCAGGGCGCGTCGATCACACGCGCCGCCCGCCGGAAGAAGCGCCGGGCCAGCCGGTGACGCCCGCCGCGGGCGAGTAGCCGGCGTAGCAGCAACGCCTGTACGGCGGCGACGGTGATGCCCTGCCCGTAGACCGGGTTGAGGCTGCACAGCGCGTCGGCGAAGACCAGGTGGCCGTCCGGGAAGCGGGGCAGCCGTTCGTAGCGACGTCGGACGCTGGCCGGGAAGCGCATCAGCACCGGCTCGTCCAGCGGTTGGGCGTGCCGGACCAGTTCGCCGACCTGCGGGGCGGCCAGTGAGGTCGCGTACCTGACGAATCCGGCCTCGTCGACCGGGGGTTCCTCGCCCAGGATGCCCGCCATGGTGACCGCGAACCGCCCACCCTCCTGCGGTGCGACGACGCCGTAGCGGGGACAGCCCGGCATCGCGTTGGACAGGACGCCGAGCTTGTCCTCCAGTTGGCCGGCCTCGCGCCGGTATCGGCGGGTCACGTAGGTGACCCCGACCTCGACCCGTTCCTGTTCCACCGTCGGGTAGCCGAGCTCGGTCAGCCAGATCGGGCTGCGGCTGGCCCGGCCACCGGCGTCGACCACGAGATCGGCGGTCAGGGTCGACGGTCGGCCGTCGCGCGGAGCGAGTCGTACTCCGGTGACCCGGCGGTGGTCGTCGGTCGCGAGCAGGCCGGTCACCTCGCAGTCGGGCACCACGGTCACCCCGGGAAGCGCGACGGTGCGCTGCCTGACCACCTGTTCGAGCAACGGTCGGCTCATGCCGAAGGCGGTCAGGTCGGAGCGGGCCGGCAGCATCCGGTGCCCGTCGTTGTACCAGTGCACCTGACCGTGCAGGTCGACCGGAGTGGCGCCGAGGCGGTACAGCTCGGCGCCGAGTTCGGGGAAGAGACTCTCCAGGGCTTGGCGGCCCCGGTCGAGCAGGACGTGGACGTGACGGCCCTGCGGTACGCCCCGGCGGTGCACCGGCTCGTCCGGCGGGGTGTCCCGGTCCAGCAGGATCACCTCGGCGAAGCTCTCCGCCAACGCCCGGGCGGCGAGCAGTCCGCCCAGACTGGCTCCGATGACGACGGCGCGACCGGAGGCTGCCATGCGGGGCAGCCTATGCGCGCGCCACGACCCCTGGCTGCTTCGATCGTGCTCGATGCCGTGCGGTCTCAGGTCAGCGGCTCGACCCCGGGCGGAAGCTCGTCGTCGGCGGTGGCGGTGTGCACGTAGTCGAGCAGGATGCGGCGCAGTTCGCGGCCGGCGTGGGTGGGCACCACGTCGCGGCGGCGGGCCACCGCGATCGTGCGGCGTACCCCGGGCGGGGCCAGTCGGGTGACCCGGATGCCGGGCCGGCGGGCCACCACGATGCCGGGGACCAGGGCGATGCCCAGGCCGGCCTCGACGAAGCTGAGCACCGCGTCCATCTCGCCGCCGTCGACCGACAGGGTCGGTTCGAAGCCGGCGGCCCGGCATGCCTGCAGGGTGGCGTCGCGCAGGTCGTAGCCCTCGCGGAACATCACCAACGGCTGGTCGCGCAGGTCGGTGATCTGCAGGTCGGCTCCGGGGTACGCGGTCGGCAGCGGATCGACCGAGGCGACCACCAGGCTCTCGGTCAGGATCGGATCGGCGCGCAGCCCCGGGTCGATGCCCTGCGCCGGCATGATGATCAAGGCTAGGTCGAGGTCGCCGCGGAGCAGGTGGCGGACCAGGTCCTGTGAGCCGCCCTCCTCCACCCGCAGGTCGACGGTGGGGTGGACGTCGCGGAAGCGGCGCAGCACCGGCGGCGCGAGGGAGGTGGCCAGGCTCGGGGTGGCACCGAGGCGGACCCGCCCGCGCCGCAGACCGACCAGTTCCTGCACCTCGCGGGTGGCGGTCTCCACGTCGGCGAGGATCCGCTTGGCCAGGGGCAGCAGCACCTCACCGGCCGCGGTCAGGGTGATGTTGCCCCTTACCCGCTCGAACAACGGGGCGCCGAGGGTGTCCTCCAAGGCGTGAATTTGCTTACTCAGCGACGGCTGGGTTATCCCGACGACATCGGCCGCCTGGGTGAAATGTCGTACTTCGGCTACTGCAATGAAGTACTTGAGCTGATGGAGCTGCATCTGGATAGCCTATGGCTATCCAGACTGCGGTGTCGATGCATTGGACGACTGATCGAAGTGCTCCTAGCGTCGGGCACGTGGTAGTCACGACTCGAACTCGGTCGCCCATCCGCTCCAACGTCGGCCTCAAGGCCGTCATGGCGGTGACGGGCATCTTCCTGGTGTTCTTCCTCATCGCACACATGCTGGGCAACCTGAAGGTCTTCTCGGGCGACTCCTCGTTCAACGGGTACGCGCACTGGCTGCGCGAGGTCGGCAAGCCGCTGCTGCCGGGCGTCTGGTTCCTCTGGTTCATGCGCATCGGCCTCGTCGTCGCGGCCGTCGGGCACATCTGGGCCGCCACCGTGCTGGCCCTGCGCGCCCGTGCCGCCCGCCCGGTGCGCTACGCCCACCGCAAGAAGGTCCAGGGCAGCTACGCCGCCCGCACCATGCGCTGGGGCGGCGTGATCATCCTGTTCTTCGTGATCTATCACCTGCTCGACCTGACCACCGGGCACCTGAACCCGGTCGGCGACCCGTCCCGGCCGTACGCCAACGTCGTCGCCACCTTCGCGCCGCAACGGTGGTACGTCACGCTCTTCTACACCCTGGCGGTGGTCACGCTCGGCTTCCACCTGCGCCACGGTGTCTTCAGCGCACTGCGCAGCCTGGGCCAGCAGACCCCGCGCGGCGAGCAGCGGGCCAAGGCGGTGGCGCTGGTTTTCTCCGCCGCGCTCGTCGCCGGCTACCTCGTGGTCCCGTTCGCCGTACTCACCGGATTGGTGTCCTGACCATGGATCTGTACATCGAGGGCGACCCGGTCGCCGACACCCGGGCCCCCGACGGCCCGATCGAGAGCCGCTGGGAACGCCGCCGGTTCGAGGCCAAGCTGGTCAACCCGGCCAACCGACGCAAGATGACGGTGATCGTGGTCGGCACCGGCCTGGCCGGCGGCTCGGCCGCGGCCACGCTGGCCGAGCAGGGCTACCAGGTCAAGTCGTACTGCTACCAGGACAGCCCGCGCCGGGCACACTCGATCGCCGCGCAGGGCGGCATCAACGCCGCCAAGAACTACCGCAACGACGGCGACTCGGTGCACCGCCTCTTCTACGACACCGTCAAGGGTGGCGACTTCCGCTCCCGCGAGTCCAACGTGCACCGGCTGGCCGAGGTCTCGGTCAACATCATCGACCAGTGCGTCGCCCAGGGTGTGCCGTTCGCCCGCGAGTACGGCGGCCTGCTCGACACCCGCTCGTTCGGTGGCGCCCAGGTGCAGCGCACCTTCTACGCCCGGGGCCAGACGGGCCAGCAGCTGCTGCTCGGGGCGTACCAGGCGCTGGAGCGGCAGATCGGCCTGGGCAACGTGGAGATGAACGCCCGGCACGAGATGCTGGAGCTGATCGTCGTCGACGGCAAGGCCCGGGGCATCGTGGTCCGGGACCTGGTCACCGGTGAGATCACCAGCGAGTTCGCCGACGCGGTGGTGCTCGCCTCCGGCGGCTACGGCAACGTGTTCTACCTGTCGACGAACGCCAAGGGCTGCAACGTCACCGCCACCTGGCGGGCCCACCGCAAGGGCGCGTACTTCGCCAACCCCTGCTACACCCAGATCCACCCGACCTGCATCCCGGTCTCCGGCGACCACCAGTCGAAGCTGACCCTGATGAGCGAGTCGCTGCGCAACGACGGCCGGGTGTGGGTGCCCAAGGCCAAGGGCGACGACCGGGCCCCCCGCGACATCCCCGAGGACGAGCGGGACTACTACCTGGAGCGGATCTACCCGTCCTTCGGCAACCTGGTGCCCCGGGACATCGCCTCCCGGGCCGCGAAGAACGTCTGCGACGAGGGCCGAGGGGTGGGCCCGACCAAGCTCGGCGTCTACCTGGACTTCGCCGACGCCATCGACCGGCTCGGCCGCAAGGCCATCGAGGCCAAGTACGGCAACCTGTTCGAGATGTACGAGCGGATCACCGGCGAGGACCCGTACGAGGTCCCGATGCGGATCTACCCGGCCGTGCACTACACGATGGGTGGCCTCTGGGTCGACTACGACCTGCAGTCCACCATCCCCGGCCTGTTCGTGATCGGCGAGGCGAACTTCTCCGACCACGGCGCGAACCGGCTCGGCGCCTCGGCGCTGATGCAGGGGTTGGCCGACGGCTACTTCGTCCTGCCCAACACGATCGCCAACTACCTGGCCGCCGGCCCGTTCGAGAAGATCGACGGCAGCCACCCGGCCGCGATCGAGGCCCGCCGCAACGTGGAGGATCGCCTGCAGCGGCTGCTCGCCGTCAACGGCGACCGCACGGTGGACTCGTTCCACCGGGAACTCGGCCAGATCATGTGGGAACACTGCGGCATGGAGCGGTCCGAGGCCGGGCTGCGCAAGGCGATCGACGAGATCCGCGCGCTGCGCGAGGAGTTCTGGCAGCGGGTCCGCATCGTCGGTGACGCCGACGGGCTCAACCAGTCGTTGGAGAAGGCCGGCCGGGTGGCCGACTTCTTCGAGCTGGCCGAGCTGATGTGCATCGACGCCCTGCACCGGGAGGAGTCCTGCGGCGGCCACTTCCGGGCCGAGCACCAGACCCCCGACGGCGAGGCGCAGCGCGACGACGACAACTTCGCCTACGTCGCCGCCTGGGAGTTCACCGCCACCGGTGAGCCCTCGGTGCTGCACAAGGAAGACCTGAAGTTCGAATACGTCCACCCCACGCAGCGGAGCTACAAGTGAACCTGACCCTGCGCATCTGGCGCCAATCCGGCCCCGCGGACAAGGGTCGGATGGTGACCTACCAGGTCGAGGACGTCTCCCCGGACATGTCGTTCCTGGAGATGCTCGACGTGCTCAACGAGCGGCTCATCCTCGCCGGCGAGGAACCGGTCGCCTTCGACCACGACTGCCGTGAGGGCATCTGCGGCATGTGCGGTCTGATGATCAACGGCAACGCACACGGGCCGCAGCGCGGCACCACCGCCTGCCAGCTGCACATGCGACAGTTCAAAGACGGCGACACCATCGACATCGAGCCGTGGCGGGCCCGCGCCTTCCCGGTCATCAAGGACCTGGTGGTCAACCGCAACGCGTTCGACAAGATCATCGCGGCTGGTGGGTACATCACCGCGCCGACCGGCAGCGCGCCGGAGGCGCACTCGGTGCCGGTGGCCAAGGCCAACGCCGACGCCGCCTTCGAGTCGGCCGCCTGCATCGGCTGCGGCGCCTGCGTGGCGGCCTGCCCGAACGGCTCCGGCATGCTGTTCACCGCCGCCAAGGTCACCCAGCTGGGCCTGCTGCCCCAGGGCCAGCCGGAGCGGTACACCCGGGTCATCGGCATGCTCGACGCCCACGACGAGGCCGGCTTCGGTGGCTGCACCAACGCCGGCGAGTGCACCGCCGTCTGCCCCAAGGGCATCCCGCTGACCACCATCGGCCGCCTCAACCGCGACTACCTCGCCGCCACCACCACCAAACGCCCCGACACCCCCTAACTCCGCACCCCCACCCCACCCTTTCGATGTTGATCAAGAGGTTTGCGTCGGCGATCGCCGGAATCCTGACGCAAACCTCTTGATCAACGTGCACAGAGGGGTTGGTTGAAGGGCGCCTTGTCGGGTAGCAGGCCAGCTACATCGACGACTAGGAGGCGGGTATGCGGGCGTTGACGTGGCAGGGCAAGCGGGACGTACGGGTCGAAGAGGTGCCGGACCCGCGGATCGAGGAGCCGACCGACGCGATCGTACGGATCACCTCCACCGCGATCTGCGGGTCGGACCTGCATCTGTACGAGGTTCTCGGGCCGTACCTCAAGCCGGGCGATGTGCTCGGGCACGAGCCGATGGGGATCGTCGAGGAGGTCGGCGCGGGGGTGACCCGGCTCAAGCCCGGCGACCGGGTGGTGGTGCCGTTCAACATCGCCTGCGGCTCCTGCTGGATGTGCTCCCGCCAGTTGTACGCGCAGTGCGAGACCACCCAGGTCACCTCCGAGGGCAAGGGCGCGGCCCTGTTCGGCTACACCTCCCTGTACGGCTCGGTGCCCGGCGGTCAGGCCGAGTACCTGCGGGTGCCGCACGCCGAGTTCGGGCCGATCAAGGTACCGGAGACCGGTCCGGACGAGCAGTGGCTCTACCTCTCCGACATCCTGCCGACGGCCTGGCAGGCGGTGAAGTACGCCGACACCCCGCGCGGCGGCACCCTGGCCGTCTTCGGCCTCGGCCCGGTGGGTCAGTTCTGCGCCCGGGTCGGTCGGCACCTCGGCGCGGAACGGGTGATCGGCCTCGACGTGGTGCCGGAGCGGCTGGAGATGGCTCGCCGGCACGGCGTCGAGGTCCTCGACGTCAGCCAGATCGACGACGTGCCCGGCACGTTGATCGACCTGGTGGACGGGCGTGGACCGGACGCGGTGATCGACGCGGTCGGCATGGAGGCGCACGGCGCGCCACTGGGCAAGATCGCTCAGACCGCCGCCGGGCTGCTCCCCGACAAGCTGGCCGGGCAGATGATCGACAAGGCCGGGGTGGACCGGCTCGTCGTGCTCAAGGCCGCGTTGAAGGCCGTACGGCGCGGCGGCACCGTCTCCATCTCCGGCGTGTACGGCGGCGAGGTCGATCCGCTGCCGCTGATGGAGATGTTCGACCGGGGCATCCAGATGCGGATGGGCCAGTGTCACGTCCGCCGCTGGACCGACGAGATCATCCCGCTGCTCGCCGACGACAGCGACCCGCTCGGCGTGACGGACCTGCGTACCCACCGGATGCCGCTGGCGCAGGCCCCGCAGGCGTACGAGATGTTCCAGCGCAAGGAGGACGGCTGCGTCAAGGTCGTGCTCGCCCCGTGAGCGCATCGACGGGCACACACGCGTCGATGCGTCGGCCTAAGGTGTCCCGAGGACACGATCGGGCACCGACGGGAGAGACGATTGACCATCCGAGTGAACCGCAGGACCGCGCTCGGCCTGGGCACCGTGGCCACGGCCGGCACCGTGTTCGGCCCCAGCGTGCCGGCCGCCGCTGAGCCTGGCCCGGCCGCGACGACCTCCGCAGAGCCGGGCCAGGCTGGGACGACCGCCGCGCAGCCGGGCCCGGCCGGGGGCACCGGCAGCGCCGAGCGCAGGAGTGCCGTGGCGCGCGTCGCTGCCGCGTACCGGCGGGAGACCGGCCGGGCCGGTGGGAACTGGCAGGCGTACGTCAGCCTCACCAGCCCGACCGGCGGTGACCCGCTGGTCGCGGTGACCGAGTCGGCGGACCGCCGGATCGAGGCGTACAGCGTCAACAAGATCGCTGTGGCGGTCGCCGTGCTGGACAAGGTCGACCGGGGTCTGCTCACCCTCGACCAGCGGGTCGAGGTGAGCGCCGCCATCGTGGTGCCCGGCGGCGATGGCATCTTCAGCCTCGACGGTGCCTACCCCAGCCAGGTGACCCTGGGACACGTGCTGGCCAACCTGCTGACCGTCTCCGACGACACCGCGGTACGGCTCTGCGGGCTGGTCTGCCCGGCCGCCGAGCTCAACCAGATCCTGCAGGCCAAGGGCTTCCCCAACACCCAGGTGCAGCCGGTGGCCAACCCGAACCGGTTCTTCCTCGGCACCAGCACCCCCCGGGAAACCCACAACCTGCTCCGGGCCCTGGTCGGCGGCACCCTGCTCACACCGTCCTCGACCGATGTCGTGTTGCGGCTGCTGCGCGCACCGGTGGCGTTCACCGACGGCATCCGTCGCGAGATGTCCTCGGCGCAGCGGGCCCGCATCGCCACCAAGGCGGGCTGGTTCGCCGACGCCCGGCACGAGGCAGGGGTGATCTTCGACGCCGCCGGGGCGCCGGTGCTGACGTACGCGCTCTTCGCCGACGGCCAGCCGGGCGCGGACGACTACGGCGCCACCCACCCCGCCGTGGCGGCCCGGGCCAGGCTGGGGCGGCGGTTCCTGGACGCCACCGACCGGGTCGGCGGCAGCGGGACCCGACACCGCGCCCACCCGCACCGACCCAGCAACGGCGGCTGACCTAGCCGACGGCGGTTAACGTGGACTCCGGGCCGCGACGGAGGGGGAACCATGCGTGCGTCGAAGAAGGTGACCGGGCGACGGATCAGCGGCTCGATGGCGGGGCTCGCGGCCCTGGCCGGGTTGGCCGGTCTGGCCTGGGCGGCCCGGGACGTCCCGGCCGCGCTCGGTGGTCGGCTCGCCGGGGCCCGGGCGGACCGGGCGGCCCGGTCGCCGCAGTTCCGCGACGGCGTCTTCCACAACCGACCGGGCACCCCGATCACCGCCCCGGCCCCGGACCGCAACCTGCTCCGAGAGTTGCTCTTCGGTAAGCAGAAACGCCGTCCGAGCGCTCCGGTGCCGCTGGTCCGCCCGGTCGCGGCGACACCGGTCGACCCGGCCCGCGAACTGAACGTCATCTGGTACGGCCACGCCACCACGCTTGTCGAGATCGAGGGACGGCGGGTGCTGCTCGACCCGGTGTGGAGCGAGCGGTGCTCACCGTCGGCCACGCTCGGCCCGCGCCGGCTGCACGAGCCGCCGGTACGCCTCGACGAACTGCCCCACCTCGACGCCATCCTGATCTCCCACGACCACTACGACCACCTCGACATGGCCACGGTCCGGGAGTTGACGGCCCGGCAGTCGGCGCCGTTCCTGGTGCCGCTGGGCGTCGGCGCTCACCTCGACCGGTGGGGCGTGCCGGCCGACCGGATCATCGAACTGGACTGGACGCAGACCCACCGGGTGGCCGAACTGGAGATCACCTGCGCCGCCGCCCAGCACTTCTCGGGGCGCGGGCTGCGCCGCAACGGCACCCTCTGGAGTTCCTGGGTGGTGGCCGGGCGGCAGCGCCGCGTCTACTACACCGGAGACTCCGGCTACTTCGCCGGCTACGCCGAGATCGGCGCGGCGTACGGCCCGTTCGACGTGACGCTCATCCAGATCGGCGCGTACGACCACGCCTGGGCGAGCATCCACATGTTCCCGGAGGAGGCGGTCGCCGCCCACGTCGACCTGCGCGGCGGACTGCTCGTACCGGTGCACTGGGCGACCTTCAACCTGGCGCTGCACGACTGGTCGGAGCCGGTGGACCGGCTCTGGGCCGAGGCCAAGGCGCGCGACGTCCGGCTGGCCGTGCCGCGCCCGGGTGAGCGGGTGACGGTCGACGACCCGCCCTCGGTCGACGGCTGGTGGCAGGCGATCGCCTGAGACGTCGGCCCGCGTCGATCAACACGCACTGACCGCGCCGGGTCCCCGGGCCAGGGAATGGCGGGAAGGCCTGATCCGTGGGTTACGCCGTCCGGCGTGATCGTTCAGCGAACGCGGCTGCGTCTAGCACAAGGCTGTTCAGGTACGACCAGGCCACCGGGTACGCAAGGATGAAATTGAATATGCCAAATAATCTTAGATTTTGCAGATATAAGTAAGTCGCGGCGCCGCCGTGCACCGAATCGCTTTCGCATTTGTTGGAGATGCAGATGTCGACGATGACCACTGCTCCACGCCCTCGGGTGACCTTCCTCGGCACCGGTTATCTCGGCGCGACGTACGCCATCTGCTACGCCGAACTCGGCTACGAGGTGCTCGGGTACGACGTCGACGTCACCAAGCTCGCCAAGCTGAACGCCGGTGAGGTGCCGATCCACGAGCCCGGCCTCGACGAACTGCTACGGCGCAACCTCGCCGCCGGCCGGCTGCGGTTCAGCACCGACATCGCCGAGACCGCCGACTTCGGTGACGTGCACTTCATCTGCGTGG
>NZ_RQIV01000009.1:0-272970 GCF_003977705.1 Verrucosispora sp. FIM060022
CCCTCCACCCCCCCCCCCCCCCCCCCCCCCCCCCCCCCCCCCCCCCCCCCCCCCCCCCCCCCCCCCTCCCACCCCCTCCCCTCCCACCCCCTCCCCTCCCACCCCCGCCCCGCGCACCCAGCCCCGCGCGCCGATCTTGCACTTTCTGTCGCGACATCAACGGATGAAAGCCACATAGCGGCGACCCAAAGTGCAAGATCGGCGCGGGCTGCATCGTGTGGGCAGGGGTGAGGGCGCCATCGCGGGCAGGGCTGCGAACAAGGCGAGCGACGGCACTGCCTGCGCACGCGCATTCCCTGTGCGCACGCCCTCCCAGAGCGCTGATCTTGCACCTTCTGTCAGGGCATAAGCGAGTGAAAGCCGCAAAACGGCGACCGAAAGTGCAAGATCGGCGTCGGCGTGGGCGTGGGCGTGGGCGGGGGCAGTGGGCGTAGGGGCGTGGGTTAGCTGTCGCGGGTGGGGGTTTCGGCGGCGGTGCGGAGGTTGGGGGCGCTTGCGGGTTCGGCGATGCCGCCGGGAGTGCTGGCGAAGGACGGGTCGTTGGCGGTTTCGGCGGCGATGAGTGGCTGGTCGGGGGGCATGACGTCGGGGACCTTGGGTGCCACGATCACGGCGGTGCCGTAGGCGCAGATCTCCATCCACATCTCGCCGCAGTCGCGGCTGTCGAACCGCATCCCCACCACGGCGTTCGCGCCGAGCCGGCGGGCCTCTTCGCCGAGCCGGGCCACCGAGTCGGTACGCCACCGGGTGAGGTTGTCCGGCGCCATCGGGTCGTACGCGCCACCGCGCAGGTTCTTCACGCCCTCGCGGTACGGGTTGCGGGTCCTGGCCATCGAGGAGACCACCTCGCCGAGGATCTGGCGGATCTCGTAGCCGGGAAGTTGATCCGTCGTCACGACCAGCACGTTTTCGATGCTGGCAGCCGCCGACGCCCGGCAACGTGAGCCGCGTTCACCTGCTCGGATGCTGAAAAACAGCGCGGCGCGGACGGCGGGCGCGTTGCCCACCTTCCGCGCCGCATCGGACGCTTTCGGTCAGACACCGGCCACCGAGGTGATCCAGGCCCGGTTGAAGGCGACACTGCCGTAGTTCTGGATGCTCTGGCCGTCGGCGGTGGAGGCGACGCCGACCTGGGCGCCGTTGTAGAACTGCGGGCCGCCCGAGTCGCCCCGCCAGGCGTTGCCGTTGATCCGGGTGCTGCGGATCGCCTGCCCGCCGTACGCGTCGGTGACGTTGGTGCTGGTCACCCGGACCGAGGCGGTCTTCAGCTGGGGAGAAGCCCCGCAGCCGCTGTAGCAGGTCATGCCCCAGCCGTAGATCGTGTTGGTCGAGTTGACCGGCGGGTTGCTGTTGGCCAGCGTGACGTAGCTGGTGCTCACCGAGCTGGACAGGCGCATCAGGGCCAGGTCGTAGCGGCCGTAGGTGGCGCTGACGGTGCGGGTGACGCCGCCGGAGCCGTAGTAGACGCTGCCGACCCGCACGGACATGGTGCCGCCGAGGCAGTGCCGGGCGGTCAGCACCCACTGCGGGGCGATGATCGTGCCGGAGCAGGTGAACGAGCCGTTGCTGAACACCGCCGCGGCCCACGGCGCGGAGGAGACGGTTCCGCCGCCGATGATGTACGGGCCGACGGGCGCGGCGACAGCGCCGGAGCTGGCGCCGAGCACGCCGGCCAGGGCTGTGGCGAGGACCGCGAGCAGGGATCGGATGCGCATCGGTAGGGCTCCTTCGGGGATCGCGGGACCCGGGTGGCCGGGTCGACCTGCGGCGACGGGCGGGGGGTGGTCCGTCACCGCGACACCGATAAATCGACGTCTGACGATGTACCGTAGGGCTGGGTGAGGTGTTTCACAAGAGGTTCATTCAAACAAGTAGATGTAACAGTCGGATTTCCCGATGTCGGGCCCAGTCGTGCTCGGTGTCCACCTTCGGCCAGGACCTACCGACCCGTGCGTTACGCGACCCGCCGGGAGATCGGGCAACAATGCCGTATCGGGACAGCAACGAACCCGTATCGTTCTCGACAGGGCCAGGCGGGTGGCCGCGAGCCGCGCCTCGACGCCCTCCCACCGGTGCGTCCGGTGCGACATCTGCCAGGTAGGCTGGCTGCGCTCGCCCGTTGTGGGTCGGCACCCAACTGCGTACACAGTCAGGAGTGCCCAGTGCCTCGCGTCGTCGTCGACGTCATGCTCAAGCCCGAGATCCTCGATCCGCAGGGCCAGGCCGTCGCAAACGCGCTGCCCCGGCTCGGTGTCAACGATGTCGCCTCGGTGCGGATCGGTCGGCGCATCGAGATCGATTTCACCGGTGAACCGGACCTGGACCGGGCCCGGGAGATCGCCGACAAGCTGCTCGCCAACCCGGTCATCGAGGACTTCACCGTCCACCTGGTCGAGGCCGACGAGCCCGCGGAAGCCCGGTCGTGACCGCGCGGGTCGGAGTGGTGACCTTCCCCGGCTCGCTCGACGACGGGGACGCCGCTCGGGCTGTCCGGATCGCGGGCGCCCAGCCCGTACGCCTCTGGCACGGTGACCCGGAGCTGCACGGGGTGGACGCGGTCGTCCTGCCCGGCGGCTTCTCCTACGGTGACTACCTGCGCTGCGGGGCCATCGCCCGGTTCGCCCCGGTGATGGAGACCATCGTCGACGCCGCTGCCGGCGGCCTGCCCGTGCTCGGCATCTGCAACGGCTTCCAGATCCTCTGCGAGGCCCACCTGCTGCCCGGTGCGCTCACCCGCAACCAGCACCTGCACTTCCGCAACCGCGACCAGATCCTGCGCATCGAGTCGGCGGGCACCGCCTGGACGAACGCCTTCCAGCCCGGCCAGGAGGTGCTGATCCCGGTCAAGAACGGCGAAGGTTGCTACGTCGCCGACCC
The DNA here is from genome assembly GCF_003977705.1 of Verrucosispora sp. FIM060022. Classification (NCBI taxonomy): domain Bacteria; kingdom Bacillati; phylum Actinomycetota; class Actinomycetes; order Micromonosporales; family Micromonosporaceae; genus Micromonospora; species Verrucosispora sp. FIM060022. The sequence goes on from NZ_RQIV01000009.1 coordinate 2,878, forward strand.
CGCGACGCTTGACGCCCTCGAAGCCGAGGGTCGGGTCGTCGCCCGTTATGTCGGCGTCAACCCGAACGGTTCTCAGCGGGACATCGCGGCCATCACCAACCCGGCCGGCAACGTGGTCGGCATCATGCCGCATCCCGAGCACGCGGTGGAGGCGCTCACCGGCCCCTCCCTCGACGGCCTCGGCTTCTTCACCTCGGTGCTCAAGCACCTGGTGGGGGCGCCGGCGTGACCGTCCGCGTCGGGATCATCGGTCGGCTCACCCGCCCGTACGGCGGCGAGCGCAACGAGGAGAGGTCATGACTACGCATCCGGACCCGGTACGGGAGACCCCGGAGGCAGTCCCGGCCACGCCGGCACAGCCGGTCCAGCCATATCCGGCCGCCGCACCGGCCCGGCACGCCTCCGGGCAGGCCGACTGGGCGGACCGGGTGGACACCGTGCCGCGCGCCGAGGGCACCCCGGAGGAACTTCAGCCGTACGCCGAACTGGGGCTCCGGGACGACGAGTACGACCGCATCCGGCACATCCTGGGCCGTCGGCCCACCCAGTCCGAGCTGGCGATGTACTCGATCATGTGGAGCGAGCACTGCTCCTACAAGTCGAGCAAGGTGCACCTGCGCCAGTTCGGCGAGAAGGCCCCGCCGAGTGACCGGCTGCTCGCCGGCATCGGGGAGAACGCCGGTGTGGTGCGGGTCTCCGACGAGTTGGCGGTGACCTTCAAGGTCGAGTCGCACAACCACCCGAGCTTCGTCGAGCCGTACCAGGGCGCGGCGACAGGCGTCGGCGGCATCGTCCGGGACATCCTCGCCATGGGCGCCCGCCCGGTCGCGGTGATGGACCCGCTGCGCTTCGGCGCGGCCGACCACCCCGACACCGCCCGGGTGCTGCCCGGCGTGGTCGCCGGTGTCGGCGGGTACGGCAACTGCCTGGGCCTGCCCAACATCGGCGGCGAGGTGGTCTTCGACCCCTGCTACCAGGGCAACCCCCTGGTCAACGCGCTCTGCCTCGGCGTACTGCCGGTGAGCCGCCTGCAGAACAAGGCCGCCGTCGGCCCCGGCAACGTCGTGGTGCTGATGGGTGCCAAGACCGGCCGCGACGGCATCGGCGGTGTGTCGGTGCTGGCCAGCGCGACCTTCACCGAGGGCAGCGAGCAGCGCCGCCCCTCCGTGCAGGTCGGTGACCCGTTCACCGAGAAGCTGCTGATCGAGGCCTGCCTGGAGCTGTACGACGCCGAACTCGTCGCCGGCATCCAGGACCTCGGCGGTGCCGGGCTCACCTGCGCGCTCACCGAGACCGCCGCGGCGGCCGGCACGGGCATGCGGGTCTGGCTGGAGCGGGTGCCGCTGCGCGAGCCGTCGATGGACCCGCACGAGATCCTGGCCAGCGAGTCCCAGGAGCGGATGCTGCTGGTCGTCGAGCCGGCCAAGCTCGAGACCGTCCTCAAGACCTGCGAGAAGTGGGGCGTGCTCGCCACCGCGATCGGCGAGGTCACCGCTCCGGAGCCGGACGGCCAGCCGGGTCGACTGCTGATCACCTGGCGGGACCAGCTGGTGGTCGACGTGCCGCCGGGTTCGCTGGTGGACGACGGTCCGGTCTACGCCCGCCCGATGCGGGAGCCGGCCGACCTGATCCTGCTCCAGGCCGACCGGGCCGAGACGCTGCCCCGGCCGAGCGACCCGGACGCGCTGCGCGAGACCGTGCTGCGCATGATCGCCTCGCCGAACCTGTGCGACAAGACCTGGGTCACCGAGCAGTACGACCGCTACGTGCTGGGCAACACCGTGCTCGCCCAGCCGGAGGACTCCGGCGTGATCCGGATCGACGAGCGGACCGGCCTGGGCGTGGCGCTCTCGGTCGACGGTAACGGCCGGTACGCCCGGCTCGACCCGTACCACGGTGCCAAGTTGGCGCTGGCCGAGGCGTACCGCAACGTGGTGGTCACCGGGGCGACGCCGATCGCGGTCACCGACTGCCTGAACTTCGGCTCCCCCGAGGACCCGGGCGTGATGTGGCAGTTCGCCGAGGCGGTCCGCGGTCTCGCCGACGGCTGCGCGGAGCTGGGCATCCCCGTCACCGGTGGAAACGTCAGCTTCTACAACCAGACCGGGGCGGCGGCGATCCACCCGACGCCGGTGGTCGGTGTGCTCGGCGTTCTGGAGAACGTCGCCGAGCGGGTGGCGATGGGCTTCGTCCCGCGGCCCAGCGGCGACCACGACCAGCTCTTCCTGCTCGGTGAGACGCACGTGGAGCTCTCCGGCTCGGAATGGGCCTGGGTGGCCCACCAGCACCTCGGTGGCGTACCCCCGCACGTCGACCTGGCCCGGGAGAAGCGGCTCGGCGAGCTGCTGGCCGCCGCCGCGCGGGTCGGCCACGTCAGCTCGGCGCACGACCTCTCCGATGGTGGCCTCGCGCAGAGCCTGGTGGAGTCCTGCCTGCGCTACGGCGTCGGGGCGCGGATCGCGGTGCCGGAGCGCTTCGAGGGCAACTCGATGCCCTTCGTCTTCCTGTTCAGCGAGTCCGCCGGTCGGGTGCTGGTCTCGGTGCCTCGCGGCCACGAGAAGGCGTTCACCGCGCTCTGCGCCGAGCACGGCGTGCCGTGGGAGCTCATCGGCGTCACCGATTCCACGGGCGGCGCGCTGGAGGTGCACGGCCAGTTCCGCATCGGCCTGGACGAGCTGCGGGAGGCGCACAGTGCCACGCTGCCGGCACTGTTCGGTGGCGTGCAGCCGGTCGAGTTGACGGCGCAGGACAGCGTGGTCGAGGCCGCGCCGGTGGACGCGGTCGAGGCGCCGGTCGAGGCTGACCCGGTACCGTCGGTCGAGGACGCCGACCCGGTTCCCTCGGTCGAGGACGCCGACCCGCACGCGGAGGTTGCTGTGCCGGTGTCCGACGGCGTCGAGTCGCCCGAGGACGACCGGCCGGTCGAGCGGGCGGCACCGCCGGTCCGCCAGCAGCCGATCGAGCAGGACACCGCAACCGACGCACCACAGGAGCAGCCCTCCGCCGACGAGCGCTGAGGCGTTGGCCGAGTCCGTTCACGCCCAATCCGGTTCCGGGGCCCGGTTCGACTGGGGCCTCGCGGGGGCGGCGGAACTCGGCCGCGTCTGCGCGGTGCTGGTGGTGGTGGACGTGCTGTCGTTCACCACCACCGTCGAGGTGGCGGTCGGGCGCGGAATGCGCGTCCACCCGTTCCCCTGGGGAGAACAGGCCGCCGAGTACGCGCGCCGGGTCGGTGCCGTGCCCGCCGCCGGGCGTCGGCAGGTCACGCCGGAACATCCGTGGTCGCTGTCGCCGGCCGCGCTGAGCCGGGCACCTGTCGTCTCCGACCTGGTGCTCCCCTCCCCGAACGGTTCGGCGATCAGTGCGGCCGCCAGCGCCACCGGCGTACCGGTGGTCGCGGGCAACCTGCGTAACGCGCGCGCCGTCGGGCGCTGGCTGCTGACCCAGGGGTACGGCTCGACAGACGAACCGATCGGTGTGATCGCCGCCGGTGAACAATGGCCGGACGGCTCGCTGCGCCCGTCGGTGGAGGATCAGCTCGGTGCGGCGAGCGTGCTGGACGCGCTGTCCGGGGTTCCCGGCGGCCTCTCCGTCGAAGCGGCCGTGGCACTTGCGGCGCTGGCCAGCATCCCGGACGTACCTGCGGCGATCCGGGGCTCCGTGTCGGGCCGTGAACTGATCGGGGGCGGCTTCGCCGAGGACGTCGAGATCGCCGTACGGGTCGACAGTTCGGCAGTGGTGCCACTGCTGCGGCAGGGCGTCTTCACACCCGCCGCCTGACGGGCCAGGCCCGCCCGACGGCATACACACGGAACGGGCGACCCCCTCGCGGTAGGTCGCCCGTCACACGTTGTTCTTTACGCCTGCCCCGGGGCTGGTTCAGTCGTCCAGCCAGTCGAGCCGGCGTCCGCGCTCCGTGGGGCTGCCGTCCGGTCGGCCACGGCCGGCCTGTGCCGGGTCGCTGCCGTACGCACCGCCCTGCTCGTAGCCGTTGTCGTAGCCTCCGCGCTGGCGCGGCGGCTCCTGGCCGTACCCGCCGGTGTTCTGGTCGTAGCCACCGTCGTAACCGCTGCGCTGCTGCGGGGGCTCCTGCCCGCCGTAGCCGCCGCCGTAGCCGGCCTGGCCGTAGCGGCCGGGATCGTCGTACCCGCCGGTCTGGCCGTAGCCGGCTGCGGATTGTCCGTACCCACCGGTCTGCGGCGGGTAGCCACCCGTCGGCTCGGCCGCCTGCCCGTAACCGCCGGCCGGCTCACTCTGGCCGTAACCGCCGGTCGGCTCGCTCTGGCCGTAACCGCCTACGGGATCGGTCCGACCGTAGCTGCCGGTCGTCTCGCCCTGGCCGTAACCGCCGGCGGGCGTGCTCGGGGAGTATCCGCCGGTCGGCGCGCCCTGCCCGTAGCCGGTGGCGGGCTCACTCTGCCCGTACCCGCTGCCGTTGCCGTAGCTGCCGGTCGGCTCGCCCCGGTTGTAGTCCCGATCAGCCGAACCGTAACCACCGGTCGACCCGCCCTGGCCGTAGCCGCCAGGCTGCTCGGCCTGCCCGTACCCACCAGCGGGCGCACCCTGGCCGTAGCCACCGGTCGGTTCGCTCTGGCCGTAGCCACCGGTGGGTTCGCCCCGGCCGTAGCCGGCCGGCTCGGAACTGCCGTAGCCCTTGCCCGCCTCGGGCTCGTACAACCCGGTCGCGTACGGGTCGGCGGGCGCCGGGTAGCGGGTCTCGTCGCCGGTGTAGCGGCCGGTCGGCTCGTCGTACCGCTCGCCGTAGCCGGCTGCGCCACCGGCCGGCGGGTAGTCGGCCCCGGCGCTGCCTGCGCCGTAGTCACGGCCGCCGTAGCCCGCCCCCGACGAGGGGCTGGTGCCGTAGCCGCTGCCGGACGACGGCGCGTTGCCGTAACCGGATGCGCCGTAGCCGCCGGGCTCGTCGCCGTAACCACCGCCCGACCAGGCCTGCGCGGCACCGGGCGCAGCGCCGTAGGGCGGTGCGGGCGGCGCGCCGTACGGGTCCGGAGGAACGTCGTCGACGATCGGCTGGTGCATCATCGTCGGCGCGTTGCTGATCCCGGCACCGGCGACCATGGTCGGGTCGGGAGTGTTGCCGACCCGGCTGACCACGCGGGTCTGGTCGTCCGCGCCGGCGAAGGAGCCTCGTGCCGCCGGAACCGCGCCAGCGGGGGCACCGGCCGGTGCATCCCCGTCGACCTCGGCGTCGTCGTTCTCCTTGCGCTTCATCCAGAGCAGCACGATCGTGCCGACACCAACGGCCACGAAGAGGCCACCGAGCAGGACCAGCAGCCAGTTGCCGAAGCCGCCGGAGTCCTCGTTGCTGGCCTGGGCCGGAGGCGCCGCGGACTCGGCCGGCGCCTCGTCCACCTCGTCGGCGAGCTCGTCGTCGAACGGGTCCTCCGTCGGCACCGCCGATTCGCTGGCGGTGGGGGTCGGAGTCGGGCTGTTCGAGGCCTGGATCGCGAGCGTGATCCGCTGCCCGGTGACGCTCTGACCCGCGTTCGCCGTGAAGCTCACGACCTCGCGGACGCTGTTCGCGCTCGCGCCGAGGTCGATCCGGCCCGGAGCGATGGGCCGCTCGCTGGTGCCGGTGAAGCGGAAGTTGCCGTCGGAGTTCGCGTTGGTCTCGTACTGCTTGCCCGCGCTGTCCTTGAGCAGGACGTACGCGTTCGGCACCCCGTCACCGGCCTGGTTGACCACCTTGCCGGAAATCGACCGCACCGTCTGCGGCGCCTGCGTGGTCGGCGGCGGGTTGGGCCCACGCACCGTGACTTCGCGCTGGGCGCCGCCGGATTCGCCGCCGATGGTGGCACTGATCTGTACATTGCCGGACTTCGTGTCACCGGCAGCGACGTTGCCCGCCACGAGGGTCACGCTGTAGCTCTGTGACCGACCGCGGCCGATCTCCTCGGTGAAGTCGCATCGACCGTCACACGTGAGTTCACCAAAAGACGTGCTGACCCTGATGTTGACCGCGTCGCCCTCGGGTGGGATTTCTATTGGGTTTGCATTCGTTACGCGGAATGAGAGAGTCGCTCGCTGGCCTGGACTGAGAGTGCCGGACGATAGGCCGGTGATCTGTACCTGCGGCTCCGCGGCGAGGGCGGGTGTGGCGGGGACGGCGAGCAGGGCACCCACAACCAGCGCCACGACCACACCGGCCCGCTTTTGCCAGGCTCGTCGGTGTGTTGACACGTCCACCGCCTTCCGGACTGACTTTCCGTGGCCGGGCGGGGTGCCGGGCCGGGGGAACATCACGGTACGAATACGCCGTCGGCAACTATGCCTTGTCGGGGCGGATCGGCGCGACCCAGGGCCAGCGTCGCGCGCGGCGAGGAGAGGCCGTATCGTCCCGTCGTGTCCTCTCCGTACGATAAGTCCGCCGCAGTGGCGGCGGCGATGGCGGCGCTCGATGAGGGCCGCGCGCCCGAACGGTCGGTCCTGCGGGTGGCGGTCAGGGCCCTGTTGACCACCCTCGCGGACCGCACCCCCGGCCGATCGGTGGAGGTGCGTGTCCCACCTTACGGTGCAGTTCAGTGTGTTCCGGGGCCGCGACACACCCGCGGTACGCCACCGAACACTGTCGAGATGGATCCGGAAACCTGGCTCGCATTGGCGACCGGGCGACTCGAATGGACCCAGGCGGTCACGGAGGGTCGCGTACGGGCGAGCGGGACGCGGGCCGACCTCTCCCCGTACCTGCCCCTCGAACTGGAGTGACGCGTGTTTCAGCTGACCTAAAGCGGTGACAACGTGACTGTATGTGCCGACTCGGATTCGCGTACACTGTCAGGCGACAGTGTGGTCCCGGCCGATCAGCGCGGAGCAGGCCCTTCGGCTTCCGCGAGGCCAGTCCAGACCAGCAAGAGGGAGCGGCAGGTGCCCCGAGGCGACGGCCGGCTGAGCCACGACCTTGATCCCCAACGACCCGGCCCGCAGGACGCTTGTGGCGTCTTCGGTGTCTGGGCGCCGGAGGAAGAGGTTGCCAACCTGACCTATTTCGGGCTGTACGCGTTGCAGCACCGGGGGCAGGAGGCGGCCGGCATAGCGGTAAGTGACGGCTCTGGCGTGGTGGTTTACAAGGATCTCGGTCTGGTGGCCCAGGTCTTCGACGAGCCGACGCTGGCCAGTCTGCGCGGCCATGTCGCGATCGGCCACACCCGTTACTCGACGACCGGCGGGTCGACCTGGGAGAACGCCCAGCCGACCATCCGTGCCACCAGCTCCGGCACGACCATCGCGCTGGCGCACAACGGCAACCTGGTCAACACCGCCGAGTTGCAGCGCGAGGTGACCGACCGCGGCCTGACCGCGGACGGTTCGACGAACGACACCTCGCTGGTGACCGCGCTGCTGGCGAGTCGACCGGATCTCTCCGTCGAGGCGGCCGCGCTGGAGGTGCTGCCGCAGTTGCGCGGTGCGTTCAGCTTCGTGTTCATGGACGAGACCACCCTCTACGCCGCGCGGGACCCGCACGGCGTACGCCCGCTGGTGCTCGGCCGGCTGGAGCGGGGCTGGGTGGTGGCCAGCGAGACGGCGGCGCTGGACATCGTGGGTGCCAGCGTGGTCCGTGAGGTCGAGCCCGGCGAGCTGATCGCGATCGACGCCGAAGGGCTGCGGTCCAGCCGGTTCGCCGCCCCGGAGCCCAAGGGCTGCCTCTTCGAGTACGTCTACATCGCCCGCCCGGACGCCACCATCGCCGGTCGTAACGTGCACGCGGCCCGGGTGCAGATCGGCCGGCAGCTGGCCAAGGAACACCCGGTCGAGGCCGATCTGGTCATCCCGGTGCCGGAGTCGGGCACCCCGGCGGCGATCGGCTACGCCGAGGAGTCCGGCATCACCTACGGCGCCGGCCTGATGAAGAACCCGTACGTCGGGCGCACCTTCATCCAACCGTCGCAGACCCTGCGTCAGCTGGGCATCCGACTCAAGCTCAACCCGCTGCGGCAGAACGTACGCGGCAAGCGCCTGGTCGTGGTGGACGACTCCATCGTCCGCGGCAACACCCAGCGCGCGATCGTCCGGATGCTCCGTGAGGCCGGCGCGCTGGAGGTGCACGTCCGCATCTCCTCTCCGCCGGTGTCCTGGCCGTGCTTCTACGGCATCGACTTCGCCACCCGCGCCGAACTGCTCGCCAACGGTCTCGACAACGAGGGCATCCGGCGCTCCATCGGTGCGGACACCCTCGGTTACGTCTCGCTGCCCGGCCTGATCGCCGCGACCGAGCAACCGAAGACCCGCCTGTGCCGGGCGTGTTTCGACGGGGAGTATCCGATCGACCTTCCCGTCGGCAACCTGATCGGCAAGCACGTCCTCGAAGGAATCGGCCGTCGGGTCGCCCACAACTCGGACGACAGTGATTCCGCCGAGCAGCCCGTCCCTCCGCTCGTCGCCGCTGCGGGAGCTGACGACGATCTCAACCGGTCGCGTCGCGCGTCGCGCTCCGACCTGAAGATCTCGGCGACCACAAACCGCCCGTAGCATCGCCCGGCTGCGGTCGGTCACCGTCGACCGCCGCCGAGAACCACAAAGGGGAGAACCGTGACGCACGTGTCCGAGCGCAGCGGCGCAGGAAGCAGCCCGAGCGGCGCTGGCAACGACCGCCAGCCCTGGACTGCCGGCAGCGGCCGCCAGGCTCGCAAACGTTCCGTCTCGTACGCGGACGCCGGCGTGTCGATCGAGGCGGGTGACCGCGCGGTCGAGTTGCTGAAGTCGAAGGTGAAGGAGACCCGCCGGCCGGAGGTGATGGGCGACCTCGGCGGCTTCGCGGGCCTGTTCCGGCTGGACACCACGAAGTACAAGAACCCGATCCTGGCGTCGTCCACCGACGGTGTCGGCACGAAGCTGGTGATCGCCCAGCAGATGGACATCCACGACACGGTCGGCATCGACCTGGTCGCGATGGTCGTCGACGACCTCGTGGCCTGCGGCGCCGAGCCGCTGTTCCTGCTCGACTACATCGCCACCGGCGAGGTGGTGCCGGACAAGGTCGCCGAGATCGGTGCCGGCATCGCCGACGGCTGCCGCTACGCCGGCTGCGCGCTGCTCGGCGGCGAGACGGCCGAGCACCCGGGCGTGTTGCGCCCCGACGAGTACGACATCTCCGCCACCGGTGTCGGTGTGGTGGAGGAGAGCGAGATCCTCAGCTCCGATCGGGTCGAGGTGGGCGACGTGGTGATCGCCATGCGCTCGTCCGGTCTGCACTCGAACGGGTACTCCCTGGTGCGGCACGTGCTGCTCGGCGCGGGGCGGATGCGGCTGGACGTGGTCATCGACGACTTCGGCCGGCAGCGCACGCTCGGCGAGGAGTTGCTCACGCCGACCAAGATCTACGCCAAGGACTGCCTCAAGCTGATCGCCGAGGCCGAGGTGCGGGCGCTGGCCCACGTCACCGGCGGCGGCATCCCTGGCAACCTGGTGCGGATCCTGCCCGAGAACGTGGACGCGGTGGTCAACCGCTCCACCTGGCGGCCGCAGCCGATCTTCGACCTGATCCAGTCCAAGGGGCGGATCGAGGACCCGGAGATGGACGCGACCTTCAACATGGGCGTGGGCATGTTCGCCATCGTCTCGGCCGAGGACGCCGACCGGGCGCTGGCCACGTTGACCGGCCGGGGCGTCGACGCCTGGCAGGTGGGCGAGATCATCGAGGGCACCGGCGAGGTGCAGATGGTCGGTCAGCACACCCGCGGGTGACGTGAGCTGAGCTCACGGCCACCTGATCCGGGCTTCACCCGAGTGGCCATCGCGGCCTAGCCTGAAGGGCACCCTCAACGCTGTGGGCATGCCCTGCCGGGGTGTGCCCGGCAGCCTTCAACTGTTACGAGGAGGGCGATGGCTGCACCGGGACGGTCACTGCATGGGATGCGCGGCATGGCTGCCGTCCCGTCGTACGTCGTGATGCAGCCCACCACGCTCTGCAACCTCGATTGCGCCTACTGCTACCTGCCGTTTCGGGCGGCCGACCGACGGATGTCGGTCGCCGTGGCGGAGGCGGTGGCCGCCTCGGTGAACCCCTGGGCGGCGTCGGCGCGCTTCTCCGTGGTCTGGCACGGCGGTGAGCCGCTCACCGCCGGCCGGGAGCAGTTGGCGGAGCTGATGGCGCCGTTCGGCCCGGAGGTGGAGCACCACGTCCAGACCAACGCCACGTTGATCGACGACGCCTGGTGCGAGTTCTTCGTGGCGCATCGCATGCGGGTGAGCGTGAGCGTGGACGGCCCCCGGGAGCGCAACGGCGACCGGGTCACCCGGTCGGGCCGGCCCGCGTACGACCGGATCGTTCGTGGGGTGGCGGCGTTGCGCCGGCACGACCTGCCCTTCTCGGCGCTCGCGGTGGTCAACGATCCGGCACCCGGCCGGGCGGCGGAGCTGTACGACTACTGCCTCGACCTGGGCTGCGAGGTGCTCGGGGTGAACATCGAGGAGACCGAGGGCGTCAACACCCGGACCAACGCCCACGACCCGGCCGTGGTGACCGGGTTCTGGGCCGAACTCGTGGCCGCCTGGCGTCGGCAGCCGCGGATCCATCTGCGTGAGGTCGAGTGGTCGCTGCGGTACGCCGCGGCCGTGCTGGACGGCACCGCCGATGATCTTCTGCCGCGCCGCCTCGACCCGATCCCGACCATCGCGTACGACGGCTCGGTCGTGGTGCTCTCGCCCGAGCTGGCCGGCTTCACCGACCCTCGCTACGGCGATTTCAGCAGCGGAAACGTGCTTGCCACCCCGCTGCACGCGATCCTCGCCGACGCGGCGGAGCACACCGCCTGGGTGGGTGAGTTCCTGACCGGGGTGGAGGCGTGCCGCTCGTCGTGCCCCTACTTCGGCTTCTGTGGCGGAGGCCACGCTGCGAACCGTTACTTCGAGCTGGGGCGTTTCGACGGTACGGAGACCGAGCACTGCCGCAACAGCAAGATCCGCCTACTGGAGGGAGTGTTGGAGCATGCCCGAAACCACCAGTCACCGGGAGCCTGAGCGAGTGACGGACGAGGGACCCGACCAGGTCGCCTCCCGGGTGCGGGAGGCCGCCACCGGGCTCGCTGCGCTGCTGCACGAGGCCGAAGTCGCGCGACAGTCACGGGCAGAGGTGGCGGGTGGCGACGGCGCCAGCGCGGTCTGCGCCTGGAACCACTTCGAGAACATCCCGACGTTCTACAACTGGAACAACCGGCCACGCTGACCGGGCTGAACCAAGGGCCCGCCACACTGCCAGAGGGTGTCCGGGCGTGGCAGGCCCTTGGATCGTCGGGTGTTACGCCGCCTAGCGGGCACATACGTGAGCACGCGGGGAGTTACCGCGTGCTCAGATGTGACCGGGGGTCAGCGGGTCGGACGTACCCACTTGTCCGGGTCGTCCTCGGCATGGTCCTCGTCATCGTCGACGTACTCTTGGTAGTCGTCGTCGAAGTTGCGGTCCGACTTACCGCCGCCGCCGAGTTCTCGCTGCAAGGCGGCGAGGTCGGTGTTCGGGGAGTGGTACTTCAACTCCCGCGCCACCTTTGTCTGCTTGGCCTTAGCACGGCCGCGCCCCATGGCTCGACCCCCTCGCACAGAATGCGGGGCAGCCCGAAGGCGGGCCCCGATGACGTCAGGCATCTCTCGTGGCTCTTACGGTACATGGGGATGCCACCGTTCGGCACCTCGGGTTACCGTCGACCGCCACCGCGCGTTGCGGTCGTGCGGTCGTCACCCATTGTACCCGGTAAGGAGCGATGCCGGGAACGGTCGTGACACGGGGTGAAACCTCACGAATGCGTCGTATCCTCAGCTTAGCCGGGAACGACGGTCGAGGGCGGGACCAACGGCCCCGCCCTCGCCGGTGAGTCGTCAGCGCAGGTGAATCGCGCGCAGTCGGCCGATCTCGGCCATCCGCCGCTCGGCCAGCCGGTCGGCCGCCACCGCCGGCGGGACGCCGTCGGCGTCGGCGAGCCGGAGGATCTCCCGGGTGGTGTCGTAGATCCGGGTGGCGCGCAACTTGGCCCGCTCGAAGTCGAAGCCCTCGATCTCGTCGGCGACCTGGATCACACCGCCGGCGTTCACCACGTAGTCCGGCGCGTAGAGGATGCCCCGGTCGGCCAGCAGCTTCTCGACGCCCGGGTGGGCGAGCTGGTTGTTGGCCGCGCCGGCGATCACCTTCGCGCGCAACGCCGCCACCGTGTCGTCGTTCAACGCGCCGCCGAGCGCGCACGGGGCGTACACGTCGATGTCGGCGGCGACCAGCGCGGAGACGTCGTCGAGGAGCGAGACCTGCGGGTGGGTCGTCCGGGCCCACTCCAGTGCCTGCGGGCTGACGTCTGTCGCGACCACCTCGGCGCCGTCCTCCACCAGGTGGCCGACCAGATACTTGCCGACCTTGCCCAGGCCCGCGACGCCGACCCGTCGGCCGTGCAGCGTCGGCACTCCCCAGACGTGCTCGGCCGCGGCCCGCATGCCCTGGAAGACGCCCCAGGCGGTGAGAATGGAGGAGTCGCCCGCACCGCCGTGCTCGACGCTGCGGCCGGTGACGTACCGGGTCTCGCGGGCGATCACGTCCATGTCCGGTACGTAGGTGCCCACGTCGCAGGCGGTGTAGTAGCGCCCGCCCAGCGACTCCACGAAGCGGCCGTACGCGCGCAGCAGCGCCTCGGTCTTGATCTGCGCCGGATCGCCCCAGATGACCGCCTTGCCGCCGCCCAGGTCCAGACCTGCGAGGGCGTTCTTGTACGCCATGCCGCGAGACAGGTCGAGGACGTCCGCGAGGGCCTCCTCCTCGCTGGCGTACGGGTAGAAGCGGGTGCCACCGAGCGCGGGGCCCAGCGCGGTGGAGTAGATGCCGATGATCGCCTTCAGGCCGGTCTGCTTGTCCTGGCAGAACACGACCTGCTCGTGGCCGGTGGATTCCGGGTCGTCGGTGCTGGCGAATACGCCCATGACTGGCTCCTGTGTCGGTGGGCGCCCTTGTGGGACGCGGACCTGGTCTACTGCCGGCGGGGATGCTGCCGGTGTAGCGAGCCTAGTATCGGCTGACCTCGGGCTGCTTGCGCGAGCACCTCGTCCCGTCCAGCGGGCACCCATTCACGGCCACGATGACGCCGAGCAACGCTCGGCCTGCGATTCGTGGGAGGATCGCGCCGTGCCGTCGCTCTTCGCTTCATACCTGCGCGTGTACGAGCCGTTGACCGCCTTCGACCGGGACCGCCAGGCGTACTGGCGGCGCTACGTCGAGCAGGGGCGGGCAGTGGCGCCGGTGGAAGGGCCGGGCCGGCAGCGGACCTCGGTGATCGAGGCGCTCGGCGCCGGCTGGACCCGGCTGCCCGACCTGCCCGAGGAGGCGTACGTCCTGGAGACGGACGAGACGCTGCTGGTGTGCCCGTGGAACCTGCGGATCAGGGTGGCCGAGGCGGCGTTGAGCGCGCGCGACGGCGTGCCGCCGGTGCTGGCCGACGCGTTCGTCCCGCCGGTGCTGGCCGGGCAGGCCAAGGCGGTGGTGGAGGACTGGCGCAGCGGCGCCCGGGTGCTGGAGCGCGGCGTGCCCCGGGTGCACGAGCAGGTCGCCACCTGGGGGGTGCCGCTGCGCTGGTTCGTGCTGTTCGAGGCGGAGGAGCGGCAGCACGTGACCGCGCCGGGGCGTCGGGCGCTGCGGTTCCGGACGGAGATCTCCAAGGCGCGGCGTCGTTCCTCGCGGGCCCTGTCGGTGCTGCGCAAGTCGATCGGGGACGCCCCGATCACCGAGGCGGTCGAGGAGGCAGCCCGGTGGTTGGAGGAGTTCCACCCGGGTTCGGTGGTCGAGTTGGACTACGGCGGCCTGGTCGAGTTGCTCTCGGACGAGACACTGGCGGACGACGACTCGCCGGAGCTGGTCGCGGCGGGGCTGGCCGGGCTGTCCCAGGGCGAGGCGGAGGAGGCGTCCGCAGCGTACGACAAGCTGGTCGCCCGGTGGCGCGCCGTGCAACTTTTGGAGCGGTGCAACTAGCCCGGCGTGCCGGGGCAATTAGTGGGGCATTGTCCATCAATGTCGGGCCACAACACGAGGCTCCTTCGTAGTTGATGCATCACGAACCGTGATCATGAGTCCGAATAAGGTGGCTTCTGGCGTGTAAAAGTCCTATATATCGGGCATGGTTCATCCGTCCGTCTAGGGACGTTCGGCCGTTCGGCCCATGTCGGACATCGGGGACTAGCCGGACCATGGGAGACGCGTCGGCCGGCGGGACCCCGGCCGATGTCTATACATGTGGAGGAGTGACCGATGGCATCGCGAACGCACGAACCAGAGCCGCTACTTACACCGGCCGAGGTGGCGTCGATGTTCCGTGTCGACCCGAAGACGGTGACCCGTTGGGCGAAGGCTGGCAAGTTGAGTGCCATCCGGACCCTGGGCGGCCACCGTCGCTACCGGGAGTCGGAGGTCAGGGCATTGCTGCAGGGTCAGATCCCGCAGCAGCGCCAGGGGGACTGACTGCACGACGGATAACAGAGCTGAGCGCAAGGGCGGCGGATCGTCAGATCCGCCGCCCTTGCGGCGTGTCAGGGCAGGCAGCCCGCCCGGTCCGGTCAGCTCGGGTCGGTCAGTTCGAGCCGGATGCCGACCGTCCCGCCCTGCCCGCGACGCAGCCGGCTGCCGAGCAGGGTCAGCCGGCCGATCATCCGGTACTTCTGCTTGATCAGGCCGCGGATGTGCTCGGTCGCGCCCGGGTCGTAGAGGGTCGCCCGGGCCGGTACCGCCGCGCCGTGCGGCCGGCCACGGACGTCGCACGGCGCCACCGTGACCTCTCCGCTGCGCCGGATCCGCTTCACCTTGCCGGCGTCCGACGCGGTCCACACCGCCAGGGCGTCGCCGTCGCGAACCGCCCAGACCGGGGTGGGCACCGCTCGGCCGTCCTTGCGGAAGGTCGTGAGGAGGATGTACTTCTCCGCCGCGAGGCGGTCCAACGTGGTCACCCCCTCAGCGTACGGGCGCGGACGGGCAATGAGCAGGCCGATAGCGTGGCAGGTGTGACGGGAGAACCACGAATCGGTGACGTCTTCGGGGAACTGCTGCGCGACACGCTGGCGGTGGCCACCGGGATCGGTCCCCGACCGCTGGCCGGCGGGCGCGTACCCCGCCCGGTCATCGAGATCATCGAACGCGACGACGGGCTGATCAACGGGGCACCGGCCGCGCAGTACCTCGACGGGCCGCAGGAGTGGCAACCGCACGACCACCGCGCCGTGGACCGGGTACGCGGCGCCACCCTGGACGTCGGCGTCGGCGCCGGGCGGATCGCGCTGCTGCTGCAGGAGCGCGGCGTACCGGTCACCGGGCTGGACGTCTCACCGGGCGCGCTCGCGGTGTGCCGCCGTCGGGGCGTACGGGAACTGGTGCACGGCACCGTGGACGAGCACGCGGCGAGTGGGCGGCGCTACGACACGTTTCTGCTGCTCGGCAACAACCTGGGGCTGCTGGAGGGGCGAGAACGGGCACCCGCCTTCCTCGCCGCGCTGGCCGCGATGGCCAACCCCGGTGCGCAGGTCATCGCCCATGGCACCGATCCGTACGGCACCCGCGACCCAGTGCACACCGGCTACCACGAACAGAACCGGCGTCGAGGCCGACTCGGCGGGCAGCTACGGCTGCGGTTGCGGTACCGCGAGTTGGCCACCACCTGGTTCGACTACCTGGTCTGCTCCCCGGACGAGCTGGCCGACCTGGTCCGGGGCACCGCCTGGCGACTGACCGACATCGACGATCGCGACGCTCCGTACTATCTCGCTACGTTGCGGCTGCCCGGCTGACCGGGCGCGAACGTTAAGAGGGGCCCCTTGCTATACCGGAGGCGTTAACAGGGGGCCCTTCCTTACAACTCAGACCTGGACGGTGGGGGGAAGTTGCTCCGGGGGGAGGCCACCGTCGCCGTCGACGACCTCGTCGGGCTGACCGTCCTCGTCGATGTCGACCATCGTGACGTCCACCTTGCCGTCGCCGTCGGTGTCGAACTGGAACAGGTCGGCCTTGCCGTCGCCGTCGGTGTCGACCACCCAGACGTCCGTACGGCCGTCGTTGTTGGTGTCGGCGCGCAGCAACTCGACACGCTCGTCGCCGCGCGTCTCGACCGTCTCCTGGGCCTCCGTACCGGTCTCCGGTGCCTGGCTCATCAGTTCGTCCCTTCCCTTGGTTGTCAGCGGTTCCTACCCGATCTCGCCCGCCCCCACGCACGCGACGATGATCGTGCTGCATAGGGTCGCACCATGACTGAGCGGAGGGTACGGACCGGCTCCGGCGTGGCGGCGATCCCGCGCGCCAACGGCCACGCGGGAGCCGAGGGCCGTCACGGAGCGGTGGTGGATCGATGACACAGCGATTCGTCGTGGTCGGTGCCGGCACGATGGGCCTGGGCATCGCGTACGTGGCAGCCGGCGCGGGTTATGCGGTGGAGTTGGTCGAGCTCGACCGGGCCCGCGGTGAGGCGGCCGTCGAACGGCTCGCCCAACTCTGGGAACGGGCCGTACAGCGCGGCAAGCTGACCGCTGAGCAGGCCGCCGCCAACCGCGCCTCGGTCACCCTGCGGGCCGGGCTCGGCGAGGTCGCCCCGGAACCGGCGGTGATCGTCGAGGCGGTACCGGAGCGGCTGGAGCTGAAGCGGGCCGTGCTGGCCGAGGCGGAGCGACTGGAGCCCGCCCTGCTGGGCAGCAACACCTCAAGCATCGCGATTGCCGAGCTGGCCGGGGAACTGGCCCGGCCCGAGCGCTTCTGCGGGCTGCACTTCTTCAACCCGGTCTGGGCGATGGCGCTGCTGGAGATCGTGGTCGGCCCGGCCACCGCCGCGGAGACCACCGAGGCGGCCCGCGCGCTCGCCGACCGGCTGGGCAAGGACCCCGTCGTCGTACGCGACATGCCGGGTTTCGCCACCTCCCGACTCGGGGTCACCCTCGGGCTGGAAGCCATCCGGATGGTCGCCGACGGGGTGGCCAGCCCGGCCGACATCGACAAGGCGATGGCGCTCGGCTACCGGCACCCGATCGGCCCGCTGGAACTGACCGACCTGGTGGGCCTGGACGTGCGCCTCGACATCGCCCGTACCCTCCAGGCCGCGTACGGCGACCGGTTCGCGCCGCCGCCGCTGCTGGTGGAGATGGTCGCGGCGGGCCGCCTGGGGAAGAAGTCGGGCCAGGGTTTCTACCAGTGGGTCGACGGGGTCCGCTCGGGCGGCACCGAGTCGGCCGCCCCGACCACCGACCCGGCCTCCGACGCCGCGCCGGGAGCGACACGGTGAGCGCCGGGCTGCGGGTCGAGGAGCTTCCCGACCGGCTGGTGGTCACCCTCGACCGGCCGGAGAAGCGCAACGCCATCGACGCCGACCTCATCGCGGCGCTGCACGAGGTCTGCGCCGAACTGGAGGCCCGTCCCCGGATGCTGCTGCTGACCGGCGGCACCGACGGGATCTTCGCGGGCGGCGCGGACATCGCCCAACTGCGCGAGCGCGGCCGGCTGGACGCTCTCGCCGCGATCAACTCGGCGGCCTTCGCCCGGATCCGGGCGCTACCGATGCCGACCGTCGCCGCCGTCGACGGCCCGGCGCTCGGCGGTGGCGCCGAGCTGGCGTACGGCTGCGATCTTCGGGTGTGCACCGAGCGGGCGGTGTTCGGCCAGCCGGAGGTGCGGTTGGGCATTCTGGCCGGTGCCGGCGCGACCCACCGCCTGCCGGCGCTTGTCGGTGAGACCCGGGCCAAGGAACTGCTGTTCACCGGGCGGCGGGTGGACGCTGCGGAGGCGCTGCGCATCGGCCTGGTCAACCGGGTGGTGGCGACCCCGGACGAACTGCTGCCGGCGGCGCACGCGCTCATCGACGAGATGGCCAAGGGCTCGGCGCTGGCGCTGCGGCTGACCAAACTCGCCGTCGACGCCCCGGCCGCCGCACACCCGCAGCTGGACCTGGTCAGCCAGGCGGTGCTCTTCGAGGACGAGGAGAAGCGGCGCCGGATGACCGAATTCCTCGACCGGCGACGCTGAGACAACCGGAAACGGCCGCACCGACGGGTGTCGGTGCGGCCGTCGCGGGTGCGCTCAGCTGTTGGCCAGCGCCGCCAGCGGTACGTCGGCGTCCGCCAGGGCCCGGACCACGGCGGCGGACTCACCGAACCCGATGATCAGGACGGCGTCGGCACCGAAGTCCTTGATCTCCTTGGCGCCGGCGCTGAAGTCGATCGGCGCGGCGTTGGCGTCCTCGCCGGGCTGGTAGCCGAGCAGCTTCACCTTGTCGCCGCCGAACCCGGCCCGTTCCAACTCGGCCCGGACGATGCCCTGCAGACCCTCACCGTAGGAGTCCTTACGGGCCACGATCGCGATCTTCTGCGGGCCGTCCCGGAGGATCACGTCGGCCAGCGCCCGACCCTGGAGCCCGTCCGGCGGTGCGGTGCGGAAGTAGAGGCCGCGGTCGTCGACCTCGGTCAGGTTCGCCGCGGTGTTCGACGGCGAGAACAGGATCCGTCCCGCCTTCACCACGTCCTCCAGCACGGCGGCGGAGATCCCGGAACCACCGGCACCGATGATCACGTGGACGCCGCCGTCGACGTGCCGGGCGACGGTCGCCTTGGCGATCGCCGGGTTGGTGCCGTCGTCACCGTCGACCCAGACCACCTCCTCGCCGAGCACCCCACCGGCCGCGTTGATCTCCTTGATGGCCAGCGCCGCGCCGGCGGCCAGCGGCGGGTAGGCGATCGCGAGGTCACCGGTCTTGGGCAACAGTCCGCCGATGACGAGCGGCCCGTCGGGGGACGAGGAGGCGTTACCGCGCGGCGGTCGCTTGTTGCTGGCCGCGGACTCGTCACCGGCACCGACGAACTCGGTCTTGGCGTCGTTGAGCTGCTGCCCGTCGAAGTGCAGGGTGGCGTAGCTGGCGGTCGCCGGCTCACCGACATCGGTGAACCCGGCCCGGGTGATCGAGACGCTGCGGTACTCGATGTCCTTGCCCTCGCGGATCAGGCGCAGGCACTGGGCCACCGTCCCGCAGCGGGTGCCGGTGTTGGTGACCCCGACGATCTGCTTGGCGATGGCCGTCGGATCGGTGGTGCCCGCGACCTCAGCGGCCAACGCGCTGATCACCACCGCGTCGTATGACTCGGCGGCGTAGAGGAAGCCGTCCAACTTCGGATCGACGGACAGTAGCCGCTTCTTGAAGTCCTCGGGCAGCGGTGTGAGCGGGGTGGTGCCCTTCATGCCATCGACCAGGTTGGCTCGATCGCCCAGCTCCTCCGCGTACGAGTTGGACATGTTGCCGTCGGTGCCGTAGAGGCGCACCTGGTGGGCGGTCGCCTCTTCGGGCTGGTCATCCCCGCAAGCGCTGGTGGCGAGCAGGAGCGTGGCGCAGACCGCCATGACGGCGCTCCGCGTACCGCGTGACATGTGCATTGTCGTCCTTCCTCCGCGAAGGTCCGCTGCGCAGACTAACGTGCCGACCCGGACGACGGGACCGTGGAGGGTCGTCTATCCGCAGGTCGCCTAGCTTATGCACGGAGAGTGACGATCGCGGTCTCCTTGACCGGCACGCCTACTGTGCGGTGCGTGACCGACTCGCCACAGCAGACGTTTGCCGACGCCACCGCGATCCTCAGCTCGGCGCTCGACGGAGACTCCGACGCCGTGGTGGGGACCTTCGACGCGGTCGTCGACCGGGACGGCCTCACCGGTGCGTACGACGTGGCGTGGTGCCTGGCCGCGACCATGGTCGGTGATCCGGTGCCCCCGGGCGCCTGCGCGCTCGACTTCCCCGGCATCGACCAGGCCGAGTACGACGCCCGCTGGGTGGCGCGCTTCGTCAGCGCGTACGCCAACTCCGACCTGGAGACGGCCCGGGCGCTGTTCGGTGCGGCGGCGGCCGACGGCCTGCTGCCCGAATGCCTGCTCACCCTCGCCGGCTCGACCATCGCCACTCTGCGGCACCGCTCCACCTGAACGCTCCCACGGCCGGGCTGGCCCGGCCTCACGCCGGCTCGGCGACCGCGGTCGCGGCGAACCGGGAGAGCAGCTCGTGCCACCCGGCGGTGAGCGCCTGCCGATAGCCTTCGGCTGCCTCGCCGTGCCTGTCGAAATGCCGGTGTGAGACCTCGACCAGGGTGCCGACGGCCGCAGGTGTGAAAATCACCTCGACCTCGCTGGCCCGCGCCGGGTCCGGCACCGGTGCCCGATCCGGGCCAATCTGCCAGGTGAACACCAGCCGACGCGGCGGATCCCAGATCAGCACCCGACCCCAGTCGTTGCGGAAGCCGTAGGGGCCGATCTCATAGAGCATCCCGCCGGCCCGAGGCTCCATGCCCAACTCGGCGAGCACGTCCGGGCCGGACCAGGTGTACTCCGTCACCCACCAGTCGGTGAGCCTGGTGGTGAAAGTCTCGTACGCGGCTTCCACGGGCGCGGGGACCAGCGCCGTGGTCCGCAGCGCGAACCGCTCGTGCTCCTGTCGGATGTCGGGCGGCCGGTCTCCCATACGCCCGGACCATACCGGCTGCTGTCCGACTGCGCAGCTTGCTCAGGGCCCGGGTCGCAGCGCCGACGGCGAGCACCGACAGGTGCCCGAGGGCTGCGAAGTGAGGGCATACAGCAAGATCCCCACCTACGTTTCCGCTGGTGGGGACCTCTGTAGCCCGGCGAAAGGCTATGTGGCCAGGGGCGGGGTCGAACCGCCGACCTTCCGATTTTCAGTCGGACGCTCGTACCAACTGAGCTACCTGGCCCTGCTGCTCGGGCCATGTTACCCGGCGGGATCGCCGCCGACTGGGTCACCTGTCCCGATACGCAGAACGCCGCGCGTGGTGCGCGCGGCGGTCAGCGCTTGCGGTCCTGACGGGACTTGAACCCGCGACCTCCGCCTTGACAGGGCGGCGAGCACTCCAACTGCTCCACAGGACCTTGCTGGTGTTGCCTCCGGCCGAAGCCGGACCGTGCCCCCAACGGGATTCGAACCCGTGCTACCGCCTTGAAAGGGCGGCGTCCTGGGCCGCTAGACGATGAGGGCGGCCCCGCCATCATTGCACATTCGCAACTCTGTGCGGACTTGCTCCCATCCGGCCCCGCCGGAGGCTTGGAAAGCATACGTGATGGCTGACCGGACGACCAAACCGGTATGCCACCAGCCGCAGGCGCTCATGAAGCCGCAGGTCAGGAGGGGGTTAGCGGAGCCGGGTGATGCCGTGGTCGCGCTTGAGGGCGGCGATCACCTTCGGGCAGGCGGCGAGGGTGGCCGCCCGGTTGCCGCCCCCGTCGTGCAGCAGGACCACCGAGCCGGGCCGGGCGGCCCGCTGCACCCGCTTCTGGATCGTGGCGGCGGTCGGCCGGGCCCAGTCCTGCGGGTCGACCGTCCAGTGCAGCGAGCGCATCTCCAACTGCTTGGCCACCTTGACCACCTCGGCGGTCCACCGGCCGCCCGGCTGCCGGTAGTACGGCACCTTCGCGTCCTCAACGGCACGTCGGATCTCCCGGTTCGTCCGGGTCAGGTCGGCGCGGATCTCGGCAACCGGTCGCCGAGCCAGGTTGAGGTCGTGGTTCCAGCTGTGGTTGCAGAGCTGGTGGCCCTCCCGGGCGATCCGGCGGACCAGCTCGGGATGCTTGCGGACCTGCGTACCCACCACGCAGAAGGTGGCCTTGACCTTGGCTGCCTTCAGCAGGTCCAGCACCTTCGGTGTCCAGGCCGGGTCCGGACCGTCGTCGAAGGTGAGCGCCACCTTCTTGCCCCCGGTGGTGCGTACCAGGCCGGCCGGCAGCTTGGCCGGTAGCGGCCGCAGCTTGGGCTTCGGCGAGGCGGTTGGGCTCGGTGGGGCGGGCGGGTCCGGCAGGGCGGCCGACGGGGGTGCGTCGGCGGGTGTCGGGTTGGGCTCGGCGGAGCCCGTGCCGCAGCCGGACAGCAGGAGAGTCAGCCCGGTGAGGCAGGCGAGCAGCAGACGAGGACGCATGGGTCGCTCCCGAGAGGGGTTCGGGTACGCAAACCCCGACGCTAGTTCACCCCTTTTCGGCGGATAGCAGCGGGTAGGGGCGTCGTAGCGCGCGGCATCTTCCCGGGACGAGGGATCAGGACGCGGCGGACCGGTCCAGTGAGTCGCGTACGGCGACGGCGAGCGAGACCGCCTCGGCCAGTCCACCGGGGTGGACCACACCGGCGGGCAGACTGTCGGCCGGCCACCCCGGCCCTGCGGCAATGACCAGCAGCGGTCGGCGTGGGGCGCCGAGCAACGCGCTCAGTTGGGCCGGGTCGCCGGTGACCCGGGTGTGTGACCAGATCACCACGGCGGCCGGCCCGGTCCGGTCGATCGCGTCCAGCAGGGCGTTCACCGGCACCCGCGCACCGAGCATCCGATGGTTGACGCCCACCTCGGCGAGCGCTGCGGCGAGCGCCTCCAGCGGCAGGCTGTGCTGCTCCTCGTCGGCGCAGGAGAGCAGGATGCGGGGTGGCTGCCCGGCGGGGGCGGGACAACCTGCCACGACCGCCGCGAACGCCGCCGACACGCACCGGGAGACCAGGTGCTCCACCTCGATCAGGGCGGCGGTGGCGGCATGCCGCTCACCGATGCCGACCAGCACCGGGCGGAGCAGTCGGTCCCAGGTGTCGACCACCCCGTCGGTGGCGATCGACCGGGCGATGGTCTCGCTGATCACCTCGGCGTCCAGCCGCATCGCGGCTCGGGCCAGGCCGCGAGCCACCGGGCCGGCTCGGCGTACCGGGATGGTCGCGCCACCGCCGGCCCGCGCCGGGGTGGACCGGACCGGGCGTGGGGTGCGGGCGGACACCGGGTCCGGTGCCTGCCGGGCCCAGCGGGCCGCCTCCGCCGGGTTGACTCCCTCGGCGGTGAGCCGCCGCATGATCTCCAGCCGAGCCAGATCGGCCGGGGTGTAGCGCCGGTGGTGGCCGGGGACGTGCTGGCTCGGCCCGAGGCCGTACCGCTGGTGCCAGGTGCGCAGCGTGGTGACCGCGACACCGAGCCGTCGGGCGACCGCCCCGGCGCTCAGCGCCTCATCGGCCACCCGACCGCTCCGACGGGTCGCTGGGGGGCAGCTGGGCCGGGCTCGACGGGTGCAACAGCCGGTCCAGCACCCCGCCGAGCCACGGGGCGTACGAATCGGGATCCTCGATCAGTTGGGTGGCCAGGGTCACCGGGTCCGTCCAGCGCAGCTCGGCGACCTCCGACGGTTCCGGGTGCAGCGGCTCGTCCGACCGGAACTCGCCGCGCAGGACGTGGTCGTACTCGACCTCGATGCGCCCGGTGGCCGGGTCCTCGGCCCGGTAGATGTGCACGCCGACCTCGGTCAGCGGAACCGGCCCGACACCCAGTTCCTCGTCGAGTCGACGGTTGGCCGCCACGGACAGGGGCTCGCCCGGCTGCGGATGGCCGCAGCAGGAGTTGGCCCAGCGCAGCGGAAACCGGGTCTTGATCGCGGCGCGGCGCTGGAGCAGTACCCGACCGTCCGGTGCCACCAACAGCACGGAGAAGGCGCGGTGCAGCCGGCCTGGTGGCTGGTGGGCCGTGGCCACGGTGGTCGAGCCGACGGGCTGACCCGTCTCGTCCACCAGCTCGACCAGATGACTCTCCCGGGACGGGGACATCAGTGCATTCCTCTGTTCAGGCTCGGCTGCGTTGCGCCGCGTGGCGTCACCGGCTCGCTCCGGTGATCCGGCTCGCCGCGAGCTTGCCGGAGATGAGCACCATAGGCACTCCGACGCCGGGCTGCGTACCCGAGCCGACGAACACCACGTTGGACAGCGACCGGTGCAGGTTCGCCGGCCGGAACGGGCCGGTCTGGAACAGGCTGTGCGCGGCGGCGAACGGCGTGCCCGCCGCCATGCCCTGTTCCGCCCAGTCCGCCGGAGTGATCGCCTGGAGCACCTCGACGCCCGCGCCGAATCCGACGTAGCCGCGTTGCTCAAGGGTGAGGATCAGCTCGTCGGTGTAGTGGGCGGTGAGGTCGCCGCGCCAGTCGAACGGGGCCCGGTCGAGGTTGGGCACGGGCGCGAGCACGTAGTAGGTGTGCCGTCCGGCGGGCGCCACCGCCGGGTCCGTCCGACTCGGGTTGGTGACCAGCAGGGACGGGTCGGTCATCAGCTCGCCGCGCCGGATGACCTCGTCGAAGGTGCCCTTCCAGGCACGGCCGAAGTGGATGTTGTGGTGGGCGATCCGCCCGTACCCCTGGGTCGAGCCGACGTGCAGCACGACGCAGGACGGCGAGTAGGCCAGCCGGCGCTGGCGGGCCGGTGGGAGCAGGTCTTGGTAGGCCACCGGCAGATCGGGGTTGAGCACCACCGCATCCGCCGGAACGAACTCGCCGTCGGCGGTCACCACCCCGGTGGCGCGGCCGTTCGCGGTCTCCACCCGGGTCACCGTGGTGCCGTACCGGATGCGTACGCCGTGCTTCTCCGCGGCCCCGGCCAGCGCGCGGGAGACCGCGTGGATGCCGCCGCGCGGGAAGAAGACCCCGGCCACCGAGTCGAGGTACGCGATCACGGCGTAGATGGCCAACGCGTCATGCGGCGCCAGACCGGCGTACATCGCCTGGAAGGAGAAGATCCGCCGGGTACGGGGGTCGCGGAAGAACTGGTCGATCTTGGTCTGCAGTCGGCGGAAGGCGCCGGTGGCCATCAGCTTGAGCAGGTTGCCGGTGAGCAGATCGGTGGGCGCGTCGAAGTTGCGTTCGATGAAGTCGGCCCGCTCCAGCCGCCACAGGTTGCGCGCGAAGTCGACGAACCGCAGGTAGCCGTCGGCCTCCCGGGGGCCGCAGACCCGGGAGATCTCTGCCGCCATCCGGGCGGTGTCGGTGATCACGTCAAGCGTCGACCCGTCCGGGTAGTAGGCCCGGTAAGCCGGATCGAGGGGAACCAGGTCGAGCCAGTCGGTCAGCTCCTCGCCGACCGCGCCGAGCGCTTCGGCGATCAGGTCGGGCATGGTGAGCACGGTCGGGCCGGTGTCGAACTCGTAGCCGTCGACGCTGAGCCGCCCGGCCCGCCCACCCGGCACCGGCTCGCGTTCCAGCAGGGTCACCTGCCGTCCGCTGCCGGCCAGGTGCAGGGCACAGGCCAGACCGCCGAGGCCCGCCCCGACGACCACCACCCGGTCCGTACGCCCGGCGACCGTTCGCGCCGTTGACGATCGTGCGCCCATCATGACCTCCGGTCGGTGGCCGCGCTGGCGAGGCCGAACAGTGCGGTGCGGGCGGTCTCGTCGATCCTGACGGTGGCGAGCGCGTCCAGTGCCTGCTGGACCCGTTCGTCGATCATCCGCTCGATCCGGTCGACCGCGCCGGTGTCGAACACGATCTCGGCCAGGCGAGCCACCTCCGGCTCGCCTGGCAGCGAGCCGGTGCCGTCCAACGCCTGCCGCTGGGCCGGCGAGGCCAGCTCGCGGGCCAGCATGAGCAGCGCGGTCGGCTTGCCGGTGCGCAGGTCGTCGCCGGCCGGCTTGCCGGTGGCGGTCGGATCGCCGTACACCCCGAGCAGGTCGTCGCGGAGCTGGAAGGCTTCGCCGACGGCGAGGCCGTAGCGGGTGTACGCGTCGGTCAGCGGCGTACCGCCGTCCACACCGGCCAGGCTCGCCCCGAACAGCAACGGGCGCTGGACGGTGTAGCTGGCCGTCTTGTAACGGGCGACCCGCAGCGCCCGGTCGACCGACCAGTTCTCCGGGTCGGCCTCGCCGAGGATGTCGAGGTACTGCCCGGCGATCGTCTCCACCCGCATCCGGTCGTAGCCA
Source organism: Verrucosispora sp. FIM060022 (assembly GCF_003977705.1). Lineage (NCBI taxonomy): Bacteria > Bacillati > Actinomycetota > Actinomycetes > Micromonosporales > Micromonosporaceae > Micromonospora > Verrucosispora sp. FIM060022. The sequence continues at coordinate 28,561 of NZ_RQIV01000009.1, forward strand.
CGGCGTACGTCGAGCAGGCGGCTCGCCGGCAGCGCGGCCCGGGCCAGCAACTGGTCGGCCCAGACCAGGCAGAGGTCCCCGATCAGCACCGCGACCGCCTCGCCGAACCGGCCGGAGTCGCCGCAGCGCCCCGCGGCGGCATGTTGAGCGGCCATGGCCACGTGGGCGGTCGGCCGACCCCGGCGGGTCGCCGAGTGGTCCATCACGTCGTCGTGGACCAGAGCGAAGGTGTGCAGCAGTTCCAAGGTGGCCAGTGCGGGCAGCACCCGGTGCAGCGGCTCGTCGCCGCTGGCCGCGCCGCGCCAACCCCAGTAGCCGAAGGTCGGGCGGACCCGTTTGCCGCCGGCGAGGACGCAGTCGCGGGCCGTGGCGGCGAATCCGCCCATGGCTGGATCGATCGTGGCCAGTGCGTCGACTTCGGCGTCGAGGAATTCGGCGAGGGTCTGCTCGACCGCGGTGACGAGGTCCCGGGTGTACGCCGCGAGGACGGCCGGAATCGGTTCATCTCCACCGACCGGCTGTTCAGGCAACACGCGAAGGAGGTTACCCGTTAGTCGGTCGTTGGCCATGCCGCTGAGCGTACCCTAGGGTTCATGTTGCGTCGATTGGTGCGTCGATTCTGAGGAGGGCGAATGGATCTGGATCTCGCCGCCGCTTACGAACGGTGTCGTGACCTGCACAGACAGCACGGACGCACCTACTATCTCGCTACCCGCCTGCTGCCCGCATGGAAACGCCGACACGTCCATGCCCTGTATGGATTCACCCGCTACGCCGACGAGATCGTGGACCGCACCGAGGCGCTGCCGTCGGCCGAACGGGCCGCGCTGCTCGACGACTGGGGTGGACGGTTCGTGGCCGGGCTGCACGGCGAGCCGGTCGACGACCCACTGCTGCCGGCGGTGCTGCACACCATCGCCGTCTTCGACCTCGACCGGGAGGACTTCGCCTCGTTCCTCAAGAGCATGGCGATGGACCTGACCGTCACGTCCTACCGCACCTACGATCACCTGCTGGACTACATGGAGGGGTCGGCGGCCGTCATCGGCACCATGATGCTGCCGATCCTGGGCAGCTCGAACCTGCTGGCCGCCCGGGAGCCCGCCCGCCAACTGGGCTTCGCGTTCCAGCTCACCAACTTCATCCGGGACGTGGCCGAGGACCTCGACCGGGGCCGGACGTACCTGCCGGACGAGGATCTGGCCGAGTTCGGCGTGACCCGGGACGACCTGCTGGCCTGCCGGGCCGCCGGCCGGGCCACCGAGCCGGTCCGGGAGTTGATCCGGTACGAGGTCACCCGAGCTCAGGCGCACTACGCTGCCGCCGCGCCCGGCGTGGTCCTGCTGGACGCCGGCTCACAGTCCTGCATCCGTACCGCGTACCTGCTCTACGGCGGCATCCTCGACGAGGTGGCCGCGCAGGACTACGACGTGTTCGCCAAGCGGGCCACCGTGCCGCAGCGACGCCGGATGACCGTGGCGGCCCGCGCCCTGCTCGCCCCGACCGGCGCTCCGGTAGCCCTACCTGGTCCTCCGCCTCGCTGATCCAGGTGTGGGTCGACCGGCACCGGTGCCCGGGTGGGATCAGTGGGCCGGGCCGGAGGTTTAGCCTGTCGCAGTGTCGAGAAGCTCTCAGTCCAGCGGCGGGTTGTCCGGACCGCTTCGGGCGATCCTGGGTTCGGTGACGGCGCTGACGGTCGCCGCGGGTGCCATCTACGTGTTCGGACCCTGGTCCTCCGAGGAACCTGCGCCGATCGGCACGCCCCGTCCGGTCGCCGCCGCGGCGAAGGTCTCCGGTCGGACGATCTCGGTGATCGGCTCCGGCGACATCCTCGTGCACCCGGAACTGTGGGACCAGGCCCGCCGGGACGGCGCCGGCAACCTGGACTTCGGGCCGATGCTGGAGCACGTACGCGAGACCGTCTCTGCGGCCGACCTGGCCCTGTGCCACCTGGAGACCCCCGTGGCGCCGCCGGGCGGGCCGTACATCGGCTTCCCCAAGTTCAGCGTGCCCCGGGAGATCGTGCAGGGCATCAAGGCCGCCGGGTACGACGGCTGCTCGACCGCCTCGAACCACACCATCGACCAGGGGATGGAGGGGGTCAAACGCACGCTGGACGCCCTCGACGAGGCCGGCCTCGGTCATACCGGCAGCTACCGCACCAAGCGGGGAGCCGGTGCCGCCAAGATCTACGAGGTCAAGGGTGTCAAGGTCGGGCACCTCAGCTACACCAAGAGCTACAACGGTCTGCGTCCGCCCGCCGGCAAGGAGTGGGTGTCGAATCTCATCGACCCGCAGGCCATCCGGCGCGAGGCCGCTGCTGCCCGACAGTCCGGCGCGGAGATCGTCCTGGTCAGCCTGCACTGGGGCACCGAGTACGAGCACGAGCCCGACGTCGACCAGCAGACGTGGGCGCGCGAGGTGGCCGAGATCGACGATGTGGACCTGGTCTTCGGTCACCACGCGCACGTGGTGCAGCCGGTCGAGCGGATCGGGGACACCTGGATCGTCTACGGCATGGGCAACCACATCGCCCGGCACGCCCAGCCCGTGAACACCAACCGGGACGGGGTGATGGTCCGGGCGGTGTTTGGCCCGGCGGGCGATACGAACCGGTGGAAGGTGGTGGCCATGGAGGCCGTCCCCACCTTCGTTGATCTGAATCCGGATATCCGTTTGGTTGATCTTGAGCGGAAACTGGCCGATGTTGCCCTGCCCCCGGGCCGGCGCATGATCTACGAGGCGGCGGTCGACCGGATCGAGGGCAGCTTGTTGACCAGGGGTGCCGACACGGAGGGGTTGATCGTCCGGGGGGCTCGACCAGGCTCCCGACCGTAGCCGCAGGACCTTGGATGAACGTGAGCCTTGCTAGCATCTGCCCGGCCTGGCGTCCCTGCCTGGCGATGAGCTGGGCGGACAGGTCTTCACGGCAGCCTGGCCACCCCCGGAAGGTTGTCCTCAGGTGCGAAGCGGTTCGGCCCAAGGTGCGCCACAGCAGCCGATAGACGGTTCGGTCAACGACCAGGCGCAACTGGTGGCATGGCGACGCCGTGCTCTGGAACAGCAGTTGCCGGCGGCGGCCTTCCCGGCGGGGACCAACGCCCCGTCGCTGGTCTACCTCTTGGCGACGATGTTCGTCGTCGTCGCGGCCGTCCTCGGCTTCGCGGTGAACGCCCAGCACGGCGCGCTGCCGGCCGTGGTCGACTCACAGCGGGACATCGTCGCCAAGCTCGCCTCCAGCATCCGGCTGGACGCCGCCGCCCGACGCGAGGAACTGACCCGGATGGTGCAGACCCGCGGTGAGACCTCCGACGCCGAACTGCTGAACCGCCTGATCAGCGGGGGACGCAACATCAGCGGCGTATCGATCATGGACGCCGGAACCCGGCAGGTGATCGCCGCCGAGGGCGCGGAGCTGCCACTGGACCTGCTTCCCGCGGAGCTGCCGATCGGCTCCACCCTGGCGGTGACCAACGCCGACGGGCCCCTCATGGTGTACGGGATCGCGCTGGACGAGACCCGGGTCGTCCTGGCCACGCAGCCGCTCACCATGCGGAACCTGCGACTCAACCCGGACGCCGGACACGGCATCCACGCCCTGACCCCCGACGGCACGATCAGCCTGATGCAGGGGGCCAACGCGGTCGAGGCGGCCCACCTGCCGGCGATCTTCGAAGGACTGGTCGATGCCGGCTCCCGGCAGAGCCGGCAGGTCGTCGTCAAGGAATGGTCGGACCGGCGACTGCTGGTCTCCTCCGCCCCGGTGGGCAGCTCCGGCCTGGTGATCGTCTCCCTGCTCACCACCGAGGTGAGCACCGGAACGTCGCTGCGCAAGGGCCTGCTGCTGGGACTCAGCCTGCTGGCCGTCGGCCTGCTCAGCTTCTGGATCATGCGCAGGTCGTTGTTCCTGCCCGTACGTGTGCTGCTCAGCCAGGCCAAGGCCGATGCCTGTGGCGCCATCACCGCCCGGCGGCCCAAGCTGCGCATCCGGGAGGCGCACCGGATCGCCCGCGCGCTGGCCCTCACCTCCGGTGAGCAGTTCCCCACCGACCGGCGCTGGCGCCCGACGGTGCTGCAGGGGCTCAGCGTCGCGCTCGTCATCGCCCTGCTCTGGCCGGCGGCGGTCGTCGTGCTCGGACTGCGGGCTCCGGCCCCGACCGTTCCGGTGCAGCTGATGCGCGACGAGGAGAACCGTGCCGAGGAGGCCAGCAGCGCGCTCGGCAACCTCCTCGACGGTGGACTGGTCACGGTCTCGCGGACCTCGTACGGCTTCAACGTGCAGGATCTGGAGCAGGCCGGTAGGCGACTCGACCGCGAACTCGACACCGACGACCGGTTGCGGGCGCTCTACCTGGTGGATCGGGACGGCAAGGTGCTGGCCGGTGCGGGCCGACGTCCGCTGCGTACCGTCGAGCCGCTGCCCGGCGAGATCGGCATTCACCTGGACCGGACGGTGCAGCGCCTACCTGTCGTGTACGCCTACAACCAGATGGCCGACGGCTACTCGATCGTCGGCGAGTTCGACCCGGACCGCCTGCTGGGCCTGGTGCGCCGGGTCAGCGGGCGTACCTACGTGGTCGACGCCGAGCTACGCACCGTGCTGGATTCCGAGGGCTTCCAGGCGTTCCAACCCTTGCAGGGTGACCTGGTCCGGGAGGCCGCGGTGGAGGCGCTGCCGGGTGGGACGGTCGGCCGGTCACGTACCGCCGACGGCAAACCCGCGCTGGTCGCCGCCGCCGGTCTGTCCGCACCCGGGACGGTGGCCCACCTGGAGTGGGCGGTCGTGATCGAGCAGGACACCTCCGGGCTGCGGCTGCCGGAGCTGATCGAGCAGCGCTGGACCCTGCTGATGGCCGGCGCGGCCGTCGGGGTCGTCCTGCTGACCCATGTGTGGCAGCTCTACATCTTCGTCCGGCCCCTGCGTCGGTTGGCGAATGTCGCCGACCGGATGAGCGAGGGCAACGTCGAGCTTCCGGTGCCGCCGCAACGGCACGACGACATCGGTGCGATCGCGATGTGTCTGGAGATCTGCCGTCAGGTCCGGCACACCGGCTCGGCGCGATTCGGCGGGGCCTTGCGGTTGCGGGGTGCCGGTGCCGACCGCACCACCGTCCTGCCGCGGGTGCGTTCGGCGGCGGGCACCGGTCGGGGGACGAAGGGCTGACATGTTCTACCTGTACACCGTCTACAGCCTGTGCTGTCTCGCCCTGGTCGTGGCGGGCGTGATCGAGCAGCGGAACCACTACCGCAACCTGAACACCATCCCGCACCGGGTGCTGGTCAACGGCATCCGGGGCAAGAGTTCCATCACCCGGCTGTGCGCTGGTGCCCTGCGCGGTGGGAACAAGGTCGTGGTGGCCAAGACCACCGGCACCGCCGCCCGGTTCATCTTCCCCGACGCCAGCGAGGAGCCGGTGCACCGCAAGTTCGGCATCGCCAACGTGGTGGAGCAGATCGGGATCGTCCGGCGAGCGGCGGTCTACCACCCGGATGCCCTGGTCATCGAGTGCATGGCGGTCATGCCTGCACTTCAGGAGATCAACCAGAGCAAGTTGATCCGGTCGAACATCGGGGTGCTGTGCAACGTCCGCGAGGATCACCTGGCCGAGATGGGGCCCACCCTCGACGACGTGGCCCGGTCACTGAGCCGTTCCATGCCTGAGGGTGGCATCTGCATCACCGCCGAGAAGGACCGGTTGGCCATCCTGGAACAGGAGGCGGCCAAGCGGAACTGCCGGCTGATCTCGGTCGACCCGGAGTCGGTGACCGATCAGGAGATGGCGGGCTTCGGCTGGATCACCTTCAAGGAGAACGTGGCGATCGCGCTCGCCGTCGCTGCGGAACTGGGGGTCGACCGGCGGAGCGCGTTGGCCGGGATGTGGGCGGCACCGCCCGATCCCGGGGTGCTCTCCGTGGCCCGGGTGCTGTACCAGGAGAAGCGGGTGCGCTTCGCCAACATCTTCGCTGCCAACGACCCCGAGTCGACCTTCATGAACATCCAGCAGCTGGAGCAGCAGCAGTTGATCAACCGACCGTTGACCATGGTGATCAACTGCCGTCCGGACCGGGTGGAACGCAACGGGCAGATGGGTACGCTGGCCGGCCGCGTACAGCCCCAGCAGATCGTGCTGATCGGCGAGATGACCCGCAGCGCCCGGGTCAACGTGCCGGCGGACCTGCAGAGCCGGGTGGTCGACCTGGGCGGCAAGCTGCCCCCCGAACGGCTGGTCGCCGAGGTGATGGCCGCCACCGCCCCGGACGGCTCGGTGATCGCGGTCGGCAACATCCACGGCCAGGGTGAGGTGCTGCTGCACGAACTGGCCGCCCTGCCGAGCTGGGAGCCGCGCGGCCGTGACCGCGCCGAATCGATGTTGCGTACGCCGAGCACGCCCGGGTTCGACGTGGACGCCGAGACCGTTTTCCTGGGAGGGATCCGGCGATGATTTTCGGGGGAGAGCTGAGTGCTCAGCTCGCGACCGCCTGCCTGGGCATCGGCCTGGTCTTCGCGTTGCTGTGTTACCTGACCACCAACCTGTCCCCGGGCGGGATGATCACGCCCGGCTGGATCGCGTTGGCGCTGATCGAGGACCCGCTCCAGGCCGGGGTGATCGTGGTGATGACCGTGGTCACCTACGGCCTGACCCGCCTGATGCAGCGCATGGTGATCCTCTACGGCAAGCGACTGTTCGCCGCGATCGTGCTGCTCAGCGTCTTCCTCCAGATGACGCTGTTCATCATCGTCCAACGCGACCTGCCGTTGCTCTTCGCCCACCAGACCCTGGGCTTCGTCGCGCCGGGACTGATCGCCTACCAACTCGTCCGGCAGCCGCCGAAGGCCACCGTGCTGGCCACCATCATGGTCACCGCCATCACCTACGGTGTCGCGGTGAGCGGCATCGTGGCCGGCTTCGTGCCGGTCACCTGATCATCCATCGAAGAGGTGACGGGACATGAATTACCGGACCTACTCCCGCAGCCAGGCGGCACTGATGGTGATCGCCGCCTTCACCCTGCTGGTCGGTGGCGGCACCTTCACCTATGTCGCCGTCCGGCACTCCGTACCGGCTCCGCTCGAACTGAGTCTCGGTCCGCAGGCCGCACAGGCCGCCACCCCGGCGGCGGCCAGCGGCCTGCGCTACATCCGGCTCACCGCCCCGGACCGCACGCAGGTGCTCGACGACAAGGGCAAGACCATCGCGATCATGACCGACGGTTCCCGTACGGTCCATCTGATCGGCAAGAAGCGGACCTTCGCCGAGCCTCGGTTCACCAAGGCCAAGCTGCACTCCGAGTTCTGGGTACGGCTGGCCCCCCGACAGTGGCGGGCCGGGGCGGAGGAGGAGAAGTGGTTCATCGACTGGTTCGCCAAGGCGCGTAAGGACCGGTCGGCGGACATCCTCGCCCTGGCGATGGAGTACACCTACCTGGGCCAGCCCAAGCGGGACCGGCAGGGCCGGCAGTACTCCGGGGATGCCGCCTTCGGCCCCCTGTCGGACATCGACCCGGATGGCCGGGCGGAGAACTCCGACTTCTACGACTACCTGGGCATCTCGTGGAGCTTCCCGGACAAGGAGGAGAAGCCCAGCCCGTCGCACTTCCTCAGCCTGGACTGCTCGGGCTTCGTTCGGATGGTGTACGGCTACCGGGCCGGCTATCCGCTGCTCGGTACCAACAACGCCGGTCCGGGGCTGCCCCGCCGGGCCACCGCGATGGCCTCGGTCGGACCGGGCACCCAGCTCATGCCGAACACCGGCAAGCGGGCCCGCGAGCTGGACCGTCTGCTCCCGGGCGACATGCTCTTCTTCAACGCCGGCCCGATCCAGGGCGCGAACATCGAGCACATGGGCATCTACCTCGGTGTCGATGACCGTGGTCACCATCGCTTCATCTCCAGCCGTACCACCGCCAACGGGCCCACGATGGGTGACCTGGGCGGCGAGTCGATCCTCGACGGCACCGGCTACTGGGCGCTGCGGTTCCGGACCGCCCGCCGAGTGTGAGCTTCGCGGCGGCTCGTCGGGGTCAGTCCTCGGCGAGCCGCTCCGCCAGGGCCGCCACCACCCGGTCGCCGATGGTCGAGTCGCTGCGGATCGACCAGTTCAACTCCAGGTGCACGAAGACGGTCCCGGCCTCGGCGGCGGCGCGTCCCTGCTGGTTGGTGCGTCCTTCCAGTTGGCCGCAGCGGCGTACCCAGGACCGGCAGGTGCGCAGACCAAGCTGCTCGGAGAGACTGTCGGCGATCCGCCGGGCCAGCCGGTTCGTCGGTGCCGCACCGGTCGACACGACGACGTCCGAGGACGGCAGGTTGCGGTCGGCGAAGCCGTGCAGCTGGATCTCGTCGAGGCCGGCCTCGGCGAACGCCACGGCCAGACTGTGGAACAGCGAACGGTTGTTGTGCGCCACGTCGGCGGCGCCGGCGGCGGCCTGCCGGTGCGCCCCGGCGACAAGGAGCACACTGCCGGGGAGTCGGCGGTGCAACGCCAGCCCGATCTTCTCGGTGTTGATGTCGAACCCGGGGTGCGGCACCTCGACCACCGTGCGCGCGGTGGCGGACCGGTCGACGAGCACCGCGCCCCAGGTCCGCCTGTCGGAACCGGTGGCCAGGTAGCTGCTGCACTCCCGACCGGTAGCCGAATCGATCCCGTGCCGAGCCTGAAACCCCAGTTCAGCGAAGAGCCGATCGGCATCCTCCGTCTTGTCGCCCCCCGCCACCAGCGCCCGAGCCGCCCGCGCAGCCGTACGCCGTTCCGCCGAATCCGGATCACGGTACGGCCCCACAGCCGACAACGCCCCGGTCAACTCATCAACAAGCCCCGCCACATCCAACTCGATGGCGGCTGATGAAGGGCCAGGACCACACCCCCCGCCGAACAGCCCGACCCCCGTAGCAGCAGCCAGCACCGCCCGTCGCCTAGCCCTCACGCCCCCCGCCCGCTTCCCCACCCGAAGCAGGCTAACCCACCCCCACCCTCCTCGCCGATCTTGCACCCTCTGCCTGGACAAATCGGGTTAGAGGCGTCATATAGGCGACCGAAAGTGCAAGATCGACGGGGAGATTGGGGGGCGGGGGGCGGTTTGGGGGGGCGTGGGGTGGGAAGTCGGTAGTTGTGCGAGAGCTATTGACGAAGATTGAGCAGAATTCCCGGCTTGACCGGTTCGGTGATCGGTTGCAGCGCGCGGTGCAGGGCACCCTGCGGGGGCAGCGGGTCCGGGATCTGCTGCACGGGGTCTGGCTGGGGCATCCGCTGCACCCTGCGATGGTGCAGGTCACGGTCGGTTCCTGGATGAGTGCGGCGGTACTGGATCTGCTGCCCGGTCAGCGGCGGGCGGCCACCGCGCTGATCGCGGTGGGCACCGCCAGCGCCGTGCCGTCCGCGGTGGCGGGGCTCAACGACTGGGCGGCCCTGGCCCGTGACCAGCGCCGGGTCGGCCTGGTGCACGCCGCGTCGAACAGCGTGGCCCTGGTGTTGTACGGGGGCTCGCTGGCCGCGCGGCTGTCGGGTCGCCACGGCCTCGGCCGTACGCTCGGCTTCCTCGGCCTCAGTGCGGCGAGTGCGGGGGCGTACATCGGTGGGCATCTGGCGTACAAGCAGGGTGCCCAGGTGAACGTGAGCGTCTCCGACCTGCACCTGATCAGCGACGGGTGGCATGCGATCGCCGAGATGGACAGCCTGCCCCAGCGGGAACTGGTCACCCGCAAGGTCGACGAGGTGTCGGTGATCCTCTACCGGCACGGCGACGACGTGACCGTGATGCTGGAGCGCTGCCCCCACCAGAGTGGGCCGCTCGGCGAGGGCGAGGTACGCGAGATCGACGGCCACGCCTGCGTGGTCTGCCCCTGGCACGGCAGCACCTTCCGCCTCAACGGCGGCGAGGTGGTGCACGGTCCGTCCTCGAACGACCAGCAGATCCTGCCCACCCGCGTGGTGAACGGCAAGCTTGAGGCACGCCTGCCCTGACCGCCTGGTACGGCGGCAGGCGTCGTCAGTCCTTGCGGTGTCGGCCGGTCGGAAGTTCGCGGGGTGCGCTGCTGCGCCGGTGCTGCCAGGTGCTGGCCGAGGTGGTCACGGGTCGTCGGCGCAACCCCAGGACGGCACCGATCTGTGCGCCGACGATGCTGGCCACGGCCAGTACGGCGGAGATGGCCAACGGACGGTTCACCCGGTCGGGATCGCCGGCGCGGGCCGCGCCCACCGTCACCACCGGCGGGTGGTCGTCGGAAACCTTGTCGCGTGGCGCGGTCGGCTGTCGATCTTCGGGCGCGGCGGGCGCGGGTGTCGCCGATCCCGGCTGCGAGGTGCTCCCACCCGGCTGACCGGAGGCGCCACCCCGCGTCGCCCCGTCCTGCGTGGCCCCACCCGGCCCCGTCCCGCCCGGCCCCGATCCACCCGGTCCTGATCCGTCCGGCTTCGTCGGGGTGGGCGTTCCTGCGCCGCTGTCCGGGGCGGCCGGTGCGGGCGAGGGTCGGTTCGGTGTCACCAGCCGGCCGGTGGCGTGTGCCCGTACGCCCTGGTCCTTGGCCTCGGTCGGGAGTGTGATCAGTTGGCCGGGGCGGATCTGGTCGGGGTTGCGGAGTCCGTTGAGGGCAGCCAGTGTGCGGTAGTCGTCGAAATCGTCCAGGTACCGGTCGGCGACCTTGCCGAGGTAGTCGCCCTTGGCGACCTGGTAGACCGGAGCATCGAGGTCCGTCCGTACTGTCGCCTGCGAACCCATGGTGGTCGAGCCGGCCGGCGACGTGTACGCGACGGTTGTGGTGAGCGCGGTGTACGGCCCGGAGGTGTACGCGGCGGTGGCGGCGGCGGCCGGGCTGGCGACGAGGATCAGCGCGACCGAGCCGACCAGGGCGGCGGCGGCCCGCTGCTGCCGGCCCATCCCGGGCAGCCGGGGTGCCGGTCGGCGCAGCGCCTGTGCGCCCAACTCCACGAGCACCGAGATGGCGAAGGTCGCCCAACCGAACCAGCCGACCAGGGCCAGCGCCCGCAGGAACAACTGGCCGTCGTCGCGGCTGGTGAGGGTGGTGCCGATCTCCGCCAGTGTCGGTACGTGGTCGGGCAGCGGGTTGCCGGCGAAGGCCAGCAGTGCGATCGGCCCGCCCACCAGCAGGCCGAGCAGCACGACGAGCGCACCGAAGCCGGTCAGGATGCGACCGAGCCGCCGTACGGCGGTACCACCCGATGCGGCCATGACGACCTTCCTTCTCTCAGGGGAGCCCGGTCAGCGGCCGCGCGGTCGCCTCACCGGAGACGGTGACGGTGTTGGAGAAGCCGAAGAGGCCGAGCATGGCCCGGCGGTAGGTGACCGAGACGCGTACCCGGATCTGGGTCTCGCCGTCGACCACCGGGAAGCTGACGGTGTGGCCGCTGGCCCCGGCGGCGGCGAGGTAGTCCGCGACGGCGCGACGCGCCTGCCGCCGGTTGATCTGTTTGGGCCCGCCCTCGATGGCGGTGGCCAGATCGATGGCCTGCCCGCCCGCCCGTGCCGCCTCGGCGGCCAGGTTCTCGGCCCGCTGGAGGGTACGCAGTTGCCCTGCACCGTCGAACGCCATGCCGATGATGGCGAGCACCCCGACGAGGGCGATGGCGAGGAAGATGCTCACCCGCCCGGCGTCACCCCGGCCGGCGGTCATCCTCGACTCCGGTAGCGGTCCAGCGGCGAGGTGAACGAGGCGGTGATCCGGCTGCCCGCCGGCATGTTCTTCAACACGGGAAGCCTGATGTCCTGGTAGGACACCGTGCAGGCGAGTTCCACGGTGACTGAGGCGTCCTGCCCGACGCGGCTGCGGAACGCCGCGTTGAAGGTGGTGGAGCGGCCGTCGACCGTACCCCGGAAGGTGATCTGTGGGGCGCGGGTGCAGGCCACGCCGCGCCAGTCGAGCTGCTGCCGGGCCGCTTCCCGGGCCTCCCGGCGGGCGGTGGTGGCGTCCCGGGAGATCGAGGCCGCGCGGGCGGCGTCGTGGGCGGCGGCCTCCAGAGCCTCATTGGCCACCGCGGTACGACCGGCGACCCCGGCCAGCACCATCAGCGCCACGAAGGCCGGTGCCAGTACGGCCACCTCGATCGAGACCGAGCCCCGGCTCATGGTGCGGTCCATCGTTCCACCGTTCCGTGCGCGGTCTGCCGGACGGAGAAGGTGACGCCCGGTACGACCGACAGGGCGCGACCGGTCACCGTGCAGGTCACGTCGGTGGCCGTGGTGACGCAGTCGGGCCCCGGGTTCTTCCAGCCGACCAGCCAGTCGCCCGCCTGGTTGAGGAACTTCGTCGCCCGCTCGGCGCCGGCGTTCGGTGCGGCCTCGTGCAGCCGTTGGGCGTTGACGCCGCTCTGCGCGGCGTTGAGCGCGGTCGAGCGGGCCACGAAGACCGCGGCGACCTGGATCGAGGCGAAGAGCAACAGCAGGATCGCCGGCAGCGTCACGGCCAACTCGACCGGGTTGCCACCCCGTTCACCGTCGCCGGGTAGCCGGTGGTGCCGGTGCGCCACGGCCCACCGGCACCACCTCTCGAACCGAAAACGGCGCATCGTCAGTTGGCCGGCGGGCCGGGGATGGCGTCCATCCAGTTCTCGGCGGCGAGAAGGGCGGCGGCGGTAACCGCGAGGGCCACCGTCACCAGACCAAAGATGATCACGGCGGTGGGCACCGGGCTGTCGCCGCGATCGCCGGCCAGTTCGGCCAGCCGCGCGCGTAGCGCGGCGTGCAGGTAGGTGAGGACGGACATCGAACTGCTCCTTTGCTGACGGGGGTTGGCCTAGAGGCGGGCCAGGAACGGATAGATGGCGAAGCCGAGCAGGACGAAGACCAGCAGCGCGCCGGGGATGTCGAGCCGACTGGTCACCCCCTCGGCGCGAGCCAGGTTGTCGGTGCGGATCTGGTCGCGTAGCGAGTCGGCGCGGCTGCGCAGTGTCTCGTGCACCTGGGCGCCCTCGCTGCCGGAGGACTGCATGATCGCGCCGACATCGCCCAGCTCGGGGATGCCGATCCGATCGGCGAGGTCACGCAACTCGTCCCAGGGGGAGTGCATCTGCATCTGGGCCATCCGCAGCGCCTCGGAGATCCGCTCGAAGACCCAGCCATCGCAGATCGCCGCCGCCCGCTCCAGCGACTGCACCGGCCCGTGCGCGGCGGAGAGCTGCAACGCCACCAGGTCCAGGTAGGTGCAGACCGCCTGGCGGAATTCCTCCCGGGCGGCCTCGGCGCGGGTCACCACCGCCCGATGCGCCACCAGGGCACAGAGCGCCGCCAGACCGAGGCTGCCCAGCACCGGTACGACAAGTGGCAGCGAGATGCCGACGGCGAACAGCGCGAAGCTGAGCAGGGCCGGCGCGGCGAGGCCGATCAGCGCCGAGAGCAGCAGGGAGAGCGTGTACTGCTCGGGGGTGCGGTCGAGCAGGGCGAGCTGTCGGTGCGGTGGGCGCAGCCAGCGGGCCAGACCGGTGAGCCACTCCAGTTGACGGTCGGCGGGACTCGGCCGGGCGACTCCGGCCGGCGGATGCAGCCGGCGCAACGCCGGGCCGAGCGCGGGGGTGGCCGGCACCAGTTCGCGTACCACCAGGAACACGCCCAGCCCGACCGCTGCCCCGGCGACCACGGCGATGAAGAGGTGCAGGTTCACGCCACCACCTCCTCGGGGTCGGGGGCGGGCAGGAAGCGGGCCGGTCGCGGTGGTTGGCTCATCGAGCGCACCCAGGCCAGCAGGCCGATGAAGGCGGCACCGAGCAGCGCCATCACCAGCTGACCGAACGGCGTGCCGTACGGCTGCACGTACTCGGCGTTGAACAGCCCGTACGCGATGGTGGCCAGGGTCATGCCGGTGAGGAACCGGACCGCGAACCGGGGCTGGGTGCGTTTGGCCTCGATCTCCCGCCGGGTGGTGACCTCGGCCGCCGCCGCCGAGGCGATCGAGCCGAGCACGTCGCCGAGCCGTTCACCCCGGTCGGTCAGGTGCAGGATGAGCGCCGCCACCACCTGGTCGCAGACCGGGTCTCCGATCTCGTCGGCGAACGCCAGCAGGGCGGATCGGGCCAGCCAACCGGCCTGGAGTCGGGCGGCGAGCAGCCGTACCTCGTCCTGGATCTCTTCGGGCGCGGTGCCGACGGTGCCGATGATCGCCTGCTGGAGTCCCTGCCCGGTGGCGGAGACGTCCTTGAGTCGGCGGGTCCACTCGCCGACGGCCTCGATCCGGGCGATGGCCCGCTGTTCGGCCCGGCCGACCGAGAACAGCCACGGGGTGCCCGGTACCGCGACCGCGACCAGCAGGCCGACCACCGGCAGCCCGGTCAGCAGGAAGGCCAACGCGCCCGCGACCACCGCGCCGATCAGCAGCGCCTGGTGGGCCTGCTGTTCACGGACGGTGGTGCCGGAGCCGCGCCACAGCCGGCTGATTCCGGGGCCGGCGCCCGGTGCCGGGCCGGGCGGGCGGCGGGTGCCGACCAGTGCGACGACCGTCAACACCAGCCCGGCCACGCAGGCCGCCCCGGAGACCACGGCGAGAAGTTCGATGTTGTCGAGCACCACTCACCGCCGACCGAGTCGGGTCTGCTTGGGGCGGCGCCAGGCACCCTGCCCGGCCTCGATCCAGCGGCTCAGCAGTCGGGCGTCGTAGCCCACCCGCAGCAACTGGTCCCGGACCCGTTCGGGTAGGTGTCGGGGCACCGCGCGGCCGTCCGGGCCGGGCGCGAACACCTTGGTGGTGGTGATCCGGTTGCTGTCACCGACACCGATCACCTCCTCGACGTGCGAGACGAACCGGTGCTTGCGCCCGCCGATGCCGGTCTCGTCCTCGACGGTGACGTAGACGATCAGGTCGAGCGCGTTGCCGGCCATCCGGCGGGCCTGGTCGACTGTCATCTCCCGGCCGTGGGCCAACGCCAACTCGATGATCCGTTCGCTGACCCCGCCCGGGGTACGGGCGTGGATCGTGCACATCGAGCCCCGGCTGGTGGTCATCGCCTGGAGCATCGGCACGATCTCACGGGATCGCACCTCACCGACGATGATCCGCAGGACGCCCATCCGCAGCGACACCGGGATCAGGTCGGCGATGCTGATCTCACCTGCCGGTCGACCGTCGGGCCCGCGTTCGCCATGTCCTTCGCGGGCCTCGAAGCTCATCACCGCCCGGTGCCGGTCGGTCCGGCGGGCCGGCAGCAACTCCCGGCTCTCCTCCAGCAGCACGTACGGCTCGTCGGGCGGAATCTCGCTCATCAACGCCCGGATGACTGTGGTCTTACCGGCCCCGGCCAGCCCGGCGACCATGATGTTCAGCCCGGCGCGCATCGACGCGCGGAGGAAGTCGCGCAGCAGCGGGTCGATCATCTCGTCCAGGTCGCCGCGAGTGCCGGCGAGGTCGTCGAGGGTCACGTCGAGGGTGTTGTGCTTGCGGATCACCGCGTACGGGCGGTGGCTGACCAGGAACACCGCCGCCAACCGGCTGCCGTCGGGCAGTTGCAGATCCAGGGTCGGCTTCGAGGTGGACAGCGATCGTTCGGTGGCACCGGCCCGGCGCGCCGCCGCCTGGAGGATCTCCACCAACTCGTCGTCGCTGTCGGCGATCGGCTCGACCCAGTCGACGCCACCGCCGTGCCGGGTGATCCGCACCTGGTCGCAGCCGAGGATGTGGACCTCCTCGATGGTGTCGTCGACGAGGAGGGTCTGCAGTCGACCGAGGCCGGCCAGTTCGGCGGTGACCTGGTCGAGCAGCAGCCGTTCCTCACCGGCGGCCATCGGGGTGCCGGCCCGGCGTACCGAGTCGGCGTACTCGGCGACCAGAAGCACCGCGAGCCGGGCCCGCTCGGTGTCCTCCTCGTCGACGCTGAACTCCCGACCCCGCTGCCACCGGGTGAGTTGCTCGCTCAACTGGCGGCGCAGTTCCCGTACCACCTGGAAGTCCACCCGTGGCCGGGGTGGCGGTTCGGCTGCCGCCGGCGCGGCCGACACCGGCACCGGCATGGACGCGTAGTGCCGACCGTTGGCCACGGGCAGCGGCGGCGCGGTGGAGGTGGCGCCGGGCGGCTGCCGCCGGGGATCCGAGGAGACCGGCTCAAAGCGCATCGGGCACCCCCTGCGAAACCGGCCAGGCCAGGCGGGCTCGCCGCCGTTCCAGCAGGGCGCCGACCGGCACCTCCAGTTCGCGGGCCGCGCGCAGCAGCGGCCGTCCGGCGCGCACCGTGCCGCCCAGGCTCAACACCCCGGCGGTACGCGGATCGTGCGGCAGCCGGGCGATCACCGGCAGCTGAAGGGCCTTGCTGATCTCGCCCTTGCCGTGGCCGTCGCCGACCAGCAGCAGGCGCAGCGTGCCGGGCTCCACCCGATGCTCGGCGAAGTCCCGTTCGAGCGTCTTGAGCATGGCGCGGGTGCCGGACAGGTCGGGCAGTTGCGCCCGGGTCACCACCAGCACCACCGACGCGGCCCGCAACAGCGGCCACGGCGTGCCGACCACGTGCAGCCGTCCACAATCGACGATCACGTCGTACGGCGGGTCGCCGCGTTCCAGCCCGGTGAAGAAGTCCGCGAACCGCTGCCACAGCGGGATGACACTGCCGGCCTGGGCCGGGTCGACGACGCCGGGCAGCAGCAGGCGTTCCCGGCGCGGCGCGTCCAGGTCGACCAGCTGCGACCAGAACGCGGTGTCCAGGTTGCCGTCGCGCAGTTCCCCGACGGCCAGTTCCCCCAGGCCCCGTGGGCCGTCCAGCGCGCCGCCCAGGTAGCCGGCGAGGATCGAACCGCCGGCCGGATCGCATTCGGCGAGGACCACCCGACGGTGCCAGCTCAGCGCGCAGGCCAGCGCGGTGGTGGTCACCCCCGGCGAGCCCTTGGCCGAGACCAGCGCGATGATCGCCATCAGGCCGCCTTGGTGAGCACGACCGCGATCCGGTCCTGCGCCGCCATCGCCACCACGGCCGGCACGTCCCGTACGGCCAGGGCCAGGTAGACCACGACCTCGTCGCGGCCGTCGGTGCTGACCGCGTCGGTGACGGTCGCGGTGAATCGGGTCACGCCGGAGGACGAGCCGCTGCTGCTGTCGTCGCGAGGGGTGCTGACCAGCAGAACCTGGTCGCCCGGGCGAAGCTTGGGGGCCGGCACCTGGGCCGTACGCAATCCCAGGGCGATCTGTTGCTGCCCCGGGCCGAGCAGGGGTTGGTCGGTGAGCTGCGCCATGGTCAGCAACGTCCCGGGAGCGAGCGAGACGGCGGCGCGCATGCCTACCACGTCGGCGAGCCGTCCGGCCGGCACCGGGTCGAGGCCCTGCCCGCCGGCCACCTGCACCGAGACCAGGTCGCTGGCGCTGACCACGCTGCCCACCTCGACCGTCCGGGCGACCGCCAGGTAACTGCCGGTCGCCCGCACCGAGGTGACCGCGAACGCCGAGCCCAGCCCACCGAGGGCGATCAGCAGTACGGCCAGCCCGAGCAGCCCGGGGCGGACCCGGCGTTGCCGGACCACCTTGGGTGGGGCGACCGGCGCGTCCACCGGAGAGGGTCCGTTGCGGGTCGCCACGCTCATCGGGTCACCACCTGAAGCTCGTTGATCTGGATTTGCACCGGGCCGGTGGTGCGGGTGACGCCACCGATGCTCCCGGTCGCGCCGCTGCTGCTGGTCCAGGTGACGCTCCAGTGCGTCGTCGCCTGCACCCGGTACGTGCCGGCCTTGCTGTAGCCGTTGTGGTAGCCGCAGTCGGGGGAGCGCTTCCCGGCGTGTTGACCCCGCCGGTCGTACGCGGTGCCGGGGCCGTCGCAGACGACCCGGTGGCCGTTGCCCATGTCCCAGACGATCTCGTCGACCTCGGCCTGGATGGTGACGGTCAGGCCCCGGTCGGAGGCGGAGGCGCTCTGCGGGCCGAAGTAGGTGGCGCCTCGGCTGGCCCACATCCAGACCGGCAGCCCGACCAGACCGGGGCCGATGTCCTTGCGGGGTGCGACCGCCGCTCGGGGGGCCAGCAGGGTGATCGAGGCGAACGCCCGGCGGGCCAGTTCCTCCGGATCCGGCGGAGCACCGAAGCCCGGCGGCGGCCCTTCCAGCAGCTCGTTACGCACGCTGCCCAGGGACACGGCGTCACAGGTGAGCGTGTACCACTGCCACCCCGGGGGTGCCTCCAGTTGTGGCTCGGAAAGTCGGTAGTAGCAGCCGTCCTGGCTGTTGAACCAGCCCATGCCCTCGCGGTAGCAGGGGACGGTCTGCCCCTTCCACCGGCAGACGCTGCTGCCGCCACCGCCCCCGCCGTTGTCGCCGCCGTTGTCACCGCCGTTGCCCCCACCACCGGGGGTGCCCGGGTCGTCGTCCCAGACGTTGCAGTTGGGCTGGGCCGGCGGGCACTCGGCACCGGGGTCGGCGGCACCGGCCGGCACCGCCGGACCGGTGACCAGCAGCAGCGCCAGCGCGGTGCCGAGCAGCAGCCGGCGGACGGCCGTCCGGCGCAGCAGGCGCGGATCGACCGAGGCCCGGTCGAGGTGGTTCGCCGCCCGGGTCAGCACGGCTGGTCCTGGTGGGCCGAGCCGCCGCTGATCAGCCAGCGACCGTCGGGGTAGCGGGTGGCGATGGCGGTGGCGAGGTGCCGCGTACCGCGGGTGCCCGGCACCGGCTTCTTGTCGGCGACGTAGACCAGCCGGTAGCCGGTGGCGTCGAGGCAGTCCTGTATCTCCACGGTGGGTGGCTTGCCGTCCAGGTCGACGGAGATCACCGTGGGGTCGGAGCGCAGCGTGCCGGTGCTGACCGCCCCGTTGGCGCGGGCCTTTATCAGGCCCACCCGGACCCGGGTGAGCAGCGGGTCGGCGAGAAACCGGGTCAGCTCCGGGTGCTGCGGGTCGCTGCGCCGGCTCGCCGACCGGGAGGCGGTCAGATATCCGGCGTACGCCTTCAGGGCCGCCTGCTCGGCGGCCTTCTCCTCGGCGATCCGTTCGTTGCCGACCGGCCGACTCCGGTCCGTCGCGGTGGTGCCGGCTGTCGTCGGCGGGTTGCCGCAGGCGGTGGTCGTGCCGACCGTGGCCACTGCGACCAGACCGGCCGTCCAGCGACTCAGCTGCCGTGCTCGCACCCTCGTGCCCTCCTCGGTACCGACCCGGCGACCGGCGTCGCCGCCGTTTTCGGGCGTGCGGCAGCGCGACCGGATGGTCCTCTGCGGGCCGGTCCAATACGCAGTCGCATTTGCCCTAACGGATCTTCTACAAATGCACTGTCCTGGGTGGTTATGGCCGTCGGACGTGGGTTGCGTCACATCCAAGGGGCGAGCATAAGCTGACGCCGGCCGATGCAACAGAGGCAATTCATGTGACTACTCTGAGTCATGAACGGTGGTGGTGCTCGATGGTTACCGGAGGGTTGCCGAGGCCTGCCGAGGTCGTGTCGACGCCGGATCGGTGGGGTCCGCGCCCTGATGGGATCCACCCTCGGGTGGGTGGCGCCGAGACGGGTGCCGGTGGGATGGGAAATGGCTTGTGGCCCGATCCGTCCCCTGCTTTCGCCGCCCAAGGAGTTCGCCAATTGCGTTCCATGGGAATTCCATCTACGTGCGCCGCGTATTTCGGCCGAGTCTCCGCCGACCACCAGGGTTCCGTTTCGCAACGATCGGATCACCAGCGAATCCGAGCAGGCAGATTACGTACCGTATTCACCTTGCCGGGGAGGTCGGCGTGAGCCGGCCGGCAACCACCGAGTCGGCGCGGCCCGACGACATCCCACCCACCCCCGCCCGCCGCCGGCCGATGGCCGTGCTGGCGCTCACCCCGCTGCTGCGGTACGCCGTCGCCCGGCACGCCGTGCCCACGGGGACCGACCGCCGCAGCGGATGCGACGCCTGCGGCACCCCGATCGGCCTCGACCGGCCCTGGCCGGCGCTCGGCCCCACCGCCCGATGCGGCACCTGCCGGGCTCGGATCGGCGCGCCGCCGTTCACCGTCGAACTGGTCACCGTCGTAGCCCTCGCCATGCTGCTGCTGGCCGGCCCGCCCGCAGGTGAACTGGTCGCCGCCGCCTGGTGGCTGATCTTCGCGGTACCGCTGGTCTTCGTCGACCTCGCCGTGCACCGGCTGCCCGACCGGCTCACCCTCCCGGCCGCCGCCGGCACCTGGCTGCTGCTCGGACTGACCGCCCTCGTCGACGCCGGGCCGGCACCCTGGCTGCGCGCCACCGCCGCCGCGCTCGGCCTGGCCGGCTTCTTCGCCACCACCACGCTGCTGTTCGGCGCCCGAGGCTTCGGCATCGGCGACGCCAAACTCGCCCTGGGCGCGGGCGCGCTGCTCGGCTGGTACGGCTGGGCGACCCCGGTGCTGGGGCTGCTGCTCGCGGTGATGCTGTCCGGCCTGGTGGCCCTCGGGCTGCTGGTCACCCGACGGGCCCGCTGGTCGTCCCACCTGCCGTTCGGGCCGTACCTGGTGCTCGGCACCGTGGGGGCGCTGCTGCTGGTGTGGTGAGCGGGCCGGCGGGGAACTGTTGATGCTCCCCGTTCGCACCGCGTCAGGAGGCGTAGTTGCAGCGCACAGCCGAACGCTCGTCCGCACCCGACGAGCGCTGGCGGATCCGGCGTACCCACGACGACCTGGACCGGCTCGGCGAGACCGAGTCGGTGTTCGCGTTGAGCAACGGCTGGCTGGGCTGGCGCGGCACCCTCGACGAGGGTCGGCCGTGCGACATGCCGGGCAGCTACCTCAACGGCCTCCACGAGCGGCGCAAGCTGAACTACCCCGAGGACGGTCACGGCTTCCCACAGCTGTCCGACACGGTGATCAGCGCACCGAACGCCACCCTCGTCCGGCTCTGGGTCGACGGCGAACCACTTGACGTACGCACCGGGACGCTGCACCACCACGAGCAGGTCCTCGACCTGCGCGCCGGGGTGCTGGAACGGCTCACCGAGTGGACCTCGCCCGGCGGGCACACGGTGCGGGTACGCAGCACCCGACTGGTGTCGCTGCCGCGCCGTCGCGTCGGTGCCGTCGAGTGGACGGTGGAAGCCCTGCACGGGCCGGTCGAGCTGAGGATCTGCGCAGACCTGCTGGCCAACGAGCGGGTGGAGGACCGCGCCGACGACCCACGAGCCGCCGCCGTCATCGACGATCCGCTTGTCGGCGAGGTGCAGCAGCTCGACGGCAGCGCCGGGGCGCTGGTGCACCGCACCGGGCACAGCGACCAGCGGGTCGCCGTCGCCCTCGCACACCACCCGACGGCACCGGAGCATGTCACCAGCAGCGCGGACGCGACCGAGGACCGGATCCGGTTCAGCCTCGCCGGCGTCCTGCAGCCCGGTGAACGGGTCACGCTTGCCAAGTTCGCGGCGTACGAGTGGCAGCCCGTCGACGGTGCGTCGCCGGACGACCTCGCCGACCAGGTGATGACCGACGCGCTTGCCGCTCGGGCCGACGGCTTCGCCGCGCTGCGCGCCGAACAACGCGCGGCCCTGGACGCCGCCTGGCGTACGGCCGACGTGCTCCTCGACGGTGACGACAAGTTGCAGGTGGCGATCCGCTTCGCGATGTTCCACCTGATCCAGGCGGGACGCCCCGACGGCGACCGGACCATCCCCGCCAAGGGGCTTACCGGCAACGGCTACGACGGACACGTGCTCTGGGACACCGAAGGCTACGTCCTGCCGGTGCTCACCTACGTCGCGCCGGAGGTGGCCCGATCGGCGTTGCGCTGGCGGCACGCGCACCTGCCGCAGGCCCTCGAACGCGCGGCGGAACTGCGGCTGACCGGGGCGACCTTCCCGTGGCGCACCATCGGGGGACAGGAGTGTTCCGGCTACTGGCCCGCCGGTACGGCCGGGTTGCACGTCAACGCCGACATCGCCGACGCGGTGCTGCGCTACGTCGCGGCCACCGGCGACGACGACTTCCTCGCCGGCCCCGGACTGGAACTGCTGGTGGCCACCGCCCGGCTGTGGGCCGGCTTCGGGCACTACACCGACGACGGCCGCTGCCACATCGTCGGGGTCACCGGCCCGGACGAGTATTCGGCGCTTGTCGACGACAACCTGTTCACCAACCTGATGGCCCGGCGGAACCTGCGCGGTGCCGCCGACGCGGTACAGCGCCACCCGGAGGCGGCGACCCGGTTGGGCGTCGACCCGGCGGAGGTGACCGCCTGGCGGGCCGCGGCCGACGCGATGACCGTGCCGTACGACGCCAAACGCGGGGTGCACCAGCAGTCCGCCGGCTTCACCGAGCAGCCGGAGTGGGACTTCGCCGGCACCAGCGAGGACGACTACCCGCTCCTGCTGCACTTCCCCTACCTGGAGCTGTACCGACACCAGGTGGTCAAACAGGCCGACCTGGTGCTGGCCATGCAACGGTTTCCCGGCGAGTTCAGCGCCGAGGAGAAGGCCGCCAACTTCGCCTACTACCAGGCCCGGACCGTCCGCGACTCGTCACTGTCGGCCAGCCCGCAGGGCGTGCTCGCCGCCGAACTGGGCCACCTCGATCTGGCGTACGACCTGTTCACCGAGTCGGTGTTGCAGGATCTGGAGGACCTCGGCGACAAGACCGGCGACGGCCTGCACCTGGCGTCGCTGGGCGGCGCCTGGCTGGCCCTGGTGCAGGGCTTCGGCGGGATGCGCGACGACCGCGAACTGCTCTCCTTCGACCCCCGGCTGCCCGACCGGATCGAGCGGCTGGCGTTCAGCCTGTGCTGGCACGGCCAGCGGCTGCTGGTCACCCTCACCGCCGACCAGGCCCGCTACGAACTGCCCGACGCTCCCACCGGCACCACCGTCGAGCTGTGGCACCACGGCGATCGGCTGCGGGTGAGCGCCGGCGAGCCGGTGACGCGGCCGATGCCGCCGGTGCCCGACTTCGGCCCCGAACCGCCCTCCCCGGACGGCCGCCGCCCCAAGGGGCGGTAAGGAAGGGCACCTTATTAACGCCTCCGGTAGAGGAAGGGCACCTTATTAACAAACCGTCAGTCGACGGGCATCCGCCGCTGCTCGCCGAGGAGTGAACCGCCCGCCATCCGTTCCCGTACGGCGGTCAGCTCCTCGAAGGCGTACGCCCAGTTGTGGCACTTGAAGCTGCGCAGGCCCTCGATCGGGGTGCGGCAGTCGGCGCAGCGGACACCGGCGATGGCGTCGGGGAGCCCGGTGTTGACGTAGCGGCGTTCGCCGAGAATCACCGTGGCGATCATCGTCGGGTCGTGCACGCCCTTGAGCGCCGAGGAGACGATGTCGTACCAGGTGATCCGGCGATCGCACTTCGGGCAGTCCGGTTGGTCGCCGCTGACCCACAGCGGAGCGCCGATGGTGCGTGGTGGCATGCCGAGCAGCTTCTCGATGCGGCGTACGTCCGTCTCGGGGGTGGTCCAGCGGTGTCGGCCCGGCAGCGAGGCGGGTGAGTCGTAGACGGCCTGGAACAGGGCGGGTTCGACCTCGACGGTCTCGCGTTCGCTTGTCACGGCGTACCTTCCGGTTGGTCGACGCTCCCACCGTGGGCACCGGCGGGCAACGGGCACAACCGGATCAACGACACGGCGCCTCGGCCGGCGTCGGCAGCGCCGACCTGCGGACGCCCAGGATGATCAGGTACCCGAGGATCCAGAACTCGCCGACGGTCGCCGGGACCACCAGCAGGTCCGCGAGCATCCCGGTGCCGGGGGCGAGGTACGCGACGAACGTGTGGAGCAGGTAGCCGACACCCCCGGCGACGAGGACCCAGCCGAGGGCGCGAGGCAGCCACCCGGACCGCAGTACGCACAGGCCCATCGGTACGAGCCAGAGGCCGAAGAAGAGTCCACCCACGGTCCACAGGTTCCCGCTGACCAGGTACAGCAGTTGGACGCTGTCGGCGGCGTCGCCGAACGGTTGGGCCGCCACCTCGGTGGCGGTCGCGAGGAGCGCGGCGCTGCCGAGGATCGCGATGGCGTTGACCATGCCGAAGGCCGCGATGCAGCCGGCAGCGACGCCGTCGACGGTGCGGAACAGCCGGTAGAACCAGACGGCGGTGCCGGTCTGGGTGAGCACCACAAGCAGTTCGAGCGCGATGGCGACGCGGGCCAGGGACTCGTTCTGCACCAGGTGGGCGAGGGTCGCCTCGGGGTCACCGGCGGCGAAGATCCGGGGCCGGATGGTCAGGAAGCCCAGTGCGCCGGCGATGGCCAGGCCGAGGTAGAGCAACCCGGTCGTACGGGCGGTGCGGATCAGCGGAGGCATGGCCGCTCCTTCAGTGTGCGGTGGCGGGGTCGCGCGGCGAGACATCCGAGCCTTACGGCGTAAGGCAACCATACGATGTAAGGTCAAGGGAAGAGGGGAGCCGGGTTGGGTGCGAGGAAAATTCGAGAGCCGCTGAGTCGAGAGCGGGCTCTGGCCGCCGCGATCGCCCTGGTGGACGCCGAAGGGCTGGCCGCGTTGACCATGCGTCGACTGGCTGCCGAAGTCGGTGTCGAGGCGATGTCCCTCTACCATCACCTGCCCGGCAAGGAAGGTCTGCTCGACGGGCTCGCCGAGGCGGTCGTCGCCGAGATCCAGGCAGCCGTCGACACCACACTTGACGACGGGCACTGGCGTGCCCGCCTGCGGCAACGGTTCCTGGCCGCCCGTACGGTGATGCTGCGTCATCCCTGGGCGCCCGCGCTGCTCGGCTCCCGCCCCACCATCCCCGTCGGCCTGTACGGCTACTACGACGGCATCATCGCCACGTTGCGCGACGGCGGCTTCTCCTACCGGATCGCCCACCGGGCACTACACGCGTTCGGCAGCCTGGCGCTCGGCTTCGCCCAGGAGGTCTTCCGGCCCGCGTCGGCGGGCGGTGAGACCGACGTCGAGGCCGCCGAGGAGGAGTTGGCCGCGATGGCGGCCCACCTGCCCCACCTGACCGCGATGGTGGCGGCCGAGGCGCACGCCGCCGACGATCCGACGCTCGGCTGGTGCGACAGCCAGGTCGAGTTCGAGTTCACTCTCGACCTGCTCTTCGACGGCCTGGAGAAGGCCCGCGACTGAGTCCGGGTCAGGCGAAGTGGTGTCCGGAACGCCAGTCCTCGGCGTTCTGCCGCCACACCGACCGGGTACGCCAGAGCAGCACGCCGCCGCCGACCCCGAACATCACCGTCACGGCGATGGCGACCACGGGCTCCAGGTAGCCGGCACCGATCCGTACGTCGCGGACGTTGCGTCGTGGATCTTCCGGGTCGTACCGCACGGTGGCGACGTCCCCGACCTGCGGTTCCGGGTTCCACCTGTAGTCGGTGACCTCCGCGACGACCTGGCGGCCCTCGGCGGTGGTGAAGGCGACAAGCACGTACGAGTTCCGGCCCTGCGCATGCACCTCGCGTACGGTCGCCTCGGTCTGCACGCCGTAGTTGTGCAGCCGATGGGTCCGGTGGATCGACCGAACCTCAAGCGGCACGATCACCGCCAGCAAGGCGACAAGCAGCACGATTCCGGTCAGCGGGTGGCGCAGCCAGTAGCCGGGCAGCCAGCGGCCGCGCAGCCTGCGCGGCTTCCGCCGATCCCGCCAACCCACACTGCAATCCTGCCCGCCCTCGACAACCGGACGCGTCAGCCGTTCTGCCGTTCGACCGCGCGCCGCAGCACACCCCGTACGCCGGGCAGGGTGATCGCGCGCATCGTGACGTCGTTCAGCCACACGTGGACGCGGCTCGGTGGGGCGTACTGGTGCATGCCGCGACGGGCGAGTGCCTGCCGCTTGACGATCTTCGGTCGTAGCGCGGCCTCCCAACCGGCGAGGGCGGTCGGGATGTCCTGGTAGGGCCGGTTCAGGGCGGTGCCGAGCCGGTCCGCGCCGGCCAGGGCGAGGGCGGCGCCGTGCCCGGCGAAGAGGGTGACGCACCAGGCCGCGTCGCCGAGCAATAGCACCCGGCCATCGCTCCACCTGGGCATGACCACCTGGCTGACCTGGTCGAAGTAGGCGCTGGCGGGATCGGTGGCCAGCTGCCGCAGCGCCTCGGGTATGCCCCCGCCGAGGTCGGCGAAGGCCGCCCTCAGGGCGTCGAGGGCACCCCGCGCCACCTCCCACCCCGGGTCCTCGCAGCGGTAGGTGAAGAACGCCGAGGATCTGCCGGGCCCGAGGTTGATGACTGCGGCCGTACGGCCGGGTCCGATGAAGGTTGTCGCGGACGACTCGGGCACCTCCGCCACCGGCTCGGCGAGGGGGACCGCCGCCACCACGTACGGCAGGTCGACCCGGTACTGCGCGCCGAACACGGACGTCCGGGTGGCGGAGTGCACCCCGTCGGCACCGACGAGCAGGTCGGCCTCCTCGGTGCTGCCGTCGCTGAGCGTGACCCGGACCCGGTCGGCATCCTGCTCGATCGCGGTGACGGTGGTGCCGAAGCGGAAGTCGGTGTGTTCGCGGGCCGCGTCGTACAGCGCGGCTTCCAGGTCGCCCCGGAACACCGTCATGGCGTGCGGGCCGAGGGTGGCCTCGGCGAGGGCCGCCGGCACGGTGAACTTGGGCCGACCGTCCGCGCGGACCAGCACGGTGGAGAAGGAGCCCAGCGCGCGGTCGGAGAGTGCGGGCAGCAGGCCGAGTCGCTGCGCGGCGTCGTACCCCGACCCGAGCAGGTTCACCAGGTAGCCGCTGCTGCGCCGGCCCGGGGCCCGCTCCACCACGGTCGTGCGCCAGCCGTCGCGGCCGAGCCGTGCCGCCGCAGCCAGACCGGCGATCCCCGCGCCGACGATCACCACTCGCCTCATGCGGTATCCCTTCCCAAAAATGAGCGTACGCTCAAATAGTATGAGCACTTGCTCATGCGGGGCAACCG
Source organism: Verrucosispora sp. FIM060022 (assembly GCF_003977705.1). NCBI lineage: Bacteria > Bacillati > Actinomycetota > Actinomycetes > Micromonosporales > Micromonosporaceae > Micromonospora > Verrucosispora sp. FIM060022. The sequence goes on from NZ_RQIV01000009.1 coordinate 55,258, forward strand.
AAGCCTCCCGGCCTGCGCCTAAGATCAGAGGCATGCCGCGCGGAGTCGCCACCCCCGAACCTCGGCAGCACCTCTTCGCCGCCGTGGAGCGCGTCATCGTCGGCGAAGGGCCGAGCCGGCTCACCAGCCGGGCTGTGACCCGCGAGGCCGGCGTCGCCACCGGGCTGCTGTTCAGCCACTTCACGAACTTCGACGAGTTCCTCGTCGGCTACGCGGTCGACCGCAGCTTCCAACTCGCAAGCGCAGTGGCCGGGCTCCCGGCCCGCGCCGGCAGCGCGACGATCACCGAGAACCTCAGCGAGATCAGCCAGGCGCTCCCGCTGGACACGCTTGTGACGATGACCCGGCTGATGGCGTACCGACCCGGCATCACCGCCGGCGTCGAAGCGGTGCTGGGCGACGGCAGCGCCGGCCTGCAACCGGTCGAACGGGCGATCTTCCGCTACCTCACCGCCGAGCAGCAGTTGGGCCGGGTGCCCGCGAGCGCCGACCCGGAGGCGCTGGCCCTGGTCGTGACCGGAGTGCTGCACCACCTGGCGTTGACCGACGGCACCGGCCCGCTGGCCGCCGGACGTCTACACCGCGCCATCGCGGCACTCACCGACGGATTCCCCACCGTCGCTCAGTGACCACGGCGCGATGACGCTCAGGGTTTGACCGCTCGCACCGGCTCCACCGGGATGCGCCACCGGAGCGGGCACACATCCGCCTTGTCCGTACCGTCTGGCGTCTGTCAATATCATCTGCCCGGGTGATCATCGCCCGGTCGGTACATGGGGGACAGATGCGCATCGGCTCGCGCTCAGCTCGACGAATCGTGGCACTGCTGACGGTGACCGCACTCGGCAGCTCCGGAGGTGCCGTAGCGGTGGTCGCACCCGCCTCGGCAGCCGGGACCACACTGCAATCCGCGCAGACCGTACGCCCACCGGCGGTGTCGTCGGACGAGTATCCGATGTATCCCAACTCGCCCAACCTCGACTACACCATCGGGATGGCGGGCACCTTCCGCTTCCTGACGTACGGCACCGACACGGTGGCCTTCGCCTGGCGGCTCGGCGACGACGGCCCCTCCGGCACCGTCCCGGCCGTCGACCGCCTGGGATACGCGTCCATCACCCCGGTTCGTGCCGGGTTGCAGACGCTGTACGTCCGGGACGTGACCGCCGACGGCGCGCAGTTGACCGAGACGGCGTACGCGTTCAAGGTGGACGACGGCCCACGGCTGGTTGATCGCGGCGAGGACGGCGCGAAGGTGGTGGTCGGCGAGTCGCGGACGGTACGCCTGCGGCCGGGTCGACCGGACGTCGTCTCCTACACCTACAGCCTGCGCGACCGGGTGCACAAGACGTACAACACCGGCACGGTGGCCGCGCGCCCGGACGGGACCGCGGACCTCACCTGGACAGCCGTCCACCACGAGATCGACAACCTCCTGGTGCACAGTGTCAGCGCCGACGGCACCGTCTCCGCCAGCCGGTACGTCTCCTATTCCGTCGACGGTGCGGCGCCCACCGTGTCGCGCATCCCCGGCGTGGGCTGGGTGACACCGACCACCTTCACCGCCCGTACCCGCATGGCGAACCCCGTCGAGTACGTGGTCACGGTCAACTCCGACGAGAACAGCCGACAGATCCTGACGCCGGCGGCCGACGGCAGCGCCACCTTCCGACTCCTGCCCACCGTCAGGGGCACCCACTACATCAACATCTTCGCCCGCGACACCGCCGGGGTGCAGACGAACAGCGCCATCATCCTCTGGTCGGTCTCCAACCGTCCGGTGGTCACCTCGACCGACTTCCCGTCGAACGGTGTCGGCCGGGTATGGCCCGGCACCTTCACCTTCACCGCCGGCATGCCCGGCACGACGGAGTTCCGGTACCGGATCAACGGCGCACCGTCGATCGCCGTTCCCGCCGGCCCGGACGGAACGGCGACCGTGTCCTGGACGCCGCCGACGGACGGCGCCCACGAGGTGCTCCTCTGGAGTGTGACGGCCACCGGCAGCACCTCCGACGTCACCGAACACCGCTTCCAGCTCAAACGCCGCCTGATCGCCCTCGACCACGTCACCCCGGGTTCGGTGACCACCGGCGAGGTGCACCTGCTGGAGCTGACCGGCTACGGCATGCACAAGCAGGACCTCATCGAGGTCATCCCCTCCGACGGCAAGCCGGTACCCGCGCAGGTCCACCACCTGACCGGCGGCGGCGCGATGATGCTGGTCCACGCCGACCTGACCGGCGTGGCGACCGGTCCGGCGACGGTACGGCTGACCCCGCACGACGAACTCGGTAGCTCGGTGACGTGGGCCGGCAGGTTCCAGATCGTCGCACCGCCCGCCCCGAAAGCCACGAAGCTGCCGGCGATCACCGGCACGGTCGCCGTCGGCAGCACCGTGAAGGCCAGCACCGGGACCTGGACGCCCAGCGCCACGTCGTACAAGTACCAGTGGGCGGCGAACGGCACCGCGATCAAGGGCGCCACCAGCGCATCACTCAAGATCACGGCCGCGCTGCTCGGCAAGAAGCTCACGGTCACCGTGACCGCCATCCGGACCGGTCACCCTAACGGCAAGGCCACCTCGAAGGCCACCGCCGCGGTCGCCAAGGGCAAGGCCCCCAAGGCGACGAAAAAGCCCAAGATCAGCGGTACGCCCAAGGTCGGCCGAAAGGTCAAGGCCCTGGTCGGCACCTGGTCGCCGAAGGCGGACTCCTACAAGTACGAGTGGCGGCTCAACGGAAAGCTGATCAAGGGAGCGACCGGCAAGACGCTGAAGCTGACCTCGAAGATGCGCGGCAAGAAGCTCACCGTCACGGTGATTGCCCGCAAGGCTGGCCACACGAACGGCAAGGCCACCAGCGCAAAGGTCACCGTACGCCGCTGACTCAGCGGAACCGCGTGGCTGGAGCCGACCGACCGCTCTGGGAGCCAGCCGCCGTTCAGCCCCATTGGCTGCCGAGGAAGGACCGCCCACGCGGGTTGGTCGGCGATATCCCTGCGGCAGGCAGCGGCGGGAAGCTCCCATCGACCAAGGCCGGAGTTGAGTCGTGCCCTGGTTGTGCCCAATGAATTTCGCTCGGAGTCAACGCAGCTCATCGGCGTGGGTGCTGGGCCGCGTTGAACCATCTGACAAGCAGCCCGGCGAGGTTGTACAATTTATTGTACGTAACGTTTGGGAGGCGGCAGCATGCGCATCGTTCCCTACTCGGAAGTTCGGCAGAACCTGGCCAAGATGCTCGACCATGTCGTGGAGGACGCCGAAGAAGTGGTGGTCACCCGCTCAGGCAGGGAGGCCGCGGTCATCATCTCGTTGCGTGAGTATGAGTCGTTGAAGGAGACGGCCTACCTGATGGCCAGCCCCGCCAACGCGCGCCGTCTGAATGAAGCTGTCGAGGAGCTGCGCAACGGGGGTGGGGAGATGCACGACCTGATCGACCCCGACGCCAGTTCAGGCGAGGCGTCGGCAGCGTGAAGGTCCAGTTCGCCGGCCGAGGCTGGGAAGACTATCTGACCTGGCAACGAGATCGCCAGATGCTCAGACGAGTGAACGCCTTGATCGAGGACATCCGACGCAACGGCCACCAAGGCATCGGCAAACCAGAGCAGCTCCGCGGAAACTGGGCGGGGTTCTGGTCGAGGCGAATCGACCAGGAACACCGCCTCGTATACCGGATCATGGACGACACGGTGCAGATCGCGCAGTGCCGCTACCACTACGAATGAGGTACCGGACCACTCCTTCCGCCGACGACGCAGCCCTGCCGTGGTCTGCGTGCCGTCGTCATGCAACTGGCCGCAGGACAACATTCCGGCCCGTCCAGCACCGCGCCGCCGTAGCCAGCCACAGTCCCGTCGAGAAGTCGAGTCAAGCGTCACGACGGGCCGCCATCAACTGGTTCGCATGAAAGACCAACAAGATGGCAGCCAGGGACAACCCCGTCGGGGATTGTGGGACCAACGTGTCGGCTGCTGGTTCCAACCGGTCTGTTATCGGTCGCCGTAGTGGTATCGGCAGGCGACGATCTCGATGTCGTTCATTGCCTCGTACCCGGCGAGCGGGACGATGACTACCGGTTCGTGGCCCGACCGGCCACCATCACTTCCTCGGCGTCGTTGGTAATCCTGTCGAGTTCGGCGGCCAGGGTACCTGCGGTCCACTTCTGGTCGCTGCTGCGTGGGCCGGGATCGCGGTTCGGCAGCGCAAGAGTGGGCTGGAGGCATCACCATGCGATCCAGTCGGTGACCATCGCCGGTAGCCGCTGCCGCTTCGAATGGGCGGGCCAGCCCAATGAAGCGCGATTCCAGCCCGTGGCCTAGAAGCGGTAGGCGTCGCGCCGGTGGCGGATCGAGTGGATCTCCACGACACGCTTGGCCTCGTTGACCCGGTAGATGATCCGATACGTGCCGCGGCGGGCGAAGTTAAAGCCATCGAAGGGCTCGTCGAGTGGTTTGCCCGCCCGATAGGGGTTGACCGCTATCGCGTGCTGGATGGTCTCCGTCGCCGCGACCGCGACCTCCAGCGGCAGGTCCTCGTGCAGGTTGCGGCGGGCCTGCCGGGAGAACATCACCGTGTACGGGCTGGTCGCCTCGACGGTGTCGTCCCGCCGCCCGCCTTGCGACGGCATCAGGCCGCCCTACCGCGACGCCGTTCCAGCTCGGCGCGAACCTCGTCCATCGAGAACGTGTCGCCGGCCGCGAAATCCTCCCGCGACTGGCGCAGATCCGCGAGGGCCTCGTCGTCGGAGAGCAGGTCGAGCGTCTCCCGCATCGACTCGTACTCGGCGACCGAGATCAGCATCACGTCGGCGCGGCCGTTGCGGGTGATCGTGAAGCGGTCGTGCTCCCGAGCGACCCGGTCGGCAAGCTCGGCGATCCGGGCCTTAGCTTCCGTGATCGGAATGGTCTCCATAGCGGCCATTCTAACGACTGGTCAGAATTCTGGCCACGTTCTTCGCCCTGCTATGGAGGCGGCGAACTGCCCGGCGTTGCGGGGTCGAGCCGCGATGAGCACCCGAGATATCGGTCGTGGCCTGGGGATTCGCCGCGCTGGACCCTCCGTTTGGGTATCCGTTGCGGTGGGCCGGAGGTACCACCATGCGAACCACACCGCCACGATCGCCGGTGACCCGCTACCACTCAGGTTGGCCGCTGCCCCAAGGACCTCAGGCCGATAATCCTCGGGCGGCTACCGTCAAGACGCCGCGAGCAGCCGGATCTCGCAGCGGACGCCGTTGGCCTTGGCGAGCCGACCATCACCGGTCACGAGTGGACAGGCCAGCAACTCGGCCGCCGCGACATACGCCGCGTCGTACGCCGTAACATTGCCCCGCAACTGCCACATCCGATCAAGCAGTGTCGCGACACCAACCTCGTCGATGACCAACGAAGGCAGGGTGTCGATCGCCTCCTGTGCCCGAGCAAGGCCGAGCTTCCCACCGAGGACCTTGCCTCTGATCACCGACATGACCTCGATCAGAAGATGGCTCGGCGCGGCCCAGTGCGGATCTCCGGTCAGTTCCGCCCGTGCCGCGTCGCCGACCGGCCCGTCGTCGACCAGGGCATCGGCCAGAACCGACGCATCCACCACGATCACGCGGCGCTTCCCCACGGTCCGCGCTGCTCCCGCTGGTCATCCAACTCGGCGGCACTCTCCCCCGGCAGGGAGCGAGCACCGTCCGATCGACCGGCGAAGCGATCAAGGGCCGCCGTGTTGCGCAGCCGTCGAGCCTGGGTCTCCACCAACTCCAGCAGGTACGCCTGGAGTGACTGCCCACGCGCCTTGGCCTGGGCCGCCAGGGCGTCTCGCACCTCTTCCGGCACGTCTCGAATCTGGAGCGCAACCATGCATTCATTATGCATGCAGTCTCACTTGCTGGCCAGAAAGACTCGAACCTCGACCAACCGGTTCGCATGACGACTGCGGCACGTACCAAGAACCGCAGGTCAGAAGTACGTGGGCCGCCAGGGACTCGAACCCTGAACCCTTCTCGCGCTCCATGGATCATGGCGAATCGGGCGGATCGACTGCCTGACCTGGGCGGGACTCTTCAGCAGCTCACGGCGTTTTACACCCGTTTTCGGGCTCAGTTGTGCCGGATCTGTGCCCGATGATCATGCTCGGGCATCGACGGCGATTCACCCCTGCGGCTTGACGAACGTTCCGCGTTGCGGCACCACGAACAGCACGCCCTGATCCACCAGTGCCGCGATCGCACGTCGCACGGTCGCGCGAGCGAGGCCGTACTCCTGGACAAGCTGAGACTCGGACGGGATGGCCCGGTTGGGCTGCCAGTCGCCGCGACGAATCCGGGCCGCCAGGATGCCCGCCAGTTGGCGATAGGGCGGCAGCGGTGCGCCGTGGTCGATGTCGGCGTCCGGGTCAGGCTCCATGGAGCTGACGCTAGAAGTCTCGACACGAGCGGCCTCGTCCTTCTACGTACCTAGACGTCTGTAGACCAGTCTTGGTACGGTGCGGCCATCCCGCTGTGCTGGTCGTAGAGGACCCGAACTCGCCCCGGTGCGGCGGTACCCCCCCCTGCCCGGCTGGGTTTCCCCGACCTCAGCCGGGCAGGGCTCAACGGGAGGAGACCGGCACCATGACGGACGTTCAGCCTCCGACCCCTGGTCAGGAGTTGTGGATCACTCGTGACGCATCGGTGCAGTTCACGGGTCAGCGCTTCCTGTTTCGAGTGATCTCGGTGTGCCCAAAGCCCACCTACCAGGGTTGGGCCTGGCTAACCGGATACGTGCTGGACAGCCGGGGCATCGCGGTAGACAAGCGAGAGATATTCGTGCGGCTGGTCGGTCTTCGCCCAGCTCGACGCCTTCCGACGACCAGCGGCAAGCGGTGTCGCTTGGATACCCCTACTGCTGCTGGCAGGCGCTGACACGGACGTGACCCCCGCACCATGGGTGTGGATCGACCGACCACACACGCCACCCACCGTCATCACGGCGGGTCTCGAACCGCCACGGGTGCGGACTGCCGTGCATCATGAGTCCCCCGGCGTCGACTGACCACCACACCGGGTAGACCTCGGTCACGACCTGGGCGCGATCGTCGGCCTGGTCCTCAACGACAAGCGCTCTCGTGCTTACCTTCGAGACGTTCGGGTACGTCCGGCTGATGTCGTCCCGGATGCTTCGCCACTCCTCGACCAGCTGGTCACGGCGCTCCGGTGCCAACACCGCCCGTAGCCCCAGCTCCTCACCAGACGACACAGCGAGCATGAAGACGTTGGCAGCGGCGGCCGGTGTCGGCTGCCCCTGATCCGCCTGATGCGTCTTCACCACCAGCCACCCCACCCCGGCGGCTGCGACGCCCACCGGGCCTGCGGTGCACAGCATCAGAGCGGCGGCGAGCAGCAGCACCCATCGGCGCGACCGACGGCGGATCTTCGTGTCCTCCCCCAAGGTCATTTCCGCACGATAGATCGACTAGTTGGCACGCGCGCTGCGGACCCCCGCCCAGGCGGACACCGCCGCGCCTCAGCGTTTGCGACGCACCGCGCCCGACCGGGTTGCCATCCCGTCACCGTCGTCCCACACCCCGTGGAGCGGACCTGCCCCAGGGTGACAAGGTGGAGCGCCCTACCGGACGAACGACCTTGTCACCCTGGGGCAGGTCTGCTCGGCTCTGCCTGGGACGGCGGTGACGGGATGGCAACCACCTCAGCCACCCTCGGACCGCAACCCGCCCACGAACCCCCGCCCATCCCGGAGCCCGAGGCCCCCGCCGGAGGCGCTTTGACCTGGCAACCGACTCCCGGCGCCTGCCCGGCCAGCCTTACGCCCGGCGGACCCGCTGGCCGATAGTGAGCGGTACACCGCAGGTCCCGGCATCCGCCGGCGGTCCGGCTGAGCCGAGTTCCTTTGTCCGCCAGGCGCGCCGGGGCGTGACCGGCCGCCAGGCCGCACGCGCGCCCCGGCGGCGGGCCGCCAGGCCCGCCCTTGACCAAGTAAAGAAAGTCTGAACACACTACGCTCCGGCCACCGTATGTTGCGCGACCCGCACTGGCGCGGCAGAAGCCTGACCGGCGGTCGACAGTCCCTATGCGGCAAGTCCGATGAGCGTCTCAATGTCTAGACCGCCTAGGATTACAGCGACAGCTGCAATCACGACTGCTATAGCAAGCCACCTCTGTTGAATCCAAGCAAGGCTGAGGTCTATCAGGCGTCCACTAACGCGCACGAAGCGAATGGTGCTTCTTTCGGCGGATGTAGTGCTCAAGGGACGTGGTTTCCCGTGTTCGTCAAACACGCTTAGCCGTCTCACGATATGCCTACGCCATGTGGCGTCCCCTGTGATTATGAAACCCTGCGTTGCTCTGAGTGTTGTGACCAACGAACCGGGCAACGGGCCATCAAGTGACTTCGGCGAACGACAGTAGAGGCGGATCTCGTCCGCTACGGCCCGATAGATGGCTGCGATAGGATGCTGCACATCAGGGCCGGAGACGGCGTCTTCTTGCCGAGCGAGTCGTTCTAGCATTCGTGAAACGTGAAGCAGCTCTCGGCGGGCCCAGCCAATCTGATCCGATTTTCTCGGAGAAAGCGATCGCTGCTGCTCTCGCGGCTTCGCATTCTGGGCCATAATTTGGTTGAGCTTTGCCACCAATACCAGAGTTGAGGGAAAGTGGAGTATGAGTTTGCGCATTTGGATAGTGGCGAATCCAGCAGCAACAAGACCCGCAGTGTACGCGACTACTAGCGGGCTGTCGAGGTTGTTTAAGCCGCGCACTGCGGTATAAATGTAGACATGGGCAAGAGCGATTAGGGCCACAGAAGTCAGGCCGATAAGATTTAAGATGCGAATCCAGAGGAGCCTTACGGTTCTCGGATCCTTTTCGTAAACCTGTTGCTGGAAAACCAGCATGCTGCGCCCACTAAACCTCGTCACATGAAGTAATGAGTAATGGAATGCCACTCCGGCATGCAGGGCGCTAAAGCCGCCTATGAAGAAAAGTACAACACCCCGCACCTCCTCCTCCGGAAACTGTGGATACAGGCTTGAGAGAAGAGGTGCCGCAAAATGCTGATCATAGTGGCTAGCAAGTCCGGCGATAACTGCGGCTAGAACGTAATCGAAGTACTTCTTATCTATGATTCCGGATGCAATCCGCGTTTCAAATACCACCAGAAAAGCCATTTGGACTGCAAAGATACCAAATGTTAGCAGCCAGACGAGGACGGGCAGAATAAGGGCAAGAACGATCTTCGACCAGTCCACCGCACGATTGGAGCACATCATTAAAAACTTGCTGCCATTGAGTCGCATACCCGTCACATGGGTTGAGACGCCCTGGCACCTCTCCTAAGCTCGCTCGCTTACGCTGCCTGGCCATAAATGGGCGATCGGGTTAGGTCAGCCCTACGCTTGATCTGACTTGACAAGCATCAGGTTAGGTCGGTGCGCCAAGCGTCACGCGAGACCAGACATACGCTCCAGGAAGGCTGAAGACGGGGTCAATGCTTACGCCATCCGGCAGCACCGGTTGACGGCATCAGCTGCTTCGCTAATGGACATCGCCCCGGTATCGATCCGCATGTCCGCGATCGGTAGGCGAGGAGTTTGAGCGATAGCCGCAAAACGTTGGTCTTCGTCCCCGGTGCCCCGCGACTGAATACGCTGGCTGAGTACGGCCGGGTGGGCGTATAGCTCGACTACATTCCAGTCTGCCTCGATCCCATTAGCTATAGCTCCAATCGCTTCGATCTGGCCAAGGTGCACGACTGGTATGCGCCCCGAGTCCCATAGGTACTCAAGCCCGGATCGGTCAACGAAGTACGTAGCGCCGTATCGCGTATTTTCCCACAAGATTTCCCCGGACACCCGTCGCAGATAATCTGCTTGATCCGAAGTAATCATCCGATAGCCCCGCGTTCTTCCGGGGCCGCACTTCAATCGCTTGAAGTGCTCAAACTGGGGATACCTGGCAACGAGAGCAGCGGTGACCGTGTCCTTGCCGCTAGCAGGTGCACCGTAAAGGATCAGCCCTTGTTTCATTGCTCGGCCATCTCGCTGAGCAAGTCTTTAGCCTGTTCTTGTAGGGGCCTGGCGCCAGCGGAGTTGTCCACCCTGATATGTGCAATCTTTGGCGTGAAAGCGGCGTCAAGTCTCCCTATATACTCGTTCCAGTTGGCAAGTTTGTAGTCATCTCGGGCGGCACCTCGCCGACGGATATAAGTAAGCATAGTGATGGGGTCGCAGTGCACCCAAACGACTCGAAGAATTCCGTTGTATGCTGCCACCGTTGCTGATAGTCGGTCACACCATGCTTCGTCGCTTAGCTCTTTGATGAAGGGTGCGGTCACGACGACAGAAGACCCACACTGCAAGTTCTCGTCTAACGCGGCCATTAGCGCTTCGTACTCAGCAGGCCTGATAACCGCCAGGTAGGTTTCCGATTCCCGGTCATGCGGGGAGTGACCTAGGTGCTCTAGCGCCGCTTCGACAACCGCACGGGTTGTTGTGTCCTTGTCAAGGATTGCCCAGCCTGTCTGGCGAGCGATGATGCGGCCAAGCTCTGTCTTGCCTGAGCCCGCATAGCCTCCAATGAGGATCACGCGGGGTCCCTGCCTGTCTGCCGCCCCGGCAGGGTTGTGGACGATCCGGCTAGAACGCGCTCGGTTGACCACAAGTCCTTCCTCGGCCAGCAGTGCCATCGCCCGATTGATCGTCGCAACACTGGTGTTCCAGGTCTGGGCAAGACTCCTAGTGCCGGGCAGCTGCCGACCGTGCGCCAAGCGACCGGCCTGGATGTCGTTCCGGATGGCCTGAGCAATGACGAGTGCCGCCGTCCCTCGCTGCAACTCCTCCGGCGGGCGTGGCTGGTCGGTCATCGGACCCCCTGTCTCGGTACGGATCTGCCGGCTCCGAAGGTCGTCGAGCCAGCCTCCGGAGGTCACATTTACGCAGGTCAAGAGCCTACCAACGTGAAACTGATTGTATCTGTTGACTCACCCTGAATCAAACTGTTAGCCTCTGATCCAAGCTGATCCGGTCTGTTACATCGGACGGCGAGGGTCACTCGGCCTGAGTGCCGGACAGACGCAGGGGCGACACGTCGCCGAAGAGTGAGGGGCCAAAGATGCGGAACATCCCGGTGAACCTGGCTGGCTTCAAGCTGCGGGTAGTGGAGGAGCCGTCGATCAAGGCGGATCAGGACGGAAAGGTGATCACGGCTTACGGGACGGATGACCCGCTGTACGTGGTGGGTGTGTTCGCTAAGCCGGTGGCGACGGAGGACGGCTACCGGGGCAAGGGTGAGGAACTGCGGATCACCCTGTCGACCAGTCCTGAGGGGATCGAGGAAGGCGACCTGGTGGAGCTGATCGGGGCCACGGTGTCGCACTGGGAGCGGGACGGCCGGTCCGGCTTGACGTGGAAGGCGCAGGGCGTCAAGCCGCTCTGACCTTCAAGGCTTTTCGCCCCGCCCCCTTTCTGGTGGGTGACCCGTTCGAGTCGGGTCGGGGCACGTTCGTTCGGGAATGCGGTCCTTGCTGTCCTCATTTCCGAGCGTTTTGTTCATTGAGAATTCCACAGTGGATACCACTTTGCCTGAAACAGGTTTTGATGACACTATTCGAGTTGCGAAGGGGGGTTGCTGTGTCAGATTTCGAGTTGATTCTTGTCGGGTTGCTGATGTTGTCGGTTGGCGTCAATGTCGGGTTGATTCGTCGTGAGACGCGTCGGTGGCGTCGTGTGTGGCGTCTTACCGGTCGGGAGTGACCCGCCTGGCCGGTGGGTTCTATCCGCCCCTTGGGTGTGTTTCCGGGGGTGGGTGGTGTCCACCGATCGTGTGGGCTTCCGACGGAGAGGGGCAGGGATGGATTTGGTGCCGGAGGTCGTGAAGTCGTTGACCGGCAGGGCCAGGTATGAGGCGCTGGTGGGCAACGTTCAAGGTCTGGCGATGCTGCTGGATGGTGTGAGCAGCCTGATCAAGGCGTGTGAGCCGCCGCCGGGGAGGCTGTACCAGTTCGCGGCCCGGGTCGAGGATCTGGAGGACGCGCACAAGCAGGCCGTGGAAACGCTTCGTGCGTTCCATCTGCGGGTCAAGACGTACGAGGCGGATTTGATCGCCAGGCCGTGGAAGGTGAGTTGATGTCGTACCGGATCAGTGACACCTATGACGGTATCGACCAGGCAATGCGGCTACTTCGGAAGTCGATGAAGGGAATGCCGGAGCGGTACCGCTACATGAAGCAGTACGACGAACTTCGTCGGGCGGTGGCGGTGCTGCTGATCCTCCTCGAAGAGGCGACGCCGTGGATGGAGGAGACGGATAAGGCGAAGCGGGCAACGACGCTCGCTAAGAAGATGTTCGCGGCGGCCCGCTAACTGCTAGTTGGTCGACGGGAAGGCCCGGGTTGGTATTCCGATCCGGGCCTTTCTCGTTTTCGGAAACAGACACAAGAGATCGCATACGAACTGATGGAAGAAGGTGCGGGAGATGGGGAAGCGTGTTCAGGGTTGGGAATGGCGTGTGGCGGGTTGGGCTGCTCGGCACCCGGGGTTCGTGGCGACTCCGGCCGCTGCGGCTGCGAGCATGGTGGAGTTCGGGCCGGTGGCCACTGGTGGTGTGGTCGCGGGTGCGGTGGCAGCGGGTGTGGGCTGGTACCGGGGTCACCCGGATTCGTGGTCGCGGTGGGCGGCTCCCCGGTTGCGGGCGGTGCGTCGCCGGTGGCTGTCGCGGGCCTACCTTGGCCCGTGGTGGAGCCGGGTGATGGAGGCGTGCAACCTGGTGACGGTGCACCGCTCCACCGGCGTCATCAACGTGCCCCGGATCATCCGGGTCCGGTCGCACTCCCCGTCGACGGAGACGGTGTACGTGCGGCTGTTGCTCGGGCAGACGCCGAAGATGTGGGAGGAAGCCGCCGACGCCCTGGCCGTGGCGTTGCGGGCTGAGCGGGTCGGTGTCGAGCGGGTCCGCCCGCAGGTGATCGCATTGGTCGTGCAACGGTCGGAGCCGTTCACTGAGCCGATCATCCCGCCGGACCTCCTCGGGGATTCCGACGCGGTGGACCTGTCGCGGGTGTACCTGGGTGAGACCGAGCACGGCACCGACTGGTACGCGCCGCTGATCGGGCAACACTGGCTGATCGGTGGGGCCACCGGTTCGGGGAAGAACTCGGTGACGTGGATGGCGTTGCGGGCGTGCGCGCCGCTGATCCGTGACGGCCTGGTGCGCCTGCACGTGGTCAACCCCAAGGGCACCGAACTCAACGCCCTAAAGCCGGTGTCGCACCGGTACGCCGAAGCGGACGGCGACATCGTGGAGGTCATCCAGGGTTTCTGGGCCACGATGCGCGACCGGAAGCAGGTCTTGGCGGAGCAGGGACGGCGGACCTTCGCCATGTCCCGCGAGACTCCGCTTGACGTCCTGGTCATCGATGAGCTGGGCGCGGTGACCGGCTACGGGGATCGATCCCTGACCAAGGGCGCTCAGGCGGCGTTGCCGCTGATCCTGTCGCAGGCTCGGGCGCTGGGCGGCAGCGTGATCGGCGCTCTCCAGGAACCCACCAAGGACGTGATCCCGCAGCGTGACCTGTTCTCCCTGCGGGTGTGCCTGCGGACCACCTCGGCCGGGCACGTCGACATGGTCCTTGGTGAGGACATGCGGCGTCGGGGTGCGCTGGCTGACGAGATCCCGAACGTGCCGGAGTCGGCCGGGATCGGCTTCGTGGTCAAGCAGCGTTCCCGTACCCCGGTGCGGGTCCGGGCGGCGTACTGCGACGACTCTGATATCGCGGACCTGGTGCGGGTTGCTGGGTGGCCGGTGTCGGAGCTGGCGGCGGCGGGGAAGCGGTGAGCGACATGCGGCGCGACGGCAAACCGGATCGGCTGCCTCGGCCGGTCCGCAAGCTGAGCAAACGCCTGGACGTGGCGCGGCAGCTTCACGACCTGGAGCAGGATGCCGCACTCGACATCGTGGACATCGAACGGCTGCGGGTGTCGGTGACCCGCTCGCTGTGGCTGTTCCTGGCGGTCGGGTCGGTGTTCACCACGACCGGTGTTCAGGACTTCCTCGCCGGACACCTCACCCCGGCGGATCCGGTCTGGTGGGGCTGCTGGGGCGTCGAACCGTGCCTGGTCGGCATCCTCATCACGATCCTGCGATGGGAAGCCGCGATGATCGCCCGTGGGATCGACATCGACTCCCGCGCGGTGGACTGGCTCAAACGCTTCCTGCTCGGCTCCACCCTCGTCATGAACGTGGTACCGGCGCTGTGGCCTCGGGAAGGCGGAATCAGCGCGGGCATGCTCGCGGCACACATCATGGTGCCGGTCCTGGTGTTCTTCCTGGCCGAAGTCATGCCCATCGTCCAGGCGCGCTGCACCCAGGCACGCCGCGCGATCACGCTCGACAAGCCTGACGCCAGCGTGACCGCCCCCGTCGACCCGGTCCCGGCCGCCCCGGCCGAGACTCCGGTTCCGGTTGCCCCGGTGAAAGCGCCGGCTGTTCCCGCAGACGTGGTCGCGTCACCGGTCACCCCGCCGGTTCCGGTCGAGCGCGTGACCGTCCCAGCGGCTCCGGTCTCGGCTGCGGCTGTGGAGCTGGATGGGCTGGGCATTCCGGTCGCCATGCAGCAGCAGATCCGGCAACTCGTCGCGGACTCCGGCACTGCGGTGACCGCTGCCGACATTCAACGCGCCACGCGTCTACCGCTGGCGATCGCGGCGCGGGTGGTCGACCGGCTCACCCCGGTCACCGTCAACGGCTACGCGCACTGACCTTCCCGAACCCGTCCTGGCCCGCCGTGCTCCTCCGATCTGGGGCACGGCGGGCCTGTCTCCGGAGGGATTCCATGTCCTCACCTCCTCGTCTACCTCGACCCGCACCCGTGGGCCGTGACGCTGAGGCTGCGCTGACCCGGTGGATGCGGTCCCCGGCATACAAGGAATGGCGGACCGGCGTCGAAAGCGTCAAAGGCTGCCTTCAGCCGGTCCGGCTCGTCGGCAAGTGGGAAGTCCGGCACATCGGTACCGGTGACCTGATCGCCTCCCGGCAGGGTCGGGTGTGGGCCTCCTGCGGCACCCGCCGCGCTGCCGTCTGCCCGACCTGCGCCGACCGGTACGCCGCCGACGCCTGGCACCTGATCCACGCGGGCATGTCCGGCGGCAAAGGCGTCCCCGACACGGTGGCCCGGTCAACCCGCCTGTTCGTCACCCTCACCGCCCCGTCCTTCGGCGCGGTCCACAACCGGCCCGGTAAGCGGCCCTGCTCCTGCCGACGGTGGCACCCGGAAGGGCATCGCCTGCTGGGCAGCCCGATCAACCCGGACTCCTACGACTACACCGGGGCGGTGCTGTGGCAGGCACACTCCGGCCAGCTCTGGCACCGGTTCACCATCGCCCTACGCCGGGCCGTGGCCGCCGCTGGTGGCCTCACCGTCCGCGAGTCCGGCGCACACCTGCGCATCTCCTACGCCAAGGTCGCCGAGTACCAGGGTCGGGGCCTGGTCCACTTCCACGCCGTCATCCGCGCCGACGGCCCAACCGGGCCGGACTCGACACCCCCCGCCTGGCTCACTCCCGACGTGTTGGCCGACGCGGTCCGCACCGCGGCTTCCTCGGTCCGGGTCGACACCACCCGACCCGACGACACGCCCCTGCCCCTCGGGTGGGGTGATCAGGTCGACGTGAAGGACATCACCGCCACTGACATCGACATCACCAGCGGCGACGGCGATGAGGACCAGGCGGTGGTCGACACCCGGCTTGCTGGCTACATCGCCAAGTACGCCACCAAGGGCACCGGAGCCACCGAGACCGGAGACCGCCGCATCCGTTCACAGGTGCACATCGACCGGCTACGGGTGTCCGATCACCACCGCGCCATGATCCAAACCGCGTGGGACCTGGGCGGCCTCGACCAGTACGCCGATCTGAAACTGCGCCACTGGGCGCACATGCTCGGCTTCCGGGGCCACTTCCTGACCAAGTCCCGGATCTACTCCACCACCTTCAAGAACCTCCGCGCGGAACGCCGCGCACACCAGCTACACGCGGCGCTCACCGAAGCGGGCCTACCCGAGGACACCAACGTCCTGGTCGTCAACGACTGGCAAATCCTCGGCATCGGCTACGACACCCCCGAGCAACTCGAACTCGCCGCCGCGATCGGTGACCGCATCCGCGCCGCACGGCAGACACGGAAGGAACCCGAGTGAACACCACCCCCACCACGGAACGGCTGTGGAGCGTGACCGACGTGTCGGCGTTCCTCGGCATCCCGGTCGGCACCCTCTACCAGTGGCGTCACCGCCGGATCGGCCCCCGCGCGTCCCGCGTCGGCCGACACCTCCGATACGACCCCGCCGACGTGCGGGCCTGGTTCGACAAGAAGGCGGCCTGACATGCCCATCGATGACCTGTGGTACCTGAGCAAGCGCGGGCCGGACAAGAAACGACTTCCCTCGAAGCGGCACGGCCGGGGCAAACGCTGGCGGGTCCGCTACACCGACGCCGCTGGGGAGCCCCGCGAGAAGCTGTTCGAGCGCAAGGTTGACGCCGACGCCTTTGACCTGGAATGCCGTTCGGGCGTCGCGGCGGAGGTGAAGGCCACGCGCGAGACAGACCGGCTCACCTTCGCCGAGTACGCGCAGCGGTGGAGGGAATCGCGTGAGTCGGGCTGGGCCACGGAGACGCGGCGGCGCATTCCGCAGAACCTGCGAAAGCACCTCCTGCCCGTCTTCGGTGAGAAATCCATCCGGTCCATCAACCTGACCGATGTGCTGGCCTGGCTTGGTCGGCTGCTCGATGATGGCACGCCGAAATCATCGGTCAGCCTGTACTTCGGTTTGTTCAAGACCATCATGAACGCTGCCGTTATCGACAAGGTGATTCCCGACAACCCCTGCAACGGGGTGAAGCTTGCGCAGATCCTGCGCGGTCTTTCTCGGGCACCGAAGTGGGTGCCGACCAATGAGCAGGTGCTCAGGCTCGCTGAGGTGGTGCCGCGCCGGTATCGGGCCGCCATATGGCTGGGGGCAGGGGAAGGGCTTCGTCTCGGTGAGGTGCTGGGCATGGAGGCCGGGCCTCGCTGCGCGGACTTCGACAATGGGGACCTGCATGTGGTCCAGCAGATGCGGCACTCGCCGGAGCACTTCGGCGGCTTCTACCTCTCGACGCCCAAGAGCGGTTCCGCTGGCACCGTGGACCTAGATGCGGTGGTCGCTGAGGAACTGGCTGCCCACCTGAGCGAGGTCGGCCCCGTCGAGTTCGAGCTTCCCGACATCACCACAGGGGAGCGGCAGACCCGTCGGGTGGCGATCTTGTTCACATCCGCGCGGGGAAAGCTGCTGACCGATACCTACTGGTCGGAGTTGTGGGCGGACTGGCGCGAGGCCGCTGGCTGGCCGAAGGAAGGAACCTTCCACTCCCTGCGTCACTTCTTCGCCACCACGCTCATGAGCAACGGCGTCGAGCCCCAGGAGGTGCAGAAGGCTCTACGGCACGCCAACCTGCGGATCACGCTGGAAACCTACGTCCATTGGCTGCCGAAGAAGGACCGGCCGCGTGGCCTAATCGGTGACCTCCTGCGTAAGGAAGGCAACCAGCGGCGGGGTGCTCCCACCGGTCAAGATCGGAGCTGAGTTGTGCCCTGGTTGTGCCCGATGATCTTTACTCGGCGTTACCGCAGCTCATGGGCGCTGTGTGGTGGGCCGCCAGGGACTCGAACCCTGAACCTATGGATTAAAAGTCCACAGCTCTGCCATTGAGCTAGCGGCCCGCGGCCCACAGGCTACCTGACCCCCGTGGCCCGGCGCGCGATGCTCAGGCCCTCCAGGTGCGCACCCGACCACCGGATCAGGTCCGACGGAAGCCATCCCAGGACGGCGACGCCATCGGCGATTCGCATCCGGCTGGCAGGATCGGGCTGGCCCTGCGACACGGGGGAGGATGAGCATGCCGATCCGCGTCGTCGTACTGGCCGGGGCGACGTTCAGTACGGGGCTGGTGGCGGGGCTGTTCTTCGCGTACGCCTGCTCGGTGATGCCGGGTCTGGGGGCGACCGACGATCGGACCTTGATCGGTGCCATGCAATCGATCAACCGCAAGATCCTCAACGGTTGGTTGTGGCACTGACCTGCCATTCGATCACCTTCGCTGTAACGATGCGGTCGAACGTGCCGCTCAACGATCAGTTGGACGCCGCCAGGTCGGTCGACGGGACCACCGATCTGGCGGCGTTCCGACGTCGGTTCGAGGGGCCCTGGGTGCGGTGGAACCTGGTCCGGACGGTCAGTTCGGTCGCCGCCTTCGCCTGCCTGATCGGTGCCCTGCTCGCCCGGTGAGGTGTCTCCGGGAGGTACCGGCACGGCGCGTGGTTGGAAAGCCACTTAACGGGTACGGACCGGGCATGCGCATCGTGGTGGTGGGGGCGAGCGGGAACATGGGTACGGCGCTGCTGCGCCGGTTGCGGCGCGAGCGCGACGTCCAGGTGGTCGGGGTGGCGCGGCGGCTGCCCCACGCGGGGGCCGGTGAGCCGTACGACGGGGTGCGGTGGCACTCGTGTGACATCGGTCTGCCGGGTGCAGCGGACGAGTTGACCGGGGTCTTCGCCGGTGCCGATGCGGTGGTGCACCTGGCCTGGCAGATTCAGCCCAGCCACGACCAGCACGTGTTACGCCGGACCAACGTGGACGGCAGCCGGGCGGTGGTCGACGCGGTGTTGCGGGCTCGGGTGCCGGCTCTGGTGTACGCCTCGTCGGTCGGCACGTACGCGCCGGGGCCGAAGAACGCGCCGGTGAGCGAGCGTTGGCCGGCGACCGGGGTGGTCGAATCGTCGTACAGCCGGGACAAGGCGGCGGTGGAGGAGATGCTCGACGGGATCGAGCGGACCCATCCGGGGTTGCGGGTGGTGCGGCTGCGGCCTGGGCTGATCTTTCAGCGGGAGGCGGGCACCGAGATCGCCAGGTACTTCCTCGGGCCGCTGGTGCCGGTGCGGCTGCTGCGGTACGGGCGGCTGCCGCTGGTGCCGGCCAACCGGCGGCTGCGGATGCAGGCGGTGCACGCCGACGACGTGGCTGACGCGTACGCCCGGGCGATCCTGGGTGATGTGCGCGGCGCCTTCAACGTCGCCGCGGACCCGGTGCTGACCCCGGAGCTGGTGGCCCGGCACTTCCACGGCTGGACGGTGCCGGTGGCCGCCCCGGTGCTGCGCGCCGCCGCGGCGCTGACCTGGCGGGCCCGGCTGCAACCGATCGACGCCGGCTGGGTGGAGCTGGCGTTGAACGTACCCCTGATGTCCAGCCACCGGGCCGAGACCGAGTTGGGCTGGCGGCCCCGGGTCAACGCGGTCGACGCCCTCAAGGAACTCGTCGCCGGCATGGCCGATCGTGCCCATACCGACAGCCCGCCGCTGTCCGCCACACCCACCCTGCCCGGTCGCCCGGCGGGGCTCGTCCGGGCCCGCCCGGCCGGTCACAGCAACCCTTACTGACGGGGTCAGCGCAGGGTGGAGCGGGTGAATGTGGGTTTGCCGGAGCCCAGGTAGAAGATGCCCGGGTAGGTCTCGAAGCCGTGGCTGGGGTTGCGGCGCAGGGTCGAGTCCTCGATGCGGAGCGTGCCGGTGCGGTTGTTGCTGACGAAGAAGATCGCGCCGCCGCCCTCCTTCGCGTCGTTGCCCTCGATGGTGGTGCCGGCGATGCGTACCGAGAACTCGTTGCCGTCGCAGTAGATCGCGCCGCCGCTGCCGCCGCCCGGGGTGCCGGAGCGGGCCGGGTTGGCTCCCTCGCCGACCGCCGCGTTGTCGCGCAACGTGCTGTTGAGCACCACCCAGGAGACACCGATGCTGCTCAACGCGCCGCCGTTGGCGCAGGAGCCACCGACGAAGGTGCTGTCCACCACGTACACCGGCTGGTCGTCGTGCTGGTCGAGGACTCGGATGGCGGCGCCACCCACGTCCGGGCCAGTCCGGTCGCAGCGGTTGTCGACGAAGCGCGAGTTGACCACCTTGACCCGGCCGCCCCGGACGAAGATCGCCCCACCGCCGCCGCCGTCGGTGCGCTGGCCGGTGGCGTCGCCGTCGGCGAAGGTCAGGTTCTGCACGGTCAGCCGGGGATGGTCCTGGTTCTGGCAGTGCGAGGTGGTCCAGCCCTGCAACGCGTCGCAGGTGTTCATGTAGAGGATGCGGCGTCGGCCCTGACCGCTGAGGGTGACCTTGCCGCCGCCGTCGAGGACCACCTGCGGGCCGTTGGCGTTGCGCACCTTGGCCGTCGCCGTCATCTTGATGGTCACCGGGTCGGGGCCGCAGTCGAAGGTGATGATGCCGCCGGCCGCCACCGCCCGGACCACCGCCGCCGAGGTGCAGCTGGCCGGGGTGCCGGTGCCGACCGTACGGGTCGGCCGCGAGGTGTCCACCGCCCGTCCCGCCGCCGGCACGGCCACCGCACCGCCTGACGGTTTGCGGCCACCGCCGGTGGGTGTCACCGAGGGCACCGCGCTGGCGCTGCGGGAGGGGCTGGCGCTGGCCGCCTGCGGCACGTCCTGCTCGCCCTGCTCGGCGGCGGCCGCGCTCGATGCGTCGGGTGCCGCGTCGACCGCCGGTGGTTGGCCGCTGCGCGGATCGGCGCTGGGCACGGACGGCCCACAGGCGGACAGGACGGTGACGGTGACGCCGAGTACGACCACGGCGGGGGATCTCAGACGCACTTTGGTGATGTTAGGCGGTGAATGGCGACAAATCTGCCCCCGGACGTCGCTCAGGTGAGCGGTACGTGATGCAGATGCCGGCGACGCCGCAGCCGGACGCCGAACACACCCGCCACCGTCACGATCAGCAGCGCGGTGACCAGCACGGCGTGCAGCAGACCCCGGGTCAGGTAACCGCCGTCGGCGTGGTCCACCGCCCAGGTGGCGATCTCCCGGCTGGACCAGAACGGGGTCAGCTTCGATCCGGGACTGGCCGGGTCGAGCAGCATCTGCATGGCCACGACGGTGAGCAGCAGCAGGGTGCCTTCCAGCTCGCGGGGGAGCAGGGCACCGATCAGCATGCCGAAGGGTGCCGCCACGGCCACGCAGCAGAGCATCGCCATCGCAATGCCGGCGTACCGCAGGTTGTTCGCGTCGACGACGGTGAGCAGGAAGAACGGCACCGAGACGGCCAACCCGAGCAGCCACAGGCCGAGCATCCGACCGACGTAGAGGTGGTGCGGGCGGTAGCCGGCCAGCCGCAGCCGGGGCTCCAGCTCGCGGGCGGCGCTGGTGGCGAAGAGCGCCGCCGTGCTCACCGCCCAGCTGATGCCCAGCAGCAGCGCACGGATCGACTGCCCGACGTAGGAGTCCCGCCGGATCAGCCAGAAGACAAAGGGCATCAACAGCAGAAGCAGCAGTACGCCCCGACGCCGGGCCAGTTCCCGCAACGTCATCTCGGCCACGGTGAGCATCGGCTTCATCGGTGGTCTCCCGGGTTGCCGGTGGTCAGATCGAGCACGACGTCGACCCGGTCGAGTTGGTTGAGCAGGTGGGTGACCACCACGATGGCCCGTCCCTCGTCGCGCAACCGGATCAACTGATCCCAGAGGTTGACGTAACTGCCCTGGTCGAAGCCCTGGTACGGCTCGTCGAGCAGCAGCACGTCCGGGGCGGCGAGGGTGGACATGGTCAGGTTCAGCTTCTGGCGCGTACCGCCGGAGAGGTGCCGGGCGAGCACGTCGCCCTGGGCGTCCCAGCCGAGCTGTCGGGCCGCCGCCCGGCCGGCGCGTCGGGCCGGTCCCCGGGCCACCCCCTGACCGGCGCCGACCAGCACGAAATGCTCGTCGGGGAGCAGGAAGTCGGCGGTGCCGCCCTGCTGGGGGCAGAAGCCGAGCCGGCCGGAGACGGTCACCGCACCGGCGTCCGGCGAGACCAGCCCGGCACAGATCCGCAGGAAGGTGCTCTTGCCGCAGCCGTTGGCACCGACCACGGCGGCGATCTGACCGGCCCGTACGGTAAGCGCCACGTCCCGCAGCACGGTGTGCCGGCCGTACCGCTTGGTGATGCCCCGGGCGTCGAGTCGTACCGGGCCGGGGCGCGGGCGGGGTGCGGTGCCGATGCTCTCCACGATCGTGGCCGCGTACGCCTGCGGCGGGCCGAAGACCAGCCACGGGTCGCCGCCGCCCTCGCGCAGGTGCGTGGCGGCCTCGGCGACCACGTGCCGGGCGGCGTCGTCCGCTACCCGACGCTGGTGCAACTCGGCCGCGAAGACCCGCAGCCACTCGTCGGCATTCACCCGTCGACCCCCTTCGTGACGATGCCGTTCACCGGTGCCACGAACGCCAGCCAGGCGTTGCCGCCGTGGCGCAGCGCCGCCAGCCCGTCGTCGGTGAGCTGGTAGTACTTGCGCGCCGGGCCCGACTCGCCCGCCCGCCACTGCGCGGTGACCAGGCCGGTGCGTTGCAGCCGGAGCAGCACCGGGTAGAGCGTGCCGCCCTGGATCGGCCCGACGCCCGCAGCGTCGAGCGCCTGGGCGAGTTCGTAACCGTAGGACTCACCGTCGCGCAGCAGGGCGAGCACGCAGAGGTCGAGCACTCCCCGCAGCCACTGCCCGCGACGGTCGGAATCCACCCGCCGAACCCTAGTGGCGCTACCTAGATGGCACAACTACCTAGTTGAGCCCGCCGGCCGGGCCATGGAACCCGGCCGGCGGCTGCGGTAGGCCTCAGTCGTCGACCACGTCGGAGATCACGACTGTGACGTTGTCGGGCGCGCCGGCCTGGTGGGCGAGCTTGACCAGTTGCTCGCCGCACTGGTGGCGGTCGGCGTGCAGCCCCAGAGTGGCCGCGATCGCGTCGTCGGTCACATAGTCGGAGAGCCCGTCGCTGCACAGCAGCAGCCGATCGCCCGCAGCGATCGTCAACATTCCCATCGTCGGCGGCGCGTCCGCGCCCTGCACCGCTCGGGTCACCAGGGACCGCTGCGGGTGGTGCCGGGCCTGGTCCCGCGTCAGCGCCCCCTGGTCGACAAGCGCCTGCACGAACGTGTCGTCGCGGGTCAGCTGGGTCAGCCGACCGTCGCGGAGCAGGTAGCAGCGGGAGTCGCCGACCTGAGCCAACACCAGCGTGTTCCCGGCGAGCAGGGCCGCGGTCAGGGTCGTACCCATGCCGTCGCGGGCCGGGTCGGCGACGATCGCGGCATGGATGCGTTGGTTGGCCGTGCTCACCACCGCGCGCAACGCGTCGGCGGCGGCGTCCGGGGCGGTGGGCGGGATCAGCTCGTCCAGGATCCGGATGACGATCTCGCTGGCCACCTCACCGGCAGGAAGTCCACCCATGCCGTCGGCCACCGCCACGAGGCGCTCGCCGGCGAGCGCGGAGTCCTCGTTGTTGGTCCGAACCAGGCCGATGTCGTTGAGGATGGCCGAGCGGAGGATCAGCGTCATGGGGTCAAGCTTGCCAAGAAGACAGGTCCCGCGTCTCTACGCACTACTGCGTAGGGTTGAGGAATGTTGCCGGTGTCCATGGTCGGGCGCGTCGGTGAGCTCGCTGAGCTGGGCCGGGCGTGGTCCACCGTGGTGGACTGAGCGGACGCGACACCAGCCGACTCGATCTTCCGGCCGACGCGTTGGCCTGGCTCGCTCAGCAGCCCACCGCGCCGCGTGAGCGCTACGCCCCCGGCACCCTGCTCCGGCTGGCCGTCCGGACCGTCCGGACGCTGGTCGGCACCGGCCCGGCGGTGCTCGTGGTCGAGGACCTGCACGCGTTGGACCCGGCGAGCCTCAACCTGGTCGGCGAACTCGCCACCGCCGACGGGCTGCCGGCCCTGCTGATGGTCGCGACCAGGCCCGCGGCACACGCGGTCGCACCCGCCCTCACCGGTCGCACCCTGGCCCGCCTCTGCGGAGTACGCGGCGTCGTGCGCCAGCATCTCGGCCCGCTGCGCCCCGCCGAGGTCGCCGAGATACTGAACCAGGTGTACGCCGACTCGGCCGCCGACGCCCGGCTGGTGCACCGGGTCTGGCAGCACACCGCCGGCAACCCGTACGCCCTCACCGAACTGCTCGCCGCCCACGCCGACCGCGACACGCTCCTCACCCTGGCCGCCACCTCCGCTGCCGTTTCCGCCGCTGCTGGTCCGGAGGCTCTCGGTTCGGCCGCTGTTGGTCCGGCCGTTCCTGGTTCGGCGGCTGTGGCGCTGATCGACTCCGTTTCGCCGATACGGCGGTATCCCGCCGCTCCGTACCCCGCCGTTTCGGCGATACGGTGCGCGGCTACTCGGACTGTGGCTGCTACGTCCGGGGGTAGCGCAGGAGGAGGCTGGCCGTCACTTCCTCGTCGCCGACGGCGGCGTACACGTGTGGGACGTCGGATGCCCAGCGGAGGTGCCCGCCGGCGGCGGCGGTCAGCGGGGCGTCCACCGGGCCGGCGCGGAGCACGCCGGTGAAGACCGTGACATGTTCGGTGACTCCGGCCTGGTGTGCGGGGGAGAGCTGACCCGGGCCGGGGGTGACCCGCATGCGGTACAGCTCGTAGGTGACGTCGGAGTCCTCGAACACCTCCAACAGGGTGGCGCTGACCGCCGCCCCGCGCACGGTCGCCCCGCTCGCCGGTGCGGAGAGCACGGCGGTCAGCGGTACGCCGAGCTGAGCGGTGATCGCGTACAGCGTCTCCAGGGTGGGGTTGCGGGTGCCGTTCTCCAGTCCGGAGAGGGTCGCCTTTCCCACCCCGGCCTGCCGGGCCAGCGCGGACAGTGAGATCCCGCGGGCCTCGCGCAGGGCGCGGACCCGGCGACCGATCGCCGCGGGATCGTCGTCCGCCGTGGCGGGGTGACCAGGGACGTTTGCCGTCAGGGGGCCTGGTGCTGGTGAGTACGGCACCCCGCTATCGTGCTACACAATGCTGTTCCGTAAACGGAACGATCGGGGGTGGGGTATGGCAGGTCGCATGCAACCGGTGCTGGCGGGCGGGGTGGCCGCGCTGGTCGGGTTCGCCAGTTCGTTCGCCGTGGTCCTGGCCGGTCTGCGGGCCGTCGGGGCCACCGAGAGTCAGGCTGCCTCGGGGCTGCTCGTACTCTGTCTGGCTTCCGGCCTCTGCGCCGCCTGGCTGGGCCTGCGCCACCGGCTGCCGATGAGCGTGGCCTGGTCCACGCCGGGCGCGGCGCTGCTGGTGGCCACCGGGCCGATGCCCGGCGGCTGGCCGGCGGCGGTCGGCGCGTTCCTCGTCTCGGGGCTGCTGATCGTGGCCGCCGGCCTCTTCCCGGTGTTGGGCCGGGCCGTCGCGGCGATTCCCAAACCGATCGCCGGGGCGATGCTCGCCGGAGTACTGCTGCCACTGTGCACCGCGCCGGTCCGTGCGCTCGTCGAGGTGCCCCTGCTGGCCGCCCCGGTGCTGGTGTGCTGGCTGGTGCTGCACCGCTTCGCCCGCCCCTGGGCGGTGCCGGGGGCGCTGGTGGTGGCGGCCGGCGCGATCGCACTCACCACGTCGGGTGGCGGTGGTGGAGGACTGCGCCCGGTGATCGAGGTCACCGTGCCGCAGTGGAGCCTGCCAGCCATGATCGGATTGGCGCTGCCGCTGTTCCTGGTGACCATGGCCGCGCAGAACGTGCCCGGCACGGCCGTACTTGTCGGCTACGGCTATCGGCCGCCACTCGGCTCGGCGCTGCGGGCCACCGGGTTGGCCAGCCTCGTCGCCGCGCCGGCCGGCGGACATGCGGTGAACCTGGCCGCGATCACCGCAGCCCTCGCCGCCGGGCCGGACGCCCACCCCGACCCGAATCGCCGGTGGATCGCCTCGGTGACCAACGGTGTCGGGCTGGCCCTGCTCGGGCTGGGAGCCGGCGCGGTCACCACCCTGGTCGGCTGGGCCCCGCCGGTGCTGATCGAGGCGGTCGCCGGGCTGGCCCTGCTCGGTGCGCTGGCCACCGCACTGACCTCGGCACTGGCCGACCCCGACGCCCGGGAGGCGGCCGTCGTCACCCTGGTGGTCACCGCCGCCGGCGTATCCCTGGCCGGCATCGGCGGCGCATTCTGGGGACTGATCGCCGGCTGCCTGATGCTCCTGATCTTCCGCCGTCGCTCCACCACCCCGCCCACTCCCCCGCCGTCCGCGCCCACGCCGTCCGCGCCACCCACGCCGTCCGCGCCACCCACGCCGTCCGCGCCACCCACGCGGTCCGCGCCACCCACGCCGTCCGCGCCTCCCGCCCCGCGCCAGGAAAGCGTTGATCACGCGATCGACCGCTAGGGCCTTCGTCGAAGCGCCTGGCCGCCTTGCCGGACCGTCGCCTGGACTCCGCCTCGGCTCGACCGAGGACTTCGATGCAGGCCTGGATGAGCGCTGACGTGGCGGGTGGGGGTCACTCCTCGGCGGGGAGGTCGGCGGTCAGGGCGTCGAGGAGAACCTCGTGGTCGGTGACGCTGGCGATCTGGTCGGCGAGCACGTAGACGGCGCCGGTCGGTACCAGGTCGGTGGATACCTTGAGATAACCGGTACGCAGCAGCCGGGCGGCCAGGTCGGCGGGGACGTCCGGCTCCTCGGGCGTGGCGGACTCGATCAACTCGTCCAGACTGCCGCCCGGATCGGCGGTCGGCGTCTGCACCGTCACCGCGTTCGGATCACCACGCTGCACAAGATCGACGGTCCCCACGTCCCGCCCCGCGACATCCACCACCCGCATCCCCGTGGTCACCCGCGAGACAATTCCCCGCTGATCGATCCCCTGCTGCTCCATCCCCACCCCCTTCCCCCTCCCCCACCCCCCTAAACCCACCCCGGTAGAGCGCGTTGATCAAGAAGTTTGCGTCGGCGATCGGCCGATCCACGACGCAAACTTCTTGATCAACGGTCGCTGGGCGGGGTGGGGGTGGTGGTCCAGGGGGAGGGTGGGCGGGGGGAGAGTTCGCGCCAGGGATCGGTGGGGTGGAGCAGGGCGCGGATGGTTTCCTCGGCGGCGTCGAGGGTGTCGTACTCGTAGAAGCGGGAGACTCCCTCGGCGCCGCCGGCTCGTTGTTCGACGTACCACCGGTCGGCATCCGTGCGGAGGAAGACGTCTCGTCGGGCCAGCCGCCCCCACTTCCCGTTCCACCAGTGCTTTCGCTGCTCCATGGCGCGGACTCTATCGAACATGTGTTCGACTCGGAGTGGCCCCTGGCAGGAATCCCGCCAGGGGCTGACGGAGCGTGCCGGGTTCAGCGCCCGCTGGGCGGTTCCTCCCGCGAACCGAGGACGTCGTCCAGGGCGCTGCGCTGCTGGGTCGGCGTGGTGCGGCCGGCGGCGACCAAGGCGTCGCGGATCTCGGTGAGCAGCTTGACCTCCTCGCTCGGCGCGGCCGGCGGCGGCTCCTCACCCCGCTTGCGGCGCTCGGCGAGCTTGTTCATCGGGAAGACGACCAGGAAGTACAGCGCCGCCGCGGTGAGCAGGAACGTGATCAGCGCGTTGACGAAGGCGACCCAGTCGAACGGGATGCCCTGGATCGTCGGTGCGGTGCCTTCCAGCCCCTTGTTGCTGCCGGTGACCAAAACCACGAAGACCCGGATCAGTGGATCCAGGAACGACTTGGTGAGCTGGGTGACCACACCCGTGAACGCGGCGCCGATGACGACACCGACCGCGAGGTCGACGACGTTGCCGCGCATGATGAAGTCTTTGAAGCCCTTGAGCATCCGTACTCCCGAGAGGTCCCGTGTTCGTCAGGGGCCAACCTATGCCCCGGGGTCGGGCTCCAGAAAGGCGGCGGCCTCCCGGGCGGCGAGATCCGGGTCACCGGCCCGGATCGCGGCCACCAGTCGGGCGTGGTCGACGTGGCGGTCCGGAGTCAGGGCGCCGCCCATCGCCTGGGTGACGGTGCGGCGCATGGCGGCACCGATGGAGGCGTACAGCTCGGCGAGCATGCCGTTGTGCGCCGCCGCGACCACCGCCGTGTGCAGCGCCGCGTCGGCCTCGACGAACTCGGCGACCCGGCCGCCGCGCCAGGCCGCCTCGCGGGCGGCGAGCGCGTCGTCGAGGGCGGCCAGGTCCGCAGGGGTACGCCGACGAGCGGCCAACCGTGCCGCCTCCACCTCGAAAGCGCGGCGTACCTCGATCACCTCGGCCATCCGGTCGTCGGTCAGCCGACGGGCCACCACCGGCGCGAGTTCGTCGGTGGAGATGACGTACGTCCCGGAGCCCTGCCGGCATTCCAGCACCCCGGCGTGCGCGAGGGCCCGGACCGCCTCGCGCACCGTGTTGCGCCCGACGCCGAGCGCCTCGACCAGTTGTGGTTCGGTCGGGATCCGGCTGCCCACCGGCCACTCGCCGGCCAGGATGCGCTGGCGCAGCTGCGTGATCGTCTCCTGGATCCGCCGCCCGCGGGGCGGTGCGGCGGGGATGCCCAGCTTCGCCAACTGCGGTGCCGGGGCGGAATCAACTGCCGGTGGCACTGGTTACAACCTCTCGCCCGAATTCATCCCATGATTGTAGGTTCGAGGTCATGCCCTCGTCGCCTGCTGGCACCCCCGCTGTTCCGACGTCCACCGCCGACGGGTCGACCGCCCAGGGCACCCAGGTCGTACCCGCGACCGGCGGACCGACCGCGTCCCGCGCCCACGGTGGCCTGCTGGTGCTGGTCGGGATGCTGCTGGTGGCGCTCAACCTGCGGGCCGCCGTCACCAGCCTCGGCGCCCTGCTCGACGAGGTACGCGTCGGCCTGGCGCTCTCCGGCACGATGGCCGGCTTCGTCACCACCCTGCCCACCATCGCGTTCGCCGGTCTCGGGGCGGTCACGCCGTGGCTGGTGCGCCGGCTGTCCACGGCCCGTCTGCTGGTGCTGGGGATGCTGGCACTCGCCGTCGGTCAGGTGCTGCGGGCGGTCACCGGGTCCGCCGTGGTGTTCCTGCTGACCAGCGCGCTCGCGCTGGCCGGGATCGCGGTGGCGAACATCATGATGCCGATGCTGGTCAAGCAGTACTTCCCGCATCGCACCGGGTTGGTCACCGGGGCGTACACGATGGCGTTGGTCGCGGGCACGACGGTGGCTGCGGCGGCTGCGGTGCCGGTGGCGCACGCCTTCGGCTCCTGGCGGGCGGGGTTGGGCGTCTGGGCGGGGCTCGCGCTTGTCGCCGTACTCCCGTGGTTGCCGGCGGCGCTGCGCAGCCGCAGCCGCACCGATGCGCGGCGGGCGACCCGCGACGGTGTGGCCCGCGTGATCATCCGGCCCAGTCGTACCCGGCTCGGCTGGGCGATGGCTGTCTACTTCGGCGCGCAGTCGCTCAGCGGGTACGCGATCATGGGCTGGCTGGCCCAACTCTTCCGGGACGCGGGTTTCCGTCCGCAGGACGCCGGCCTGCTGCTCGCCGCGGTGACCGCGCTCGGGGTGCCGATCGCGCTGCTGATGCCGACGCTGGCCGGCCGGCTGAAGAACCTGCGGATGCTGGTGTTCGCGCTGACCGCCGCTTCGACGCTGGCCTACCTGGGCCTGGCCCTCGCGCCCCGGGACGCGGCGGTGCTGTGGGTGCTGTTGCTGGCCCTCGGCCAGGGAGCCTTCCCCCTGATCCTGACCACCATCGGCCTGCGGGCCCGCACCGCCGACGGGACGGTCGCGTTGTCGGCCTTCGCGCAGAGCGCGGGATATGTGATCGCGGCGCTGGGGCCGCTGATGGTCGGAATCCTCTACGAGGGCACCGGAGGCTGGACGGCGCCGATCGGTTTCCTGCTGCTCGCCCTCGCGGTGCAGACGGGTGCGGGCATGGTGATCGCCCGCCCTCGCTACATCGAGGACGAGCGCTGAGGGGTGGGAATCAGGAGGAGGCCGGGGTGGGGTCGCCCGCCACCGCCTGGTCGACGGTGGGATAGGTGTGCAGCACCTCCACCAGACCGCTCACTTCCAGGATGCGCAGCACCCCGCGTTGCGGTGCGGCCAGGCGCACCACGCCGCCGGCCTCGTCGCAGCTGTTCTTGGCGCGGACGAACACCGACAGGCCGGTGGAGTCGCAGAACGAAACCTCCGACAGGTCGAAGACGAGCCGGCTGCGCCCCTTGTCGAGCAGGTCGGTGATCTGGTCCTGCAACTGGGGCGCGGTGGCCATGTCCAGTTCGCCCGCGACCGCCACTACGACCACGTCACCGCGCTGTTCCGTGTGCACCGTCAAGGACATTCGCCAGACCTCCTGTTTATCGGTGGAACGTTATCCCACCGAAGCCCCGGTACGCAGAACGGGCATGAGATCGAGTGGCTGCCGCCATTCGCTTGCCGTGGGGCAAGTAACCTCGGGTGCTCGGTGATAGAGTCCGGCCGGTCCAGGTCGAGGGGGTTATGTCATGGCGCTGAGCGCTGACGAGAGCAGCCGGCTGGCCGGTCTGCTGACCAGTCATGTCGATCAGGTCACGCAACGGTGGACCGAGGTCGTCGCCGGACAGTTGCGTGGCCGGCTCAGCCAGGCCGAGCTGCGCCAGCAGGTGCAGGAGCTGCACCGGGCCCTGGTCGACGCGCTCGGCAAGGGGCTCACCGACCTGGCCGCCGAGGAGGCGACCGAGTTGCGCGCAGTCCTCGCGGAGATGTCCCGGGGGCAGGCCCGCCAGGGCTTCTCCGCCGCCGAGACCGCCACCGGTGTGTTCGCCCTCAAGGACGCCCTGCTGAGCGTGATGGAGGCCGACCAGAGCGCCGGAACGCTGCGCGACTACGTCGCCTTCGGCACGCTTGTCGACCAGATGGGCCTGTTCACCTTCGAGAGCTACGTGCGCACCCGGGAGAGCCTGATCGCCGACCAGGCCGAGCAGCTGCTGGAGCTGTCCACCCCGGTGGTCAAGCTCTGGGAGGGCGTGGTGGCGGTGCCGCTGGTCGGCACCCTCGACTCGGCCCGCGCCCAGGTGGTCATGGAGCGGTTGCTGCAGACCCTTGTCGACACCGGCTCGCCGTACGCGATCATCGACATCACCGGCGTGCCGGCGGTGGACACCCAGGTCGCCCAGCACATCCTGAAGACCGTGGTGGCGGCCCGGCTGATGGGTGCCGACTGCATCATCTCCGGCATCCGGCCGCAGATCGCCCAGACCATCGTCGCGCTCGGCATCGAGTTCGGTGACATCGCCACCAAGGCCAGCCTCGCCGACGCGCTGCGACACGTGCTACGGCTCACCGGCGTCGAGACCGGTCGCCGCCAGCCGCGCCGGGAGGCCTGATGGAGCGGGTGCCGATTCTCAAGATCGGCGACATTCTGCTGGTCTCCATCCAGGTCGACATGTCCGACCAGACGGCCGTCGCGCTCCAGGAGGACCTGGCCGAGCGGATCGTCGCCACCGGCTGCCACGGTGTGATCATCGACATCACCGCCCTGGACATCGTCGACTCCTTCGTCGGGCGGATGCTGTCCACCATCGCCTCGATCTCCCGGGTGCTCGACGCGGAGACGGTGGTGGTCGGGATGCGTCCCGCGGTCGCCATCACCTTGGTCGAGCTGGGGTTGTCGCTCAACGGCATCCGTACCGCGCTGAACGTCGAGCGGGGGATGGAACTCATCGCCGCCGACCGCGACCAGGATTACGACGAGTTCGACGACAGCTCGGACGCTGAGCCGACGGCGTCGCCGTGACCAGCGGAGTCGACCTGAGCCGACCGCAGGCGCAGACGGTCGGCAGCGACGAAGACGTGGTACGTGTGCGCCAACTGGTGCGTACGGTGGCGGTGGCGGTCAAGCTGTCCCTGGTCGACCAGACCAAGGTGGTCACCGCGGCAAGCGAACTCGCCCGCAACACCCTGGTCTACGGCGGCGGTGGCACCGTCGAGGTGACCGCAGTGGACAATGGCCGCCGCCCCGGCATCACCATCGTCTTCGCCGACTCCGGGCCCGGCATCGGCGACCTGGAGCTGGCGCTGACCGACGGGTACACCACCGGCGGTGGCCTCGGCCTCGGCCTCAGCGGTGCCCGACGGCTGGTCGACGAGTTCGACATCCAGACCGCTCCCGGTCAGGGCACCCGGATCACCATCACCAAGTGGTCCCGTTGACGGCGGAGCCGGTCACCGACCGGGGCATCTGGTTCCGGGTGGAGACCGGCAGTCCCGGCAGTGCCCTGCGGCGGGCCGCCGAACGGTTGGGCGAGCAGCTGGGGCTACCCGACGGCCGGGTCGCCGACCTGGCCATCGTCGCGGCGGAGCTGACCAGCAACCTGATCAAGCACGCCGAGGACGGGGTGCTGCTGCTTCGACCCGTGCGCCGCGAGTTGGACGCCGGTGTGGAACTGGTCGCGATCGACTCCGGGCCGGGCATGATCGATCTCGTCGACTCCGCCCGCGACGGCCACTCGACCACCGGCACGCTCGGCATCGGTCTGGGGGCGATCGTCCGGCAGGCCAGCTGGTTCGACGCGTACTCGCAGCCGGGTCGAGGAACGGTCATCGCCGTTCAGGTGTTCGCCGACGCAGCAGCCGAACGACCCTGGGTGGGCGGAGTCATCCGGCCGCTGACCGGAGAGACGATCAGCGGTGACGGGTACGCCTGGCGGAGCATCGGCGAGCGCCGTCAGGTGCTGGTCACCGATGGCCTGGGGCACGGGCCGCTGGCCGCCGCCGCCACCGATGCCGCGCTCGCCGCCTTCCGGGCCGCCCCGGCGGCCGCCCCCGCCGAGGTGGTCAGCCACCTGCACCGGGCGTTGTCGCACACCCGGGGCGCGGCGCTCGCCGTGGCCGAGCCGGACCCGGCGGCGGGATTGCTGCGGTACGCCGGACTGGGCAACATCAGCGGCGTGGTGGCCACCGGGGACGGCCGGCGGCGAGGGCTGGTCTCACTGCCCGGTATCGCCGGGCACCAACGCCCGACGATCCGGCAGTACGACTACCCGTTCGACGCCGACAGCCTGCTGATCATGCACAGTGACGGGGTGGTCGATCGCTGGCGGCTCGCGGACTATCCCGGCCTGACCGGACGGTCGCCGCTGGTGGTGGCCGCCACGCTGCTACGGGACGCGGGCATCCGCCGCGACGACGCCGGCGTACTGGTGGCGAGGCCCTGGTGATGGGGCACGAACCGCTGTTGCGGATGGCGTTGCGGGTGGAGCAGGACATCTTCGTGGTACGCCAGCGGGGCCGGGAGGTTGCCGCCGCGGTCGGCCTGGAACGTCAGGACCAGGTCCGGATCGCCACCGCCCTGAGCGAGGTGGCCCGGGATCTGCTGCGCGGCGTCGGCGGCGCCGACGTGCTGTTCGCCATCACCGCCGCTCCGGACGGCCGGCAACACCTGCGAGTCGACCTCGTTCCGGTCAGCCCGCTGCCCGACCGGCGGTACGAGCCGCAGTCGGGTGCGGTGGCACGCCTGGTGGACACGTTGAGCGTGGTGGCCGCAGCGGGGGATACGGTCGTGAGGATGTCGCGACGTATCCCGGTCACCGCGCAGGCGCTGACGCCACAGCGTGTCGAGCAACTGCGTGCCCAGCTCGGGCAGAGCGTGCCGGGCACCGCGGAGGAGGAACTCGCCACCCAGAACTCGCAACTGATCGCCGCTCTCGACGAGGTACGCAGCCAACGCGACGAACTGGCGCGGCTCAACGAGGAGCTGGAGCAGACCAACCGAGGCGTGCTGGCGCTCTATCATCAGCTCACCGACGAGTTGGAGGAGACCAACCGGGGTGTGGTGGCGCTGTACGCCGAGTTGGACGAGAAGTCGGTGCAGCTGCGCTCGGCGAGCGAGTCGAAGAGCCGCTTCCTGGCCAACGTCAGCCACGAGTTGCGGGCACCGGTGACCGCGATCATCGGGTTGGCCCGGTTGCTCACCGACGCCGCGTCCGACCCGCTCACCCTTGAGCAGGAACGCCAGGTGGGCCTGATCCGATCCTCGGCATCGGATCTGCTCTCCCTGGTCAACGAGTTGCTGGACCTGGCCAAGGCGGAGTCGGGCCGACTCGAACCGGACTGGGCCGAAGTGGACCTGCGTGCCCTCTTCGGTCAGCTGCGCGGCACCCTGCGGGCCCTGCACACCGTCCCCGACGTGCGGCTGGTGGTGGAGGAACCACCCTCGCCCGCCACCATTCGCACCGACGAGATGCTGCTCGCCCAGGTGTTGCGCAACCTGCTGCACAACGGTCTGAAGTTCACCACCCGGGGCGAGGTACGGCTGCGCGCCGAGCGGTCCGGCGACAGCTGGAAGCTCGTCGTGACCGACACCGGCGCCGGCATCCCGGCCGAGTTCCACGAGCGGGTCTTCGAGGAGTTCTACCAGGTGCCGGGGCCGTCCCGGGCCGGTGGCACCGGCCTCGGTCTGCCGTACGCCCGACGGCTGGCCACTCTGCTCGGTGGCACGCTCGAACTGTCAAGTGAGCCGGGTCGGGGCAGCAGCTTCACCGTCTCGCTGCCGGCGAACGGTACGTGACGTGGAAATCCCGCCGACCGTTCTGGTGGTCGACGACAGCCGGACCAAGCGCTACCTGCTGGTGAACTGGCTGACGCGGGCCGGGTTCACGGTGATCGAGGCCGAGAGCGGCAGCGAGGCCCTGCGTCAGGTCGAGGTGGACCCCGTCGACCTGGTCGTGCTCGACGTACGGCTGCCGGATCTGAGTGGTTTCGAGGTCTGTGAGCGGATCAAGTCGACCCATCCCGCGCTGCCGGTGATCCACGTGTCGGCACACGCCATCGACACGACCGACCGCGCCCAGGGCCTGACCAGGGGCGCGGACGCGTACCTGGCGGAGCCGATCGATCCGGAGGAGCTGATCGCCACCGCCCACGCGGTGCTCCGCTACTACCAGGCGCGGCAACGCGCCGAGCTGCTCGCCGAACGCCTCGCCGGGTTGGCGGACACCACAGTCGCGGTGCACGCCGCGCCGAACTTCGACCGGCTGCTGGAGCTGGCGGCGGCCGGGACCGCGGAGATATTCAAGAGTCCCGCGGCGGTGATCGCCGAAACCTTCGACGGGGAATGCCTGGCCGGGGTCTGCGCCGGCCCGGGTGCCGAGAGCCGCGTCGTGCCGTGGGTCGTCGACGACAGCGACACCCCGGTCGGCGCCACCGTCCGGGTGGAGGAACCCGCCGACTGGGCGTTGGTGCAGTGGCCACCGGACGACACGGTGACGGTGGCCGCGGGCCGGCTGCGGGACGACCGGGCGCCGCTCTACGTGGTGGTGCCCACCGCGACGCAGACTGCCCAGACGCCGGTGCTGCGCCAGTTGGCGCAGGCGGTGGCGTCCGCGGTCGAGGTGCAACGCTCCTTCGACGAGGAGCATCGCATCGCGGTGACCCTGCAACGCAGCCTGCTCCCGCAACGCATCCCGCAGATCGCCGGGCTCGATCTGGCCGTCCGCTACGAGCCGGCCAGCGCCCGTACCGAGATCGGTGGCGACTTCTACGAGCTGGTGATGCTCGACGGTCACCTGCTGCTGGCGATCGGCGACGTGGCGGGCCACTCACTGCACGCCGCGACGGTGATGGCCGAGCTGCGTCACGCACTGCGGGCGTACGCGGTGGAGGGCCACCAGCCGGGAGAAATCCTGCACCGGGTCAACGAGCTGATGCGTACGCTGCTGCCCACCGAACTGGCCACCATCTGCGTACTGCTGCTCGACCCGGCCACCGGGCAGGTCCGGCTGGCCAGCGCCGGCCACCTGCCCCCGTTGATCAGCATGGACGGCAAGACCGAGTACGTGCACCACTCCGCACCACTGCTCGGGGTACGGGCACCGCGCCCCGCCGACCTGGAGTTCGTGCTGCCCCCCGGGGCGACGATCGTCTTCTACACCGACGGTCTCATCGAGCGGCGTGACGTCAACATCGACGAGGGACTGAAGTCGCTGGCGGCGAGCGCGGTGCGGGTGGATGCCGACCTCGACCGGTTCTGTCAGCGGCTGCTCGACGAACTCGCCCCCGACGAGATCCAGGACGACGTCGCCGTGGTGGCCCTACGTCGGCACTGAGCGGCTGGAACTGGCCGCGACGGCCAGGCGCGGGTAGCGTTGCGGCTGGTGTCCTAAACACCACGTCGAGGTCGGCACTGTCGTGCTTCAGCTCTGTCCTCCCCGGCCCCGGATTGACGGTGGCAACCTCTCCGGCCCTCAGAACGCCCTTCGCCAGGGCAGGGACCGAGTCTTCCCATGGACGATCTGTTGCGCTTCGAGCATTACGACGTACGGCCCGGCACCCGGTACGTGACCGTGACAGGTGAGGCCGACCTGTCCACGATCACGCACCTTCAGCATGACCTCGGACGCCTGCTGGCACCCCGATGGGTCACGCACCTGACGCTCAATCTGAAGGGTCTGCGGTTCCTCGACTGCGCCGCACTGGCCGTCCTGTTGAGGATCAGGCAGACGGCCATGGTGCGCGGACAGCGGATGACCGTCACCGCCGCCCAGGGCGGGCCGGCGCGGGTCATCGCGCTCAGCGGTAGCGGGCACCTGCTCGACAGCCACTTCGGCACCGTCCAGATCCGTGGTGCCGGCCGACCTGCCGGCCGCGACCTCGTCGCCTTCGCCTGACCGTCGATCTCGTACCCCCTCGCTGATCTCCATCAGCTTCATCGCCTCGGCGGTGGCCGGGTCAGCACCAGCACCTCCCGTTCCCGTGCGGTGAGGGCAGCCAGCGGGTCGCGGGGCCGGTGCGGCAGCCGGCGGACCACGTCCGGGTCGATCACGGCGCCGCCCGCGAGGACGGTACGCAGGTTGTCGACGAAGTCGGTGACCTCGGCGACCCGATCCTTGAGCAGGTAGCCGACCCGGCGGCCGTCGGCGCTGTCCAGCAGCGCGGAGGCGTACTCGGGCTGCACGTGCTGGCTGAGCACGACCACGGCCAGGCCCGGCTGCTCGCCGCGCAACTCGACAGCCGACTGAACCCACCTTCCGGGGTATGCCCTGCCTACCCGCCTACCTGTCTGCCCCGCCGGGAGTCCGAAGGCCTGAACCACTCGGCATGTCGGACCGTTGGTGACGGCATGTGGATACGGATGCCGGAGCTGCCCCCAGAAGCGTCCCCCGGATTGCGCGCCGCGCAACGCGCCCTGGACAGGGATCTCCGGCTCGCGCTGGAAGACGCCCGCGCGAACAACGGGCAAGATCGTGGCCCGGCCGACAACACGCCGCGGCTGAGCGAGACACAGATCAAGGACGCCCGTGACGTCGCTGCGAGCCTGGTCAACGGTCACCTGAAGGACGGCCCGTTAGGCTGGCTGCGCGTAGCCGTACACCGGTTTCTGCGCCTGCTGCGCTACTTCGAGATCAACGAGTCTGCGCCGAAACCCCGACCGGCCGCCGGAGAGCAGGCTGGTGCTGGGGAGCAGGCTGGTGCTGGGGAGCAAGCGGATGCCGGAGAGCAGGACCGGCAGGCGTCGGGTGACCGTGCGCCGGGGTCCGGTTCCAGCGAGTCGACGCGCGAATCCCAGCAAGCCGAGGCAGACCAGCCAGGCGAGGAAACGCAAAGCTCCCAGCCATCCGGTGACGACGAGTCGCCGCCTGCGCCGAGTGAGTCAGCACCGGAGCCCCGGAAACCCATCACCGACGCGCAGGTCGAAAGCTGGAAAGCGACCCTCAACGAGGAAGGGGAGCACCTGCTCAAGCACGAGAAGGAGCGCCTGGAACGGGCCATCGCCGTCGCGTATCTCATCTCCAGCGACCCTGACCTGCAGAAACTCTACGAGGACCCGCAGCAGATGCAACAAGTCGCGAACATGGTCGCGCTGGCCGACTGGGTCGCCGACCGGTACGACAAGGGCCCGCGCGCCGACGAGAGACACAAGGCCACCCGCGGCGCGTCCGCGAGCGCACGAACAGCACCCGTCCATACGTACGGCGACGACCAACCCTTGGTGAGAGCGCCGACAATGCCTGCGCTGACGTATGCCGACGACAACCTGGCCGTGAGCCCGCCGGGGACGCCTGCGTTGACGTATGCCGAGGACGGTCTGGTGGTGAGCCCGCCGAGGAGGCCTTCCGGAGGGTACATCGAGCAACAGCGCCCAGCGGCGAGCGTGCTGGGGATGCCAGCCTGGCTGCGCGCCGACGACCATGCGGTGAGCCCGCCGGGGACACCGGTGGTGAGTCCGCCCGGGACACCTGCCCGTATGGACGCCGACCATCCGATGGGGGGTCCGCCGGGGACGCCGGTGGTGAACCCGCCAGGGTCGCCGGCCGGGATGCACGCCGACGCTCATCCGATCGTGAGCCCGCCGGGGTCGCCGGTGGTGAGTGCGCCGGGTTCGCCCATCGGGAGGTATGTCGAGCAGCAGCGCCCGGCGGTGAGCGTACCGGGGACGCCTGCTCGGCCGTCCGCTGCGGGACAGCACGTGGCGGCGCGAGAGGCGCGGCCAGAGCGGGTGCCGCCCGGTAATCCCCGCGCCGCTAGCCTCACCAGCTTGCACAGCCCGAAGCGGCCAGCGGGAAGCCCGCCCCCGCGACCGGAGGCTCCCGACTCCTCCCGGCCGGACCGCACGGCAGGTCAGGGCAGAGGTCGCAGGTGACCTCCGCCGACCCGCCAAGGTCACGCTCGATCCCAGATCGAGTGGTTGAGCGCGCGAGCGAGGCAACTCGATCCGGGATCGAGCGTGATCATGAGCCGCTGAGCAGGAACAGGAGGCGGTGCAGCCCTGGGTGGGTGGTGGAGCGGGCCCGGGAGGGTGATGAGCAGGCCTGGGAGGGGGGCGGTGCGGCGCCGGCACGCGGGTGAGCAGCCGGCGCCGCGGAAGAGGGGACGACAGGGGCCGGTCAGGCGCGGCCGAAGCGGTCCAGGATCCAGGCGTTGATGAAGGCTTCCTCGCGCCAGGAGTCGTACCGTCCACTGGGGCCGCCGTGACCGGCCTCCATCTCGGTCTTGAGCAGGTAGTCGCCCTGCGGCGC
Source organism: Verrucosispora sp. FIM060022 (assembly GCF_003977705.1). Lineage (NCBI taxonomy): Bacteria > Bacillati > Actinomycetota > Actinomycetes > Micromonosporales > Micromonosporaceae > Micromonospora > Verrucosispora sp. FIM060022. The sequence goes on from NZ_RQIV01000009.1 coordinate 93,967, forward strand.
GACGGCGCGCAGCCGGGCGATCCACTTGGCCGGCTCGTGGTAGAACACCCGCGTGTCGTTGAGGCTGGTCATCGCGAGGATCGCCGGATAGTCAAGCGGCGCGACGTTCTCGTACGGGGTGTACGACTTCATGTAGGCGTACACCTCGGGGTCCGCGAGGGGGTTGCCCCACTCCTCCCACTCGGTCACCGTCAGCGGCAGGGACGGGTCGAGGATGGTGTTGAGCGCGTCCACGAACGGCACCTGCGCGACGATGCCGGTGAAGGCGTCGGGGGCGAGGTTGGCGACCGCGCCCATCAGCAGGCCGCCGGCCGAGCCGCCGCGCGCGACCAGTCGGTCGGGGGCCGTCCAGCCGGTCTTGGCCAGGTGGCGGGCGCAGGCGACGAAGTCGGTGAAGGTGTTCTTCTTGGCGAGCATCTTGCCGTGGTCGTACCAGCGGCGGCCCAGTTCACCGCCGCCCCGGATGTGGGCCACCGCGAAGATCACCCCACGGTCCAGCAGGGACAGCCGGCCGACCGAGAACCACGGGTCCATGCTGGCCTCGTACGACCCGTAGCCGTAGATGACGCAGGGGGCCGAGCCGTCGCGGGGCGTACCCCGGCGGTAGACCAGCGAGATCGGCACCCGGGTGCCGTCGTCGGCCAGGGCCCAGTCGCGCTGCTGCTCGTAGTCTTCCGGCTGGTACGGCTGTCCGTCCGGGCCGGGCAGCACGGGCCGGCGGCGCAGCAGCGTCAGTTCCTGGGTCGCCAGGTCGTAGTCGTACACCGAGTCGGGGGTGATCAACGAGGTGTAGCGCAGCCGGAGCCGGTCGGTGCGGTACTCGGGATTGCCGTCCAGGCCGACGGTGTGCAGCGGCTCCGGGAACTCGATGTCGTGGGCGTCCCCGCCGTCGAGCGGCAGCACCCGCAGGCCGGTCAGGCCGTTGCTGCGCAGCGTGACGACCAGGTGGTCGGCGAAGGCGTCCACCGCCTCCAGTCGGGTGCCGGGGGAGTGGTCGATCATCGGCACCCAGTCGCCCGGCGTGTCCGCCGAGGTGTACGCGAGGGCGAAGTCCTCGGCGCCGTCGTTGTGCAGGATCAGGAACCGGTGCCCGTGGTGCTCCACCGAGTACTCGACGCCCTGTCGGCGTGGTGCGATCACCGCGGGTTCGCCGGTCGGGTTGTCGGCGGGGATGACCCGTACCTCGCTGGTGAGCTTGCTGGCGATGTCGATCAGGATGAACCGCTCGGATCGGGTCAACTCGACCCCGACCCAGAAGCGTTCGTCGTCCTCGGCGTGCACCACCACGTCGTCGCCGGCGGCGGTGCCGATCACGTGCCGCCAGACCCGGTGCGGACGCCACGCCTCGTCCACCGTCACGTAGAACAGCACGGAGGCGTCGGTCGACCAGGCCGTGCCGTAGAAGGTGCCCGGGATCTCGTCGGGCAGCAGTTCGCCGCTGACGAGATCCTTGATCCGCAGGGTGAACCGTTCGTCGCCGGAGAAGTCCGTGGAGTAGGCGAGAAAACGCCCGTCGGGGCTGACGTCGAAGGCGCCCAGGGCGAAGAAGTCGTGCCCTTCGGCGAGCAGGTTGCCGTCGAGCAGGATCTCCTCGCCGTCCAGGGGAGCGCCGTCGGCACTGATCGGGGGCGTGGTCTCGCCGTCGCGTACGGCCCGCCGACAGTGCACGCCGTACTGCCGGCCCTCGACCGTACGGGTGTAGTACCAGTACCCGCCCTTGCGGGTCGGTACCGACAGGTCGGATTCCTGGGTGCGTCGGCGGATCTCCTCGAACAACTCGGTCCGCAGCCCGGACAGGTGGGCTGTGCGCTGCTCGGTCCAGGCGTTCTCGGCGTCGAGGTAGGCGATGGTCTCCGGATCGTCCTTCGCGGCCAGCCAGGCGTACTCGTCGACGACGATGTCGTCGTGGTGGACGCGTTCGGTGGGTACCCGCTTCGCCACGGGTGCGGGGGTCTCGGTGGTCACGGCGTCACGTTACCGGCCCTGCTCGGCTCCCGTCGGTAGCAAATACCTACCGAATCGTTCGAACACATGTACGATCGCGGCATGGTGCCAGCACGTTCCACCGGCACGTCCGGTGCCCTCGACATCACCCGCCGACTGATCGAGATCTGTGGCCCGCGCTTCGCCCGGTTCGCCGGCCCCGCCGACGAGGTGGCCGGGCGGCCGGCCCGCTGGGTGGCGGTTCCCGGCGGTGCCGACGCGGCGGCCCGGGTGCTCCGGTTGGCCGCACGACACGACCTGAGCGTGGTTCCGCGCGGGGCCGGCACGAAAATCGACTGGGGTGCCCCGCCCGAGCGGGTCGACATCATGCTCGACACCGGGCGACTGGCCGGCATCGGGCATCGGCCGCCCGGTCAGGGTGCCGCCGAGGTCGGCGCCGGCACGCCGCTGCGGGCGGTGCAGGCCACCCTGGAACGCACCAGCCAGCGGCTCGCGGTGGACGCACCCTCGCCCGGTGCCACAATCGGTGGCGTGCTCGCCGCCGACGAGGCGGGTCCGCTGCGGCACCGGCACGGCACCGCCTGCGACCAGCTCGTCAGCCTGCGTTATCTGGCCGCCGACGGGGAGCTGACCGAGGCCGACGGCGGGGCCGCCGGGCTGGCCCAGGCCCGGCTGTTGTGCGGCTCGGAGGGGGCGCTCGGTGTGCTGGTCAGCGCCACCCTGCGCGTGCAGGCCATGCCGGCCTGCCGGGTCTGGGTGACCCGACCGGTGTGGACGCCGCTGGAGGTGCACGACCTGATCCGCGCGGTGCTCGCTGCCCGCCTCGACCCGGCCGCGATCGAGCTGGACCTGCCGGTCGGCGGAAAGGACCGGATGCCGTGGGATGCGCGGGCCGCCGCGATGGCCCGTCATCCGTCCATGACCGGGCGGTCACCGGCCAGCCCGGCCGGTGCCGGTTCGCTCGTGGTGTTGTTGGAGGGCGGCCCTTCCGACGTGGCGGAGCGCAGCGACCGGCTGGTGTCGCTGCTCGGTGCCCGCGCGACGGTGGCCAGATCGGCGCCGCCCTGGTGGCGCAGTTACCCGTTCGCCCCGGGCGACACCGCGCTGAGGCTGGAGGTGCCGATCACCGACCTGCACGCGGCGGTGTACGCGCTGCGCGACGCGGCCGGGTCGCCGGTTCCGGTGCGTGGCTCAGCCGGCCGGGGTGTGGTGCATGCCGCCCTGCCCGGCTCGCTCGCGCCCGACCGGGTAGCGGCGATCCTGGCCGCCGTCCGCAGCGTGCTGCTGGCCCGGCAGGGCCGATGCGTGGTGCTCTCCGCGCCACCGGCCGTCCGGCGGGCCGTCGACCTCTGGGGCGAGCTGGTCGGCCTGGCCCGCCTCCGCGCGGTCAAGCAGCACCTCGACCCGGGCCACCGACTCGCTCCCGGCCGACTCCCCGGCGGCCTCTGACGGCGGACGGCCCGGGTCGGCCGCGGCGTCTGGCGGCCGGACAGGCTGTGTGAAGCGGCGGCGTCTGACAACAGCGGGCGAGGGGGTCAGCCAGCGGCGTCGTTGCGGAGGACGAGGATGGCGATGTCGTCGCGCGGCTCCTCCACCGAGAAGTTGATCGCGGTGGCGCGCAGCCGGGCCGCCACCACGTCGGCGGGGTAACCGGCGAGCGGAGTGACGGCGTCGCGCAGCCGACCGATGCCGAACAGCTCCCGGCCTCGGCGGCGCTCGGTCACGCCGTCGGTGTAGAAGACCAGGCAGTCACCAGGGCCGAGGGTGATCTCCGAGGACGGTGAGCTGATCGTTTCGAGCAGGCCGAGCGCGGTGCCACCGCTGCCGACGAAGCTGGCCGGGCCGCCACCGGAACGCAGCAGCAACGGTCGATCATGCCCGGCCAGGTGCAACTCGACGTCGAGCCGGTCACCCTCGCTCGGCGCGACCACGGCCAGCGCCAACGTGCAGTACCGTCCGGCACCCCGCTCGACAAGCGTCTCGTTGAGCCGGGGCAGCAACTCGGGCAGCGGCTTGCCGTCGCCGGCCAGCACCCGGATCACGTCCCGGACCAGCCCGGTGACCGCTGCGGCCTGCACTCCCTTGCCGGAGACGTCGCCGATCACCACCAGCCAGCGTCCGTCCGGCAGCGGCACCACGTCGTAGAAGTCACCACCGACGTCGGCGTCGCCGCCGGTCGGGACGTACTCGGCGGCGAAACCGATGCCGTCGACCACCGGCAGCACCGGCGGCAGCAGCGACTGTTGCAGGGCCTGGGCGATGCGTCGGCGTTCCGCGTGGATCCGGGCGTTCTCGATCGCCAGGGCCGCCCGGCGGGCCACGTCCTCCAGCACCGCGATCTCGTCCGGGTCGTGCCGGTGTCGCTGGTGTCGCCCGACCGCCAGGGTGCCGAGGCGTTGACCCCGGGCGATCAACGGTACGGCGAAGCCCTCCATCGGCGCGCCCAGCGGCGTCTGGGTGCCGTTGCGGCTGGCCTCCCGCAGCCGGGCCTGGATCGAGTCGGGACCCGATTCGCGCAGCGTGGCGTGCAACTGCGGCAGCATCGCCTCGTCGGCGTGCGTGGCGGCGGCCAGGCGCAGCCGACCCCACTCGTCGGTGGTGTGCACCGCGCACCACTGACCGAGTCGGGGCACCACCAGCTGCGGGACGAGCGCCATGGTCAGTTCCACGTCCAACGACTGGGCGAGCAGTTCGCTGGCCTCGGCGAGGAAGGTGAGCCAGGCCTGTCGGCGTACGTCGGCGCGGCGCAGCCGGTCGTTCTCCAGGTGCAGCGAGAGTCGCTCGGCGGTCAGCACCGCCAGCGGGCGGGCGTACGCGGTGGGCGCGGCGTCCAGTTCCAGTTCCCCAACGTACGGGCGATGCACCGCCAGCGGCACCCGGAGCAGGTCGTGACCGGGCCGGGGCTGCCGACCGTACCGGGCGAGCACCTGGGTGCCCTGCCCGTCGCCGCGATCCAGTCGCACCACACCTCCGGCGGCACCGATCATCTCCGCCACCCGGGTGAGCAGGTTCGTGGCGAAGTCGGGCAGCGGATCCTCGGCGTACGGATCGGGCAGGGTCTGCATCAGCGTGCTCATCGCCCCGGCGCTGGGTGCGGTGGTCGCTGCGGTGCCGTCCGTCTCACCGGCCGACGTCGTCCGGCCGTCTCCCGATGGGCTGCGCCGGTCCAGCCGGAACCACACGCCCTTGCCGCTGGGCAGGTAGGTGGTGCCCCAGCGGCTGGCGAAGTGATCGACGAGCAGCAGTCCCCGGCCGCGTTCGGCGACCTCGGTGATCTCTGTGGCCGCGTTGCGTACCCCGACGGTGAGTTCGTCGACCGGGCCGGCGGCGAAGTCGGACACGGTCACGGTCAACCCGGCCGCGTCGGCGCTCACCTCGACGTCCAGTTCGGTGCGGGCGTGCTCGACGGCGTTGGTGGACAGCTCGGTGGTGAGCAGAAGTGCCTCGTTGAGCAGTTCGTCCAGGTCAGCCTCGGCGAGTACGGACCGCACGACGGCCCGCGCCGCCGCCGGCGTACGACGATCCGCCGGCAGCCGGACACGTCGTACATGCTCGTGTGGGCCTCCGGTCGCCGCGGGCCCCGCCTCCGCTGCCACCCTCGTATCCTCCACCGCCACCCCTGGTGTGCCAAACCGATCGGGGTTCGCGTCCGTAACCCGGGCGGCGATGCGTCGTGGCGGTTTCGAGGTCACGGGGACAATGATGGGGTGACCCGGCGCGAGCCGGTGGACCCCGAGGTGAGCGAGGAATGATGACCACGGCGAAACAGTCGGCGACCGCGGAGATCAGCGTCGCGGACCACGAGGCGGTCCTCACCGAGCTGGCGGAGGCGCTGCGCCGGGTGCGCGGCGGTGACCTCAAGGTCAGGCTTCCGCGGCGTTCCGGCGCGGCCGGGGAGGTGGCGGACGCCTTCAACGACGTGGTGTCGCTCCAGGAGCGGCAGCATCTGGATCTACGGCGGATCAGCCGGATCGTCGGTCGGGACGGCCGGCTGACCGAGCGGCTGGACGAAGAGGGATTGGACGGCTCGTGGGCGGAAGGTCAGCGGGCCGTCAACTCGTTGATCGACGATCTGGGCCGACCCACCACCGAGATCGCGCGGGTCATCGTCGCCGTCGCCGACGGTGACCTCTCCCAGCACATGGCGCTGGAGATCGACGGCCGTCCGCTGCGCGGTGAGTACCTGCGCATCGGACGCACCGTCAACACCATGGTCGACCAGCTTTCGTCCTTCTCCAACGAGGTGACCCGGGTGGCCCGCGAGGTGGGCACCGAGGGCAAGCTCGGCGGTCAGGCCGACGTACGCGGCGTCGCCGGCACCTGGAAGGACCTCACCGACTCGGTGAACACCATGGCGTCGAACCTCACCGGGCAGGTGCGGTCGATCTCCCAGGTGGCCACGGCGGTGGCGAAGGGCGATTTGAGCCAGAAGATCACGGTGAGCGCCCGGGGCGAGGTCGCCGAGCTGGCCGACACGATGAACTCGCTGACCGACACCCTGCGGCTCTTCGCCGAGCAGGTGACCCGGGTGGCCCGTGAGGTGGGTACCGAGGGCAAGCTCGGCGGCCAGGCTGAGGTGCCCAACGTGGCCGGCACCTGGAAGGACCTCACCGACAGCGTCAACTCGATGGCGTCGAACCTGACCGCCCAGGTGCGCAACATCGCCCAGGTGTCCACGGCGGTGGCCCGCGGCGACCTGTCGCAGAAGATCACCGTGGCCGCGCAGGGGGAGATCCTGGAGCTCAAGGACACCGTCAACACGATGGTGGATCAGTTGTCGTCGTTCGCCGACGAGGTGACGCGGGTGGCCCGTGAGGTGGGCACCGAGGGCAAGCTCGGCGGCCAGGCACAGGTGCGCGGGGTCTCCGGCACCTGGCGGGATCTGACCGAGAACGTCAACCAGTTGGCCGGCAACCTGACCAGCCAGGTACGCAACATCTCCCAGGTGTCCACGGCGGTGGCCAAGGGTGACCTGTCGCAGAAGATCACGGTCGACGCCCGGGGCGAGATCCTGGAGCTCAAGGACACCGTCAACACGATGGTGGATCAGTTGTCGTCGTTCGCCGACGAGGTGACCCGGGTGGCCCGTGAGGTGGGCACCGAGGGCAAGTTGGGCGGTCAGGCCCAGGTGAAGGGCGTTTCGGGCACCTGGCGGGACCTGACCGACAACGTGAACTCGATGGCGTCGAACCTGACCAGTCAGGTACGGAACATCGCCTCCGTCACCACGGCCGTCGCCAAGGGTGACCTGTCGCAGAAGATTACCGTGGACGCCCGGGGCGAGATCCTGGAGTTGAAGAACACCGTCAACACGATGGTGGATCAGTTGTCGTCGTTCGCCGACGAGGTGACGCGGGTGGCCCGTGAGGTGGGCACCGAAGGCAAGCTCGGCGGTCAGGCCCAGGTACGCGGGGTGGCCGGCACCTGGCGGGACCTGACGGACAACGTGAACTCGATGGCGTCGAACCTGACCAGTCAGGTACGCAACATCGCCCAGGTCTCCACTGCGGTGGCCAAGGGTGACCTGTCGCAGAAGATCACCGTGGACGCGCAGGGCGAGATCCTGGAGTTGAAGAACACCGTCAACACGATGGTGGATCAGTTGTCGTCGTTCGCCGACGAGGTGACCCGGGTGGCCCGTGAGGTGGGCACCGAGGGCAAGTTGGGTGGTCAGGCCCAGGTGAAGGGCGTTTCCGGCACCTGGCGGGACCTGACCGACAACGTGAACTCGATGGCGTCGAACCTGACCAGCCAGGTACGGAACATCGCCTCGGTCACCACCGCCGTCGCCAACGGTGACCTGTCGCAGAAGATCACGGTCGACGCGCAGGGCGAGATCCTGGAGCTGAAGAACACCGTCAACACGATGGTGGATCAGCTGTCGTCGTTCGCCGACGAGGTCACCCGGGTGGCCCGAGAGGTCGGCATCGAAGGCAAGCTGGGCGGTCAGGCCCAAGTGAAGGGCGTCTCCGGCACCTGGCGGGACCTGACCGAGAACGTCAACCAGCTCGCCTCCACCCTGACCACCCAGCTGCGGGCGATCGCCCAGGTGTCGACCTCGGTGACCCGCGGCGATCTGACCCAGCGGATCGCGGTGAAGGCGCAGGGCGAGGTCGCCGAGCTCAAGGACAACATCAACCAGATGATCGTCACCCTGCGGGAGACCACCCACAAGAACGCCGAGCAGGGCTGGCTCGACTCCAACCTGGCCCGCATCGGTGGTCTGTTGCAGGGCCAGCGCGACCTCGGCGAGGTCTGCCGGATGATCATGATGGAGGTGACACCGCTTGTCGACGCGCAACTCGGCGCGTTCTTCCTGGCGGACAACTCCGAGGGCGTGATGCGGCTGCGGCTGACCGCCTCGTACGGCTACGTGTCCCGAGGTCACGAGGTCACCTTCGGTCCCGGTGAAGGGCTGGTCGGGCAGACCGCCCTCTCCCGCCGGACGATCCGGGTCGGCGCCGTACCGGACGGGCGGATCACGCTGCGCTCCGGGCTGGCCGACACTCCACCGGCCGACCTGGTCGTGCTGCCCGTGCTCTTCGAGGGCGAACTGCTCGGGGTGATCGAGTTCGCCAGCGTGACGCCCTTCTCCGAGTTGCACCTGTCCTTCCTGGAGCGGTTGGTCGCCACCATCGGCATCGCGGTCAACACCATTCAGGCCAACCGGCGTACGGAGGAGCTGCTCGCCCAGTCGCAGCGGCTGGCCCACGAGTTGCAGGAACAGTCGGCGGAGTTGCAGCGCACCAACGCCGAACTGGAGGAGAAGGCGACCCTGCTGTCGGAGCAGAAGGGCAACATCGAGACCAAGAACCGGGAGATCGAAATGGCCCGGCTCGGTCTGGAGGAGAAGGCGCAGCAGCTGACCCGCGCCTCGGCGTACAAGTCGGAGTTCCTGGCGAACATGAGCCACGAACTGCGTACGCCGCTGAACTCGCTGCTCCTGCTGGCGCGGCTGCTGGCGGAGAACTCGGAGCGCAACCTGACCCCGAAGCAGATCGAGTTCGCCCGGACGATCCACGGCTCCGGGTCGGATCTGCTGCGCCTGATCGACGACATCCTCGACCTGTCCAAGATCGAGGCGGGGCGGATGGACGTGGAGCCGACCGAGGTCCGGTTCGAGGAGATCCGCAGCTACGTCGAGCAGGCGTTCGCCCCGCAGGCCGAGGAGAAGGGCCTGGACTTCCAGGTACGGGTGGCCAAGGATCTGCCGCCCGCGGTGGTCACCGACGCCCAGCGACTCCAGCAGATCCTGCGCAACCTGCTCTCCAATGCGGTGAAGTTCACCGACAACGGCGCGGTGACGCTGCGCATCTCCCGGGCGCCGGAGCACGCGGTCTTCGACGTACCGGCGTTGATCAACGCCCGTCAGGTGATCGCGTTCACGGTGATCGACACCGGCATCGGCATCTCCGACGACAAGCTGTCACTGATCTTCGAGGCGTTCCAGCAGGCGGACGGCACCACCAGCCGCCGCTACGGCGGTACCGGCCTGGGCCTGTCCATCAGTCGCGACCTGGCCCGGCTGATCGGCGGCACGATCACCGTCAGCTCGGCGCCCAACCAGGGCTCGACGTTCACCCTCTACCTGCCCGACGTGCTGGCGCCGGACGCCGTGGTGGCCCCGGCACCACCCTCCCCGCAGCGGGCCGGCCTACCGTCGTCGCTGCTGATGCCGCCGGTGGAGTTGCTGCCGCAGCAGCCCGAGGCACCGAAGACCCGCCAACTGGACGGCGCCACGGTGCTGATCGTCGACGACGATGTGCGCAACGTGTTCGCCCTGACCAGCGCGCTGGAGTTGCACGGCATGACCGTGCTCTACGCCGACAACGGCAGCGACGGCGTACGCCTGCTCGCCGAGCACCCCGAGGTCGACATCGTGCTGATGGATGCCATGATGCCTGACCAGGACGGGTACGAGACCACCAGACAGATCCGGCGCAACCACCGGTTCGCCGATCTGCCGATCGTCTTCCTCACGGCCAAGGCGATGCCCGGCGATCGGGAGTCGGCGATCGCGGCGGGGGCGAGTGACTACATCACCAAACCGGTCGACCTGGACGAGCTGATCGAGTTGATGGGCTCCTGGATCAGTGGCAGCCGTACCGAGGAGGGCTCGTGACGCAGGTGGCAAAGGCGCTACTGGTCGATGACCGCCGGGAGAACCTGATGGCCCTGGAGGCGATCCTCCAGGGGCTGCCGGTGCAGTCGGTGGCGGTGGAGAGCGGGGAGGCGGCGCTCAAGCAACTGCTGGTCGACGACTTCGCGGTCATCCTGCTCGACGCCCAGATGCCGGACATGGACGGCTTCGAGACGGCCAGCCACATCAAGCGGCGGGAACGCACCCGACACGTACCGATCATCTTCCTGACCGCCGCCGACCGGGACGCGCAACTGGCGCTGCGTGGCTACGCGGTCGGCGCGGTGGACTACCTGACCAAGCCCTTCGACCCGTGGGTGCTGCGAGCCAAGGTCTCCGTCTTCGTGGAACTCTGGACCAAGACCCGCCAGCTGGCCGCCCAGTCGGAGATGGTTCGCGAGCGCGACGCCCAGTGGCGCCTGCTCACCGACGCCGTCGACGAGGCCACCACCCTCCTACGCTCCGCCGACGACAACCCCGACGCCATCGCCCAAGTCCTCACCACCCTCGAACAAGCCCGCTGGGGCCCCACCCCCGACTAACCCCACCCCACCCCACGCCACCCCGCGCGGCCCCACCCCCACCCCACCCTCCCCGCGCCGCCCCCCGCGGCCCCACCCCCACCCGCCGCCGCGATCTTGCACTTTTCGTCGGGGCGTAACGGGGCAAGGGCGACATAAGAGCGACCATAAGTGCAAGATCGTGGCGGGGTCACGAGCGTGGACTGGGGCGGGGGCGCGTCACTGCCCTTCCTCCCGCGATCTTGCACTTACTGTCGGGGCATAGCAGGGCAAAGGCGATATATGGGCGACTGCAAGTGCAAGATCGCGGGGGTGCGACGTGGAGGGCTGTGGACGTGGTTGCGTCACTGCCTTCACCGCCGCGATCTTGCACTTTTCGTCGGGGCATAGCGGGGCAAGAGCGGCATAAGGGCGACCATAAGTGCAAGATCGCGGGGCGGGGCGGGGCGGGGCGGGGCGGGGGCGGGGGTGGGTGCGGGGCTGGGTGGTTAGGGGGTGGGGGCGTCGTTGCGGATCATCAGGGCGCTGCGGAGGCCGGTGATGTCCAGGACGCGGAGCAGGAACTCGCCGACGTTGGTCAGGATGAGCAGGCTCTGGGCGTGGCTGGCCTTGCGGCTGAGCACGACGAGGGTGCCGAGGCCCTGCGAGTCGCAGAAGGTGACTCCGCCCAGGTCGAGCACGATCCGGGGTGGCGGCTCGGCGAGGACCTCGTTGACGACGGTCGACAGCTGGGCGGCCGTGAGCATGTCGATCTCACCGGCAAGGCGTAGGACTGCTTCGTCGCCCGTTCGGTGTACGGTGATGGACAGTTCGGCACGATCCACCGGATCAGCCTATCGCGATCTCGCACGTCCGGCCTGTCGAGGCGAACCGGCCCGGGGTGGCCTTTCGCAGGTGAGCCTGGTAACCCCGTTCCGGGGTGCCTGCCGGTCCCCAGCTTGACGCTGACACAATGGCGGCATCGTGACCGAGGTGACTTCTGCCGGATCCGACCGCTACCCGGTCGACGCGCCGGCCTCAGCGGCCCTGTTCGACCGCGCTCGCGCCATCGTGCCGGGCGGGGTGAACTCTCCCGTGCGCGCCTTCCGCGCCGTCGGTGGGACGCCCCGCTTCATGGTTCGCGGTGAGGGCCCCTGGCTGTACGACGCCGACGACCGGCGCTACGTCGACCTGGTGTGCTCGTGGGGGCCGCTGATTCTCGGCCACGCCCACCCCGAGGTGGTCGCGGCGGTGCAGGCTGCCGCCGCCAACGGCACCAGCTTCGGTACACCGACGCCCGGCGAGGTGGAGTTGGCCGCCGAGATCGTCGCGCGTACCCCGGTCGAGCAGGTCCGGTTGGTCAACTCGGGCACCGAGGCGACCATGTCGGCGATCCGGCTGGCTCGTGGCTACACCGGTCGCTCGAAGATCATCAAGTTCGCCGGCTGCTACCACGGGCACGTGGACGCGCTGCTCGCCGCTGCCGGCTCCGGCGTGGCGACCCTCGGCCTGCCCGATTCGCCCGGCGTCACCGGTGCGGCGGCCAGCGAGACGATCGTGCTGCCGTACAACGACATTGCTGCCGTCGAGGAGGCGTTCGCCGCCGAGGGTCAGCACATCGCTGCCGTGATCACCGAGGCGGCACCGGGCAACATGGGCGTGATCGCTCCCCGGGACGGCTTCAACGAGCAGTTGGCGCGGATCGCGCACGCCAACGGCGCGCTGCTCATCATCGACGAGGTGATGACCGGGTTCCGGGTTTCCCGCTCCGGGTGGCACGGCCTCGACCCGGTCGAGGCGGACCTGTGGACGTACGGCAAGGTCATGGGTGGTGGGCTGCCCGCCGCGGCGTTCGGCGGGCGCGCGGAGATCATGTCGCGGCTGGCCCCGGCCGGCCCGGTCTACCAGGCCGGCACGCTCTCCGGTAACCCGCTGGCCTGCGCCGCCGGTCTGACCACCCTGCGGCTGGCCGACGACGCGCTCTACCGCAAGCTGGACGACACCGCCGCCGTCGTGGGCAAGCTCGCCGGCGACGCGCTGGCCGCCGCCGGTGTCCCGCACCGATTGTCGTACGCGGGCAGCATGTTCTCGATCTTCTTCACCGACGCCGACGTGGTCGACTACGACAGCGCCCGCACCCAGCAGGTGCCCGCGTTCAAGGCGTTCTTCCACGCGATGCTCGCCGCCGGGGTGTACCTCCCGCCGAGCGCATTCGAATCCTGGTTCGTCTCGGCGGCGATCGACGACGCCGCCCTGGAACAGATCGCCGCCGCCCTGCCGGTGGCGGCCAACGCGGCAGCAGCGGCAGGTACAGGGGGGTAGGCACGGTGAGCGCGAGGAGTGAGCCGGTTTTGCGAGCCCCGCAGTCGCGAGCCAAGGGGGCACAGCGGTGAGTAAGACGGTGGTCCACGTGCTTCGGCATGGCGAGGTGCACAACCCGGACGGCATTCTCTACGGCCGACTGCCCGGGTTCCGCCTCAGCGAACTGGGTGTCCAGATGGCCAAGGCCGCCGCGCAGGGGCTCGCCGACCGCGAGGTCGTGCACGTGGTGGCCAGCCCGCTGGAACGCGCCCAGCAGACCGCCGAACCGATCGCCGCGCAGTTCGGGCTGCCCGTCGGGGTGGACGAGCGGCTGATCGAGAGCGCCAACTGGTTCGAGGGCAAGCGGGTCTCGCCCGGCGACGGATCGTTCCGCGACCCGCGTAACTGGTGGGTGCTGCGCGACCCGGTCACCCCGTCGTGGGGCGAGGCGTACCGGGCGATCGCCGAGCGGATGTTCGCCGCGCTGCACGCCGCCCGGGTCGCCGCGGAGGGCCGCGAGGCCGTGCTGGTCTCCCATCAGCTGCCGATCTGGACGCTGCGCCGCTATGTCGAGCGCAAGCGGCTCTGGCACGACCCGCGCCGCCGCCAGTGCGGGCTGGCCTCGCTGACCACCTTCCACTTCGACGGCGCGAAGGTCGTCGGCATCGGCTACTCGGAACCGGCCGCGCACCTGGTCGCGATGTCGCCGGGTGCCCGGACGGCCAAGGGCGCCTGAGATGGCTGCCCCCAAACTGGTCGTCGGGCTGCTCGCCGTCGCCTTGGCGGCGGTGCTGACCGGCTGCACCGGCGGCGGGCGTGAGTCGACCTGTGACAGCGCGAACGGCATCGTCGAGTGCGGTCCGGAGCAACGCTCGGACGCCCCCAAGATCACCGGTGAGCTGCTCACCGGTGGCTCCTACGACGTGGCCGACCAGCGTGGTCAGGTGGTCGTGGTCAACTTCTGGGGTTCCTGGTGCGCGCCCTGTCGGGCGGAGGCCGACGACCTGGAAGGCACCTACCAGGCGACCAAGGACTCCGGGGTCACCTTCCTCGGCATCAACGTGCAGGACAGCCGGGACAAGGCGATCGCCTTCGAGGAGGGCCGGGTCAGCTACCCGAGCATCTTCGACCCGGGCAGCCGGCTGGCCCTGGACATGGACATCCCGCCGAACACCATCCCGGCCACCGTCGTGCTCGACCGGGAGGGTCGGATCGCGGTGGTGATCCGGGCGGCCGTACGGCAGGAGGGCCTGCAACCCATCGTCGAGCGGATCGCCGCGGAGTCCCCCGCGCCGTCCGGCCAACGCTGATGGGCGAGACCTTCGGGCAACTCGCCGTCTCCGGCCCGTTGCTGCTCGCGGTGGGCGCGGCGGCGCTGGCCGGGCTGGTCAGCTTCCTGTCGCCCTGCGTGCTCCCGTTGATGCCCGGCTACCTGTCGTACGTCACCGGGCTGGCCGGCGCCGACCTGGAAGGCAGAGGTGCAAGGAAGGGCACCTTGTTAACGCCTGCGGTAGAGGAAGGGACCCCTGTTAACACCGCCACCTCCGCCGCAGCAGCCGAGCGCAGCGGTGGCGTCGGCACGGTCGTACGCGCAGAACGGGTCCGGGCCGGGGTGAAGGGTCGGGTGCTCGCCGGGACGCTGCTGTTCGTCGTCGGTTTCACCGTCGTCTTCGTCTGCACCGCGATCCTGTTCAGCACCATCGGCCGGGTCTTCTTCGACTACAAGCGGCCACTGGAGATCGTCATCGGCGGTCTCGTGGTGCTGCTCGGGCTGGGCTACCTCGGGGTGCTGCCCGGCCTCCAGCGGGAACTGCGGATCAACCGGCTGCCCAGCGCCGGTCTGCTCGGCGCACCCGTACTCGGTGCGGTGTTCGCGTTGACCTGGGTGCCGTGCACCGGGCCGACCCTGGCCGCAGTGCTCGGCATGGCCGCCACCAGCGGGCAGACCGACCGGGCGGTGGTGCTGGCGGTGGCGTACTGCCTGGGGTTGGGGATTCCGTTCGTCGTCTTCGGGCTGGGTTTCAATCGGCTGCTCGGGGTGTTCCAGGCGATCCGGCGCAACAGCCGCTGGGTCACCCGGGTCGGTGGCGTACTCCTGATCATGATCGGGTTGGCGCTGGTCACCGGCGGCTGGACAAACGTCGTGATCTGGTTGCAGACCACCATCGGAGTGGGCGATTTCCAGGTGAGCATCTGATGACCGCTGTGGACGACCGACCGGGCGCACCGGCGGAGGCGCCCCGCCGCCGTACCAACCCGCTGCTCGCCCTGGCGCGCAACTCGTGGCGGCAACTGACCAGCATGCGTACCGCGCTGGTGTTGCTCTTCCTGCTCGCGGTCGCCGCGATCCCCGGTTCGGTGCTGCCGCAGCGCGGCGTCAACCCGGAGGACGTACGCGACTTCTTCACCGAGCACCCCGACCTGGCCCCGTGGCTGGATCGGATCGGCGCGTTCGAGGCGTTCAGCTCGGTCTGGTTCTCCGCGATCTACCTGTTGCTGTTCACCTCGCTGATCGGGTGCATCACGCCTCGGCTGGTCGACCACGTCCGGGCGCTGCGGGCCCGGCCCCCGGCCGTACCGAAGCGGCTCGGTCGGCTGCCGCAGCACACGGTGGTGCCCGCGCCCGACGGTGGCGTGGCGGCGGTCGCCGAGGCGCTGCGGCGTCGCCGATGGCGGGTGGTGGTCCGCGGCGACGAGGTCTCCGCCGAGAAGGGCTACCTCAAGGAGACCGGCAACCTGATCTTCCACACCTCGATGGTGCTGGTGCTGCTCGGTGTCGCCCTCGGCTCCTGGTACGGCTGGCAGGGCAACCGGCTGCTCGTCGCCGGTGCCGACCACGTCTTCTGCAACACCCGCCAGCAGTACGCCGAGGTGAAGCTCGGCCCGCGGGTCGGCGACGACCTGCCCCGGTTCTGCCTGCAACTGGACGAGTTCGACGCGCGTTTCCTGCCGACCGGTCAGCCGTCGTTCTACAACGCGAAGGTGACCGTGGACGAGGACGGCGACCCGCCCCGCACGGCGGAGTTCTCGGTCAACTCGCCGCTGCGCCTCGACGGCGCGAACGTCTACCTGCTCGGGCACGGGTACGCCCCGGTGATCCGCTACACCGACCGGTTCGGGCGCAGCCAGACCAGCGCGGTGCCGTTCCTCAGCAACGGTGATCTCGGGCTGACCAGCGAAGGGCTGGCCGCGTTCCCGGACGCCAACGTCGATCCGGCGACCGGCGAGCGCAAGCCGGACCTGCAGATGGCCTTCGACGGGTTGTACCTGCCGACCGCTCCCCAGGAGCCCCCGTTCACCCGCTCCGAGCACCCGACCGAGGAGAATCCGCTGCTCGGCCTGGTGGCCTATCGGGGCAACCTGGGTCTGGACGGCGGTATCCCCGGCTCGGTGTACCAGCTCGACCAGCGTCAGGTGCGCAACGGCCGGCTCACCGAGATCGGCGCGAAGGAACTGCGGCTCGGGGAGAGCTGGACCCTTGACGACGGCACGACCGTCGAGTTCCTGGGTTCCGAGCCGTACATCGTGCTGTCCGTGCGGTACGACCCCGGTACGACACTGCTGCTGATCAGCTCGGTCGGCCTGGTGCTGGGGCTGATGGGGTCGCTGTTCGTCAGGCGTCGACGGGTCTTCGTACGGCTCCTTTCGGCTGATGCGGCCGACCCCGCCGACGGATCTCCGACGCGCGGTAGTAGTTTGATCGAGGTGGGCGGCCTGCCGCGTACCGAGCATCCCGGGTTCGCCGACGAGTTCGCCCAACTGGTGGCGGCGATGCGCGGCGAACGGCCGGCCGACGAGGTCGACGGCGTACCGGACGCGCGAGAAGGGGCCAAGTGATGTCCGCACTCTCCGACCAGCTGGTGTCGATCACCACGATGGTGTATTTGCTGGCGATGATCGGTCACGCGGTCGAGTACGCCCTGGGCAACTCCCGTACCGTGGCCGTGACCGCGCCCGCCCGCGAGCTGGTCGGTGCGGCGGTCGGTGCCGGTGGCGGCGTGGTGACCGAGCGGGGTACGCCGGTCGCCAATCCCGCCGGTCCGGCCCAGCGCACGGCGCGGCGCGCCGAACTGGCCGGTCGGATCGGGGTCGGGCTGACCGCGCTGGGCGCGGCGTTGCACCTGGCCGGGCTGGTCACCCGCGGTATCGCCGCCGAGCGGATGCCCTGGGGCAACATGTACGAGTTCGTGCTCACGGTCTCGTTCATCGGCGTCGTCGCCTGGCTGGTGGTGCTGGTGAAGGTGCCGTCGCTGCGCCGGCTCGGGCTGTTCCTGACCCTGGTCATGGTGCTGCTGGTGGCCACCGCCGAGCTGGTGCTCTACACGCCGATCGTGCCGCTGGTGCCGGCGCTCAACTCGTACTGGTTCATCGTGCACGTGTCGACAATCGTGTTCGCCTCAGGGCTGTTCCTGCTCGGCGCGGTGCCGGCGGTGGCGTACCTGATGCGGGCGGGCTACGAGCGGGGCAAGCGCAGCTTCCCGTACACCCTGGCCAAGCGGCTGCCGGCGGCGGCCAGCATGGAGCGGCTCACCTTCGTCCTGCACGCCTTCGCGTTTCCGATCTTCACCTTCGCGGTGATCGCCGGGGCGGTCTGGGCCGAGGCGGCGTGGGGCCGGCCCTGGGGTTGGGACCCGAAGGAGACCTGGTCCTTCATCTCCTGGGTGATCTACGCCGGCTACCTGCACGCGCGGGCGACGCCGAGCGTGAAGCGCAACCTGGTCGCCTGGCTGGCCATCCTGGGCTTCGCGACGATGCTGATGAACCTCTTCGGCGTGAACATCTTCTTCACCGGCCTGCACTCGTACGCCGACGTCTGATCCGCGTCGACGGGTCAGCTGTCGCCGGTTCGATGCGCGCCGGGCAGGGCGAGAGCGGCGTCGATCGCGTCGAGCACGTCCGGTTTGTCGGCTCCGGCGCTGCGCAGCAGGTCGACGGTCACCATCCGGATGTGGCCGACGATCGTGCTGACCGGCAACGGCTGCTCGTGCCGGACCAGCGGCGTCATCGCCCGGACCGCGTCGAGCGCCACCGCACCCGCCCGGTCGACGTGCCGGTCGGCCGTGTCGCCGTCGCCGGCGACGACGGCGGTGAGCACCGCGGCGGCGCAACCGGCCAGTCGGCTCAGCCCGGCCAGCGCGGTGGCGAACTGCGGAGGCGGCGGTTGCGGCAGCCGGGCCAGCACCACCGTCGAGCGGGCCAGCGTACGGGTGTTGCGGACGGCGTAGTCGACGTGGTCGGCGGCGGACCGGGCGGCATCGACGCGGGACCGGCTGCCCCGCTCCCAGACCGCGAGGCGCAGGTTCTCGTCGGCGACCGACACCGCCCGGCGCAGCGCGGCGGTACGCGAGTCCAACTGCTGAGCCCGCCCGAAGGCGGACCGGGCCGCCTGCTCGTCGTGCCGCTGCACCGCCTGACGGATGTCGTCGAGCACCCCGGACAGCTCCGCGAACGTCCGTCGTCCCTCGGTGTCCAGCGGCCGCAGCGGCGACTGTGCGCCGACGACCTGGGTGATCAGCAACGCGATGGAGCCGCCGATCAGCGCGTCGTAGAGGCGGGTCGGTTCGAGTTCCCCGCCCGGCGGCACCAGCGCGGCGGCCGGGGCGTAGAACGCCGAGGGGTCACCGCTGCCGTGTGGGCCGCCGAGCAGCCGACTGGCGACGAACCAGGAGGCGGTGGTGGCCAGCGTCACCTCGACCACGAGCAGCCAACTGTCACGCAGCCGGCCTCCGGCGGTACGGAACCAGTTCGTCACCCGGGACACGCCGTTCAACGAGGTGACCGGGGTTCCGTCGCTGTCGCCCGGTTCTGGCACAGGCTGTGGTGCAACGCACACCATGCCGCCCACACCACCTGACCCGGGCGGCCGGAACGGCAGCACGGTGGGGGAGACTTGCTGACATGGCTGCTCGCGGGTTTCCCTACACCGATCTGAAGGATTTCCTGGCCGCGCTGGAGCGCGCCGGCGAACTGCGCCGGGTCGGCGTGCCGGTCGACCCGACACTGGAGATCAGTGAGGTGGTGACCCGTACGGTGCGGGCCGACGGGCCGGCGTTGCTGTTCGAGCGGCCGACCCGGGGCGAGATGCCGGTGGCGATCAACCTGTTCGGCACCGAGAAGCGGACCGCGATGGCGCTCGGCGTCGAGTCGCTGGACGAGATCGGCAACCGGATCGGCGAGCTGCTCAAGCCGGAACTGCCTGTGGGTTTCTCCGGCATGATGGGCGGCCTGGGCAAGGTGATGCAGCTCAAGTCGATGCCGCCCAAGAAGGTCAAGACCGCCCCCTGCCAGCAGGTGATCTACCGGGGCGACGACGTCGACCTGAACCGGCTGCCGGGACTTCAGGTGTGGCCGGGCGACGGCGGGATCTTCCACAACTTCGGGCTGACCCACACCAAGCACCCGGAGACCGGCAAGCGCAACCTCGGGTTGTACCGGCTCCAGCAGCACAGCCACAACACCCTCGGCATGCACTGGCAGATCCACAAGAACTCCACCGCGCACCACGCCGTCGCCGAGCGGCTCGGCCAGCGGCTGCCGGTCGCCATCGCGATCGGCTGCGACCCCGTGGTCAGCTACGCGTCGAGCGCACCGCTGCCCGCCGACATCGACGAGTACCTGTTCGCCGGGTTCCTGCGCGGTGAGCGGGTGGAGATGGTCGACTGCCTGACCGTGCCGTTGCAGGTGCCGGCGCACGCCCAGGTGGTGCTGGAGGGCTACCTGGAGCCGGGCGAGCGGCTGCCGGAAGGCCCCTTCGGCGACCACACCGGCTTCTACACCCCGGTGGAGCCGTTCCCGGTGCTGCACGTCGAGGCGATGACCATGCAGCGCGACCCGGTGTACCACACGATCGTCACCTCGAAGCCGCCGCAGGAGGACCACGGCCTGGGCAAGGCCACCGAGCGGATCTTCGCGCCGCTGCTGCGTTTCCTCATCCCGGACATCGTCGACTACGACCTGCCGGCCGCCGGGGTCTTCCACAACTGCGCGATCGTGTCGATCCGCAAGCGCTACCCGAAGCACGCGCAGAAGGTGATGAACGCGATCTGGGGCGCGCACATGATGTCGCTGACCAAGCTGATCGTGATCGTGGACGAGGACTGCGACGTGCACGACTACAACGAGGTCGCGTTCCGCGCCTTCGGCAACGTCGACTACGCCCGCGACCTGCTGCTCACGGAGGGCCCGGTGGACCACCTGGACCACTCCTCGTACCAGCAGTTCTGGGGTGGTAAGGCCGGCATCGACGCCACCCGCAAGCTCCCCAGCGAGGGCTACACCCGAGGCTGGCCCGAGGAAATGACCATGACCCCCGAAGTCATCTCCCTGGTAGACAAGCGCTGGAAGGAATACGGCATCTAATGCCCACCCCCACCACCCCCTCCTCCCCCCGCGACCCCTCCTCTCCCCGCGATCTTGCGGTTTCGGTCGCCGATTCGTCCGCTTCATCCAGCTCTGCCCCGACGGAAAGTGCAAGATCGCGGGGGCGGGTGAAGGCGTTCTTGCGGCTCGTGGCGATTGAGCACTCGGTGTTCGCGTTGCCGTTTGCTTACTTGTCGGCGTTGACGGCTATGGCGGTTGACGGGGGGCGGGTGCGGTGGGGGGATCTGGCGCTGATCACTGTGGCGATGGTGGGGGCGCGGACCTTCGCCATGGCGGCGAACCGGATCTTGGATCGGCGGATCGATGCGCGGAATCCGCGTACCGTCAATCGGGAACTGGTGACGGGGGCGGTGAGCCTGCGGACGGCCTGGACCGGGGCGGGCGTGGCGCTTGCCTTCTTCCTGGCCGCCGCCGCCCTGCTCAACCCGCTCTGCCTGGTGCTGGCGCCACTGGCGGTGGTGCCGCTGATCGTCTACCCGTACGGCAAGCGGTTCACCAACTGGCCGCACGCGATCCTCGGCATCGCCCAGATGGTCGGCCCGATCGGGGCCTGGCTCGCGGTGACCGGCACGTTCGCCGGCTCCGGCCCGGCCTGGGTGCTCGGTGCCGCTGTCGGCCTGTGGATCGGTGGCTTCGACCTGATCTACGCCTGCCAGGACGCCGAGGTGGACCGGAAGATCGGGGTGCACAGCGTGCCCGCCCGGTACGGGCTGCGGTTCGCGCTGCACGCCTCCACCGTCGCGCACGTGGTGACGTTCGCGCTGCTGCTCTGGTTCGGTGCGCTGGTCGGTCTCGGCTGGCTCTGGTGGATCGGGCTGGCGCTGACCGCGCTCGCCTTCGGGTACCAGCACCTGGTGGTCAAGCCGGACGACCTGAGCAAGGTCAACCGGGCGTTCTTCACCGCCAACGGGTTCGTCAGCATCGCCCTGTTCGTCTTCGCCCTGCTCGACCTGGTGACCCGCCTGGACCTGCGCCCCTGACGCAACCGGCGGTGGGGGACGTTAAGAAGGGGCCCCTTTACTACCGGAGGCGTTAATAAGGTGCCCTTCCTTACCCACGTAGCGGGTGCTTTCGAGGGTCCAGTCGATGGTGCCGCGGACGGCGCGGGAGACCCCGTCGAGATGGGTGGTGACGGCCGCGTCCAGCGCCGGTCCGAACGACGGCACCGCCGCGCGTCGGTCGACGAACCGTCGCATCGACTCGTGCCAGCGTCGCGTCACCACCTCGACCGCGTCATCCACCCGCACCTGACGCTCGGTGGCCGTCGCCAGGACGAGGTTGTGCCCGCCCGAGGTGGCTGCGTCGGAGGCCAGCGAGGCGAGGTCGTTGTACCAGGAGAGCAGGTCGTTGCCGAGGTCGCGCAACTCGCGTAGCAGCGGATGATGGTAGACGGCGTCGGGCAGCGGTCGGCCGGTCACGAATTCGGCGAGCGGATAGGAGACGTCCGCCGCCGAGGTGGCCCGGCGCAGCGCGACGTACTCGGTGACGCCGGGCGCGTGACCGCGGGACTTGTTCGTCGCCTCCTGCCAGGTGCCGTCGAGGTGCCGGGCCACCGCGTCGGCGAAGCGCAAGCGCCAACGGGTCGGCATCCGACGGTGCGGTTCCCGCCAGGCGTTGGCCAGCAGCCGGCGCAGAGGGCCGCGCAGCCCGGGATGTCGCGGCCGGGAACGACCTTGCAGCAGCAGTACGGCACCGTCCCGCAACCCGCGGATCTCGGCCAGTTCGAGCCGGCCCGGCCCGTCGCAGGCGTCGTCGACCAGGAAGAACCAGGTGAACAGCGCGGACAGGACGCGCAGGTCGGCCTCGGTGGCGTCCGGATAGAGCCGCCCGGCGTAGTGGGCGAAGCGGGCACCGGCCAGCCGTTGCCGCGCCGGCTCGTCGAGCGGCAGCCCGGTCTGCGGCAGCCAGCCCATCAGCCAGCGCTGCACTTCATCGGCGTACGGGGACTGTCGGGACGGAACCGGACAGGCATCGCGTAACGCCGGCAGGATGTCCGTGACGATCCGTACGGGGCGGTTCTCGTCAGCGTGTCGCGTCGGCAGGGTGTGATCAGCCATCCCGGATCCTCTCCCACGAGCCACGCCTGCCCGAGCCCACGCGTTCGGCCTCGGGCAGCATGCCAGGTGGTGGCCGGCCGTCGGTGCCCGGTCGGACATCGGGGTCGATACCAGCCCGTTCCCCGAGGTGGCTGCCCGGCGGCCGGCAGCGACCAGGCAGGCTGGAGGCATGCGTGAACCATGGGTGGTCGGGGTGTCCGGGGCGTCGGGGACGCCGTACGCGGCTGCGGTGGTACGCGGACTACTCGACGCCGGGCAGCCGGTGGACCTGATCGTCTCCCGAGCCGCCCGGTTGACCATCCTCGACGAGACCGGACGTCCGTTCCGCGACGCACACTGGGCCGAGGATCTGTCCGCCTGGCTCGGCCGTGATCTGGATGGCGCGGATGTGCGGCACTGGCCCGCCGGCGACCTGGCGGCCGGACCCAGCAGCGGCTCGTACCCGGTGCGCGGCATGGCCGTGGTGCCCGCGAGCACGGCGGCCTGCGCCGGCATCGCGATCGGGCTGTCGAAAGACCTGTTGCAGCGGGCCGCCGAGGTCAACCTCAAGGAACGCCGGCAGGTGGTCGTCGTGCCGCGCGAGACGCCGGTGACCCGCAGCCACCTGGAACACCTGATCGCGTTGCACGATGCCGGCGCGGTGGTGCTGCCGGCAAGTCCCGGCTTCTACGGTGCGGGCGCCGCCGCTTCCGCGGCGCAGCTTGTGGATTTCGTGGCGGGCAAGGTGCTCGACGCTCTCGGCGTGCCACACGCCCTGTTCCACCGCTGGACCGGAACGTTGAACGCGGACCGGACCTGACGAGCCGGCCCGCGTTCGATCCGCACCACTTCAGTACATGCCGGCGTTGGCCGGGCCTGGCCCGGTCGTGGCGGCTGGGCCCACATTGCGCGCTCTGCCCATCTCGTCCGCCTCTTCCAGCATGCCCTCCCCTTCAAGCAGGGCCCGCACCTCGGATTCCCGAAACCGGCGGTGCCCTCCTGGAGTCCGGATGCTGCCGATCCGGCCCGCTGCCGCCCAGCGCGTCACGGTTTTCGGGTCAACCCGAAACAGCGCGGCGACCTCACCCGGTGTCAGCAGGCGATCTCCAGTGTCCACAGCCCCCTCCTCGCGTCGACGAAGCCCCCGGCTGAACACACTGCCCCCGGCCGGTGCGAGCCCAGAGCCGTCATGAGGGACGTATGGCAATTACAGCACCAGCGACCAGGCGTGTCCGCCAAACGCGAAAAATGCACTGAGTGGGAAGTTAGTAATGGTACCGGCGTCCCGCCCTTCGGACCCTCGGTATGGGAACTGTCGCGCTCGGTAATGTGCAACGGGTGCCGGCGTCCTGCTGTCACGCGGTGCCGACTAGGGTCTACAGTCCGTGGACGCCATCGACCTCGCCCTCGTGGACCTGCTCCGCGGCAACGCCCGCCTCTCGTACGCCGAACTCGCCCGCCAGGTCGGCCTCTCCGCTCCCGCAGTGCACGAACGCGTCGGCAAGCTGGAAGCCGGCGGGGTGATCCGGGCCTACCGGGCCGAAGTCGAGCCGGAGACCATCGGCCTGGCCGTGACCGCCCTGATCAGCGTGGTCGAGGATTCCGGCGCGGACACCGACGACGTGCTGGAGGCGATCCGCGCCATGCCGGAGATCGAGTCCTGCTACTTCATGGCCGGCGTCGAGTCGTTCCTGCTCAAGGCCCGGGTGAGCACCATCGCCGAACTGGAGCAGTTGATCGTACGGCTGAACCGTACGCCCGGGGTGGCCTCGACCCGTACCAGCATCGCCCTGTCGACCAAGTGGGAGAACCGTCCGCAGCCGGTCGGCCCGTCCTCCTCCTGAATTCCCAGCTCCCAGGCTCGCTTGCTAGGTTCCGACGGTGACTCAACTCGACCGGTGTGACGAGGCGAGCCGGCGGTGGGTGACCGAGGCGATCGCCGCCGTCGAGGCCGACGCGAACCGGTCCGCCGACACCCACCTGCTGCCGTTCCCGCTGCCCCGGCGCTGGGGCATCGACCTCTACCTCAAGGACGAGTCGGTCCACCCGACCGGATCGCTGAAGCATCGGCTGGCGCGCTCGCTGTTCCTCTACGGGCTCTGCAACGGCTGGATCGGGCCGGACACCACAATCGTGGAGGCGTCGTCCGGCTCCACTGCCGTCTCCGAGGCGTACTTCGCCCGGATGCTGGACCTGCCCTTCATCGCGGTGATGCCCGCCTCCACCTCGCCGGAGAAGATCGCGCAGATCGAGTTCCAGGGCGGTCGGTGCCACCTGGTCGACGATCCGGCGAAGGTGGTCATCGAGGCGCGCTGGCTCGCCGAGGATTCCGGTGGGCACTACATGGACCAGTTCACCTACGCCGAGCGCGCCACCGACTGGCGGGGCAACAACAACATCGCCGAGTCGATCTACGCGCAGCTGTCGCTGGAGCGCCATCCCGTACCGGCCTGGATCGTGGTCGGCGCCGGCACCGGCGGCACCAGCGCGACAATCGGAAGGTACGCCCGCTACCGGCGACTGCCCACCAAACTCTGCGTGGTCGACCCGGAGAACTCGGCGTTCTATCCCGCCTGGCAGGCAGCTGACTGGTCGGTTCGCACCGGGCAGGGCTCCCGGATCGAAGGTATCGGCCGGCCCACCGTCGAGCCGTCGTTCCTGCCCTCGGTGGTGGACCGGATGATGCGGGTACCCGACGCGGCCTCGCTGGCCGCGATGCGCTCCGCTTCGGCGGTGCTGGGCCGACAGGTGGGTGGCTCGACCGGCACCAACCTGTGGGGCGCCTTCGGACTGATCGCCGAGCTGCTGGCCGCCGGCCGGACCGGCTCGGTGGTCACCCTGATCTGCGACGCGGGCGACAGGTACGCCGACACGTACTACTCCGACGAGTGGGTGAGCGCGCAGGGCCTCGACCTGGCCCCCCACCTGGCCACGATCGACCGTTTCCTGACCGACGGCAGCTGGCCGTCCTAGCTTCGGCTCGAGCTTGCGTCTGCTCGGCCCGGCACGGGTCGAGTTTTCGCTCCGGCTGCGCAACGGTCGAGTGGCGGCGGGTTGTCAGCGGGTCGTGGAGAGCTGCGCCAGGCCTGGATAGTGCCGGACGAAGCCGTCGGCGTCCATCTCGATGTCGGCGCTGAAGCCGCCACTGGTATACCGGAAGCGGGTCGGGCCCAGCCCGGTGTAGACCTGCTCGGCCGGCAGCACCGTCAGGCTCGGCACCAGCACCCACACCACAGTGAGCGGATAGCTCGTGTCGGCGGCCTGGTCGGCCAGCCGGAGCCGGCGTACCGGCAGCGTGTTGAACAGCGGCGAGCCGCCCAGATCCACGTCGAGGGCGTCGGCCAACCGGTCCGGATCCTCGACGCCGGGCAGCCCGGCCGGCGCATGCCCGGCGGCGGCGAGGGCCGCGTCCAGGTCACCCTGCTCGGCGGCGGTCACCCGCCATCGATCAACGGCCCGTTCCAGGCGTACGCTGCGCCGCCAGCCCGCTCCCTCGACCTCGACCTCGACCCGGACGCTCGCCCACTGAGGGTCGGTCAGCAGCTGGTAGCGGCAGGTGTAGGGAATCGGGTCGGCGGCCACCTGCGTGCCGTGTGCCGCCAGGCCGTGACTGTCATCAGCGAGGGCATGTTCGGCACCGGCGGTGTCGATCCGGGTCCACAGCAGCGACTTCGACATGGTCGGCATGAATCGGACGTTACGCCACCGGCCCCAGGCACGGCACCGCCTTTGCACCGAACACCAGTCCCCCCGCGCCACCCCTGCCTGATCCGGGCGGTGGGGGCTGCTTGATCGTGCTCGATCTGGGATCGAGTGGCCTCGGGTCGACCGTGAGACCACTCGATCCCAGTTCGAGCGTGATCTTGCTGCCTAGATGCTGCGTCGGTCAGTAGGTACGCGCACGGGAGCGCCCACTCGGCCCGCGCCAGTCCTCCCGCGGCCGGTCCTGCGGGCCCCGGCCATCCGAGCGCGGCCGGTCGCCGTACCGACGCTCGCCACGGACCGGCTCGCCGAACCGGCGCTCGCCCCGCGCGTGACCGCCGTAGCTGTGCTCACTGCGGCTCGAATCGCCATGGCTGCGCTCGCCCCGGCTGTCCGCACCGTAGCGACCCGCACCTCGGGACTCGTCGCCATAGCGACCCGCACCCCGCGAGTCGTCGCCATAGCGACCCGTGCCTCGGGAGTCGTCGCGGTAGCGGCGGTCGTCACGGGGCTGATCGCCGTAACGGCGGTCGCTGACCGGGCGGTCACGGTAGCGGCGCTCGGTGGTCGGGCCGTCGAAGCGGCGGGGACCGCCGGGCCGACTGCTCCGGCGGGGAGCCTCCGGCTCGTCGCGTACGGGCACCCCGCTCGGCTCCCGTGCCCCGGTCAACTCGGTCAGCGCAGGGTCGCCGGCGCGTACCCGCGTCTCCGCCGGCTGCACCCCGGCCTTCTCCAGCATTGCCAGCGTGGTGCGTCGCTGCTTGGGCAGGACCAGCGTGGCCACCGCGCCGGTCTCCCCGGCGCGGGCGGTACGGCCCGCGCGGTGCAGGTAGTCCTTCGGGTCCTTCGGCGGGTCGACGTGCAGCACCAGGGTGACCCCGTCGACGTGGATGCCCCGGGCCGCCACGTCGGTGGCGACCAGGACGTTGGTCCGCCCCTCGCGGAACTCGGCCAGGGTGCGGGTACGCATCCGCTGGGTCTTGCCGCCGTGCAGCCCACCGGCCCGCACACCGACCGCCGCGAGTTGGCTGACCAGCCGGTCCACCCCGAGTTGGGTACGGGCGAACACGATGGTCCGGCCGGCGCGCGCCGCGATCGACGCGGTGACCGGGAACTTGTCGCTCGGCGGAATCAGCAGCAGGTGATGATCCATGGTGGACACCGCTGCGGTCGCCGGGGCGGTGGAGTGGGTGACCGGGTCGGTCATGAAGCGCTGCACCAGCGCGTCCACATCGGCGTCCAGTGTGGCCGAGAAGAGCAGCCGCTGCGCGTGCGCCGGAGTCTTCGCCAGCAAGTCGGTGACCTCGGGCAGGAAGCCCATGTCGGCCATCTGGTCCGCCTCGTCGAGGACGGTGATCTCCACGTCGTCGAGCTTGCAGATGCCGCGTTCGATCAGGTCGGCGAGCCGGCCGGGCGTGGCCACCATGACCTCCACGCCGCGCCGCAGGGCATCGATCTGGCGGTCGTAGGGCACCCCACCCACGGCGGTCTTGAGGAACACGCCGACCGTGCGACCCAGCGGGGCCAGGGCGTCGTTGACCTGCATGGCCAACTCTCGGGTGGGCACCAGGATGAGGGCTCGCGGGCGGGACGGCCGGGCCCGGTCGCCGTCGGCGATCCGGGCGAGCAGCGGCAGCCCGAAGGCGAGAGTCTTGCCGGAACCGGTCTGCCCCCGGCCGAGCACGTCCCGTCCGGCGAGGGCGTCGGGCACGGTGGCGCGCTGGATCTCGAACGGGGTGGTGATGCCCTGCCGGGCGAGTGCCCGAGCGAGCGGCTCGGGCAGGCCCAGCGCCTCGAAGGTGATCGAGTCGTCGGAGGCGGCAGCGTCGGCCGACGGCGAGGTCGGGTCGATGTCGATGTCTGGGGCGGACAGCGGGGTGCTGGAGACAGCGGAGGTGGTCAACAAAAGCCTTTCGAGCGGGGCGCACATTTGCGATGTCCCGCCGCGGCACGACGCCGCCGGATCTTCAGCAAGAACGCCCAGAGGCGCGCACGGTAGCGCGCCGGGTCAGTGATCAGCCCCAAGTGTACGGCGAACGGCGAGCCGCCACCCGCGTCGGCGGGGGGTAGTGTGCGGTTTCACCCGTCGATTCACCGATCGTCGTTACTCCAGCAGACCGCTGAGCGCATTGTTCGCGACCAGTACGACCAGCACACTGATCGCCACGAGCAGTACCAGGGCGACGGCCATCACGATCACCACCCGAGTGGTGCTGCTGGAGCGTTCGGTGCCGTGGTCCGCCCAGCCCTGAGCCAGAATGTGCCCGGTCAACGAGCCCGAATTGTCGGGCTCCCCGGCCGGGAAGGCCACGGTCGCGGAGCCCGAGCCACCGGCGTAGTAGGAGCTCAGGTCGGCGTCGCCGGCCCGCGGCGCAGCGGGCGGTCCGCCCGCTACCGAGGGCCCCCCGACGGATCCGCCCGTAGCCAGGGGGCTCGCGACGGAGCCGCCGGCACTCGCGGCTGCTCGCCAGGAACTCGGCGCCCCGTGCGGTCCGGCTGCGGACGGGGGCGTTGACGGGCGTGGACCAGTTCCGGCTGCCGGCTCCACGGCGGGGGCAGCGGCCGGCAGCAGACCCGGGCGGGTCGACTGCCGGGGTGCTGCTCCCGGTGAACTCGGGGCAGGCTCGTCCCGGCGTCCGGTGGGAGTGACCGGTGGTGGCCAGACCGGCAGCGCAGGGGCCGGTACGACCGGTGCCGCGCCAGCGGATTCCTGGCCGGTGGTGCCGCCGCCCCGGTTCGACGCCCCCGGAGCCGTTCCGGTGATCCGCCCGGCTGGTAGCGAAGCCGATCCCGACGACACGCTCGTGCTGGATGCAGGTGGAGGCGGGAACGGTGGCGCGGGCATCGGGCCCGGCGGAGGCGGTGGTGCCGGCATCGGCGGAGCCGGCGGTGGCGTCGGTGGCCCCGGCAGTGGCGGCGAGGGTCGGGGTGTGGGAGGCGGCGCAGGCACCGGTCCCGGCGGATACGGCACAGGCGGACCCGGTGCCGGCGGCGCGGGCGGACCAGGTATCGGTGGTGCCGGGGACGGCGGCGCGGGTGGCCCCGGTACCGGTGGAACCGGTGCTGGTGGACGTGGCGCGGGTTCCGGCTCGGGCGTCGGCGGGGTTGGCGGTTGGGCTGGTTCCGGCGGTTGGGCGGGCTCTGGTGGCTCGGGGCTGACCGGCATTGACCGGTACACCCCGGAGGCCCTGCCGCCGGCACCGGCGGCCTGCGCCTCGTCGACGCTCACCCGGCTCATTCCCGGCACTCGGACGCTGGCCCGCACCGGTCCACCCACCCCGCCGGGGCCAGCAGGTGACACGACTGCGGCTGCGCCAGGAGGCGACACGAGCCCGGCTGCGCCGGGAGGCGATGCGGGGCTGATCGCGGCGGCCGGTAGCGCGGGTCCGGTGGGGCCGGCCGGCGAGGTGGGCGCGGTTCCCGCGGCTGGGGCGGTCAGGGCGGGTTCCCGGTCGGCCGGTCGCGGGACACCCGCCCGTCCCACCGCAGGCTGGTTGGCCGAGGCCGGCGGCCCGGCTGTGGTGCTGGGCGTGACGCCCGGGGCCGGCTCGCTGGCGGAGGCGGCGGGAGCCGATGCGCCAACGGCATCGGATGCCGGTGTGGCGGAGGCGGGGGGAGTCGATCCAGAGTCGGCTGTCGCCGGAACCTCGTGCTCGCTCATCCGTGCCTCCGCGCCACGCTCGCACCCGGATCCTCAACGCGACCGGGAGTGCCTGAGTGACACCGTGCCACATTCCGGCGGGATGGCACAGCCGGAGTGCCCACAGTCTTCCGAGTGGGGCCGTACGGCGCCGGCCAGCTGTCGATCGGTGGGTCGGGACTCAGCCGCGTCAGCGCCCGCCCACCGCCGACGGGGTGGCCGAGACGCTCTCCTGCGGAGCGAGGCTGCTCGCCGCCGTGGTCGGGCTGGTGTCGTCGCCGCCGTCGCTGTCGCCGTTGTCGCCGGGCGTGCCCGACGACGTCGACGTCGGCGTCGGTGTGGTGGTGCCCGGTGGCGTGGCGGAGGGCGGCGGGGTGTCCGACGGGGTGGGTGTGGGGTTCGGCGTCGGCGATGGCGTCGTCGGTGTGGGCCGTGGCGTGGTCGGCGTCGGCTTCGGCGTGGTGGGCGTCGGCTTGGGCGTGGTCGGAGTGGGCTTCGGCGTGGGCTTGGGCGTCGGCGTGGGGGTGACCGACGGAGCCGGCACCGCACCGACCACCCGCGTCGCGGCGTAGAGCCGGGACCAGCGGACCGTCGAGATCTTCACCACGTCACCGCTGGTCGGCGCATGGATCATCTTGCCGTTGCCGACGTACATCCCCATGTGGTGGATGGTCCGCCAGCTGCTGCCGCTGGCGAAGAAGAGCAGGTCGCCGGGGAGCAGCGCGGCCCGCGACACGGTGCGCGACCTGGTCGCGTAGTACTGGTCGCGGGCGACCCGGGGCAGCTTGTAGTAGCCCGCCGACCGGTACGCCGACCAGACCAGACCCGAGCAGTCGAACGAGTTGGGCCCGGTGGCCCCCCAGACGTACGGGTCGCCCAGTTGCCGGCGCGCGTACGCGAGGGCGGCCAGCGCGGTGGGATGCGCGACCAGCCCGTCCGCCGACTGGGTGGGGTAGTCGGCGCCCAGTTGCTGCTCGGCGCGTTCCTGCTGGCGGGCCAGCTCGACCAGCTGGGTGGCGTTCTGCTCGCGCAGCTTGACCAGCTTGGCCTCTTCGTCGCGCAGCGCCTTCTCAGTCGCGGTGTGCTGCTCCTGGACGCCGCGCAGCCGGGACTCGGCCGCTGTGTGCGCCTGCGTGGCGACCTGTGCGTCAGTCTGCGCGCGGGCCAGCTCACCGGCGGCCGGTGCGGTGTCGTGCTCGGCCCGTTCGCCGCGGTTGACCCGCCGGAGCAGGTCCAGTTCGAGCAGGTCGGCAGCGAAGCCGGCGGTGGGCAGGGCGGCGTCGACCTTGATCGCCTGGGCGGCGGCCTGGTCGGCCAACTGCTGTGCCTGCTGCAGCGCGGCCTGGGCGAACTCCAGGTCGCGCGCGGCGGTCGCCTGCTGGGTCTCGGCCTCGGTGAGCTGCTGCTTGAGGTCGAGCAGTTGGGTGCCCAGCTCACCGATCCGCGCCTCGGCGGCGTTGATCTGCTGCTCGAGGGCGCTGGCGCCGGGCGACGAGGTCGTGGGAATCACACCGGGGGTGACGGTCGCCGGGGTGCCGCCGGGCAGTTGCAGCGGGCCGGTGACCACCGGGCGGGAACCGGTATCGGGCACCGTGACGGGCACGCCCGGCTCGGCGTACGCCGGTGCGGCGAGGACGGTGGTGGCAACGGCGCTGAGCAGCGCAGACCAGAGCATCGGCCGGAGCACCGGTGAGATCACCGGAGGTCGTCGCCGCTGCCGTCGCCCATGCCCGCTGTCGACCATTGCGCTCCTCGTCCGGTGGTGCTGCAACCGCGTCGTGGTGAGGACGCGGCGGATCGGGGACGGTACCAGGGTGTGTCGTCCCCCACCCTGTCTTACCTCACCGGTACGACGGTGTCGATGTCTGAGCGGGTCACAGAAGCCTGAGAGTCCGATCAGCGGCGTGCTGTCCGGCAGAGGGCGCTGTGAGCTGCCCGGGTGCCCGACGTAGGCTCTGGATTGCGACCGGGGTCCGGTCGTGACCGCACTGGGAGGGGACGGGGCTTTCGATGGACGCCGGACTCAAGCGTGAGCTCGAAGCGAAGGTGTACGCGGGAGAGCGACTGACCCGGGAGGACGGCATCGCCCTCTACGCCAGTGACGATCTGACCTGGCTGGGGCGACTGGCCCACCACAAGCGCACCGAGCTCAACGGTGACCGGGTCATGTTCAACGTCAACCGGCACCTCAACCTGACAAACGTGTGCAGCGCGAGCTGCGCGTACTGCTCGTTCCAGCGCAAGCCGGGCGAGAAGGACGCGTACACGATGCGCATCGACGAGGCGGTCCGCAAGGCCAAGGAGATGGAGGACGAGCAGCTCACCGAGCTGCACATCGTCAACGGCCTGCACCCGACCCTGCCCTGGCGCTACTACCCCAAGGTGCTGCGTGAGCTGAAGGCCGCGCTGCCGAAGGTCAACCTCAAGGCGTTCACCGCGACCGAGGTGCAGTGGTTCGAGAAGATCAGCGGGCTGAGCGCCGACGAGATCCTGGACGAGCTGATGGACGCCGGCCTGGAGTCGCTGACCGGCGGTGGCGCGGAGATCTTCGACTGGGAGATCCGGCAGCACATCGTCGACCACGCCTGCCACTGGGAGGACTGGTCGCGGATCCACCGGCTGGCCCACAGCAAGGGCATGAAGACGCCGTCCACGATGCTCTACGGCCACATCGAGGAGCCCCGGCACCGGGTCGACCACGTGCTGCGGCTGCGCGAGTTGCAGGACGAGACCGGCGGTTTCCAGGTCTTCATCCCGCTGCGCTACCAGCACGACTTCGTGGACTCGGCGGACGGCAAGATCCGTAACCGGATCCAGGCCCGCACCACGATGGCCTCGCCGGCCGAGTCGCTGAAGACCTTCGCGGTCTCCCGGCTGCTGTTCGACAACGTCCCGCACGTCAAGTGCTTCTGGGTGATGCACGGGCTCTCGGTGGCCCAGTTGTCGCTCAACTTCGGCGTGGACGACCTGGACGGCTCCGTCGTGGAATACAAGATCACCCACGACGCCGACTCGTACGGCACGCCGAACACCATGCACCGCGACGACCTGCTGCACATGATCTGGGACGCCGGTTTCCGCCCGGTCGAGCGCAACACCCGCTACGAGGTGGTCCGCGAGTACGATGCCGCGCCGACCCTGGCGCAGCGTCGGGCCGAGCCGCAGCAGGTCTGGGCCTGACCTCTCGACGCGTCGGCCAGTGCCCTCGCGCTGGCCAGCGCGAGGGCGTCGACCCGGCTCGCGTACCCTCGTCAGCGAGATGAGCGAGCAGCAGAGCACCTTTCCCCGGCGGGACGCCGAGGGGCGCATCCAACACCTG
The DNA here is from genome assembly GCF_003977705.1 of Verrucosispora sp. FIM060022. Taxonomy (NCBI): domain Bacteria; kingdom Bacillati; phylum Actinomycetota; class Actinomycetes; order Micromonosporales; family Micromonosporaceae; genus Micromonospora; species Verrucosispora sp. FIM060022. The sequence goes on from NZ_RQIV01000009.1 coordinate 126,929, forward strand.
GGTGACCTGATCGGCGTGGCGCTGGCCGGTGCGGTCATCGGGATGCTGGTGCTGGTGCTCTTCGACGGGGCCTTCGCCTGGTTCGGTGCCGGTGATTTCGGCCAGGCCAACGGCTGGCTGGCGGTGATCCTGCCCGCCTGGCTCTTCTGGGAGGACTTCCGGTCCTGGGAGTTCGGTGCCCCCCGGGTGGTGGCCGCGTTGGTGGCCGTCGCCGTGGCGGTGGTGTCCGGGCTGCTGGTGGCCGGGCTCGCGACCGGGCTGCCGCCGCTGGCGTCCGGCGGGTTGGCCGCGGTGACCTTCACCGTGGTCTACGCGCTGGTCTGGTTCCCCGGCGTGCGCTGGTTGGTCAACCGGACGAGCTGATCCGGGTCGGGTGGACCGCCCGGAGTGGGCTGGTCGGAACGCACATGGCGACGTGAACGAGCGGAGTGGATGAACGTGAGTGCGGCGGTCAAGTACACACTCGGCCGGGTCGGGTTGTTCGCGGTCGTGGTGGCGGCCCTCTGGCCTGTCGACATCGACATCTTCCTGAAGCTGATCGTGGCGCTGCTGTTCTCCGCCGCACTGTCGTTCTTCCTGCTCAAGGGCTGGCGTGACGAGATGGCCGAGGAGATGGCCGCCGCCGCCGAACGACGCCGTACCGAGAAGGAGCAACTGCGCTCCGCCCTGGCCGGCGACGACCAGGCCGCCACCGGTGACGCCGGCACCTCGACCGACCAGGCCACCGGCGACGCCGGTTCCTCGACCGAGCAGCCGGGCAGCTCCGATTCCGGGCGCGGTCCGGCGGCCTGAGCAGGCGCTCGGCTTCGTCGAGCATCCGTCGGCGGAACCATGTTGCCGACGTGAGGATCAGGTTGGGATGGGCGAAACAGCGATCGATGTTGATATGACCATGTGACCGGTGGTGGGCTGGCCGCTACCGAGCGGGAAAACCCCGCGCCTCCAGGAGGTTGTCCATGGCCTTCCGATCCATCCCTGTCCGCCGGACGCTGGCGATGATCGTCGCCGCCGGTCTCGGCCTGCTCGCACTCTCCGCACCACCGGTCTCCGCCCGACCCGCACCGGACCGGGATGAACAGCCGGCTGCCGCGCCCTACCGGGTGCTCGGCCCGCGTACGCTGGCCGACCGCACCGCGGTCGCCCGCACCGGTGCCGCGATCGACTACTCCGAGCACGGGGTGCTGCACATCTCGGCCACCCGTGCCGAGGCTGCCGCGATCACCCGGCTCGGTTTCACGTTGGAGCCGATCGCCGCGCCGCCGACAGACCGTGGGCACGACCACGGGGACGTCGGTGCCCTGGCCTTCCCGCCGGCCGACGCGAACTACCACGACTACGCCGAGATGGTCGCCGTGGTCAACAAGGTCGTCGCGGACCATCCGGCTATCGCCCGCAAGATCAGCATCGGTACCTCGTACGAGGGTCGGGACCTGGTCGCGATCAAGATCTCCGACAACGTCGCCACGGACGAGAACGAGCCGGAGATCCTGTTCAACTCGCAGCAGCACGCCCGTGAGCACCTGACGGTCGAGATGGCCATCTACCTGATGAACCTCTTCACCGACAGCTACGGCACCGACTCCCGGATCACCAACCTGGTCAACAACCGGGAGATCTGGATCGTGCCGTCGGTCAACCCGGACGGCAGCGAGTACGACATCGCCACCGGCTCCTACCGGTCCTGGCGCAAGAACCGCCAACCCAACAGCGGATCGTCGTACGTCGGCACGGACCTCAACCGCAACTGGAGCTACAACTGGGGCTGCTGCGGCGGTTCCTCCAGCTCGACCTCGTCGGACACCTACCGGGGTCCCTCGGCCTTCTCCGCGCCGGAGACCCAGGCGCTGCGCAACTTCGTCAACAGCCGGGTCGTCGGTGGCGTGCAGCAGATCAAGGCCAACATCGACTTCCACACCTACTCCGAGCTGGTGCTCTGGCCGTACGGCTACACGTACAACGACACCGCCACCGGGATGAACGCCGACCAGTACAACACCTTCGCCACCATCGGTCGGCAGATGGCCGCGACCAACAACTTCACCCCGCAGCAGTCCAGTGACCTGTACATCACCGACGGCAGCAGCATCGACTGGATGTGGGCGGTGCACGGCATCTGGGCGTACACCTTCGAGCTGTACCCGCGCTCGGCCTCCGGCGGCGGCTTCTACCCGCCCGACGAGGTGATCCCGCAGCAGACCTCGCGCAACCGGGAGGCGGTGCTCATCCTCGCCGAGTACGCCGACTGCCCGTACCGGGCGATCAACAAGCAGGCCCAGTACTGCGGCGGTGGCAGCGGCGGTACGACTGTCTGGTCGGACACCTTCGAGACCAACACCGGCTGGACGATCAACCCCAACGGCACCGACACCGCGACGTCGGGCCAGTGGGAGCGGGGTGCCGCCCAGGCCACCAACTCCAGCGGGGCCAAGCAGCTCACCCCGTACGCCGGCAGCAACGACCTGGTCACCGGCCGGCTCGCCGGCTCCGCCGCCGGTGACTACGACCTGGACGGCGGCGTGACAAGCGCCCGCTCCCCGGCGATCACCCTGCCGTCGAGCGGCACGTTGACGCTCTCCCTGGCCTGGTACCTGGCCCACGGCTCGAACTCGTCGTCGGCCGACTACTTCCGGGTCAGCGTGGTGCACAACGGCGGCACCACGACCCTGCTCAGCCAGGCCGGCGCGGCAAGCAACCGCAACGGCGCCTGGACCACCTCGAACCTCAACCTCACCCCGTACGCGGGGCAGTCGATCCGAATCCTGGTGGAGGCTGCGGACGCCTCGACGGCCAGCCTGGTCGAGGCGGCTGTGGACAACGTCACCATCACCGCCTCCTGAACCGACGGGGCCCCGCCACACCCCCCTCGCGCGGGGCCCCGTCTTCAGGAAATGACTCGGGTACCAGATGCGTGGGTCGGCTCGACGTCGAGCCGACCCACGTGGCTGCTCCCCACGGCTCGGCGGGGCGGCCACCGGGCGTGCGCTACGGTTCTACCGACCCGCCACAGCGAAGTCGGTGTGAAACCGGCGCTGTCCCGCAACTGTGATGCCCCCGAAAGGGGGACGAGCCAGGTCGCCTGTGGCGCGGTCGCGACACGCGCTCTCGAGGAAGGGCGCCTCGCCCACGGGTGCCTGTGGCTCCCTGTCGGCGAAGCACCACACTCCTCGACCGACAGGAGGACCGATGTTCAGACGTACCCCCCGGATTCTCGCCGCCACCCTCGCGGTGGCCGCGCTGGCGCTCGGTGCCTGCGCCGAGAAGACCACCGAGACCCCCACGGCCAGCGGCAGCCCGGCCGGCGGCGCCTTTCCCGTCACCGTCGGATCGCTGACGCTGGAACAGCGTCCCGAAAAGATCATCTCGCTGGCGCCGACCGCCACCGAGATGCTCTTCGCGGTCGGCGCCGGCCCGCAGGTCGTCGCGGTCGACGACCAGTCCAACCACCCGGCCGACGCGCCGAAGACGGACCTGTCCGGCTACCAGCCCAACGCCGAGGCGATCGCCGCGAAGAACCCTGACCTGGTGGTGCTCAGCGACGACCGGAACAAGATCGTCGACCAGTTGGCGGCGTTGAAGATCCCGGTCTACCTGACCCCCGCGGCGCAGACGCTCGACGACACGTACCAGCAGATCACCGACCTGGGTGTGCTCACCGGCAACGCCACCGCCGGTGCCGACGTCGTGCAGCGGATGAAGGACGACATCGCGAAGATCGTGGCCGAGGTGCCGCAGCGGGTTCAGGCACCCACCTACTTCCACGAGCTGGGCCCGGAGCTGTACACCGTCACCAGCAACACCTTCATCGGCTCGATCTACTCCCTCGCCGGCCTGGAGAACATCGCCGACGCGGCCGACGCGGACGGCAGGAGCGGCGGCTACCCGCAGCTCTCCCAGGAGATGATCGTCGCGGCCAACCCGGACTTCGTCTTCCTCTCCGACGTCAAGTGCTGCCAGCAGAGCGCCGCGACGGTCTCGGCGCGCAGCGGCTGGGCGGGCATCAACGCCGTACGCGAGGGCCAGATCGTGGAACTCGACGACGACGTCGCCTCCCGCTGGGGCCCGCGCGTGGTGGACCTGCTGCGCGCCATCGTGGACGCCACCACCAAGGCCGAGAAGTGACGAACGGCAGGCGTTGACAGGGACCCTTCCCATGCGCCAGGCGTTGAAAAGGGGACCGTCCGTCTCGCCCGCGACCCGGCCGGCGGGCCTGCGGAAACGTTGGCTCGCCGCCGGTGTCGTCGCCGTACTCGTCGCGGTCGTCGCCGGTGTCTCACTCGGCCCGGTCAGCCTGCCCCCCGGCAGTGTCGCGCTCGAACTGCTCAACCTGCTGCCCGGGGTGCACGTCGACAGTGGACTGACCGAGCGGGAAGTCGCCATCGTCACCGAGCTGCGGTTGCCCCGGGTGGTGCTCGGACTGCTGGTCGGCGGGCTGCTCGCCCTGGCCGGCGGTGCATACCAGGGCGTGTTCCGCAACCCGCTGGCCGACCCGTACCTGCTCGGGGTGGCCGCGGGAGCGGGGCTGGCGGTCACCGTCGTGCTGACCATCGGTGGCGTCGGTGCGAGCGGTGCGCTGACCGGCCTGCCGCCCACCATTCCGCTCGCCGCCTTCGTCGGCTCGCTCGGGGCGGTGATCATGACGTACCTGCTCGGTGCGGCCGGTGGGCGCAGTCGCTCGCCGGCCGCGCTGATCCTGGCCGGGGTGGCCGTCTCCGCGTTCCTCTCCGCCGGGCAGACGTACCTGCTGCAACGCAACGCGGACAGCATCCAGGCCGTCTACTCCTGGCTGCTCGGGCGACTGGCCACCGCCGGCTGGCAGGACGTCCGGCTGGTCCTGCCGTACTTCCTGATCACCACTGTGGTCGTGCTGCTGCACCGGCGGGAGTTGGACGTGCTCTCGGTCGGTGACGACGAGGCGGCCAGCCTCGGCCTGCACCCGCAGCGGTCGCGGTACCTGCTGATCGCCGCCGCCTCGCTGGGCACCGCCGCCGCGGTCTCCGCCTCCGGCCTGATCGGCTTCGTCGGCATCATCGTGCCGCACACCGTACGGATGCTGGCCGGGTCGAGCTACCGGGTGATCCTTCCGCTGTCACTGCTGTTCGGCGGCGCCTTCCTGGCCCTGACCGACGTGGTGGCCCGGACCGCCGCCGCGCCGCAGGAGATCCCGATCGGAGTGGTCACCGCGCTGCTCGGCGGGCCGTTCTTCGTCCTCGTGCTGCGTACCGCCCGAAGGGTGCTGACATGACCCGGCCCGAGGTGCCCGCCGTCGTGCCCCCCGCCGAGGTGCCTGCCGTCGAGGTGCCTGCCGTCGAGGTGCGGGGTCTTCAGGTCAAGCTCGACGGGGTGCCCATCCTCGCCGGCATCGACCTGACCGTGCGCTCCGGCGAGTGGGTCACCGTGATCGGTCCGAACGGCGCCGGCAAGTCGACCCTGCTGCGCGCCGTCGGCGGCCTGCTGCCCGCACCGGACGCGGTCCACCTCTTCGGTACGCCCCTGCGCGACCTGCGCCGCCGGGAACGGGCCCGGGTGGTGGCCACGGTGGCCCAGTCCCCGGTCGTGCCGCCCGGGATGGCGGTGCTCGACTACGTGCTGCTCGGTCGGAACCCGTACATCCCGCCGTTGGGCCGGGAGTCCGCCACCGACCTGGCCGTCGTGCACGAACTGCTGGACCGGCTGGACCTCGACGGGTTCCACGGCCGCGAACTGGCCACCCTCTCCGGCGGGGAACGCCAGCGGGTCTTCCTCGCTCGGGCGTTGGCCCAGGGCGCCACCCTGCTGCTGCTCGACGAGCCGACAAGCGCGTTGGACATCGGCCACCAGCAGGAGGTGCTGGAACTGGTCGACCAGTTGCGCCGTACCGAGGGCCTGACCGTAGTGGCCACCATGCACGACCTCTCCATCGCCGGCGAGTACGCCGACCGCATGGTGCTGCTCGCGAACGGCCGCATCGCCGCCACCGGCACCCCCGACCAGGTCCTCACCGAAGACCTCCTCTCCCACCACTACCGCGCCCACGTCACCGTCATCCCCGGCCCCCACGGCCCTTTGGTCCTCCCCACCCGCCCCTCCCACCCCTAACCCCCCGCGCCCCGCGCCCCGCGCCCCGCGCCCCGCCCCGGGCCCCGCGATCTTGCACTTTTGGTCGGGGCATAAAGGACATGAAGGGTATATGGGCGACCAAAAGTGCAAGATCGACGGGGCGGCGGGCGGCGGGCGGCGGGGCGCGATCGGCGGCGAGGGGGTGGCAGCGCGTCGCGGGGCAGATCGCGTGGCGTGGTGGGGGTGGGTCAGACACCCCAGGGGCTGAGGTGTCAAGCTGCGGCGGTTAGCTCACGGTGTGACCAGGCAGTGTTCTTGTCGTAGACGGTGGTGGTTTGAGGCAGCCGTGGAGGATTCCGACGAGGCGGTTGCCGACCTGGCGTAGGGCGGCGTTGTGGCCGATGTCGCGGGCGCGGAGTTCGTCGTAGTAGGCGCGGCTGCCGGGGTCGTGCAGGACCGCGGCGCTGGCCTGCATGTGTAAGGCGTCGACGAGGCGATCGTTGTGGATGAACCGGGCGTGGACGGTCTTGGATTTGCCGGACTGGCGGGTGATCGGTGCGGTGCCGGCGTAGTTCTTGCGGGACTTGGCGCTGGCGTAGCGGCCTGCCGCGTCGCCGAACTCTGCGAGCACCCGGGCGCCGAGGATGACGCCGATGCCGGGCTGGCTGAGGTAGACCTCAGCGTCCGGGTGCTGGCCAAAATGGGCCTCGACCTGCCCTTCGAGGGTGCGGATCTCGGTGTTGAGGGTTTGCAGGACCGCGACGGTGGCGCGGACGGTGGCCGCGTAGGCGCCGGCGACGATGTCGGCCTGGCCCAGGTGTTCGGTGCGCAGGGCCCGCTGTATCGCGGCGGCCTTGGCCGGAATGTCCCGGCGGCGGGCCTTGTTCAACACGGCGCTGATCTGCCCGATGGTCAGCTTCGCCGCCGCGGCGGGCGTGGGCGCCTTGGCCAGCAGTTCGAGAGCGTCGGCGCCCGTGAGCGTCAACACCTGGTAGGCGGCCAGCGCGGCCGGGAAGTAGTCACGCAGTGCCGCCCGTAGCCGCAGCATGTGCCGGGTGCGTTCCCAGATCAGCGTCTGGTGGGCCCGGGCCACGACCTTGACTGCCTCGGCGATGTCGGAGTCCGCAGCGACCTGGCGCAGCTGGTGGCGACGGGTCCGGACCATGTCGGCCAGGGTGTGCGCGTCGGCCTTGTCGCTCTTGGCCCCGGACAATGACAGCAGCTCACGGTGCCGGGCTGCCTGTTTCGGGTTCACCCCGTAGACCTGGTAGCCAGCCGCGATCAGGGCCCGTACCCACGGGCCGCGGTCGGTCTCGATGCAGACGAGGACATCCGACGGTTTCGCGTCCTCAGGCAGGAACCGGGCGACGAGCTCATGGAACCGGGCCATCCCGTCCACGCCCTCAGACAACCGGGCGGTGCGCATCGCCCGGCCATGTTCGTCCTGTACCTCCACATCGTGGTGGTCTTCGGCCCAATCGTCACCCACGAACAGCACTACATGCCTCCGCTGCGTCACGGCTCCCATGTCAGCAGCCCGCGGAAGACCTCAGCGCCCTAATGGACCAGTGCTCACGCCAACGTTCTCGGCAGGCACGACACCCCATCAGCCATCCGTCTCCCGACCACGAGCGGGGGCACGGTCTGACCCTAGAACTCGACACCGGTCCAGGGGATGAAAGTGCTCACCCGCCCGCGGCTACCAGGCACCGAGTCTGCCAACGGCTGACCCGGTAGCTCCCATTAGGGGGTTAGGGCGATCAGGGAGAAGAGGGCGCCGTCGGGGTCGCGGAGGGCGGTGACGCGGCCGGCGGGGATGTCGCGGGGTGGGACGAGGATGGTGCCGCCGAGTTCAGCGGCGCGGGCGGCCGTGGCGTCGGCGTCGGCGACCGAGAAGTAGAGCGTCCAGTAGGCGGGGGAGTCGGCGGCGAACGCCTCCTCGCGCGGGGGCATCATGCCGGCCACCATCCGGTCGCCGAGCCGCCAACCGGTGTACGAAGTCTGTCCCATCGGCTCCTCCTCGGGTTGCCACCCGAAGACCAGCTCGTAGAAGATCCGTGCGCCGTCCGGATCGGGGGTGACCAGCTCGGTCCAGCACATCGCGCCGGGTACGTCGAAGACCTCGGCCCCGGAGAACGCCATCGGCTGCCAGACGCTGAACGCGGCACCGGCCGGGTCGCTGAAGACCGCCATCCGCCCTCGGTCGAAGACCTCGAAGGGCGGTACGACCACCTGCCCACCGGCTCGCTCCACCCGCCCGGTGACCAGGTCGGCGTCATCGGTGGCGACGTACGTCGACCAGATCGGCACCTGGTCCGGTACGGCCGGCGGCCCCACCCCGGCGACGGCCCGACCGTCGAGCTGGAAGGTCGTGTAGCCGCCCGCCTCGGGTTCGGGGTCCACCCGCCCGGTCCAGCCGAACAGTTCCGGGTAGAACCGCCGGGCCCGGTCGAGCCCTGGCGTGGCCAGGTCGGCCCAGCACGGCGTGCCCGACGGGACGCTGGCCACGGCTACCCCTCTCGACCCGGCGGTGGCCGCCGCCCGACCACCCTCACCGGCATCGTGGCACCGCCGGAGCATGATCCGGGCCGGAAACCGGGGGAACGTCAGCTGAACCGGCGACCCTCGTCCCGGCGGTACGCCCAGCCGGCCAGGGCGGCCAGCACCACCACCCAGACACCGAGCATGACCAGGGAGAGCAGGTTGACCGAGTAGTCGCCGACCGCCGCCCACATCAGCTCCACCGCACCCCGGGTGGGCAGGTACGGCGCGATCGCCTCGATGAAACCGGGTGCCTGATCCGGGGCGGAGAGCAGGCCACCACCGAAGGCGAGCGGGAAGAAGACGAGCTGCGCCACCACGATCGCCGCCTTGCTGGGCAGCGAATAGCCGATGGTCAGCCCCATCAGGGTGAACGGCACGGAGATGACGGTGACGGTGACCAGGGCCAGCAGGAACGACGCCGGGTCGATCCGGGCCTCGGTCAGGGTCGCGGCGATCACCACCACGGGGACCAGCGAGAGGTAGGTGAGGACCAGACCGGCCATGACCCGGCCGGCGAAACGCGGGGCCGACCCGGCCGGCAACGTCCGGGTGTACGGGTTCCAGGGCTGGTCACGGTCCTCGGCGACACCCACGCCGTACTGGAAGATGTTGGCGCTCATCACCGAGAAGGTGACCATCGCGGCGGTGGCGTAGGTGGCACCGACCGGGTCCTTGCCGGCGAAGGGCACCACGAAGAAGAGCATCGCGGCGGCGGGGAAGAACGCGCTACCGAAGATCGCGACCGGGATGCGGACGGTCTCCAGCAGTTGGTAACGCGCGTGTACCAGGGCGAGTTGCACGTCGAGATCCCCTCAGGCGGCGGCTGGCGCGGCGTCGGTGGCGGTGATGGCCAGGAACGCCTCTTCCAGCGAGGTCGGGCGCACCTCCAGGTCGCGGAACTCGACCCCGCTGGTGACCAGGTCCCGCACCAGTTGGTCGGCGTCGGCGGTGAGCAGGTGGGTACGGCCGTCGACGTGCTCGGTGCGTACCACCCCCGGCAGCGGGGGGAGCGTGTCAGCGGTCAGGCTCACCCGGCGTACGCCGACCACGGCCCGGACCGCGTCCACGGTGTCGTCGGCGAGCACCCGTCCCTGGCCGATGACCACCACCCGACGGGCCAGCGCCTCCACCTCTTCCAGGTAGTGGCTGCTCAGCAGCACCGTGCCGCCGTCGGCGTGGAATGTCCGGATGGCTTCCCACAGGGTGTGGCGGGCCTCGACGTCCAGCCCGGTCGTGGGCTCGTCGAGCACCACCAACCGGGGGCGGCCGACGAAGGCCAGCGCCACCGCGAGCCGACGCTTCTGCCCACCGGAGAGCCCGCCGCACTGCCGCCGGACCAGGTCTGCCAGGCCGAATCGGTCGAGCAGGTCGCCCCTGGGCACCGGATCCGGGTAGTGGGCCGAGACGAAGTCGACCACCTCGCCGACCCGCAGCGTGCCGGGCAGCCCGGTCTCCTGCGGGGTGACGCCGATCTGCCGCCGACTCGCCGGGTCACGCGGGTCACCGCCGTTGAGTTCCACCCGACCGGAGGTGGGCTTACGCAGCCCGACCAGCAGGCTGATCAGCGTGCTCTTGCCGGCACCGTTGGGCCCCAGCAGGCCGACCAGTTCACCCGCCCGTACCTCAAGGTCGACCTGATCCAGGGCGAGGACGTCGCCGTACCGGCGGCTGACCCGCTCGGCACGGGCGAGGATGTCTCTTTCCACGAGCTTGATCATTCTCGGTTCACCAGGTGGTGGCAATACCGCCGGTCAGCCCAGCGGTGCGGGCAGTGGCGCGCGGTGCAGCACCGACATCCGGGAGACCGCCCGGGTGAGCACCACGTAGAGCCGGTGCAGCCCGCGTGGCTCGGCCGCCACGATATCGGCCGGTTCGACCACGATGACGTGGTCGTACTCCAGGCCCTTGACCTCGGTGGCGGGGACGACCGTGACGCGCGGGCCGCCGCCCGCGTCGGCGGCGGTAGCGGTCTCGATCCCGGCCGCCGCGAGCGCCGCGCCCAACCGGTCCACCGCGTCGGCGGCGGCGATCACCGCGACCGACCCCTCGTGGGCGAGCGCCGCGCCCACCTCGGCCACCGTCGCCCCGACAAGATCCGTCACGGTACGCACCGTGAGCACCCCGTCGCGGCGCAACGACTCGGCCGGCGGTACGTCCACGGCGAGCGACGGCAGCAACCGGTTGGCGAAGGCGAGCACGTCAGCCGGTACCCGGAAACCGACGGTCAACGGCACCACAGTCGCGTCCGGTTTACCGAGGTGACGCAGGGTCACCCGCCAGTCGGTGGCCGCCCACGGCGCGGTCGCCTGCGCCAGGTCCCCGAGCAGGGTCAGCGAACCGTGCTCGCTGCGCCGGGCGATCACCCGGCACTGCATGGCCGAAAGGTCCTGCGCCTCGTCCACCACCACATGCCCGTAGCTGCCCGGCCGCTCGATCAGCCCGGCCGCCTCGTCGATCAGGACCGCGTCGGCGGCGCTCCACCGGGTGGCCTTCGGCGTACGCCCCAGCTTCGTCCCGGACCGAGGTCTACTGCTCCCTGGTGCGCCGCCGCTGCTTGCTGGCGTGCCGCTGCTTTCTGGCGCGGTGGCCTCTGGCGTGCCGGAAGGGGCGTCGGTGGTCGTTCGGGTGGTGTCCTGGCCGGTCAGCAGCGCCTGCTCGGCGGGGGTGAGCAGGCCGTCGGCCGCTGCGGCGAGCCGGGCGGGATCGGCGAGCAGCGCGTGCACCAACCCGTCCGGGGTCAGCGCCGGCCAGACCGTGTCCAGGAAGGTCGTCACCGGCTTCGACCGGCCCATCCGGCGCAGCCACGCCTCGCTCGGCGACTCCGCCCGCCGGGCCTCCGCCTGCCGTTGCAGCAGCGCGACCACCCGGGCGCGCACCCGCTCCCGACCGAGGGCGTACGGCAACTGCTCGGCCCGGGTCTCCTGGACCAGCCGGTGCAACGGCTCCAGTCCGATCCGCCAACGGAACGAGCCGTCGGAGACGACGATCGGTTCGGTCGGCTCACCGACGTACGCGTCGACCGCCCGGCGCAGCACCTCGGCCATCCGGGCGTCGTGCTTGATCACCGCCACGGCCGGCGGGTCCACCGCCCGCACCACCACCCGGTCGACCAGGTCCTCGACGGTCGCCTGCTCGACCTCCACCTCACCGAGGGCGGGCAGCACCGCCGCGATGTACGCCAGGAAGGCCCGGTTCGGCCCCACGACCAACACCTTCGACCGGCGCAACCGCTCCCGGTGCAGATAGAGCAGGTACGCGGCCCGGTGCAGCCCGACCGCGGTCTTCCCGGTGCCCGGCGCACCCTGCACACAGATCGACTGGGCCAGGTCGGCGCGGACCAACTCGTCCTGCTCGGGCTGAATGGTGGCGACGATGTCCCGCATCGGCCCCACCCGAGGCCGCTCGATCTCGGCGGTCAGGATTCGGCTGGCGGTGCCGAGTTCCTCGCCTCGATCCAGGTGCTCGTCCTCGAAGCTGGTCAGCATCCCGTTGTCGAACCCGAACCGACGCCGTACCGTCAACCCTTGCGGGTCCCGGGCGCTGGCCTGATAGAACGCCCGGGACACCGGTGCCCGCCAGTCCAGCACCAGCGGTTCGCCCTGCTCGTCGGTCACGTGCCGGCGCCCGACGTGATAGCGCCGCCCGGCGTGCTCGCCGTACCCGGCGCTGGCGGCCTGCTCCGTGTAGTCGCCGTCCTCGATGCCGGTGGTGGCCGCGGCGCCGGCGGTGTTCGTGGGCGTGGTGTCGGCGGTGGCTCCGGTGTCGGCGGTGGCTGCGAGGTCGAGGCCGGTGGTGGCTGCGGTATCGGTGGTGGTCGCGACGTCGCTGGTGGCGGTGTTGCTGGTGGCTGGGGTGTCGGTGATGGCTGGGGTGTCGGTGGTGCCGAAGTCGAGACGGCCGAAGAAGAGTGGGGTGCGGGGGTCGTCGGCCAGTTCCGCGACCCGGCGGGCAAGGTGACGGCCGAGCTGCTCGGCGGTGTACCGGTCCCCGGCGACCTTGTCGCCGGTGGCGAAGAGCGCCTCGGCGCGTTCTCGCATCCGGGCCAGCGCGGCTCGGGAGTCGGACAGGTGTGCCCGCTCGGCGGCCAGTTCGTCGTCGAGCGTCGGCGGGCGGTGCGGTGTGGGTTGCGTAGGTTGCGGGAGCTGTTGGGCGTGCAGGCTCATCCACGTACTCCTTGACACGGGAAGAAGGCTGCCGCTCGCGTTTCCGACTGTCGGCCGGCGCGGGGGACGTCCGCTCCGGTGCTACTCACCGCGGCCGTCGGGCGGGACAGGAAGCCTACCCTTCACTGCGTCGGCAGCAACCGAATTTCGGCCACACCGCGCGCAGCACCGCGCAGGCCTGGGCCGGGCCGGTGCGAGGAGACACTGCGGCCGAGTCGGGTCCGATGGGTCAGGGACGGGGTCGCCTGGTGCGGGGTTGGCCACTTAGGTGCCGGTCCGCTGAGCCGGTCAGCGGGGACGGGGATACGGTCGGGGCATGGTCGAGCGCGTCGCCCGCCCCCGGGTCGGGCACATCCAGTTCCTCAACTGCCTACCGATCTACTGGGGCCTGATGCGCTCCGGTGCCCTGCTCGACGTCGACCTGTACAAGGACACGCCGGACCGGCTCAACGCCGCACTCGTCGGCGGTGACCTGGACATCGGGCCGATCTCCCTGGTCGAGTACCTGCGTCACGCGGACGAACTGCTGCTCCTGCCCGACCTGGCGGTCGGCAGCGACGGCCCGGTGCTGTCGGTCAACCTGGTCAGCACCCGCCCGCTGGCCGAGCTGGACGGGGCCCGGGTGGCCCTCGGCTCCACCTCGCGGACCGGGGTCCTGCTCGCGCAACTCCTGCTGCGCGAGCGGTACGGGGTGCAGCCCGAGTACTTCCGATGCCCGCCCGATCTGACCCAGATGCTGCTGGAGGCGGACGCGGCGGTGCTGATCGGCGACGTGGCCCTGCGCGCCCTCTACGAGGCACCCAGCCGTGGCCTGACGGTCACCGACCTGGGCCAGGCCTGGCGGGAGTGGACCGGACTACCGATGGTCTTCGCCGTCTGGGCCGCCCGTCGCGACTTCGCCGCCGCCCACCCCGGTCTGGTCAAGGGGGTGCACGACGCATTCCTGCGCTCGCGTGACCTCTGCCTGGCCGAGCTCGACCAGGTCGTCGAGTCGGCGGCCCGTTGGGAGCCCTTCGACGCGGCCACCCTGGCCTCCTACTACCAGGCGCTGGACTTCTCCCTGGGCGACCGCCAGGTAGCCGGCCTGCGCGAGTTCGCCCGCCACGCCACCGCCCTGGGCCAAACCCCACCCCTCCCACCCCAAGGCCCCACCTTCTTCACCCCCTAACCCACCCCCTCACGCCCCAAGACCTCCGCGATCTTGCACTTTCGGTCGCCACTTCTCGGGCATAAGCCGCGTTTCGGCGACCAAAAGTGCAAGATCGACGGCGAGGGGGGCGAGGCGCAGGGGGCGGCGGGCGGGGCGAGGGGGTGGGTGGGTTAGGGGGTGGGGGTTTGGAGGGCTCTGGTGATTTGTTGGCAGGTGGTCATGCCGTAGTCGTAGCCCTTGTTGATGGGGTAGCGGAGCATGACGCCCATCGTCCAGGTGTCGCCGATGGCCAGGCAGTTGACGTGAATCTCCTGCTCCTGCTCCCGGTCGACCCAGCCGTTCTTGATGGCGATTTTCTTGGCCTCGGCGGCCGGGAACGCCTTGCGGATGCCGAAGTCGCCGGCACCGCGTACCAGTCGCATCTCGTTGAGCAGCCACTTGGTCCAGGTGGGGCCGGCCGCCCGGCCGTCGGCGATGCAGTTGCCGAGTCGGGCCACGTCCCGGGGTGACAGTTCGGTGCGGCTCCACCCGAGGTCGCTGGAGACCTTGCTGTCGGTCAGGTCGCACGTGGACAGCAGGCGCTTGATCGAGGCGGATTCGCCGATCTGCGTGTACAGCGTCTGGGTGCGTTCGTTGTCGCTGTCCCTGATGATTTTCGTCAGGTCGGCCAGCTTCGCGTCGCTCGGGGTCTGCCCGGCGTCGTCACTGCGTCGCAGGAAGTCGGCGACGATCCAGGACTTGATCAGGGAAGCCGTGGTGCTGGTCTCGGCCATGTTGTCCGAGCCGATGATCTCGCCCGACCGGCGGTCCAGCACGCTCCAGGCGTACCAGCCGTCGATGTCGAGGTCGAGTTCCTTCGCCTCGAACGGCAGCGGCTCGGGCGGCGGTGTGGGGCTGGCGGAGGGCGGCGGGGGTCGGGTGCTGCGATCGGTCAGGTCGCTGCCGCGGCTGTCTGATGATCCTGCCTGTCCCCATTGAGCGGCGGCGGTGGATTCGAACGGCGAGCCGGGCAGCAGTCGTAAGGACACCAGGACCAGGCCGACCAGGACGGAGGCGATGGCGACGAGACGTAATCGCGACGCCGTACGCGCACGGCGTCGGATGTGGCCGGCCATCAGAGCTTGCCGATCGGCTGCTGGGGCACCTTGATGGCACCGCCGGGCTGCGGGGTGACCAGCTGCGTCGTCACGCTCGCGCAGACGTCCGAGCCGTAGTCGAGCCCTTGGCTGTACGGATAGCGAAGCATCACCGCAAGACTCCACTTCTCGGTCACCGCAAGGCAGTTGACGTGCCAGTTGCCGTCATAGCTGAGCGGTGTCCAGCCGTTCTTGATGCTTACCGGCCCCTGGCTGAGGATCGACTCGGGCAGGCCGTCGATGATGCCCCACCGGCCGCCGCCAGAGCGCTCCTGTTGATCCTTGGCGGCGGTGCTGCCGCGCACCTTGCTCATCTCGGCGAGCACCCATTTGGTCCACTTGGGGCCGGCGGCCTTGCCGTCGGCGATGCAGTCGCCGAGCCGCACCGCGTCACGCGGGGACATCCGGGTGAAGCTCCACCAGCCCTCGTAGCCGGGGACGTTGCCCCGCTTGGTGTCGGTGAGGCCGCAGGTCTTGATTGCTCGTTTGACCACCGGCCCGGGCTGCCCACCGGCCGGCACCGCGTAGGAGCCGCCGGCGGCACGGTAGACGGCGTTTGTCGCATCGTCGTCGCTGTCCCGGATGGCCAGGCTGGCGGCCTTCTTCAGGGCTGCCGTCGGCTCCTTGTCGCCCAGTTGGCGTAGGTAGTCGGCGACGATCCAGGCCTTGAGCATGGACTCGGTGGAGCTGGTCGCGGCCATGTTCTTCGAGCCGGAGACCTTGCCCGTCTCGCGATCCATGAGCGCCCAGGAGAAGAACTCCCCCTTGAAGTTCACCGAGACCTTGGCCGGCGCCAGGGTCGGTGGTGGCGGGGGTTGCGGGGTGGGTGCGGCGACGCTGGCCACCGCGCCGTCGCTCGTCCCGGCAGAGAGCCGGGCGTACGCGGCGGGCACCAACATGACGCCGCCGAGCACCAGTGCTGTGACGGCGAACACCATGGTCACGCGGGATCGCATGAGCGGGTGAGCTCCAGATGTCAGGCCGGGGGGCCGGCTTGTTGCCAGGACTGACCGGCCTGGGTCGCCTGCGGGCCGGGGGACTCTGGCCCTCTTCTGGTCGGCGATCGCTGCTAGCCGATCGGTGTGACGTGCGAAGTCTACGTGCGGATCGCCGGGTTGCCAGGTTTCGACACCGGCCAACCGGCCATGAAGGCGGGTTAACGAACGGTTGTGAGCCAGTTGCGCTCATTTATGGGGAAATTTGTGAGGCAAGTCATAGCTGCTGAGCGTTACTTTTCATGCCCGCTGCGTAGCTCGATGCTGCTTCGCATTTCTGTGACACCCTCTGGTTTCTTGAGCTGCTAGCTGTAACACTTAGGGCATGTATGGCAACGACTTCTCGGGCGAGGACGCGCCCGGCGGCCTGCTCGGCGAGGTCGAAGCGGCAGAGGCGGCGCTGCGTGCTGCCGCGGAACGAGACCGGGGCATCCCGGGTCAGGATGTCGACCTGGCCGCGTACTTCGCGGAGGTCATCGACGCCGACCAGAAGATCGAACCGCGGGACTGGATGCCCGAGGCGTACCGGCGGACGTTGATCCGCCAGATCGCCCAGCACGCGCATTCCGAGATCATCGGGATGCAGCCGGAAGGCAACTGGATCAGCCGCGCCCCGTCGCTCAAGCGCAAGGCGATCCTGCTGGCCAAGGTCCAGGACGAGGCCGGCCACGGTCTGTACCTCTACGCCGCGGCGGAAACCCTCGGCATCAGCCGGGACGAGTTGGTCGACCTGCTGCTCGAAGGCCGGCAGAAGTACAGCTCGATCTTCAACTACCCCACCCTCACCTGGGCCGACGTCGGCGCCATCGGATGGCTGGTGGACGGCGCGGCGATCGTCAACCAGGTCCCGCTCTGCCGCTGCTCCTACGGCCCGTACGCGCGAGCGATGATCCGGGTCTGCAAGGAGGAGTCGTTCCACCAGCGGCAGGGCTACGAGATCCTGCACACCCTGGCGCACGGCACCCCGGCCCAGAAGACGATGGCCCAGGACGCGCTGGACCGCTGGTGGTACCCGTCGCTGGCGATGTTCGGCCCGCCGGACAGCGACTCCACCCACTCCGCCCAGTCGATGGCCTGGAAGATCAAACGCTTCTCCAACGATGAGCTGCGGCAGCGCTTCGTGGACATGTGCGTCGGCCAGGCCGAGGTGCTCGGGCTGACCATCCCCGACCCCGACCTGCGCTGGAACGACGAACGTCAGGCGTACGACTTCACCCAGCCCGACTACGACGAGCTGATGCGGGTCATCACCGGCGACGGGCCGTGCAACCGGCAGCGGATGGAGCACCGTCGTCGCGCCCACGCCGAGGGCGCCTGGGTACGCGAGGCTGCCGCGGCGTACGCGGCCAAGCAGGTAAGCAAGGAGAAGGTCGCGGCATGAGCCAGCACACCACCCCCCTCTGGGAGGTCTTCGTCCGGGCCCGGCGCGGGCTGGCGCACACGCACGTGGGCAGCCTGCACGCGCCCGACGCCGAGATGGCTCTGCGCAACGCCCGTGATCTCTACACCCGTCGCCAGGAGGGCGTGTCGATCTGGGTGGTGCCGGCGAGCGCGATCACCGCGTCCAGCCCGGACGAGAAGGACGCCTTCTTCGACCCGGCCGCCGACAAGATCTACCGCCACCCGACCTTCTACGAGGTACCGGACGGAGTGGCCCACCTGTGAGCGCGAGGAGTGAGCCGGGTTTGCGAGCCCCGCAGTCGCGAACGGAGACGGCCCTGTGAGCGCGAGGAGTGAGCCGGGTCTGCGAGCCCCGCAGTCGCGAACGGAGATGTCGCTGTGAACGGTCCGTTTGACTTCACCCTCGCCCTCGGCGACGACGCGCTGATCGCGGCGCAGCGGCTGGCCGAGTGGACCACCCGGGCGCCGGAGATGGAAGAGGACATCGCGCTGGCCAACATCGCTCTGGACCAGCTCGGCGCGGCGCGGCTGCTGCTGTCGTACGCGGGCGAGCTGGAGGGCGCGGGCCGCGACGAGGACGCGCTGGCGTACCTGCGCGACGACCGGGAGTTCCGCAACTGCCTGCTGGTCGAGCTGCCCAACGGCGACTTCGCGGTGACCATGGCGAAGCTGCTCGTCCTGTCGGCCTACCAGCTGCCGCTCTACACCGCGCTGGCCGGCTGCGCCGACGAGCGGCTGGCCGCGATCGGCGGCAAGGCACGCAAGGAGTCCGCGTACCACCTGGACCACGCCTCGCTCTGGGTGCGCCGGCTGGGCGACGGCACCGAGGAGTCGCACCGGCGGATGCAGGCCGGCCTCGACCAGGTCTGGCCGTACGTCCCGGAGCTGTTCGCCGCGCAGCCGCAGGCCCCGGTCGACCCGGCCACCCTGCGGGCCGACTTCGACGCGACGGTCTCGGCGGTGCTCGCCGAGGCGACGCTCACCGTGCCCGCGCCCAGCTGGGCCCCGGCCGGTGGGCGGGACGGTCTGCACACCGAGCACCTGTCGTTCCTGCTCGCCGAGATGCAGGTGCTGCATCGTGCCCACCCCGGTGCCCGCTGGTGAGTAGCGGCCAAGCGACGGTGAACGCGGCCCACGAGGCCGTGGCGGCGGTGGTGGACCCGGAGATCCGGGTGATCACCATCGCCGACCTCGGCATCCTGCGCTCGGTCGAGGTGGAACCGGCCACCGGTCGAGTGGTGGTGACGATCACTCCCACGTACACCGGCTGTCCGGCGATGGACGTCATCCGCGCCGACATCCGCCGGGCCCTGGCCGTGGCCGGTCACCCCGACGCCGAGGTGCGTACGGTGCACAGTCCCGCCTGGAGCACCGACTGGATCACCGACGCCGGGCGGGCCAAGCTGGCCGCCGCCGGCATCGCCCCACCGGCCCCCGTCCGCCGCGACGGGGTCGTCCCGTTGACCCTGGCCGTACGCTGCCCGCGTTGCGGGTCGCCGGAGACCGAGCAGCTCAGCCGCTTCGGCTCCACCGCCTGCAAGGCCCTCTGGCGCTGCCGCGCCTGCTCCGAACCGTTCGACCATGTGAAGGCGCTGTGACTGTCACCATCACCCGCCCGGTCCGTCGCCGGCCGGTGTTCCATCCGCTGCCCGTCGTCGCCGTGGACCGGCTCACCGCCGACGCCGTCGCGGTCACCTTCGCGGTGCCCGAGGAGCTGCGTGCGGCCTTCGCGTTCCGGGCCGGCCAGCACCTGACGGTACGCCGGCCGCCGGCCGATGCCGCGGCGCTGCCCGATGGCGAGGACGTGCGCCGCTCGTACTCGATCTGCTCCACGCCCGAGGAGCTGGCCCGGCACGGGCGGCTGCGCATCGGCGTGCGGGAGATCCCCGGCGGGGCCTTCTCGTCGTACGCCTGCGGGGCCCTGCGCAGCGGCGACACCGTCGAGGTGCTGCCACCGCTCGGTCACTTCACCACGGCGTTCGCGCCGGAGCGGGTGCGTCGCTACGGCGCGGTGGTCGCCGGTTCCGGCATCACCCCGGTGCTGTCGCTTGTCGCCACGGCCCTGGCCGTCGAGCCGGCCAGCACCTTCACCCTGGTGTACGGCAACCGCACGGCCAACAGCGTGATGTTCGCCGAGGAGTTGGCGGACCTGAAGGACCGCTACCCGACCCGGCTGCACCTGGTGCATGTGCTCTCCCGCGAGCAGGGCGAGTCGCCGCTGCTGTCCGGGCGCATCGACGCCGAGCGGTTGGGTCGCCTGCTGGACACCATCGTCCCCGGCGACATGATCGAGGAGTGGTTCCTCTGCGGCCCGTACGGCCTGGTGGTGGACGCTCGTGAGGTGCTGGCCGGGCGGGGCGTGCCGGAGTCGGCGGTGCACACCGAGCTGTTCCACGTCGACGCCGCACCCGAGCCGGTCCGCCGGCCGGACGAGTCGGCCGGCGGCACGGAGGTGACGATCGTGCTCGACGGCCGCTCGTCGAGCTTCTCCATGCGCCGTGACGAGCGGGTGCTGGACGCCGCGCTCAAGGTCCGCGGTGAGCTGCCGTACGCCTGCAAGGGCGGGGTCTGCTCGACCTGCCGGGCGAAGGTGGTCTCCGGCGAGGTCGAGATGGCCCGCAACTACGCCCTGGAGCCCGACGAGGTGGCCGCCGGGTACGTGCTGACCTGCCAGTCCAGCCCGCGCACCGACACTCTCACCGTCGACTACGACGCCTAGCCGGGCAGGACCGCCCGCGCGAGCAGGTGGGACGGCTGGCTGCGGTGATCAACTCCGTTTCGGCGAAACGGTGGTTTCGCACCGGAGGCATGCCGCCCTCTCGGCGAAACGGCGCGCGCAGCGTGGCGCGCAGGATCGACGAGGGGAGTGCGTCACAGGTGGGGTGCGCCCCCCGGCCGTGCCGGGGGGCGCGGCGTAGGCTCGGGAGCGTGACGGAGAGCCGGGAGATCGACGACATCCTGCAGCGTGGCGCGGACGGCGGGCGGATCACGCCCGAGGAGGCCCTGCTGCTCTACACCGATGCGCCCTTCCACGCCCTCGGTGAGGCGGCGGACGCGGTGCGCCGGCGGCGCTACCCGGACAACATCGTCACGTACCTGATCGACCGCAACATCAACTACACGAACGTCTGTGTGACGGCGTGCAAGTTCTGTGCCTTCTACCGGGCGCCGAAGCACAAGGAAGGGTGGACCCACCCGACCGAGGAGATCCTGCGGCGCTGCGGCGAGGCCGTCGAGTTGGGCGCCACCCAGGTCATGCTCCAGGGCGGCCACCACCCGGACTACGGCGTGGAGTACTACGAGGAGCTGTTCTCCTCGGTCAAGAAGGCGTACCCGCAGCTCGCCATCCACTCGATCGGGCCGAGCGAGATCCTGCACATGGCAAAGGTGTCCGGGGTGAGCCTGGACGAGGCCATCGCCCGGATCAAGGCCGCCGGGCTGGACTCGATCGCCGGTGCCGGTGCCGAGATGCTGCCCGCGCGACCCCGCAAGGCG
The DNA here is from genome assembly GCF_003977705.1 of Verrucosispora sp. FIM060022. NCBI lineage: Bacteria > Bacillati > Actinomycetota > Actinomycetes > Micromonosporales > Micromonosporaceae > Micromonospora > Verrucosispora sp. FIM060022. Next base: position 147,849 of record NZ_RQIV01000009.1, read on the forward strand.
ATCGCCCCGCTGAAGGAGTCGGGCGAGCGTTGGCTGGAGGTCATGGAGCTGGCCCACCGGCAGGGCGTCGAGTCGACCGCGACGATGATGATGGGCACCGGCGAGACCGCCGCCGAGCGGATCGAGCACCTGCGGATGATCCGCGACGTGCAGGACCGTACGCAGGGTTTCCGGGCCTTCATCCCGTGGACGTACCAGCCTGAGAACAACCACCTCAAGGGCCGCACGCAGGCCACCACCCTGGAGTACCTGCGGCTGGTGGCGGTGGCCCGGCTCTTCTTCGAGACCGTGCCGCACCTGCAGGCGTCCTGGCTGACCACCGGCAAGGACGTCGGCCAGCTCGCGCTGCACATGGGGGTCGACGACCTCGGCTCGATCATGCTGGAGGAGAACGTCATCTCCTCGGCCGGCGCGCGGCACCGGTCGAACCTGCACGAGCTGATCGGGATGATCCGCTCCGCCGACCGGATTCCGGCCCAGCGGGACACCCTCTACAACCGCCTGGCCGTGCACCGGACGCCCGCCGACGATCCGACCGACGAGCGGGTGGTGTCCCACTTCTCCTCGATCGCGTTGCCCGGCGGCGGTGCGGGTCGTTCGCTGCCGTTGGTCGAGGCGAACTGACCCTCCGCACTGACGGTCGGTGGTGGCGTCATGACCATGGGTCGTGTGTGCGCGGCCCGTGTTCATGGGCCGATCGGGCCACTGTGCCCATCTGTCCGGCCGAATGCGTGAGGCCGTTACGGATTGGCTGCTGATACGGCCGGGTGGCAGCGGTCATCGATTCAGCCGATCCTTAAATAAAGATTAGCTGACCAGTTCCTCCGTGGTGGTGTTGCGGGGTGGCGCGGTTGATCGATGACCGATAACGTCCCCGCCCGTACATTTCCCATACCCCACGGGGGAGACCATTTTATGATCTTCCGTACCCGCCGCGCCGCGAGCCTCGCCGCAGCCGCGCTGCTTGCCTCGAGCGCCGTTGCCGCGTTCGGCGCGCCGGCACACGCCGCCGGCACCGAGACGGATTTGGCGGTCACCGCCGCCGGCACCCGGATGACCGACGGCGTCGAAGGCAAGTTCGCCTGGATCAAGGTCGCGAACCAGGGCGAGGGCACCCCGAGCAAGTTGCTCGTCAAGGTCGATGTGTCCAAGGTGGACGACAATAAGATGGTGCTGGTCCCGGTCACCTTTGGTGGGTGCGACATCACCGGCGATTCCAAGCTCGAACTGTTCACCTGCGAGCTGGACAAGGACGAGATCCCCGGGCCGGGTGAGACGACCGAGGTGCTGGTCTTCCTGGTCAAGATGGACGCCGACGTCACCGGACCGTACACCGCGCCGGTGACCATCAGCATCGAGTCCGCCGACGACACCGACGACAGCAACAACAGCATCGACGTCGATGTCGAGTTGACCCCGGAGAGCGGCGTCGACCTCGGCGTGGTCGTGCCGGACGTGAAGACCCGCTTCGACCTCGACACGCTCGAGGAGAAGGGTCCGCTGCGGCCCGGTGACACCACCCTGGTCGGGAGCCTGGTCATGAACCAGGGAGACCAGACGGCCAAGGGCCTCAGGCTGACCTACCAGTTGCCGAAGGGCGCGACGTTCCTCGCGATTGACGGCTGCGAGGCCGACGACGACGGGCGTACCGTGGTCTGTGAGGACAAGAACTACCTGCTCGAGCCGGACAGGTACCTGGAGTTCCCGCTGCCGATCACGGTGGACGAGAGCCTCGAGGCACCGGCCACCCTGAAGGGCGGCTCGCTGGCGGTCACCGCGTTCGGTGCCCTGCCGGTCGACGCGCCGGCCATCCACAAGGGTGCGGCCAAGCCGGCCTTCGCGAGGGCCCAGGTGCGTAAGGTCGAGGAGTCGGACTTCGCCGACCTCGACCCGTCGGACAACACCGACGACTTCGCGGTGATTCTTCCCGCCCCGGCCGGTGGCGGCGGCGGTGGCGGCGGCCTGCCGGTCACCGGTGTGCAGGCCGGTCTGATCGGTGGCGTCGGTGCGGCCGTGGTGGTCGCCGGTGCCGTGCTGTTCCTGCTGTCCCGTCGTCGCCGGGTGGTCCTGGTGACCCCGGGTGACGAGAAGTCCAACGCCTGAGGCACGTCCTCTATCGGCCCGCAGGGGCCGTTCACATAACGCAAGGCAGTCAGGGCGAGATGGGTGACCATCTCGCCCTGACTGTGTCCGGAGCGCGTCGCCGGGTGGCGAAGATCGCCGACATCAGGCGACCCTGGCGGTGATCCGGCACCGGTCGGGCTGGCAGAGTGGAGGGGTGAGCCGTTCCCCGCAGGGCCAGCGCGCCAACCTGGACAAGCAGCCGCACGAGGTCGCCGCGATGTTCGACGGCGTGGCGGCCCGCTATGACCTGACCAACACCGTCCTCTCCTTCGGCCAGGACCGGTTCTGGCGGCGGGCCACCCGGTCCGCGCTCGAACTGCGCCCCGGTGACCGGGTGCTCGACGTCGGCGCGGGCACCGGTGTCTCCACCGAGGAACTGGCCCACTCCGGGGCGTACGCGGTCGGCGCCGATCTGTCCCTCGGCATGCTGTACGCGGGCAAGCGCACCCGGCCGCAGGTGCCGTTGCTGGCCGGGGACGCGCTGCGGCTGCCGTTCGCCGACGCCAGCTTCGACGCGGTGACCATCTCCTTCGCCCTGCGCAACGTCAACGACACCGACGCCGCGCTGCGCGAACTGGCGCGGGTGACCCGTCCGGGTGGCCGGTTGGTGGTCTGCGAGTTCAGTACGCCGGTCAACCCGGCCTTCCGTACGGTCTACCTGTCGTACCTGATGCGGTCGCTGCCCGCGGTGGCGCGGTCCGTCTCCAGCAACCCCGACGCGTACGTCTACCTCGCCGAGTCGATCCGGGCCTGGCCCGATCAGGCGGCCCTGGCCGCCCGGGTGCAGGCGGCCGGCTGGGGTCGGGTGGCCTGGCGCAACCTGACCGGTGGTGTGGTGGCCCTGCATCGCGGCATTCGGCAATGATTGGCGATATTTAGGGGAAAATCGGTCATTCGGCCTGATTTGCGGCTTACGCTGGCCGGCATGACGGATCCGAGGGATGTCGCCGACGGCGACGCCGCCGAGTTGGTGGAGCAGTTGCGGGATCTGGCCGGCGCGGATCCGGCGGAGGTGCGGCAGGTGGTGTCCGAGGTGCTGGCGGCCCTGGACCGGGCGGCGGGAGGTGCCCTGCGCGAGCACCTGCCGGAGACGATCCGGGCTGGTCTCGACGCGTCCAGCCCGGTTCCGCGAGGTTAGGTAGCCCTAACAAACCGAGCGTACGGCCACAGTCCTAGACTCGTCTCGGCTGGCTTGTGAAGCATTTCACGAGCACGCGGGGAGGAGGCGCAAATGACTGCGGTGGAGAACGACGCCGACGTGATCGTCGTGGGCGCCGGTCCCGGTGGCTCGGCGACCGCTTACCACCTGGCTCGGCACGGCGTACGCGTGCTGCTGCTGGAGAAGACCGAGTTCCCTCGGGAGAAGGTCTGCGGTGATGGGCTGACCCCCCGCGCGGTGCGCCAACTGATCCGCATGGGCGTCGACACCTCGACCGAGGCCGGCTGGTTGCACAACCGGGGCCTGCGGGTCATCGGTGGTGGCGTCCGGCTGGAACTCGACTGGCCGGATCTGGCCAGCTTCCCGAACTACGGCCTGGTGCGGACCCGCCTCGACTTCGACGACCTGCTCGCCCAGCGGGCGGTCTCCGCCGGTGCCGACCTGCGCACCAGCGTCAACGTCATCGGCCCGGTCCTCGACGGCAACGGCCGGGTGGTCGGCGTCGAGGCCGAGACCGGCCCGGACAAGGTCCCCGCCACCTTCCACGCGCCGCTGGTGGTCGCCGCCGACGGCGTCTCCGGTCGGTTCCCTCTCGCGCTGGGACTGGCCAAGCGCGAGGACCGTCCGATCGGCGTGGCGGTGCGCCGCTACTACCGCTCCGAGGTCCGGCACGACGACGACTACCTGGAGTCGTGGCTGGAACTGCGGGCCAAGGGCACCGGCGAACTGCTGCCCGGGTACGGCTGGATCTTCGGCCTCGGTGACGGCCGGGTCAACGTCGGGCTCGGCATCCTGAACTCCTCCTCGGCCTTCGGCAAGACCAACTACCGACGGCTGCTCACCGACTGGTTGGCCAACACCCCGCCGGAGTGGGGCATGACCGACGAGGCGAACGCCGAAGGGCCGACCCTCGGCGCGGCGCTGCCGATGGGCTTCAACCGGGTGCCGCACTACACCCGTGGCGTCATGCTTGTCGGCGACTCCGGCGGCATGGTCAACCCCTTCAACGGCGAAGGCATCGCGTACGCGATGGAGTCCGGCGAACTGGCCGCGGAGGTCGCGGCGCAGGCGCTGGCCCGACCCGCCGGTGCCGAGCGGGAGCGGGCCCTGATGGCCTACCCGCAGGAGCTCAAGACGCGCTTCGGCGGCTACTACCGGCTCGGCGGGATCTTCGTGAAGCTGATCGGCCGACCGGAGGTCATGCGGGTGGCGACGAAGCACGGCATGCCGCACCCGACGCTGATGCGCTTCGTGCTCAAGCTGCTGGCCAACCTCACCGACCCCCGGGGCGGTGACGCGATGGACCGGGTGATCAATGCGATGACCCGGGTCGCGCCAGCGGTCTAGGACGCAAGGCCACCCCGCCGAAGGTCGTCGGGTGGGATGTGAATAGTGTGAATTTCGCCAACGAACGAGGGCAGGGAAGGACGAGCAGGAGAAGAATATGTCGCTCTCGCCTTACGTACCCATCATCGGGCTGTTCGCCCTTGCCGCGGCCTTCGCGCTGTTCTCGACGGTCGCCACCCGGTTCACCGGGCCTCGGCGCTACAACCGAGCAAAGCTCGAAGCCTACGAGTGTGGAATCGAGCCTAGCCCGCAGCCGATCGGTGGCAGCCGCTTTCCGGTCAAGTTCTATCTGACGGCGATGCTGTTCATCGTCTTCGATGTGGAAATGATCTTCCTTTACCCGTGGGCCGTCTCTTTCGACGCCCTGCCGGTGTTCGGGCTCGTGGCCATGTTCGTGTTCATCGGTGCGGTCTTCGTCGCGTACGCCTACGAGTGGCGTCGCGGCGGCCTGGACTGGGACTGAGGGAGGAACCCAGATGGGTATCGAGGAAAAACTTCCCGCCGGTGTCCTGCTCACCTCGGTGGAGAAGCTGGTCAACTGGTCGCGCAAGTCCTCGGTCTGGGGCGCCACGTTCGGCCTGGCCTGCTGCGCGATCGAGATGATGGCCGCCGGTGGGCCGCACTACGACATGGGCCGCTGGGGCATGGAGGTCTTCCGGGCCTCGCCCCGCCAGGCCGACCTGATGATCGTCGCGGGCCGGGTCAGCCAGAAGATGGCCCCGGTGCTGCGCCAGATCTACGACCAGATGGCCGAGCCCCGCTGGGTGCTCTCCATGGGCGTCTGCGCCAGCAGCGGCGGCATGTTCAACAACTACGCCATCGTGCAGGGCGTCGACCACGTCGTACCGGTCGACATGTACCTGCCCGGCTGCCCGCCCCGGCCGGAGATGCTCATCGACGCGATCCTCAAGCTGCGCGAGAAGATCGGCCACGAGCCGCTCGGGGCGAACGGTCGCAAGATGCTGGCCGCCCGCGAGGCACGCGGTGACGTGCCGGTGGTGCCGTACGGCTCGATGCCGTCGTCGTACCGCAGCGACAAGGCCCGGCGGGCCGAGTGGACGAAGGCCGTCCGCGAGGGCCGCGAGGAGCAGCTGCGGATCGAGAACTGGATGAAGGCCCAGAACCACCTCCAGCCGTACCGGGGGATCAAGTGACTGACTCCAAGCCGAGCACCGGCGGCGTACCGGTTCCGGTGACGCCGGCCGGGGCGACCAGTGGCGCTCCCGCCGAGCTTCCTCCGTCGGCGCCGGCCGGCCGGGGCATGTTCGGCAACCAGGGCAGCGGTGACGTCTCCGGTTTCGGTGGCCTGGTCCGGCCACAGCGCACCATCGAGGACTCGCCCCGGCCGTACGGTGGCTACTTCGACGAGGTCCGCGACGCGCTGGAGGAGGCGTACCCGGCCTTCGGCGAGGCGATCGAGCACGTGGTGGTCGACCGCGGCGAGCTGACCCTGCACATCCGGCCGGAGCGCATCGCCGAGGTCTGCCAGGTGATGCGGGACGACCCGGCGCTGCGTTTCGAGCTCTGCTCCTCGGTCTCCGGGGTGGACTACCTCGGTGCCGACGCCCGCCGGCTGCACGTGGTCTACCAGCTGACCTCGATGACCTACCGGCGGCGGGTCCGGTTGGAGGTCGCCGTCTCCGTCGAGGAGCCGCACCTGCCGAGCGTCACCGCCGTCTACCCGACGGCCGACTGGCAGGAGCGGGAGGCGTACGACATGTTCGGCGTCATCTTCGACGGCCACCCGGCGCTGACCCGGATCCTCATGCCGGACGACTGGGAGGGTCACCCGCAGCGTAAGGACTACCCCCTCGGCGGTGTGCCCGTGGAGTACAAGGGCGCCGAGATCCCGCCGCCCGACAAGCGGAGGTCGTACCAGTGAGCGCTTCCAACTACGCCACCGAACGCGAGACCACCGAGGGTCGCGTCTTCAACGTCACCGGCGGGGACTGGGACGACGTGGTGTCGGGGGTCGACCCGATCAACGAGGGTCGCATCGTCGTCAACATGGGTCCGCAGCACCCGTCCACGCACGGCGTGCTCCGGCTGGTCCTGGAGCTGGAGGGCGAGACGGTCCGGGAGGCCCGCTCGGTCGTCGGCTACCTGCACACCGGCATCGAGAAGAACCTCGAGTACCGCAACTGGGTCCAGGGTTCGACCTTCGTGACCCGGATGGACTACCTCTCGCCGATCTTCAACGAGACGGCGTACGCGCTCGCGGTGGAGAAGCTGCTCGGCATCACCGACGAGGTGACCGAGCGGGCCAACACCATCCGGGTGCTCATGATGGAGCTGAACCGGATCTCCTCGCACCTGGTCTGGGTGGCCACCACGGCCATGGAGCTCGGCGCGATCAACATGATGCTCTACGGCTTCCGGGAGCGCGAGTACATCCTGGAGATCTTCGAGCTGATCACCGGGCTGCGGATGAACCACGCGTACGTCCGGCCGGGCGGTGTCGCCCAGGACGTGCCGGACGAGGCGATCGTCAAGATCCGCGACTTCCTCAAGCTCCTGCCGAAGCGGCTCAAGGAGTATGAGGACCTGCTCTCCGGTCAGCCGATCTGGCTGGAGCGGACGCGCGAGGTCGCGGTGCTCGACGTGACCGGCTGCGTGGCGCTCGGCGTCACCGGTCCGGTGCTGCGTTCCGCCGGCCTGGCCTGGGACCTGCGCAAGACGATGCCGTACTGCGGCTACGAGACGTACGAGTTCGACGTGCCGACGCACGCCGACGGTGACGTCTGGGGCCGCTACCTGGTCCGGATGGCCGAGATGCGCGAGTCGCTCAAGCTCATTGAGCAGGCGGTCGACCGGCTCAAGCCCGGCCCGGTGATGGTGGCCGACAAGAAGATCGCCTGGCCGGCGCAGCTGGCCATCGGCGTCGACGGCATGGGCAACTCGCTGGAGCATGTCGCCAAGATCATGGGGCAGTCGATGGAGTCCCTGATCCACCACTTCAAGCTGGTGACGGAGGGCTTCCGGGTGCCGCCGGGGCAGGTCTACGTGGCGGTCGAGTCGCCCCGTGGCGAGCTGGGCGTGCACGCGGTCTCCGACGGTGGCACCCGGCCGTACCGGGTGCACTACCGGGAGCCGAGTTTCGTCAACCTCCAGGCCCTGCCGGCGATGGCCGAGGGCGGCCTGATCGCCGACGTGATCGCCGGCGGCGCTTCGCTGGACCCCGTGATGGGAGGTTGTGACCGGTGACTACGGTCTTCACCGACGAGACCCGGGCCCGGGCGCGGGAGATCATCGCCCGCTACCCGGCCGACCGGTCGCGTTCGGCCCTGCTGCCCCTGCTGCACCTGGTGCAGTCCGAGGAGGGCTACGTCTCCCCGGCCGGCGTGGCGTTCTGCGCCGAGGTCCTCGGCCTGAACAAGGCCCAGGTCGGCGCGGTCGCCAGCTTCTACACCATGTACAAGCGCCGGCCCACCGGCGACTACCTGGTCAGCGTCTGCACGAACACGATGTGCAACGTGCTCGGTGGCCAGGAGGTCTACGACACCCTCGCCGAGCACCTGGGCGTCGGGCACGACGAGACCACCGAGGACGGCAAGATCACGCTGGAGCACGCCGAGTGCCTGGCGGCCTGCGACTACGGCCCGGTGATGACCGTCAACTACGACTTCTTCGACGGAGTCGACCCGCAGGGTGCGGTGGGCCTGGTCGACGAGCTTCGGGCCGGCAACCGGCCCACGCCGAGCCGGGGCGCCCGCCTCTGCACCCTCAAGGAGATGTCGGTCCAGCTCGCCGGATTCGCCGACGAGCGCGAGGGCGCGGTCGCCGACGGCGTGCCGGGCGAGCCTTCGCTGCGCGGCCTGCGGCTGGCGCAGCAGCACGGCGTGTCGGCGCCGGGCTTCGACCCGAACACCCCGATCCGCAGCAGCAAGGCCGGTGACAAGCCGGCCCCGGCCACCCCGCCGAAGGCGGCACCGACCGGGACCACCGCACCCGACGTGGCGGCTCCCGACCGCAAGTCGCCGCAGCTGCGTACGGCCGAGACCCGCCAGCCGGACGCGAAGACCGCCGTGCCGGACGCTCCCGGTACGAAGGTCCCGACCGACGGTGCGGCACCCGGGCCGCGGGACGCCCAGGCGGCGGAGGCGGCCGGTGTGGCGGCCAACAAGCCGGCCAGCGACGCCAAGCCCGCCGGCGACGACGCCGAGGCGCAGGAGCGCAACCTCAGTGAAGCGGAGTCCACCGGCCGTGGCTCTGCGAACGACAAGGGGGGTCAGAAGTGACCACGCCTCGGCCGGAGACCCTGGCCAAGCTGACGCCGGTGCTGACCAAGCGCTGGCTGTCGCCCGACGCCTGGCAGATCGGCACCTACGAGAAGCTCGACGGCTACGCGGCGCTGCGCAAGGCGCTCAAGGCCCACCCGGACGACCTGATCCAGCTGGTCAAGGACTCCGGGCTGCGGGGCCGCGGCGGCGCGGGCTTCCCGACCGGCCTCAAGTGGGGCTTCATCCCGCAGGGTGACGGCAAGCCGCACTACCTCGTGGTGAACGCCGACGAGGGCGAGCCGGGGACCTGCAAGGACCTGCCGCTGATGACGCACGACCCGCACTCGCTGGTCGAGGGCGTGATCATCGCGTCGTACGCGATCCGGGCCAACCGGGCCTACATCTACATCCGGGGCGAGGCGGTGCACGCCGCGCGTCGGCTGCGCAACGCCGTCGAAGAGGCGAAGGCCAAGGGCTACCTGGGGAAGAACATCCTGGGCAGCGGCTTCGACCTGGAGCTGGTGGTGCACTCCGGCGCCGGGGCGTACATCTGCGGCGAGGAGACGGCGCTGCTGGACTCGCTGGAGGGCTTCCGCGGCCAGCCTCGGCTGCGTCCGCCGTTCCCGGCCACCCACGGCCTGTACGCCAGCCCCACGGTGGTCAACAACGTCGGCACCATCGCCAGCGTGCCGTACATCGTGCTCGGTGGCGCGGACTGGTGGAAGTCCATGGGCACGGAGAAGTCCGCCGGCCCGATGATCTACTCGCTCTCCGGGCGGATCGCCAACCCCGGCCAGTACGAGTGCGGCCTCGGCATCACCCTGCGCGAGCTGATCGAGCTGGCCGGCGGGATGCAGCCGGGGCACAACCTGCGGTTCTGGACCCCGGGTGGCTCGTCGACCCCGCTGCTCACCGCCGAGCACCTGGACGTGCCGCTGGACTTCGAGGGTGTCGCGGCGGCCGGGTCAATCCTCGGCACCACGGCCACCCAGATCTTCTCCGACCAGGACTGCCCGGTCTACGCGACCTACCGGTGGCTGGAGTTCTACCACCACGAGTCGTGCGGCAAGTGCACCCCGTGCCGGGAGGGCAACTACTGGATGGTGCGGGTCTACCGCCGCATCCTGGCCGGTCAGGGCACCCACGACGACCTGGACACCCTGCTCGACACCTGCGACAACATCCTCGGTCGCTCGTTCTGTGGCCTGGGTGACGGTGCCACCAGCTCGGTGACCTCGTCCCTGAAGTACTTCAAGCAGGACTACCTCGACTACATCGAGGGCCGGACTGCGCCGAAGTTGTCCGACAAGCAGTTGGTGGGAGCCCACTAATGACGGACGTAGCGAAGTCGACCGAGACGGTCACCCTCACCATCGACGGTGTCGAGGTCACCGCCCCCAAGGGTGCGCTGCTGATCCGGGTGGCCGAGCAGATCGGCACCGAGATCCCCCGGTTCTGCGACCACCCGCTGCTGGCCCCGGCCGGCGCCTGCCGGCAGTGCCTGGTGGAGGTGGAGGGGCAGCGCAAGCCCGTCGCCTCCTGCACCCAGACGGTGGCCGAGGGCATGGTGGTCCGTACCCAGCTCACCTCCCCGGTCGCCAAGAAGGCGCAGGAGGGGGTCATGGAGCTGCTGCTGCTCAACCACCCGCTCGACTGCCCGATGTGCGACAAGGGTGGCGAGTGCCCGCTGCAGAACCAGGCCATGTCGACCGGGCGCACCGACTCCCGGTTCCACGAGCACAAGCGGGAGTACCCGAAGCCGCTGCCGATCAGCACCCAGGTGCTGCTCGACCGCGAGCGGTGCGTGCTCTGCCAGCGTTGCACCCGGTTCTCCGAGGAGATCGCCGGCGACAAGTTCATCGACCTGATGAACCGCTCCTCCGCCGAGGAGATCAACATCTACCGGGACGAGGCGTACGGTGAGGAGGGCGACGAGGGGGACGTCCCGTTCAACTCGTACTTCTCCGGCAACACCGTGCAGATCTGCCCGGTCGGTGCGCTGACCGGCACCCAGTACCGCTTCCGGGCCCGCCCGTTCGACCTGGTCTCCACCCCCAGCGTCTGTGAGCACTGCTCGGCCGGCTGCGCCCAGCGCACCGACTGGCGGCGCGGCAAGGTGCTGCGCCGGCTGGCCGGCGACGACCCGCAGGTCAACGAGGAGTGGAACTGCGACAAGGGCCGCTGGGGCTTCCAGTACGCCCGGGCCACCGACCGGCTCACCACCCCGCTGGTCCGCGACCAGAGCACCGGTGAGCTGCGGGAGGCTTCCTGGAGCGAGGCGCTGCGCGTCGCCGCCGACGGTCTGCGGGCCGCCCGTGACGGTGGCCAGGGTTCGGCGCTGCTCACCGGCGGCCGGCTGACCGTCGAGGACGCTTACGCGTACGCGAAGTTCGCCCGGGTCGCGCTGCACACCAACGACATTGACTTCCGGGCCCGGCCGGTCTCCCGCGAGGAGGCCGACTTCCTGGCCAGCACGGTCGCCGGCAGCACCGACGTCACCTACGCCGACGTCGAGAAGGCCCCGGCCGTGGTGCTTGTCGGCCTGGAGCCGGAGGAGGAGTGCCCGATCCTCTTCCTGCGCCTGCGCAAGGCGTACCTGAAGAACAAGCTCAAGGTGTACGCGATCGCCCCGTTCGCGACCCGCGGCCTGGAGAAGCTCGGTGCCAAGCTGGCCCGGGTGGTGCCGGGCGAGGAGGCCGGGGTGCTCGCCGAGCACGCGACGGTCGCCGAGGCGCTCAGCGCCGAGGGCGCGATCCTGATCGTCGGCGAGCGACTCGCCAGCGTGCCGGGTGGGCTCTCCGCCGCCGCCGAGGTGGCCGCGCGTACCGGCGCGAAGCTGGCCTGGGTGCCGCGGCGCGCGGGTGACCGTGGCGCGGTGGACACCGGCTGCCTGCCCAACCTGCTGCCCGGCGGGCGTCTGGTCACCGAGCCGGCCGCCCGTGCCGAGCTGGGTGAGGCCTGGGACATCCCGGCCGGGGTGATCCCGAGCCAGGCCGGTCGGGACACCGACGGCATCCTCGCCGCCGCCGCGGCGGGTCAGCTCGGTGCCCTGGTGGTGGCCGGCGTCGACCCGGCCGACCTGGCCGACCCGCGGCTGGCCGAGCAGGCCCTGGACGCGGTGCCGTTCCTGGTCAGCCTGGAGCTGCGGGCCACTGCGGTGACCCGCCGGGCGGACGTCGTCCTGCCGGTCGCGCCGGTGGTCGAGAAGGCCGGCAGCTTCCTGGACTGGGAGGGCCGGCTGCGTCCGTTCGACGCGGTGCTGACCACCGCCGCGATGACCGACGGTCGGGTGCTCGACGCGCTCGCCGCGCAGCTGGACGTGCGGTTGGGCACCGGGGACGTGCTGAGCGTCCGCCGCGAGCTTGGTGGACTGCCGCAGACCAGGACGACCCGGCCCAGCGCCCCGTCGGTCACGCCGACCGCGGTGCCGCAGCCGGGTGCCGGCGAGGCGGTCCTGTCGACCTGGCACCAGCTGATCGACCTGGGCAGCCTCACCGACGGTGACGAGCACCTGGGTGGCACCGCCCGTCCGCCGGTGGTCCGGCTGGGCAAGGGCACCGCCGAGGCGCTCGGTGTCGCCGACGGCGACCCGGTGACGGTGGGCACCGACCGGGGGGCGTTGACCCTCCCGGTGGCGATCACCGAAATGCCGGACGGGGTGGTCTGGCTGCCCACCAACTCGCCCGGTGCGACCGTGCGGCGCAGCCTGGGCGCGACCTCCGGCGCAGTGGTGCGGATTTCCGCGCCCGGCACGGCCGAGTCGGTCGCCGCCGACGCGGCCGGCCGTCCGGGCCCGCTCCTCAACTCCTCCGGGGGTGTCGCATGAACCCGCTCGCTCAGCCACCGTCGCTTACCGACTTCGGCCACGATCCGTGGTGGCTGATCCTCGGCAAGGTCGTCTTTGCCTTCGTCGTCGCGCTGCTCGGCACGCTGCTCGGTGTCTGGTTCGAGCGACGGGTCGTGGGGCGGATGGCGGTGCGGCCCGGCCCGAACCAGCTGGGCCCCTTCGGTCTGCTCCAGACCCTCGCCGACGGCCTGAAGATGGCCTTCAAGGAGGACATCCTCCCGAAGGCCGCCGACAAGGTCATCTACTTCATCGCCCCGGCCATCTCGATGATCTGCGCGGTCACCATGCTGTCGGTGATCCCGTTCGGCCCGATGGTGAGCATCTTCGGCCACCAGACGCCGTTGCAGGTCACCGACGTGTCGGTGTCGGTGCTGGTGGTGCTGGCCCTGTCCTCGATGGCGGTGTACGGCATCGTGCTCGCCGGTTGGGCCTCCGGTTCGACCTACCCGCTGCTCGGTGGTCTGCGTTCCACCGCCCAGCTGATCTCGTACGAGGTGTCGCTGGGCCTGTCCATCGTGGCGGTCTTCATGCTCGCCGGCACGATGTCCACAAGCGAGATCGTGGCCGCACAGGGGCAGGGCGTCACGCTCAACCTGTTCGGCGCCGAGCTTCCCGGCCCGGGCTGGTTCGCACTGCTGCTCTTCCCGAGCTTCGTGGTCTTCCTCATCTCCATCGTCGGCGAGACCAACCGGCCGCCCTTCGACATGCCCGAGGCGGAGTCGGAGCTGGTGGCGGGCTTCATGACCGAGTACAGCTCGCTGAAGTTCGCGCTGATCATGCTCAGCGAGTACGTCGCGATGGTGGCCATGTCGGCGTTCACCGTGACGCTCTTCCTCGGCGGCTGGTACGCGCCGTGGCCGATCAGTATCTGGTCGGGTGCGAACTCCGGTTGGTGGCCGCTGCTCTGGTTCTTCGCCAAGGTCATCCTGCTGGTCTTCGTCTTCGTCTGGCTGCGTGGCACGCTGCCTCGGCTGCGCTACGACCAGCTCATGCGCCTCGGCTGGAAGGTACTCATCCCGGTCAGCCTGGTCTGGATCGTCTTCCTGGCCACCTGGCTCAAGGTGCAGGACTGGGAGCGCAACGACCGGCTTGTGGTGTTCGGCATCCTCGGCGGTATCGCACTGATCGCCGCGCTGTTCTGGCCGAACCGCAAGCCGGAGCAGAAGCCGACCGTCGCCGAGCAGGTCGAGAACCGGCCGCAGGGCAGCTTCCCGCTGCCCCCGATGGATCTTCAGGTACCACCGAGCCCGCGCACCCGGCGCATGGTCGCCGAGCGGGAGCCGGCCAACGCCCCCGCCGGCCAGGACTCTGAGGAGGTGTGACGTGGGCGCGATCACCGGAACGTTCAAGGGCTTCGGGGTCACCTTCTCGCACATGTTCAAGAAGGTCGTCACCACCGACTACCCGTTCACCCCGCCGACGCCGGCCCCCCGCTACCACGGGCGGCACATCCTCAACCGGCACCCGGACGGGCTGGAGAAGTGCATCGGCTGTGAGCTGTGCGCCTGGGCCTGCCCGGCGGACGCGATCTACGTCGAGGGTGGCGACAACACCGACGAGCAGCGGTTCTCGCCGGGTGAGCGGTACGCCAGCGTCTACCAGATCAACTACGCGCGGTGCATCTTCTGCGGACTGTGCATCGAGGCCTGCCCGACCCGCTCGCTGACCATGAGCAACGAGTACGAGCTGGCCCGGGACAACCGGCAGGACCTGATCTTCACCAAGGAGCAGCTGCTCGCGCCCCTGCTGGAAGGGATGGAGCAGCCGCCGCACCCGATGCGCCTGGGTGAGAGCGAGAAGGACTACTACGTCGGCAGCCTGACCAACCCGGGTACCTCGGCCGGGGCCGAGCGTTCGCCGATGGGACCGGGCCGCTACCAGGTGGACGAGCACCCGGGCGTCACGTTCCCCGGTGCCGAGCAGGCCGCCCAGCGAGCCGCGGCGGAAAAGGGAGAGACGGCATGACCACGTCGACGGTGCTCGCCGCCGCGGGGGCGGTCTCCGGCGGGGAGGCGGTGACCTTCTGGATCCTCGCCCCGCTCGCATTGGCCGGCGCGATCGGCATGATCGCGGCGCGTAACGCGGTGCACTCGGCGCTCTGGCTGGTGCTGACCATGCTCAGCCTGGGCGTGTTCTACGTGCTCCAGGCGGGGCCGTTCATCGGCATGGTGCAGATCATCGTCTACACCGGCGCGATCATGATGCTCTTCCTGTTCGTGCTGATGCTTGTCGGCCGGGACGCCTCCGACTCGCTGATCGAGGTACTGCGCGGTCAGCGGATCGCCGCGATCGGGCTCGGCGTCGGCTTCGCCGCCCTGCTCGGCAGCGGCGCCTACCGGGCCACTCAGGGCACCGAGGCGGTCGGCCTGGAGCAGGCCAACGCCGGCGGCAACGTGCAGAGCATCGCCCGGCTGCTCTTCACCGACTACATCTTCGCGTTCGAGCTCACCGCGGCGCTGCTGATCACCGCCACCATCGGCGGCATGATCCTGGCGCACGTCGAGCGGCGCAAGGAGGACCGGCGCGACCAGGTGGCCACCATGAAGGCGCGCTTCGCGCCCGGCAACTACCCCGGCCCGAAGCCCGGCCCGGGTGTCTTCGCCACCTCCTCGTCGGTCGCCACCCCGGCCCGCCTGCCGGACGGGCGACTCAGCGACCGGAGCACGCCGGACATCCTGCCGGTCCGCGAACTGACCGCCGAGGAGACCACCCTGAAGGGCACTGAGAAATGAGTGACTTCTTCTCGGTCGAGCCGAACTACTACCTCGTCCTCGCCGCGGTGCTGTTCACCATCGGCGCGGCCGGGGTGCTGGTCCGGCGCAACGCGATCGTGCTGTTCATGTGTGTCGAGCTGATGCTCAACGCGGCCAACCTGGCGTTGGTCACCTTCAGCCGGATGAACGGTGACCTCAACGGCCAGATCATGGCGTTCTTCGTGATGGTGGTGGCGGCGGCCGAGGTCGTGGTCGGGTTGGCCATCATCATGGCGATCTTCCGCACCCGGCGCTCCGCCAGCGTCGACGACGCCAACCTGCTGAAGTACTAGAGGGGCCCACCGGTGGACGAAATTCTGACGTACGCCCAGGCTGCTCCGGCCGAGACGGTCTCGTACGCGACGGCCGACGGCCTGCTGAGCAGCGTCTGGCTGCTGGTGGCGATCCCGCTGCTCAGCGCCGCGGTGCTGCTGCTGCTCGGGCGACGGGCCGACCGTTGGGGACACTGGCTCGGCGTCGCCGCCATCGGCGCGGCGTTCGTGCTCGGGTTGAGCTACTTCCTCGGTCTGCGCGGCCTGGAGAACAAGTCGGTCCAGCTGAGCCTCTGGGACTTCATCGCGGTCGGCGGCCTGCACGTCGACTTCGGCCTGCTCTTCGACCCGCTGGCCGGGGTCTTCGTCCTGCTGATCACCGGCGTGGGTTTCCTGATCCACCTGTACGCGGTCGAGTACATGGCGCACGACCCGGGCCGGCGGCGGTTCTTCGCCTACTTCAACCTGTTCGTCGCGGCCATGCTGCTGCTGGTTCTCGGCAACAACTACGTGATGCTGTACTTCGGCTGGGAGGGCGTCGGTCTGGCGTCGTACCTGCTGATCTCCTTCTGGAACACCCGGCCGGCTGCGGCCACCGCCGGTAAGAAGGCGTTCCTGATGAACCGGGTCGGTGACGCCGGTCTGGCCATCGCCATCTTCATCATGTTCGCCACGCTCGGCACCACCCAGTACGACGAGGTCTTCAACGGCGTCGGCGCGCTGGCCGGTGGCACCGTGCTGGTGCTGGGCCTGCTCCTGCTGCTCGGGGCCGCCGGTAAGTCCGGTCAGTTCCCGCTGCAGGCGTGGTTGCCGGACGCGATGGAGGGCCCGACCCCGGTGTCGGCGCTCATCCACGCCGCGACGATGGTCACCGCGGGCGTCTACCTGATCGCCCGGTCCAACATCATCTTCTCGGCCAACACCACCCTGCAACTGGTGGTGGTGAGCGTCGGTGCGCTGACCCTGGTGATGGGCGCGATCATCGGCTGCGCCAAGGACGACATCAAGCGGGTGCTGGCCTGGTCGACGGTGAGCCAGATCGGCTACATGTTCCTCGGTGTCGGCCTGGGTGGCGCGGCGTACGCGCTGGCCATCGTGCACCTGCTGGCGCACGGCTTCTTCAAGGCCAACATGTTCCTCGGTGCCGGCTCGGTCATGCACGGCATGAAGGACCAGGTGGACATCCGCCGCTTCGGTGGCCTCTCCAAGTACATGAAGATCACCTGGTTGACCTTCGGTGCGGGCTGGCTGGCCATCATCGGCATGTTCCCGTTCTCCGGGTACTTCTCCAAGGAACCGATCATCGCCGCCGCGTTCGAGCGGGAGGGCTGGACCGCCTGGCTGTTCGGTGGGGCCGCGGTACTCGGTGCCGCGCTGACCGCCTTCTACATGACCCGGCTGTTCGTGCTCACCTTCCACGGGCCGAAGCGGTGGACCACGGACATCGAGCACCCGCACGAGTCCCCGCCGCTGATGACCATCCCGCTGATCCTGCTCGGCATCGGCTCCCTCGGCGCCGGTTGGCTGCTGGCCACCTCGGTTCCGGACTGGCTGACCGCCACCGCCGGGCTGAGCGCGGGCGAGGCGCACCACGACGCGGTGCTGCCGCACTGGGCGATCGTCGCGCTGTCGCTGGGCGTCACCGTGCTCGGTGCCCTGCTCGGCTGGTTCCTGTTCCGGGGCGGTACGGCCATCGAGCCGCAGCCGGCCGGGGTGCTGGTCACCGCCGCTCGCAAGAACCTCTACACCGACACGGTCAACGAGGCGGTCTTCGAGAAGCCGGGCATCTTCCTCACCCGGGCGCTGGTCTACCTGGACAACCGGGGGATCGACGGGCTGGTCAACGGTCTGGCTGCCGGCGTCGGCGGCGGTTCGAGTCGCCTGCGGCGGATGCAGACCGGCTTCGTCCGGTCGTACGCCACCTCGATCCTGACCGGCGCGCTGCTGGTGGTGGCCGCCTTCCTGGCCGTGCAGGCGGGGTGGTTCGCGTGATCCACCTTCCGGGGTCGGGAAACCGCGCGGCTTTCCCGACACTCTCCCAGGCGGCCGTCGCCGGCGGACCGCGCTTCGACGACGGAGGTAAGGCCGCATAATGTCCGACTTCCCGTTCCTCTCGGTGCTCACCGTGGCGCCGCTGGTCGGCGCAGTGGTGGTCGCCCTCCTGCCGCGTAGCCGGCCGACCCTGGCCAAGCAGGTCGCGCTCGGCTGGTCCCTGCTGGTGCTGGCGCTGTCGATCGTCATGTGGGTGACCTGGCAGGTCGACGGCCAGCGCTTCCAGTTCCGCGAGTCGTACCCGTGGATTCCCAACTGGGGCGTCAACTTCACCTTCGCCGCCGACGGCATCGCGCTTGTCATGCTGATGCTGATCGCGGTGCTGGTGCCGCTGGTGATCCTGGCCTCCTGGCACGACGCCGAATCCTCGAAGCGGTCGGTACCGGCCTACTTCGCGCTGCTGCTCGTCCTCGAATGCACGATGCTCGGTGTCTTCGCCGCCGCCGACGTCTTCCTGTTCTACGTGTTCTTCGAGGTCATGCTGGTGCCGATGTACTTCCTGATCGGCAGCTACGGCGGCCACCAGCGGCAGTACGCGGCGGTCAAGTTCTTCCTGTACTCCCTGGTCGGCGGTCTGTTCATGCTGGCCGCGGTGATCGGCCTCTGGGTGGTCGGCGGCAAGACCTTCGACTGGGTGGCGCTGTCCGAGGTGGACATCTCCACCGGTGCGGAGCGCTGGCTGTTCCTCGGCTTCTTCATCGCCTTCGCGATCAAGGCACCGTTCTTCCCGTTCCACACCTGGCTGCCGGACGCCGGTGGCGCGGCGCCGGCCGGTGCCGCCGCACTGCTCGTCGGCGTGCTGGACAAGGTGGGCACCTTCGGCATCCTGCGCTACTGCCTGCCGCTGTTCCCGGACGCGGCGCAGTGGTTCGCGCCCTGGGCGCTGGCCATCGCGGTGATCGGCATCATCTACGCCGCGCTGCTGGCGGTCGGACAGAACGACCTGAAGCGACTGGTGTCGTACACCTCGATCGCACACTTCGGCTTCATCGGCGTCGGCATCTTCGCCTTCACCACCCAGGCCGGTACGGGTGCGGTGCTCTACATGGTCAACCACGGGCTCGCCACCGGCCTGCTCTTCCTGGTGGTCGGCATGCTGGTCGCCCGCCGGGGCTCGGCCCTGATCAGCGACTTCGGTGGTGCCGGCAAGCTGGTTCCGGTGCTGGCCGGGGTGCTCTTCTTCGCCGGTCTCGCCTCGCTGGCGCTGCCCGGCACCGCGCCGTTCGTCTCCGAGTTCCTGGTGCTGATCGGCACGTTCACGGTGAACAAGCCGGTGGCGGTGATCGCCACGCTCGGCATCATTCTGGCCGCCGCGTACGTGCTCTGGATGGTGCAGCGCACCACGCAGGGCACACTCAACCCGGCGCTGACCGAGATCGACGGGATGAAGCGGGACCTGAACCTCCGCGAGAAGTTCGTGGTCGCGCCGCTGATCGCGCTGATCGTGCTGCTCGGGTTCTACCCCAAGCCGGTCACGGACGTGATCAACCCCGCCATCCAGGCGACGATGGAGGACGTCGGCCGGACCGACCCGGCTCCGACCGTGCAGGAGGCCGCCCGGTGAGCGCGAGGAGTGAGCTTGCGAGCCCCGCAGTCGCGAACGAAAGGCTGGTCTGGTGAACGAGTTTGAACTGCCGCCGATCGACTACGCGGCACTCGCGCCGATCCTGATCATGATGGGCGCCGCGGTGGTCGGGGTGCTGATCGAGGCGTTCGTGCCTCGCCGCCTGCGGCACCCCATCCAGCTGCCGCTGGCGCTGCTGGCGGTGCTCGCCGCGCTGACCATGGTGGTGTTCAACGCCGACAAGCGGCTGATCACCATCGGGGTGATCGCCATCGACGGTCCGACGCTGTTCCTCCAGGGCGGGATCCTGGTCCTGTCGGCGGTGGCGCTGCTGATGATCGGTGAGCGGGCGATCGAGCGCGGTGGCGCGTTCGTCGCCCAGGCCGCCATCACCGCCGACTCGCCGGACGACCGGCGGCAGGCGCAGCACGCCGGCGGTGCCGGCGAGGTGTACCCGCTTGTCACCTTCGCCATCGGCGGCATGCTGATCTTCGTCTCGGCGAACGACCTGCTGACCATGTTCATCGCGCTCGAGGTCTTCTCGCTGCCGCTCTACCTGCTCTGTGCGCTGGCCCGCCGCCGCCGCATCCTGAGCCAGGAAGCGGCGATGAAGTACTTCCTGCTCGGCGCGTACGCCTCGGCCTTCTTCCTGTTCGGTCTGGCCCTGCTGTACGGCTTCACCGCCGGCCTGGGCGACCGCCCGGCCGGGGTCGACTTCGCCACCATCCACGCGGCGGTGGCCAACTCGACGCAGAGCCCGGTGCTGCTCTTCGCCGGTATGGCGCTGGTGGCGATCGGTCTGCTGTTCAAGGCCGCTGCGGCACCGTTCCACGTCTGGACCCCGGACGTGTACCAGGGCGCGCCGACGCCGGTGACCGGCTTCATGGCGGCCTGCACGAAGGTGGCCGCGTTCGGTGCCCTGCTGCGGGTGTTCCACGTCGCCTTCGAGGGTGCGCGTTGGGACTTCACTCCGGTGCTCGGCGTGGTGGCGGTGCTCACCATGCTGGTCGGCGCGGTGTTCGCGGTGACCCAGACCGACATCAAGCGGCTGCTGGCCTACTCGTCCATCGCCAACGCCGGGTACCTGCTGGTCGGCGTGTTGGCGCCGGGTGCGAACGGGCTGTCGGGGACCATGTTCTACCTGGTCGCGTACGGCTTCGCGGTGCTGGCCGCGTTCGCGGTGGTGACTCTGGTCCGGGACGCCGACGGGGAGGCCACCCACCTGTCCCGCTGGGCAGGGCTGGGCCGGCGTTCCCCGCTGTACGCGTCGGTGTTCACCTTCATCCTGCTGGCCTTTGCCGGCATCCCGCTGACCAGCGGCTTCACCAGCAAGTTCGCGGTGTTCGGGCCGGCCCTGGAGGGTGGGCAGGTCTGGCTGGTGATCGCCGGTGTGCTGACCAGCATGGTGCTGGCCTTCCCGTACCTGCGGGTCGTGGTGATGATGTGGCTGTCCGAGCCGGGTGAGTCGACTCCGACGGTCACCGTGCCCGGTGGGTTGACCTCGGCGGCCCTGGTGATCGGCGTGATCGCCACCCTGGTGCTCGGCGTCGCGCCGGGCCCGCTGCTGGATCTGGCCTCCGGCGCCGCCGAGTTCGTGCGGTAGCTGCGGACCCTGCTGACGAGGGCCGGCCCACGACTGTGGGCCGGCCCTCGCCGCGTATCCCCGGTCCGGTGCAGGTAGAGGCCGTGTGGCATGGTGGAGCTGTGGCGATCAGGGGTGGCGAGGGTTCAGGTGTCACCGGCTCCGGTGCCCGCCGGAACCGGCTTGGCGCAGGTCAGTTCGGCGCGCTCGGCCTTCATCTCGCCGACTCTCGCACGGAGGAGTCCGTGCTGGGTCTGCTGGAGGCGGTAGAGGCGGAACTGCGGGACACCGTCGCCAGCGCCGACCCGTTCGTGACCGAGGCGGCCCGCCACCTGGCGGACGCCGGTGGGAAGCGTTTCCGACCGCTGCTGGTGGCGCTGGGCGCGCAGTTCGGCGACCCGAGCCGGGCGGAGATCGTGTCGGCCGCCGTGGTGGTGGAGCTCACCCACCTCGCGACGCTCTACCACGACGACGTGATGGACGAGGCGCCGGTGCGCCGGGGTGCCCCGAGTGCGAATTCCCGCTGGACCAACTCGGTGGCGATCCTGGTCGGCGACTACCTCTTCGCGCGGGCCGCGGACGTCGCGGCCGAGCTGGGCCCCGAGGCGGTACGCCTCCAGGCACGCACCTTCGCCCGGCTGGTGCACGGTCAGATCGCCGAGACCGTCGGGCCTCGGGCCGGCGACGACCCGGTGACGCACTACCTGCGGGTGATCGC
Source organism: Verrucosispora sp. FIM060022 (assembly GCF_003977705.1). Lineage (NCBI taxonomy): Bacteria > Bacillati > Actinomycetota > Actinomycetes > Micromonosporales > Micromonosporaceae > Micromonospora > Verrucosispora sp. FIM060022. Next base: position 169,487 of record NZ_RQIV01000009.1, read on the forward strand.
GGAGAAGACCGGTTCGTTGATCGCCACCAGCGCGCACTTCGGTGGCCTGTTCTCCGGCGCCACGCCGGAGCACGTGGCGGCGCTGGCCGGCTACGGCGAGACCATCGGGGTGGCGTTCCAGCTCTCGGATGACCTGCTCGACATCGCCAGCGAGTCCACGGAGTCGGGCAAGACGCCCGGCACCGACCTGCGGGAGGGTGTGCCGACGTTGCCGGTGCTCTACGCCCTGGCGGCGGACGACACCGACGCCGCCTCGGTGCGGCTGCGGGAGATCCTGGCCACCGGCGCGTTGACCGACGACGCGCTGCACGCCGAGGCGCTCGGTCTGCTCCGCGAGTCCGCGGCGCTCAAGCGCGCCCGGGAGACCGTCCGCAGCTACGCCGAGGATGCGCGCGCCCAACTGGCGCCGCTGCCGCAGATCCCGGCCCGGCGGGCCCTCGAATCGCTCTGCGACCACATCGCCGACCGCACCAGCTGACCCGCCGTCGATCCTCCGGCACCTCTCAGGCCGGGCGGGTGGCCACCGGGTGGCGCTGGGCGGACAGCAGACGGGTGGCGGTGAGCATCAGCGCGGCGGCGGCGAGCATGGCGACGGCTGCGGTGAGCCACATCGTCGGGTAGCCGGCTGCGGCGGCGAGCGGGCCGAGGGTCAGCGGACCGAGGGCACCGCCGGCGTACACCCCGGTCTGGGTGATCGAGGTGGCGGCCCCCGGCGCCTGCGGATGCAGCTGGACCACGGCGAAGTTCATCAGCCCGGGCCAGGACCAGCCCAGGGCGAAGCCGAGCAGTACGCCGACCACCAGCGGGGCGGAGCCGGCCATCGCGAGCAGGGCCAGCCCGATCGCCCCGACGACGAGATTGCCGGCGATGATCGTGACGTGCCCGCCGGAGCGGCGGTCGGCCAGCCAGCCGAGACCGACCCGGGCCGTGACGCAGGCCGCGCTGCCGAGGGTCAGGGTCAGCCCGGCCAGCGCCGGTTCGAGTCCCCGGTCGACGGCGGCGTCCACCACGAAGGTGCCAAGCGCGCCCGCCGCCCCGGCGGCGAGCGTCGCGGCGATGCCGACCACCACCAGCGGAAACGTCCCGCGCCCGGCACCACGGACCGAGCGGCGTGCGGGTTGCGCCGGCTGCGCCGGTACGGCCGGCAGGGTGGCCAGCGCGGCCCCGGCGGCGGCCACGAACGCCCAGCGCCACCCGACGGTGAGGGCGAAGGTGGGCACCGCGGCCCCGGCCAGCAGGGTGGAGACCGGAATGGCGGCCTGTTTGATGCCGAACGACAGGCCCTGTCGCCGTGCCGGTACGTGCCGGGCGAGCAGCACGTTGCTGGACAGTTGGCCGAGCGCGTTCGCGGTGCCGGACACTGCGAGCAGGGCGAGCAGCACCGGGTACGACCGGGCCAGTACCGCCACCGCGAGCAGGCAGGAGGCGGAGACGAGGATGCCGGCGCGGGCCACCACGGCACCGCCCCAACGCTCCACCAGAGCCCCGGACGGTACGGAGGCGAGCGCGCCCACCCCGAAGTAGACCGCGACGACCAGTCCGAGCCCGGCGGGTGAGAAGTGCAGGTCCTCCCGCATCTGCACGGCGAGACCGCCGACCAGGAAGACCGGCAGGACGCAGGCGATGGTCACCACGACGGCCACCGCGCTGGCTCGGACCGGCCTGGTGGCGGCCGTGGTGTCGGGAAGAGGAGCAGTGTCGGGCATGGTGAGATCAACCTATTCGAGCGCCGACGCGGCGACACAAAGTGCAACCGAGATCACTTCACGTGTGCCGATTACCTGCGTCATCCATCCGATCAGGGATTTCGCCTCGGGCCGCTTTTTCATATGGTGTAAGTCCCTGGTGGCGGAGGTGGTTGTGCGTGACCCCCTGGCGGAGCCTTCGGACCTGATCCGGAGCGTGTCCCGCGCACTGCGAGTGCTCGAGTCGGTCGGTCGTGCCCCACGCGGGCTGACGGTGAAACAGATCGCCCGACGCTGCGAGCTGACCGTGGCCACCACATACCACCTGGTGCGGACCCTCGCGTACGAGGGCTACGTGATCCGTCGGGAGGACGGGACGTACATCGTGGGCCTGGAGGTGGCCGACCGCTATCGCGAGCTGGTCGCCGCGTTCCGGGGTTCGCCGGCGGTCGGGGAGACACTGCGCCGGGTCGCCCTGGAGACCGGCTGGAGCCACTACCTCGGCCGGTTCGTCGGCGGGCAGGTCGCCATCACCGCCGTCGCGGAGGGCCACCGATCGCCCTATCTGGAGGATCTCGTGCCGGGGTTCGACGAGGGCGCACACGCGACAGCTCTCGGCAAGGCCCTGCTCGCCACGCTCACCGCCGAACAACGCCACCGCTACCTGCGCGAGTACGGCATGCGGCCGTTCACCAGCACCACGCTGAGCACCCCGGAGGCGTTCGAGGCCGACCTGGCTGCCGGGGAGCGCCGTGGCATGCAACTGGAGCTGGGGCAGTTCCGCCAGGGGGTGGCGTGCGCGGCGGTGCTGATCAGCCCGGACAAGGACATGGAGCGCCGGACCGTGCTGGCCTGCGCGCTGCCGGCCAGCGAGATGATGACCTCCGCCCGGGTGGTCCGGACGAAGCTGCTCACCGCCGCCCGCGCGATCGCCGACAGCCTCGCCACCGACAACTGACCGCTACAGCCCGACGGCCCCCGTCCTGGTGGGACGAGGGCCGTGGGAGCGGCCGGCGCGGATGCCGGGGCGGGGTCAGCTACCGACCGGTCCGCCGTCCAGCCGCCAGGTGACCACCACGCCCGGCTTGGCGTAGTCGCCGTCCGGCCAGGTGGAGGCCGGGTTGTCGACCGTGGCACCGGTGATCTCACCCGGGTGCTGCACGGCCACGAAGAGGGAGCGGTTGTCGCCGGTGACGAACGGCCCGCAGGTCTCCGCGCCACGCGGCACGGTGAGGAACTGCTTCAGGTGGCCGCGTTCCGGGCCCTCGGTGGCGGTGGCGAAGAGGCCGTCGTTGCTGCCCAGCGCGTTGCCGTCGGTGGAGATCCAGAGGTTGCCGGTGGCATCGAAGGCCACGTTGTCCGGGCAGGAGATCGGGGAGACCCTGGTCTTGTCGTACCCGGCGAAGTAGGTCGACGGGTCCGCCGGATCGCCGCAGACGATCGGCAGTGACCAGGTGAACGTCTCGGCGGTGTGATCCGTCCGGTCCTCGACCAGTTCCAGGATCTGGCCGTGCCGGTTGGCGGTGCGCGGGTTGGCCTCGTCTGGTATCGGGTTGCTGCCGACACCACGGTTGGTGTTGTTGGTCAGCGCGACGTACACCTTGCCGGTGTGCAGGCTCGGCTCGACGTCCTCCGGACGGTCCATCTTGGTCGCACCGACCTGGTCTCCGGCGAGCCGGGTGAAGGTGAGCACCTCGGCGGCGCTCATGCCGTCCACGTACGACCGGTTGCCGCTGACCAGCTTGATCCAGCGGCCACCGCCGTTGAACGCGCCGTCGCTGGGCAGCGTGCCGGAGCCGTCGATCTCGGCGGCGCTGGTCTGGTCGAGTTGGGCGACGTAGAGGGTGCCCGACTCCAGCAGGGTCAGGTTGTGCTTGCGGGCGACCCAGGAGTCACCCGTCATGAACTTCTTGTCGGAGACGAACTTGTAGAGGTAGTCGAAGCGCTCGTCGTCGCCCATGTAGACGACCACGTGACCGCTGCGAGCCACGATGACGTTGGCGCCCTCGTGCTTGAACCGGCCCAGCGCGGTGTGCTTGCGGGGACGGCTGTCCGGGTCGTACGGGTCGATCTCCACGATCCAGCCGTGCCGGTTGGCCTCGTTGGGGTGCTTGGCCAGGTCGAAGCGGTCGGCGACGCGTTCCCACCGACGGCTGCCGCTGCGGTAGCGGGCGGTGGTGGTGATGCCGTAGCGCGCCAGCCGGGGCTTGTCGGCCGCCGGCGCGGCGTCACCGCCGACGAAGTACTGGTCGAAGTTCTCCTCGCCGGAGAGCACGGTGCCCCACGGGGTCACCCCACCGGCGCAGTTGTTGAGCGTGCCGACCACCCGGCGGCCCTTCGGGTCGGCGGCGGTCTTCACCAGCGACGAGCCGGCGACCGGGCCGGTCAGCTCCAAGGTGCTGCTCAACGCGTCGACCCGCCGGTTGTACGGGCGGCGGCCCGAACCGGCCACCCGCCACTGACCGGTGCCGGCGACCCGCTCGATCTCCACCACCGACATGCCGTGCGCCGCCATCGCCACCTTGACCTGCTCGACGGTGAGCGCCTCATGGCTGGTGAAGCCGGGGAACATCAGCTCCTCGTTCGTGTACTCGTGGTTGACCACGAGCAGCGCCCGCTTGCCGCCCTTGTCCAGCGGCAGCACGCCGACGAAGTCGTTGTTGTAGCCGAACTGCCTGGCCTGCGCGGCGGCGGTCTGCCTGCGCAGGTCGAAGGCGGGGGCACCGGGCACCACCGGGTCGCCCCAGCGGATCAGCACGGCGTGGTCGTAGCCGTTGGGCACCACGAAGGTGTCCAGGGTGTTCGGGGGGATCGGCTTGAAGGTCAGCGCGCCGGTGCCGATGCCCTTGCCGCCGGTGGGGGTGGTCGGGGGCCGTGCCGGCGAGTTGGTTGCCGCCGAGGCAGCGGCGGGGGTGTCGGGCAGCGTACCGGTGAAGCCGAGCACCATCGCGCCGACCGCACCGGCGCGGACCACACCGCGACGGGAGACCTCCGCGTGCACCAGATCGCCGAAGTACGGGTTGTCGGAGGTGTTGGGTACGGGGTGGTCGCAGGCGTTGGCGCAGCGGTACAGACAGGTCATGGCGTCACGGCTGCCGTGGCGGGTGGTGCCCAGTAGCGGCAGCGGCCGGGGACGGTCGCTCATGAGGGGGAGCCTCCTGGGGTCGGTGCGCACCGGCGCAACCCACCGGCGCGTACCCGCCGGACGCTAGGGGCGCCCGGTGAGCGCGGGTCGGCCACTGTCTGAACCGGCGATGAAATCCGCGCCGGAGGGCAGGTTTGAGCTGGGGCTGAACTGTTGGGGGTGACCGCACGTATCAACCCTCGTAACGCCGAGCCCGCTCGCGGCGAGAGCGAGGAGAGGACCATCAGCGACCACGACGCGGATCTGCTGCGTGCCCTGCATGACGAACATGCCGACGCGCTGTACGCGCACGCGTTGCGCCTGGTGAACGGCGACCGGCAGCGCGCCGAGGACCTGGTGCAGGAGACGCTGCTCCGGGCCTGGCGCCATCCGGAGTCGCTGGACCCGCGACGCGGCTCGGTACGGGCCTGGCTGTTCACCACCGCGCGGAACCTGGCCATCGACGCCTGGCGACGCCGCTCCACCCGGGTCGGTGAGATCTACACCGACGAGCTGCCCGAACCGCCCGAGGTCGTCGACGAGACGGAACGTGCCGTCGAGGCGTGGACGGTCGCCGAGGCGTTGAACCGGCTCAGCCCGTCGCACCGCGACGTGCTTGTCGAGTGCTTCTACCAGGGGCGCTCGGTCTCCGAGGCGGCATCCCGGCTGGGCGTCCCGCCGGGGACGGTGAAATCCCGAACCCATTACGCGCTGCGGTCACTACGGTTGGTCCTTGCCGAGATGGGGGTGACTGGATGAGCCGCTGCGACTTCGCGTACGACGATGGCGCGTACGTGCTGGGTGCCCTGTCTCCCGCGGACCGTGCCGCCTACGAACGCCATCTGGTCGACTGCCCGGCCTGCCAGCAGTCCATCTCCGAGATCGCCGTGCTGCCCGGCCTGCTCGGCCGGCTGGATCCGACCAGCCTGGAGCAGTTCCTGCCGCCGCCGGAGAACCCCCGGGTGCCCGAGCTGCTCAGCGCCGCGCGGGAACGTCGCCGCCGCGAACGGCAGGCCAACCGGCTGCGGTACGCGGTGATCGGGCTGGCGGCTGCCGCGCTGGCCCTGGTCGTCGGCTTCGGTACGGCCACCATGCTGCCCGGGCAGGAGCCGAACGCGCCGCTGGCCCAGGTGCGGATGGTGCAGATGCGTCCGGTGGCGGGTTCCGTGCCGCTGCACGCCGAGATCGGGCTCACCGGCACGAACTGGGGCACCGAGGTCACCATGACCTGCGGGTACGACGAGCGGTCCGGTTACGGCAAGGCGAACGCGTTCCGGCTGGTGGCGCATGCCGCCGACGGTTCGCAGGAGCAGATCGGCTCCTGGCTGGCCGCGCCCGGCGACGATCTGCGGATCAGTGGCGCGACCCGGTTCACCAACGCCGAACTGGTCCGGTTGGAACTGGTCCGGGCCGACGGCACCGTCGTGCTGGCCTACGACGTGCCCTGAGCACTGATCAGCTGACAGCGGCCGGAGACACGGTGACCGGCGGCTGGCGGCGGGTCCGCCGGGCCTGGCGCAGCCCGTCCGCGGTGAAGACGATCAGGGCGAGCCAGACCAGGGCGAAGCCGGCCAGCCGGGCCGGGGGCATCGGCTCGTGGAAGATCAGGACCCCGCAGCCGAGCTGGAGGATCGGGGCCACGTACTGGAGCATGCCCAGGGAGCTCAGCGGGAGCCGGTTGGCGGCCCCGGCGAAGAGCAGCAGCGGGATGGCGGTCAGCGCGCCGGCGATGACCAGCAGCAGGGTGTGTCCCGTCGACACCTGCCCGAACGCCATCTCGCCGGTGGCCGCGAGCCAGCCGAGGTAGCCGAGGGCGGGCAACGCCAGCACTGCCGACTCGACGAACAGACCCTCCGCGGCCGGCAGCCCGAGCTGCTTCTTCACCAGGCTGTACCCGCCGAAGGTGAGCGCCAGGATCAGCGCGATGTAGGGCAGTTGGCCGTAGTCGACGGTGAGTACGGCCACCGCGAGCCCGCCGATGCCCAACGCCCACCACTGGGCCGGACGCAGCCGTTCCCGCAGCACCGCCACCCCGAGCAGGACCACCACCAGCGGGTTGATGAAGTAGCCGAGGGCGGTCTCCACCACCCGGTCGGAGTTGACCCCGTAGATGTAGGTGAACCAGTTCAACCCGATCAGCACGGCGGCCGCGGCGATCCCCGCCAGGGCGCGCGGCCGGCGCAGCAGGGCCCGCAGGAATCCGATGTTGCGCATCGCGCCGAGCAGCAGTGCGACGAACGCCACGGACCAGACCACCCGGTGGGCGAGGATCTCCAGCGGGCCGGCCGGACGCAGCAGCTTGAAGTAGAGGGGAAAGAAGCCCCACATCAGGTAGGCGGCGAACCCGTAGAGATATCCGAGGCGGAGCGGCGTCACGGCTTTACGGTAAGGGCCTAACCGGCCGACTGATCCTTGCCGGTGAGCGGGCTCACTGCCGAGTCGTGACGACGGTCCCACTCCATCCAGCGCTCGCCGTCGACCGTGGTGAAGCCGAGCTTCTGATAGAGCCCGTGTGCGTCGAAGGTGGCCAGCAACATCCGGCGTACGCCCAGGGTGGCGAGATGGTCGCGGACCGCGCCCGCCAGCCAGCTGCCCAGGCCGCGACCTCGCTCGGCCCGGTCGACGTACACGTCGCACAGGTAGCCGAAGGTGGTCCGATCAGTGATCACCCGGGCCACGGCGACCTGGCGGCCGTCGACCGGCCGGTAGACGCCGTACCCGATCGAGCCGGCGAACGCCCGGGTCACCGTCTCCTGGTCCCGCCCGATCGCCCAGTAGGCGTCCGTGCTGAGCCAGTGGTGCACCCGGTCCAGGTCCAGCCGGTCCGGATCGGTGCTGATCGTGAAGCCGTCGTCGCGGGTCAGCGTGAACACCCCTGCGACGGTAGTCCGTACGGCGGTCGGGTTCGGTAGCCAGATCCCGCAATCTGGTCTGCCCAGCCGGACAGGTACCGCTCGTCCGGTGAGCGGCACCTGTCCGGCTGGTCGGTTCGGCGTTGGTGGCCGGTGCGGGGTGGGGGTCAGTCGCGGTCGAGGACGGCGCCGAGGATCCAGGTGACGACGCCGACGAAGAGCGCACCCAGGACGGCGGCCGGCCAGAAGCCGTCCACCTCGAAGGGCAGCCCGACCTGGTCGGCGATCCAGCCGGTCAGCAGGAAGAGCAGACCGTTGACCACCAGCGCGATCAGGCCGAGAGTCAGCAGGTAGAAGCCGCAGCCCACGGTCTTGATGATCGGCTGGAGGACCCCGTTCACCACGCCGAAGATGACCGCCACGAGGACCAGCGTCAGCACCGTTTCGCCGGCCGACGCGGTGTCCAGAGAGATGCCGGGAATGACCAGGGTGGCGAGCCAGAAGGCCACCGCCGTGGCGCCGACCCGGATCAGTAGACCTTTCAGAAAACCCATGGCGGGCATGGTGTCACGGCCGGGCGATGGGCGGTACCCGCTCAGGCGTCGAGTCGCGGGACGGGCGGCCGACCACTTGCGCCTCCAACGCGGTGCCGGCGAGCACCGCCCAGCGCAGGGCACGACGGTTCACCACGGCCACCATGTCGTGCCGGATCCGGGTCAGCCAGTCGGCGGAGTCACCGAGCCCCAGCGCGGCACCGGCGATCCCCGCCTCCGTACGACTCAACGGCTGGAGCACCGCCAGGTCGGACCGGCCGAGCGCGTCCGCGTCGGCGGGCGTCAACTCGTCCCGGACCAGCAGCGTGGTCTGCCAGGCCGCACCCGGCCGGGGACCGCCGGTGGGCGGCGGCGCGTCCAGAACCACAAGCACCGGAGACAGCGGCGTGCCCGGACCGGTCTCGACCTGCCGGCCGGGCGGGAGCAGCGGAATCGGCTCGCCCGGAGTGCCGACACCGCGTACGAACGGCTGCCAGAGCTGTGGACGGGTGGTCTGGACGACGACGCGGCAGCCCAGCGCCATCGCCCGCATGGTCACCAGTTGGGCGGCCCGCACCCCGCCGACGATCATCACGCGGGTGCTCTCCGGCCGGAACAGTCGGACGGTGACCGGGCTGCCGTGCCGGTTCGCGCCCACCACCAGGCCGGCTGAGCCGTACGGCAGCTCCAGCCCCGTGCCCTCGCCGGTCGCGGACGGGACCGGCGGGGCCAGCGGCAGGGTGTCGGCGAAGCCCGGCAGGTGCGCTCCGTCGAGTCGCTGCACCAGCCCACCGGCCGCCGTCACCAGCGCGCGCAGCGCCCTCGCCGCAGCGGACAGCTCGGCGGGCGTCGACGCGCCGATCCGTACGGTCAGGCCGGTGGTCGCCGTCGCATCGGCGTGCAGCGACACCGTCACCGCGGTCGCCGGCAGCTGCAACAGCCGCGACACCAGGTGGCGTGCGGCCTCCGGGGCAGGCCACCGGCGGAGCCGGAACGTGGTCTGCAGCAGCCCACCCGACCGCACGGCCTGCCAGGACTCCCGGACGGGCTGCCCGTCGTGGTGAGCGAGCTCGGCGAAGACGCGCAGCGCCGCCGGCTCACCCAGCGGCCGTACCGTCAGCGGCCGGGCGCGTCGGACGATCCGGCGTACGGTGCTGGCGAGGGTGCTTCGTAACGCCTGCTCCGACCAGCCTTCGGCGCGCGTCACCCGGACGGCCAGCACCGCTCGTTCCCAGCCCGCCACCCGGCCCTGGGTCAGCTGGCGGTACGAGGTGGCCGCCGGGCCGCCACCGGCCCCCGTCACCGGCGTCGCGGACAGCACGAGCTGGACGCGTACCGGCGGACCATCGCCCGGGTCGGCCGGCAGCAGCGAGGCGGGCGAGGGCAGCTGCTGACCGCCGTCACCGAGCAGGTCGGCCCGGTCGCCGAGATCCAGCAGCGCCACCACACCGCCGGGGTCCTCCAGCAGCACGGCCGATGACCCGGCCAGTTCGACCGGATGGCGGACGGTGTCCGGAGCCACCAGGTCGAGCAGCGCCGCCGGTCCGCCGTCCGGGGTGACCGTGCGCCGCCGGGTGGCGTAGCCCAGACCGATGCTCAACCACTCGTACAGCCACCGCCGGCGGACCCGGCACCAGGCGAGGAACAGCAACGCCCCGGCCAGCGCGGCGGCCAGCATCGCGGGCAGACCCCGGCCCAGGGCCGCGACGGGTGCCGCCAGCGCCACCTGGGTGGCGACGATCTGTCCGGCTCGGGGCCGGTGATCTCGCCAGCGGTCGCCGGGCCCGGTCGACACGGTCGCGGGCGTGACCCGCTGCTCGGACGCGGGTGATCCGCCGGGCGATGGGCGTCCAGGCGCGACCGGGACGCCCGTCATCGCCACCGCACCCTCCTCGGCCGGTCACCCGCCGCGACCTGACTGCCGCCCATCGTAGTGAGCTGGGTGGATCCGCGTTGTCCACAGGGGAACGGGACGGGGTAGCACAACAGCGACGGTGCCGCTACCGTCAGCGACGAGACTTCAATGGTCCGATCTCACGGCACGCAGCCCCTCCGGTGCCCGTGGGTGTGCGTTTGCAGGGCCAGCCACGAGCCAGCAGACAAAGGAGACGTCGGGGTGTCCCAGACCCAGGCACAGGCCGCGGTGATGCAGCAGACCGCGGCGAAGTTCGAGCAGGCGGACCAGTCCTTGCAGTCGATGCTCAGCGGGCTGCTGACTCAGCTGGAGGTTCTTCAGCAGGCCTGGCGCGGAGCCGGCGGCCGCTCGTTCGAGCAGGTCAAACAGCAGTGGTCGCAGGATCAGGCGGCGCTGCAGCGGGCGTTGCGCGAGACCGCAGGGGCGATCCGCACCGCCGGCGTGCACTACGACGCGTCGGACGCCGAGGCGGCCAGCCGGGTGTCCGCCACCAACCGCGGCGGCATCCAGCTGCCGCTCTAGACCACCTTCAGGGGGAATCCGATGGAGCACGGTGTGCTGGTCGTCAACTTCGCCGCGCTGCAACAGGCCAGCGCGGACATCCAGCGGGCGTTGAACACGCTCGACTCGCAGCTGGGGCAACTGGAACGCGACGCCGCCCCGCTGGTGGCCAGCTGGTCCGGTGAGGCCCAGCAGGCGTACGAGCAGCGGCAGGCCCGGTGGCGCAACGCCTCGCAGGACCTCCAGGCGATGTTGCGTGACATCAAGCTCGCGGTGGACGAGTCCGCGACCGACTACCTCGACACCGAGAAGAAGAACGTCGGCCTGTTCCGGTGACCGCAAGGCGACGCCGCCCGGACTCCGGGCGGCGTCGCCTATGCACGTGCCGTTGTCCCTCGGCCGAGCGTGACCCCTCAGCCGGGGCGGGCGTCTCTGCTCAGCTCGGGTCGGCGGGACGCCAGCGACGGCGGACACCTCGGGGCACGACCAGGGCCACCAGCACGATGCAGACCACCACCAGCCCACCGACGGTGGCCAACAGGGCGGCCCGCTGCCGTGCGTCCGCCCGCCGGTTCTGCTGGGCGACCAGCGCCGGGTCGGGGCGGTCGTCGGCCAGGGCGATGACCGGGGCGGAGCGGGCCACCGCGCCACCGGCGGTCTCGGTGATGGCCCGATACGGATTCAACACACCCGCGCCGTACCCGTTGCCGGGCGCCGGGTCGGCGGTGGCCAGGAGCCGCCCGGCCACCTCCTCGGCGCTCAACTCGGGGTGGTACTCGCGCAGCAGGGCCGCCGTGGCGGCCACGAACGGGGTGGCGTAGCTGGTCCCTTCGGCCCGATGATGGCCCTGCCCGGGAGCGGCCATCAGCACGTCCGACCCGGGTGCCACCAGATCCACATAGGAGCCGACCTGCGAGAAGTCGGCCCGTACGCCGTCCGCGCCGATCGCGCCGACGCCGAGCACCCCCTCGTACGCGGCGGGGTACGGGCGCGGATCACCGTTGCCGTGCAGGTTGCCCACGGCGGCGACCACGACCACGTCCCGTGCGAGCGCGTAGTCGACCGCGTCGTGTACCGCCGCGTGGTCGGCGTACAGGACGACGGAGAGGTTCACCACGTCGGCGTGGTGGTCGACCGCCCAGCGGATGGCGCGGGCGAAGTCGTCCGGGGCGACCGTGCGACCGGTGCCCTGACCGTCCACGACCTGCTGCTCGCTGACCCGCACCGGCAGGATCCGGGCAGCGGGTGCCAGGCCGCGCAGGCCACTGCCGTCGTGGGGTACGGCGGCGATGATGCTCGCCACCCCGGTGCCGTGGCCGACGCAGTCCCGCGTGCCGTCGCCGCCGGGATCGAGCAGGTCAGTGCCGCCGAGTACGCGGCCGGCGAGCTGCGGGTGACGTCGGTCCACCCCCGAGTCGACCACCGCCACGGTCACCCCGGCTCCGGTCGCCAACGAGTGCAGCCGCTCCGGCGCGTACCGCTGCTGTGGCCAGGGAACCGCGGACACCGAGCGGGCCGGCGCGGGCGGTGTTGCGCAGTTCGGCGCCCTGCCCGCCGCGACCGCCGACGCGAGCGCCACGGTGACCGCTGTCGGGTCCGTCACCATGGCAGGTGCGGCGGTCATGGAAACGGCCAGCAGAGCGGCCGCCATACCCGGAAAAGAGGGACGCGGACCGTACCGGGACATCGACAGCCTCCGTATCGTGTCGACACCGGAACGGGATGTTAGCGGGTCGGGCGATACCGGACCGGATCCCGGCCAGCCTTGTCATTGTGATCTTGGTGTGACCTTGTAGGTTGTAACCGACACCTATGGCCTGGGCCCGGGAGGAGGGGGTGGCCGTGACCGACTGGGAGCCGGCCACCGAGGCGGAAGCCGCACTGCGAGACGCGCTACGCAGCAGTGACCAGCAGCTTTACTTCCGCATCCTGTCCAGCATCGAGCTGCTCCTGCCGATTGCCGTGTCGGCCGTCGCCGGGTCCGCGCCGGTGGGCTGGGGCACCTGGACCACCGGCGGCCGTACCCACGTGCTGGCGTTCACCTCCGTCGAGGCGATGCGGGCGTGTCTGGGCGAGCACGGCGGGTCCGCCCGACGCACCGGCTACGCCGAGTTGGCCACCGGCTGGCCCAACCACGAGTGGTGGCTGGCCGTGAATCCCGGGCTGCCCATCGAGGGTTACCTGCCCGCCTGGTACGTCACCCAACTGTCCCGTGGTGACGTCCGCCTGCCCGGCCGTACCGTCGGTGCCCGAGCCAGGCTGGAGCGGGTCGAGGCGCTGAGCCGCCTCCGCGAATCCGACCCGGGCGCGGCGAATCCGCCCGCGACCGTCGCACCGCCACCCCCGGCCCCGCCGCGCCCACCGATGCCCTCCCGGGGCGTCCCCACACCGTTCCAACTCCCGGAGGTTCCCGTCGCCGCACCGGGCACGGGACCCGGGGCAACCGGCCAACCGGCCGGCGGCCAGGCAGCGGGCTATCCGGGCAGCGGCCACGTCGGGCCGCCCGGCGCAGAACAACGGCCCGGGTACGCCGGCAACCGGCCACGCTCGCTGGGCACCGAGCGCTCGGGTCTCGGCGGTGGCACGCGTACGGATTTCGCCGCCGGCGCGCGGCCGGATGGCACCCTGCCGCCACGCCAGCCCATGCCGGCGCGCGGGGAGGCGTCCGGCCATCCGGGTCACAGCCGGCCGGTCATCGCGGAGCCGCCCGCAGCTTCGACAAACGGTCAGCCCGCAGACGCCGGCACCGAGCAGACGACCCGGCGGTCCTTCTTCGAGCCGGCGTCCAGCCGAGCGGCGTCCCGAACCGAGCGGGCCACCCCGCCTTCCCGATTCGCCCGGAGCGGGCAGCCGTTTCCCCGCCGAGGCGCGGCCCCCGAGCCGGCGACCGATGGCAACACCCGAGCCTTCGACTTCAGCCAGGACGCTCAGGCTGGCAGCGTGCCCCGGCCCGAGTCGAACGGTGAGGCGACGCAGCCCCTGCGGCCGTCCGCCGGCCTGTCGCAGGATCCGACCCAGCGTCTGCGGTTCACCCCGCCGGCTGACCTGACCGGCCCGACACAGGGCGACCCGACCGCCGCGGACGCCACCCAGGCCCTGCCTCGCCGGCAGTCGACGGAACTTGACGAGGGGACGTCCCCGTCGGTGGCGGAACCGGTCTCCAGTCCGCCGGCACCGCGGCGCGGGTTCACGCCGATCGTCATCGAGGGCACCATCATCGAGGCCCGCGACCTGACGACGCCGCCGGAGCCCGACGTCGACCGAGACGCACCGCCCTACGCCTCAGCAGCCGGAACCACGGCGACCGGTACGCCCGCAGCTGCTCCCGTCGACACCGAGCCGACAGCGCCGATCTTCCCGCCGCAGGCCGAGCCGACGACGACGCTGTTCCCTGCGCAGGCTGAGTCGACGACGGTGTTCCCGGCGCAGGCGGAGCAGACGGTGTCGCTGTCTCTGGATCAGGCGGAGCGGACGACGGTGTTCCCGGCGCAGGCGGAGCAGACGGTGTCGCTGTCTCCGGATCAGGCGGAGCCGACGACGCTGTTCCCGGCTCAGACGGAGCCGACGACCACGCTGTTTCCGGCGCAGGCGGAGCAGACGGCGGCGGTACCGACGGTGGCGGATGAGGTGACCGCCCCGGTTCCCGCGCCCGCGCCCGCGCCCGCGCCGGCGAACGGGTCCTCGCTGTTCGACCCGTCACCGTCGCGTACGGCCGCCGACGCCCCGAGCGCCGTCGAGCCGGGCTTCGAGGAGGCTGCGGCGACGACGCAGCGGATGGCCGCCCCCGATGCGGCCGTGTCGTCGTCACCTGTCGATCCCGCCCCGGAGCCGACCGCACCGACGGCGGCCGGGTTCGAGCCCGCCAACGAGGTGGAGGAGAACCTGCTCGCCGCTGCGGGGGCCGCGAACACCGACACGTTCCTGTCGACGCTGCTGCTGGCGTGGGTGCTCATGCCGGTCGCCGCCGACTCCGCCCCGGGCAGCCGCCCCGGCGACCCGGGGTACATCTGGCCGACCGTGGACCTGGACGATCAGACGTTCGTGGTGGTCTACACCTCGTCGCAGCGACTCGCCGACCACGCCGACCCGACAGCCAAGACGATCAAGGTCCGCTTCGTCCAGCTGATTCGCTCCTGGCCCGACCTGTCGTGGTCGTTCGCGGTCAACCCCGGCACCCCGGTCGGCGCGAAGCTGCCCGGCGAGCAGATCGTCGGGCTGGCCAACTGGGCAGCGGAGCTGGGGCTCGGCGACGAGAACGAGCCGGAACCGAGCGTCGACAAACCCGCGTCGACAAGCAGTCCACAGAAGACGACGTCCGCGGCCGACCCGACCCGCCCGATCGTGATGCAGAAGGCGATCGCACCCAGTCAACTGGGCTACTACCTGGAACGCGGCTACGACCGGGTCTCCGGCTTCGTGCACCGGGCCACCGAACTGGCCCACCTCACCACGCCGGCACAGCTCTACCGCGCGCTCGGGCTCAACCATCCGGAGTCGCCGTTCGCGCCGGACGCCGAGGAGATCTACGTGTTGCGGTGGCCGGCGCACCGGCCGAGCCTCTACCGCATTCCCTACGGTGGGCAGAACGAAGCCGCGATGCGGGCGATGGAAGGCTGGGTCATCGAACGCGCCCCGTTCCGGGGCAACGGCTTCGCGCCGGGGGAGAGCAGTGAGGTGCTTGCCGAGTTCAAGGTGGACAGCGTCCGGCTGCCACACGGCGCACAGCTGCTCCGTCTCGGTGCGGACGGCACCGAGCGGCTGGTCGCGGTCTTCGACGCCGACACGCTCGGCTGGCGTGAGGTCGGTGAGCAGTGAACCGCGACGGTTACGTGGCCCGCTGGCGCGGCCGGGAGTACCAGGCCAGCCCGGACGGCGGCGACGTGCGGCTGTACCAGGCGGAGCCGGGCGACAGCTTCGTCGAGGTGCGGCCCGGCCGGTACGTCCGGGTGGTGCCGGCCACCGAGGTCGAGGAACTGGCGTACGTGCGTACGACGTGCACCTGGAAGGGGCAGCCGTTCATCGTGCTCGGTGAGCACGATGGTTGGTTGCGGGTCGAGTACACGGGTGGGCGCTGGCCGGTGGCGCAGGCGATGCGGCTGGAGGCCTTCGACTTCGGCGTCTATCAGGGCTGGGCGCCCGTCGGAGAGGTCACCGACCTGCGTGAGCAGCGGGTCTGATCACGACTTCGCCCAGCGCAGGATCTCGCCCAGCACCAGCTCGGTGGCCTCGAGGTGTGGGAAGTGGCCGACCTGGTCCAGCAGCCGCCACTCGTACGGCCCGCTGACGTAACGGCCCGAACCCTGGGCGGTACGCGGCAACGAGGCCACGTCCAGCGCGCCGTGCAGGTGCAGGGTAGGTGCGACAAGCGGTCGCTGCATCAGCTTGACGAACCGGTAGCCGTGCAGCCGCAGCACCGACCGGAACGCCCAGCGATAGCCCTCCAGCGCGCAGAACGCCGCCTGCGGGATCCGCATGGCCTGCCGGTAGCGCCGCGCGTAGTCGGCGAAGTCCGGGCCGGCGACCCAGCGGGGCCCACCCCAGCGGCGCAGGATCTCCTCCACCGCCCGGCCCTCGTCGCGGGTGAGGACATGTTCGTAGCGGGGCAGCTGGAACTTCAGCGTGGGGGTGGACGCGGCGAACTGTCCACGAGGATCGGCGAAGATGGCTGCCCGTAACCGCAGCGGGTGTGGCGCACCGAGCACCACCAGCCGGCGTACCAGTGTGGGATGGAACGATGCCACGGTCCAGGCCACCATGCCGCCGGCACCGGTGCCGACCACTGTCGCCGAGCGTTCACCGAGCGCCCGGATCATCCCGGCGACGTCGGCGGCGAGGGTGTATCCGTCGTACCCCCGGGGTGGTTTGTCGCTGGCGCCGTAGCCGCGCAGGTCGACGGCGACCGCGCGGAAACCGGCGTCGGCGATCTCGGGGAGCATCCGGTGCCAGGCCCACCAGTGCTCGGGGAAGCCGTGCAGGAAGAGCACCATCGGCCCGGTGCCCGCCTCGACGACGTGGAACCGGCTGCCGTTCGCGCCGACGAACCGGTGCGTCCACGGCCCTTCGGTGAGGACGCAGGACTCGTCAACGGCATCGCCGCGCTGCTCGGTCATGACGACAGCCTATGACCCCGCCGCCGGTGGCCCGGTCCGGCGGCGTCGGCGATGTGAGGTGGGCCGAGGAGCGCTGGGACACCGGCGATGCCCCGGGCAGGTCACCTGCCCGGGGCATCGTGGTGTCGCGTCGGTGGTTCAGGAGAAGCGGACCTTGGTGTTGAGGCCCTTCTGCTCCAGCACCTGGATCTTGGTGCCGGTGGCCGGGAGCTTCACACCGTGGTTCGGCAACTCGGGGAACCAGTACTGCTTGGTGTCGTCGAACAGCGGCTGCGCCGCCTGACCGCGGATGTACTGCGGCTGGCTGTTGAGGTGCAGCGTGAACGAGTCCGCCTTCTTCAGGCTGAACGGCGCGTCGTAGACCTGGATCCGGGCCCGCCACGGCTGGCCGGTCAGGTTGTAGATCGGCCGGGGCCGGGAGTCGATGATCAGGTTCCGGCCCTCACCCGGGTGCGCGAACGTGTCGTTGTCCGCCCACCGGGTGTTCCAGTACGAGATCAGCAGACCCTCCTGGTACGCGTAGTGGTCCACGTAGTCCGGCTTGGTGTTGGCGTACCCGAAGAAGTACGGGCCGGTCTTGAGGTACTTGTCGTACGAGATGTACTGCCGCGTGCCCGCGATGTAATAGTTCGCGAACTTGCGGGTGTAGCTCTCCTCGACCACCTCGAAACCACCGGCCAGCGTCCAACCGGCTCCGCCGTCCTCGGCACCGTCGGTGAAGACTGTCGCCCCGTCGGCGGTCAGCGTGACCGCGTCGCCGAAGAAGCCGCCCTCGGAGACCGCACCGTCGGTCTGGTACCGCAGCCGGAAGCCGACCTGGTTGCCGACGACCCCGTCCAGCGGGATCGTGACGTCCACCCACTCGTCGTCGGAGCTGCCGTCCAGCGCGAAGCGGCCGGGGGAGATCTCCTTGAGCGGCTGGCCGTCGGCGGTGCCGGGCTGCGGCGTCCAGGTCTGACCACCGTCGATCGAGGTCTCGAAGAACAGGTAGTCGTACTCCGCCTCGATGCTGTAGCGGCCCTTCATGGACAACGTCGCCGACGACTTGCCGGTCAGGTCGAACGTCCGGGTCATGGTGCTGTTCAGGTCGTCCGCGTTGCCCGAGAAGAACTGCTTGCTGCCCTCGAACGGCGCACCGTTGTCGAAGGTGTACTCCCGCTCGGGCAGCACCACCACGGCGGCCTGGGCCTCCTTGGTGTTGTACTCCTGCGGGCCGAGCACCAGGGTGCGCTTCTGGCCGGCGACGATCACCTCGTAGTCGAGCCAGCCGAGCTGGAGCTTGTTCCAGGCGCCCAGGTCACCGCCGCGCTCACCGATGCCACCGTCGTTCTTGGCACCGAGGCGGCTCTGCGCCATCAACGTCCAGTGCTCGTTGTTGTTGTCGCCGCCGCTGATGACGTTGTAGTCGTCCGGCAGGCCCAGGTCGTGGGCGTACTCGTGGTAGAAGACGCTGCGACCGCCGTTCTCCGGCTGGATCGTGTAGTCGCCGATCCAGATGCCGGTGTCGCCGATCTGGGTGCCGCCGGCCGGGAAGTTCGGCGGGCCGGTACGTCCCTGGTCGGAGGCGTACGCGTACCAGCGGTGGCTCCAGATGGCGTCCTCGCCGTAGATCGGGTCACCGTCGGCCATGTCGCCACCGGCGTGCACGATCTGGAAGTGGTCGATGTAGCCGTCGGGCTCGTTGAAGTCGCCGTCACCGTCGTGGTCGTAACGGTCCCACTGGTCCATCGCCCGGACGTCGGCGGCGATCTGCGCGTCGGTGCGGCCGGCGGCCTTCTGGTCGGCCACCCACTGGTTGGCGGCGTCGCGCACCAGGGCCCAGACGTTGGAGCAGACGATCGAGTCGCACGGGTAGCCGTTGGAGCGGCCGTACCGGGCCTGGTTGTAGTTGACCTTGACCCAGTTGCTGACCACGCCGTCGACGCTGTAGCGACCCGAGGACTGCGCCTCGTAGTACTGCTTCACGGATTCGTCGCCCGGCGCGGTGCCGAAGTAGAGCTTCCTGAAGTGGTCGGCGTCGTAGTTCGGCTGCCAGACGGTCGAGTTGTCGACCCGCCGGTCCGGCTGCGGGATCTCGTTGTGCATCGGCCCGTCGAACCGGATCGGACCCGGAACGTCGGGGTCGGTGTCCTGATCGGGGTAGTTTGGGTGCCGCTCGTCACCGAACTCGGCCAGGATGACGAAGATCTGGTCGGTCTTCTCCCGGGAGAGCTCGACGTACTGCTTCTCGGTCGGGCCCTTGCCGCCCTTGGGGGTCTTGGCGTTACGGCCGGCCTTGCCACCACGGACGGCCCGGTCGCCGACCTTGGCCACCGTGCTGCCGTTGATCCGCTCCGTCTTGACACGGCCCGAGAGCACCTCGCTCAGGCCTTCCTGACGCAGTGCGCGACGCTTCTCTTCCAGCGGGTTCGGCAGGTCGTGTTCGGCGTGGGCGGGCTCGGCGATCGACGGCGCGGCCGTCGGCGGCTCCGCAATCGGCGCGGCGGCGGCCGAAGCTCCGACCGTCAGCCCTGTCGCCGTCATCGTAAGCCCGAGCAGACCCACTGCGACTTTCCGCACGTGGTACCTCCGGATTGAGGGAACCGGCCCATCGGGGGTTGCAAGCCGGTGAGATCGGCCCCTACGGATATGGAGCCACTGGTGAACTTAGGCACTAGTGGGGCCCCTGGGAAGGGGTAGCCATCGATTTTATGGCAGTGAATTGCTTACCGGCCTTTCCACTGTCACAACCCGTGCCGGCGGCCACCCGCCATCCCGCAGGTCCGCCAGACACATCGACGGGTGGCGGTCCGCGTCGGACCACCACCCGTCGAGAGGTACGCCTGCCTGTCAGTCCTCGTCCGACTTGCCGCCACCCATGCCGGAGGCGATCAACTCCATCACCGAGGAGTCCTGCAACGTGGTCACGTCACCAAGCGACCGGTTCTCCGCCACGTCCCGCAGCAGCCGACGCATGATCTTGCCCGACCGGGTCTTCGGCAACTCCGGCACCAGCATGATCTGCCGGGGCTTGGCGATCGGCCCCAGCGTCTTCGCCACGTGGTTACGCAGGTCGGCGATGAGCTGCTCGCCCGCCTCACCGGAGATGTCGGTGCTGCCGCGCGGGATGGCGAACGCGACGATCGCCTGACCGGTGGTCGGATCGGTGGCACCCACCACCGCCGCCTCGGCCACCGACGGGTGCGAGACAAGCGCCGACTCGACCTCCGTGGTGGAGATGTTGTGCCCCGACACGAGCATCACGTCGTCCACCCGACCGAGCAGCCAGACGTGCCCGTCGTCGTCCTTCTTCGCCCCGTCACCGGCGAAGTAGATCCACTCGTCGCCACCGGTGCCGCTCGCACCCGCACCGAACCGCGACCAGTACGTCTCGATGAACCGGTTGTCGTCACCCCAGATGGTGCGCAGCATCGACGGCCACGGCTCCCGCAACACCAGGTAGCCGCCACCACCGTTGGGCACCGACTGGCCCTGGTCGTCGACCACGTCGGCGCTGATGCCGGGCAGCGGGGTCATCGCCGAACCCGGCTTGGCGGCGGTCACCCCCGGCAGCGGCGAGATCATGATGCTGCCGGTCTCGGTCTGCCACCAGGTGTCCACGATCGGCAGCTCGCCCCGCCCGACGTGCTGCCTGTACCACATCCACGCCTCGGGGTTGATCGGCTCACCGACGCTGCCGAGCAGCCGGAGCGTGGAGAGGCTGTACTCAGCGGGGATGTCGTCGCCCCACTTCATCATGGTGCGGATCAGCGTCGGCGCGGTGTAGAGGATGGTCACCCCGTACCGGTCGACGATCTCCCAGAACCGGCCCTTGTGCGGGGTGTCCGGGGTGCCCTCGTACATCACCTGGGTCGCGCCGTTGGAGAGCGGACCGTACACGATGTAGGAGTGGCCGGTCACCCAGCCGATGTCCGCGGTGCACCAGTAGACGTCGGTCTCCGGCTTCAGATCGAAAACCGCGTGCGAGGTGTACGACGTCTGGGTCAGGTAGCCACCGGTGGTGTGCAGGATGCCCTTCGGCCGGGCCGTCGTGCCGCTGGTGTAGAGGATGAACAGCGGGTGCTCGGCGTCGAACGCCTCGGCGGTGTGCTCGGTCGACGCCTGCTCCACCGTCTCGTGCCACCAGTGGTCCCGCTGCGACCAGTCGACCGACTCGCCGGTCCGGCGGACCACAAGCACGTGCTCCACCGACGGGCAGTTCGCCACCGCCTCGTCGACGGTCGGCTTGAGCGCGGACGGCTTGCCCCGCCGGTAGCCGCCGTCGGCGGTGATGACGACCTTGGCGGAGGCGTCCTGGATCCGGTTGGTCAGCGACTCGGCGGAGAACCCGCCGAACACCACGCTGTGCGTGGCACCGATCCGGGCGCAGGCGAGCATCGCGACCGCCGCCTCCGGGACCATCGGCATGTAGATCGCCACCCGGTCACCGGCGACCACCCCGAGATCGGTGAGCGCGTTCGCCGCCTGGCAGGTCATCCGGTGCAGGTCGGCGTAGGTGATGGTGCGGGTGTCGCCCGGCTCGCCCTCCCAGTGGATGGCCACCTTGTCGCCCCGACCAGCCTCGACATGCCGGTCGAGACAGTTGTACGCCACGTTCAGCTGCCCGCCGACGAACCACTTGGCGAACGGCGGATTCGACCAGTCCAGCACCTGGTCCCACTGCCGCGCCCAGGCCAGCCGCCCCGCCTGGCGCTCCCAGAAGGCCAGCCGGTCGGCCTCGGCCTCGGCGTACGCCTCAGCGGTGACGTTGGCGTCGGCGGCGAGTTCCGCCGGCGGCGGGAACTGGCGCGTCTCGTTCAGCAGATTGGCCAACGCCTCGCTCATGCCAGCACTCCGCTTCGCTCCGTGCCGTCATGAGGCAACCCGGCGCTGTATTGATGATCCACTCGCTGCCGCTCGCTCATGCGGTGCTCCTCGTCGTCGGGGTGACCTGCGCCTCTCCGGGGCAGGTTAGCCGGGGCTGCCGACCATCGCGACGGAACCCACCCGCCTGCGTCGCCCAGTGGACCCTCTCGCGCGCCGAGGTGCAAAACGCTCTCGATGAACGCCGCCGGTGCTCCCGGCGGCGGGTTGCCGCAGACAACCGCCCGGAGTCGGTCCACGACGCGCGGTGTCGGTCGGGGCGCGCCGCGGGGCGTCGGTCGGTGCACGGCGCGCGGTCGGTCCGGGCACGGCGCGCGGGTGGTGCCCGTCGCGTTGCCGGTGACTGGGGCACGGGCCGACCAGCGGGCTCGATAGCGTGACGAGGTGACGACCGACCCGCTCGCACCGCTGCTCGCGCTCGCCGACGTCGCCGACGCCGTCGAGCAGGCCCGGATCCGCTTCGACACCGCGCTCGGTCACCGGGCGCTGCGCCGGCACGGCGGTCAGGTCGCCGCCGAAGTGAGCCTGCGATCCGCGGTCGCCAGCGCCGCCCTGGAGGGCCGGGTCCACGAGCGCGAGGCGGTCCGGGCCGGCACGGTGACCGACCCGGTGCTGCAGGGCGCGCTGCGGGTCGCCGGGGCACTTCCCGGGCTCAGCGACCGCTGGCCCAGAGCACCCCGGCAGGTGCTGGCGAAACTGCACGTGCTCGCCAGCCGGGACGTGGTCGGCGCGGCCGAACTGGGCCGCCCGGTCGAGGATCCGGTGGTCTCCGCCCGGCTGGACGCCCTGGTCGGGCTCGTCGCCGGCGGCACGAAGGTCCCACCACTGGTGCTGGCCGCCGTCGTACACGGGGAACTGCTCAACCTGCGTCCGTTCGCCGGCCCGTCCGGCGTGGTGGCCCGCGGTGCCGCCCGTCTGGTGCTGCTCTCCAGCGGATTCGATCCGCGTGGCCTGCTCGCGATCGACGTCGGCCACCGCGAGCGCGAACCGGAGTACGTCGGCGCGGCCGGCGCCTTTGCTACCGGCACCCCCGACGGCCTACGGTCCTGGCTGCGGCACTACATGGCCGCCGTCGAGGTGGGCGCCGACCAGTTGACCGAGATCGGCGACGAGGTCCTGGCCGCGAGCTGAACTTGGTAGCGGGCCCGGTGCGGCGGGCCGGACTGGCGTCGTTGGCCGGACTGTTGGCGCGGGCCGGCGGGCTCAGGCCGGGGTGGTCGAGGCGCGGGTGCGTCGGTGGCGGCCGTACCAGGCGATACCGATCGCCACCCCGACACCCACCCCGATCGCGGCCGCGGCCACCGGCACCGCCGGCCGCTCCCGCAGCCGGCGACCCAGCGGAATCGGGTGCCGGAACTCCAGCACCGGCCAGGCGTTCTCGACGGCCAGCCTGCGCAACTGCCGATCCGGATTGACCACGGTCGGGTGGCCCACACACTCCAACAACGGCCGATCACTGTACGAGTCGGAGTAGGCGTACGAGTCGTCCAGGTCGTACCCGCGCTCGGCGGCGAGCTCGCGCACCGCCTCCACCTTGCTGGGCCCGGCCGCATAGAACTCGACCTCGCCGCTGTACCGCCCGTCCACCACCGCCATCCGGGTGGCGATCACGTCGGTGACCCCGAGCAGCACCCCGATCGGGCGCACCATCTCCTCACCGGAGGCGGAGACCAGCACGACGTCCCGACCGGCTGCCTGGTGCTCCTCGATCAGGGCGGCAGCCTCGGCGTACACATAAGGGTTGATCAGCTCGTGCAGCGTCTCGGCGACGATCTGACGGACCTGCTCCACCTGCCAGCCCTTACAGAGCGCGGCAAGGTAGTCGCGGGTACGGGCCATGGTCTGCTCGTCGGTGCCGCCCAGCCGGAACATCAGCTGCGCGTACGCCGACTTGACGACATCACGCCGAGTGATCAGGCCATCCCGGTAGAACGGCCGACCGAACGCCAAGGCGCTCGACTTGGCAATGACGGTCTTGTCGAGATCGAAGAAAGCGGCACTTCGGCCCACGGCGCGAAAGTCTAGCCCGATGGTCTATGGTCGGCGGGTGCCCGGGGGCCGAATGCCCCTCGGACCTGCGGGGCAGCCCCCACCATGCTTGCAGACGGTGATCGCGGTCACACTCTGCGAACAGGATTTCGCAGGGAGTGGAGGCTACACCACTCGACGTACACAGGTTCACTCAGGCAGACTTGTCCACAAGGCGAGTATTCATATCGCGTACGACCGGCAGACTCTCGGCGGTTGCACCCCCCCGTGACCGCTGAGCAGGTTCGGCTCGACCCCCCCGGAGCCGAACCTCCGACGACCCCCGTCTCCCCCCGACGGGGGTCGTCCCTTTGGCAGGTAAGCGCTGCACCGCAGGTCACAGCTCGTCTCCGAGATTGTCAGCGCCCGCATCTGACGGCGTTTCGCTAAGCAGAGGCAGCAGAGAAGCAGCAGAGGAATCGAAGGCGGCTAGGACGCCCTCCACCGCTCCGGACGGGTCGCGCCCAGCCGCCCGTCGAGGCAGGCGGCCGTACCGCCGATTTACGCGTCGACGAGGTGGCTCAGGTCGATGCTGGTGCCGTCGCGATCACGACGATCGTGAAGGACCGGGCAGCTGGACGGTCGGCTGTCTCCATGGTCTTCCTGACATGCCGCGCTTTCCCGAGCGGGAAGGCCTTCCCGGTCAGCGGATCACGGCGCGGGCGGGGTTGGCGGTGGGCTCGAAGCAGGCCAGTGACCTGCCTCGGCGGTCGGTCACCACCCACGGATGCCCGACGTAGGTGTGCTGCCGGTACGACTCGGACGGCTCGAGTGCCGCGTACTGCCGCCTGTGGCCGTGGTGGTCCAGCCAGTACACGATCACCGACCGTGACCTGTGGTTGACGAACTCGATGCTGGTTTCCTGGCCACCGCTCACCGAGCGCAGATCCCGCTCCCGCCAGGGTGGCAACGGTGTCAGTTCTCGCGGTTCGGCTGGTCGGGGGCTCGGGGTCGGTCGTACCGTCCGGCTTGGTGACGCGCTGGGCGCGGCGGGGCTGGCGGTGCGGGTGGCGGCCGGGCTGGTCCTGGTTGCCGCCGCCGACGGCGATCGGGTGGGTGACGACACCTGGCTGGGTGCGATCGGGCGGGTGGAGGAGACGCCGCCCACGGACGACGAGGCCTGCGGGGCGGAGGGTGTCTGGGTGCCGGGGGGTGGCCACGGCAGGTCGGGAGCATGAGGCCAGCCGAATCGGCCGGGCGGAGTCGGTGGTTCGGCGACCGGTGGCGGCGGGGTGGTCGGCCAGAGCGCGGTCAGCAGGAGGCCGAGCACGGCGGTACCCACACCGGCCAGGATGAGCCGGTGGGAGCGGCGGTCGGTGGGGTGCGGTGTCGGATCGATCGGTACGACCATCGGCTCGGATGGGGATGCCGACGGCTGGTGGCCGGAGAGGTTCGGGGGCGTCGACAGCGCCGGCCCGGCCGGTGTCGCCGAGCTGGCGAGGCGTGTCGGTGGCATGGTGTCCGAGTCGGGATCGGGCAGCCACGGACCGATCCGAAGACGCGGCTGCCTGCGTGCG
The DNA here is from genome assembly GCF_003977705.1 of Verrucosispora sp. FIM060022. NCBI lineage: Bacteria > Bacillati > Actinomycetota > Actinomycetes > Micromonosporales > Micromonosporaceae > Micromonospora > Verrucosispora sp. FIM060022. The sequence goes on from NZ_RQIV01000009.1 coordinate 194,615, forward strand.
TGGTCGTGATCTTGCGGCTGAGTCATGACCCCGATCCGGCGAGGATTGCCGTCTCGCCGACGGCAGAGGAACGTCGATTATGCGTGGTGAGCATCACTTTGGCCATGGGGGTATGACCGAAGTGGACGGTGTGTCAGCATCCGCGTACGCATAGCAGATCAACGAGCGTTGCGGGCGTTGTCCACACAAGCGTTGGTTGTCCACAGGGCAGGCGTTCGGGGCGGTGCTCGTCGCGCCACGGGAGGCAAGGTTCGGCCCAGCGAACCCGCGCCGACCGTTGGAGGCCGCGATGCCGTCCCGTACCTCCGTTCCGCCGCACCGGCGACCGCCGCTGGTGGTCACCGCCGACGGTGACCTGCTCGACGACCTGCTCCGGCTCGCCGCCGCAGGTGACGTCGAGGTGGAGGTCGCCGCCGATCCGGCTGCTGCCCGTACCCGGTGGCAGCCGGCTCCGCTGGTGCTGGTCGGTGCCGACCAGGCGCAGCCCTGCCTGCGGGCGCGGCTGCCCCGACGGTCCCGGCTGGTGCTCGTCGGTCGGGCCGAGGACCTTGATCCCGGCTGGCAGGTCGCCGACCTGCTCGGCGCGGAACATGTGGCCGTGCTGCCGGCGGCCGAGCCGTGGCTTGTCGATCGGTTCGCCGAATGCGGTGCCGACGGCACAGCTGCGGCCCGAGTCGTCGCCGTGGTGGGTGGGCGCGGTGGAGGTGGAGCAAGCATCCTGGCGGCCGGGCTCGCGGTCACCGCCGCCCGAGGGCGGCTGCGGACTCTGCTGCTCGACGCCGATCCACTCGGCGGCGGTCTCGATCTGGTGCTCGGCTGGGAACAGTTGGAAGGGCTGCGGTGGCCGGCGCTGTCGGGCGCCGACGGGCGGGTCGATCCACCGGCACTGGTGCGGGCGCTGCCGAGCCGAGGTGACCTGGTGGTCCTCTCCTGGGACCGGGGTGACCCGGTGGCCGTGCCGGCCGAGGCGATGGCGTCCACCCTGGATGCTGCCCGGCGTGGCCGGGACTTCGTGGTCGTCGACCTGCCCCGACAGTTCGATGACGCGGCGGTCACCGCCTTGCAGGCAGCCGACCGGGTGTTCGTGGTGGTGCCGGCCGAGCTTCGGGCGACGGCCGCCGCGGCGCGGGTGGTGGCGGTGGCCGCGCCGAATTGTCAGGACCTGTCGGTAATCGTCCGTGGGCCGGCTCCGGGGCGACTTCGTGCAGCGGAGGTGGCTCGGGCCCTCGGCCTGCCACTGGCCGGGACGCTCCGTCCGGAGCCGGGACTGTGCCGCGGGCTTGAGCGGGGCGAGGCCCCGGCGGCCGGCGGACGCGGCCCGCTCGCGGAACTCTGCCAGCGGATCGTCGCCGACCTGACCGGCCGAACGGTTGCGGGTGCGGCATGACCGGGCAACCGCTGGCGGCCCGGGTCCGGCAGCGAATCGCCGCCGCCGCCACGCCGGTCACCCCGGCCACGATCGTCTCGGCGGTACGCGCCGAGGCCGACACTGCCGTCCTCGGCGACACCGCGCTGCTGCGGATGGCCGACCAGGTGCGCGACGACCTGGTGGGTGCGGGTCCGCTGGCCCCGCTGCTGGCCGACCCGGAGGTCACCGACGTGCTGGTCAACGGCGTCCGGGTGTGGGTCGACCGGGGGCAGGGGCTGCACCAGGTGCCGGTACCGGTGGGCACCGTGGACGACGTCCGTCGGCTCGCCCAGCGCCTCACCGCCGGCGCCGGTCGCCGCCTCGACGACGGCTCACCCTGCGCCGACGCGCGGCTGGCCGACGGCACCCGGCTGCACGCCGTACTGCCGCCGGTGGCCACCGACGGCCCTTACCTGTCACTGCGCACCTTCCGGCAACGGCCGTTCAACCTGGATGAACTTGTCGCTCAGGGAGCGGTCCCGCGGCCGGCTGCCGCGGTGCTCGCCGCCGTGGTCTCGGCCCGGCTCGCCTACCTGGTGATCGGTGGAACCGGGTCCGGTAAGACGACCCTGCTGAACACGCTGCTCGGCCTGGTGCCGGGCACCGAGCGGATCGTGCTGGTCGAGGACGCCGCGGAGCTGCGGCCGCTGCATCCGCACGTGGTGGGGTTGCAGGCCCGTACCGCGAACGTCGAGGGGCAGGGCACGATCGGCCTCAGCGAGCTGGTCCGGCAGGCGTTGCGGATGCGGCCGGACCGCCTGGTGGTCGGTGAGTGCCGTGGTGCCGAGGTGGTCGACCTCCTCGCGGCACTCAACACGGGTCACGACGGTGGTGCCGGGACACTGCACGCCAACGCTCCGTCGGACGTACCGGCCCGGTTGGAGGCGCTCGGGTTGCTCGGCGGGTTACCCCGTCCGGCGTTACACGCCCAGCTGGCCGCGGCCCTGCAAGTGGTGGTCCAGATCCGGCGTACTGCGCAGGGGCGGGCCCTGGAGTCGATCTGCCTGCTGCTGCCCGAGGGGCCTGAGCGGCTGGTCAGGGCGGTGCCGGCCTGGGTTCGGGGCCGCGGTGTCGGCCCGGCCGGACCCGCGTTGGCCGCCCTGATTCGCAGCCGGGACGTGCCGGTGCCGCCGATCCTGAACGAGCCCTGGCCCGGATCGGCGGGGCCGGACGAGCACCTCGCACCGGGCGCGGCGACGCCGCGGGACGACACGCAGCCCGGAGCGTCGAGATGAGCGGCCTGTCCTGGTGGATGCCGGCGCTGCTGGGCCTGATCACGGTCGTGGCGCTGCCGGTCCGCAAGCTGGTGCTTCGTACGGTTCGCTCACGCCGGGTGGACGGCGACGAGGCGCTCGTGGACTGGATCGTCGCCCTGCGCAAGGCCGACGACGCGCCGATCGCACAGCCACCCGCGGTGCGACCCGCCGGTCGCGATTGCGCCGTACGCGAGCGGGTCGATGCCCGCGCGTCGACCGCCGGACCGTCGGCTTCGACCCGGCCGCCGCAATGGCGTGGAAGCCGGCGTCCGCCGACCTCAAGCCGTACGCCCTTCGTGCCGAACGGCTCCGGCCTGGGAGCTGCTGGCCCGACGGACGATGACTCCGAGCGCGGGTTGCGGCCGGGGGCGAGCCCGCCGACCTGGCCGGTGTCGAATCCGCCGACGCGGCCGGTGTCGAGCCCGTCGAGCCCGCCGAGCCGGTCGGCGGCGATGCGGGCGGACACCACCGGAGCGTCCCGCCGGCCGACCTTGCAGCCGCGCTATCTGCTCCTTTTTCTGCTGGTCGGCTCCGGGGTCGCCGGGCTGCTCGCTGGGCCGGTGGCGGCGGTCGCCTGCGGCGGGTACGGGGCGCTGGCGGTGCGGGCGTGGCACCGACGTGGCGTGGCGGTGCTCCGGGTTCGGGCACGGCGGGAGCGATTGGACCAGCTGTGCGCCCTCGCGGCGGACCTGAGGGCCGGGCTGCCGGTGCCGGTTGCGGCAGAGGCGTTGGGGCTCGTCCGCTCGGTGTCGACAGTCCGTCGGGAGTTGGCGGCATCGGCGACCGGGCCGACGGCAAGGGCACAGCGCCCGGACAAGCCGGTGTTGCCTGACCCGGTGGTGCCGGGAAGCAGCACCTCGACGGGTGATCTCTCCGAGTCGGCTGGCCGCCTTGCTGCGCCGGACCGTCCCGGGCAGTTGGCCCAGGCGGCGGTGCGGCTCGCGGATCGTACGGGGGCACCGCTGGCCGACCTGATCGAGCGGATCGAAGCCGACGCACGCTCGGCCGACCGGGCAGTGGCTGCCGCTGCCGCGCAAGCGGCCGGAGCTCGCGCGACGGCCTGGCTGTTGGCTGCCCTGCCGTTGGGCGGCATCGCCCTGGGCTACGGCATCGGGGCGGACCCGCTTCAGGTCCTGCTGCACACCCCGATCGGTGGCGCGTGCGCGGTCACTGCCATCGCTCTACAGGTGGTCGGGCTGCTCTGGGCGGACCGCCTCGGCACGGTGCCGGACGGAGGAAGCTGATGTCGGGTAACGCCCTGGCAGTGGGTTGCCTGGCCTGCGCCGCGTTGCTCGCCGCGATGGCTGTCAGCCGACGCCGTCCCCGGCGACGACTACGCCGGTTGACCGGTCACGACCCCGCCACCGTCGACCGGGCACCCGACTCCGCCCGTACACCCACCAGCCGCAGACTGGACCGCATCCGCCTGGCCGCAGCCCTGTCCGGGGTGGCCGTGGCGGTACTGGTCGAGGGATGGCCGGGCGTGGTGGCGGCGCTGGTCACCGCGGTGCTGCTGGATCGGCAGCTGCGGCGGATCGAGCTGCCCGCCGTCCGGAACCGGCGGCTGCGGGCCGCCGCGGATCTGCCGTTGGCCGCCGATCTGATGGCGGCGGCACTGCGGGCCGGCGCACCGGTGGAGCGTTCGGTGATCGCGGTGGCCGACGCGCTCGGGGGCCCGTTGGCCGACCAACTCCGGCGGGTCGGCCGGACGCTGCAACTCGGCGGGTTGCCGCAGGAGGCCTGGGCGCATCTGGCGGAGGTGCCGGGCGGGCAGCGGATCGCCACCGCCGCCGTTCGTTCGGCAAGCAGTGGGGCCGCCCTGGCCGGGGCCCTGGTGCGACTCGCCGATGACCTGCGTGCCGACCGGGTCACCACGATCGAGGCGGCTGCGCGCCGCTCGGGCGTGCTGATCGTGCTGCCCCTGGGCCTGTGTTTCCTGCCCGCCTTCATTCTCGCCGGCCTGGTGCCGGTGATCGTCGCCGTGCTCGGCGACGTGTTGTGAATCCATCGAGAAGGGACGACCAAGTGCGCAAAATGCTCGCCCGCCTGCGCGGGGACGCCGGCATGAACACCGCCGAGTACGCCGTCGGGACGCTCGCGGCGGTGGCCTTCGGCGGCATCCTGCTCAAGGTACTGACGTCCGACAGCGTGCAGTCGGCGCTGGCTGCTGTCATCGACCGGGCGCTGAAGTGACCGGGCGCCGGCTGGCCGGTCGTGACCGAGGCTCGTTCACCGCCGAGATGGCGGCCGGTCTGCCGGCGCTGCTGCTGTTCCTGCTCACCGGCCTGACTGCCGTCAACGCGGTCGGCACCAAGTCGGCCTGTCTGGATGCGGCCCGGGAGGCGGCGCTGGCCGCCTCCCGGGGCGAGGACGGCACACGCGCCGGCAACCGGTACGCCCCACCGGGCGCGTCGGTCACCGTGGTGGTGGAGGGTGAACTGGTCCGCGCGACGGTCCGCGCCCCGGTACGGGTTCTCGGCGGTGACCTTCCAGTGATCACCGTGGTGGGTGGTGCGGTGGCGGTCGCCGAGCCGGGCGTACCGGAGCCACAACCGTGAGGACCGAACGGGATCGTGGCGGGGCCACCATCTGCCTGTTGGCGGCGGGGCTGGTGTTCGTCCTGGCCGGCCTGTTCGGTGCCGGCGTCGGCGCCGCCCGGATGGCTCGCCAACAGGCCCGGGTCGCCGCCGACTTCGGCGCCCTGGCCGGTGCCGCCCGGGCCCTGCAGGACGAGCCGACGGCATGCGCGCGGGCTGCCGAGATCGTCGCCGCGAACGGTGCCGGGTTGGTGCGGTGTCACCTCGACGGGCTGGACGTCCTGGTCACCGCCGAGTTGACCGTGGAGCCGCTGCCCGGGCTGCGCCGGGTCGCCACGGTGACCTCCCGAGCCGGGCCGCTGCGCGGCTGATCATCAGCACGCTGGCGGCCATCCTGAGGCAAGGCCGGCCAGCGCCGCGAACAGCCTGCGGGTGCCACGATCGCAGGCTGGGGGAGGGGTCAGCTCAATCGGCTGAGACCGTCGGTGATGGCCGTACGGAGTTGGTTGCCGTACTCGTCTGCCGGTAACGCGGCGACGTGTTCGGCCGCTCGCTCGAAGGCGGCGCGTGCGGCACCGGGGTCGCCCAACCGTTCGTGCGCCAAGGCCACGCTTACGTGCAGCGACGGGTACAGGGCGCTGACTGCGGTGTCACCGACCGCATCAGCCTGCCGCAGGGCCTCCTGGTTCCAGCGCAGGATCTCCTCGGGGTCGTCCTGTTGCCGGGCCAGGTAGTGCGCCGCGACGCAGGCGTCGTAGCTGTCGGTACGCCTGGACCAGGCCTGCTCGAACAACGCCCGCGCGTCGGCCGGTCGGCCCTCCGCCTCCGCCCGCATCCCGTCCTGGCACAGCTTGAGCACCGGATTGTCGAGGTCCATCATCGCTCCCGTTGATCGTCACCTGGCTGACGCGACGATCCTTAGGTCTCAACCAACATGAGAATCAAGCGGCAGCGTCCCCGAGGCACGACGGGGCGGGTGCCGGGGCGACTCCTTCGGGGCGCAGGCGGGACCGGGCAATTCGCCCGGGACTGTGCGCGGCGAAGGAGTCGCCTCGGCAACGGTCAGCGGCTCTGGAGGGCGTCCAGCGCGATCGCCATGGCGATCACCAGGCGACGGTCGATCTGCGGGTGCTGGATCTGGACCACGTAACGGTCGCGCAGGCCCCACTTCTTGATCACCGAGAAGACCGGCTGACCGCCGGCGACGAAGTCGAAGTGGTACGGCAGCCAGGACAGCGAGTCGACGAAGCGGCGCAGCAGGGCCACCGGCATGCTGCGTTCCTGGCCGGTGACGGCGGGTAGGCCGGCCTGCTCGACGTGCCAGGTGGACCGGAGCAGCGACTGCGCGAAGTCCTTGCGGAACAGGCCGATCGGGTTGCCGGCGTGGTCGGTGACGTCGTACGTGGCGGCGAGGTCGAGGCGCTGTCGGGCCTTGAACCCGAGCAGCGGATGCTGCTTCGAGTCGTCGGTGTAGATCGTCACCTGCTCCTTGAAGGCGAGCCGCTTCTGCTGGGCGAACGCCAGCAGGCCGCCCTCGGTGCCGTCCGGGGCCACGCTGTGGACCTCGTACTGGTTGACCATGAGACGGATGCGTTGGCGGACGTGGAACTGGTGCTGCGACTGCAGGCTGTCGAGCTGCATGAAGTCTCCTCAACTCTGATGCGCCGGAGTGTCGCACAGCCCGGCAACGGCGGCACTGAGCGGGCACGACGCGGACGGCGCTGAGGGGCGGCTCAGCGAATCCCGTCGACGGTCGACCGGTGCGTCGCGTTGGTGAGCAGCTGCTGGATGCTGCGCAGCCGTTCGTTGATCTGATCCAGCCGTTCGGCCTGCGCCAGGGTGGCGAGCGCCGTGCTCAGGGCGATCTGCTGATCGACGCTGAGCTTCTCCTGGTCGATGGTGTAGAGCAGGTCGACGGTCTCGGCGATGGTGTCGGCCACGGCCCCTCCTCACGTACGCGGGCGAACAGCGAACGGCGAACAGTGAACAGTGAGCGCAGCCCGACGAGCATCGATGGAAGCGCTCCCACCGTTCTTGCCCGTACGCCCGGGGTTTTATGCCTGGTGTCAGTGCGGCAGGTTGTTCAGCACCACGTCGAGCACCCGGACGGCGCCCGGCTTGGACAGCGGGTTGTTGCCGTTGCCGCACTTGGGTGACTGCACGCAGGACGGACAGCCGGTCTCGCAGCCGCACTCGTCGATGGCGGCGCGGGTGGCCTGGAGCCAGGCGGCGGCGGTGCCGTACGCCCGCTCCGCGAAACCCGCCCCACCGGGGTGACCGTCGTAGACGAAGACCGTCGGCGCCTCGGTGTCCGGATGTACCGCGGTGGACAGCCCACCGATGTCCCAACGGTCGCAGGTGGCCAGCAGCGGCAGCAGCCCGATCGCGGCGTGCTCGGCGGCGTGCAGCGCCCCCGGCACGTCGGCCGGATCCACGCCCGCCTCGGCCAGCGACTCCGGCGAAAGGGTGAACCAGACCGAGACGGTACGCAACTCCCGGGTCGGCAGGTCCAGCGGCCGGGTGTCGATCACCTCGCCGGTGGCGATGCGTCGCCGCTGGTACGACACCACCTGGCTGGTCACGTCCACCTCGCCGAGGAACAGCCCGACCGGCCCGGCGTCGACGTACGAGCGCACCGACACCACCGACAGCGAGGTGACGTCCCGCGCGTGGGTGGACCAGTCCGGCTCCTCGGGGTGGACCAGCGCGCAACCGTCTTCCAGGTCGAGGGAGTCGACCACGTAGGACACGCCCTGGTGCAGGTAGACCGCGCCGGCGTGCAGCAGGAAGTGCGACGAGCCGCCGTCGACGGTGCCGAGCAGTCGGCCGGTCGCCGCCTCCACCACGCAGACCGGGGCACCCCCCTCGCCGCGCAGATCCACCTCGGGCCGTTCCCGGTGCCGCCAGTACCAGCCGGTCGGCCGCTGCCGCAGCGCACCCGCCTCGACCAGCGCCTCGACCGTCTCCTTCGCGCTGTCGCCGAAGAGTTCCAGATCGGCGGCGGTCAGCGGGGCCTCGGCCGCCGCGCAGGCCAACTGCGGCCCGAGCACGTACGGATTGGCCGGGTCGAGCACGGTGGCCTCCACCGGCGTCCCGAAGAGCGCCTCCGGATGGTGCACCAGATAGGTGTCCAGCGGGTCGTCCCGCGCGACAAGCACCGCGAGGGCCTCCTGCCCGGAGCGTCCGGCCCGGCCGGCCTGCTGCCACAGCGACGCCCGGGTGCCCGGGTACCCGCAGATCAACACCGCGTCCAGGCCGACCAGGTCGACGCCCAGCTCCAAGGCATTTGTCGAGGCGAGGCCGAGCAGGTCGCCGTGCAGCAGCGCCCGTTCCAGCGCCCGCCGTTCCTCGCGCAGGTAGCCGCCGCGGTAGGCGGCCACCCGGTCGCCGAGCCCGGGCACCGCCTCGTCGAGGCTGCGCCGGGCGCTGGTCGCCACCACCTCGGCGCCCCGCCGGGACCGTACGAACGCCAGCGTCCGCACGCCGGCGGCGACGCTGTCCGCGAGCAGGTCGGCGGTCTCCCGCAGCGCCGACCGACGGACCTGGGTGAGGTCGCCCGGCTCGGCGTCGGGACCGGGCGGCGCGGTGGGTCGGGGGGCGTCCGGAGCACGGCGCGGCGCGGGCGCGGCGGTGGTGGGTGACGACGCGGAGGCCTCGGCGGGCAGCAGCGGCGGTTCCCAGAGCGCGAAGGTCACCCCGGCCCGGGGCGAGGTGTCCTCGGTGACCGCCGTCACCGGCAGGCCGACCAGTCGACCGGCCGTCGCCGCCGGATCGCCCGAGGTCGCCGAGGCCAGCACGAATGTGGGGCCGGCGGTGTTGCCGTACCGGGCGCACTGGCGGCGCAGCCGACGCAGCACGTGGGAGACGTGCGAGCCGAACACGCCCCGGTAGACGTGACACTCGTCGATCACCACGTACCGCAGCCGGCGCAGGAATCCCGACCACTGCGCGTGGCCGGGCAGGATGCCGTGGTGCAGCATGTCCGGGTTGGTCAGCACGAACCGGGAATGCCGTCGGATCCACTCCCGCTCGGCGCGGGGGGTGTCACCGTCGTAGCAGGCCGGGCGTACGCCCTCGATCTCCAACTCGGCGACGGCGCGCAACTGGTCGGCGGCGAGCGCCTTTGTCGGTGCCAGGTAGAGCACGGTGGCGCGGGCATCGGCGAGCAGGGTGGCCAGCGCGGGCAGTTGGTACGCCAGCGACTTGCCGGAGGCGGTGCCGGTGGCGACGACGACGTGTCGCCGGTCGTGGGCCAGCTCGGCCGCCTCGGCCTGGTGCCGCCAGGGCGCGCTCACCCCGCGTCGGGCGTACGCGGTGCGCAGCTCCTCCGGAGCCCAGCCCGGCCACGGTGCCGGCGTCCCGGCCCGGGACGGCACCCGTTCGACATGGGTGACCGGATCGGTGGCGTGCCGTCGCCGCAGCTGGCGTAGTAGGTCGCCGGGCGCGGCGGCCGGAATCGGGGCGGGGCCCGGCTCACGGTCCCGGCCGGCGGATACGCTGGCTGCCGAGGTCACGTCCTGCACTCTCGCACTGGTGTTCGGAAATGGGAAATTGACCCACCGGTGCGGCGAGTCCGGCCCCCGGTGAGTCGTCGGGAGGCCTCGGGGGTAGTGGTTAGATGCCCAATGAGCTTACGGCCGCGTCGAGGGAGGACCGATGGAGCTGTCGCTGGCGACCCGCACCGTGGGCGAGCACACGGTGCTCGAGGTCGGCGGTGAGGTGGATGTCTACACCGCCCCTCGGCTGCGCGAGCGGCTGCTGGAGTTGATCGACTCCGGTGCCCGGCACGTGGTGGTCGACCTGGGACGGGTCGACTTCCTCGACTCCACCGGGCTGGGCGTGCTGGTCGGCGCGCTGAAGCGACTGCGGACCGCCGACGGCACCTTCTCCCTGGTCTGCGACAAGGAGCCGCTGCTCAAGATCTTCCGGATCACCGCGTTGGACCAGGTGTTCCCACTGCATCCCACGGTCGAAGCAGCGACCGGCGCCGGCGCGTGATGGCGACGGTACGGCTCTCCTTCTCCCCGGCGCCGGTGCACGTGCGTACCGCTCGCCTGGTCGGGGTGGCGGTCGCCCGGCGGGCCGGGGTCCGCGAGGATCTGCTCGACGAGGTACGCCTGGCCATCGGTGAGGCGTGCACCCGCGCGGTCGCCCTGCACCGCCAGTACGGAGTGGCCGAACCGGTGCTTGTGGAGATGTCCGACTCCGGGACGTACGCGGTGCGGGTGGTCGACCGGGCGCCGATCGAGGCGAGCATCGGCCTGGCCGCGCTCGATGCCGACCAGTTGGCAAACGAGTCGCTCAACGAGGACGACCTCACCACCGGGGTGGGCTTCGCCCTGCTCGCCGGTTTCGTCGAGGACCTCCAGGTGCGCCCGGTCGACGACGGCATCGGCACCGAAGTCCGGATGGTCTGGCCGCTGAACCGCTAGCCGAACTGATTCGCTGACGCCGCCGCCTTCCCTGAGCAGGGAATGCGGCGGCTTCGTCATGGATCCGGCCCTATATCAGATTCCGCCTCATAACACAGCGACGAAGATCATCGCGGCGCGCCGCCACCTCGCTGTGACCTCGGACACTGCGGAGGGCTAGAGTACGCGGGTTGTCAGCAAGTGATCCCTCGGACAACCAGCGCGGCTGGGCCTGGCGGCGCGGGTCCACCGGGGGTGGCTCAGCGCGCACTTGCGAAATTCGCATCCAGGCGCAGGTCGGTGCGTCTCCACCGGCCGGCGCGTTGTTCGGCACAGGAGGACACAGATGTCCGACAGCTTGGCCGCCGAGGGCGGCGGCGCGATCTCCCTCACCGGAGCCAATGTCACGTACGTCGTCATCGCTGCGGTGATCGCGCTGGTAGCGCTCGCCTTCGCCGCCGCGTTGACGAAGGCCGTGCTGGCCGCCGGCAAGGGCACCGAGAAAATGCAGGAAATCTCCGGGGCCGTGCAGGAGGGCGCTTCGGCCTACCTGATCCGGCAGTTCCGGACCCTGGCGATCTTCGTGGTGATCGCCGTAGTACTGCTCTTCCTGCTGCCGGTGCACCAGACCGACGGCAGCGAGACCGCGGTGAAGATCGGCCGTTCGCTCTTCTTCGTGGTCGGTGCGCTGTTCAGCGCCTTCATCGGCGGCGCCGGCATGTGGCTGGCCACCCGGGCCAACCTGCGGGTGGCCGCCGCCGCCCGGGAGCGGGAGGGCGGCCGGGAAGCGGCCATGAAGATCGCCTTCCGGACCGGTGGCGTGGTCGGCTTCCTCACCGTCGGGCTCGGCCTCTTCGGTGCCGCGCTGGTGGTGCTGATCTTCCGGGGTGACGCGCCGACGGTGCTGGAGGGCTTCGGCTTCGGCGCCGCGCTGCTGGCCATGTTCATGCGGGTCGGCGGCGGCATCTTCACCAAGGCCGCCGACGTCGGCGCCGACCTGGTCGGCAAGGTCGAGCAGGGCATCCCCGAGGACGACCCGCGCAACGCGGCCACCATCGCCGACAACGTCGGTGACAACGTCGGTGACTGTGCCGGCATGGCCGCCGACCTGTTCGAGTCGTACGCGGTCACCCTGGTCGCCGCGCTGATCCTCGGTCGCGCCGCGTTCGGCACCGACGGCCTGGTGCTGCCGCTGATCATCTCCACCATCGGTGTGCTGGTCGCCATCATCGGCGTCTTCATCACCAAGCTGCGTGCCTCCGACCGCAACGGTCTGACTGCCATCAACCGGGCCTTCTACCTGTCCGCGCTGATCTCGGCGGTGCTGGTCGGGGTGGCCACCTTCGTCTACCTGCAGCCGTCCTGGGCCGCGCAGCTCGGCGACGACTGGCGGACCGCGCTCGGCGTGGACGGCGGCGACCCGCCGTTCGGCCCGCGCGGTGTGGTCATCGGCGCGGTCGTCATCGGCATCGTGCTGGCCGCCGCCATCCAGGCGCTGACCGGCTACTTCACCGAGACCAACCGCCGTCCGGTGCAGGACATCGGCAAGAGCTCGCAGACCGGCCCGGCGACGGTCATCCTCGCCGGCATCAGCGTCGGCCTGGAGTCGGCGGTCTACTCGGCGCTGCTCATCGCCGCCGGTGTCTTCGGTGCCTTCCTGCTCGGTGGCGGCTCGATCACCCTGTCGCTGTTCGCCGTGGCGCTGGCCGGTACCGGTCTGCTCACCACCGTCGGCGTGATCGTGGCGATGGACACCTTCGGCCCGATCTCCGACAACGCCCAGGGCGTGGCCGAGATGTCCGGCGACATCGACGAGCACGGCGCCCGTACGCTCACCGAGCTGGACGCGGTGGGCAACACCACCAAGGCGATCACCAAGGGCATCGCGATCGCCACGGCGGTGCTGGCCGCGACCGCGCTGTTCGGCTCGTACACCGACACGCTGCGCATCGCGTACGCCGACGCCGGGGTGACCGACGTCGGTGCCGAGATTCTGGGTGCGCTGAACGTCGCCAACCCGCAGAACCTGGTCGGTCTGATCATCGGTGCGGCGGTGGTGTTCCTCTTCTCCGGCCTGGCCATCAACGCGGTCTCCCGCTCGGCCGGTGCCGTGGTGATGGAGGTCCGCCGCCAGTTCCGTGAGCTGCCCGGCATCATGGACGGCACGCAGCGCCCGGAGTACGGCAAGGTCGTCGACATCTGCACCCGGGACGCGCAGCGCGAGCTGATGACCCCCGGTCTGCTGGCGATCATGGCACCGATCGCGGTCGGCTTCGGCCTCGGGCCCGGCGCGCTGGCGTCGTACCTGGCCGGTGCGATCGGGGCGGGCACGCTGATGGCGGTCTTCCTGGCCAACTCCGGTGGCGCCTGGGACAACAGCAAGAAGATGGTCGAGGACGGCGCGTACGGCGGCAAGGGCTCCGACGCGCACGCCGCCACGGTCATCGGCGACACCGTCGGTGACCCGTTCAAGGACACCGCCGGCCCGGCCATCAACCCGCTGCTGAAGGTGATGAACCTGGTGTCGCTGCTGATCGCGCCGGCCGTGGTGGCCTGGAGCATCGGCGACGACCGCAACGTCGGTCTGCGGGTCACCATCGCGGTGGTGGCGACGCTGATCGTGGTCGCGGCGGTGGTGTTCAGCAAGCGCAAGAGCATCGCGCTCGACGAGGGCTCCGACAGCGGATCCGGCACCGCGGACCCGCGCCCGGCGGAGATCAAGGCCTGACCCTGCGGTCGGCATCACCGGTCCCCGGGCGGCGACACCGTCGCCCGGGGACCGGTCGTCGCTGCGGGGCGGTCCGCCTGACCGGTGCCGACCGGCAGCGGAGGCCGTACGCTGCAACGCATGCGTACGTGCCGGGCGGACGCCGCCAGAATGCTGACGGTGGTCCTGGCTACGTCGGTTCTGTTGGCGGGCTGTGGGTCCAGCGGTCCCAGTCCCCGGGCGTGGGCCGCCTCGGTGTGTTCGGCGTTGACCCCGTGGCGGGCCGAGATCAGCAAACTGACCAGCAGCACCGACCAGCAGATGACCGCGCAGACCACTCCCGCGCAGGCAAAGGAGAACCTGGTCCGGCTCTTCGGCGGTGCCGAACAGGCCAGTGAGGATGCTCGCCGCAAGGTGGAGCAGGCCGGGGTACCCACGGTCGAGAACGGCGCGGAGATATCCGAGGGCTTCCGGGCCTCCCTCGCGTCCATGCGCGACGCCTACGGCCGGGCCCGGGCCACGATCGACGGGCTGAGCACCGGTGAGCCCCGCGTCTTCTACGACGGCGTGCAGACGGCGGTGGAGACACTGCAACAGGACTACGACGCCAGCGCGCTGGACACCAGCCGGCTGAACTCGGAGGAGTTGAAGCGCGCTTTCGACGAGGTGCCCGAATGCCATTGAGCGGCTCCGGTGAGACATCGGCGGCGCAACCGCTGCCGATGTCCTTCCCGCTGCCTGCTGCGGCACCACCGACCGCCCGACGCCCCCGCGCACGGGCGGTCGCTTCCGATCCGACCGAGGAGACACCCGCCGGGGAGGCACCGGACGAGGAAACACGGGCCGGGGAGGCGCGGACCCGGGAGACACGGACGCCGGTCGGGGACCGGCAACTGGTCTTCTTCGGCGCGGAGACCGCCGAACCCTCGGTCGCCGACCTCGCCGGCCTGCTCGCCGGGCCCGGCGAGGTGCACCGGATGGGCGGTACCGCCCGGTTGTCGGTGGTGGTGGACGCCGGGTGGCGGGTGCACGTGCTCGTCGCCGAACTGGCCCAGCGCGGGGTCCGGGCCACCTGGACGCCGACCGAGGACCAGCGCTACGCCGTGCGGACCGCGTACACCCGGGCGATCGTGCCGCTCGCGGCGGCGTGGCTGCGCGGCCCGACGCAGCAGCCACCGGCCGGCTTCCAGTTGGACGGCCGACGGCTGCGGCTCTGGCTCGCCGCGGCCGGGGTGGTCGACCCGCCGGAGATCCTGCTGCACCTCGGGGGTGTCGATCCGGGCCGCTGGTCGGTGGTCGGGGCGGCCCTGACCGCGGCCGGGCTGGTCGGCGAACTTGTCGAACCGGGCGCGGGCGGGCCTGCGTACCGGATCAGCGGTCGACGCCGGGTGCTGCGGCTGGCGGAACTGGTCGGCGAACCGCCACCCGCCGCGCCGCCCGGCGCCTGGCCGGTCCGCGACTGACCGTCCGTGCGTCCCGGCCGGGCCCCGCTTTCGCCGGACCTGACCGGCTCCTCGAAGTCCGGCCGGTCCGGACCGGGCGGCCGACAGCTGTCCGATCTGGGACAGCCGGGCGTCAGCGCACACCGGGAGAAACGGCCGGGTTCCACCTCCACCGAGGGGCTGCCATGGTCACAGTGGCACGCTTTACACCCTACCCAGGGTGTACGGTGACGCCGTTCGGCGTGAGCATGGATCGTCCGTAGCGGATTGCCGCCCGCGAAACCCGAAACACGGACGGCGCGTTACGTTGGACATCCGGACCGCCGGGTATCGGGGGGTCGAGCGTGCCCCGAACCGGACAGGCGCGGCCATCGAGTGGGAATGAGGTCGAAACCGAAGTGCCGAGCAACGCTGGAACCACCCGTCTGGTCATCGTCGAGTCGCCGGCGAAGGCCAAGACGATCTCGGGCTACCTCGGCCCGGGGTACGTCGTGGAGGCCAGCTTCGGGCACGTCCGCGACCTGCCGCGCAACGCCGCCGATGTGCCCGCCAAGTACAAGGGCGAGCCGTGGGCCCGGCTCGGCGTCGACGTGGACAACGGCTTCCACGCCCTCTACGTCGTCTCCGCCGACCGCAAGCAGCAGATCAGCAAGCTGACCAAGCTGGCCAAGGAGGTCGACGAGATCTTCCTGGCCACGGATGAGGACCGCGAGGGCGAGGCGATCGCCTGGCACCTGGTGGAGACCCTCAAGCCCAAGGTGCCGGTCCGGCGGATGGTCTTCCACGAGATCACCAAGCCGGCCATCCAGGCGGCGGTGGCCAACCCGCGCGAGATCGACCGCAGCCTGGTCGACGCCCAGGAGGCGCGACGCATCCTCGACCGGCTCTACGGTTACGAGGTCTCCCCGGTGCTGTGGAAGAAGGTCATGCCGAAGCTGTCGGCGGGCCGGGTGCAGTCCGTGGCGACCCGGATCGTGGTCGAGCGTGAGCGGCAGCGGATGGCCTTCCGCACCGCCGAGTACTGGGACATCCTGGCCACCCTGGCGGTCGCGAACGCGGGCGAGGGCCCGCGCACCTTCAACGCCACCCTGGTGGCGCTCAACGGCGACCGGATCGCCACCGGCAAGGATTTCGAGCCGACCACCGGCAAGGTGCGCGCCGGGGCAGGCGTTGTCCACCTCGACTCCAGCGGTGCGCGAGGGCTGGCCGCCCGTCTCGAAGGGCGACCGTTCACCGTCACCCGGGTCGAGGAGAAGCCCTACCGGCGCCGCCCGTACGCGCCGTTCATCACCTCCACGCTCCAGCAGGAGGCGGCCCGCAAGCTGCGGTTCTCGTCGCAGCAGACGATGCGCACCGCGCAGCGGCTCTACGAGAACGGCTACATCACCTACATGCGTACCGACTCGGTGAACCTGTCGGAGACCGCCATCGCGGCGGCCCGCCGGCAGATCGTCGAGCTGTACGGCGAGCGCAGCGTGCCGCCGGAGCCGCGCCGCTACACCGGCAAGGTGAAGAACGCGCAGGAGGCGCACGAGGCGATCCGCCCGGCCGGGGACAACTTCCGCACCCCGGGCGACGTGGCCAAGGAGCTCTCCGCCGAGGAGTACAAGCTCTACGAGCTGATCTGGCGGCGCACCATCGCCTCGCAGATGACCGACGCGGTCGGCTCCAGCGTGTCGGTGCGGATCCGGGCGACCACCACCGCCGGTGAGGAGGCCGACTTCGGCGCCACCGGCAAGACCATCACCGACCCGGGCTTCCTGCGGGCGTACGTCGAGTCCAGCGACGACGAGAACGCCGAGGCCGAGGACGCCGAGCGTCGACTGCCCAACCTGGTCAAGGACCAGCCGCTGACCGCCGACGAGCTGGCCGCCCAGGGCCACCACACCCAGCCGCCCGCCCGCTACACGGAGGCGTCGCTGGTCAAGGCCCTGGAGGAGCTGGGCATCGGGCGTCCGTCCACGTACGCCTCGATCATGCAGACCATCCAGGACCGCGGGTACGTCTTCAAGCGCGGCCAGGCGATGATCCCGTCGTTCCTGGCGTTCGCGGTGATCGGGCTGATGGAGCGGCACTACCCGCGCCTGATCGACTACGACTTCACGGCCAGCATGGAGAACGAGCTGGACGAGATCGCCGGTGGTGATCACGCGGCTGTCGACTTCCTCACCGCGTTCTACTTCGGCACCACGAACGGTGCCGGCGACCAGGACATCGCCCGCTCCGGTGGGCTGAAGAAGCTGGTCACCGAGAACCTCAGCGACATCGACGCGCGCAGCGTCAACTCGATCCCGCTGTTCACCGACGACGAAGGTCGTGAGGTGGTGGTGCGGGTCGGCCGGTTCGGGCCGTACCTGCAGCGGGCGCTGCCCGGCGAGCAGCCCGCCCCGAAGGCGGAGGGCGAGGAGGGCGGCACCCCGGGCGACCGGGCGCCGATCCCCGAGGGCCTCGCGCCGGACGAGCTGACCCCGGAGAAGGTGCACGAGCTGTTCCTCGGCGGTGGGGGCGAGCGCAAGCTCGGCGACGACCCGGCGACCGGCGAGCCGATCCTGCTCAAGTCCGGCCGCTTCGGCCCGTACGTGGCCAGCGGGGACCGCAAGTCGTCCCTGCTGCGCTCGCAGTCACCGGATTCGCTCACCCTCGACGAGGCGCTCAAGCTGCTCAGCCTGCCGCGCCTGATCGGCGTGGCACCGGACGGCGCCGAGGTGTTCGCCAACAACGGCCGCTACGGCCCGTACGTCAAGCGGGGCGACGAGTTCCGTTCGCTGGACTCGGAAGACAAGATGTTCACCGTCACCCTCGACGAGGCGCTGGCCCTGCTGGCCGCCCCGAAGACCCGTCAGCGTCGGGCCGCCGCCCCACCGCTGCGGGAGATGGGTGCCGACCCGCTGACCGAGAAGCCGCTTGTCATCAAGGACGGCCGGTTCGGCCCGTACGTCACCGACGGGGAGACCAACGCCTCCCTGCGGCGCGGCCAGACTCCGGAGGAACTGACCCTGGAGGAAGCCTCCGAGATGCTCGCCGAAAAGCGAGCCAAGGGCCCCGCCCCCAAGAAGACCGCAGCGAAGAAGACCACCGCCAAGAAGACCACCGCGAAGAAAGCCCCGGCCAAGGCCACCAAGGCCACCGCCGCGAAGGCCGCGAAGGCCACCCCCGCCAAGAAGGCCGCCCCCAAGAAGGCCACCTCCGCGCGCTCGGAGTGACCACTGGCGATCTTGGTACGAAAATGCCCCTGGGAGGGCGGTTTCGTACCAAGATCTCCCGTCAAGGGCGCCAGCCGGCGGCGAGCAGGGCGGCGCGGAGTTGGGCGATGACGTCGGCGGGGTGGTGGCGGATGGCCCAGGCGGGGAAGCGGAGCACCCGGTCGCCGCTGCGCCACAGATCGTTCTGTCGGCGCATGTCTGCCCAGGCGGTGGCCGGGTCGAGGTGCTGGCTGCCGTCTATCTCCACATGCACCCGCCACTCCTCGAACAAGGCGTCCAGGTAGCGGCGTCGACCAGTGGCGTCGTGGCGGACAGCCTGTCGGGTGGGCTCGGGCAGCCCGGCGCGCCGGACCAGGCGCAGGAAGTCGAGTTCGGGCAGGGAGTGCGCACCGCCCACCGCATCGGTGGCGGTCTGCGCGATCAGGGCGCGGCGGCGGGCGCGGGGAAGACGATCCAGCACCTGGCGTACGTCGTCACCACCGACGAGGCGCTGCTGGAATCCGGCAGCGATGATCGCCCGAGCTTCCTGATCACTCGGTGCCCACTGCGCCGCGTCCACCAACGACCGGGCCGGCATCGTCCGGCGGGGCTGCCCCACGTCGAGGATGTCCGCGGCCGGCAGCAGGGTGGTGCGGTGTACGCGGACACCGGGCGGCATGCTCCGGGTCCGGTGGTTCGCCGGCAGCAGGATGTGCACGAATTTGTCGTCGTACCTGCGCAGGCCCCACGCACGTGCCGCGGTCAGGCCGCCGAGCACCGCCGCCGGTCCGGCGCAGAGAACGCCGATCCACGGCAGTTGCGCCGGCACGATCGGCCCGTTGTGAGTGACATAGACAGCCCGGTGCACCTGCCGCCAGCGGCCGACGTCGACCCGGTGCCGAATCGCCTTCGGCGACAGGTACCGCCGAGCCTGGTCGAGGCTGACCACCTGCTCCTGATGAAACAACAACCAGTTCAGCTCACCCGCCTCATCCCCCGGCAACCCACTCCCCGCCCACCTGTCTCCCGCCCACCTGCTTGCTGCCGCCCCGCCCTCTGCTGATCCGCGCCCTGCCGCCCTGTGCCCTGCCGCCCTGTGCCCTGCCGCCCTGTGCCCTGCCGCCCTGTGCCCTGCCGCCCCGCCCTCTGCCGCCCCGGGTCCACGCCTCGCCCATCCGGCCCCACTCCCACCCCGCTGCTCACCCTGTCCCCACACACCCCCACCCTGCCCACCCACGCTCCCGTCGCGCTGCCCCTGTGGACAGCCACGAGATCTTGGTACGAAAGTGCCCCTCCAAGGGCGGTTTCGTACCAAGATTCAGATCGGCTCAGCCGAGGAGTGCGGTGAGGTGGGGGGTGGTGAAGGTGCGGTGGGGGTCCAGGTGGGTGCGGATGCGGTGGAAGTCGTGCCAGCGGGGGTAGGCGTCGGCCAGGGAGGCAGCGTCGCGCCAGTGCAGTTTGCCCCAGTGGGGGCGGCCGCCCAGCTCGGTCGCCACCTGCTCGAAGGCGCGGAAGTACGGCTCGTAGGGCATGCCGACGTACTGGTGCAGGGCGACGTACGCCGATTCGCGCCCGTACGAGTGGGACAGCCAGATCTGGTCGGCGGCGGTGAAGCGGACCTCGACCGGGAAGAGCACCCGGAACGGCAGGCGGTCGATGATCCGGCGCAGGGCGTCCAGCGCCTCGGGCAGGGCGTCGCGCGGTAGCGCGTACTCCATCTCCACGAAGCGGACCCGGCGTGGGGTGCAGAAGACGGTGTCGGAGCGGCCGGTGTAGACGCGTTCGCTGAGCGCGCGGGCGGAGACGGCGCTGATCGTCGGGACCAGGGCCGGCATCGCCCGGCCGAGCCGGCAGGCGCCGGCGAAAACGGTGTTGGCCAGGAAGTCGTCGTCGAGCCAGCCGCGCCAGCGGGGCAGCGGGCGATCGTCGTCGGGCACCCGGTCGTTGACCTTCAGCTGGGCCTGGCTGCTGTACGGGAACCAGAAGAACTCGACGTGATCGTGGGTGCCGATCAGGTCGGGCAGGTCGGCCAGTACGGCGTCCAGGGCGGCCGGGCGTTCGTGGGCCCGCAGCACGAAGGCGTCCACGCAGCGCAGCGTCACCTCGACCAGTACGCCGAGCGCGCCGAGCGAGATCCGGGCCGCGTCGAACACGTCGGGGTGCTCGTCGGCGGAGCAGTGCAGCACCTCGCCGGTGCCGGTGACCAGGGTCAGCGCGGCGACGAAGGTGGCCAGCCCGCCGTACGCCGCGCCGGTGCCGTGGGTGCCGGTGGAGATCGCCCCGGCCACCGTCTGCGCGTCGATGTCGCCGAGGTTGGGCAGCGCCAACCCGTGACTCGCCAGTAGCGCGTTGAGCTGCCGCAGGGTCATCCCGGCCGGTACGGTGACAAGGCGCCGATCGACGTCCACCTGTACGTCGATGGCGAGTCCGGCCAGGTCCATCCGGCTACCGTCGCCGACCGCGACGGGGGTGAAGGAGTGGCCGCTGCCGACCGGGCGGATCCGGGCACCGGTCTCGGCGGCGGAGCGGACCTGCTCGACGACTTCGGTGACGCTGGTGGGGCGCAGAACCGTCGCCGTGCTGTGCTGATTGCCGGCCCAGTTCGACCAGGCGGTGGCGTCGCTGGCGCTGCTTCCCGGCATCGGCGCTCCTTCAGAGGGATATGAACCGAGTTCATATCAGGAACGTTGTTCCTGGTAAACACCGCAATCGAGATTCGCTCGTTGTACCGGTAGTCACGAACCGGTGACTTGTAGATATGTTCATCCGTCGAGAGGGGGTGGCGAGTGTCCACTTCAGCCGCCACGACTGGGCCGCTGCGCCGGGTTCCGGTGCAGGGTCGTAGTGTCGCGCGGGTCCAGCGGATGCTGGACGCTTGCGCCGAACTCGTCGACGAGGTGGGGTACGAAGGGCTGACCACCACCCTGCTCGCCGAGCGGGCAGAGGTGGCGATCGGGTCGGTCTATCAGTTCTTTCCGGACAAGCGGGCGATCGTGCAGGCGTTGACGCTGCGCACGATGGAGGCGTACCTCCAGCGGCTCGACGAGCGCTTCGCCTCGGACGACCTGACCCACTGGTGGGACGGGGTCGACGCGGGCATCGACGAGTACATCACCATGCACCGCACCGTTCCCGGATTCCGTACCCTGCACTTCGGCGACGTGGTCGACCTGCATCTGCTCGATGAGCAGCGCGACAACAACGGGGTGATCGCCGACCAGTTGGCGCGCGTGCTCACCGAGCGCTTCGGCCTCGCCGACGTGCCCGACCTGCAATTCCATCTGGAAATCGCGGTGGAGGTGGCCGACGCGCTGATCAAGCTCGCGTTCCGGCGTACGTCCGACGGCGACGAGCGGGTGCTGGTCGAGGCGAAGGCGCTCATCCGCGACTACCTGCACCGCCAGGTGGACGCTCGGGGCGATGCCGGGCACCGGCCGGTCGTGCAGCCCGCGAAGCCGGCCGACGATCAGATCATCGATTCCGCGGAACCCGCGGCCCAGCCCGCCTGACACCCGCCCTCCCGCCCGGCGCGGCCCTGCGGTCACCCCGCTCCGCCCGCCGAACCCGTCAGGTGCGTACCCCAGCGGCTGGCGGCGGGTTTCACAGGAAGGCGTGGCCCTCGCCCCGGTAGGTCGGCACGGTGGCCACCACCTCGTCGCCGTCCACCAGGTGCAGTTCGTTGACGTGTTCGCACAGCTCGCCCGACTTCGCGTGGCGGAACCAGACCCGGTCGCCGATGCGCAGCGTGGCGGCCGTGCGACCGGCCAGCGGGGTCTGCACCTCGCCGGCCCCCTCGGTGCCGACCAGCTTGAGTCCGGCGGGCAGCCACGGTCGGGGCAGCCGGCTGCGGCTGGCCGATCCGGAGGCGATCCAGCCGCCGCCGAGCACGGTGGCGAGCCCGGGTGCCGGCCGGCGGACCACCGCACAGGCGAAGAAGGCCGCCGGGGTGGGACGCCAGTCGCGATAGGCGTCGAACAGCGTCGGCCCGTACAGTCCTGATCCCGCGGTGACCTCGGTGACCGCGGGATCGGCGCTGGTCGTAGCCACGCTGCCGGTGCCGCCGCCGTTGACGAATTCCAGGTCGGCGTGGTCGCGCACGGCGGCCACCGCCGCAGCGCGGCGCGCCAGCAGTTCGCGGTACGACCCGCGCTGGGCCAGCCGGATCACCGCGCCGAGCGCCGTCTGCCCGGGCGGCGCGTCACCGACCCCGGCGATCTGTGCCTCGTACGACATCAGGCCGACCAGCCGGAAGCCGGGCCGGGCGGTGATCGCGGCGGCCAACCGGCCGGCGGCCTGGGCGCTGTGCACCGGTGAGCGGCGGACGCCGACGTGCACCCGTCCGCCCAACAGCCGCCACGAGGCGTCCAGGTCGAGACAGATCCGCAGCTCAGCCCGGCTCCCCGGCGACCGCACGGTGTCGTGGAAGTCCAGCTGATCGGGGTCGTCGACCATCAGGGTGATGGCGGCGGCCAGAGCCGGATCGGCGCCGAGCTCGGCAATCGCGCCCCGGTCGACGGTGGGGTACGCCACCAGCACGTCGTCCGTGACGCCGGTGCGCACCAGCCAGATCGCCTCGGGCAGCGTGAACGCCATCACCCCGTGCCAACCGGGGCGGGCCAGCGCACGGGCGATCAACTCGCGGCAGCGCAGCGACTTGCTGGCGACCCGCAGGGGCTTGCCGCCGGCCCGGTCGACGAGCGCGGCGGAGTTCGCATCGAAGGCGGTCAGGTCGACCACGGCGTACGGGGGATCGAGGTGCCGGGTCGCCCGGTCCAGCCGGTGGCGCAGATTCTCGCTGTCGGTGGCCACGTGTGCACGCTAACTGTGAAACGGTGAATGCGAAACACCCTCGCGTCCTGCCTGCGCGCCATGAGTTGGCCACAGCGGCCTAGGCTCGGCGGGCAAGGCGAGGCGTGACGGGGACAGATCCCCGCAGGTCTAGAGTGTTCCACCGGGGGTGCCCAGCGATGGGCCGGCACGTGGAGGTACGGCCATCGAAAGCCAATTCAACGGCGAGTCGTCCGGCGTGTCGCCGTCCACGAACCAACCCACCGGCCAGGCCGGCCGATCCGGCGGCACGACCGGCCAGGCCGACCTGACCGGTTACCCCGCCATCCGCTCGGTACTGCGCATCCGCCCCTTCCGCCGGCTCTGGATCGTGCTCAGCGCGGCCTCCTTCGGAGACTGGCTCGGCCTGCTCGCCACAAGCATCTTCGCCGCCGCCCAGGTGGAGGGCAGCACCGCCAAGGGCGCCGCCTTCGGTGGCGTGATCGCCATCCGGCTGCTGCCCGCACTGCTGCTCGGGCCGATCGCCGGCGTGTTCGCCGACCGGTTCGACAGACGCTGGACCATGGTCATCTGCGACCTGCTGCGGTTCGTGCTGTTCGCCTCCATCCCGCTGTACGCGCTGACCGGTGCCAGCGGTGCCCGGGTGGTCAGCTGGGCGGCCATCGCCACCTTCCTGATCGAGACGGTCACGCTGCTCTGGATCCCGGCCAAGGAAGCGGCGGTACCGAACCTCATCCCGCGCGCCCGGCTGGAAACCGCCAACCAGCTCACCCTGATCACCACGTACGGCCTGACGCCGATCTTCGCCGCGATCGTGCTCGCCTCGCTGGACGGCATCGTCCGGGGTGCCACCGGCGGCGAGATGCCGTCCTGGGCCGAGCCGGCCCAACTCGCGCTCTGGTTCAACGCGCTCTCCCGGCTCGCCACCGCCCTGGTCGTCGCCTTCGGCATCAAGGAGATCAGCCAGGGGCAGCGCCAGCGGCAGGAACAGTCCGAGCAGAGCATGCTGCGCCAGTTCAACGAGGGCTGGCGGTACATCGGGAAGACGCCACTGGTCCGTGGCCTGGTGCTGGGCATCTTCGGTGCCTTCGCCGGCGGCGGCATCGTGATCGGTACGTCCCGGTTCTTCGCCAACTCGCTCGGTGCCGGTGACGCCGCCTTCTCCCTGCTCTTCGGGGCGATCTTCTTCGGCCTGGCGATCGGCATCGGGCTCGGCCCGATGATCGTGCGGGACATGTCCCGGCGTCGCTGGTTCGGCATGAGCATCGTGCTGGCCAGCGCTTCGGTGATGACCCTGGCCTTCGCCATCCACCTGTCCATGGCGCTGGTCGGCGCGGTCCTGGTCGGCGCCGGCGCCGGGATGGCCTTCCTCTCCGGCACCACCCTGCTCGGCGGCGAGGTCGCCGACGAGGTACGCGGCCGGGTCTTCGCGGTGGTGCAGATCGGCACCCGACTGGTGCTGATCCTGGCGATCGCGCTGGGCAGCCTGCTCGCCGGTGTCGGTGGCTCCCGGAAGCTGGAGATCGCCGACCTGGGGATCTCGATCTCCGCCACCCGCCTGCTGCTGCTCGTCGCCGGCGCGGCCGGGATCTTCGCCGGGATCAGCGCGTTCGGCCAGATGGACGACAAGAAGGGCGTCCCGGTCCTGGCCGACCTGTGGGGTTCGATCCGGGGCCGTCCGCTGATGCCGGCGGAGCCGTTCGTCTCGGCGGGGCTCTTCGTGGTCTTCGAGGGCGGCGAAGGCGCCGGCAAGTCGACCCAGCTGGCCCAGCTCGCCGAGCGGCTGCGCGCCGAAGGGCGGGACGTGGTGGTCACCCGGGAGCCGGGCGCAACGGGCGTCGGCACCCGCATCCGGTCCCTGGTGCTGGACAACAACACCGACGACGAGGCGCCCTCACCACGCGCCGAGGCCCTGCTCTACGCCGCCGACCGGGCGCATCACGTGGCCACCGTGGTCCGGCCCGCCCTGTCCCGGGGGGCCGTCGTGATCAGTGACCGGTACGTCGACTCGTCCCTGGCCTACCAGGGCGCCGGGCGCACCCTGCCGGTCGACGAGCTTTCCTGGCTCTCCTCCTGGGCCACCGGCGGGCTCAAGCCCGACCTGGTGGTGCTGCTGGACATCGACCCGCGTGCGGGGCTGTCCCGGGTGGCCGAGCGCAGCCGAGCCGCCGACCGGCTGGAAGCCGAGTCGCTGGCCTTCCACGAGCGGGTCCGGTACGCCTTCCTCGACCTCGCCGCCGCCGACCCGAACCGCTACCTGGTTCTCGACGCCGGCCACCCGGTCGAGCAGATCGCCGAGCGGGTCGCCGACCGGGTGACGGAACTGCTCGCCCCCGGCGGTGCCGACCACCCGGGGCCGGCGAGTGGCCCGGACACCTCGGTGCAGCCTGAGTTATCCCCAACGGAGCTGGTGACGACGGAGCGGACTTGATGCCGGACGCCTTTGCCGACCTGGTCGGGCAGGACGAGGCGGTGGACACGTTACGCCGGGCCGCGGCCGCCGCAGCCGCCGTGCTGCGTACGCCCCAGGAAGCGGTGAGCGGAGCCGACCCGGGTGCCGGGATGACGCACGCCTGGATCTTCACCGGGCCACCCGGCTCGGGACGGTCGGTGGCGGCGCGGGCCTTCGCCGCCGCGTTGCAGTGTGAGCACGGCACCGGGTGCGGGCAGTGCCCCGGTTGTCACACCACCCTGGCCGGCACCCACGCCGACGTACGGCTGGTGGTTCCCGACGGGCTCTCCATCGGGGTCAACGAGATGCGGGCGCTGGTGCTGCGGGCGGCCAGCACACCGTCCGGCGGCCGGTGGCAGGTCGTGATCATCGAGGATGCCGACCGGTTGACCGAGGCGGCCGGCAACGCACTGCTCAAGGCGGTCGAGGAGCCGCCACCCCGAACGGTCTTCCTGCTCTGCACGCCCTCCACCCACCCGGACGACATCTCGGTGACGATCCGGTCGCGGTGTCGGGTCGTACCCCTGGTGCAGCCGGCGGCGGACGCGGTGGCCGAGGTGCTGGTCCGGCGGGACGGGATCGCACCCGACGTGGCCCGATGGGCGGCGGCGGCCACGCAGGGTCACGTCGGACGGGCCCGGCGGCTGGCCGGCGACCCCCAGGCCCGGGCCCGGCGGGAGGCGGTGCTCGCCGTACCGCGCCGGCTGACAAGCGTGGGTGCCGCCTTCGACGCGGCCTCCGCGCTGATCGAGGCGGCCGAGGCCGAAGCCGAGGCGGCGGTCGTGGAGATCGACGCCGCGGAGCGCGCGGCGCTGGAGACGGCGCTCGGTGCGGGCGGTACCGGTCGAGGCGCGGCAAGCGCCGCCCGGGGTTCCGCCGGCCAACTCAAGGACCTGGAGCGGCGGCAGAAGTCCCGAGCCACCCGGGCCCAGCGGGACGCGCTGGACCGGGCGCTTGTCGACCTGGCCGCCTTCTACCGGGACGCGCTGACCATGGCGATGGGTGCACCGGTGCCGCCGGTGCACACCGACACCGCCGAACTGGCTGACGCCGGCGCGCGCAGCTGGCAGGCGGAAGGGGCGCTGCGGCGACTGGAAGCCGTACTGGCCTGCCGCACCGCCATCGAGGCGAACGTCAAGCCCCGGATCGCCGTCGAAGCCATGATGCTCGCCCTCTGGAAGGGCTGACCGCGGCAGGTCTTGTCGGCCGGACCGTTATCCACAGGCATCGACACGCGCAATTCACGTGCGGTACGGTCCGGTGTGCCGTGGTGACGGCGGCGGCACGCAGAGTGAGGGCAGCCGGGGAGGAGTCCGCTGATGCCGCGGGGCGAGATCGACGAGGCATGGATCGAGGAGGCGGTCCGGCGTTACCGCCGGATCGAGTCGCTCCAGGCCGAGTTCGACCAGGCCGTGGCGACGGTCGAGGTCACCGTCCGGTCGCCGGACGGCCTGGTGGAGGTGGTCGTCACCGCCAGCGGCCGGATCACCGACGTACGCTTCCTCGGCCCGCTGCACAACCGTGCGCCGCGTGACGTGGCCGGCTCGGTGCGGGCTGCGGTCACCGCCGCAGCAGACGCCGCCCAGTGGGCCCGGGAGAAGCTGCACAACGAGACCTTCACCGCCTACCGGCCACTGACGGGGGCCTGAGATGGATCTGCGTACCCTGGCCAGCCGGCTCGACGACGCGAGCGCCACCCTCACCGCGCTCTCCCGTTCGGTCACCGCCAGTGATCCCGCCCAGGGGGCCTTCGGGGCTGACGCGCCGGGCCGGCCAGGCGAGATCGGCCGGGCACTGCTGCGGCAGTGGACGACGGCCACGGGCGACCGGGCCCGGGAGGCGTACGCCGCCGCCGGTCACCTGGCGGCCACCGCGGACGCCCTACGCCGAGCTGCGGACCAGTACGCCGACACCGACGTCGCGGTGAGCCGCCGGCTGGCCGGAGAGCCCTGATGGACGCCCTCGACCGGCTCGCCGAACCGGGCCTCGACCTGCTGCGCCGGGTCGACACCCTGCTCGCCGCGGGCGCACCCGAGGGGCACCGGGTCTGGCCGCTGCTGCGGCGGATGCAGGTGCTGCCGGGCGAGGCGCTGCGACACTTCCTCGACCTGCGTCCCGGGCCGCTGGCCGCTGCCGGGCAGGCGGTGCGCCGGCACGTCCACGGGTACGACCGGGCGTGCGCCGCGCTGACCGACCCGCTGCTCTGGTCCGGGCCGGCCGCGGCGGCGTACGGCGAGACCCGGGCGGTGCTGCTGCGCCACCTCGACGAAGGGCCCGAAAGTCTGGTGGGAAGGCTGGAGGCGACCGCTGGTTACGCCGAGGCGCTCGCCGACTGGGTGGAGGGCAGCCGGTTGGCCGTCGCCCGGGCCCTCGCCGAGGTGATCGGCTCGGCCGAGGCGGTGACTGTCGTCACGGCCACCTCGGTCACCCGGGTGGTGAGCCACTCCGGGCCGTCGTCGCCGGGTGCCGTCGCCGCCGCCGAGATCGCCGCCCGCCTGCTGGCGGTGCTCTGCGTGGCGTACGACGGGGCGGAGACCCTGGTCCGCCAGTGGGGGCCGAGCATGGCCGAGTCCGTGCTGCGCCCGCCGGCCGCCCAGGCCCGACCCGGCTTCCACGACGGCCCCCGCACGATCCGTGCCAGTTGGTAGGCGGGGCGCGCGCCGGCCGGGGCCGGCCAGCCATGGATGGTCGTACCGGGTGGTCGATCGCGACGCCGAACCGGCACGGTCCCGCCGAAGCGTCGTAGGGTGATGACATGGGGATGCTCTGTGCGGTCAGCTTCCAGCGCTACGGGCGCCTCTACTACCTCGATCCGGGCGAGTTGCGCCCCCAGGTGGGCGACAAGGTGTTGGTGCCCACCGACGACGGACCCGAGGTGGCGGAGTGCGTGTGGGCGGCGCAGTGGGTCACCGAGGACACCGACGGGTTCCCCAAGCTCGCCGGCCTGGCGCAGGATGAGGACCTGCGCCGCGACGAGGACCTGCGCCGCCGCAAGGCCGCCGCGAAGGTCGCGGCGAAGCGGCTGATCCGCGAGCACGGCCTGCCGATGAAGGTGGTGGCGGTCGACCACGTGCTCAGCCGGGGCGACGACGGCGGTGAGCGGAGCACCATCTACTTCACCGCCCCGCACCGGGTCGACTTCCGCTCACTCGTCCGCGACCTCGGCGCGACCCTGCACTGTCGGGTGGAGTTGCGGCAACTCTCCGCGCGGGACTCGGCACGGGTGCAGGGTGGCATCGGCTCCTGCGGGCGCGATCTGTGCTGCGCCACCTTCCTGAACGACTTCGAGCCGGTGACCATCCGGATGGCCAAGGAGCAGGATCTGCCCCTCAATCCGCTGCGCATCTCCGGCGCCTGCGGTCGACTGATGTGCTGCCTGAAGTACGAGCACCCGCTGTACGCCTCAAGCGGCACGTACCCCGCGAGCGGGCAGCGCGTCGAGACCCCCTCCGGCCTGGGCAAAGTCGTGTCCCGGCATCCGCCGAGCGAGACCGTCACCGTCCGGCAGCTCAGTGACGGGTCGGTCAACCGCTGCTCGCTGGCCGATGTCTGTCGCCCCCGCATGGCACACGACGAAAGGCCCTCCTCCGCAGAGCCGGGGGGTCTGTCGCCGCAAGGGGAGTGACCGGGCCGCTGCGATCTTGGGCTTGTCCGGGCTTCCTACCCTGCCCGCATGGCATATCAGCCGGCCATGGTGCCGCCGAAGAAGTCCAAGCGGGTTCTGTTCATCGTGTTGGGTGTGGTGCTCGCACTCTGTTGCTCAGGTGGGGCGGTCGGCGCCTTCCTGATCTACCGGGTGGCGATGGATGCCACCGGACCGGTCCGCTCCACAGTGAACACATTCGCCGGTGCGCTTGTGGAACGCGACTATCCGACCGCCTATCAGCAACTCTGCACCCGGATCCGGGATCGGGTCAGCGAGGCGGACTTCACGCGGCAGCAGGAAACCCAGCCGGACCTGACCGGACACAAGATCGTCGGGCTGAGCCTCTCCAACCAGAACGGCCATGTCAGTGGCAGTGCGACCGTCCGCTACACCCCGAGCGAGGGCGGCGCCACCAACCGGGTCTACCCGCTGATCAAGGAGGAGGGCAACTGGCGGATCTGCGAGTGAGTCGCCTGCCGGCAGGCCCCGGGTCAGCTGTCGGGCCGGCACCTACGGGTGCCGGCCCGCTGTCGCCCGGGTGCAGTGGTCAGGTGAGGGAGACGGGCGGTTCCGCCAGGCGGGGAGTCAGGGGCGTCGCAGGGGTCAGCCAGGAGGCTTCCGGGGCGTGGTCGGGGTTGACCTGCCACCGGCGGGCCACCCGGTCGACGACGACGGGATAGATCGTGAGGGTGCCGTCCGGGTCGATACGCATCCGGACGAAACCCTTGGCATCCTCGATGCCCTGACCGGCGAACAGTTCGTTGACGTTCACCCCGAACGCGCTGGCGATCAGCAGGTACCCGGCCACCAGTTGACTGGCCACCAGACCGATAACCGGCAGGTAGAGCACCGCTGCGGCAGCCGCCGGCAGCGGCCAGGACCAGTTGTGGAAAGGCAAAGCCAACCAGACCCAGGTGCCGGCCGCGCCCAGCCCGACATGGGCCAGACCATGTATGACGCCGAGAACCCAATGTCGCACGTTGCGTTGTCCGGTGGTGCTGGGTGGCTTGGCGAACAGGGCCGCCGCGAGCACGGTCACCAGCACCATCAACACCAGCGGAACGCTGAACAGACGCTGCTCGGACGCCTCGATCCGGAAGTCGGCCACCCCGGCGATGGAGAGCATCAACAGGGTGTGCAGGACGCCGAGCAGGGTGGCGAACCCCGGGTTGCGGCGAGGCAGCCGACCGAAGATCCCCCAGCCGTACCGGCGGGAGCGGGCCGCGTCGGGGTAACGGGCGGCCAGCGCGTACGACCGGGAAGGGCTGGACCGTCGGGCCAGGGTGTCGCGCGGCGGCACCTCGATCTGCTCGGGCAACTTGTGCGTGGGGTAGAGGTACGCGCCCCCGCTGCCGCAGGTGATCAGCTGGCGGTCGTTCGGGCCGGTGTACCGGGCGTAATGGTGCAGGTCACCGGAGATCAACACCCGGACCCGGGCCCCGGTGGGCGCGATGATGGTCCGGATGAAGTAGTCGATCGAGTCGTACGCCGAAGGGCTGTCGACGGCCTTGACCCAGGCGGGTGCCGGCACTGCCAGGATCACCTTGCTCTGCGGCCCCAGCTTCCTGGCCACCGTGTCGAAGTAGGTCAACTGCGGATCGTCGACGTACGAGCCGGACTGGTCGTCGAGGCCGAGCAGCCACCAGTCGGCGGGCAGCTCGGCGGCGAAGTACGAGCGGGACTGCCCGGTACGCCAACCGCCGAAGTGCCGGTCCCGAGTACGCACGAACAGCCGCAGGAACGCGGTGAGTCCGTCGTACCAGTCATGGTTGCCGGGGACCGCGAAGACACTGGGCTGCTCCGGCGGGGTGGTCGGCAACGCGGCCTGGTACGGCCCCTTGCACCGGTCCTCGTACGCCTCGTAGGCGGCCGACGGGTACACCTGGTCGCCGCCCATCACCAGGGTCTGCGCCCGCGGCAGCCGATGCCCGTCCACCGTCAACTCCGGCTGGGCGAGCAGGTAGGCGACCGAGTACGTGGCATTGAACCCGTCACCCAGGTCGGCGACATAATCCAGCCAGAGCCCGCCGTCCGGGCCGACCTGCTTGGCGATCTCCGAGTCGAGGGCCTTCTGCAACTCCCGTTTGTCCAGGTACGCCCCGAACAACATCGCCAGCAGCGTACGCAGACCGGTGCTGATCAGCAGCAGCGGCGCGAGCCACGGCACCGGCTTGCGCGGCGTGAACCCCAACTCCAGCGGATCGGTACTGCGCGGTCGCCGCGCCGCCCGCCCACCGGCTGCCTCCTCGGCGTACGGACCCAGGGGCGCGGCGCGCCCGGTGGCGGCGGCCGGGTCGGCCGGAGGTTGCGGGGTACCGCCCGGCGGGCTGTCGACCGGTTCGTCGCGGGGGATGTGATCGTCGGCCATCCATCGCAGCGTAGCGGGCGATGATTCGAACCTGCCGAGCCGCAAGGGCCGGGCTGTCCGGTATGCCGACGCGGGTACTCCCGCTCCGCTGGGCGTCGGCGCGTGCCGTACACTAGGCGATCGTTGCCGCCTTAGCTCAGTCGGCTAGAGCGACGCACTCGTAATGCGTAGGTCGACGGTTCGATTCCGTCAGGCGGCTCGGTGAAGAAGCCCAGGTCATTGGCCTGGGCTTCGCCGTTTCCCAAGGTCGACAACCTCACCGCCGGACGTGCCAGTCCGCAAATAGCCCGCATCCCGCGCCGCGACCGCCTCGCCGTGATGGCCATCGAGCGGCGAGGCGTGCCCGCGGAGCCCTGGTTATCGTCTGACGATGACGATCTCCGCAGGGCACAGTGGTCCGCCATTGGTCCGGTTGCGTGCCCACGGGCGGTTGGCGTCCCCGGTCGCTGACGACGTCCTGGTGACGGCATCGGTGGGCCCATCCGGCGAGGTGATCTCGCTGTGGGCTGATCCCGCCAGCCGGAGGGCGCTGCTGGCCGGTGCAGGCTTGGCCGAGTCCTGCGCCCGACAACCCGTCTCCGCCCGGGTGGTCGTCCAAGGCGCGAGCACGACGACGGTCACCACCATCGCCGCTCTGGACCTCCCGTTCTGCAAGCTCCAGCCGCTACCCGACGGACGGATTGTGGTGGTGGCGGGCAGGGGTGGCAAGGCCGTGGTCTTCGACGCCGACGGCACGCCTGTGCTCCAAGGCGATGTCGGCGATGGCATTGAGCATGCGCTGGCCACGCCGACCGGGCAGCTGTGGATCGGCTACTTCGATGAAGGCGTCTACGGCGACGGTTCCCCGCACGGCATCGTCCGCCTCACCGCCGGCCTCGAACCAAATTGGAGATACGCCTTCGGGGTTGAGTTCGGCCCGATCGACGACTGCTACAGCCTGAACGTCGAGGGGGAAACCGCCTGGGCGTGCTACTACAGCAGCTTCCCGATCGTGCGGATTTCCGACGGGACCGTGACCGGCTGGCACAACAAAATCAGGGGAGCGAAGGCGCTTGTCGCCCACGACGACACCTGCGCCTTGTTCGGCGGCTACAGCGGCGAGCGCAGCCGAGTAGTGATCGGCCGTCTCGCTGACACTCAGTACGAGCCGGTCAGCGAAGGATTGCTTGTCCTGCCCGGCGATCGGCCCCTCCCCGACCGAGTCCAAATGGTCGGACGAGGCCCGGAGCTGCACGTCTTCGCGAACACGGAGTGGTACCGGGTCAGCCTCGACGATCTGCCCTGACCTCGTCCGGCGTTGCCGCGATGCGCGATCCTGAGAACCTGGATGGCCTCCGTCTGACATTGACGCCCGCCGCCATCCGTACAGCCAGGGCTACCGTGAGACGCCGACGCAGCCCGACAACGACGGACGGGCTGATCAGGCGCGCGGATACCTGACCAGCCATCCGTGATCTTCTTCAAGCCTCAGGCCGTAGCTCAGTCGAGCAGTCCCGGAACCCGCTCCTGAAGCTCGGCCAGCACCCGTGACAGCCCGGCGTTCAGGTCGTCGCCGTCCCACCGTACGAACTCCCCGCCGAGCGGACTGCCTGACACCAGCACCGTCCAGCGGCCCCGTTGGCAAATCTCCCGGTCGTCGGGACTTGTCGCTTGGCGGAATCGAGCCGATGCTGTGGTCATGGGTACAGCCAGGAAGCGGCGGCCGGTCCACCGTGAGCAGGCTGACCGCCTCACGCTTGTCGATCAATGGCATCACTTCGTCCTGGATCGACCGGTTCTGGTGCAACCCGGCGAGACCATCTGGGTCGAGGACGGCCACCTTCTGGTGCAGAGGAGCATCGGGGTAGTTGATGCCTGTCCCGGCTTCATGAACCGCTGACCACCGGCTCGTCGTTGCCCGGCGTCAGCAAGGGTGAGGGAAGTAGCCGAAGACGCCGACAGGAATCCAGGGAGCCACATGTCCGACCTGGTCGAGCACGCCGACAACATGCAGGACCACTGGTGGTGGCGGCCGGGATGGCGGGCTGGCCGCCATTTCCACGCCTGCCACTTCACCATGAGTCCGCACACCGAGTTGGTGAAGCTGGCGCGGCTCTACCAGCAGGCATTGCGGCCGTTTTCCGGCCTCGATCTCATTCCGACACCCTGGTTGCACCTGACCATGCAAGGCGTCGGCTTCCTGGACGTTCTCAGTGAGGACCAGGTCGCCGATCTGGAGTATGCCATCCGACAGCGGCTTGCCCGCGTGCCTACGCCGATCGTCACGTTTCACCGACCTGTGGTGCGCCGGGAAGCCGTATACCTGCCAGCGACGCCATCTGAGCCCATCGCCTCCGTGCGGAACCAGGTCAGGGCCGCCATCGCAGAAGTCCTCGGGCAGGACCATGTCGAGTTGGCACCCGAGCAGGTGGCGGCGTACCGACCGCATGTGAGCGTCGCCTATTCCAACTCGACACAAGCCGCAGGGCCGATAGTCGACGCGGTGACCCAGGTGGACGCGCCAGCGGTCACGGTAATCCTCGATCACGTCGGCCTGATTGAGTTCCACCGTGACAACCGCATGTACGAGTGGACTCGCGACGTGCAGATCCCGATCGGTCACTGAGACCTGACAACGCCGGCCTGTTCGGCGGCATCCTGAACGCCGCCGCGCAGATCGGCACCGCGGTGGGCATCGCCGTGCTGCTGGCCGGGGTCTCGATCGGTGCCGGACCGGCACCCGGTACGCCGGACGCGAACGCGCGAGGTCAACTGGTGGCCTATCTCATCGCCGGGGTGTTCGCCCTGCTCACGGCGGCACTCGTCGCGCTGCTCGCGCGGCGGTGGTCGGACGGGCCGGCCGGCTGGCCGGCGTCGCCCGCCCGATCGGAACACGCCCCGGCACCCTGACAATCGCTGGCACCGTCACTGTGCGCTACCGGGGACGTTGACCATGTCGGCGGCTGCCACGGTCGGTGCATCGTGCCTGTCGTCAGGTTTGTCCCATGGTGACCGGGGTACCGCCCACGGATGCGGCGACGGTACGCCGACGAGTGAAAGCAGTGGAGGACGGAGATGGAGAGTCGACTCAAGGTGCTGGGTCACCCCGTCCATCCCATGCTGGTGATGTTTCCGGCGGCGCTGCTGATCACGGCGGTGCTGTTCGACGTCATCGACACCGTCGGTGGGCCGGACTTCCTCGGCGAGGTGGCGTACTGGAACATCACTGTCGGGCTGATCGGTGGCCTGCTGGCCGCGGCGGCGGGACTGTTCGACCTGCTGGCCATCCCGGCCGGTACGCGGGCGAAGCGGGTGGCGCTCACCCACGCCGCCGCCAACGTGGCGGTGATCCTGCTCTTCGCCGCGGTCTGGGTGGTACGCCTCAACGCCGACTCACGGGCCGCCGGTGGCGCACTGATCGCCATCGAGGTGGTGGCGCTCGGCATTCTCAGTGTCAGTGCCTGGCTCGGCGGGGAACTGGTCGACCGGCTCGGCGTCGGCGTCGACCGTGACGCCCATCTGGACGCGCCGAGTTCCCTGCGTACATCTGGCAGCCAGTGAATGGGAGATCAGCGATGACCGGACCGGGGCGTGGTTGGCGCGCAGGCCAGCAGGGCTGGGACCCGCTGGGCGAGTTGCAGTCCCTGCGTACCGAGCTGAGGCGGTTGGTCGGTGGTCGGCCAGGGCCGCCCGAGGTGGAGTTGGGGGAGACCGCCGACGGCTGGGAGGTGATCGTCCGGCTGCCCGGTGTCGCGCCCGAGGAGGTCGCGGTGGAGTTGGACGACCGCGAACTGTGCGTACGCGCCCGGACCGAGGCCGAGGTCAACGCCGATCACGGGATCTCCGGTGGCTTCGAGACCCGAGGCTTCGACTACCGGGTGCAGTTGCCGGCACGGGTGGACCCGGACACGATCGACGCGGTGATGGATCACGGCCTGCTCCGGGTGCGGCTGCCGCGACCGAACCGCCCCAGCCCTCGCACCATCCCCGTCGGCCGGGGCGGGCCGTACAGCGGCACGTCGAGCGGCATCGACCCGGCCGCCGACCGGGAACTGCACCATCCGGACGTCGCCCTCGGCGAAGCCGACCGGTAGCCGATGAGCGACCCGGCCCTGCTCACCTCGGCCGCCGGGCTGGTACCGGACGTGGCCCGGATCGCCGTGCTGCGCGCCAACGCGCTCGGCGACTTCATCTTCGTCCTGCCGGCGCTGGACGCGCTGCGGTCGGCGTACCCGCAGGCGGAGATCGTGTTGCTCGGTGCGCCGTGGCACGCGCAGCTGTGGCGCGACCGCCCCGGCCCGGTGGATCGGGTGCTTGTGGTGCCGCCCGCGCCGGGCATCCGCGCGGCGGGCCCCGGTGAGGCCGAGGCCAGCATGGTCGACTTCCTGGCCGCCGCCCGCACCGAGCGTTTCGACCTGGCCCTGCAACTGCACGGTGGCGGCGCCAACTCCAACCCGCTGGTGGCCGCGCTCGGTGCCCGGGTCAGCGCCGGTCTGCGGGCCGAGGACGCCCCGCCGCTGGACCGCTGGCTGCGCTACGTCTACTACCAGCCCGAGGTGATCCGCTACCTGGAGGCGGTGGCGCTCGTCGGTGCCCCGGCGACCACGATCACCCCGACGTTGACGGTCACCGACGCGGACCGGGCCGAGGCCCGGTCGGTGCTCGGCGCGGCGGAACGGCCCCGGGTGGTGCTGCATCCAGGGGCCACCGACACCCGCCGACGCTGGCCCGCCGAGCGGTTCGCCGAGGTGGCCCGGACGCTGCACGCGGACGGGTACGAGGTGCTGGTCACCGGCACCCCCGCCGAGCACGACGTGGTCGACCAGGTGGTCGCGGCGGCCCGGGTGCCCCTCCGGCCGCAGGTCGGCACGTTGAGCCTCGGTGGATTGGCCGGCTGCTACGCCGACTGCGAGCTGGTGGTCTCCAACGACACCGGCCCGCTGCACCTGGCCGCTGCCGTGGGCACCCCGACGGTCGGCATCTTCTGGGTCGGGAACCTGATCACCACGGCCACCCCGCTGCGTGCCCGGCACCGGCCGATCACCTCGTGGACGGTGCACTGCCCGGTCTGCGGGGTGGACTGCACTCCGGGCATCTACCCGCATCGTCCGGGCGACGGCGAGTGCCCGCACCGCGACTCGTTCGTAACCGACGTGCCGGTGGCCGAGGTGCTGGAAGCCGCGCGCGAGCTGCTGTTCCGGTCGTAAGGAAGGGCACCTTCTTAACGTCTGCGGTAGAGCAGGGGCCCCTTGTTAACAACCAAGGTCGTCGGCGAGGACGACCTCCCACGCCTCCACGTCCCGGTCGGTAACGGTGGTCGGTGACTCCAGGTGGTAGGCCCCGCTGGGCAGGACGCCGGCGCCACCGTGGCGCGCCAGCACGGCGAGCTGGGCGGCGACATCCTCGCCCTGGTGGCGCGGCGGCACCCGACGCCAGAAGTCGAAACCGCCGGAGTCGACGAGCTTCGCCCGGTCGTACAGCACACAGCCGCCGATCCAGGAGATCCGGTACGCCCGCCAACTGCCCTCAGGCAGCGCCAGCGCCTCGGTGACGTGCAGCAGGTTCGCCGCCGAGTGGATCTGCGCCCGGTCCCACTCGGGGGTGTCCGGCCCGATGCGCTCTGGCACCGGTCGACCGCTCCACTCCTGGTAGTGCCGGTGGGTCTGCGGCCGTACGTCGTGCAGATAGGACAGTCCGTGCACCGCGTTGCCGACGAACCCGCAGCCCAGCTCCTCGATGGCGGTCACCAGCCGACGCAACGTGCCCGGTTCCAGCCAGACGTCGTCGTCGAGGCAGAGCACGTACCGGGCGGCGGAGGCGGCGAGCAGCGAAGCGCGGTGTTCGGCCAGGCCGCGGCGGGGCAGCCGGCGGGTCAGCAGCACCGGGTGCCCCCGGTGGCGCAGCGCCCGGACCATGGTGGCCGCCGCCGGGTGGGCGTAGCCGGGCTCGTGGTCGGACTGGTCACTGACCACCACACCGAACCCCGGCACCCCCTCCTGGGCGGCGAGCCCGGAGAGGGTGACGGCCAGTTCGGCGGGCCGGTCGCGGGTCGGAATCAGCACGTCCAGCAGCCGTTCGGCGCGGAAGTCGGCGTGCGTACCGGTGTCGAGCGGTCGGTTCACGGTGCCTTACCGGTCATCGGTGGCGCGGCCGACCCGGTCATCTCGTCCGCCGGGTCGGGCAGCGTCACCCCGAGCGCCCGGTCCGCGTCGAGGACCCGATCAACGTCGGGGTCGGGCCGCGTCGGTGGGCCGCCGACCACCACCTCCGGCGAGCCTTCCTGGCCGTACGCCCGGATCCGGTCGATGATCGCGGAGGTGGACCGGTCCGGTACGTAGCCGAGGGTGCGTACCTGCCCGCCGAGCCGCTGCACGAGCGGCGCCTCCGGCACCAGTTCGGGCGGGTAGTCGCCACCCTTGACGTAGACGTCCGGCCGGATCGCCTCGATCAGCGCGGTCGGCGAGTCCTCCTCGAAGACCACCACATGGTCCACGCAGGACAGTGCGGCGAGCAGGGCGGTGCGGTCCTCGACCGGGTTGACCGGGCGGTCGGGCCCCTTCAGCCGCCGGACGCTGCCGTCGGAGTTGACCGCCACCACCAGCAGGTCACCGAGCGCCCGCGCCTGCTCCAGATAGCGCACATGGCCCCGGTGCAGCACGTCGAAGCAGCCGTTGGTGAAGACCACCGACCGGCCGGCGCGACGATGCTCGGCGACGAGGGCGTCCAGCCCTTCGGTGCCGATCAGCACCTGCCGGTCGTCTCCGCCCAGGGCCGGTTGCCCGAGCGCGGTCAGCAGATCCTCGCGGCGGCACACGCAGGTGCCGGTGCCGGTTACGGTGCTGGTGGCGGCGAGCTGCGCCAGGTGGGCCGCGGTGGACAGCGGGGCGTCGGCGGCCAGCGCGAGCGTCATGGCCGCCAGGTACGCGTCCCCGGCACCGACCGCATGACTGGCCGGTACGGGCGTGCTGTGGCTGCGACTGGGTTGCCCGTCCGCGCCGCCGACCACCGCCCCGTCGGTGTCCAGCGTCACCGCGACCACGTCCGCGCCGGTGTGTGCGCGCAGCTCGGCCAGCCGGGACTCGGCCAGTACCGCCCGGTCCACACCGGCCCCCGCGTCGGCGTTCACGGTCACCCCGGTGCCGGTGACGCTGAGCCCGTCATGGGTCATCGCCACCCGGTCCTCGCCCGGCGTCGGCTCCCCGGTCGGCCCGCCGGTACGCTGCCCCGCCCCGCCCGGCGCGGCACCGACGGTCAGCTCGGACGGGCCGTCGCCCAAGTCCACCTCGGGATGTTCCAGTTGCAGTTCACCGCCGCCGCGCCCGGCGCGGGCGAGCAGGCGGGTGGCCTCCGCGAAGCTCGGGGTCACCACGGTCGGGGCGAGGCCGCGCCAGTCGGCGAGGTCGTGCGCGTCGAGGGCGACGGTGGCGTACCGGTCCCGTTGGGCGACCAGCCAGGCGCGTACCCGAGCCGGCAGTGCGCCCAGGCCGTAGTCGCAGATCACCAGGGTCGGCGCCACGCCGTCGGCAGCGGCCTGCAACTCCCGGGTGGCGCAGTCCAGGGCGGTGAGCAGCCGGTCCACCCCGTCCTCGCTGAGCGGGTCGTCGGGGTCGCCGGAGTCCTCCCGCAGCAGGATCTGGTCACCGGCGAGCATCCGGCGCTTGACCGGGGTGTGCCGGCCCGGCTGGCTGACCGTACGGTCCCAGACACCGGCCCGATCCAGGCAGTCGTGCAGTTCGTCGCCGGCCACGTCCGCGCCGACGGGTGCCACCAGCACCGACCGGCCGCCCAGCGCGGCGATGTTGACTGCCGTGTTGGCCGCCCCACCCGCTGCGGAGATCCGGCGGCGCAGGGTGAGGACGGGTGCCGGGGCTTCCCGGCACAGCCGGTCCGAGTCGGCGAACCGCCACTCGTCGAGCATGGCGTCGCCGAGTACCAGGACGGGGCGTCCGAGCCAGCTCTGCACGACCTCGGCGAGCCGGAGCTGTTCCGCTGCTGCTCGTGCCATGCCGGCGGATCCCCCTGCCCGACGGGGTCAAACCTGCCGCGCGGACCAGGAGCGGATGCGGCGTGCGCCACCACAGGCGCGCGTTTCGGTGCCTCCGGGTCGGGAAGGGATTCCTTCGAACCCCCCGGATTTCGAACCCCCGGAGAGGAGTAGCAGCATGGCAGCCACATTGCAGGGCAAGCGAGTCGCGTTCCTGGCCACCGACGGCGTGGAGGAGGTCGAGTACGTCCAACCGCGCCAGGCGGTCGAGCAGGCCGGTGCCACCGCCGAACTGGTGTCGATCAAGCCCGGGAAGATCACGTCCTTCCAGCACCTGGACCCGTCGCAGACGTACGAGGTCGATGTGAGCGCCGCCGACGCGGACCCCGACCGGTACGACGCCCTGGTGTTGCCGGGCGGGGTGTCCAACCCGGACTTCCTGCGGACCGACCCGGACGCGGTGCGTTTCGTCAGGTCGTTCCTCGACGCGGGCAAGCCGGTGGGGGTGATCTGCCACGGCCCGTGGACGCTTGTCGAGGCGGACGTGGTGCGGGGTCGCCGGATCACCAGTTGGCCGAGCCTGCGTACCGACCTGGTCAACGCCGGCGCGAACTGGGTCGACGAGCAGGTCGTCACCGACAACGGGCTGGTCAGCAGCCGTAAGCCGGACGACCTGCCGGCGTTCTGCGCCAAGATCGTCGAGGAGTTCGCCGAGGGCCGGCACTGAGCCGACAGCCGACGCCGAAGCGGTGGTGGCCCGTCCGGGCTGTCACCGCTTCGGCGTGCGTGCGCCGGGTCCGCCGTCGCGTTCCAGACGTGCGGCATGTTTTCGGTGACCGGGGAAAGCAGGCGTAATGACCACGGAGGGCCGTTCCGAGCCGGTACTGAACAAGGGGCAGCTTCGCCTGCTGATGTTCGGCCTGATGACCGGCATGCTGCTGGCAGCACTCGATCAGACAATCGTCGGGACCGCCCTGCCGACAATCGTCGGTGAACTGGGCGGCATCAGCCACTACTCGTGGGTGGTGACCGCGTACCTGCTCGCCTCGACGGCGTCGACGCCGCTGTACGGCAAGATGGCCGACCTGTACGGCCGCCGTCCGGTGTTCCTCTTCTCCATCGGGACCTTCCTGCTCGGCTCGCTGCTGGCCGGGTTGTCCCAGGACATGACCCAGTTGATCGTCACCCGCGGGGTGCAGGGCATCGGCGCGGGTGGCCTGATCACACTGGCCTTCACCATCATCTCGGACGTGGTCCCGCCCCGCGAGCGCGGCCGGTACCAGGGCGTCTTCGGTGCCGTCTTCGGCATCTCCTCGGTGGCCGGTCCGCTGGTCGGTGGCTATTTCGCGGAGACGAACTGGCGTTGGATCTTCTACGTCAACGTGCCGCTGGCGATCCTCGCCATTCTGGTCTGTTCCCGGGTGCTGCGGCTGGTGCCGTTCACCCGGCGCAAGCACGCGATCGACTGGCTCGGCGCGACGCTGCTGGTCGCCGGGGTGAGCTGCCTGCTGCTCGCGTTGAGCTGGGGTGGCGAGACCTACCCGTGGGGTTCCGCACTGATCATCGGGTTGTTCGTCGCCGGGGCGGTGCTGGGGTTGCTCTTCGTGCTCCAGGAGGCCCGGGTCACCGAGCCGATCCTGCCGTTGCGGTTGTTCCGCAGCGCCACCTTCGCCCTGGCCAACGGTGCCGGGTTCGTCATCGGCCTGGTGATGTTCGGGTCGATCATCTTCATCCCGCTCTACCTCCAGATCGTCAAGGGCGCCTCGCCGACGCGCAGCGGTCTGCTGATGCTGCCGATGATGGCGGGTGTCATC
This sequence comes from Verrucosispora sp. FIM060022, assembly GCF_003977705.1. Lineage (NCBI taxonomy): Bacteria > Bacillati > Actinomycetota > Actinomycetes > Micromonosporales > Micromonosporaceae > Micromonospora > Verrucosispora sp. FIM060022. Next base: position 235,589 of record NZ_RQIV01000009.1, read on the forward strand.
GTCACGTCGGTGCTCACCGGCCGGGCCATGAGCCGGCTCGGCCGGTACAAGTGGTTCCCGGTGGCCGGGGCGGCGTTGCTGCTGGTCGGGATGCTGCTGTTCACCCGGCTGCGGGTGGAGACCTCGCTCTGGGTGGCGTTCGGCTTCATGGTGGTGATCGGCGTGGGGCTGGGGCTCTGCATGCAGTCGCTGGTCCTCGCCGTGCAGAACGCCGTCTCCATGCGGGACCTGGGCGCGGGCACCTCCTCGGCGACCTTCTTCCGGTCGCTCGGTGGCTCCTTCGGGGTGGCGATCCTCGGCGCGGTGCTCTCCTGGCGACTCACCGCCGAGTTGGCCGACCGGCTGCCCGGCGCGATCGCTCAGTTGACGCCCGAGGAACAGGCCGCGGCCGGGGCCACCGGCGGCGCGGGTGTCTCGATCAACGATCCGGCGGCCATCCTGGCGCTACCCGCCCCGGTGCGGGCGGCCGTTCAGACGGCGTTCGTCGAGTCGCTGCACCTGGTGTTCCTGACCACCGGGCTGATCGCGATCGTGGCGCTGCTGGTCACCCTGGCCCTGCCCAACGAGCAACTGCGGGGTGCCGGCCCGCAGGGCGCCACCGGCGGGACGGACGGGCTCGGTGGGGAAGGCCCGGCACCGGGTGGCAAGCCGCTGGACAAGGGGTCCAAATCGGAGGCCGCCGCCGACATGGAGGCGAAGTCCCAGACGATGCTCTGACCGGTCCCGGTCGTCCGGTCTCGGCGACGAGTGTCACTTGAGGATCAGGCGGTTGGTCTGCTCGAAGACGTCCAGGTCGGCGAGGGTCTCCGCGACGCTGGCGGAGAGCGGATGCGGCATCGCCTTGCGGTGGAAGAAGCCCGCGTCGGTGGTCTCGTCGGTGATCCGGGCGAGCTGGCCGTCCCACTCCTCGACCCGGAAGGCCGTGGTGAAGACCTGGTACGTGTGGCCGTACATGTTGGTGTGGGTGCGGTCGGCGCCGGTGTAGAGGGCGAAGGCGCTGACCCGCAGGGCGCGCAGGCCGGTCTCCTCGCGGACCTCCCGGACGGCGCAGTCGGCGATCGACTCGCCCAGTTCCATCGCCCCGGCCGGCAGCGCCCACTGCCCGTTGTCCGACCGGCGGATCAGCAGGACCCGCGCCGAGCTGTCGCGAACCACGGCACGGGCGCCCACGAACATCAGCGTCCGGTCGCCGGCGAGAGCGCGCAGCTGTCCGACGTACGAATCAGCCCAGGAAATGCTCACCCGGCCGAATGTACGCAGGGATGCCGGGGGTGTCCGGGAGACCGGCTTGTTACCCACTCGTAGGGGCGATGTGCGGGATCTGGCAGCGCCGTAACACTTATCGGCGCATCATCGCCGTTAGGGATAGCGGGCTCGCGTAGACCTCTACTCCCGGAGGGCGGCCCCGGCGTTCGCACCGCGCCGGGGCCGCCCGTTTTTGCGGGGGTTACCCGCAATGCCAGTATTGCGAGAGTTGTTCGCTTCTGTCCTGCTGATGGGGAAATCCGCCCAGAACACGCCAGCGCTAGTCGGCGGCGCTGATCAACACCTTGCCCACGACCGCGTCCTCCACCGCCTGATGCGCGGCGGCTGCCGCCGACAGGGGATAGCGGTGCAGCGGCAGCCCCGCCTCCTCGCCCACCCGGATGCCGCCCTGCGCGGCAGCCGCCGCGACATCCATCACCGCCTGCGCCTTCGCCGCCTTCGGCAGCGTGTAGACAAGCACGAACTGCCAGCGCGCGTTCGGTGTCATCAGCGGCCTGATCGGCAGGGTCACCTCGTCGCCGCCGTCGTCGGCGTAAACACAGACCACCCCGCCCGGATGCAGCAGTTGGACGTCGGTGGCGGCGTTGCGGGCGGCGGCGACCTCGACGATCCCGTGCACCCCGTCGGGCGCGACCTTGCGGACCTCGGCCACCACGTCCTGCTCCCGATAGTTGATCACGAAGGAGGCGCCGGCTGCCGCCGCCAACTGCGCCTTCTCGGCGCTGCTCACCGTGGCGATGACGCAGGCGTCCGCCCAGGCCGCCAGCTGGATCGCCGCGTTGCCGACCGCGCCCGCGCCGCCCTGGACCAGCACCGCGTGGTCGCTCAGCGCACCGGGGCGCAGGCCGTCCGGCAGGTACTCCCCGGCGGTCAGGCACCGGTGTGCGGTCAGGAACGGGATGCCCAGGCTGGCCCCCAGCTCGAAGGAGCCGTCGCCGAGGCGTACCACCTGGCGGACCGGGACCACGGTGTACTCGGCGGCGGTGCCCCAGGGCCGCTGCCAGGCGGCCTCCCAGATCCACACCCGCTCGCCGATCAGATCCTGGGCGACGCCCGCGCCGACCGCCTCGATGATCCCGGCGCCGTCCTGACCGGGCGTCTGCCAACCGGCCGGCAGCGGCCACTGCCGGCGGGCCTTCCAGTCCGTCGGGTTCACCCCGGAGAACACGATCCGCACCAGCACCTCGCCCGCACCGGGCTCGGGCAGCGGCCGGTCGACCAGTTGCAACACCGAGGGATCGCCGGTGCGCTCGTACACGATGGCCTTCATCGCCGTCCCCTCCCGCCCGGCCCGCTGGCGGGCGTCCTTGTCACCGACCGTAGGCGGGCCGGAGGTCGGGCGGTGGCCGTTCAGGCCAGCCGGTCCACCACCTGCGGGGTCAACTCGTCGATCGAATTCAGCACCGTCGCCGCCAGCTGTTGCGCGTCCGGATCCAGCGGGTACGACAGGTGTGGCACCGCCACCACGGTCATTCCCGCGGCGGCGGCCGACCGCACCCCGTTGGAGGAGTCCTCCACCGCCACGCACCGCGTCGGGTCCACCCCGAGTTGCCGGGCGACCGCCAGGTAGACGTCCGGGGCCGGCTTGCCGCGCTCGGTCTGCTCGGTCGACAACGTGGCCTGGAACTCGTCGGTCAGGTCGGTGGCGGCCAGCGCCGCCGCGATCAGCCGGGTCGGGGACGAACTCGCCAACCCCAGCGGCCACCGCGCGGCCAGCCGGCGTACCACCTGGTCGGCCCCGTCGATCACCGGTACGCGCTGCGCGTACCGCTGGGCCATCTCCTCGACCACCTCGGCGGCGACCTGCTCGGCGCTCCGCCGTACGCCCAGTTCCCCGCTGAGGTACCGGGCCCACTCCCCGGTGCTCATCCCCATCAACCGCCGCTGGGTGTCCGCCTGCCACGTCCCACCGTGCGCCGCGACGTACGCCCGCCGCACCTCCTCCCAGACCGGCTCAGAATCCACGATCACGCCGTCAAGGTCGAAAACCACCGCTTCCACCATCACCCCCTCATCCTCCCCCACCCACCCCCAGACCCAACTTGATCAAGAAGTTCTGGTCGGCGAGAGAGCAACACATCTCGACCGAAACCTCTTGATCAACCCTGCTGGGGGGTGGGGAGGCCGATGGGGTTGGTGGAGGGGATCACCAGGTGGGCGGCTTGGGCGATGGGGAGGAGGAGGGTGTGCAGGCGGGTGAGGGTGTCGGGGGTGAGGGAGTGCCAGGGGCGGGCGGCGGCGGTGTCGGTGGCGGTTTCGATTGCCTGGAAGGCGGCTCGGCCCTCTGCGGTGGGGGTGGCAGAGGACAGGGTGGTGGGGGTGGTGGAGGGATCAGCGGGGGTCAGCCAGCCACGCGCGGCCAGGCGGGACTGGGCCTGTGCCCACTCGTGGTCGGACCAGCCTCGGCCCTGCAGGGACTGGGCCGGCATTCCGTTCGCCACCCGCCAGGCCAGCGTCTCGACCGGGTCGAGGTCGGCGGCGACCAGCGCGGCCACGTGCCCGTCGCCGCGATGCTCACGCAGCGTCGTCGCTGCCTGCCAGAGCCGGGCGAGCGGATAGTCGCCGCGCGGTAGGGCGGCGTTGGCCGCACCGAGCACCCGACCGGGGGCCGCACCGACCCCCTCGGCGGCGACTTCGAGCAGCTCCGCAGTCTCCGCCAGGTGCCGCTCGGGCAGCTCGTACGTCAGCTCGGCGAGCGCCTGCACCGCACCGGTCAGCCGGGCCCGTAGCGCCTGCTCCGGGTCGGCCAACTGCCAGATCGACGGCAGGGCCCGGGCAACCATGTGCGGGGCGAAGGTGTAGAAGGCGGCGACCACCGGCGCCGGGCCGACCGGCCCCAGCGGCGCGGCCCGGCCCGCGAAATAACCACGCCAGTACCCGCGCAGCCCGACCGCCTCGTACGCGGCCCGGGCGCGCGGATGAAAGTAGGTGACGGCGTGCACCGGCTCGAAACAGGTCCACATCAACCGGGCAACCTGTGCCGGGTCGTCCCACGCCGTCACCGCTAGCCCCTACTGGGCGGCGAGGATGTCGACCACGAAGCGCAGCGGGCCGCCCGGACGTCCACCGGCACCGTCGCCGTACGCCTGCTCGGCCGGGATGTCCAGCTGCACCCGGCTGCCCACGGTCACCCCGACCAGGCCCCGGTCCCAGCCCTCGATGACCTGTCCGACACCGATCGGGAAGGTGGCCGGCTCACCGCGGCTCCACGAGGAGTCGAACTCCTCGCCGTTCTCGTAGAACACCCCGATGTAGTTGACGGTGATCGACTGGCCCGCCTCGACCTTCGGGCCGGTGCCCTCGATCAGCGGGGTGACGACGAGCTTGTCGAGCTTGCCCTCGCCGGCCTTGGCCTCCGGCTGGGTGCCCAGCGCCGGGTCGGCCCCCTCGGGCAACTGCGGGGCGGGCGGCGCGTCCTGGGGGGCACCCTGCGTCGGCGTGGCCGACGGCTCACCGGCCGCCTGCTCGGTGGGCTCGTCGCCGCCGCGCTGGCCGATCATCACGAACACGGTGATCAGCACCGCGACCACGGCCACCGCCGCGAACGCGCCGGCCCAGGCCTGCTTGCGGCGTTTGGCCTCGGCTGCCTTCTGTTCGGCCAACTGTTCGGCCAACCGCCGCCGTGCCTTGCTTTCCTGCCCGCCCGCGTGCTCGCTCACGTCCTCGACTCCCTGCGCAGAGGTGGATGCGTCCGGCCACGGACGCCGTCGCCGACACACGGTACCTGGTGGCCGGCGCAGTTCCGACGGTCGATCGTGACCAGTGGGACCGCAGAGGGCCGTTGGGACACATGTGGGGCCTGCGGGCCGCACAGATCACGGCCGGAGGCGGGTCACGCGGTCTTGCGGGCAGCCTTCTTCGGAGCGGCCTTCTTGGCGGCCTTCTTCTCCGCCGCCTTGGGGGCGGCCTTCTTCGTACCCTCGGTCTTCTTGGCGGCCTCGGCCTTCTTCGGAGCGGCCTTCCTGGTGGCGGCCTTCTTCGCCGGGGCCTTGGCCGCCGCCTTCTTCTGCTGGGCGGAACGCGCCGAGGTGATCGGGGTCGGCTCGCCGGCGCCACCACCGGCCGGTGCCTCGCCCCGGGCCGCGCGGGCCCGCTCGACCGACGCCTTCAGCGCGGCCATCAGGTCGACGGCGGCGGCCGGGGCCTCCTCGGCCTCCTCCGGCTGCACCACCTCACGGCCCTCCACCTTGGCGTCGATGACCTCCTGCAACGCCGCCCGGTAGTCGTCGGTGAACTCGTCCGGATGGAAGTCACCGGCCATCGAGTCGATCAGGGAGGTGGCCATCGCCAGCTCCGGCGGGCGGATCTTCAGGTCCTCATCGAGGAAGCCGAAGTCCGGCTTACGGATCTCGTCCGGCCAGAGCATCGTGTTCAACAGGAGTACGCCGTCGCGGACCCGCAGGGTGGCCAACTGCTCCCGCTGGCGCAGCGCCACCTTGACGATCGCCACCCGCTCCGAGTCGGTCAGGGCGTCGCGCAGCAGCAGGTACGGCTTGGTCGCGGTGCCCTCCGGCTCCAGGAAGTACGCCTTGTTGTAGAGGATCGGATCGACCTGCTCGGCCGGTACGAACTCCAGCACGTCGATCGCGTGCGAGGTGGTCAACGGCAGGTCGGCGAAGTCCTCGTCGGTGAGGATGACCATCTCCCCGCCGCCGATGTCGTAGCCCTTGGCGATGTCGTCGTAGCTGACCTCCTCGCCGCAGACCTGGCAGGTGCGCTTGTACCGGATCCGTCCGCCGTCTTCCCGGTGCACCTGGTGGAACCGGATGTCCTTCTCCTCGGTCGCGGAGTACAGCTTCACCCCGATCGAGACCAGACCGAACGACACGGCACCCTTCCAGATGGCCCGCATCCCGTACTCCCTTCGCCGGTATCGACCATGCTCGCACCCGAGCGAACGTGACGCGAGGTGTTCGGCCTGGTACTACAGTCGGATGGTGCCCGGCGCGCCGCTCAGACCGATGCTCGCGATGACCGGGCAACTCCCGGTCGGTGCCGGCTGGGCGTACGAGTTCAAGTGGGACGGCGTACGCGCCCTGGCCGACATCACCGCTGGTCGGCAGCACCTGTACGCCCGCTCCGGTGTGGAGATCACCGCCGCCTACCCGGAACTGATCACGCTCGCCGAGCAGGTCGACGACGCACTGCTCGACGGTGAGGTGGTCCTCTTCGACCAAGCGGGACGCCCGTCATTCACCGCACTCGCGGAGAGGATGCACGTGCGGGACCGGGCGAAGGCGGCCCGGCTGGCGGCGAGCGTCCCCGTCACGTACATGATCTTCGACCTGCTCCGGTTGCGGGGCGAGGACCTCACCGGCTGGCCGTACGCCCGCCGCCGGGAGGCCCTCGACGACCTGGGCCTGGGTGCGGCGCGGTGGGCGGTGCCACCGGTCTTCTTCGACGGCGCGGCCACCTACTCCGCCGCCGGTGAGCACGGCCTGGAGGGGGTGATGGCCAAGCGGGTCGACTCGACCTACCGACCCGGGGTGCGCTCACCGGACTGGGTGAAGGTCAAACTGGAGGTGACAGGCGACTTCGTGGTCGGTGGCTGGCGGCCCGGCGCCCGCAGGATCGGTGGGCTGCTGGTCGGGGTGCCCGGTGCCGGCGGACGGCTCACCTACCGGGGTCGGGTCGGCGGCGGCATCGGCGCGGCGATCGAACGGGAACTGCTGCGCGAGCTGGAGCCACTGCGCACCCCCACCTCACCGTTCGCCGCCGGCGTGCCGCGCGAGGATGCCCGGGGCGCGATCTGGGTAACCCCACAGGTGGTGGTGGAGGTGAAGTACGGCCAGCGCACCCCGGACGGGCGACTGCGGTTCCCCCGGATCCTGCGGCTGAGACCGGACAAGCCGGCCGAGGAGGTCGACGATGCCAGCTGAGCGCTTCCGGGTCGAGGTCGAGGGCCGCACCCTGGACCTGTCCAACCTGGACAAGGTGCTCTATCCACAGGCCGGCTTCACCAAGGGCGAGGTGATCGACTACTACACCCGGATCGCCCCGGTGCTGCTGCCGCACCTGGCCGACCGGGCGCTGACCCGGATCCGCTACCCGAACGGGGTGGACGGCAACTCGTTCTTCGAGAAGAACGCCCCCGCCGCAACCCCCTCCTGGGTGCGCACCGAGAACCTGCCCGCCCCCGGATCGAGCAAGGGCCGGGAAACCATCGACTACGTGGTCGCCGACGACCTGCCCACCCTGGTCTGGCTGGCCAACCTCGCCGCGCTGGAACTGCACACCCCGCAGTGGAAGGTCGGCGAACACCCCGACCTGATGGTGGTCGACCTCGACCCGGGCGCCCCGGCGTCCCTCAAGCAGTGCTGCCAGGTGGCGCTGCTGCTGCGCGACCGACTCGCCGCCGACGGGGTGGACGCCTACCCGAAGACCTCCGGCAAGAAGGGCATGCAACTGAGCTGCCCGATCGCCGGCACCCAGTCCTCCGACGACGTGTCGGGCTACGCCCGACGGATCGCGCAGGAGTTGGAACGCGAGCACCCGAAGTTGATCGTGTCGAAGATGGCGAAGAACCTGCGGCCCGGCAAGGTCTTCATCGACTGGAGTCAGAACAACGCGGCGAAGACGACTGTCGCGCCGTACTCGCTGCGCGCCCAGCCGGTGCCGTCCGTCTCCGCGCCGCTGACCTGGGACGAGGTCGCCGCCGGTGCGGCCGGTAAACGACCGTCGTCGCGGCCGTACACCGCCGGCGAGGTGCTCAAGCGAGTCGACGAACACGGCGACCTGCTCGCCCCCCTGCTCAACCTCGGCCCCGCACTGCCCGAGCGGTAAGGAAGGGCACCTTGTTAACGCCTCCGGTAGAGGAAGGGCCCCTTGTTAACGCCGCTGGACAGGTCGGGGCGGTGGGAGTAGGAAGTGCGGTATGTCTGCTGCGCTGCCCGTGTTGTCCGCCGTCGGTCTCGCCGAGCGGGACCAGCCGCTGATCACCTACCTCGATCACCGGACCGGGCACCGTCAACAGCTGACCGCCGCCGAGTTGGGCGAGTGGTCGGCGCGGGCCGCCGGCCTGCTGCGGGACGGCTGCGGCCTGACGCCGGGCAGCCGGGTGGCGGTGCTGCTGCCGCCGCACTGGCGTACGGCCGCGGTTCTGCTGGGTGCCTGGGCGGTCGGGCTGGAGGTGTCGTTCCGGCCGCGCGCCACCGCCGGGCTGCCGGTGCTCGAACCCGGCGGCGACCGACCGTACGACGCGGTCCTGGTCACCCCGGAACGGCTCGACGACTGGCTGGAGGACGTACCGGACGGGCTGCACCGCTACCTCGTCGGCACCGCCCCGGAACCCCTGGCCGACGTGCCGGCCGGCTGGCTCGACTGGTCGATCGAGGTGCTGCGGCACGGCACCGCCCCGACCGACCGCCCCCTGCTGCACGCCACCGACCCGGTCAGCCCGGACGGCACCACCTACCACCAGTGGGGCGGGCTGGCGCGGGAGCTGGCCGACAGCTGGGACCTGCGGATCGGTGACCGCCTGCTGGTCGACGTCGCCGAGCACGACCTGCCGCTGAAGTGGCTGCTCGCGCCCCTGTCGGCCGGTGCGTCGGTGCTGCTCTGCGCCAACCTCGACCCCGCCGACCGGCACGCGGTAGCCGCCGCCGAGCAGATCACCCGCATCCTCTAGACCCGCCGCCGCGCACACCACGCCCCGAATCAGGGGCCGACCAAACCCGCCCCACCTCCGCTCACCGGCCCGGATCGCCGCCACCGTTACGGCGTAACGGCGGTATCCGGGCCGGCACGAAACCACCGTTACGCCGTAACGAAGTTGATCAAGCGGATTGCCGAACCGCGCCTCAGCCGGTCGTCAGCGGCGGCCGAAGACCTTTGCGCTGGGGCCGAGGCGGAGCAGTACCGTCTCGCCGGTCGCGTCCTGCACTCCGTCGTTGTCGGTGATCGCGTACACCTGGCCGTTGCCGGCCACGGTCAGACCTTCCAGCTTCTCCTGCGTCCAGCCGTTGTCGGCCCGTAGTGCGGGGAGGACGTCCAGAGCGAGCCGCTTCGGCAACACGCGCAGCGGGCCGAGGGCAGCCGGGCCGGTGGGCAGCTCGACGGTGTAGATCCGCTTGACTGCGGCGGCCGGGCCGTTGAGCTTGTCGCGTTCGATCACGGCCAGCCGGTCGCCGACCACTGTCACCTCGGACAGCCCCATCCAGTCGCCCGGCACCGAGGTGCGCTCCAGCCGGTACCCGAACCAGCTCCACGTGCCGGCGCTGACGTCGTACCGGCCGATGCGGACCACGCCCGCCGGGTCGGTGGCGACCTCCCGCTGCAGTACCGCCCAGACGATCTCCCGGCCGCGCTTGTCGGTGGTCGCGGTGACCCCCTCGAAGCCCTGCTTGCCCAGGCCGGGGGCGACGTCGGCGGGCAGCGGCACGACCTGCCGGGTCACCCCGGCGGCGTCGACCCGGACCAGCTTGTTGCCGGGGCCGGTGGCACCTTCGACGGCCAGCCAGAAGCCGCCCTGCGGGCGGGCGAAGATGCCTTCGGCGTCGTAGCCGACCGGCTCGCCGCGCTCGTCGCGGACCGGCAACGCCTTGGTGATCAACGCCGGGTTCTTGCGGACGTCGATGGTGAAGATCTGAGTCTTCGCGTACGCCGCATCGGTCACGCTGTAGAGCAGGTGCGGCTGTTTCGGGGCGGCGGAGAGGGCGCCGAGCGCACCCCAGCCGATCGGCGCGCCGGTGGCGTCCGGGCCGGAGACGATGCTCGGGAACCCGGGCGCAGCCTTGCCGAGCTGGTACAGCGTCACCGAGGCGCGGACGTTGGCGTCGGCCTCGTCGGTCTCGCTGGACACGGCGAGCAGGCCACGCGACGGGATGGGCAGCAGACCTTCCGGGCCGTTGGTGGTGGCCAGCATCTGCTTGAACACCGGCGCGGTCGGCTTGCTCACGTCGTACACGGCGACGAAGTTGCTCCGCTCGGAGCCGACGAAGGCGTACCGGATGCCGTTGTACTCGGCGACGGCGATCCCTTCCGGCTCGGTTCCCTTCTTGCCGGCGCGGTCCTCGTTGTGCAGGCCGTGCCGGACGGCGAGCCACTCGAAGCTGTTGCCGGCGTCCCAGGCCACCCGACCGGTACGGCTGTCGAAGACCGTCCAACCTCGGGTGCCGCCCCGCCAGTCGCCCTCGTTCGCGGTGGCCAGGTAGCGGTCGTCGAGCCAGGCGATGGCGTCCGGTTCGCGCGGCACGTCGGTGATGCTGCCGGTCAGGTCGATGACGCCGTCCTTGGCGGTGTCGATCCGGGTGACGCTGGCGGTGCCGGCGGAGAACACACTGGTGATCCGGCCGGTGGGCAGGTCGACCAGGACGATGCCGTTGTTCTCCTGGAGGGTCACCGCGAGCTGGTTCCGCCGGTTGATCGTGACGTACTCCGGCTCCGGGTCGGTCGGCTCGACGATGCCGGCGGCGGCCAGCGCGGGCAGCGCCCGGCCGTCGGCGCCGGTCAGCGGTACGGTCCGCAGCGTCCAGCGGTGCGGGTTGCTGCCGGGCAGGTCGATGATCTGTACGAAGCCGGCCGGTGCCTGCGGCAGGTCGCCCTTCTTGCCGCCGGGCGGGGTGGCTTCCTCGTCCCGCTCGTTCTCGATGGCGATCGCCGCGTACCGCTCGTCGGCGCTGATCGCGATCGAGTCGGGCTGGCCGCCGAGGTCGAGGCTGCGCACCCGCTTACGGGTGGCCAGCTCGATGATGTCGAGCCGCCCCGACGGGTCGGTGTAGCTGGCGCTGGTGTTCACCACGACCAGCACGTACCGGCCGACCACGGCCACCGAGGTCGGCTCGTCCTCGGCGTCGCCGAGCTGAGCGAGGGAGAGGGTGCCCAGCCCGCGCGGCTTGCCAGGGCGGGAGATGTCGAGGAAGCCGACCCGGCGGGCCGCCGCGTCGGTGTAGATCAGGGTACGGCCGTCCGCGCTGACCGCCGAGATCTCGGCCACCGTCTCGGTGGCCGGGTCCTCACCGGCCGGGCGGTTCTGGAACACCGGGTAGGTGGCGACGCGGTCGAAGCTCCTGGCCGGGCCGTGGTGGCCGGCGTGCTGGTGGGGCTGCGCCCCGGCGTGGGCCGTGCCGGTGATGGCGAGGGCGGCGACGGTCGCGCCGGCGACCGCCAGCACGGGCAACGTCTTCTTGCTGGTCACTGGTCCTCCGTCTGTACAGACACGGGACGGAGGTTGGCAGCCGAGGCCGAGCACCGACTGACGCGCACATGAACGGCGGACGAACATCCCCAGGCCGCCGGAGGAGCCGGCCGAGTCGCTGGATCCATGGTACCGCTGGTAGTACCATGAGTGCTGTGCCGTCCATAGACAAGCTCGTTGCAGCGATGCGGAAGAGTCAGCAGAACATCGCCTACAACGATCTCTATAGGGTGTGCGAACACTTCTTCGGGAAGCCACGGCAAGCCGGCACATCCCATGCGGTGTTCAAGATGCCCTGGGCGGGAGACCCACGCGTCAACATCCAGAACGACAAAGGCAAGGCGAAGGTGTACCAGGTTCGGCAGGTACTCAGGGCGATCGACAAGAAGGAGGCCATGTGATGCAACCCGATCCCCACCCCGAGATCACCCACTACACCTACCGCGTCACCTGGTCCGCCGAGGATCGCGAGTTCGTTGCCACCTGTGCCGAGTTTCCCTCGCTGTCCTGGCTGGCTCCCTCGCAGGTCGAGGCTCTGCAAGGGCTCGAGGAGCTGCTGCGTGAGGTTGTCCAGGACATGCAGGAGCAGGGTGAGCAGGTGCCGCTGCCGTTCGCGGAGCGCAGTTATTCGGGCAAGTTCAACCTGCGTGTCGGGGAGAGCCTGCACCGGGAACTCGCCATCCAGGCCGCAGAGGACGGCCTGAGCCTCAACCAGTACGTCCTACGCAAACTCCGAGCCGCCTGACCGGCCGAGCCCTGCCTCCATTCCGCCGATGTTGCGGTATCAACAGCTGCTGGATACCGCAACATCGGCGGAATGGAGTCGATCAAGCGGAGTCAGTCGAAGGAGGGGAGGGTCGGGCCTAGGACGTCGTCGGCGTCGACGATGGTGTACGCGTACCCCTGCTCGGCGAGGAATCGCTGGCGGTGGGCGGCGTACTCGGTGTCGATGGTGTCCCGGGAGACGACCGTGTAGAAGTGCGCCTGCCGGCCGTCGGCCTTCGGCCGCAGCACCCGGCCCAGCCGTTGCGCCTCCTCCTGCCGGGAGCCGAAGGTGCCCGACACCTGGATCGCCACCGCCGCCTCGGGCAGGTCGATGGAGAAGTTCCCCACCTTCGAGATCACCAAGGTACGCAGCGACCCGTCACGGAACGCGTCGAACAACCGCTCGCGCTCCTTGTTGGTCGTCGACCCCTGCACGATCGGTGCGTCCAGGTATTCGCCCAGCTGGTGCAACTGGTCGATGTACGCACCGATGACCAGGGTCTGCTCCTCCGGATGCCGGTCCACAAGTGCCTTCACCACCGGCAGTTTGGTGCGGGCGGTGGCCGCCATCCGGTAACGCTCCTCGGCCTCGGCGGTCGCGTACGACATCCGCTCGGCGTCGGTCAGGGTGACCCTGACCTCGGTGCACTGGGCCGGGGCGATCCAGCCCTGCGACTCGATGTCCTTCCAGGGCGCGTCGTAGCGCTTCGGGCCGATCAGGCTGAACACGTCACCCTCCCGGCCGTCCTCTCGGACCAGGGTGGCGGTCAGCCCGAGCCGGCGACGGGCCTGCAGGTCGGCCGTGAACCGGAAGATCGGCGCGGGCAGCAGGTGCACCTCGTCGTAGACGACCAGGCCCCAGTCACGCGCCCCGAACAGGTCCAGGTGGGTGAACGCGCCGCCGCGACGCGAGGTCAGCACCTGGTACGTGGCGATGGTGACCGGCCGGATCTCCTTGCGCTCGCCGGAGTACTCGCCGATCTCCTCCTCGGTCAGCGAGGTGCGGGCGATCAGCTCGCGCTTCCACTGTCGACCGGCGACGGTGTTGGTGACCAGGATCAGCGTGGTCGCCTTCGCCTCGGCCATCGCCGCCGCACCGACAAGCGTCTTGCCGGCCCCGCAGGGCAGCACCACCACGCCCGAGCCGCCGGCCCAGAACGCCTCCACCGCCTCCCGCTGGTACGACCGCAGCGTGAACGGCTTGCCGCCGTCCTTGCCGGCCTCGGCCAGCTCGATCGGGTGCGCCTCGCCGTCGACGTACCCGGCCAGGTCCTCCGCCGGCCAGCCGAGCTTGAGCAGGGCCTGCTTGAGTCGGCCGCGTTCGGACGGGTGTACGGCGATCGTGTCGTCGTCGAGTTTGGCGCCGAGCATCCCGGTGAGCTTCTTGCTCTTGGCGACCTCGATCAGCACCACCCGGTCCAGGGCGCGCAGCACCAGCCCGTGCACCGGGTCGTTGGCGAGTTGGAGTCGGCCGTACCGGTCCATGGTCTCGGCCACGTCGACCAGCAGGGCGTGCGGCACCGGGTAGCGGGAGTACTTGATCAGAGCGTCCACCACGCCCTCGGCGTCGTGGCCGGCGGCGCGGGCGTTCCACAGCCCGAGCGGGGTCAGCCGGTAGGTGTGCACGTGCTCGGGGGAGCGTTCCAGCTCGGCGAAGGGCGCGATGGCCATCCGGCAGGCCTGCGCGTCGGGGTGGTCGATCTCTAGCAGCAGCGTCTTGTCCGACTGCACGATCAGGGGTCCACCGCTCACACCGAATCTCCTCCTCCGTACGGCCGATCGGGTCGGCACGGTAGGTGCCTGACCTGCCACCGGGCGACCATCCAGTGTTACACGCAGAAACCGGTACGAAGAATGCGTACGCGGGCAGCAACCTTTTCCGATCGGAACTACGTCTTGCTACTGGGGAGACGACTCGTGACCGGTCGGTCGCTCGTCTTCCAGGTCGGCGCGGTGCGTGCGCGTTCGATCCGCGATCAGGCGGGCCAGGAAGCGGGGGCCCTTGCCGCCGTCGCGGACAAGCCAACGGGGGCGAGCGGCACGCCCGCGCCGACCTTACGCCTGATTTGGCGTACTCGTCGATGGGTAGAAGCCGCCCAGGCCCCTCGGCGCGGTGCTGGCCGGTTGCCGCCCGGGATGACACTCTGGGATGACAGGCCGGACCGTACGGGGAGGGCAGATGTCCGTTGACCAGGAACTGATCCTTGAACGCGACAAGGCCGAGTCCGCGGAACCCGTCTCCACCGCGACCGTGGTGGCGTACGCGGTCGTCGGGGCGCTGCTGTTCGGCTGGTTCCTGTTCGGCTGGCTCGTGCTCCAGCAGGGTTTCATCGATTCGGTAGGCGAAGCCGCCGGCACCGGCTTCGCCCTGCTGCTGATCGTGGCGATCGTCGGTTCGGTGCGCCGCAGCCGGCGCTGACCGGCGCCCCGGAGGTCACTTCTCCAGCACCGCCGCGGTGATCCGGTGCAGCGCGAAGGTGTGCAGCATCTCCGTTCGCTCGTCCTCGGCGCGCAGGTAGCCGGCACCGAGGGAGACCGGGCGGACCAGCCGCGACGCGGTCGCCCCGTGCGCGTCGACGTAGCCGACCCAGACCAGCGCCTTGTCGCGGATCGCCTGTTGCAGCACGGCCAGGGCGTCGGCGTGACTGTGTGCGGGGGCCGGGCCGGTCGAGGCTGCGGATCCGCGTACCGCGGCAGGAGCCCGCCGGGCCGCCCGGGCCGTCGCATCGCCCCGGCGGATCTGCTCGACCACCCCGAGCAGGCGGGGCAGCGGCAGGCGCGCGGTGGTGAGCGGGTCGATCGCCCGGGTGGCCACCGACACCCGGGCCGCGGCCCGTCGGGCCTTGGCCCGGGTCAGTACGGCCGTGCCGGTGGCGTCCTCGGCGACCGGCGCGTAGCCGGCCTCCCGCAGCACCGCCAACATCCGGCCACTCTGGTACGGGGTGACAAGCACCGTCGGCGCGAGCCGACGCAGCGTCAACTCCTCGACCCGCCGATCGGCCAGCAGCTCGGTGAGCAACGCCTCGTCGTCGCTGCGCAGGTACGCCCCGGCGGAACCGACCCGCAGCCCACCGTGCCGGCGGGCCACGTCGTCGACCAGGTACGTCAACCCCTGCGGGATCGGGGTACGGGAGCGGCGGCGGAACAGCGCGTGCAGGTCGTCGGCCGAGTAGCCGGCGTCCAAGGCGCGACGCACACTGCCCGAGGTCACCCGGTACACGCTGGCCCCACCGGCGGACTCGGGTTCGGCGACCGCGTCCAGTTCGGCGGCGAGCGCCGGCTCCGCCGGCCCGGGAACCACCACGGTCAGGTCGGCCTGCACCAGGAAGTGATCCACCGGGGCGGGCAGCAGGCCGTCCAGCACCCGTACCGCGGTGCCACCGGCGTCCTCGCTCTCGGTGCGCAGGCCGAGGGGGTCGTCGCTGTCCCGCTCCTCGGTCGCCGTCGCCTCGGCCATCAGCAGCCGCCCGTACGAGGTGAGCGCCCCCAGCCCGGTCACGCCCAGCGTGGCCGCCTCGGCGAGCACCTCCCGGTGGGCGGCCTCCCGGCCCCGGCTGCGGCGCGGGGCCCGCCAGTCGAGCAGCGCCAGCACCTCGTCGACGGTGGGTGCGGCGGCCGGTTCCAGGTCGGCGAGCACGCCGAGCACCGCCCGTCGGGCGGCCGGCGCACCGGCCCGTTCCGCCTCGGCGGAGAACACCGTGATCGGCCGGTCCCGGTCGTCGCGCTGGCCGATGAGCCCCACCTGGCGGGTCATGGTCAGCCAGGCGCGGGCCAACTGCTCCCAGCGTTGGGCCAGCGAACCGGCCCGCCACAACTCGTACCCGGCGGTGGGCAGCACCTGCTGGTCCGCGCCGTACCGGCCGGCGCTTGCGGACAGTTCCATCTCGCCGGCCAGCCCGGCCGCGTACGCCACCTCCAGCAGCAGCGCCGCCGTCGGTTCGTCCAGCCCGGTGACGCGGGCCAGTCGCCGCAGATCACGGACGCCGATGCCGCCGGAGCGCAGCACCGGTGCCGGTTCGGCGGCCAACTGCTCCAGCAGCGCCTCGGTGTGGCGTACCACCTCCATGGTCTGCCCGGCCCCGGCGGAGTCGACGGCCTTCGGCTCGCGTGGCGTGCTGGCCACCGGTGGCGGGCCGGCGCTCAGTGGACCCAGCGGGCCGGTGTCGCGGCGCAGCAGCAACCCGATCTCCCGGGGCAGCTCGACCATGCCGCTGGTGCCGCCCTTGCCGCCGGCGACCCGCACCAGCAGTCGGTGGTCGACCAGCCAGCGGACCGGGGAACCGGTGGGTGCCCCGCCGTTGGTCTCGTCGGGGGGCAGATCGTCGTCGCTGCCGGTCGCCGGGGCCTGCAACGCGCCGGGCGGCACGCTGCCGACCGGTGGCCCGGCGGCCAGCCGGTCCAGGATCGCCCGCGCCGACGGCGGTGCGGCCAGCAGGGTCCGGCGCAGCTTCGCCGGGTCCGCGCAGAGTGCGGCCGTGCGCGCGTCCAGCTCCGCCGCCGGTCGGCCGAGCCCCGCCGGGTACGGGGAGATCTCGTCGATACCGCCGACGAGCTGCAACTGGTGGTCGGGGCCGTACACCAGGAAGCGCGCCCGCAGCCGGTCGATGGCGGCCCGGACGGAGGTGGGCGCGGGTGGGTGGGGGCCGGTGGTGGCCAGGGCGAGGACCCCGTCGACCGAGGTGGTGCCGTCGACCGGATCACGGGTCAACCGGGCGGCATCCATGATCTGGAGGGTGAACTGGTCCAGCCCGTCCAGGGCGCGCGACACCGAAACCCGTGACTGGGCCCGGATGGCCAGCGCGGCGACGTCGGCGGGGACCGGCACGACGAGGTCGGGCCGCAGTTGCAGCAGCGCGGCCAGCGACTCGTCGGGCAGCGCCCGTAGGTGGTCGGCGAGTGAGGTGCTCATCGTCGTTCCACGCTAGCCCGGCCGGGCCGGGTTGCGCCCACCGGACGACCGGGCTGCCCTGGGGGCCGACCGGGTAGCTTTCCCAGGATGCCCCTTCTGACAGTCGGGTTCGACCTCGACATGACCCTGGTCGACTCCCGTCCCGGCATCGCCGCGACCTATCGTGCGCTGACCGCGCAGACCGGTGTTCCCGTCGACGCCGAGGCGGCGGTGTCCCGGCTCGGTCCGCCACTGCGCACCGAGATCGCCCACTGGTTCCCGCCCGAGCAGGTCGACGAGGCGGTCCGCGTCTTCCGGGAGCTCTACCCGGCGTACGCGATCACGCCGACGGTGCCGTTGCCCGGCGCCCGGGCTGCCCTGGACGCGGTACGCGAGCGCGGCGGACGGGTGGTCGTGGTCACGTCGAAGCTCGGTCGGCTGGCCAGGCTGCACCTGGACCATCTCGGGCTGGCCGTGGACGAGCTGGCCGGCGACCTGTTCGCCGAGGAGAAGGCGGCGGCGCTGCGCGAGCACGGTGCGACATACTATGTCGGCGATCACGTGGCGGACATGGTGGCCGCCAAGGCTGCGGCCGTGCCCGGAATCGCGGTCGCGACCGGCCCGTGTTCCGTCGATGAGCTGCGGGCGGCCGACGCCGCGGCGGTGCTGCCCGATCTCACCGGATTCCCGGCGGCACTCGACGGCATGATCCGGCTAGCCTTGACGCAGTAGACGTCTCAAGCGAAGCAGGGGATTTCAGGTGCCTACGGGTCGAGTGAAGTGGTACGACGCGACCAAGGGATACGGGTTCGTCACCAGTGACGAGGGTGGCGACGTGTTCCTGCCAAAGGCCGCGCTACCGGCGGGTGTCACCGACCTGAAGGGCGGCCAGCGCATCGACTTCAGTGTGGTCGACAGCCGGCGCGGCACGCAGGCGATGGGTGTCAAGCTGCTGGAGGCCCCGCCGTCCGTGGCGGAGCTGCGCCGCCGTCCGGCCGAGGAGCTGCACGGCCTGGTCGAAGACATGATCAAGGTGTTGGAGGCGAAGGTCCAGCCGGACCTGCGCCGGGGGCGCTTCCCGGATCGCAAGACGGCCCAGAAGATCGCTCAACTGGTCCACGCGGTCGCCCGCGAGCTGGAGGTCTGAGGCACCAGCCCGGCGTCGGCGGCCCGGCCGAGCAGCGCCTCGACGGCAGCGAACCCGGCCTCTCCCAGGTCGGCGGTGAACTCGTTGACGTAGAGGCCGATGTGCCGGTCCACCACGTCGGGCTCCATCTCCTGGGCGTGCTCCAGCACGTACGCCCGACTGGCCGCCGGGTCGGCCCAGGCCTGCCGGACCGACTCCCGGATCCAGCCGGCGGCCTGCTGCGGGTCGACCACGCCGCGCCGGGCCAGGATGGCCCCGAGCGGGATCGGCAGGCCGGTGTCGCCTTCCCACCACTCGCCCAGGTCGACAAGCGCGGTCAGCCCGTGGCGCGGGTAGGTGAAGCGGGCCTCGTGGATCACCAGCCCGGCGTCGTACCGCCCAGCGGCGACGCCGGGCATGATCTCGTGGAACGGCACCACCTCGATGCGCCGCGGCGTTCTTCCGGCCGACCAGAGCCGGAACAGCAGGTACGCCGTGGTCCGGTCACCGGGCACCGCCACGGTGGCGTCGCGCAGGTCGGTGCGGTCGGGCCCGCCGTCGCGATCCGCTCGGGTCAGTACCAGCGGCCCGCAGCCCCGCCCCAGCGCACCGCCGCAGGGCAGCAGGTCGTAGTCGTCCAGCAGCCACGGCAACGCCGCGTAGCTCACCTTCACCAGGTCGAACGCGCCGCGCTCGGCCGCCGTGTTCGTCACGTCCACGTCGGCGTACGTCACCTCGACCGTCGGTGCTCCGGGCACCTGCCCGTGCACCAGCGCATGGAAGACGAACGTGTCGTTGGGGCAGGGCGAGATCGCCATCGAGAGCGCCACGTCCCCACCGTATCCCCGTCCTCTCGGACGACGTCGGGCGGCGGGCGGTCGCGCCTGCCCGGTCACATCCCACCGCTGGTTGTCCACTTGTCCACAGGGTTGTCCACAGGTGGACATCCGGGGGTCGAACGGCATGGTGGCGGAGTCGGCCGAACTGGTCGAGCGGTCAGCGTAGGGCGACGGCGGCGGTGGTCAGGGCGGCGAGGGCGTCGCCCAGGCGCCAGGCGTCGCGGTCGCGCGGGCCGATCGGGTTCGAGATGGTACGCAGCTCGACGAAGGGGACGCCGGCATGACGGGCGGCGACGGCCACGCCGTACCCCTCCATGGCCTCGGCCACCGCGTCCGGATGCCGTCGGCGTAGCGCCTCGGTGCTGGCCGCGGTGCCGGTCACGGTGTTGACGGTCAGCACCGGGCCCACGGTGGCCGACGGCAACGCCGTACGCAGGGTGGCCAGCAGTTCCGCGTCGGCGGGCACGGTCGGGCCGCAGCCGAGAAGCTCGGGCGGCATGCCCAGCTCGTCGATGGGGATGAAGCCCTCGGGTGACTCCGCGCCCAGATCGGCGGCGACGGATCGGTTGCCGAGCACCGCGTCACCGACCGCCACCCGGTCGGCGAAGCCACCGGCCACGCCCGCGCTGACCACCCCACGGTACGGCCGGCCGGCGGCCTCGGCGAAGGCGAGCAGTCGGGCCGTCGCCGCACCGGCGACGGCCGGTCCCACACCGACCGGGACCACCACGACGGTCGAGCCGTCGAGGCCGGCCTGGACCGCCTCGGCCTCGGCGGGTACCGCGGTGACCACGAGCAGATCGGTCACGACACCGACCCCGGCGAGCTGCGACGCGGCTCGTCCTCACCGCTGCCGGACCCGGTGACCGTCGAGGAGGGCCGGTAGATGTGGAAGCCCGGCGGCGCCAGATCCGGCTCCGGCGGGGTCGAACCGCCCTGGACCGGAGCGGGGGAGGTGGGCGCAATGTCCTCGGCGTCCTCGGCGGCCTTCCGGTCCCGGTCGGCCTGATCCTTGGCGGCCCGGGCGTCGGCGTCCCGCTCCGTGGCCTTGAGTTCCTCGTCGGTCAGCGGCCGGCCACAGAGCCGCTCGGCGCGCAACCGGTGCGCCATCAGCAGCCCCCGTGCGGCGGCCAGCACCCCGACCCCGGCGGCGACGGCGATACCGATCCGACCATGGAACGGTACGAGTCCCAGCCCGCCGCCGGCCACGAAGGCCAGCATCAACACCGTCTCCGAGTGGGCGAAGGAACTGGCCCGGAGCCGTTCCGGGATGCGTTCCTGGATCGAGGCGTCCACGGCGAGCTTCGCGATGCCGCTCATCATCGCGGCGACCACGCAGAGCAGGGTGACCATCAGCAGGGAGAAGTACAACGTGGCGAGGACGGCCACCCCGGCCACGATGATCATGCCGCTGGACTGGAGCGCGGTCGGTCGGTGGATGCGTAGTCGGGTGCCGAGCGCGGTGGCCAGGAAGGTGCCGACGGCCAGTGCCCCGCCGACCAGGCCCAACGCACCCTTGTCACCCAGGTCGCGGCCGAACAGCACAGTGGTCAGGTCACCGGCCTTGATGGTGAAGGCCAGAAAGAGCAGCAGGAAGCCGTAGAGCGCGCGTAGCGTCGCCGCCCCGACCAGGTTCGAGATCACCAGGCGGCCGGCGGGACGTCCTCGCCCCAGCGGGCGGTCGCCGGTGGCTCGTCGCAGCGCCCGCAACGGTCGGGGCACCCGCTCGGGTGGCTCGGAGTCGGCCCTGGGCGGCAGCCGCAGGGCGATCACCATGCCGACCAGGAAGATGACCGAGGCGACCCGTAACGGCCACTGCGCCCCGAACCAGAACGCGGCCAGACCGATCGGCGCGACCAGGGCACCGGCGACCGTGCCGTACACGCTGGCTCGGGCGCCGACCTGGGACAGGCCGAGCCCTTCGGGCAGGAGCCGGGGGACCGCCGCGGAGCGGGCCACCCCGTACGCCCGGGACAGCGCCAGCACCCCGAAGGCCGCCGGATAGAGCCCGAAGCCGTGGATGTAATCGGAGATCATCCAGGCCAGGAACGCCCGGCCGAGCATGGTCGTCGCCAGGGCGTACCGCCGGCCGTGCCGGAAGTGGTCGAGCAGCGGCCCGACCACCGGGGCGAGCATGGCGAACGGCACCATGGTCACCAGCAGGTAGAGGGCGACCTTGCTGCGGGCCTCGCCGAGCGGGACGTTGAAGAAGATCGTGCCGGCGAGGCCGATGGCGATCAGCGTGTCCCCGGCGCAGGAGACCGCATGCAGATCGAACATGCGGACCATGCCGGTCTCGCCGCCGGCACCCCGGGCCCGGGCGCGGGCGGCGCTGCGTGTCACCCAGCGGCCACCGTTGACCGAACCGCGGAACAGCAGCCGAATGGCACGGATGCCGGTGCCGACGGTCCGCCCCAGGAGGGACCGCTCGGAGTGGGAGGACAGCGGCATGGCACCCATCCTGACCTATCGTCTGGCCGGATGCCGCACCACTGTCGGAGAACACCTCTGGGGAGTGCCTCACGGTCGACCCCACCCATGGGGAACAATGGTTGGGTGACCAGGCCTGTCTCCGCCCGCGCCGCTCGTCTCGATCAGGTCTGCGCCGCCGCCGTCGAGGTGGCGCGTGCCGGCATCACCGAGGTGGACGCCACCGAAGTCGGTGAGCACCTCCAGGCTGTCGCCGAGGGCGATCGGCTCGTCACCCACTACTTCGAATGCCTGCTGGCCGGCTATCGCGGCTGGCGGTGGGCGGTCACGGTGACCCGGGTGCCGCGCAGCCGTACCGTGACGATCTGCGAGACCGTGCTGCTGCCCGGGCCGGACGCGCTGCTCGCGCCCGGCTGGCTGCCGTGGCAGGAGCGGCTCAAGCCCGGTGATCTCGGTCCGGGTGATCTGCTGCCCACGCCCGCCGACGACGAGCGGCTCGCCCCCGGCTACCTGCTCTCCGACGACCCGGCGGTGGAGGAGACCGCCTGGGAGTTGGGCCTGGGCCGGGCCCGGGTGCTGTCGCGGGAGGGGCGGGCCGAGGCGGCCCAGCGCTGGTACGACGGCGACCACGGCCCGTCGGCGCCGATCTCCACTTCCGCCCCGGCCGCCGCGCGGTGCGGCACCTGCGGTTTCTACCTCCCGCTCGCCGGGCAGTTGCGGCAGTGCTTCGGAGTCTGTGGCAACTTTTACGCCCCGGACGACGGCCGGGTGGTCAGCACTGACCACGGCTGTGGCGCGCACTCGGAGACGCTTGTCGAGGCCGAGACGGCGGTGGAGGAGGTGCCTGCCGTCTACGACGACAGTGCGGTGGAGCCGATGTCGGTATCCCGGGCACCGGGGTCGGTCGAGTCGGGCGAGCCTGCGGAGCCGTACGGCCACTCCTGATCAACCTCGGTCGGCCCTCCGGCCGGGGTGGTGGTCAGTTGGCGGCCCGGCGGCGGCGTCGGTGGGCGTCGTGCCGCATCATCACGGCCAGACCGGGGAAGCCCCACAGAAACCCGGCAAGGCAGATCCAGAGCCAGTCCTCGTGCCCGCTCGCGGCCAGCCGGTCCCGGAAGAGGAGCAGCACCAGCCCGGCCACCGCCCACGCGACAATGCCGGCCAGCGCGAACGGCACCATCGGCGGATCGAGTGGCTCAGGTCGCGGCTGCTGCTTCGGCACCTGCTCAGAGTACGCGACCGAACTTCCGCCGACCGCCTGCCATCTGGGACGATGCGCGCGTCGACCTGATCATTCGCTGTGAGGTTTCCTGATGTCAGTAGCGCCGCTCGACAACACACCGCCCGACCCCAGTCGGCCGGTCAACCGCTTCGATCGGTACTTCGAGGTCACTGCCCGTGGCTCGACGATGACCCGCGAGCTACGGGGTGGTCTGGCCACCTTCTTCACGATGGCGTACATCGTGGTGCTCAACCCGCTCATCCTCGGTGGTGCCGTCGACGGTGACGGCAAGGCCCTCGCGATTCCGGCGATCGCCGCGGCCACCGCGCTGGTCGCCGGCCTGATGACCATCCTGATGGGCGTGGTCGGCCGGTTCCCGCTGGCCGTCGCCGCCGGCCTCGGCGTCAACGCCCTGGTGGCGTACGAGATCGCGCCGCAGATGACCTGGGCCGACGCCATGGGCCTGGTGGTGATCGAGGGTGTGATCATCGCGGTGCTGGTGCTGACCGGCCTGCGTACCGCCGTGTTCCGCTCGGTGCCGACCCAGATGAAGACGGCCATCGGTGTCGGCATCGGCCTGTTCCTGACCATTATCGGTCTGGTCGACGCCGGTTTCGTCCGCCGCATCCCGGACGCGGCGAACAGCACCGTGCCGCTCGGTCTGGGCATCGGCGGCAAGCTGGCCAGCTGGCCGACGCTTGTCTTCGTGCTGGGTCTGCTGCTGACCCTGGTGCTTGTGGTACGCCGGGTCAAGGGCGCGATCCTGATCGGCATCTTCGCCTCGACGGCGTTGGCCATGGTGGTCGAGGCGCTCGGCAACGTCGGCCCGTCCTTCGTCAACGGCGTGCCGAACCCGAAGGGTTGGTCGCTGAACGTCCCGACCCTGCCCAGCAACCCCGTCGACCTGCCGGATCTGTCGCTGCTCGGTCAGTTCAACGTGCTCGGCTCGTGGGAGCGGGCCGGCTGGCTGGTCGTGCTGATGTTCATCTTCACCCTGCTGGTCACCGACTTCTTCGACACCATGGGCACGATGGTCGCGGTCGGGCAGGAAGGCAGCATGCTCGACGAGCAGGGCACCCCGCCGCGAGCGAAGGAGATCCTGCTTGTCGACTCGATCGGCGCGGCGGCCGGCGGTGCGGCAAGCGTCTCCAGCAACACCGCGTACATCGAAAGTGCCGCCGGTGTCGCGGAGGGCGCCCGCACCGGCGTGGCGAACCTGGTCACCGGCGCGCTGTTCCTGCTGGCCATGTTCCTGGCCCCGCTGGTGGTGGTCGTGCCGTTCGAGGCGGCGTCCGTCGCGCTGGTGGTGGTCGGCTTCCTGATGATGACCGCGGTACGGACCATCGACTGGTCCGACTACGAGATCGCCATTCCGGCGTTCCTCACCATCGTGTTGATGCCGTTCACCTACTCGATCTCCAACGGCATCGGTGCCGGCCTGATCACCTACGTGGTGATCAAGCTGGCCAAGGGCAAGGCCCGTGAGGTCCATCCGTTGCTGTACGCAGTGGCGGCACTGTTCGTGGTGTACTTCCTGCGCGGTCCCATCGAGGCGCTGGTGTTCTGACGTTCCGCACCCGGGCCAGGTGTGATCCGCTCACACCTGGCCCGAGTCGGGTGAGGGTGGTCATATTCGCTGCGGTCCGGCGAGCTCATTAGTTAGGCTAACTATCGTGACGGAGCGGACGGTGACGGCGCAGAGCATGCCACCGGCGCAGCTGGCCCATCAGCTGCGTGATGCGATCACCCGGCTCAACCGGCGGGTCCGCCAGGCCCGGCCGGTGGGTGACCTGACGGTCACCCAGTTGTCCGCGCTCACCAGCATCCGGCTGGGTGGAGCGCTCACGCCGCGGGAACTCGCCGACGTCGAACGGGTGCAGCCACCGACGATGACCAAGATCGTCGCGAAGCTGGAGGAGCGCGGCCTCGTGCAGCGCACCCCCCACCCGACCGACGGCCGGCAGGTGATCCTCGCGGTGACCGCGGGGGGCCAGGCCGTGCTCGACCAGTTCGAGCGGGTCCGAGATGAATGGCTGGCCCGCCGCCTGACCGAGCTGAGCGATGCCGACCGGGAGACTCTGCAACACGCCGCAGAGATTCTCCAGCAGATCTCCCGCGCCTGACGCCGCACACCCGAGTGTGCTTCGCGCCGCGCCGTCCGTTGTCGACGACGCGTACCACCGCGAGGAGGCGCACCGAGAGTGCAGGCACGGTTGAGCACGATGTTCCAGTCCTTACAGGTCCGCAACTACCGGCTTTTCGCATCCGGGCAACTGGTCAAACTGATCGGCGTCTGGATGATGTTCATCGCCCAGGACTGGCTGGTCCTCGAGCTTTCCGACGACTCGGCCACCGCGCTCGGTGTGGTGGTCGCGCTTCAGTTCACCCCCGTACTGCTGCTCACGCTGATCTCCGGCCGGCTCGCCGACCGGTACGACAAGCGGATGCTCCTCTTCGTCGCCAACGCCTTCTGGACGGTGCTGTCGCTGGCGATGAGCGTGCTTGTCGTCACCGGCCTGGTGCAGCTCTGGCACGTCTTCGTCTTCGCCGCCCTGCTCGGCGTGGCCAATGCGGTGGAAACCCCGGTCCGGCAGGCGTTCGTCTCCGAACTGGTCGGCACCCGGCTGCTGCCCAACGCGCTCTCGCTCAACGCGGCCGTCTTCAACTCCGCCCGGATCGTCGGACCGGCCGTCGCCGGCCTGGCCATCGCGGCGTTCGACGTCGGGCCGGTCTTCATGGTCACCGCGCTCAGCTCGATCGCACCCCTGGTCACAGTGATCCAGATGCGGTCGTCCGAGCTGTACCGCCCTCCGCTGCCCCCGCGTGAGGAACGGGCCGCCGCCACCGTGATGGACGGGCTGCGGTACGTGGGCCGACGCCCCGACCTGCTGCTGCCGATGGTGGTGATGTCGGTGATCGGGATGGCGCTGTTCAACTTCCAGCTCACCCTGGCGGCGCTGGCGAAGACCGTGTTCAACACCGGCGCGGCCTCGTTCGGCCTGTTCAGCACCACCCTCGCGGTCGGTGCGCTGGCCGGTGCGCTGGCCGGTACGGGCCGACGTAGCCGCCCGTCCGTCTGGTTGGTGCTCGGCGCCGCGATCGCCTGCGCCGTCTTCGGCACCCTCGTCGGGCTCGCGCCGACCTACTGGACGGTCGTGGCGCTGCTGCCGCCGACCGGCTTCTTCATGGTCTACTTCGCCCAGGCTGCCAACCAGCGGGTCCAGCTCGGCACCGACGCCGCGTTCCGCGGCCGGGTGATGGCGCTGTGGGTGCTGGTGTTCCTGGGCACCAACCCGATCGGCGCGCCGCTGGTGGGTTGGGTCGCGGAGACCTTCGGTGCCGGCGTCAGCATCTGGGCAGGCGGCCTGGTCTCCCTCGCCACCGCCCTGCTCGCGCTCGCCTGGCAGCTGCGCCGCGACGGTGCCCGGGTACGGTTCCGGGTCCTGCCGATGCCCCGCTTCTACGTCACCGAGGCCTGAGCGGGTCACCACGGCCGAGGCGGTCCGCGCCGGGACGGTCAGAAACCGAAAATCAGCAGCATGACGCTCCGCAACGGCATAGCTTCGTTGGGTGGAGTTCCTGCGCTTGCTGCTGCTGTCCCTGGCGCTGGCCGCCGTGGTCTGCGTACCGGCGCTGATCGCCCTCGTGCTCTGTGCCGACGAGGTCCTCGACCGCGTCACCTGCCGCTTCGCCGAATGGCGGGAACGGGGACGGGAACGGCGCCTGATCACCCGGCTGAATCAGGCGGTGGCCGTCGAGGATCTCGCCGACCCGGACGCCCTCGACGCCCTCGACCGGCCCGACCGGCGTCCGTTGGAGCAACTCGCGGCGGACCTGCGCTGCCTGCGTCGGGACCGGGTCGGTGGTGCGGCAGTGGTGTGGCACAGCAGCGTCCTCGACGCGTACGACGACCGACTCCGGTTGGCGTGCCGGGCGCTGGGCATCACCGAACACCTGGCCGAGTTGACCGGCATCGACCAGCAGATCGAACGGGTCCGGATCGAAGGCGAACTGGACGCCGCCGGCCTGCGCCTGCCGGCCACCCGACCCGGCCAACACCAGCGCCACTCCTGAACGGCTGCGGGTGTGTGCTCGCGTCGGCCGATGTTCGCCGACGCCGCTGCGGTCGGTCGTTGCGTTCCGGTCCTAGCTGACATCCTGCGTCGGTGCGACTCTTCATCGCGGTCTATCCGCCTGCCGAAGCGATCGGGCACCTGTTCAGCGAGGTCGCCGGGCTGCGGCTCAGCGCGGCGGCAGCCGCCGGAACGAACGTACGGCTGGTCGACCCCGGTAAGGCCCACCTCACGCTCGCCTTTCTCGGCGAGGTCGATCCCACCCGGCTGACCGCCGTGCAGCAGGCCCTACGGCTCGCCGTTGCCACGGCCGGTGGCGGTCCGCCGCCCATGCTGCGGCTGGGTGGCGGCGGCCGATTCGGGCCGGGCCGCAGCACCGTACTCTGGGTCGACGTGCACGGCGACGTCGATCGTCTGGCAGCGTTGGCCGGAGAGGTCCGCGGCGGACTGGCCGCGATCGGGGTGCCCAGCGACGACAAGCCGTTCCGCCCGCACCTGACCATCGCCCGCCCCGGCGACCGGATGCCACCCCACAACGTCGAAGCCGACCTGGCCGTACTCGACAACTACCTCGGCCCACCCTGGCCCGCCACCGAACTGGTACTGGTCCACACCCACCCCGGCCCCCCACCCACCCACCACCCCCTCACCACCTACCCCCTCTAAACCCCACCCCCACACCCCCCACACCCTGCGCCGATCTTGCACTTTTGGTCGCAGAAATGCCGGGTATTGCCGCAAGGGCGGGGCCGCGCGGGGCAGGGGGTGCGGGGTGCGGGGTGTGGTGGGTGCGGGGGTTAGGAGGATTCGCGGGCGGCGGGGCCGGTGCCGAAGAGGACGTCGTCCCAGCTGGGCAGTCGCTTGCGGGGCTTGCTGCCGGGCTCGGTGGAGTCGGCGGCGGCCGCGGCCGGCGTGTTGGTACGGCGAGGGCGCAGCACAGCCAGCGACGGTACGGCCGGCACCTCCTTCGGCGCGTCCGCGTCGTCGTCGAAGGCCGAGCCCTGACCACCGCCGAGCAGCGCCGCAGCGCCGCCGGAGACCGCCCGCTGCCGGGGCGAATCCGGCGATCCGGCAAGTGCGGCCGGGGTCCGCGGTTCGAGACCACGGCCCGACGTGGAGCCGAGCGGCCGATCGAGTGAGGCGAGCAGGGCGTCCCGGCCGGCCCGGATCGGGTCACGGCCGGTACGGCCCGACTCGGCCGGCGTCGGCAGCCCGTGGCCACCCCGACTCGGCTCGCCGCGCGACGGACCGGGCAGCGCGTGGCCGCCCCGCTCCGGTGCCGGCTCCTGGCCGAGAATGGGCGTGGGGCGTTCGGCGCAGAGGTACTGCGCCATGTCGTCGTGCGGCGTCACCGACTGACGGGTCTTGTCCAGATCCCAGACCGCCTGCGCGGTGGCCTTGCCGGACGGCCAGGTGGCGACGATCCGCCAGGTGCCGTCGTCGCGCCGCCACGCGTCCCAGGAGATCTTCTCGGTGTCGATGCCGTGCTGGGCGAGTCGTCCGTTGACCACCTCGGCCAGTGGGGTCGGCTTCTCGGCACCCTTGAGCCGGGTACGCCGAGCGTGCTGGGCGAGCATCGCCCGCTCCTGGAGCACCGGGCCGGCGTAACGGAGCACCCGGTCGACCGGTACCCCCGCGATGCGGGCGACGTCCTCAGCGGACTCGCCGGAACGGATCCGGGCCTGAATGTCCCGAGGGGACAGCGACGGCACCGGGTCGGCGGTGGTCGGTGCCACCGCGAGCGTCGGTGCACCCGGCTCGGCGTGCAGCACTCCGGCGACGCGCTCGTCGATGGGCAGGGCGAGCAGTCGCCCGACCTCGTCGGCGAGCACCAGGGCCTGGCCGTCCTCGGAGAGGGCGACGAAGCGTACTGGGCGCATCGCGTTGCCTCCGTCCCGCTTCGCTGGCCGTACGCCACGAGCCGGCCACCCGGGGCGTTGAGGACCACGGTACGCCCATCCGGGTCCAGGTGGGAGACGCCACGCCCGGGCAACTCGTGCTGAGCAGCCTTCTTCGGTGCTGGTGAGAGCTGTGTGGCCGGTCAGTTGCCGGCCGCCGACAGCAACGGTACGACAGTGCACGGCACTGCCGCAGCCCGGCCGGTCCGCTCAGCGTAATGGGCCCGGCGACCCCACGGAGTCGACCGGGCCCATCGGCTCAACGTCGGGTCAGAGCCGCTCGACCACGTAGTCGATGGACGCGGTCAGCGCCTCCACGTCGGCCGGCTCGACGGCCGGGAAGAGCGCGATGCGCAGCTGGTTGCGGCCCAGCTTGCGGTACGGCTCGGTGTCCACGATGCCGTTGGCGCGCAGCGCCTTGGCGATCGCGGTGGCGTCCACCCCGTCGGCGAAGTCGATGGTGGCGACCACGTTGGAGCGCAGCGCCGGGTCGGCGACGAACGGGGTGGCGACGGCGGAGCGCTCGGCCCAGCCGTACACGATGCCGGCGCTCTCGGCCGTGCGCTTGGCCGCCCAGGCCAGCCCACCCTGGGAGTTCATCCAGTCGGTCTGCTCGGCGGCCAGGAAGATGGTGGCCAGCGCCGGCGTGTTGTAGGTCTGCTCCAGCCGCGAGTTGTCGATCGCGGTGACCAGGTCCAGGAACGCGGGGATGTACCGGCCGGAGGCCTTGACCTCGGCGGCCCGCTCCAGTGCGGCCGGCGACATCAGGGCCAGCCACAGGCCACCGTCGGAGCCGAGGCATTTCTGCGGCGCGAAGTAGTAGACGTCGGTCTCGCCGACGTTGACCTCCAGGCCACCGGCGCCGGAGGTGGCGTCGACCAGCAGCAGCGAGCCCGGGTCGGCACCGGCCACCCGGTTGATCGGCACCGCGACACCGGTCGAGGTCTCGTTGTGCGGGGTGGCGTAGACGTCCACGCCGGCCTCGGCGACCAGGGTCGGTGCGCTGCCCGCGTCCGACTTGCGGATCGTGGGCTCACCGAGGAACGGGGCGTCCTTGACGGCCTTGGCGAACTTTGCGCCGAACTCGCCGAAGTTGGCGAACTGTGCCCGGTCGCGGATCAGGCCGAAGGTCGCCACCTCCCAGAACGCGGTGGTACCCCCGTTGCCGATGATCACCTCGTAGCCCTCGGGCAGGGAGAAGAACTCGGCGATTCCGGAGCGCAGCCGGGCCACCTGGTCGCGGACGGTCTTCTGCCGGTGCGAGGTGCCCAGGTAGCTGGTGGCCACCTCGGCGAGCGCGGAGACCGCCGCCGGACGGACCTTGGACGGCCCGCAGCCGAATCGGCCGTCGGCGGGCTTGATCTCGTCGGGAATCCGGATGGTCGGAGCGTCAGCCACGGTTTTCAAGATCCTTCCGCATGGGTCGGGGCCCGGGTGAGCAGGTGGGAGTGGACCGATCGGCGTGCGCGTGTGGGTGCGTGATCACACCCTCCGGCGGCACTGCCGCCTTCATCCTCGCACCCGCCGGTACCCGTCCGGGCGCTCGTCTCACCCCGAACCGTGAGTCGTCCGCCACAGCCCGTGGCCTGGCCCACATCGGTGTCGGCCACGGGCGTACGCCGACGATCCGCCCGCCCACGACCCGGACGGCCGCTGCGGCGCCACAAGCCGGAAACGGGGTGTTAAGAGGGGGCCCCTCCTCTACCGGAAACGTTAAGAAGGGGCCCTTCCTTACACCTCAGACGCCGTGGGGGACGGCGTCCCAGCCGTCGACCTCGTGCGGCTTGCGTGGGCCCGGCCCGACGTAGCGGGCGGAGGGGCGGACCAGGCGCTGGAGCTTCTTCTGCTCCAGGATGTGCGCGCTCCAACCGCCCATCCGGGCGCAGGTGAACATGGAGGTGAACATGTGGGCCGGTACCTCGGCGAAGTCGAGGACGACCGCGGACCAGAACTCGACGTTCGTGGCGAGTACCCGGTCCGGCCGGCGGGCCTGCAACTCGGTCAGCGCCGCCTTCTCCAGCGCCTCGGCGACCTCGAACCGGGGGGCACCCAGATCCTTGGCGGTACGGCGCAGCACCCGGGCGCGCGGGTCCTCGGCCCGGTACACCCGGTGGCCGAAGCCCATCAGCCGCTCGCCCCGGTCGAGGACGCCCTTGACGTAGCTCTCGGCGTCACCGCTGCGCTCGACCGCCTCCAGCATGCTGAGCACCCGCGACGGCGCGCCGCCGTGCAACGGGCCGGAGAGCGCGCCGATGCCCGAGGAGATGCAGGCGGCGGCGTCCGCGCCGGTGGAGGCGACGATCCGGGCGGTGAAGGTGGAGGCGTTCAGGCCGTGCTCGGCGGCCGAGATGAAGTACGCGTCGACGGCCTTGACGTGGCGGGGGTCGGGCTCGCCACGCCACCGCTTCATGAAGCGCTCGACCACCGTCGAGGCCTTGTCGATCTCCTTCTGCGGCACTGCGGGCAGGCCGAGACCCCGAGCGGACTGGGCGACGAAGGACAGCGCGGTGACCGAAACCCGGGCGAGGTCCTCGCGGGCCTGCTCGTCGGAGATGTCGAGCATCTGCTGCAGACCCCAGTACGGGGCGAGCATCGCCACGGCGGACTGCACGTCGACCCGGATGTCGCCGGAGTGCACCGGCACCGGGAACGGCTCGGCCGGCGGCAGGCCGGGCCCGAACCGGCCGTCGACCAGCAGGGCCCAGACGTTGCCGAAGGAGACCTGGCCGATCAGATCCTCGATGTCGACCCCGCGATAGCGCAGCGCGCCGCCCTCACGGTCAGGTTCGGCGATCTGGGTTTCGAACGCTACGACGCCTTCGAGTCCGGGTTTGAAATCGGCCATCTCACTACTCCTGGTGTGTGGTCGGTGCGCCCGCCCAGGCTCGGTGCCCGGCCCCGGCCGGGTGAGCGCCCTAGGCGACCCTCTCCGGATGTGTTCGTGACATCTTGCCTGCTGGTAACCGGGTGTGCGACCCACTGTCGATGTGCTGCACACGACATCCCCGGATGAGCCGCCCGTCGTCGGTTCGGCGAGACTTGACCGTACGGGCTGGTCGGGGGCGGATCCGCCGGAC
The DNA here is from genome assembly GCF_003977705.1 of Verrucosispora sp. FIM060022. NCBI lineage: Bacteria > Bacillati > Actinomycetota > Actinomycetes > Micromonosporales > Micromonosporaceae > Micromonospora > Verrucosispora sp. FIM060022. The sequence goes on from NZ_RQIV01000009.1 coordinate 267,308, forward strand.
GGACAGGGGAGGACACGTGACGGGGGACACACCACCGCCATCGGGCATGCGCCACGAGTACGACGCCGGATCGGGGCTGCTCGAAGCCGACCTGGCCGGTGACTGGTGCACCCAGTTCGATCGCTGGTTCGCCGAGGCGGTGGCCGCCGGGCTGCCGGAGCCGAACGCCATGGTGGTGGGCACCGCCGACGCCGCCGGTCGGCCGAGCGCCCGCACCGTGCTGCTCAAGGGGTACGACCAGCAGGGCTTCGTCTTCTTTACCAACTACCGGTCCCGCAAGGGCGCCGAGGTGGCTGTCAACGCGTACGCCAGCCTGGTGTTTCCCTGGTTTCCGATGCAGCGGCAGGTGATCGTGACCGGGTCGGTGGAGCGGATCGACCGGGCCACGACCGAGGAGTACTTCGCCAGCCGGCCGCGCGGCTCGCAGCTCGGCGCGTGGGCCAGCACCCAGTCGTCGGTGCTGCCGGACCGGGCCGCGCTCGACGACTCCTACCGGGCGGCGGCGCAGCGCTTCGCCGAGGTGGCGCCGATCCCCGCCCCGGAGCACTGGGGTGGCCTGCGGGTACGCCCCGACTCGGTGGAGTTCTGGCAGGGGCGGGCCAGTCGGCTGCACGACCGGCTGCGGTTCCGCCGTACCGACAGCGACTGGGTCGTGGAGCGGCTGGCCCCGTGACCTCGAAAGACACCTCCCGGCAGCGTGAGCAGCGCCGCTGGGCGATCGACCTGCGCCCACTGCGGGTGCCGGCGTACCGGCGGCTGTGGGTCGGCAACGCCATCGCGATGTTCGGGTTCCAGTTCACCGCGGTCGCCGTACCGGTGGAGATGTACGCGTTGACCGAGGACTCGCTCTGGGTCGGGCTGCTCGGCGTGGCTGCCTTCGTACCGTTGCTGGTCTTCGGGTTGTGGGGCGGCGCGGTGGCCGACGCCCTCGACCGGCGTCGGGTGCTGCTGGGTGGCTCGGTGCTGCTCTGGGTGTCCGTCCTGGGGTTGCTGGCGCAGGCCCTGCTGGACGTCGGCAGTCCGATGCTGCTGCTGGCGCTTGTGGCGTTGAGTTCGGTGTCGTTCGCGATCGCCAGTCCGGCCCGCGCCGCGCTGGTCGGCCGGCTGGTACCGGTCGAGCTGGTGCCCGCCGCCACCACGCTGAACTTCACCACGGCGATGGCCACCTCGGTGCTCGGCCCGCTGGCCGCGGGTCTGATCCTCGCCGTCTTCGAGCTCGGGATCGCGCTGCCCGTCGCGTACGGCCTGGACGCCACGCTGCTCGTCGCGCTGGTCTGGGCGGCGCTGCGACTGCCCGCGATGCCACCCGAGCCGGACCCGGACGGTGCGCCCCGGCAGGCCGGGCTGCGCAGCATCGTCGACGGCTTCCGCTACCTGGCCGGCGCGCCGGTGCTGCTGCTCTCCTTCGCGATCGACCTGATCGCGATGGTGTTCGCCTTTCCCCGGGCGCTCTTTCCCGAGGTGGCGACCGAGCGCTTCGGTGGCGGCGCGGCGGTGGGCTGGCTGTACAGCTCGATCGCCATCGGGTCGCTGCTCGCCGGCCTGTTCTCCGGCTGGATCGGCCGGGTCCGCCGGCAGGGGCTGGTGCTGGTGCTGGCGGTCGTCGGCTGGGGCGTCGCGGTGGCGTTGGCCGGGCTGGCCCGCCAGCTCTGGCTGGTCGTCGCGCTGCTGGTGCTGGCCGGCGCGGCCGACCTGGTCAGTTCGGTGGTACGGCAGTCGATGCTGATCGTGTACGCCCCGGACCGGATGCGTGGACGGCTGCAAGGGGTCAACACCGTCGTGGTGGCCGGCGGCCCGCGCCTGGGTGACCTGCGGGCGGGAGCCATGGCGGCCGGTTTCGGCAGCGGCGTGGCCTGGGTGGGCGGTGGTCTGGCGGCGGCGGTGTTGGCGGTGCTGCTCGCCGTGGCGTTCCCGGCGCTGACCCGCTACCGGGCGGCGCTCCAGACCGGTGACCGCCGACCGCAGTGAGCGCAGAGCCGACCTGGAAGCTAGGGTCTGGCGACATGGATAGCCGTGAGCCGCGTCCCCTCTCCGGGGCACAGTGGACCATTGCCGCCGCCGGTCACGAGGCGGTCATCGTCGAGGTGGGTGGCGGGCTGCGCACCTACCGCCAGGACGGCGTCGAGTACGTCGACGGGTACGCCACCGACGAGATCTGCCCCGGTTCGGCCGGTCAGGTGCTCGCGCCCTGGCCCAACCGGATCCGGGACGGGGTCTACACCTTCGACGGGCGGTCGTTGCAGCTCAACATCACCGAGCCGGAGCGGAACACCGCCCTCCACGGCCTGGTCAACTGGTCGTCCTGGCACCTGATCGAGCAGCAGCCGGACGAGGTCACGATCGGCTTCGACCTGCCGCCGCAGCCGGGATACCCGTGGCCGCTGCGTCTGCGTACCCGCTGGAGCGTCGGGGCCGACGGGCTGCGCGGCGAGCACGAGGTGACCAACATCGGGGTCGAGCCGGTGCCGTTCGGCTTCTCGGTGCATCCGTACCTGCGCCTGCCCGGCGTACCGGTGGAGGAGATCGCGTTGCAGGTGCCCGGGCGGAGCCGGATGCTGGTGGACGGGCGGTTGCTGCCGGTCGGCGTGACCCCGGTGGCCGGCACCGAGTACGACTACACCGAGCCGCGGCGCATCGGCGATGCGGTGCTGGACCTCGCCTTCGGGGAAGTGACCCGCGACGACGACGGTTCGGCGGTGACGCTGCGCGGCCCGGACGGGTCCAGCGGGCTGAGCATCTGGGCGGACGCCCAGTTCGGCTGGTGGCAGGTCTACACGGGCGACACACTGACCGGTGAGCGGTTCCGGCGGTCGGTGGCGGTGGAGCCGATGACCTGCCCGCCGGACGCGTTCCGGTCCGGTCGGGATCTGATCGTCCTGGCACCCGGCGAGACCTGGCGGGGTGCCTGGGGAATCCGGCCCGGAGTCTGAACGGACGTCGGCCGACCGCCCGGCGTCGGCCGCCCCGGCCCAGCATCGAGGAGAGACAGGTGGAGTTCGCGGACGTCGTCCGGCGACGCCGGATGGTGCGTAACTACGACCCGGACCGCCCGGTCCCGCCGGAAGTCGTGGAACGGTTGCTGGACCACGCGGTGCGGGCCCCGTCCGCCGGGTTCTCCCAGGGCTGGGGGTTCCTGGTGCTGGAGGAACCGGCGGACCGGGAGCGGTTCTGGGCAGCCGCCACCCCGGAGGGCGGCGGTACGGGCCGGTGGCTGGCCGGGATGCGCCGCGCTCCGCTGATCGTGGTGCCGCACGCCAACCGCTCGGTCTACCTCGACCGGTACGCCGAAGCGGACAAGGGCTGGGCGGACCGCTCGACGGACCGTTGGCCGGTGCCGTACTGGTACATCGACACCGGTTTCGCCGCTCTGCTGATGATGCTGACGGCGGTCGACGAGGGACTGGGTTCCTGCTTCTTCGGGATTCCGCCGCAGCGGCTGGAGCCCTACCGGGAGGCGTTCGGTGTGCCGGAGGAGTACCACCCGATCGGGGCTGTCACTGTCGGTTATCGCGCACCCGACCATCGGTCACCCTCACTGCGTCGAGGGCGTCGTCCGGTGGACGAAGTGGTCCGCCGAGGACGGTGGAGCTGACCCGAACGGGTGGTTTCGTCCTGTTGAGAACCGGACTACCGGTAGCGAAACTGGCACCAGGGAGCAGAACGTGAGGTGCGGGGGGCCGCTACGCTGGCACCGACATCGGTGCCGCGGGGCGCGGCACCGTGCCGCGACCCGCGTCGGCGTCGTGGTACGACCCGGGCAGGGGGAGGGGAGCGTGCCGTCGTGATCTTCAGAGCGGTCCGGGACGGGCGGCCCTACCCGGAACACAACCTGACACTCAAGCAATGGGCCGAGATCCCGCCCCGCCCGCTGCGCCTCGACCAGCTCATCACCACCAAGCGCGAGTTGGCGCTGGACAAGCTCCTCGCCGAGGACTCGACCTTCTACGGTGACCTGTTCCCGCACGTGGTGCAGTGGAACGGTGGTCTCTACCTGGAGGACGGCCTGCACCGCGCGCTGCGCGCCGCGTTGCAGCAGCGCAACCAGATCCACGCCCGGGTGTTCGTGCTGGCCGAGTCGGTGGAGTGACCGGTCGGTCCCATAGCGTCGGGCAAGTAGACGTTCATGCGGTCTGACCTGCGCAGACACGCGATCGGGTGACTCGGCGAGCGGCTGTCGTACAGGGGGCTTACCGTCATCACAGACAACGCGTCTGACAAGGACGGTGAGGGCGATGGCACGCGACGGCGACATCAACGAGCCCACCAGCAGGTTCCCCGACACTGACCTGCACCCGGACGACCGGTCCGATGTTCCGCCCCCGCCGCCATCGGGCGGCGGTGCCGCACGGGCCCTGCTCTGGGTGCTCGGCGCGGCCGCACTCGCCGTGGTGGTGCTGCTCGGCGTGCAGACCACCGGGATCCTGCCCGAGTTCCGCAATCCCTTCAGCAAGGAGCAGACCGACCGCAGTCAGCCGGCGCTGCTGGAGTCGATGCAGGATCTCAGCCGTTACGTGGCCGCCGAGGGCAACTTCCAGGTCGTCGTCGACCTGCAGAACGACCGCCGGAGCGTGCCGGACTGGCTGCTCAACCAGCGCACGCTCTTCGTCGGATCAGGCAGCGTCGAGGCGTACGTCGACTTCGGCACCCTCACCGAGGGGGCGATCGTGCAGTCGGCCGACGGCAAGTCCGTCGAGATCAAGCTGCCGGCCCCGCAGCTCGCCGAGACCAACCTCGACCTGGACAAGAGCTACGTCTTCGCGGAGGAGCGGGGCCTGCTCAACCGGGTCGGTGACCTGATCGGCGGTGACCCGAACCGGCAGCAGCAGGTCTACCAGCTCGCCGAGGACCGGATCACCGCTGCGGCACGGGACAGCGGGTTAATTGCCCGGGCAGAGGAGAACACCCGCAAGATGCTGGTCGGCCTGCTCGCTTCCCTCGGCTTCGAGCACGTCACCGTCACCTACGTAGCCCCCTGACCGCTGCCCCACCGCCCGGCCCATCCGGTCGGTGGGGCAACTTCGGGGAAGTTGCTGCCTCCGGCCCCCGTTTGGCAGCACTTTCCCCGAAGTTGCCTGGCGCCTCGCGTGCGGGGTGCCCCGCGTGGGGGTGCCCAGGGGGGGGCGAGAGCCCGGCGTGGGGGAGGTCAGCGGGCGGTTGCGAGGTAGCGGTCCTCGTTGGGCATGATGATCCACAGTGCCAGGTAGATGATCACCTGGGTGCCGGGCAGCAGCAGCGACAGCAGGAACAGCAGCCGGACCATCCCGGCCGACATGCCGAAACGCTGGGCCAGGCCGGCGCAGACACCGGCGAACATGCGCCCCTGCCGGGGCCGTACAAGCTTGCGACTCATCGTGGTAGTCCCCTCTGCGGCGATCCGCCGCTCTTGGCGTCAACGCTAGGGCCAGGACCTGCCCCCGCCCTCCGTCCCGAGAACGAACCTTCCCCAGCCCACCCGTAGGTACATACCCGCGCCCTCCTCCCTATCCCCACCCCTACCCACCCACCCCTACCCGCCCCACCCCCCCCGCCCCCGCCCGGGAGTGTCAAGTTAACGGCTGATCTTGGTTGTTGAGGTGGTCAGTTGTTGGCCGGGGTGAGTCGGCCTTCGAAGGCGATCTGGAAGGCGTTCAGGGGTGCTTTCCAGCGCATGGTCCATCGTCGGC